>CAVRVD010000011.1:0-480875 GCA_963724535.1 uncultured Actinomycetota bacterium
GCCGTTCTGGCGGTGATGTCCTTCGCGGCCATTGGCCCTGCCCTTCCCGGCACCCGCTGAGCGGCTTATACCTGCATGATCTCGGCTTGCTTGGTCTCAAGCGCCCTGTCAACGCCTGCGATGGCCTTGTCGGTCAGGTTCTGCACCTCGTCGGTCCAGAATTTCTGGTCGTCCTCGGCACATGCCGTCGGACTTGGCCTTCTTGATCTGGTCCATACCGTCGCGCCGGACGTTGCGCATCGCGACGCGGGCGCTTTCGGCATATTGCGCGGCAACCTTGGTCAGATCACGGCGGCGTTCCTCGTTCAGCTCCGGGATCGGCAACATGATGATCGTGCCGTTGAGCTGCGGGTTGATCCCCAAGCCCGCTTTCCCGGATCGCCTTTTCGACCTTGCCGACCAGTTGCCTTGTCCCAGACGTTGATCGTGACCATGCGCGGTTCCGGCACGTTGATCGGTGCCCACCTGGTTGATCGGCGTCAGGCTGCCGTAGGCATCGACCATGCATCGGTTCGACCATCGAGGCCGAGGCGCGCCCGGTCCTGAGCGATGCGAATTCGTGCCGCAGTGCAGCCATCGCCCCGTCCATCCGGCGCTCCAGGTCATCGATATCAATATCGATATCGTCGGACATAGGTTCCGTTCTCGTTTCTGAAGCGGTCATTATTTCGTCCAGTCTTGGCGCGCGACAATACAGGACGCCGACTGCGGGAAAGATAGATCATCAGCCTTTGACTGTCGTATAGGTGCCTTTGCCCGACAAAATCCCCCTGAAGCCACCGGGTTCGTCCAGCGAAAACACGATGATCGGCAGGTCGTTGTCGCGCGCAAGGGCAATCGCCGACGCATCCATGACGCCCAGATGCTTTTGCAGCACCTCGTCATAGCTTACGATGTCATAGCGTTTGGCATCGGCGTGTTTCTTGGGGTCTTTGTCATAGACACCATCGACCTTGGTGCCTTTGAAGATCGCCTCGCAGCCCATTTCATTGGCGCGCAGGGTCGCGGCGGTGTCGGTGGTGAAATAGGGGTTGCCGGTGCCTGCGGCAAAGATGCAGACGCGCTTTTTCTCAAGGTGACGCACGGCGCGGCGCCGGATGTAGGGTTCGCATACCTGATCCATCGGAATGGCCGAGATGACGCGCGTGTGAATACTCAAGCTCTTCCAGCGCCGCCTGCATCGCCAGCGCGTTCATCACGGTGGCGAGCATGCCCATGTAGTCGGCAGTTGTCCGCTCCATCCCCTGGGCCGAGCCTTGCAGGCCGCGAAAGATGTTGCCGCCGCCGATCACCATGCAGATCTCGACGCCCATGTCGTGGACCGATTTGACTTCGTCGGCGATGCGGCTGACGGTCGGCGGGTGCAAGCCGTAGCCCTGATCGCCCATCAGCGCCTCGCCCGAGATTTTCAGCAGGACACGTTTGTAGGTTACGCTGGGCTTCAGTTGCCCCGGTCATGAATTCTCACTTTGCATCTTGCTTCGGTTGGTCCGGCTTGGCCGCTTGCCCGATCGGCTGGCGCGCAAAATGGCCGAAATTGGCGGCAGGATCAACGGGTGAGACTTGCGAAACACGACAGATTGCGGGAAGTGCGTATGACGGAACCAATACTCTGCGAATCTGGACGCAATTCCCGCCGATAAACCAGTGGTGATCGCGGGTCCGACCGCCTCGGGCAAATCGGCGCTGGCGCTGGCAGATTGCCAAGGCGCAAGGGCGGGTGATCGTCAACGCCGATGCCTTGCAGGTCTGGTCGGTCTGGCGCGTTCTGTCGGCCCGGCCCGATGCGACCGAAGAAGCCGGGTGCCGCATTTCCTGTTCGGCCACGAACACCCCGGTGACGATTGGTCCGGTTGGACAATGGCTGCGAGAGGTCAAGGACGCTGCTGGCGATGACCATCCCGCACCGGTCATCGTGGGCGGGAGCGGGCTTTACCTGACCGCCCTGACCGAAGGCCTGGCGGAGATACCGGCGATCCCGGCCGAGATCCGCGAGACCGCGGAGACGGCTTATCGCCGAGGAGGTCGCGGCAGCGATGGCCGCGCGGCTTGAACCCGCACCCCGCGCCCTTATCGACCTGCGCAACCCTGCCCGCATCCAGCGCGCGTGGGAGGTGCTTGGCACGACCGGACGCGGTCTTGCCGACTGGCAGGACGGAAACCGGCCCGGCGATCTTGCCGCGGATCGGCGACGCTTCTATAGCTGAAGTGTGATCGTGACTGGCTTGCCGCGCGCATCGACCAGCGGTTTGAGCAGATGATCGCGCAAGGCGCGCTGGCCGAGGTCGAGGCGGTCTTGCCGATCTGGCAACCGACGGCACTTGGGCCACGCGCCATCGGCGCGGCGGAGTTCGTGGCCCATCTTCTGGGGGAAGACCACGATCGCCGACACTATATGTGCCGCGAAAGCCGCCAGCCGCCAATATGCCAAGCGCCAGCGGACATGGCTGCGGCGGCGGATGGGGGCGTGGCAGGCCGTAAGGCCCGATCTGCCTATCATCTGAGCATTCGGCCAGCCTTTGCCGACAGCTTGATTTGGCAGAAGTTTTTCCTTGGCCTTCTCCCGGGAAATTGCATAAAACGCACCTAGCTGGTCGGCGCAATTTGCGGCCGAGTATGCTTGTATGAATACCGATTAGGTTGATTTGCCCCGCCTCAATCCCACCGACTGAAAGGCAATGTACGCATGGCAAAACTTTTCTCAGGCCCACCGCTGTCTCAGTTCGAGAATGGCAGGCGCCCCGCTGCACAGCCCCAGACGGCTGTGACCGAGAAAGATGCGCCTGCGAAAGCCGTGGGGCGCCGTGCGCCGCGTCCGGCAGTTGCCCTTCCCGAGGCCGAAGCGAAGCCGTTGCGACTGGTGCCGATTCTCGCGGCTTGCCAGCGGCGGTCGCTGGCGGGTCGAGGCGATGCGGGCCTATGCGGAGCCGCTCTTGTTGTGGTTCACCCGTGGTCAGGGGCGGATCACCGTGGGCGGTATCACGCGCGGTTATGGCGCGCACAATGCGATCTACATTCCGGCGGGTGTGATGCATGGCTTTGAGGTCGGGCCGCAGACCTTCGGGACGGCGCTGTTCTTTGGCCGCGATCACGGGCTGGACCTGCCCGACAATCGCCGATGCATCTGCGCATCCGTGATGTGGTGCCACAAAGCGAACTGTCGGGCATCATCGAGAATATCGTCCGCGAGACCGAGACCGACCGCCCCGGCAAGGAAAAGGCGGCGCTGCACTATCTGGGCATCCTTGGGTGTGCTGGCTGGAGCGTCAGGCGGCAGTGTCCGGCGATGAGACCAAGCGCCCCGATGCCTCGCGCAGGCTGGCGCGGGCTTATGCCGACATTCTGGAGCATGAACTTCCGCAGCGGCATGGGCGTGAGCGATCTTGCGCGCGAACTTGGCGTGACCTCCACGCACCTGACGCGGGTCTGCAACAAGACCTGTGGAAGGTCGGCCTCTGACCTGCTGCACGACCGGCTCATACTTCGAGGCGCGAAAGCTTCTGACGGAAACACGCACACCGGTCGCCAGGTGGCGCAGTTCGCTGGGATTTAATTCGGCTGCGTATTTTACCCGCGCTTTCCAGCACCGGGTTGGCAAAACCCCGTCAGCCTTCCGCAAGTCGAGTTGATGGTCACAATTCCGTGATGGCGGAAAAAACTCCGGTCTTTTTTGGCGAAATACCGTCATAGCGCTGTAGTGTCGTATTCCGACATTGACGTGTCGTCCAAAACGGTGCGCATATGGGCCTGAGTTCAATTGTCGCCTCGTCAAAACCCGGCGCAGACCGGGGTTCACAGACAGCGAACGATCCGGACTTTCGCACAGGGAGTAAAAGAATGACGAAACACGTTAAGACTCGATGCGCTGCATCAGGCGGCAGTCATGTACGCCGAGGAACACAAGGCTGGCACTCTGAGCCGCCGCGAGTTCATGGCACGCACGACTGCACTGGGTGTTTCCGCAGCCGCAGCCTACGGGCTGATCGGTCTTGCGGCCCCAACGGCTGCCCGCGCTGCTGACCCGGTTTCGGGCGGCACGCTGCGGATGAACATGGAAACCAAGGCCGGAAAGACCCGCGCACCTGGGACTGGTCGGAACTGGCCAACTTTGCCCGTGGCTGGCTTGACTATCTGGTCGAATACAACAGCGACGGCACGCTCCGCGGCATGTTGCTGGAAAGCTGGGACACCAATGAGGACGCCACCGAATACACGCTGAACGTCCGCAAGGGCGTAAGTGGAACAATGGCGACGATTTCACCGCCGATGACGTTGCCAACAACATCAACCGCTGGTGCGATGCCGAGGTTGAAGGCAACTCGATGGCCGCGCGCATGGGCGCGCTGGTGGACTGAGACCAAGAAAGCCCGCGAAGGCGGCATCACGGTTGTCGATGCCACACCGTCAAGCTGGTGCTTACCGCGCCGGATATCACCGATCATCGTCGGCATGGCCGACTATCCGGCTGCCGTTGTTCACATCGAGCTACGAGAACGGCGACCCGGCGAACAACGCCGATCGGCACCGGCCCCTACCTGCCCGAGACCAACGAGGTTGGCGTCAAGCAGGTGCTGGTCAAGAACGCCGATCACACATGGTGGGGCACCGAGGTTTATGGCGGCCCGTATCTTGACCGGATCGAGTTACATCGACCTTGGCACCGACACGTCGCCGCCGTTGCCGCTGCGGCCGAAGCCGACGAGATCGACGTGACCTATCAGACCGACGGCGATTTCGTCGAGGTGTTCGACGGCCTTGGCTGGACCAAGTCCGAAGCCGTCACCTCGGCAACGATCGCGGTGCGCTTCAACCAGGACGCCGATCTCTACAAGGACGCAGCGGTCCGCAAGGCCCTGCAACTGATGCGGTCGACAACGCGATCGTTCTGGAACTTGGCTATGCCGGTCTTGGCACAGCCGGCGGAAAACCACCATGTCTGCCCGATCCACCCGGAATATGCCGAGCTTGCCCCGCTGACGGTCGATCCGGCAGCCGCCAAGGCGATGATCGACGAAGCTGGCATGGCCGATCACGAGTTCGAACTGATCTCGATCGACGACGACTGGCAGGCGGCAACCTGCGATGCGGTCGCCGCACAGATCCGCGACGCCGGCATCAACATCAAGCGGACGATCCTGCCCGGCTCGACCTTCTGGAACGACTGGACCAAGTATCCGTTCTCGGCGACCGAATGGAACATGCGCCCGCTTGGCGTGCAGGTTCTGGCGCTGGCCTACAAGTCGCGGCGTGGCCTGGAACGAAACGCGCCTTTGCACAATGCCGAGTTCGACGCGTCTGCTGGCCGAAGCCATGTCGATCGCCGATGCGGACAAGCGCCGCGAGGTGATGGCCAAGATCGAAAAGATCATGCAAGATGAAGGCGTGCTGATCCAGCCCTACTGGCGGTCGCTCTACCGCCACGCCAAGCCGAATGTGCATGGGTGCCGACATGCACCCGACCTTCGAAGATCCACCACTACAAGTGGTGGATCGACGCCTGATCCGGAACACGGGGGCGCGGCAGTGATCGCGCGCCCTACTTTGCGCTGCGCAAGGTCGCTGCCGCGCGACCGTTCGGGGGACTGCCGGCCATTGCCCGACAGCCGAGGAATTGGGAACATGCTCAAATTCATCGCCCGGCGCGTCTGTCATGATGATCCTGTCGGCACTCTGCCTGACCTTCGTCGTGTTCTTCCTGACCAACCTGCCGCCCGAACCTTGAAAAGGTCGCGAAATCCGAGGCCGGGCTCCGGATTACCGACGAGGAGGTGCCAAGCTGGCTGGACAAGAACGGCTACGCGTCAGCCGCTGCTGAAACGCTATGGCGAATGGCTGGGCGTTGCGCCCGGCTGGACCCGCACCGACGAGACGGCACGGTGACCGGGCCGCTGCATCACCCGTGGCGACGACCGCCGAAACGCGCCCGCGCTTTTGCGGTGTCCTGCAGGGCGATTGGGGTCATATCCAACGTCTTCAAGGATGAGGTCGTCGACGATCATCGCAACCCGGCTGGGCCTGACCGGCATGCTGATGTTCTGGGTCATGCTGGTGATGGTGCCCGTCGCGCTGATCATCGGCGTGCTGGCCGGGCATGCGCGAGGGATCACGGCTGGATCGCACGCTGTCCACCTTCTCTATCGCCATCGACGGCAACGCCGGAATATGTCTCGGGCGTCATTCTCATCGCGATCTTCTCGTCCTCGGCGGTTGGCCTGAAATGGTTCAAGGGCACGGCCACCACCGCGATGGATGACATCACCTTCGAGAACTTCTTCCTGCCGGTGCTGACCATCGCGCTTTACGGCATCGGCTATATCGCCCGGATGACCCGCGCCTCGATGACCGAGGTGATGACCGCCCAATACATCCGCACCGCGCGGCTGAAGGGCGTCAGCTTTCCGAACATCGTCATGAAACACGCGCTGCGCAACGCGCTGATCGCGCCCTTCACGGTGATCATGCTGCAATTCCCGTGGCTTCTGAACGGCGTCGTCATCGTCGAGACGCTGTTCAACTACAAGGGCTTCGGCTGGACGCTGGTGCAGGCCGCCGGCAACAACGACATCGAGCTGCTGCTGGCCTGCTCGGTCGTGGCCGTCTTCGTCGTGCTGGTCACCCAGCTGATCTCCGACATCGGCTATGTCTTCCTGAACCCGCGAATCCGGATCAGCTGACATGGAAGACCTCACTGGGGCGCCATCACTCTTGCATCCTGTGCAAAGCAGTTCTGCCGGTCTGGATCGCGCTGATTGTCGACCTTCGCCCTGTCGATCACGTTCAAGCGCCGGCTGGGCCTTTACGGCAAGCTCTTCGATTCCACGATCGGCATGATCGGCTTCGCCATTGTGATGTTCTGGGTCTTCACCGCGATCTTCGCGCCGATGATCGTCACCCATGACACACTCAGCCAGATCAGCCAGATGAAGAACAAGCTGCCGGGCACGGTCTTGCCCGATGGCACCAGCTGGTACCTCCTTGGCGGCGACCACCTGGGCCGCGACGTGTTTTCGCCGCATGGTCGCCGGCAGCCGCGTCGTGATCGAGATCGCCCCGCTCGCCACGCTCTTCGCCTTCATGGTCGGCATCACGCTTGGCCTGCCGGCGGGCTACTTTGGCGGCAAGCTCGACACGGGCCTCAGCTTTCTCGCCAACCTGGTGCTGGCCTTCCCGGTGATCCTGCTCTTCTACCTTCTGGTCACGCCCGAGATCGTCGAAACCGGCCTGCCGCAATATATGGCGGTGGTGCTGTTCATCTTCCCGATCATCTTTCTGATCTTGCTGATCAACTCGCGCTACTACGTAAAGCCCGGCCTGCGCAATCATGGTCGATCGCCCTGATCGTGGTGATCGGCGGGTGATCTCTATCTGGCACTGGTCTGCGAACCCGGCACCCGCGTCTCACTCCTGCCCGAAAGGCTCGATCTGCTGCACATCCCAGGCAATATCCTGATCGTCTTCGTCTCGGTGGTGTTCGTGAACTCGCCCACCGTGTTCCGGATCGTCCGCGGCATCACGCTGGACATCAAGACGCGCGACTATGTCGCTGCCGCCCAGACACGCGGCGAGGGGCCGTGGTACATCATGCTGTGGGAAATCCTGCCCAACGCCCGCGGACCGCTGATCGTCGATTTCTGCCTGCGCATCGGCTACACGACGATCCTGCTCGGAACATTGGGCTTCTTCGGCCTCGGCCTGTCGCCCGAAAGCCCGGACTGGGGCTCAACGATCAACGCCGGACGCAAGCTTCTGACGATCGCTCCCCACCCGGCCTTCGTGCCGGCGCTGGCGCTGATGAGCCTGTTCTCGGCCTCAACCTTCTGGCTGACGGCCTGCGCGAAGAAAGCCTGAGGGACTGAAGATCGGGCCACCCCGCCCTTCTTCTGTTGAAAAATACCTTGGGGGTCCGGGGGCAAAGCCCCCGGCCTCCCTCCCAAGACCAACCGGGAGATGACGATGACCAACCAGGACCCATGGGATCCGACCAAGCCGATCCTCGAGATTGACAACCTGTCGATCTCCTTCTTCACCCGTCTGCGCGAAATCCCCGCGGTCATGGATTTCTCCTGCAATGTCATGCCGGGCGAGGCGATGGGGCTTGTCGGCGAATCCGGTTGCGGCAAGTCCACGGTCGCGCTCGCCGTGATGCGCGATCTGGGCAAGAACGGCCGCATCATCGGCGGCACGATCAAGTTCAAGGGCCGCGACCTAACTACGATGAGCGAGGAAGAGCTGCGCCATCTTCGCGGTTCGGAAATCGCCATGATCTATCAAGAACCGATGGCCTCGCTGAACCCGGCGATGAAGATCGGCAAGCAGCTGATCGAAGTGCCGATGATCCATGAGGGCATGGACAAGGCCAAGGCTTGGGAGCTTGCGCGTCAGATCGTCACCGACGTGCGCCTGCCCGACCCGGACCGCATCCTCAAGGCCTATCCGCACCAGCTTTCGGGCGGTCAGCAGCAGCGCATCGTCATCGCCATGGCGCTGATGTCAAAGCCGGCGCTGCTGATCCTCGATGAGCCGACAACCGCGCTTGATGTGACGGTCGAGGCGGGCATCGTCGATCTGGTCAAGGATCTGGGCCACAAATACGGCACCTCGATGCTGTTCATCAGCCACAACCTTGGCCTTATTCTTGATGTCTGCGACCGGCTTTGCGTGATGTATTCCGGCGAGGCGGTCGAAACCGGCAATGTCGCCGATGTCTTCGACCGGATGCAGCACCCCTATACCCAGGCGCTGTTTCGGTCGATTCCGCTGCCCGGTGCCGACAAGAACGCCAGACCGCTGGTGTCGATCCCCGGCAACTTTCCCTTGCCGCATGAACGCCCGAAGGGCTGCAATTTCGGCCCGCGCTGCGATTATTTCAAGGCGGGTCTCTGCGATGCCGGGGACATCCCGATGGTGTCCGTGTCGGACCATGATCGCCACCGCACCCGCTGCCTGCGGGTGGCCGAGATTGACTGGAACGCCAAGGCGGTGGCCAAGGCCGTCAGGGAAAAGGCCCCGATTGGCGATGTTGTCCTCAAGATGGAAGACCTGCGCAAATACTACGAAGTCTCGTCGGGGATGTTTGCTAGTGGGCTGACCAAGGTCGTCAAGGCCAATGAAACCCTCAGCTTTGAGGCGCATGAAGGCGAGACCTTGGCAATCGTCGGCGAATCCGGGTGTGGCAAATCAACCTTCGCCAAGGTCCTGATGGGGCTTGAGACGGCCACCTCTGGCAAGATCATGCTTTATGACCGCGATATCCAGTCCACGCCGATCCAGAAGCGCAGCGTCGATACGGTTTCGGGTGTGCAGATGGTGTTCCAGAACCCGTTCGACACGCTCAACCCTTCGATGACCGTCGGGCGCCAGATCATCCGCGCGCTCGAGATTTTCGGCAAGGGCGGGGCTACCGATGCCGCGCGCAAGGAGAGGATGCTGGAACTGCTTGACCTGGTAAAACTGCCGCGTGCCTTCGCGGATCGGATGCCACGGCAGTTGTCGGGCGGCCAAAAGCAGCGCGTGGGGATCGCGCGGGCCTTTGCCGGCGATGCGAAGGTCGTGGTGGCCGATGAGCCGGTGTCAGCACTTGATGTCTCGGTTCAGGCCGCCGTCACCGATCTTTTGATGGAGATTCAGCGTGAAAACCGCACGACGCTCTTGTTCATCAGCCATGATCTGTCGATCGTGCGCTACCTCGCCGACCGGGTGATGGTGATGTATCTGGGCCATGTGGTTGAACTTGGCACCACCGATCAGGTCTTCGCGCCGCCCTATCACCCCTATACCGAGGCACTTTTGTCGGCGGTTCCCATCGCAGATACCCGCGTCAAAAAAAAGCGGGTGCTTCTGGAAGGCGATATTCCGTCTGCGATGAACCCGCCACCGGGGTGTCCGTTCCAGACCCGCTGCGGCTGGAAGTCGAAAGTGCCGGGGGGATTGTGCGATACCGAAATGCCGCCGATGCGAAACTTGGCAGGCGGACATCAGGTCAAATGTCATTTGCCCCAGGCTGAATTTGACGCGATGGAACCTGTCATCAAGATCTCGGCCGAGTGATCAGGACCGCCACCCTTAGCGCATCGGTTGAGCAGCCGGACCTGAACGATCGGATTATTTCGCAGGAATCCTGACGGATGGCGGCGTGGTTAACCGCGGCTAAACCAAATTGCGGTTGAGTGGGGCTATGAAAAACATGATTGCACAAAAATCGCGGCCCTCGACTCTCAAGACGGTTACCTTGCGGGCGACCGGGCTTGTGGCCATGGTCCTGTCATCATCGCTGATGATCACTTTGATCGGCTTTTCCCTGGCGTTGATAATCCGTCTTCCCGCCGGCTAGGTGCGGCCTGCGCTGGCGAAACACAGAGTGAAGGACTGGGTGCAAGGTAACTGGGCGCAAGGTAGCTGGGCACCAGCGTAACAAGGCACAGCGTAGCCAAGGGCGCCGTCCTGCCCCGCTCGGGCCAATTTTGGCACGCCGATGCGGCCATGCGGCGACTGACGCTTGCCGCCCATCCCCGAAAGGCCTTATCACAGGCGGGCAGGCTCGTTTCGACCTTGCCATTGTGCCGTGAGATTTCCGTGATGCCCAATACCCCAACCCGGCCAGCCGTGACCGTCCTTCTGGCGGATATCGGCGGCACCAATACCCGGGTAGCACTGGCGCATGACGGCGTTGTCGCAAAAGACACCATAAGGCGCTTTGCAAATGCGGAGTCGCACACCCTTGAAAGCATCCTTGCGGGGTTTTTGCGGGATCATGGCGATGTTTCGTGCAAAGGTGCCTGCATAGCCGTGGCAGGCCCCGTGCAAGACGGTCGCGCCGAAATGACCAATCTTGATTGGGTGGTAACCCCGAAAGGCGTCGAAAGCGTTCTGGGCAGCGTCCGGATCGCTGTCATCAACGATTTGCAGGCGCAAGGCTATGCGCTGGACCGTCTGTCGCCCGACAAGATGCACGAAGCCCTTCCCGGAGCACAGAACCCGCGCCCTGGGCCACAACTTGTTGTCGGCATCGGCACCGGCTTCAATGCAGCACCGGTTCATCGCGGCCAGACCGGACTTTTGGCGGTTGCAAGCGAATGTGGCCATATCAGCCTGCCACTGCGCGACGCTGCGGATCTGAACCTTGCCCGCCATATCGAGGCGGCGCACGGGTTTGCAAGTATCGAAGACGTGTTGTCGGGACGTGGGCTTGAAGGGCTTTACAGCTGGCACGGCGCGCAAATGGCGGGCAGCCAGGCGACGGGGGCAGTTGATGCCGGTCAGATCATGCAGCGTATCGCCCTGGGCACCGATCCGGTCGCCACGGCAACCGCCGAGACGTTTGTGCGGTTTTTGGGCCGGGTTGTCGGCGACCTTGCGCTGGTGCATCTGCCGTTTGGCGGCATCTATCTTGCGGGTGGCGTCGCGCGGGCCTTCAGGCCGCTGCTGCGCAAGCACGGGTTTGCGGCAGCCTTCCGCGACAAGGGCCGGTTTTCAACCTTCATGGATGATTTTGCGGTGCGGGTTATCGAAGATGATTTCGCCGCGCTGGAAGGATGTGCAAACCATATTTCAGGCCTCATGGCGCGGTAAGGCCGAATGCCCCGGCGCAGTCTGCCCGATCTTGGCGCGCCAGACCGCTGATCAGGGATCGGTCAGAAATCGCACCAGCATGCGGGTTGAGGGATCTTTCTGCGCCCCATCGGCTTTGCCCTCCAGCAAGGGTTGCAAGGCAAGTGCCAGCTCCTTGCCCAGTTCTACCCCCCATTGGTCAAAGGAATTGATCCCGAGGATCACCCCTTCCACAAATACCCGATGTTCATAAAGCGCCAGGACCTGGCCCAGCACGAAGGGCGAAAGTCTGGCATAAAGCAAGGTGGTCGACGGGCGGTTGCCGGGAAAGACCCGATGGCGGGCCTGACGCTCCAGCTCGGGCCCGGTCAGACCTTTGGCAGCCATTATGGCGCGGGCCTCGTCAAGGCTGCGCCCCTTCATCAAGGCTTCCGATTGCGCAAGGCAGTTGGACATCAGCAGGATGTGCTGGTGAACAAGGTCGGGTTCATGGCCTTCGCGCGCCAGCAGAAATTCGCACGGCACCACGCGGGTGCCCTGGTGGATCAACTGGTAAAATGCGTGCTGGCCATTGGTTCCGGGTTCGCCCCAGACCACCGGGCCCGACTTCATGGTCAGGTCGTTGCCATCCATCGCGACGCGCTTGCCGTTACTTTCCATCTCAAGCTGCTGAAGATAGGCGGGCAAGCGCGACAGATGCTGATCATAGGGCAGGACCGCGCGCGTCGCATAGCCGCAGATCTGGTTGTGCCAAATGCCGACCAGCGCCAGCATGACCGGCAGGTTCTGCGGCAAACGGTGTCTTGCGGAAATGCGCATCCATCGCCGCAGCCCCGTCCAGGAAGTCAGCGAAATCGTCCGGCCCAATGGCCAGCATCAGCGACAGTCCGATCGGACCCCAGATCGAATAGCGCCCGCCAACCCAGTCTTCAAAACCAAACACCCGCTCAGCCGCGATACCGAAGGCCGCGGTCTTGTCGAAAGCGGTTGAGACGGCGGCAAATTGGGTCGAGGGATCGGCAACCTTGGCCGCCATCCAGTCCCGCGCGGTTTCGGCATTGGTCATCGTCTCGATTGTGGTGAAGGTCTTGGACGCAACGATGACAAGCGTCGTTGTCGGGTCAAGCCCGGCCAGCACATCATGGACATGCGCACCATCGACGTTCGAGACGAAATGGGTGCGCGGGCCGCGGCGTAGGGGGCGAGCGCCAGACAGGCCATCGCCGGGCCAAGGTCTGAGCCACCGATTCCGATATTGACCACATCGGTGATCGCCCCACCTTGCCCCTTGAACACTCCGCGCGCAGTTCGCGGGCAAAGGCATCCATCCGGGCAAGGGTGGCGCGCACCTCGGGCATCACGTCGTTGCCGTCGACCATGACCGGCGCGCCCACGATTGCGCAACGCGGTGTGCAGGACCGCGCGGCCCTCGGTTTCGTTGATCTTTGCGCCCGAAAACATCGCATCGCGCCGGGCGGCGACATCGGTCGCTTACGGCGAGTTCAATCAGTAAGGTCGCGGGTCTTGCGCGTCGATCGTGGTCTTGGAATAGTCAAACAGCATCCCCTCTGACCGGATCGAGAAATCCGCGGCGCGGTCGTGCCGTCGAACAGCGACAGGATCGTGCGGCTTTGAGGCGGTCGTAGTGGGATTTGAGGTCTTTCCACAGGGTCATGCCACGATCCTTGTGTTCGGAGTGACGACCCGCCGATCAGGGTGCCCAATGCACCGTGGCATTGGCCGAGACCGCCCGGATCGGCGCCTCTTCAAGGGGGCAAGGTCTGGCCCGTTCAATGGCCGCCCGCTTTATCGGCCCCCGGTGATGACGATATGGGTCGCCATTGCATCCGCCAGACACCCGCGCGGTCAGCGTCACGCGCGGCTCGCCCGCCGCCGCGGCGCGCATCGGCATCAGGATCGGCGCATCGGGCGCCAGCGCCTCGGCCAGACGGTCGGCGCCGGGAAAAAGCGAGGCGGTGTGCATGTCGTCGCCCATGCCAAGCAGCAGCACCGAGATCGGCAGATGCGGCGAGACCGCCGCGGCAACCCGTTCATCGCCGGCTTCGGGTGCGGGCGCTTCGGCGTAAAGCGGCACGAAGTTGCGCCGCTTCGGCGCGGCTGGTCAAAAGCCGCCGCCGCATCAACCGGCCGTTCGAGCGTTCGTGTCTTCGCGGCACCCAGCGTTCGTCAGTTCGGGAAGATAGTCGACCCGATCCCAGTCAAGCTTGAGACCGACAGCATATCGAATACCGGCCCCGGCGTGGTGCCGCCGGGAACCGCAGAAACTGACGCTGGTCGTTCTGGCGCAGGGCTGCGCCGAGGTCGCTGGCCAGCGCATCGGCCAGGCCGAACATCATCAGCTCGCGGTCGGGATATTCGACCAGGTTCATTCCTTGATCTCCCGCCAGCGTCGCCCGTCGCGGTGCAGCAGCATCAGCGCATCCTCGGGGCCGCGATGAGCCGGCGTCATAGGCCTTGGGCTTGTCGCTGCGCGCTTCCCAGCCCGGCGATGATCGGATCGGTCCAGGCCCAGGCCGCCTCGACCTCGTCGCCGCGCATGAACAGGGTCTGGTTGCCACGGATCACATCCATGATCAGCCGCTCATAGGCGTCGGGAATATCGGCACCATCCTCGCCCAGGGCGTCGGCGAAGGACATGTCGAGCGGCACTTCGGTCAGGCGCATGCCCCCCGGCCCCGGTTCCTTGATCATCACCGTACAGGTTCATGCCCTCGTTCGGCTGCAGGCGGATCGTCAGCACGTTTTCGCGCCAGCCCTCGTCGTCGCCGAAGATCGAATGCGGGACCTCCTTGAAGACCACGGCAATTTCCGAGGTCGCGCGCGCGCAGCTTCTTGCCGGTGCGCAGGTAGAAGGGCGTGCCCTTCCAGCGCCAGTTGGCGATATCGACCTTCAGCGCGATGTAGCTTTCGGTGGTCGAGGCGGATTTTCGGCATCTTCGACGGTAGGCCCGGCGCTCGTCGGTCGCGCGATACTGGCCGCGCACGATGTCCTCGGGCCCGACAGGTTCCAGCGCGCGGATGACCTTCAGCTTTTCGTCGCGCACCGCGTCGGGGTCGAACCGGTAGGGCGGTTCCATCGCGATCAGGCACAAAAGCTGCATCATGTGGTTCTGGACCATGTCCCGCATGGCGCCCGACTTGTCGTAATAGGCGCCGCGCCCGCCGACACCGACCGTCTCGGCCACGGTGATCTGGACGTGATCGACATGGCGTGCGTTCCAGAGCGGTTCGAACAGGATATTGGCAAAGCGCACCGCCATCAGGTTCTGGACGGTCTCCTTGCCGAGATAATGGTCGATCCGGTAGATCTGATGTTCGGTGAAATGCGCGGCCAGCGTCTCGTTCAGCTCGTGCGCCGTGGCCAGATCGCGGCCGAAAGGTTTTTCGACGACGATGCGGCTTTCGCGATTGGCGATCCGTGACGGTGGAGCCGTTCGGCAATCGCACCGAAGAGCGATGGGGCGACAGAGAAGTAGAAGGCCTGAACCACGTCCTTGCGGATCAGCTTCGGAAAGTTCGGGCCAGCCATTTTCGCCGGTGGCGTCAATCGTCACGTAGCACAGATGCTCGACAAAGCGCTTGACCTCATCGTCGTCGCGTTTTGCGGCGGCGATATATTCGGTAACCACCGGCCATCGTCTGACCCTGGGTGGGCACACCGAGCCCGGCCAACGCCTCGAGCACGGCCGCGCCGGCGCCGCCGAACGTGGTCGGGTGGTTGCTGCTGACGGCGACCAGCCTGGCCAGTGCCTCAGCGGCAGTGTTGTCGCTGTCGGTGAGCGACTGCTCGACCAGATCGGCCAGGCGTGCCGAGGTCACCTCGGCGAGCACTGCCGCTGCCGGGTCGACCGGGGAGTCCCGACGGGCGACGGCGCCGGTGACGGTGATGCCCTGCTCACCCAGCCGGCGCACGAACGTGGCGGCGGCGGCGCGTGCCGGGTCGCTGGACCGGGCGAACGGCATCCCGGGTGCCGGACGCCGTCCCGGGGTGACGTTGCCGGCGTCCAGGGCCAGCGCGGTGACCGGGGCGACGAACCCGCCGGCGACGTCGTTCGGGCGCCACTGCGAGCTCACCGCGGGCCCGGTGAACAGGGTGTCGTCGACGGCGAGGGTGATCTCGGTGCGCCCGGAGGCGCTCAGCGCGCGGGCGGTGGCGACGGCCAGGTCGCCCAGGCCACCGTGACCGACCACGGCGTCCGGGTCGCCGGCGTCGGGGCCCAGGAGCACGTCGCCGCCGCCGACCAGGACCAGCTGGCCGGGGGCGGTCTGCACCACCCGGGTGGGCAACGTGGAGTCCGGGCCGCGCAGGGACAGCACCGCTACCGCGGTGAGGATCTTGGCCGTCGACGCCGGGACGGCGGCCCTGTCGGCGGAGCGGGCCAGCAGCACCTCGCCCCTGGCCACGTCGACCACCTGGGCGGCCACCGCACCACCGAGGGCGGGATCGTCCAGCACCGCGGCCAGGGCGGTGGCGAGCGCGCCCGCGGTCGGGGCCGGCGCCTGGCCGTCCAGGGCCGGCAGGACGGCGGCGGCCGGGACCGGGATCACCGCGCCCGGCGGTGCCACGTCGGACGCGCCGAGGACCGGCGACGGCGCCGCGACGGCTGCGGGGGCGAGGCAGAGCGCAGCCACGACGAGACCGCCGAGCGCGCCCATTCGCCGCACGACTGATACACCCCCCTTCGTCGCTGTCAATGCTGCCGCCGGGTCCGGCGGGTCTGCGAGAGTAGTCTCCAGCACGCGACGACGAGGGAGTGCCAGGTGGAGTTCGAGTTCGAGGTCACCGTCGAGATCCCGGCCGGCCAGCGCAACAAGTACGAGGTGGACCACGACACCGGCCGGATCCGACTGGACCGGATGCTGTTCACCTCCACGCGCTACCCGCACGACTACGGCTTCATCGAGGACACCCTCGGCGAGGACGGGGACCCGCTGGACGCCTTGGTCCTGCTCGAGGAGCCGACCTTCCCTGGCTGCCTGGTCCGCTGCCGCGCCATCGGCATGTTCCACATGCGCGACGAGGCCGGCGGCGACGACAAGGTGCTGTGCATCCCGGTGGGCAACCCGCGGGTCAAGCACGTCACCGACCTGGACCACATCTCCGACTTCGACCGGCTGGAGATCCAGCACTTCTTCGAGACCTACAAGGACCTCGAGCCGGGCAAGAGCGTCGAGGGGGCGCACTGGGCCGACCGCGAGGAGGCCGAGGCCGAGATCAGGCGATCGTTCGAGCGCCTCAAGGCCCACTCCGGTCCGGTGCAGCCACCGGTCGTCGGGACCGCGAACCCACGGCGGGTGCGCAACTCCGGCTGACTCCTCCCGTCGGGTCCGCCCGCATCGACGGATCCGTGGCCTTCTGGGGCGGTGAGCTTGGTGATACCCAACCCGGACGACCCGACGGCCATGGTGGGACTCAGCTACGCCGGGATGTTCGTCCGGGCCGGTCGTGACGACGTCCTGACGCGGCTGGCCGAGCAGCGGTTCACCGGGTGGCTCGGCCCCCAGGAGGGTGACTGGCTACTCGTCGTGCCCGAGGCGGTCGACGGACCGGTGGCCGGGTCCGGCCGTGGCCTGCTCCAGCTCGCGCTGGCCCTGGCCCGAGAGCTGTCCACGGTGGCCGTGGTGGCGCGGGTCGACCGCGACCAGGTGCTGCGTCTGGACGGCTGGGACGGCACCGGGGACGACGGCTCGCAGCCCCCGAGGGAGCTGGGCGGTTACGTCAGCGACCCGAGCATCGACGCCCCGGACGACGACGCGGTCTTCGCCGAGCCCGAGGGCGCTCACCACGCCCATGCCTACGCCGGCGCCTGCTCCCGACCGGAGGTCGGGGAGGAGCTGTTCGAGCTGCTCGCCGAGGAGCTCGACACCGAGAGCATCTTCGAGTCCGAGCGACTGGACAGCGCGCTGCGGCTGCTCGACGTGCCACGCTGGCTGGTCTCGGCGCCCTCGCTGCCCCGCGACGTGCCCGGCGGCCCCCGCCGGGGCGAGCTGGTCCGGCTCGGGGCGGGCCGCCTCGGAGTAGGTGGGCGCCTCGCCGCCGCGGCCACCGGCGTGGTCCGCCGCCGCCGGCGGCGCTGACCCGTCCGCCGAGCCGGCGGGCTGGCTATCCGGACACGGCGGCACTACCCAGCCGGATGAGGTGGTCCACCCGGCTGACCGCGACCGCGATCGTCGGCAGGTTGTCCGGGGTGACCTGGACGAACCGGGTCACCGAGGTGTTCTGCAGCTCCACCCAGCCGGTCATCGACTCGATGCCCAGCAGCCGGCGGAACAGGAACTGGCCGAAGGTGCCGTGGCAGACCAGCGCCACGGTGGCTGCGTCGTCGCCGTGCTCGGCCACCAGGGCGGCCACCACCCGCGCCGCCCGGTCCGGCACGTCCGCCATCCGCTCCACGGGCCCGGACCACCAGCCGGCCCTGCCGGCCGACGTGGGCGCCACCGGGTGCTCGGGCCAGACCAGACGGCTGCTCACCGCGGTCAGCTCGGCGCGGCCTGCCCCCGGGTGCGGGCGCACGTCGTCCGGGTCGGCAGGGTCGGCGTCGTAGACGACCGGCCCGAACACCTCGAAGAGCTCCCGGTGACCGAACAGCGGCAGGTCGAGGGCCTCGACGATCGGCGCGGCGGTCTGGACGGCGCGCAACATCAGGCTGGTGTAGACGTGAGTGGGTCGCGGTCCGTAGCCCTCGGCGGCGATGGCGTCGGCGACGGCGTTGGCCTGGCGCACTCCGAGGTCGGTCAACGACGGGTCCGGGGACCGGCCCCGGCTGGAGCCGGTCTGCTGCCAGAGCAGGTTGTTGCCGGACTGGCCGTGCCGGATCAGTAGCAGGTCCATCCCGTCCTCGACGCCTCCTCGCCCTCAGTGCCCCTCGACGCCTCCACGCACGGCCCGTTCGAACGCCGTCGTGGCGGCCGGCCCGAACGGCACGAACCGAACCAGCTCGACTCCCCCGGCCCGGCCCTCGGCGGCCACGGCCCGGACGGCACCGACCCCCAGGTCGGCGACCTGGGCGACGTCCCAGCCGTAGACGCCGGCGCTGACCGCGGGGAAGGCCACCGAGGCGGCGCCGAGCTCGGCGACCAGCAGCAGGCTGGTGCGGAAGCATGAGGTCAGCAGGCCCGGATCGGTCTGCCCGGCGTGCCGGTTGGGACCAACGGTGTGCACCACCCACCGAGCGGCGAGCCGTCCGGCACCGGTGGCGACGGCTGCGCCGACCGCCAGACCGTGCGGCAGGCTGGTCGCCCGCAGCCGCCGGCACTCCTCGAGTAGGGCCGGGCCGGCCGCGGCATGGATGGCGCCGTCCACCCCACCTCCGCCGAGCAGTGCGGAGTTGGCGGCGTTGACGATCACGTCCACCCGCTGAGCGGTGATGTCGCCGGGGGCCACCTCGATCCGCATCGTCAGGCCTCCAGGATGAGGGTGACCGGTCCGTCACCCACCAGCTCGACCTGCATGTCCGCGCCGAACCTCCCGGTGGCCACCGAAAGCCCTTGGTCGGCAAGGGCTTTGGCGAACGCCTCGACGAGCGGTTCGGCGACCGGCCCCGGCGCGGCGGCCGACCAGGACGGGCGGCGGCCCTTGCTCGTGTCGGCGTAGAGGGTGAACTGGCTGACCACGAGCACCGGCGCACCGGCGTCCAGGGCACTGCGCTCCTCGCGCAGGATGCGCAGTCCGGCGATCTTGCGGGCCAGGGTCTGGGCCTGCTGCTCGCCGTCGTCGTGGGTGACGCCGAGCAACACCACCAACCCCGGGGACTCGATCGCGCCGACCCGCTCACCCGCCACGACGACCGCCGCCCGGCTGACCCTCTGCACCACTGCCCGCACCAGGTCAGCCTGCCAGATCCCCCGCCGCCGCCCGCGCTGCCTGCGCACGACGTCACGTCGCATGCTTGTGATGCCCACCGACGTGAGGCTGTGCTCATCCCGCTCGGGGGGTCCGATCAGATCCCGACGACCTCGACCCTGCCCACCGGGCGGCCGCCGCCCAGCTGTGCCGGCGGAGCCAGCACGGGGAGCAGCTGCTCGTCCACCCCGAGCCGGCGCAGCAGCGCCGCAAGGACCGCCCCACGGGGGCGGGCCGCGCCGTCCGCGATCTTCACCGCGCACGCCCGCCCGTCGGGCAGGGCCGCCGCGAACACGCCCTCGTGCCCCTCCTTGGCGATCAGACCAGGGACGGCGCGGATCAGCTCGGTGACGTCCCGGCCGGTGCCGCCGAGCCACTCCGGGTGGGTGCGGATCGCGTCGGCGAGCCGCCGCTCGGGCGAGCCGTCGGTGGCCGTGGCGATCCGGGCGAAGGCCCGGGCCAGACCGGTCAGGGCCAGGGCGAGCACCGGGGCACCGCAGCCGTCCACACCGGTCGCCGCGGGCGGTTGGCCGGCGAGGTCGGTAACGGTGTCCGCGATGTGCCGCTGCAGCGGGTGATCGGGCTTCAGGTGGCCGTCCAGCGGCCACCCGTTGACGACGCAGGTGGCCAGCATCGCCGCGTGCTTGCCCGAGCAGTTGTGCGCGAGCCGGGAGGGGCCCTGGCCGGCGCGGGTCAGGACATCGGCCTCGACGGGGTCCAGGGGAAGGTCGGCCGGGGTGGCCAGGTGCTGCTCGCTCAGCCCGGCCCCGGACAGGATCCGCAGCACCCCATCGCGGTGGTAGCGCTCCCCCGAGTGGCTGGAGGCGGCCAGGGCGAGGAGGTGACCGTCCAGGTTCAGGCCGGCACGCAGGAGGGCGACGGCCTGCAGCGGCTTGTTTGCCGAGCGGGGGAAGACGGCCACCTCCGGGCGGCCGAGCCCCACCACCGACTCGCCGTCCGCTCCGAGCGCCACGGCCGAGCCGTGGTGGACGCTCTCGACGAAGCCCGATCGGATGACGTGGGCCAGCACGGCGGTAGACATGGCCGGAAGCCTAGATGTGGGACCCGGCCGGGCCGCGACGGATCAGGACACTGCGACCGGCACCTGGCCTGACTGGTAGCGCCGGGCCAGCTCGGCGGTGAGGGTGTCGACGACCTTCTGCACCTCGCGGCGAGACCGGCTGACCCGGCGCTCGACATCCTCGAGGTGGTCCAGGGCGCCGAGCAGCTCGACGTCGGAGAGCTGGGACAGGTCCGAGCTGCTGACGTCGGCCACCGCTCGCTCGGCCTCACGACGGTTCTGCCCGATCCGGCTCGGGCGCAGCCGCGCCAGGTGCCGGCCCAGACCGTGGCTCTCCCGGGGCCGGTCGGCGAGGATCTTGGACAGTCGTCCGACCAGCTCGGCGTCCGACGTGGTGCCGGGCGGTGGCGTCGCCTGTCCGGCCTCTCGGGCCTCGCGCTCAGCGCGCAGCAGGTCGAGGCGACCGTGCAGCAGCCGCCGCGCGTAGGACAGGTCGGTCTCCTCCTGATCGGCCTCGGCGCGACGGGCCCGCAGCTCGGCTACGTCGAGGGCATCCAGGTCGGCGAGGTAGTCAGGAGCCAGCACCCGGTCGATCCGGCGTCGACCACCGGCCTTGTACTCGGTCATCCCCGCATCGTCCCCTCCGTCGAACCTGTTCGACAGCTCAACGCGACACGGTGTCGCTGTCGCGCGAGTCTACCGCGTTCCATGGCAGAAAGTATCGAAGCGACTACTGAGAGCGTTGGGTGGTGGTCCGGCCTCACCAGGGGCCGTAGGGACCCGAATGGCCGCCGCCCCCACCGCCCCCGCCGATCTGGCGCACCGCAGGCTTGACGTCGACGATGTACACGGCGGCGGCGACCACGGCGACGATGGACAGCAGCCCGAGCGAGCTGAGGAAGCCGGCCCCGATCGGCGGCGGCAGTGCGATGAAGCCGAACGCCGTCGCGACGGCCAGGATCGCCACCCACTTCTGCTTGGTGAGCTTGCCCGCAGCCACGAAGGCATCGGGTCGGGCCCGGACCGCGTCGAACAGCGCGTAGATCTGCATTCCGAAGGCGAGCACGGCCAGGACCAGCAGCACCCCGTACTGCAGAAAGCCAAGGTTCATCCCCCAAGCGTACGCAGTCACCGCACCCCGAGGGCGCCCCGTGGAAGCTCGACGACCCAACAGAAAGCGCTGTTCACCCCACGAACCGTGGGGTGAACAGCGCTTTCTCTTCGGGCGCTGGCGACGCCGAGGTCAGTCGCCGACCTTCTCGGCGGTGACCTTGGCGGCCTGGGTCGCCTTGCGGGCGGTCTTGGTGGCGCTGGTGGACGCGCCCTTGGCGGCCGACCGGGTGGCTGCGGTGCGCTTGCGGGCGGTGGTCGCCGTCCGCTTCATCTGCGCGCGAGTGCCCTTGGTGCCGGTGGTGACGGCATCCTCAACCGCATCGACCGTTGCAGTGGCCTCCGTGCGACCGATGGTCAGCGTGGCCTTGGCGTCGGCCACGGCGGCGTCCATGCCCTTCTGGGCGGTGGTCACGGCGGCCTTGCCCCTGCTGACGGTGGCCTTGCCCTGACGCAGCAGGTCCTGGGTGGCCGACTGGTTCTCGACCCGCACGATGAGGTTCTTGCCGCGCTCGGCCAGGCTCTCGTAGCCGGTCTCGACCCTGCCCGCGACCTCGAGGGCCCGGGAGACGGCCAATGCGGGCACGTGCTGGGCGCCGGCCTGGATGGCCTTCGCGTCGAAGGTCTTGGCGAAGAACTTCTGCAGGTAGTCGGGGTCGAGCGCCGAGACGGCCTTCTCGACCTCGATCTGGACCTTGGTGACCCGGGTCTCGAACTCGGTGGTGAGCTCGGTGGAGCGGGCGCCGGCCTCGGCGGCCGCCTTGCGGACCCGCTCGACGGCCAGGTCGGTGGCGCCGACGACGGCCATCACCGGGGTCGCCTCGGTCACGCTCTTACGGATGTCGGTGACGACGGACATGGTGTTCTCCTTGACATTGCCGGAGCGGGCGCCCCGGCGGGGGTTCGGTTGTGGGATCGGTGGCTGATGGTGTGGTGGGCCCTGTCCCGGCGGCATCGGCGCCGACGGTCAGGACTCGTCGGACCCGGTCTTGCGTTTCGGCGCGGACCGCTTCGTCGGCGCCGGCTTGGTGGTGGAGCTCGCTCTGGTGCGCTGACCGCCGGTCCGCTTGGTCGTGCTGGCGCGCTTGGTCGTGGTGGCGCGCTTGGGGGTGGTGGCGCGCTTGGTCGTGCGGTTGGCCGCGGCCCGCCGGACGGTCGGTCGCGACGGCGTCGGCGCATCGGCGACGGCGGCCGCTTCGGACGTCAGATCGGGACGGTGGCCCTCGGCCTTGAACGATGCGTAGATGTCGAGCAGCGCCCGCCGCTGCCGGTCGGTCAGGGCCGGGTCGGCACCGATCGCCGCCTCGACGTCCGGACGACCCTCGGAGTCCAGGATCCCGGCCCGGACGTACAGCGCCTCGGCCGAGATCCGCAGGCCCTTGGCGATCTGCTGCAGCACCTCGGCGGACGGCTTGCGCAAGCCCCGCTCGACCTGGCTGAGGTAGGGGTTGCTCACCCCGGCCAGGGTGGCCAGCTGCCGGATGGACAGCCGAGCAGCCTGGCGTTGCTCGCGCAGGTAGTCGCCGAGGTCGGTGACCTTGACCGAGATGCTTGCCATGGCTTCTATTTTGCTTGCTCTAGTTAGCACATGCAAATCGGACGGGTGAGGTCTCGCTCACACGGGCGCCGTCACCCAGGTCTGCGCCTTGGGTCTGCGCCTGGCTGCGGGCTGGCTGCGGGCTGGCTGCGGGCTGGCCATCGGCTCGGTGCGGGCTCGGTGCGGGCTCGGTTCAGGCGGGGCGGACGGCGAGCAGCTCGCGGGCCTGTGTGGTGGACATCGGCGGACGCTGCACCAGGGTCGCGATCCGCGCCGCCCGCTCGACAAGCTCGACGTTGTCCCGCACCGCCCGCCCACGGGCGAAGGTCACGGTGTCCTCCATGCCCACCCGCAGGTGTCCACCCATCGACAGCGCCGCGGTGAGCACGGGCAGATGACTGCGTCCGATCCCGGTGGCCGACCAGGACGTGGTCTCCGGCGGCAGCGCGGACACCATCGCGACCAGCGCCTGCGCGGACCCCGGGGCGCCTCCGGGGACTCCCAACACCATGTCGCAGTGCACCTTTGCGCCGTACGGCAGCCCGCAGAGGTCGATCAGCCGGCGCAGCGCGGTGACGTGCCCGAGGTCGAACAGCTCGAACTCCGGCACCACCTGCGCGTTCTGGGCGCGACGGTAGAGCTCGACCATGAACGGCCAGGGGTTGGTGAAGACCTCGTCGCCGAAGTTCACCGTCCCGCAGGTCAGCGAGCAGGAGTCCGGTGCCGCGTCCAGGACGGCGAGGCGCGCATCGAGCCCGTCGCGCACGCTGCCGCCGGTGGACAGCTGGACGACGAGCGAGGTCTGCTCGCGCAGCGCCGCGACGGTGTCGCCGAGCCGGGCCGGGTCCAGGCTGGGCCGTCCCTCGCCGTCGCGGATGTGCACGTGCACCAGGGCCGCGCCGGCCTCCTCACAGGCCCGGGCCTGCTCGACCAGCTCCCCGAGGGTGACCGGCAGCCCGGGCGCATCGGCCTTGGCCGTCTCGGCGCCGGTCGGGGCCACGGTGATCAGGGTCGCGCTCATGAGGCGCACTCTAGGACCAGACGGCGGGCGAAGCGGCGCCCTCACCTGGCCGGGTCACGGCAGGGCGATGGTCTCCTGGGCGGCGGCGATGTCGCCGACCCGCAACGGGGCGTCGACGGGAGTGTTCCGCTTGACCAGGGCCAGCGCAATGGGCCCGAGCTCGTGGTGCCGGGCCGCGGTGGTGACGTGTCCGAGCGGCCGCTGCGCGTCGTCCTCGCCCGTCACTTCGCCGCGGTGGACGGCCGCACCGGGCTTGGGCAGGTCGTGCCCGGACCCGTCCAGGTGCAGCATCACGATCCGCCGCGGCGGCCTGCCCAGGTGATAGACCCGCGCCACCGTCTCCTGCCCTCGGTAGCAGCCCTTCTCCAGGTGGACGGCCGTGCGCAGCCAGTCCGCCTCGTGCGGCAGCATCCGGTGGTCGTTCTCCCGTCCGGCCCGCGGACGCCACGCCGCCACCCGCAGCGCCTCCGCCGCCCACGACCCGGCCAGCTCGAGGCCGTCAGTGGCCTGGACCAGGCGATCCCGCGCTACCCACACCTCGCGCCAGGGACGCCGGCGGCCCGGGTGGTCCAGATCGTCTGCGGTGTAGACGCCGCTGTCCGGACCGGGCTGGGGCCACGGGTCCTGCCAGGACGGCGGCCCGCCCTCGCCGCCGCGAAGCATCGCCAGGGTCTGCAGTCCCGTCGGCAGCGGGGCACCGGTCGCCACGACCAGGCCAACGGCGGCCCACTGCCCGCCGACATCGGTCACCTCGACCTTGCGGCGGAAGCGCATCCCGGTGAGGAACTCCAGAACGGCCCCCGCCGCACCGGGTTCGGTGCTCAGCCAGGTGCGCTCTGAGTCGTCCACGACGTGCAGGGCGTGCTCGACGTGACCGTGCGGGGAGAGCACCAGGTCCTCCACCGCCTGCCCGGGCGGCAGCCGGGCGACATGCTGGGTGGTCAGCGAGTCCAGCCAGGTCAGCCGGTCAGGTCCGGCGATGGTGAGCAGGCCCCGATGGGACAGGTCGGTGACCGCCGAACCGGCCAACAGCCTGCGCTGCTCGGCCATCGGATCGCCGTAGTGCCAGGCGACCGCGGCATCCAGGTCGGCCGGCGGCGCCGGTACCGCGCCGGGGCGGGCGAGCAGGGGCGAGCGCTCGACGGAGACGGACTCGTCGCCGTCCGGGGTTGGGACCACGGGTCGATCGCTGGTCATGTCGCGCATCCGCGACACAGGCCGTGCAGGGACAGGTGGGTCACGTCGCACCGGAACCCGTGCTCGCGGCGCACCGCGACGTCGAGTTCGGCGGCCAACGACAGGTCGGCCTCCTCGACCGAGCCACAGCCACGGCAGACCAGGTGCAGGTGGTCGGCCTGCCCGGCGAGGTGATAGGTCGAGGCGCCGTGGGACAGATGGGTGTGGGTGACCACGCCGATCTCCTCGAGCAGCTCCAGGGTCCGGTACACCGTGGACCGGCTCAGCGCGGGGGCCCGCGCCTGTACCCGCTCGCAGACCTGGTCAGGGGTGGCGTGGCCGAGGTCGGCGACGGTGTCAGCCACCATCCGCCGCTGCGGCGTGGCTCGCAGCCCACGCGAGCGCAACGCACGCTCCAGGCCACCGTCGGTGACGGCACTGGCAGGACGCTCGACCATGACGCTCAGGATAGGTTCACCCGTTTCAGCTGGGCCGAGACGTGCGAGGTGAGGGGGTGGCCGACCGCGGCCATGTCCATCACCCAGCACAGGTCTTCGTCCACGAGCCCGTACAGACGCGAGGCCGCGGTGTACTCCTTGGCGGTCGCCGTCCTGACCACCACGTCGGTGGCCAGGGTGACCCGGGGGCCGTCGGCGACCCCCAGGTAGATCTCGACGAAACCGGTCGGGTGGGTCAGCAGCACCTCCACCTCGATCCCACCGGTCTCGGCCGGCCCACCGGGACGCCAGAACCCGGTCTCGGTGGCGAGCGGGCGGACCTGGTTGCCGTCGTCGTCGAGCAGCCAGGTGCGGGACCGGTAGCTCAGGAACGGCCGGCCGTCGTGACTGAACTCGACCTCCTGACCGAAGCGATGGTCGGCCTCCATCGTCGGGTAGCCCACCACACCTGCCCCGACCCAGATGCCCAGCAACCAGGTCAACGGGACCAGCGGGGGCGGGGTATCGGCGTCGAGCTGGATCGGCATGGGGCCCATCTTGCTGCATCCTCACCGGACCTGCGCGAGTGGTCATCATTCGGGGAGCAGGGGCCCAGGCTCAGCCGCCGACCAACCGGGCGACCGCGTAGGCCACGGTGCCGACCGCGCACACCGGTGCCGCACCGGCGGCCAGCACACCGAGCGGCTGGTGGGCGGTGCGTTGCCCGGCGAGCAGCACCGAGGTGCCCGCCCCCACCGCCGAGACCGCGATGCCGAGGAGCAGCTGGGCGGGCACGGTCGCGTCCACCGGGGCGGTCCGGCTCAGCACCCAGACGGCGATCAGGGAGGCCACCACACCGGCGGCGAACGCCAACCAGCCGCGCAGGCCGCGGCGCAGCGGCAGCACCACCACGACCACGGCCGTGGCCACCGCCGTGGCGGCGATCACCAGCCCGCCATTGCCCATCCGGGTCTGCGACAGCAGCACCCACCCGGCCGAGAGCACGGCGAGCACCTGGCCGGAGACCGTTCCGGTCAGCGACTCGATCAACCCCGGTCGGCCGTCCCGACGCAGCATCTGGTGGGCGAAGGCCAGCAGCAGGCAGCAGGCCAGCAGGACGGCGAAGGCGGCCAGCGGGCCGAACGCATCGGTGGAGTACCGGGCCAGGCCGGTGGCCGCCAGACCACTCACCGCGACCACACCGGCCGATGCGTTCCGGCTGTGCTCCAGGGCCACCAGAACCCCCCAGCCGAGCGCGAGGCAGCACACGGTGAGCGCGACCGCGGCGGCCAGCAGCAGGCCGCCGGCGTGGGCGGCCACGGCGATGAGAACGGTCAGCGCCACCGAGACCACCGCGACCAGGGCCGACATCACGTCGGGCATCCTGACAGACCGGCGCCGTCCGGATCATCCTCGGCGACGGCCCAGTATGGTTGGGGGGGCCTTTCGCCAGGTTGCGCGGTGCGAGGACAGCGCACGCGGACGCCCACCCGTGGAGAGGACGGCCCGGATGGCTCAGCTGGTGCTGTTGACCAACGCCCTGGCGCCCTCGTCGGATGTCCTGCCGGCCCTGGCCCTGCTCACCCATCAGGTGCGGGTGCTGCCCGCCGAACCGGCGGTCCTGGTCGACACTCCCCCATGTGACGCCGTCCTGGTCGACGGTCGCCGCGACCTGGTCGGCGCCCGGGCGCTGTGCCGGCTGCTGGAGTCCACCGGCTTGTCGGTGCCGCTGCTCCTGGTCGTCACCGAGGGGGGGATGGCCGCGGTGGCCGCCGACTGGGGCATGGACGACGTGCTGCTCGCCGAGGGCGGACCTGCCGAGGTGGAGGCCCGGCTCCGGCTGGCCACCGGGCGCCGCCAGCTGCAGGCCGACGGCGGCGAGCCGTCCACCAGCGAGATCCGCAACGGCGACCTGGTCGTCGACGAGGCCACCTACACCGCGAGGCTGAGGGGCCGCTCGCTCGACCTGACCTACAAGGAGTTCGAGCTGCTCAAGTACCTCGCCCAGCACCCGGGCCGGGTGTTCACCCGGGCCCAGCTGCTGCAGGAGGTCTGGGGGTACGACTACTTCGGCGGCACCCGCACCGTCGACGTCCACGTGCGGCGGCTGCGCGCCAAGCTCGGTCCGGACCACGAGGCGCTGATCGGCACCGTGCGCAACGTCGGGTACCGGTTCGTCCCGTCCGGCCGGTCGGTGCCGGACGAGGAGGCACCCGCCGATCGCCGCGCCGGACGGTCCGAGGACCAGACCGGCGCCCCGACCCGCTGAAGGGGCGAGGCGACACCCGAACATGGTGCGCGGCCGGGGCCGAGGCCCTGGTGTCACGGTGCCGGTCGGTCACGGCCCTAGGCTGGCCCCGTGTCCGATCGGGTCAGCACCGCAGCGCAGCTGACCGCGGACCAGGTCACAGAGGTGTCGGCCCTGTGCGACCAGGCCGCGGCAGCGGACGGCGTGAACCCGTTGAGCGAGCACGTGCGGCTGCACCTTCGACACGGCGGGGAGGGACCGGACCGGCATCTGCTGGCGCTGCGGCCCGGGGACTCCTCGATCATCGGCTATGCCCACCTCGACCCCACCGACCCGGT
Source organism: uncultured Actinomycetota bacterium (assembly GCA_963724535.1). Lineage (GTDB taxonomy): Bacteria > Actinomycetota > Actinomycetes > Actinomycetales > Kineosporiaceae > JADJPO01. Next base: position 28,300 of record CAVRVD010000011.1, read on the forward strand.
CGCCGGTCCGGTGGCCGAGCTTGTCGTCCACCCCGACCACCGCCGCCACGGCGTCGGTCGGGCCCTGCTGGCAGCGACCATCGCCGCCGCCGCCCACGAGTCCGGCACCGAGCGGCTGCGCCTGTGGGCGCACGGCGTGCACCCGGCCGCGCGTCCCCTGGCGAGGCAGTTCGGTTTCACCGAGGGACGGCGCCTGGAACAGTGGCGCCGTCCGCTGGACGACTCGCTGCCGCCGGCCGTGCTGCCGGAAGGGGTCCGGCTGCGCAGCTTCCGGGTCGGCCAGGACGAGGAGGCGTGGCTCGTACTCAACGCACGGGCCTTCGTCGACCATCCGGAACAGGGCGGCTGGCGACGCTCGGACCTGGACGCCCGCCTCGCCGAGGGCTGGTTCGACCCTGACGGCTTCCTGCTCGGCGAGCTGGACGGCGAGCTGGCGGGCTTCCACTGGACCAAGGTGCACGGGGCAAGCGGCGACCGTGCGGAGTCGGCAGCCGGCGGAGGGCACGGCCACGAGCCGATCGGTGAGGTGTACGTGGTCGGGGTGGACCCGGCGCACCACGGGCTGGGCCTCGGCCGGTCGCTGACTCTGGCCGGCCTGCACCGGCTGGCGGGGCAGGGACTGAACCAGGCCATGCTGTATGTGGAGGGCGACAACGTGGCGGCCCAGGCCACTTACCGCAGCCTGGGGTTTCGGCACTGGGACACCGACGTCATGTTCTACCGCTCGCCCAGGACGACCGGCTGAGCCAGGTCGCGCCCATGCCAAGGTCACTGCCATCCTCCAGACGAGCGTGACACCATCTCTGGCATGACCACGCCCGCCACCTCCGCTGACTCGCCACCCACCAGCTCGACAGCGGCAGCCGCCACGAGGACCACCGCGCGGCGCAGCCGGACCCGACGTGCCACCGGGTCAGGTCCGACGTCGGTCGCGGCTGTCGCGCAGCCGCCGGCGGAGGCGGAGGCGGAGGCCACCGACGTGGCGCCGCCCCCCGAGCCGGAGACGTTGCCGGAGGCGTTGCCGGAGGACCGCTTCGGCGACCGCGAGCTGTCCTGGCTCGCGTTCAACTCCCGGGTCCTGCAGCTGGCCCACGACCCCGAGCTGCCGTTGTTGGAGCGCACCCGGTTCCTGGCCATCTTCGCCAGCAACCTCGATGAGTTCTTCATGGTCCGCGTGGCCGGCCTCAAGCGCCGGATCGCCACCGGACTGGCCGTCACCGCGGCCAGCGGGATGGAGCCGCGCGAGGTGCTCCGGGCGATCGGGGAGCGGGCCCACGAGCTGCAGACCGAACACGCCCAGACCTTCCGCGACGAGGTCGCCCCGGCACTGTCCGAGGCCGGGATCACCCTGGTGCACTGGGACGCGTTGTCGGAGTCGGAGCAGGACCGGCTGCACACGTTCTTCAGGGAGCAGGTGTTCCCGGTGCTCACCCCGCTGGCGGTCGACCCGGCGCACCCGTTCCCGTACATCTCGGGCCTGTCGCTCAACCTCGCAGTGATCCTGCGCAACCCGGTCACCGACAAGGAGCACTTCGCCCGGGTCAAGGTGCCCCCGCTGCTGCCCCGGTTCATCCGGGTGGACGGCGACCGGCTGCACCACGCCCAGTTCGTCGCGGTCGAGGACATCATCTCGGTGCACCTGGACCAGCTCTTCCCGGGCATGGAGGTGCTGCAGCACCACACCTTCCGGGTCACCCGCAACGAGGACGTCGAGGTGGAGGAGGACGACGCCGAGAACCTGCTCCAGGCGCTGGAGAAGGAGCTGCTCCGGCGTCGGTTCGGCCCGCCGGTCCGTCTGGAGGTGGCCGACGACATCGACGCGTACGTTCGCGAGCTGCTGATCCGCGAGCTCGGGGTGAGCGAGGCCGAGGTCTACACACTGCCCGAGCCGCTGGACCTGCGCGGGCTCAACGGGGTTGCCGACCTGGACATGCCCGACCTGCACTACCCGAAGTTCCTGCCGAAGACCCACCGCCACCTCAACGAGGTCGAGACCGCCAAGCCCAGCGATGTCTTCGCCTCGATGCGCGCCCGGGACATCCTGCTGCACCACCCGTACGACTCCTTCTCCACCAGCGTGCAGACGTTCCTGGAGCAGGCGGCGGCCGACCCACGGGTGCTGGCCATCAAGCAGACCCTGTATCGGACCAGCGGCGACTCCCCGATCGTCGACGCCCTGATCGACGCGGCCGAGGCCGGCAAGCAGGTGCTCGCCCTGGTCGAGATCAAGGCACGTTTCGACGAGCAGGCCAACATCACCTGGGCGCGCAAGCTGGAGCAGGCCGGGGTCCACGTCGTCTACGGCATCGTCGGGCTGAAGACCCATGCCAAGCTCAGTCTCGTGGTCCGGCAGGAGGCCGACGGCCTGCGCCGCTACTGCCACGTCGGCACCGGTAACTACAACCCGAAGACCGCGCGGCTGTACGAGGACCTGGGGCTGCTCACCTGCGACCCCCAGGTCGGCGAGGATCTGACCCGGTTGTTCAACCAGCTGTCCGGCTACGCGCCGAAGACCGCCTACCGTCGGTTGCTGGTCGCTCCGCGCTCGTTGCGCAGCGGACTGATCGATCGGATCCAGCGCGAGATCGCCAACCACCGGGAGGGGCTGCCGGCGCGAATCCGGCTGAAGATGAACTCGATCGTGGACGAGGCGCTGATCGACGCGCTCTACCGCGCCTCGCAGGCCGGCGTACCGGTCGACGTGGTCGTCCGGGGCATCTGCGCGATCCGGCCAGGCATGCCCGGGCTGAGCGAGACGATCCGGGTTCGCAGCATCCTGGGCCGGTTCCTGGAGCACTCCCGGGTGTTCTGGTTCGACAACAACGGCGACCCGGTCGTCTACATCGGCAGCGCCGACATGATGCACCGCAACCTCGACCGGCGGGTCGAGGCCCTGGTGCGGCTGTCTGACCCGGGACACATCGCTGAGGTCGACGAGATGCTCACTCTGTGCATGGACGAACACACCGCCTCCTGGTACCTCGACGCCGCTGGCGAGTGGACCTGGCATGGCGTGGCCCCGCTGGGAGAGGACGGCCTCGCCGAGCCCGGCCGGGACCTGCAGGCCCACCTGATCGCGACTCGGCCCCGGCGTCGGACGGCGCGGCGCCGCTGACGGCGGGAGCACTGATCGGTGAACGAGACATCGGGTCCGGCCGCGGCGGTCTCGGCGTCCGCCGGAGCACCACAGGCCCCCGTCGAGGACAAGCCGGTAGGGGTGCTCCACCCCGCCGTGGGGTCCGTCGCGGCGGACGGCGCGTCCGGCAACGGCGTCGCTGCATACGCCGACGGGCCGGGCGGCGGGACGAACGCGAGGACCCTGGCATCCCCCACGGCAGACACCCCGGGGGACGCCGTCGGTGCTGCGCAGGTGGAGCCGGTCCTGGCCGCCGGAGTGCTCTGTTGGCGGCGGGGTGCCCACGAGCTCGAGGTGCTGATGGTGCACCGCCCCCGGTACAAGGACTGGTCCTTTCCCAAGGGCAAGCTCGAGGACCGCGAGCTGCTGCCCGTCTGCGCCGTCCGCGAGCTCGCCGAGGAGACCGGGGTGCTCGCCCGGCTGGGTCGCCCGCTGCCCCAGGTCTGCTACCCGGATGCCCGCGGCCTGTCGAAACAGGTCAGCTACTGGGCCGGCACCACGATCCACGCCCGGCTGCGGACGGCGTCGGCCTCGGAGATCGACGACGTCGCCTGGGTCCCGCTGTCCGAAGCGGGCGCGCGACTCACGAACCCGGGCGACCGGGTGCCGTTGGACACCCTGGCCAGGTTCGCCGCCGCGGGCGAGCTGGAGACGTCGCCGGTGCTCGTCGTCCGGCACGCCACCGCACGGCCGCGGGACGCCTGGGCACGGGCGGACGCCGACCGCCCGCTGGTGGCCGCCGGACGGCGACAGGCGCAGGCCCTCGTGGCGCTGCTGGACTGCTGGCGGCCGGAGAACGTGGTCAGCTCACCGTGGCGCCGCTGCCTGCAGACGCTGGCTCCCTGGGTCGAGGTCTCCGGGGCGAGGGTGCGGACCAAGGGCGGACTGTCCGAACGGGGGTTCCGCCGCAGCGCCGGCAAAGCCAGCAAGCACATCACCGCTCTGGTGGACCGGGGCCGACCGGCGCTGCTGTGCACGCACCGACCGGTGCTCGAAGGCGTGATGCGCACCCTGGCCCGGCTCACCGTGGTCTCCGCGCGCAAGGACGTGCCGACCTCCGACCCCTACCTGGCACCCAGCGAGGTGCTCGTCGCCCACGTGCGCCGCGCCGGGGCGGGGCGCCCCGTCGTCGCCGTCGAGCAGCACGCTGTGCTGCGCTGAGCCGCACACACGTCATGAACGGCGCCAAAGACGACAAAGTGCGCCACCCAGGTCCTCGGAGTGACCAAGCCCACCTCCTTCCGAACCACTGCTGGGTCCAGGTTCACCCCGCGTTCAGCCTGGTCCGCACGGGGATTCATGCGCCATCCCTACGGTTGGCCTGGCCAACGGGGAGGCCACCCGACCGGAAAGCCCATGACGCGTCCAGAGAGGCGACAACGACCGTGAAGTCCAGCACCCTTCGGAGGGCCGCGCTGCCGGCCGCCATCGCCCTGGCCCTGGGTCTGTCCGCATGCGGCGGTCAGAACGAGGCCGAGTCCACAGGTTCCGGCGGCGGCGTCAGCGGCGAGGTCGTCGCCGACGGCTCCTCCACGGTGGGCCCTCTCACTGAGGCGGCGGCCGAGCTGTTCCGCGAGGAGAACTCCGGGGTCAACATCACCGTGCAGACCTCCGGGACCGGCGGGGGGTTCGAGAAGTTCTGCCAGGACCTGACCGACCTGTCCAACGCCTCACGGGCGATGAAGGACGAGGAGAAGGCGGCCTGTGAGAGCGCCGGGGTGGAGTTCACCGAGCTGATGGTGGCCACCGACGCGCTGACCGTGGTGGCGTCGAAGGACAACCCGTTCATCGAGTGCCTGACCACTGACGAGCTGAAGACCCTGTGGGAGCCGGCCGCCGAGGGCAAGGTCACCACCTGGGACCAGGTCAACCCGGCCTTTCCCAAGGAGAGGATCACCCTCTTCGGCCCCGGGACCGACTCGGGCACCTTCGACTACTTCACCGACGAGATCAACGGCGAGGAGGGCGTGAGCCGCACCGACTACAACGCCAGCGAGGACGACAACGTCATCGTTCAGGGTGTCTCCGGCGACGACACTGCGCTCGGGTACTTCGGCTACACCTACTACGAGGAGAACGCCGAGACGCTCAAGCCCGTCCAGATCGACAGCGGCGGCGGCTGCGTCACCCCGAGTGCCGAGACCGCCCAGGACGGCAGCTACGTCCCGCTGGCCCGGCCCCTGTTCATCTATGTGAAGAACAGCGCGTACGCCAGCAAGCCGCAGGTGAAGGCGTTCGTCGACTGGTACGCCGCCAACGACGAGGCGATCACCGAGGCCGCTCAGTTCATCCCGCTCAACGCCGAGCAGCAGGCCGAGCTGCAGTCTGCGGTCGAAGCGATCGGCTGACCGGCCCGTCCACGTCCATCCTCGTGCCGATCGGAGGAACATGGCTGTTTCGGCGACCGTCGGGGGCCCGGGAACAGCGCCGGGTCCCCGGCCGGGGGGCATTCTCAAGACGAGGTCTCATCCGTTCGAGCGGATCGTGCTCGCTCTGCTCGCCCTGGCAGCCGGGCTGTCCATCCTGGTCACCGTCGGGATCGTGCTGTCGCTGCTGGTCCCGGCCTTGTCCTTCTTCCGGCAGGTGCCGTTTTCCGAGTTCGTCACCGGCACCAGATGGACCCCCCGATTCAGCGGGCAGGAGAGCTACGGGGTTCTCCCGCTCGTCACCGGAACCCTCTGGACGACAGCCATCGGGCTGCTCATCGCCGTGCCGTTCGGGCTCGGCGCGGCGATCTACCTGTCCGAGTACGCCCGGCCGGGGATGCGCAAGGTCCTCAAACCGATCCTCGAGGTGCTCGCCGGCATCCCGTCGGTGGTGTACGGCTTCTTCGCCCTCACCTTCGTCACCCCCCTGCTACTGCAGGACATAGCGGGTCTGAAGGTGGGCACGTTCAGCGTCCTCGCGGCGGGCCTGGTGCTGGGCGTCATGATCATTCCGACGGTTGCCTCACTGTCGGAGGACGCGATGAGCGCCGTCCCCCAAGCCCTGCGTCAAGGGTCGTTCGCGCTGGGCGCCAACCGGATGCGTACCACACTGCGCGTCGTGTTCCCGGCGGCGATCTCCGGGATCATGGCCAGCATAGTGCTCGCCCTGTCCCGAGCGATCGGCGAGACGATGATCGTGGCACTGGCCGCGGGCACCCAACCCACGATGGTGACCAGCCCGCTGGAAGCCGGTCAGACGATGACCGGGTTCATCGCCCAGACCGCGACCGGCGAGAGCGTGCCGGGGACGTTGTCCTTCGACACGCTGTACGCCGTGGGCATCGCCCTGTTCGCGATCACCCTGGTGGTCAACCTGGTCAGCATCAGGCTGGTCCGCAAGATCCGGGAGGCGTACTGATGGCCACCATCGGCTCCCTGGCCGGCACGGCGAGCGTCCGGCTCAAGTCCGAACGACACGGCGAGAACAGTCCGGCGTCCTTGGTCTTCCTCGTGGCGCTCTGGTTCACGCTGGCCTTCGCGTGCCTGGTGCTCGGTGTCCTGCTCGTCGACTCCTTGCTCAGCGGCCTGCCCCGGCTTGACGGCGACCTGCTCACCCGCTACGCCTCCACGGTGCGCCCCGAGACGGCCGGAGCCCGAGCGGCCATCCTGGGCAGCGTCTGGGTGCTCGGTGTGACGGCGCTGCTGGCCATCCCGCTGGGGATCGCCGCGGCGGTCTACCTCGAGGAGTTCGCCGTCGGCGAGCGGTGGTACAACCGGATGATCGAGGTCAATCTGCAGAACCTCGCGGCGGTGCCGGCGATCATCTACGGGATGCTCACCGCCGGGTTCGCTCTCGCCGTAGGACTGAGGCGGGGCACCGTCCTGGTCGGCGGCCTGGCCCTGGCGCTGCTGATCCTGCCTGTGATCATCATTGCCACGCGCGAAGCGGTTCGAGCGGTGCCGACCGAGATCCGTCATGGGTCGTTGGCCCTGGGCGCCACGCCACTGGTCACCGTCTGGCGGCAGACCCTGCCGGCGGCGATACCCGGCATTGCCACCGGCACGATCCTGGCGTTGTCCCGAGCCATGGGTGAGGCCGCCCCCCTGCTGCTGCTGGGCGGCGCGACCTTCATCACCTACGACCCAGACGGCCTGCTCTCGGGCTTCACTACCCTGCCCATCCAGATCTTCGGCTGGGCCAGCCGACCCCAGGCGGAGCTCAGGACCGTCGCCTCGGCGGCGATCATTGTCCTGTTGGTCCTCCTCCTGGCGATGAACGCGGTCGCCATCCTCATCCGCAACCGGCAGCAGAAGCGGTGGTAGCCCCATGAACTCGAGCGAGGCACCCGTGAGCACTCAGACGTCCGCCTCCGCCCGGAACACGGACGGGAGGGCCGACACCCGGCCGGGGGGACCACCACCTGCTGATCGCGGCGCCGGCCGCCAGCCCCTGGTCAGGGGCCGGCACGATCACGAGCCGCTCGGCGACCCGATCCCGGTCATCGAATGTCGGGACGTCGACATCTACTACGGCTCGTTCCAGGCCGTGCACGGCGTGACCCTGCCGTTCGGCAAGCACGAGATCACTGCGCTGATCGGGCCATCGGGGTGCGGCAAGTCGACCGTCCTACGCTGCTTGAACCGGATGAACGACCTGATCCCCGGAGCGCGCATCACCGGGACCATCTCCTTCCACGGGCAGGACATCTACGCCCCCGAGGTCGACCCGATCGAAGTCCGCCGCCGCATCGGCATGGTGTTCCAGAAGCCGAACCCGTTCCCCAAGTCCATCTACGACAACGTCGCCTACGGCCCACAGGTCACCGGCATGAAGGTCGACAACATGGACGACCTGGTCGAGCAGGCACTCCGCTCGGCCGCCCTGTGGGACGAGGTCAAGGACAAGCTGAAGCAGTCCGCCTACAGTCTGTCCGGCGGCCAGCAGCAGCGGCTGTGCATCGCCCGGACCATCGCGGTGCGACCCGAGGTCATTCTCATGGACGAACCATGCTCGGCACTGGACCCGATCGCCACGGCGCGTATCGAGGACCTGATGCTCGAACTGGTGGAGGACTACACGATCATCATCGTCACCCACAACATGCAGCAGGCAGCCCGCGTTGCGCTCCGGACGGCGTTCTTCACCGCCAAGGCCGCCGAAGGCACCGGGGACCGCACCGGCGAGCTGGTCGAGTTCGACGCGACTTCCAAGATCTTCAGCAACCCCGCCAAACAGGCCACCGAGGACTACATCTCCGGCCGGTTCGGCTGATCCGTGCCTGGTGGATGAGCGCCCTCAGCTGCCGACCAGCTGACTCAACCGGACCAGGCCTGCGGCCGCCGCGAACGTGACCACCGGGGTGGCCACGGCGGCGGCCACCACCCGACGGACCATGCCCCAGCGGACCGCGCGCAGCCCCCCGGTGGACCCGGCGCCGACGATCGCCGCGACAACGGTGTGCGTCGTCGACACCGGCACGCCGAGGACTCCCGCTGCGACGTAGAGCACCGAGGAGGCCACGCTCTCGGCGGCGAAGCCGGTGGCCGGGGTCATCCGGACCAGCCCGCGCGACATCGTCCGGATGATCCGCCAGCCCCCGGCCAGGGTGCCCAACCCGATCGCCAGGGCCACGCCGATCCGGACCACCCCCGGCACCTGGCCGGCCGAGCCGAGGCCGCCTGCGGCGTCCAGGGTGTCGTCGAGCAGCCCGCTGCCGGCCAGCGCCAGCACCAGCACACCCATCGTCTTCTGGCCGTCCTGCAGGCCGTGTCCGACCGACATCGAGGCCGCGGTCACCGACTGGGCCATCCGGAAGCCCCGGATCGCCGGCTCGTGCGCGGCGTCGCGAAACAGCCGCAGCGACACCAGCATCACCAGCCACGCCCCGACGAACCCCACCAGCGGCGAGAGCACCATCGGCACCGCCACCCAGATCAGCATCAGCGTCCAGTCCACGCTGGCCCCGGCGGCCAACCCGGCGCCGGCGATCGCTGCGATCAACGCGTGCGAGGACGACGTGGGCAGGCCGAACCACCAGGTCAGCAGGTTCCAGCCGAAACCGGCCAACAACGCCGCGAGCACCAGACCCGGTCCCGGGTTCGCTGACCGGGACCTCCACCAGCCGGGTCCCGAGGTTCTCGGCGATCCGCACCCCGAGCAGGGCCCCGACGACGTTGAGCCCGGCTGCCATCGGCAGCGCGACCCGGGGGGTGAGCGCCCCGGTGCTCAGCGAGGTGGCGACCGCGTTCGCGGCGTCGTGCATCCCGTTCGACCAGGCGAACACCAAACCCGCCACGACGACGAGGACGACCAGCGCGGCGTCCACTGCGTCAGCTCTCCGTGACCACGACGGTCTGGATCGCGTCCGCCACCACCTCCAGGGCCTCGACCACCCGGCGCAGCGCGGCGGCGACCTCCAGGTATCGGACCAGGACGGCCTCCTCGGTGACGGTGGTGGTCACGTCCAGCAGCAGCCGACGGTGGGCCTGGCCGGCCTGTTTGATCAGCACGGTGAGTTCGATCCACCGGGCGGACAGCGGGCCGGGGTTCCCGAGCCTGGGCACCGATGCACCGATGATCTCCACGGCGCGGACGATGAGCTGGACCAGCTCGGCGGTGCGAGCCGGCTGCTCACCGACGAGCAGCACCTCCATGGTGTCCGCGACGGCCTCGATCCGGGCGGTGGCCCGGCGCAGCGACCAACACAGCCGGAACAGGTCGGCCCGGTCGAACGGGGTGACGAAGGAGGCGGCAAGCCCCCGCAGGACGGCGTGCGCGGTCGCCTCGGCGGCCTGGTCGCTCTCCTGGATGGCGCGGGCGGCGGCGCCCCGAGCCTCGGCGTCCACGTCGAGCATGACGCCGAGCTGGCCGGCTGCGGCGACCAGGTGGCCGGCGAGCTCGGTCAGGGTCTCCCCAAGCCGCGACTCGTCGCGGCGAACCCGGAACATGGCCGCACACGCTACCCCGCCGCGGCCTGCCCCAACCGAGCGGGCGGGGCGGACGGCACGGTCGAGGGGTTCGGCTGCCTCCGCGACTCCTGCTCGAGGGTTCCGGCAGGCCCGTCGTCCCGGATGTCATCCAGCTGCGAGTCGGGCTGGTCACCGGGGCGCAGCACGGTGCGCTGCACGGTCGCGGAGGCGAACCCGAAGCCGCCCACGCTGACCTCGTCGTAGGCCAGCACCTGCCCGGCCCGGGGCCCGCTGCGGGAGATGTGCAGCAGAGTGGCGGTCAGCGGCAGCGGTTCCCCGGCCTCGATGGCGCGGAAGTCCGCGGAGATACCAGCTCCGCCGGTCGACCCCTCGCGCATCACCAGGGTGGCGCCGTTCGCGCTCTCCTGCCAGGTCACGTCCCGGCTGTGGAAGTGGCCGGTGAGCACCAACGGCACCGCGCCGTGCAGCGGGGGGACGGCGTACGGCTCATGCACAGCGGCCAGGCCAACCGGGCGGTCGGGGTTGGCGGCGTTCCACTCGGAGACCGTGCCGGCCAGCCGCGAGCCGGCCAGGACCTGAGGGTCGGTGGTCGACCCGACGTCCGGCTCGGGCGGCCGCAGGGCCACTGACGCTGAAACGGGTACTGACGCTGAAACGGGTACTGACGCTGAGACGGGTACTGACGCGGACGGGGAGCCACCCGGGGCCGATGGACCCGTCGATGTCGGGTCGGGCGGCAGCACCGGCGGCGCCGGGACCAGGGCCGAGCGCGTGCGGTCCGGGGTGAACACCGGGTCGCCGATGCCGGCGATCACGAGACCGGCCACCTCCGCCACCGAGCCGTTCACCCCGTCCAGGACCACGGCGTTCGGGTTCTGGGCGATCACCTCGGCGGTGCGGGCGGAGTCGTGGTTGCCCCGGACGTACACATACGGCACCCCGATCCTGCCGATCCAGGAGAGCGTCGAGGACTCCACGTCGGTGCCCCACGTCGTGATGTCACCGGTGTCGACCACCACGTCGACGCCGAAGTCGCGGACCAGCCGCCCGGTGAGGTCGTACCCGAGCGGGCTCAGGTGCAGGTCGCTCACGTGCAGCACGGTGACCACGTCGTCGTCCTGGTCGTCGAGCACCGGCAACCGCCCGCTCATCGCGTACAGCGTGGTCACCGCCTCGACGATCGCGCCGACGCCGGCCCGGTAGCTCTGCAGCCGCTGCAGCAGCGAGTCCGCCTGGACGGCGACGTACGGCGCCTGGCTGAGCAGCCCGGAGAACTGGGGCTGGGCGAAGCGGTCGGGGGCGAAGGAGACCATGGTGGAACCGGCCAGGCCGACGAGCAGGGCGCTCGCGGTGCCGCCGATGACGCTCACCTCGCGCCACCGGGTGCGGTAGACCAGCAGCGCCAAGGCTGTCGCAGCGCCCACCGCGCAGACCGCCGTCCAGACGGCCGCACGGACCGCTGCGGCGCGCAGGTCGTCCGGGGCCGAGGACTCCAGGTCCTGCAGCGCCTGCGGCGAGGCGAGCAGCGCCCGGGCACCGGCCAGGTCGACGGTGGCGATCTGGGCCTCCACGACCACCGGAGTGCGGTGGGTGGCGAAGGAGACCTCGCCGGCTGGGGGCAGCAGCACCCGGACGCCGGGGTGCAGGCTGGGCTTGACCCGGACCTGGGCCTCCAGCGGCCCGACCTGAGTGGTCACCGAGGGGGCGAGCGCTGCGCCGAGTGCGGATCCGACGATCACGATCGCCAGCAGTCCGAGCACCCGGGCCGCCCGTCGGGCGAACCGTCCACGACCGCGACGCGCCGCCTCAGCCGGCACTGGTGCTGGCTCGCGCAGGCCCTCGGGGGGATCGCTCCCGTCGGGGGCTTCAGTCGGCTCGGTCATGGTGGGCCCATTTCTGAGTCGGCTGGGGCGGACGACGGCTGACGCCGGATCGGGGCGACGTCGTCGTCGACGGTTCGTCGGCGGGAGTGCCGCCCCGGCACGCGGCCGGGGCGGCCCCCGCACTGCAGACTTCGGACCGGGAGCGCCTCTCGGCGCAAAGGCCGCTCGGAGCGGCTGATCGTGGAGCCCGGGGCTACCGCGGTCCGTCGTCTGATGAGACCCCGATGGTGCTGTGGGGTGTCACCGGTGATGACCAACGCGGTCACCGTCGTCCATGTTCCCCGAGCCGTGAGAATTCCGGTAGAGCAGCACACGATCGGCCGCCGTCGAGGAGCCGGAGGGCATCGGGCAGGCTGCGCCGCCCTGGGGACAGGCCCAGGACACACAGTCCGGTGGTCTGCGGTGCCTTGCCGTTCGGTGCGGTGCCTGTCAGTGCAGTCCGCTCTCCCGCCAGCGCGCGGCGGCCAGCTCCAGCTGGATTCCGGTGCGCAGCAGATCGGCGGCTCGACGGGTGAGGGCAACCGGCTCCTCCGGGACATCGTGGCGCGCCGCGGCGTCTGCCGGGTCGTCGGGGAGGTCGGGCTCGTCGTCCAGGTCGTCGGCGAGGACCGCCCACCCGGTGGAGACCACCCGGCAGAACGCCGCCGCCCGTTCCAGCGCGACGCCCAGGTCACCGGTGAACGCCCCGGCCAGCACCGCGTCGGCCAGGGACTGCACCTCCTCCGGGCCGGGCGGCTCGCCGACCCCGGCGACCACCTCGTGGACCGGTGCCCGGTGCCGACCGGCCTCGAAGGCACGGGCCATGTCGAACGGATCCCGGCGGATCCCGGCGCGGAGTGCGTAGAGACGCCACAGAGCGCCGGGCAGCGTGTCGGCCGGACGTTCGGCCCACAGATCGGCGATCTCATCGATGCCGTGCTCGTCGGCCAGGGCGACCAGTCGGGCGGTGCGCTCGTCGTCCCCGGCCCGCCCGTGCTGAACCAGTGCCTCGGCCGTCACGTGGGCCGCCTCGATGCGCTGCGCCGGGTCGGCGGCGCCGACATACGCGTCCGCCGCGGCCGGTGACAGGCTGGCCGGGCGGCGCGGACGCTCTGGGTTCCGCGGTTGCGGGGACACCCAGCCATGGTGACATCGCACGCCCGGGTTGCGCGATGCCGAGGGTGCGACACCCGATGGCGTGGCGCCCGGACGCGGATGCGGCTCGGGCACGAGACAGCCGCCGTGGTCGGTCCCGTCGACTCCGACGGGACCGACCGCGGCAGGTCTGGGGCCGGACGCGAGTCAGACGGTGCTGCGGCGGCCGGTCGCGGCGGTCCGTCCGGTCGCCGGACGCGACGAGGCCGGACGACGCGGCGACGGGACCTTGGCGGCCACCGGCTTCGCGGCAGTCTTGGTGACCCGCTTCGCGGCGGCCCTGGCCGCCGTCCGGGTGGCCGGCTTGGCGGCGGGCTTGATGGTGCGCTTGCGCGACGCGCTCGAGGTCGCCTTGGGCGTCGCCTTCGGCGCCGGCTTGGCAGCGGGCTTCATGCTCCGCTTGGCGGCTGGCTTGGCGGAAGGCTTGGCAGCGGGCTTCATGCTCCGCTTGGCGGCCGGCTTGGCAGCGCGCTTGACAGCACGGGCCGCGGTGGTGTCCTCGATCGCGGCGGTCACGGCGTTGCGGCGGATCGACTTGATCCCGTTGAGCGCCGCAGCCTTGGTCGCGTACCCCTGCGAGGTCGCGACGACCTGGCCGTTCGGCGCGCTCATGGTGAACCGGAACGAGCCGGCCTTGTCCTTGTTGACGGTGAACTTCGCGGGCATGGTGCCTCCGGTGTCGGGCGATCGGTGATCGCCTGTGATGCCTTCGGCTCCTGCGCCGAAGGTGCGCCGATCGGCGCGTCCGCCGTGGCCTGGTTCAGGTCCACGGGGGGTTCTCCAGCTGCTCGTCGTCGGCCCCACCTGGATGGCACTGCGCGCTGCGGTAGGCGGGCGGCAGGTCCGGGTAGACCTCGAGCAGGTATCTGCGGGACAGCTCACGGGCGGCGGGGTCCGAGGCCCCGAGCAGGGTGGCGGTGCGATGGTCGCGCTGCACGGCGGCGCACTCGGCCTTGGCCTCGTCGACCAGTCCGGCCATGTGCATCGCCTCGTGGGTGAGCACGTGGACGGCGATGACCTGCTCGACGTCAAGCCGCCTGACGTCCTCGGCGGCGCCGCCCCGGTCCGGGATGCTCGCGGCCCAGTCGGCCAGCGCCCGGCAGGTGTCGTAGGTGATCGTCGTCTCCGCCTTCGGCGCACCGTCCGGACCGAACTCCACGAAGCCACGTTCGGGGTGGGTCTGCAGCCAGGCCTCGCCGACGGTCTCGCAGCGGACGTCGACCTCACGCCCGGCGAGCTGGCTGGCAACCTCCGCCAACCGGCCCTCCAGCCGGGCGTGCCGGGCGACCGGGACGGCGCAGAGCATCGCCGCGGTCGCCGGCACGGCGACCGACACCATCGGGAACGGCCGAGGGCGGCCGAGGGCGTCGACCCGGGCCAGCGACCACCGCAGCGTGACGACGGCAGCCGTCACCCCCAGGCCGAGGCATACGATCAGCAACACATCGCGGCCATCGGCACCCGTTCGGCGCACCTGAAGGGTGCGCTCCACCGGACCCGGCCGGGTTTGCCAGCGGCTGCTGGGACAAACCAGGCCCACTCGGGCAGGGCGGGCGGGTAGGAACCGTGCGTGGTTGGCCGGCGTCTCAGAGTCGTGCTGCCGTCACGCCGAGGGAGAACGTCATGCAGGAGCCGACCGGCCGGTCCGCCCCGCCTCGTCCGTCGTGGGTGTTCGCCGGTGCCGCCGCCGGCGCCGCGCTGGTGCTGATCGCCGTGGTCGTGGCCATCGGGCTGGGGTGGATCCGGTCCTCGGACGACGCCGCGGCGCCCGCACCTGCGCCGAGGCCGACGATCACGCTCACCGATGCCGAGGCCGACGCCGCCGCCTCCTGCATCGCCCCCAGCGCCGAACGGATGCGGGCCGAGAACGACCTGGCCTTCGCGGGCACCGTGCGCGAGGTGGAACCCGGCAGCGCCCTGTTCGACGTGGACCGCTGGTACACCGACGAGGCGGCCGGCACGGTGCGCCTGGAGCGGGTCGGCGAGATGCCCGGGCTGCTCTACACACCGGACCTGCAGGCCGGGCAGCGCTACCTGATCGTGGCCACCGACGGCGTGATCCGCTACTGCGACCCGTCAGGGCCGTGGAGCGCCGAGCTGGAGCGGCTGTTCGAGGACGCCTTCGGCATCGGGTCGCCAGCGGGATGAGGCTCGAACCACACGACGTCCATAAGGGTTTGGCGGTCTACCGATTCGGGGCCGGCGAGCCGGTGTTCCTGATGCCCGGGCCGCACCGGTTCCAGCGCCCGGGAATGGACAGCGCGGACGCCCTGATCGATGGCCTGACGGCGCTCGGCCGGAGCGTGATCACCTTCGACCCGCCCGGCTCGGGGCGGTCGACGCGATCGGCCGTCCTGGGCATGCCCGAGATGCACGCCTGCACCGACGAGGCGCTCACGGTGTGCGGCCTTCCCGGCCCCGTCGACGCGGTGGGGCACAGCATGGGCGGCCTGACCCTGCTTGCCTACGCGCTGGAGCATCCCGCCAGGGTCCGGCGCATGGTGCTGGTCGGCACGGGTACCGGCGGGCGCGCCTACCTGAAGGCCCCTGGCGCGCTGTGGCACCGCGGCCACCCCGGATTCGCGAAGATGGCGCTGCTGGGCAGCCTGCACCTGGCCGTGCGACGACTGGCGACCGAGCGGCTGCTGAACAACGACATCAATCGCCAGTCGTTCGTCGACCGCCGGCGGGCGGGCCGGGATCCGGTGTCGCTCGCCGACTGGTTCTGCCCCGCCGCGGGGCGCGCGGAATGGCACCGCATCGCCCGCCGCCTCGACTACGGTCCGCGCCTCGAAGAGCTCACGATGCCCGTGCTCGTCCTGTGCGGCCGCCACGACCCGCAGTTCCCGCCCGCCTGTTCGACCGAACTCGCATCGGGGATCCGCGACGCCGAACTGCACTGGTTCGAGCACAGCGGCCACTATCCCTTCGTCGAAGACGCCCGACCCTTCTGGCAGAGCGTCGCTCGGTTTCTCGGTGCGCCACTGCCTGCGTGACCCCGGTCCGGCCGCGGCGCCGACAGTAGGATCCGCGACGTGGCCAGGGAACCTCGGACGGCGGTGGCCGCCCTGCCCGGCGGCCCTGGCGTGTACCGGTTCCGCGATGCTCGCGGACGGGTGCTCTACATCGGCCGCGCGGTCGACCTGCGGCGCCGGGTCGGCTCCTACTGGGCAGACCTGCGAGATCGACGCCATCTGATCCGCATGGTGCCGCAGATCGTCCAGGTCGAGGCGGTCGCCTGTGACTCGGCGCACGAGGCGGCATGGCTCGAACGCAACCTCCTGGAACGGTCGAAGCCGCGCTGGAACCGGCTCCGTGGCGGCCTGGAGGTACCCGCCTACATCCTCCTGGACCGCGGACCCGCCGCGGCGCGCCTGCACGTCGTCCACTCGCCACTCGTTCCCGCGCCCCGGCGTCCCGGCTACGCCGTGCGGGTCTTCGGTCCGTACCTCGGCGGGACCAGGGCGCGGTTGGCCGTCTCCGCGCTGGATCGAGCGCTGCCGCTGGCCTACGCCGACGACACGCTCAGCGGCTGTCACCGGGACCTGGCCCGGGCGCGGGGCATCGACTCGCCCGACCGTGACGGTCTTCTGGCCCGCGTCACCGCGGTGCTCGAACGGCGACCAGCAGCAGTCGAGGCGGTGCAGGAGCAGCTCGCCCGACTTCGGGACCGGGCGTCGGCGAACCTCGCCTTCGAGCTCGCGGCCCGAGTCCAGCAGGAGCTCGAGGCGATCGCCTGGATCGCCTCCGAACAGAAGGTGACCCTGCTCCCGGCGACCGGCAGCCGTCCGGCCGACGATCTGGCCGTCACCGACTGCGACGTGCACGGCTGGGCAGATGGCCTGCTGATCCGCTTCGAGGTCCGAGGCGGGCGGATGTGCACCTGGCAGGTGCGCGACTGCGCCCAGGCCACCGCGCAGCGGCATCTGGACGACACACCCGTTCGCTGGCGCGCCTTCGCCCACCGCAACGCCGAGCTGTCCAAACGACTTGCCGACGGCGACGGCGGCACCGGGTGAGCGTCCCCCAGCCCGACGCCTGGGTGCGGCGCATCACGCGGTGGGCGAGGCGCTCCAACCCGACCAGCGGCGGACCTCGATGGCGATCACCGGGCCCGGGATCGGGATCGTGGCGTACTGCGGGTAGCGCTCGCGCAGCAGACCGATCCCGCGTTGCGCCTGCGGGTCGAGGACCCGGAGCAGCCGGGCGACGCCGTCCGCGCGGGCCCACCACAGCGCCGCCCAGTCCTCGGTGTACTCATCGACCAGGACGGCGACCCGCGGGTTCGCCGCGATGTTCGTCAGCCGTCGCAATGCCGTGCCACCCTTCGGCTTGCCGTCCACCGCGGTCCAGACGGTGTCACCGGCCAGCGCGAAGACGACTGGAACCAGGTGCGGCGCCCCGTCGGCGTCCACGCTCGCCAACCGCGCCACCCGGGCCGCCCCGAACCGGGCCCTGGCCAGCACCGGCTCCATCCTCACCAGCGTGTCCACCTCCTGCCGCGAGATACAGTTCTCGTACATATGGTGCGCTTGGTGTTGAACCTCATCTGGCTGGTGGTCTCCGGTCTGTGGCTCGCGGTCGTCTACACCGTGGCCGGCGTGCTCATGCTGATCCCGATCGTGACCATCCCGTTCGCCATCGCCTCGTTCCGGCTGGCCGCCTTCGTCATCTGGCCGTTCGGACGAACGGTCGTACCCAAGCCCACGGCGGGTGCCGGCTCGGCCGTGGGCAACGTGTTGTGGTTCCTCCTGGCCGGGGTGTGGATCGCGATCGGCCACATTGTGACGTCGGTGGCACTCGCCCTGACGATCATCGGAATCCCGCTCGCAGTGGCCAACCTCAAGCTTGCCGCCGTGGCCCTCGCGCCGCTCGGCAAGGACATCGTGGACATCAACGACCCCCGAGCCGCCTCCGTGTGGTGACCGACCAGGGCGCCAGCCCGGACCCCTCAGCAGCCCGGACCCCTCAGCTCGTGACGTCCTTGCCCAGGAACCGCCACCAGGCCAGCGCCAGCAGCACCACCGTGTAGCCGAGCGACCAGAGCACCCCCTGGGCCATTGCGTCCCAGGCGATCTGCGGCGAGAGCACGTCCAGCCAGGCGTAGGACCAGTGCACCGGCAGCGCCTTGCGCCAGTCCCCGAGCGCCGTCACCGCGTCCAGGATGTTCGCCACGATGACGAGCAGGACGGCGCCACCCACCGCGCCGAGCGGAGCGTCGGTGAACACCCCGAGGCAGAACGCCAGCGCCGCGACCCACACCAGGCTCAGCGCCAGGAACGCCAGAGCGATCCCGAGCCGCTGCAGCATCAGCGAGGTGTCCACCGTCGTCCCGAGCGGGGTGCGCAGCGGCGCCCAGCCGAACGCCAGCCCACCGGCCAGGAACGAGGCCGACGGCAGCAGCACCAGGCAGAACAGCGAGAAGCTCAGCGCAACCACCAGCTTGCGCCACAGCAGCACCCCGCGCGGTACCGGCGTCGCCAGCAGGTAGCGCAGGCTCGACCAGCTCGCCTCGCTGGCCACCGTGTCCCCGGCGAACAGCGCGAACACCACCACGAACAGGAACCCGGTCGCCGCGAACAGCACGAACAGGGTGAAGTTGGCCGCGCCCACCGTGGCCAGCTCCACCAGACCCGGTGCCCGGCTGCGGTCGCCGTCGCCGAGCAGGAACGCCCCGACCAACAGCCACGGCAGGGCCACCAGCAGGGCGACCGTCAGCTTGGTGCGTCGCCGGGTCAGCTGCCGGCGCAGCTCGACCGGCAGCGGCAGCGTCGCCCGTCCCCGGTGCCCGAGCGCTGCCCCGGCCCGGCCCGAGGCCGGCGGAGCACCCACCGCGTCCAGGCCGACGTGGTGCCCCCGTTCAGGCATCGCCGCCTCCCGGTCCGCCGTCCGCCCCGTTCGCGCCGACCGGCTGCACCGGCGCGCCCGCCGCCGCCTCGCCCTCGCCGACCAGGGCCAGGAACGCCTGCTCCAGACCCCGGCGCGGGGTCACCCGCTCCACCCCGACGCCGGCCTCGACCAGCGCCCGGACCAGCTCCGCGCGCCGGGTACCCACCAGCTCCAGGGTCATCGCACCGTCGGTGACCTCGATCTCGCGTGCTCCGGCCACACCGGCGGCGACCGCCGCGGCCAGCTGACCGTCGTCGACCTCGACCAGCAGCCCGGTCGCCGCCCCGACCAGCTCGCTGACCCGCCCGGCGGCGACCACCTCGCCGTGGTGCATGACCACCACGTGCGAGCAGGTCTGCTCGACCTCCGAGAGCAGGTGGCTGGACACCACGACCGTGCGACCGGTCGCCGCGTACCGGGCCAGCACCTCGCGCATCTCCCGGATCTGCGGCGGGTCCAGCCCGTTGGTCGGCTCGTCGAGCACCAGCAGGTCGGGCAGCCCGAGCATCGCCTGGGCGATCGCCAGCCGCTGCCGCATGCCCTGGCTGTAGGTGCGCACGGTGCGGTGCACGTCCTCGCCGAGCCCGGCCACCTCCAGCGCCTCGTCGAAGAACGCCTCGCCGACCGGACGCCCGGTGCCCGCCCAGTACAGGCGCAGGTTCTCGGCCCCCGTGGCGTGCGGCAGGAACCCGGGCCCCTCGACGAACGCCCCGACCCGGGACAGCACCGGCGCGCCCGGGGCCACCCCGTGGCCGAACACCGCGATCCGGCCCGCGGTCGGCCGGATCAGGCCGAGCACCATCCGTAGCAGTGTCGTCTTGCCGGCCCCGTTCGGCCCGAGCAGTCCCAGCACCCACCCGGCCTCGACGGCGAAGGAGACGTCGCGGACCGCCTGGAACCCGCTGGCATAGGTCTTCGCCGCCCCCTGCACCACCAGCGGCAGCGCGTCCTCGGACTCCGCCGCCGACCCCGGGCGCAGCGGCGCGGCACGGCCCCGGGCGGTACGCCGCGCCCACCACCACAGTCCCACCGCCAACGCTGCCGCGGCGGCGAGCAGCCCCAGGGCCCAGGGCAGGTACCGGCTCAACCCACCGGCGTCCAGGGTGCGCAGGACCGGGGTGGGCACGACGACCACCGCTCCCCCACCCGCCTGCTGTTGACCGGTGGCGTCCGCCAGGGACACCCGGTAGGCGCGCGGCTGGGACGTCAGGGCGTACGCCGCGTCGCTGGCCGCCACCGCGATCCGCAGCCGATGCCCGGCCTGGACGTCGCGAACCACGGCCGGCAGCACCACGGTCACCTCGACACCGCTGGACGGCACCGGCTCCAGCCGCACCGGGCTGACCAGACCGGCCGGCATGACGGCGCTGTCGTCGGCGGCCACGTCCAGTAGCGAGACGAACATCGTCACCGCGTCGTCCTCGCCCAGACCACCGCCCGCCCCGCCAGTCCCACCCGGCTCGACCCGCAACCGCACCCGCCCCGCACCGGCGATCCGCACCGTCGAGGTCAGCGGCTCGGAGTCGAAGACCGCTACCTGGCCCAGCGGCATGGCCAGCGTCCCGGGTGAGGCGTCCACCGAGATCCGTCCCCCGCGCAGCCCCGGCAGCGTGGTCACCGCCGCCGGCCAACCACCGGCCGGCGAGATGACGCCCTGCTGGCGGCCGGTCAGCGGGACCCGTTGCACCGCAACCTCGTCGGTCGTGCCGACCCCGGGCTCGCGGACGGCGCCGCGCACCGTGGGCGCAGGGTCGCTGTCCTCGGTGGACACCGCAGAACCGGGCACGGTCACCTGGAACCGTTCGGTCCCGGGGTCGGCCACCCCCGAGCCCGATCCGACACCGCTCTGCCCGTTCTCCCCCGGCGCCCGCAGGTACCGGTCGAACCAGGCCAGGGTCAACGACCGCACCCGCTCGCTCTCGTCCAGGCCCCCGTCGTGCCCGCCCGCGGTCCACACCACGGACACCTCAGTGCCGTTGAGCGCCAGCGCCGCGGCGGTCGCCTCTGCCTCGCCGATCGGGAACAGCGAGTCCACCTGCCCCTGCACCAAGAGCGTCGGTGCGCTGATCCGGTCGACCACCGAGGACGGGCTGGACCGGGCGAGCAGGTCGAGCATCGCGGCGTTCGGACGCCCGGTGGCCGCCACCTGCTGGTAGGCGGCGCACAGCTCGGCAGTGACCCGACCGCACGCCGCCGCGCCCACCGACAGCGTGGTGGGCACCCCGGACGGCTCCGCGACGTCCGCCGGACCACCTGGACCGCCTGGACCGCCTGGACCGCCTGGACCGAGGCTCGACCCGGCCTGCGGTCCGAAGAACACGGCGGCCCAGGCCTTCTTGAACACTCCGGCCGGGAACACCCCGGCGCTCGCCGTCCCGCGGACCAGGGTCGTGGTGTCGCCCGGGTATCCGGGGGTGCGCGGCGGTCCGAGATCGGCCTGCGGCACCACCGACTGCGGGAACAGCACCCGGCGCAGGTCGTTCCAGGTGATCTGCGGGACGATCGCGTCGAGGCGCGGGTCGGTCCCGGCGAGCAGCAGCGCCAGGGCACCGCCGTAGGACCCGCCGGCCACGCCGACCCGCGGGTCGCCGGGAGCGTCCAGCAGCACCTCGGGCCGGCTCGCCAGCAGGTCGACCAGCGCCCGAGCGTCGGCCACCTCGTACTCCGGCGCGTTCAGGTGCACCAGCCCACCGCTGCGACCGAACCCCCGCGCGGTCCAGGTCAGGACGACGTACCCGCGCCGTGCGGCGGCGCGCGCCTCGCCGTCCACGGACTCCTTGGTGCCGCCGTAGCCGTGCGCGAGCAGCACCGCCGGGGCCGGACCGGCGTCGCCGCCGGCGTCCGGAGGCAGGTAGAGCCGGGCGTCCAGCTGGACCGGCTGCGCGGCAACGGGTCCGGTCGCGGCCGGCTCGGGCGTCCCGGCGACGGTGAGGTCCTCGACGCGTGGCTCGGGCTCGCGGGTGAGGGCCAGGCCGACGACAGCGGCCGCAGCCACGGCCACGACGGCCGCAGCCGCACCGACGCGGCGTCCGCGGACGCGGCTCAGCACGGGGCGGTGGAGTCGTCGGGGGTAGCGCTGGGGGTCATCAGCACCATTGTCACATCGCTGCCCGAGCTGGTCGCGGCGCGGGCCGGGCGCGACCGACGGTCAGGACGGGAACGGCTCCAGGTCCTGCCGGCAGACGGACTCGCGCGGCGCCGCCGTCCGCACCAGGTACTCGGTGATCGCCGAGCTGACGCACCGGCTCGGCATCGCCGAGCTGGTGTGCCCGTAGCCCTCGACGGTGAGCAGCCGCGAGCCCGGGTAGCGCTGCGCGGTGACCACGGCGCCCTGGTAGGGGGTCGCCGGGTCGAAGCGGGTGCCGATCACGAGCAACGGCGCGCCCAGCTGGGCGCCGATCGGGCCCCGGTAGGCGCCCGGGTCTTGGTGCGGCCAGGTGGCGCAGACCAGCCCGGACCAGGTCCAGGCCCGGCCGAAGTACGGGCTCCGGCCCATGGTGTCGGCAGCCGCGCGGGACCAGACGGACAGATCGCTGGGGTTCGCGGTGTCGGTGCAGCTCACCGCCGCGAAGGCGGCGAAGGCGTTGTCCGCCGGCGTCGGGTACCCAACCGGGCCGGCCGGGATCCGGCCGGGCAGGTCGCCCGGCAGCAGGGCTGGCATCCGCAAGGTGGGCATCCCGGGAAGATCGTCGATCTGCTCGGCCCGGGCGACCAGACGCCGGGCCACGGCCGCGGCGGTGCGCGTCGTCCGCGGTCGCCGCGCAGCGGCGGCGGCCGCGGGCGCGGCGTCCCCGAGCTCGACGTGCAGCAGCTGCAGGTCGGCGGCGAAGGCCTGCCAGTAGCCCGGGGCGTACAGCACCGAAGAGGTCACGGTGACCAGCCTCTGGTAGTCCAGCTGGGTGTCGGCGTCCAGCTGCAGCGGTTGGGCGGCAAGCGAGTCGGCGATCGCTGCGTACGTCGCCGCCGGGTCGCCCTGGCTGTCCAGCGCGCACCGCGCCGACCCGACGTCGGCACAGAGCCGGAAGAACTCCCCCAGCGCCTCCTGCGAGGCCTCGGCACTGCCCACCCGCACGCTGAACGGGGTGGTCAGACGCTCCTGGCCGGTCCCGGACTGCCAGGCGCGCCCGTCCAGCACGCCGTCCAGGACCATGGCCCGCACCCGGTTGCCGAACAGCTGCGCGTAGACCTGCCCGAGGTAGGTGCCGTAGGAGTAGCCGACGTAGCTGAGCGCCTCGTCGCCGACCGCCTGGCGCAGCAGGTCCAGGTCGCGGGCCACCGAGGCTGTCGAGGCGAACCGCAGCAGGCTCTGCCGGGTGCACTGGGCGGTGTAGCCGGCGTGGGCGGCGGCGAAGGCCGGTTCCGCCTCGGGGGTCAGCGGGAAGGGCGGCTGGGCGTCGACGAAGGCGGCGTAGGCGCCGTCGTTCAGACAGCTGGCGGCCGGTTGGCTGGCGCCGACGAACCGGGGGTCGAAACCGACCACGTCGAAGCGGGCGCGAACCCCCTCGGGCAGCAGGTCCGGGGCGGCCCGGACGGCGTCCACCCCCGAGGCGCCCGGCCCACCCGGGTTGACGAACACGGTGCCGATCCGGGCCCCGGGCCGGGTGGCGGGCAGCTTGGCCAGCGCGAGGGTGACGGTGCCGCCCCGCGGACGGGACCAGTCCAGGGGGACCCGTGCCGTGGCGCACTGGTAGGCGGCGCCGCAATCGGTCCAGACCAGTCGGGGGACGACGGCCGTCTGCCTCGCGCCGGCCCGACCGACCGGCACCGGGGCTCCCGCCGTGGTCGTCGGCGCCGGCTCGGCCCGGGCGGGTGCCGCGCCCAACGCCGCCAGGGCGGTCATGACCGCGGCGACCGCGCCGGCGTGCACAGCGCGCCGCCGTCGTCGAGGACGGGCCGCGCCGGCCTCCCCCTGCGCGGGCTGCATGCGCACCTCCGGTGCATCCTGTGACCTCTGCCTGCCTCCGGCGCGCGAAACCATACCTCAGAGCAACGATATGGTGACTCGTCGTGACACACCTCGGGCGGCGCGATCCCTGCGGCCTGGCCCCCACGCCGTCGGACCGAACCGGCCGCGCTGTCAGACTGGTCGGGTGACGACGACCGTGCACGCCGGGCCGAGCCGCAGCGGCCCGGCCCTGGTCACCCGCGACCACCGGGTCGCCGCGCGGTGTCTGGTCCGCGGCGGCCTGGTCGGGCTGCCCACCGAGACCGTGTACGGGTTGGCCGCGGATGCCGAGAACCCGTCGGCGGTGGGCCGGATCTACACGGCCAAGGGCCGCCCGGCCGACCATCCGGTGATCGTGCACGTGGCCGGTCCCGGAGCCCTCGACCCGGCGGCGGGTTGGGTCGAGCGCGTGCCGGACTACGCGCGCCGACTGGCCGACGAGCTCTGGCCGGGGCCGCTGACCCTCGTCCTGCCGCGGGCCGGGCGGGCCGGCCACTGGGTCACCGGCGGCCTGGACGGCGTCGGGCTGCGGGCACCCGACCATCACCTCGCCCAGCTGGTGCTGGCCGCGGTCGCCGACCTGACCGGACGCCGGCACCCCGGCCTGGCGGCCCCGTCGGCCAACCGGTTCGGCCGGGTCAGCCCGACCCGGGCCGAGGACGTTGTCACCGAGCTCGGCGACGTCCTGGTCGCCGGCCGGGACTGCGTGGTGGACGGCGGGGCCAGCGACGTCGGTGTGGAGTCCACGATCGTGGACTGCACGGGTCCGGCGCCCGTGGTGCTGCGGCCGGGCTCGATCGGTCCGGACCGGCTCGAGCAAGCCGGCCGGGTCGCCCCGGCGACCCGGCCGCACCGCCCGGTGCGGGCACCCGGCACCCTGGCCGCGCACTACGCCCCGCGGGCGCGGGTGGAGCTGGCCACCGGCGTCGACCAGGTGCCCCGGCTGCTCGGCGGGCCCGGCTCGGCGGGCCTGCTGGCGCCGGCCGATGTGGCCACACCCGGCGGAGTGCTGCGGCTGTCCGCGCCGCGCGGGGCGGTCGAGTTCGCTCGGGTGTTGTACGCGGCGCTGCGCGAGGCCGACGCGTTCGGGCTGGACCGGGTGGTCGTCCTGCCCCCGGAGGACACCCGGCACCCCGATCTGGTCGCGGCGATCCGGGACCGGTTGGCCCGGGCGGCGGTCGGCTCAGCCGGCGGGGGACGCTGACCCGACCGAGCTCGGCTTCGGCACGGGCAGGGTCGGCGCCGGGTCCGGCGGCGGCGTCGGCTTCGGCTCCGGCGTCGGGGTGGGGGCGATGCGGGTCGGCGTCGGGGTGGGGGCGATGCGGGTCGGCGTCGGCGTGGGGGTGGCGCGGGTCGGCGTCGGGGTGCGGCTGGGCGTGGCCGAGGGAGTCGCGGTCTTCGCCGGGGTCTTGGCCGGGGTCTTGGCTGGGGTCTTGGTGGGGACGACCACCCGCGGCGCGGGGTTCGCCCCGGGCGGGCGGACCGGGGCCAGCTTGACGGTGCGCTGCGCGGGCGGCGCGGCCGGGGCGGACGGCGAGGCCACCGCACCGGCCAGACTCGGCTCCGTGGCGGCGTCCTCGACGACCGGCGCCTGCTCGGGACCGACGGGCTCGGCATCGTCCACGCCGAGCTCGACCCGAAACGCGCCAGGGTCGTTCACGCTGGTGATCACCACAGCAGCGCCGACACCCACCGCGGCGGCGACACAGGCGGCGACCAGGGCGACCCGGCTGCCGGATCGACGCCGGGACGGCAGCGGCAGCCCCGACCAGCCGGAGGAGTAGGTCTCGGCGGGTCCACCGGGCCCGCCGAGCACCCGAACCGGCGCCTGCTCGGGTGCGGAGACCGGGCCCGGACCATCCCCGGACAGGTCCATCATCACCAGCCGCGCCCGGGGGTCGGACGGGTCGGTGACACCGCGCGGCGGCGTAGGCGCCAGGAGTGCGTCCTGGGACGGCGGGGGCGGCGGCACCGGCGCGGCAGCGGGCGACGGCGGGACGGCCATCGCCTGGGTGCGCTCGAATGCGGCGACGTCGATGGTGCGCTGCATGTCCGGTGCGGCGGGTTGGTCGGACCGGCTGCCGGCGTTGCCCAGCCGGGTGTCGGGCAGCGGCCGGGACGGTGCGGGCACGCCCTGGGCGCGGAACGGGTTGGTGGCGGTGGTGTCCTCGGCGGCGGGTCCCGACGGACCGGGGTCGGCGGCACGCCGAGCGCCGTAGGTGTCCACCACGGTTGTTCTCCCTCGTCGTCCGCCCTCGACCTGCGCCCGAGCCGTCGCCCGGACCAGGAGCCCTCTCGTGAGCCGCCCGGAGCCGGTAGCACAGGCCTGCCACACGGTAGGCCACCAGCGCCGATGCCTGCGCAGACAATGCCACGCTTGGCATCCGCCAACCGGGACAAGTGCGCCCTATTGTCCGTTTTGAGGGAGAATCATCCGGGGGTTCGGCTCCTCACACCCGGGCAGTTCGGCGGATCGGCGAAGTCTGGGGCGGAACCGCCGGGAGCCTGGTGGACCGGCACTGTTGTCCGGTTTCCCACCTGGCCTCACCTGACGTCGAGACCCGGCTCGGGGACGACCGGGACCCGGCTCAGACCGGCTCCTCGGCAAGGGGTTCGGTGAACTGGCTGGTGTACAGGTCGTAGTAGACACCGCGGGCGGCGATCAGCTCGTCGTGGTCGCCACGCTCGACGACCCGCCCGCGGTCCATCACCAGGATCATGTCGGCGCCACGGATCGTGGACAGCCGGTGCGCAATGACGAAGCTCGTCCGTCCGGACCGCAGCCGGTTCATCGCCTCCTGCACCAGCACCTCGGTGCGGGTGTCGACCGAGCTGGTCGCCTCGTCGAGCACCAGGATCGGCGGGTCGGCCAGGAACGCCCGGGCGATGGTGAGCAGCTGCTTCTCACCACTGGACAGGTTGGAGGCCTCGTCGTCCAGCCGGGTCTGGTACCCCTCGGGCAGGGTGCGCACCAGGTGGTCGACGTGGGCGGCCCGGGCGGCGACCAGCAGCTGCTCGTCGGTGCCGCTACCCGTCGCGGTACCGGTCCAGACGCCGCTGGTGTCGCCGTAACGGATGTTCTCGGCGATGGTGCCGCCGAACAGCCAGGTGTCCTGCAACACCATGCCGATGTGGCGGCGCAGGTCCTCGCGAGCCATGGTCGCGATGTCGACCCCGTCCAGCCGGATCTGCCCGCCGTCCAGCTCGTAGAACCGCATCAGCAGGTTGACCAGGGTGGTCTTGCCGGCCCCGGTCGGCCCGACGATGGCCACGGTCTGGCCGGACAGCGCCTCCAGGGACAGGTCTTCGATGAGCGGGGTGTCGGGTGAGTAGCCGAAGGCGATCCGGTCGAACTCGACGTGCCCGCGGCCCCGCCCCGGCGGGGTGCCCGGGCCGGTGGCGGCTGCGGACGGGTCCGGCGTCTCCTCCTCCTCGTCGAGCAGCTCGAAGACCCGCTCTGCAGAGGCGATCCCGGACTGGACGAGGTTGGCCATCCCGGCCAGCTGGCTGATCGGCATGGTGAACTGCCGGGAGTACTGGATGAACGCCTGGACCTCGCCGAGGGACATCTGCCCGGAGGAGATCCGCAGGGCCCCGACGACGGCGATGCCGACGTAGCCGAGGTTGCCGATCACCGTGGTCGCCGGCATGATCACGCCACTGATGAACTGGGCCTTCACGCTGGCGGCGTACACCTGGTCGTTGGCCTCGGCGAAGGTGTCCATCGAGGCCTGGCGGCGTCCGTAGACGCTGACCAGGTCGTGACCGGAGAACATCTCTTCCACATGCCCGTTGAGCTGTCCGGTCCAGGCCCACTGAGCGGTGAACTGGGGCCGGGACCGGCGGGCGACGGCGATCGTGACCATGATCGACAGCGGCACCGTGACCACCGCGATCAACGCGAGCAGCGGCGAGATCCAGAGCATCATGGCGAGGATGCCGAACACCGTGGCCAGCGAGGTGATCGACTGGGTCAGCGCCTGCTGCAGGCTGGTGTTGATGTTGTCGATGTCGTTGGTCACCCGGCTGAGCAGGTCGCCGCGCGGGTGGGAGTCGAAGTAGCGCAGCGAGAGCCGGCCGAGCTTGAGGTCGACCTGTTCGCGCAACCGGAAGACGGCGCGCTGGGTGACCCCGGCCATGATGTAGCCCTGCATCCAGGTGAACAGGGCGGCCAAGGCATACACCACGACCACCACTGCGAGCGCCCGGCCCAGCGCACCCAGGTCGATCCCGGCGCCGGGCACCAGGCCATCCAGCGCGGCGACCAGGTCGGCGAGGCGGTCCTGGCCGGCCGCGCGCAGGCCGGCGGCAGCCTGTTCCTGGGTGCTGCCGGCCGGTAGCTGACGACCGACCACGCCGGCGAAGATCACGTCCGTGGCGTCACCGAGGAGCTTGGGGCCGACCACGTTGAACGCCACTCCGACCAGGGCCAACGCGATGACCGTGACCAGCCGGCCCCGGTCCGGCCGGAGCAGGGCGAGCAGCCGGGTGGCAGCGCCTCGGGCGTCCTTGGGCTTGGCCACCGGCACACCGACGGCGCCGTGCGGACCGCGCATGAACCCCGGCCCGCCGCGCGGTGGGGCCGCCGGAGCGGCCGGCGACCCGGGCACCGAGCCGGCGGGTCCTCGGCCTGCGGCGGGGTGGCCGGTCGAACGGTCGGTGGTGGTCATGCCGCCTCCGCCGGGTCGAGCTGCGACTCGACGATCTCGCGGTAGGTCGGACAGGTGGCCAGCAGCTCCTCATGCCGACCGACGCCGACCACCCGGCCGCCGTCCAGGACGACGATCGAGTCGGCGCGCCGGATGGTGCTGACCCGTTGCGCGACGATCACCACCGCGGCGTCGCGGGTCTGCGGGGCCAGGGCGGCGCGCAGCCGCGCGTCGGTGCCGTAGTCGAGCGCGGAGAAGCTGTCGTCGAACAGGTACACCCGCGGACGACGCACCAGTGCCCGGGCGATGGACAGCCGCTGGCGCTGGCCTCCGGAGAAGTTGGCGCCACCCTGCTCGACCGGCGCGGCCAGCCCCTCCGGCAGGTCCAGGATGAAGTCCTGGGCCTGGGCGGTCACCAGGGCCGCCCAGAGCTCGTCGTCGGTGGCCTCGGCCTTGCCGAACCGTAGGTTGTCGGCGACCGTGCCGCTGAACAGGAACGCCCGCTGTGGCACCAGGCCAAGATGGGACCAGAGCTCCTCGGTGGGGATCGACCGCACGTCGACCCCGTCGAACAGCACCTGCCCGGCGCTGGCGTCGTACAGCCGGGGGACCAGGTTGAGCAGCGTGGTCTTGCCCGATCCGGTGCTGCCCACGATGGCGGTGGTCTGCCCGGTACGGAACTGCACGTCGATGCCGCAGAGCACCGGCTCCTCGGCCCCGGGATAGCGGAAGTCGACGCCGCGTAGCTCGAGCACGGGAGTGCCCAGTGCGGTGCGTTCCTCGACGCCGGCAGCAGCACGGGCGCGGGCCGCCTCGGCCGGGTCGGGGTCGGTGACCGCCGGTTCGACGTCGAGGACCTCCACGATCCGGTCGGCGCTCGCGGCGGCCCGCGGCACCATGGCGATCATCATGACCGCCATCAGCACCGAGAACAGGATCTGCATCATGTAGCTGATGAAGGCGGCCAGGGTGCCGATCTGCATCTGGCCGGCGTCGATGAGCCGGCCGCCGTAGCCGACCACGCCGACGCTGGACAGGTTGACGATGAACATCAGGGCCGGCATGGCGATCGCCAGCAGCCGGGCCACCGACTGCTGGGTGTCGGCGAGGTCGGCGTTGACGGCGGCGAAGCGCTGCTCCTCGTAGCGGGTTCGCACGAACGCCCGGATCACCCGGATGCCGGTGAGGTTCTCCCGCAGCACCTGGTTGATCGCGTCGATCTTCTTCTGCACGGCGCGGAACAGCGGGATCGCCCGGGTCATCACCAGCGCGATGACCAGGACCATCATCGGGATGATCACGACCAGCAGCAGGGACAGCCGGGCGTTCTGCCGTACGGCCATGATGATCCCGCCGACCACGGTGATCGGAGCGAGCACCATGAGGTTCAGCGCCATCAAGGTGACCATCTGCACCTGCTGCACGTCGTTGGTGGTCCGGGTGATCAGGGATGGCGCCCCGAACTGGGTCACCTCCCGCAGCGAGAACCTCTGGACGGCGGTGAACAGCGCCGCCCGCAGGTCCCGGCCGATCGACATGCCGACCCGTGCAGACAGGTAGGTGGTGCCGATGGCGGCCACGCCGAGCACCGCCGAGATCACCAGCATCACCCCGCCCAGGCGCCAGATGTGGGCGAGGTCGCCGGTGAGCACCCCTTCGTTGATGATGTCGGCGTAGATCGTGGGCAGCGCAAGATTGCCGATGGCCTGGCCCAGCAGCAGGACCAGGACGACGAGCACCAGCCCTCGATAGGGCGGCACGTAGGTGCGCAGCAGTCGGGTCACCAGGCCATCATCACCCATCGCTCCCCGGCGGATAGCTGCGCCGTGGCTTCACTCGATGCCCACCCGCGGCGGCGTCCTCAGGGCGTGGACGTCGCCTGGGCCAGCCGCAGGATCCGCTCGGCCTGGGCGTAGATCGGCCCGTCCACCATGCGGCCCTCGAACGTGGTCACCCCCCGGTCCCCACCGACCGCCTCGAGCAGCCGACGTGCCCAGGTGACCCGCTCGGGGGACGGGGTGAAGGCAGTGCGGATCACCGCCACCTGGTCGGGGTGGATCGCCACCTTGGCGTCGAAGCCGACTGCGACGGCGTCCTCACACTCGGCACGCAGCCCGTCCAGGTCGGTGATGTCCAGGTAGACGGCGTCCAGCGCGGCCCTGCCGACGGCCTTGGCGGCGACCAGAGCTCGGGAGCGGGCGTACCGCGCGACGTCGCGGTAGCCGCCGTCCGGCCGTCGACTGGCGGTCCCGCCGAGACCGGCCACCAGGTCGTCCGCCCCCCACATCACCGCGACGACCCCGTCGGTGCGGGCGATCTCGGCGGCCTTCTCGATCCCCAGCGGAGTCTCCAACAAGGCGACGACGGCGTGGCCGGACAGCCGGTGCAGGTCGTCGGCGCCCTCGGTCTTGGCCAGCATCACCCGGGCGATGCCGGTCGCCTGGAGCAGCTCGGCGTCCGGCGCGTGCTCGGTGGTGTGCGCCCCGTTGACCCGCAGCACGGTGCGGTCCTGGTCGTAGGCATCCTCGGCGACCAGGTGCCGGACGGCGCGGCGCGCCTCGTCCTTGCGATCCGGCGCCACGGCGTCCTCCAGGTCGAGGACCACGACGTCGGCCCGACCCAGCGCCTTGCGGTAGCGCTCAGGTCGGTCGGCGGGACAGAACAGCCAGGCGGGCCCGTCGGTCCAGGCATCGCCCGTCATGGCGGTGCCATCCGCACCAGGGTCTTCCGCGTTGCCGTCGCGACGATCTCACCGCGTTGGTTGCGGGCCGTGTGCGCGAAGGTGACGAGGCCCTCGGCCGGCCGGCTCGAGGACGGCCGCTTGTCGAGCACGAGGGTCTCGGCGTACAGGGTGTCCCCGTGCTTGACCGGCGCCGGGAAGGTGATGTCGGTGAAGCCGAGGTTGGCCACGATGGTGCCCTGGGTCAGCTGGGCCACGGACAGCCCGACCAGGGTGGACAGCGTGAACATCGAGTTGACCAGTCGCTCGTAGAAGGGGGGCTGGTCCTCGCTGGCCGCCCGGTCCAGGTGCAGCGGCTGGGTGTTCATGGTCAAGGTGGTGAACAACACGTTGTCGGCCTCGGTGACGGTGCGACCGGGCCGGTGCTCGTAGACGGTGTCCACCTCCATCTCCTCGAACCACAGCCCGCGCTGCACCACCCGCCGCCCAGACCGGGGAACCTCGCTCACCATGCCCCTAACGTACGGTCAGACGGGGCCGGTTCGGCACCAGGCTGCGGCACGCGGTACGGGACGGAGGCGAGCATGACGACCCTGGTCGGGCTCGACCTGGACGCGCTCACCCGCTGGCTCGATGCGCAGCACCCGGGGCTGCGCTCCGGGCCGCTGACCGCCTCGATGATCACCGGCGGGTTCTCCAACCTGACCTACCAGGTCAGCGACGGTGTCTCGCGCTGGGCGCTGCGCCGCCCCCCGCTCGGGCACACGCTGCCGACTGCGCACGACATGTCCCGCGAGTACCGGATCATCAGCGCGCTGGGGCCGACCGACGTCCCGGTGGCGGGCGCCGTGCTGCTCTGCGAGGACACAGCCGTCCTCGGCGCGCCGTTCTACCTGATGTCGTTCGTCGACGGGGTGGTGCTGGACCGCCCGGAGGTGCTGGCCGGGTTGTCCCCACAGGCTGCCGACCGTAGCTGCCGGCAGCTGGTCGAGGTGCTGCTGCGCCTGCACGCCCTGGACGCCGAGTCGGTGGGGCTGGGCGCGCTCGGACGACCGGAGGGCTTCCTGGAACGGCAGGTCCGGCGGTGGACGACGCAGTGGCGCTCCTCGCAGACCCAGGAGCGGGCGACGGTGTGGGAGCTCATCGACCGGCTCGCGGCCTCGGTGCCCGAGCAGTCGGCGCCGGCGATCGTGCACGGCGACTACCGGTTGACCAACGTCATCTACTCCCCCGGCGTGGACCGGGTGGCCGCGGTCGTCGACTGGGAGATGGCCACCGTCGGCGACCCGCTGACCGACGTCGGACTGCTCGTGGTCTACCAGGAGCTGTCCAACACTGGCGGCTTCGTGATGCCGAAGCTGGCACCGGAGAACGGGTTCTGGACGCCGGATCAGATCCTCGAGCGGTATGCGGGCGGCTCACCGCGGGACATCTCGCGACTGGACTGGTACCTGGCGTTCGCCTGGTTCAAGCTCGCCGTGGTCGCCGAGGGCATCCACGCCCGGTTCCGGCAGGGCAAGACGGTGGGTCCGGGCTTCGACCGGGTCGGGGAGACCGTGCCTGGGCTGCTCGACTCGGGCCTGGCGGCGCTGGGTACCCCCCCGGGTGCGACATAGCAGATCTCGGCTCTCGAAAGGAGCTGCGTGACATGGACTTCCGGCACAGTGATCGCTCACTCGCCGTCCAGGAGACGCTTCAGGGCCTCCTCGACCAGCACGTCTACCCGGCCGAGCCGGTCTTCGAGCGCCAAGCACACCGGCTACGCGCCGCCGGGACGCCGTTCCGCACCCCGGCGGTGCTCACCGAGCTGAAGACCCAGGCGCGCCGACAGGGGTTGTGGAACCTCTTCCTGCCGGATGCCGAGCACGGCGGCGGGCTGAGTGTGCTCGACTACGCCCCGGTCGCGGAACTGTCCGGACGGTCGCCGGCTCTGGCCCCAGAAGCAATGAACTGCGCCGCTCCGGACACCGGGAACATGGAGCTGCTGCACCTGTTCGGCACCGCAGAACAGCAGGCACGGTGGTTGGACCCGTTGCTGGACGGGCGGATCCGGTCGTGCTTCGCCATGACTGAGCCGGACGTGGCCTCCTCCGACGCGACGAACATCTCGGCCACGGCCGACGTGGTCGGCGACCAGATCGTGCTCAACGGGCGGAAGTGGTGGTCGACCGGGGCGATGCGTCCGGAGTGCGAGATCTCGATCGTGATGGCGGTGACCGATCCGGACGGCGAGCGGCATACCCGGCACTCGATGGTCCTGGTGCCGATGGACTCCCCCGGTCTGACCGTGGAGCGCTCGACGAGCGTGTTCGGCTACGACGACGGCCCGCACGGCGGGCACGGGGTGATCCGCTACGAGGACGTCCGCCTGCCGGTGAGCTCGATCCTCGGCACCCGCGGGGGCGGGTTCGCGATGGCCCAGGCCCGGCTGGGACCGGGGCGGATCCACCATTGCATGCGCTGCATCGGGATGGCCGAACGGGCCCTGGATCTGATGTGCGCCAGGGCGTCCGGGCGGACGGCGTTCGGCCGGCCGCTGGCCCACCAGGGCGTGGTGCGCGAGTGGATCGCGCAGTCCCGGGTTCGGATCGAACAGGCCCGACTGCTCACCCTGAAGGCGGCCTGGATGATCGACACGGTGGGCGCGAAGCAGGCCCGCACCGAGATCGCAGCGATCAAGGTGGCGGCCCCGCGGACGGCGTCCTGGGTCCTGGACAAGGCGATCCAGGTCCACGGCGGGGCCGGGGTCAGCGACGACACCCCGCTGGCGGCGATGTGGGCAGGGCTGCGGACGCTGCGGCTCGCCGACGGTCCAGACGAGGTGCACCTGCTCTCGATCGCCCGCGAAGAGCTGCGGAGGGCGAGCCCTCGCGAAGACTCGGCCGCGGGACGACGTTCGGTTCGTTGAGCAGGGCAGTCTCTGGACGGTGCGGGCTGGGTCAGGGCTTGCGAGCCACCCCTGCCCAGTAGTAAGCGGCCTCAGGGTTCTCCGGCGGAGTGTCCGGGCGCCAGGCCATGACCGGGACCAGGCCCGGCTCGACCAGCTCCCAGTCACCGAAGAAGCTCTGCACCTCGGCGCGACGGCGCGGCTGGAAGGTCATCCCGCTCTGGACGGCGAAGCTGGTCACGGCAGCCATCGCCTCCTCGTCGAAGTCCGGCGTCGGGGTGCTGATCGCCAGGTAGCTGCCGGACGGCAGGGCGTCGCGGAACTGCGCCATGACCTCCTCGGGCCCGTCCTCGTCCGACAGCAACATGAGCATGGCAATGACCATCAGGGCGACCGGCTGGTCGAGGTCGATCACCTCGCGCAGCTCGGCGGTGTCCAGGATGCTCCGCGGGTGTCGCAGGTCAGCGTCGAGGTAGGCGGTGCTCGGCTGACCGTCGAGCGAGTCCTTCTCGATCAGGGACAGCAGCGCCCGGGAGTGCACCAGGACGATGGGGTCGTTGTCGACGTAGACCACCTTGGCCTCGGGCGCCACGGCCCGCGCCGTCTCGTGCAGGTTGGGGCTGGTCGGGATACCGCTGCCGATGTCGAGGAACTGGCGCACCCCTTCGCCGGCCAGGTACCTGGTGGCGCGGGTGACGAAGTCACGGTTGGCCTTGGCCATGTCGCGCAGGGTCGGGATCTGTTGCAGAAACGCCTCCGCCAGCGCGCGGTCCACCTCGTAGTTGTCCCGCCCGCCGAGCCAGTAGTCGTAGACCCGGGCCGAGTGCGGAACACCCGTGTCGAGCTGTGGCGGTGGCCAGGGCTGTCCTGCGTCAGTCGAGACGTCCAACCTGTCCTCCCGAGGGTCGGGACCGGCCGCGACCAGTCCCTTGAGGACTCTCCGACAGAGTCACTCTATGTGAGCATGGAGTGTGACACACAACGAAGGCAAGGCCACCCTGGCCTCTCCTTAAGGCATGCATATGTGAGCCCATCGTGACAAAGGCGCCGACGATCGACCACGGCGGGTAAGCGGACCGACGACACAGACTGCGGCCTGGCACCGCGACCGACCCCTGGTCAGGGGGCCGGGCGGAACCCAAACCGGCGGCCGAGGGCCAGGCAGTCCACCAGGGGGGCGACGTCCGAGGTTCCCGTGCCGGTCATGCAGGACGCCGCGACACACGCCCCGGCGCGTAGGCACTGCGGCACCGACCAACCCTCGTGCAGGCCGTGGATCACCCCGGCGGCGAACGCGTCGCCGGCGCCGGTGGCATTGACCAGGCGGTCCTGCGGCAGCCGAACCGAGCCCTGTCGGTGCGTGGCGCCGTCCGGGGTGACCGCGACGCACCCGGCCGGGAAGTGGACGGCGACCAGCCGCCGCACCCCGGCGTCCAGCAGTCTGCGTGCGGCGTCCTCGATGGCGGCCCAGTCGACCGGACCATCGACGCAGGTCGGGGCCAGCTCGACCCCGGCGACCCGGCACGCCTCGATCTCGTTGACCACCAACGAGTCCAGGTGCGCCAGACAGGGCACAACCAGCTGCCGCAGCCGCTCGGGCTCGAGGGAGACCAGCTCGAGGTTGGTGTGCATCCCGGCGGCCTGGGCGGCGGCCAGCACCGACGCCCACCCGGACCCGGTGTCCTGCGCGCCGTCGAGCGCCGGGTGCAGCCCGGGGGCACCCAGGTGCAGGATCCGCGCGGTCGTGGTGGTGAGGTCGACGTCGTCCGGGGTGAGCAGGGCGTTGGCGCCGACGTGGTGGAAGAAGGTCCGGGCACCGCCGTCGCGCAGGATCATCGCGTCGCTGAACGAGGTGGCCACCGCCTCGCTGGTGCGCAGGCCCGAGGTGTCGATGCCGAGCCGATCGAGCTCGGCGCGCATCCATCCACCGTGCTCGTCCTGGCCGACGACCCCGACGACGCCGACCGGGTAGGCCGCCCCGAGGCGGGTCAGGTCGACGGCGAGGTTGACGCCCGGCCCGCCGGTGCTCGGCGTCACCGAGGCGATGACGGCGAGCCGGTCCGGGGTCGGGAACCGATCGATGACCTTGGCCAGGTCCACGACGACGGTGCCCGCGCAGAGCACTCCGGCCCGTGGGGTGCTGGTGGTGGTGCGGCCCGGTTCCACGGCAGGCTCCGGGTCAGGCCAGGGTCGGCTCGGTGATCCGCTGGTCGACCTCCAGGGACCGTAGCGGCTCGATCCCCTTGTCGCGCATGGCGTCGTGGTAGTCGGCGACTGCTTGTTCGGGGGTGACCTGGTGGCGGACGACGGCGCGCATCGCCGCGATCAGGTCCAGCTGGGACTCGCTGCGCTGGATCTTGCGGCCGAACAGGGCGACCCGGGCGCCGTGCCGCTCGGCCTGGGCGAGCAGCTCCAGGGTGTCCCGAGTGGTGCCGGCCGATCCACCGAGGATGCCGATGGTGAGGGAGGGGTCATGCTCGACCAGCTCGGTCAGGGCCTGTGGCCCGTTGTAGGCCATCTTGAGGAACAGCGGCCGCTCGGACTGGGTCACCCCGGCCAGCGTCCGGATGACGTGGTCGTTGACGAAGGCGCCGACGTCGTCGGGATCCAGGTCGACCGGGGCGTTCGGGTTGAACACCTCGAGGAAGTGGCGCATCCCGACCTCGTGCGCAGCGGCCCGGAACTGCCCGTACGCCTCCAGGGTGGCCAGGTCGTGGTCGAGGTCGTTGTTGAAGGTCACCGAGTACAGCACCAGGGAGCAGAAGCCGCGGACCTGATCGAGGTTCGCCGTCCGGAACGGCCGGGAGGGCCGGATGGGGTAGCTGCCGCCGCGCGGGTTCCAGATGTCGGTGGTGTCGTTCGCCCGGACGGCGAGGGTGACCGGGCTGGCGTCGAAGACGCCGTCCAGGGCCAGCCGCTCGCCGTTCGAGGCCGAGGTGAGCATGACATCCACCGCGTGCGTACGGACCTCCTCGGCCATCGCCTCGAGGTACTCCGTCCGGGAGCGGAACGTGGTGCTGGTCGGCTCGGCGGGGTCGACGGCGGGCGCCTGCACCCCGAAGGCCATGTCGGCGTCCTTGGCGTCGGCGATGACGAAGTCGTCCGGCGTGTACCTACCGCGCTGGATCGAGGACAGCTTGCTGTCGAGGGCCTTCATCGCCGTGCTCCTGATGGGTCGGGGATGCCCAGCGTAGTCGGGTTGACAGCGCTGTCGACAGGACGCTGGGAAGCCTGGTCGCGCGGTGGTGGTACAGCACGGACGTGGGCAGCCCGTCAGGAGCAGGTGAGCAGTCCGGTCTCGGCCTTGCTGGTCAGCACCCTGGCCGCGGCCTGGTCGAGGCGGCGGGCGAACTCGGGGTCGGCGGCGGCCCGCTCGAGCAGGGCGCGGCGCATCTGGGCGACCTGGCTGGCCTTCACCGTGAGCACCAGGTCGCCGCCGGATCCGATGAAGCGGGCGGCGCGCTCGCCCACGGGCACCGCCGCGACGGCCTTGGCGACACCGAGGTCGTCGGAGACGGCGACTCCGGTGAAGCCGAGGTCGGTGCGCAGCAGGTCGGTGACGATGCGGTGCGAGAAGGGCGCGATCCGTCTGGCGTCGAGCTTCGGATAGCGGGCCGAGGAGATCATCACGGCGCCGGTCCCGGCGGTGACCGCCGCCCGGAACGGGCGCAGGTTCGCCTCCGTGGCGCTGGCCTGGGCGTCGACCGCGCCGGTACCCCGGTCGGTGTTGACCCGAACCCGGCCCAGGCCCGGGAAGTGCTTGACGGCGGTGGTGACCCCGGCCGCCTGGCTGGCGGTGACGACGACGCGGACGTCGGCGGCGACAGTGCGCGGGCTGCTGCCGTACTCGCGGGCCACGGCACCGATCGGTGGGTTGGCGGCCCGGTCCGCGACCGCGACGGTGTCGGCCACCGGAGCGAGGTTCACGGTGATGCCGGCCTTGCGCAGCGCGGCGGCCGAGGTCTTGGCGGTGGCTGCGAGGGTGGCCGAGGACCAGCCGCCCTGGGTGCGGGCACTGGGCAGACGCGGAAAGCCCTTGCCGGACAGGGTTTGTACCTTGCCGCCCTCCTGGTCGGCGGCGATGTGCAGCGGCACGCCGTAGGCCGTGGCGGCGGCCTTCTGCAGGGCGTCGGTCTGCTTGCGAAGGGCGGCGACGCTGATCGTGCTGCGCCCGTGCAGGAACACTCCGCCGACCTGGTAGCCGGTGACCCGGTGGACCCCTCGCGCCGGGGCGCCGGCCGGGACGCCGATCATCAGCACCTGGCCGGCCCGCTCGTTGCGGGTCAGTCCGGCCAGGGTGGTGGCCACACACCGGGCCTGCGCCGTGGCCGGGTCGGCGGTGTCTGGGCTGGTGGTGGGTTTGTGGGTGGGGGTGAGCGTAGGGGTGGGCGATGCCGGGCCGGCGGAGGCGGGCGGGGGCGGGCGGCCGACGAGGCTGTCGGCGGCTACGTCCGCGCTGGCACCGGTGGATGTGACCGGGTCGGCCGGGGGGGTGAGGCCGCCACAGCCCGCCAGGGCGATGCTGGCGCCGAGGGCGGCCCAGGCCGGAGGGCATCGAGCAGGCCAGGCACGCCGGAACACCGCAGTAGCGTGCCACAGCGGGTCAGCGACGGCCGAATCCCCCTCGTGGGGCCGGCGCCGCCACTCCGCCGTCAGCGGACCCGGACGACGACCTTGCCGGTCGTGGTCCGGCTCTCGATGTCGGCGAGGGCCTGCGCGCCGTCCACGAGGTCGTAGCCGGCGCCGACCGAGGGGCGCAGCCCGTCCT
Source organism: uncultured Actinomycetota bacterium (assembly GCA_963724535.1). Lineage (GTDB taxonomy): Bacteria > Actinomycetota > Actinomycetes > Actinomycetales > Kineosporiaceae > JADJPO01. The sequence goes on from CAVRVD010000011.1 coordinate 67,128, forward strand.
GGACGAGCTGGTCGAGGCGCTGCGCCGTCCGGGTGAACAGGTCGGGGACGACGCTGAACAGCTCGCGCCAGGCGAACCCCAGGACAGAGGTGTTGCGCAGCAGGAGGCGGTTCGCGGGGGCCGCAGGAATGGTGCCGGAGGCGAACCCGACGGTGACCAGCCGCCCCTCGGGAGCCAGGCAGCGCAGGCTCTGGTCGAAGACCTCGCCGCCCACGGGGTCGACGATCACGTCGACGCCGCCCTCGGCGCGCAGGGTGTCCACCCACTCGTGCGGCTCGAAGACCCGGACGGCGCCGGCCGCCGCGGCCAGCTCCCGGCGCTGCGGGGTGCTCGCCACGGCGTCGACCCGGGCGCCCAGGGCGGCAGCAACCTGCACCGTGGCCGAGCCGAGCCCACCGCCGGCACCGTGCACCAGGACCCGTTCGCCGGGGCGTAGGCGGGCGCGGCGTTCCAGGGCGACGAGCGCGGTGTGGTGGTTGACGACCATGGCGGCGCCCTGGATGTGATCGAGATGGTCGGGCAGGGCGGCCAGCAGGGTGGGGTCGGCCCAGACGGTCTCGGCGCAGGCGCCGCCCACGACGTGGCCGACGACGGCCTGGCCCTGGTGGAAGCCGGAGCCGGTCGGAGCCTGCTCGACGACGCCGGAGAACTCCAGGCCCACGATGAACGGCAGGGGCAGGCGCAGCTGGTAGCGGCCACGGGCCAGCAGGGTGTCGACGAAGCCGAGGCCCGCGGCGTGCACGGCGACCCGGACGGCGCCGTCGCGCGGTTCGGGTGGGTCGATGTCGCCGGCTCGGACGCCGCTCGGGCCGGTCAGGTCGTGGACGACGAGTGCGCGCATGGGACCCTCCTGGCGATCGGTCACCCCAGCCGGCTGTGATCGGCCGCCGGGCGGCCGCTGTGGTTGTCGGTCGAGACGTTACGACCTGCTGCCGCTGCGGGCACGTCCGCCTGCCGGATGGGTCGCCGGGCCGCACTGCGTCGCGGTTGCTCCCCCGATGCCCCTACCCTTCTTGTCGGGGGTCGTCTCCCCGCGCTGGGCCTCTAGCTCAACTGGCAGAGCAGCGGACTTTTAATCCGTTGGTTCCGGGTTCGAGCCCCGGGGGGCCTACGAACCTGCAGGTCGCAGGCGGTTTGGGCGTCGTGGGCGAGTCGTGTGATCGTGTTTGCTCCCATGATTCTCTTCTTCTCGTGCCCGCGAACGGTGAACCGGTCGCACGCTCGAGGCTCCTCCGCGACCGCGCCGATGGTCGGTCAGGACGGTCTCGATCTGCCCCACGTCGGGGGGCGCCTCCACACCCGCGCCGTTGCCGGGACCACGATAGTGACGGGACACCTCGCGGACACGCCGGATAGGACTGTACTCATTCGATACTTGAGTGGATACAGTTCTATCCATGCGGGGTCCGGAGACGCTGCCGGCGACGTTCACCACTGGACAGGCGCTGGCCGCGTGTGCGCATCCGCGGGACGTGTATCGGTGGCGTGATGCCGGGTTGACGCTCGAACTGTCCCGTGGGGTGTTCCGGCGGGCGGACGCGCCGCTGCCGTCCTACCCGGACCTGCTCGCGGTCTCGCGGCGGGCGCCGCAGGCGGCGGTGTGCCTGGTGTCTGCGGCGCAGGTCCACGACCTGACCGACGAGCTCCCGCGGGCGGTCCAGATCGCCGTGCCGCGGGGAATGCGCCCACCGCAGATCGCCTACCCGCCGGTGGAGGTGTTCCGGTTCGCGGCCGCGACGTTCGACCTGGGCATCGAGTGGGTCGAGGCCGCCGACGGCGAGACCGTGCGGATCACCGGACCCGCCCGGACCGTGGTCGACCTGATGCGGCTGCGGCGCAGCATCGGTGAACCGCTCGCGCTGATCGCCCTGCGCCGGTACCTGGCCCGCCCCGGCGGCAGACCCGCGGCGTTGATCGACCTTGCGCGCCCGCTCGACGTTCTGGGCCCGGTTCGGGCCGCCGTCGACGTCTTGGAGGCCTCATGACCCCGCCCAGCGAGCCGACCCGGCCGCTCCGATCGGCGAGACCGACGCGGGCCGACGCCGGCGGTCGGGCGTACCTGGACCTGCAGAACCTGGCCCGCCGCCAGACACGCCCGACCCAGGAGCTCCTCGTCCTGTATGCACTCGAACGGTTCCTCGCCCGCCTGGCCGCCAGCGCGTACGCGACGGCGTTCGTCCTCAAGGGCGGCATGCTGCTCGCCGCGTTCGACGCGCGCCGTGCGACCGTGGACGCCGACCTGCTCGCCACGGGCGCTCCGAACGACGCCGATGCCGTTCTCGCCCGCGTCCGCGACATCGCCAGCCACCAACCGGCCCAGGACGACGGTGTCCGGTTCCTCCCGAACACGGCCCGTGCCCGGATCATCCGTGAGGACAACCTCTACTCCGGTGTCCGGGCCACCATGCAGGCCCGCATCGCCAAGGCCACCGTCACGCTCTAGCTGGACATCAACTTCGGCGACCCCGTCACACCCCCACCGCAGATCATCGATTACCCGACCCTGCGCGACGAGCACCCACCGGTCCGGGTCCTCGGCTACCCGCTGGCAGCAGTCATCGCCGAGAAGCTCACCACAGCAGTCGATCTCGGCGAGACGAGTACCCGCGTGCGGGACTTCACCGACATCTGGGTTCTCACCCGCCGCCACGACCTCGACGCCAACGGACTACGCACGGCACTCGCCGCAACCGCCAGGCACCGCGGCGTCAGGCTCGGACCCCTCTCCGAGGCCGTCGGCGACCTCGCATCACTGCGCCACGACGTCTACACCGCCTCCAGGAACCGCGTGAACGACGAGGCCACTCAACTACCCGAACACCTCTACCACGTCCTCGCCGACGTCATCAGCTTCGCCGACCCCCTCCTCCGCGACGCCCCCCGCACACCAGCCACCTGGTCGGCCAGCCAACGGCGATGGCTGCCATGACGCCACCGCGCCAGGTGGCCAGCCACCGCCAAGCACCACCCGCCCGGACCCGCAGCCGAGATGCCGGTGCCATCTCCCGTTCGATGGATGATCTTCGTGCCAGGTGAGGAGGATCGCCCACGTACACCGGCCGCCACCCCCTCCACGATGCCCTGCTCCCTGGCCTCAGGTCAGCCGCGGGCCGGCGGCGGCAGCGGCCGGGTCAACGCGGTCACGTACAGGTCGTCGCGGAACGCCGCCGACAACGCCTCGTAGACGGCCTGCGCCCGCCCCCGCGTCGTCGCGTTGTCCGTGGCCGAGAACCGAGGCTCGGCGTCCGGGACGATCGGCCACCACGACGTGTTGCGGCGATCCCCCCCACTTCGAGCTGATCTGGCAGCGGATCATGGCGTCGCCGTCGACCGTCGCGTACATCGCAACAGGCACCCCATAGACCCCTCATAGGCCCCGAACAACTCCGCCGAGAACAACGGCCGGTGGGCGTACATCTCCTCGTCCACCTGCCGTTTCAGGGTCAGCGCGTCCAGCGCCGTGATGTCCTTCCACCGGCCCACGAACGTCGCGAACACAACAACCGCTTCAATGGGCCCGCCACCCGGTCGAACACCCCCGGTGCTCGACCACGGTCTGGTTGGCCTGCTGCACCGCCGCCACCCGCCGCGCCCCCGCGCGATGAACACGCCGAGGACGGTCACCGCGACCGGCGCCGCCACGACCACGACCACGACCACGACCAGCTTGGCGATCTCCAGGCTCGTCCACACCGACCCCGCATCACCCGCCGCCGCCATGGCCATGACCATCACCTACTCCGTTCCCCGGGACGCCATCTCGTCCCAGGACGCCGTCTCGCGTTCGATGGTGGCCAGGGGGTCGGGGTCCAGGCCGCCGGGGACGAGCCGGCGCCGCAACCCGGCGGCCTGGGGGGCCCATGGGCTGGGTTTGCCGCCGTCAGCGGTTCGAGATCGGCGTGCAGGTCGAGGGCGTCGAGTTCGGGCCAGGCCAATCCGTGGCGGCGGGCGATCCGCAGCGCGGCGTCGGCGTCGTCGCGGGCCCGCCTCAGGTCCCCGGCTGCGGCGTGGACTTGGCCGCGGGCGACCAGGGCGGCGGCGTGAGGGCCGGGCAGGTGGCGGGGCCCGGCCAGGGTGATCGCCTCGCTCGCCGCGTCCACTGCCGTCGTCGGGTCACCGACCGCCGAGGCGGCCGCCTCCCGGGTCCGGGCAGCATCCCCACTGTCGGGGGTGGCGGCGGCGAAGTCGAGCCGGGCCACCACCCGGTCACAACGCGCCACGTCCGTGTTCCGGCCCTGCTCGACGGAGATCCGCCAGTTCGCCTCGGTCACCATCCGGGCCGGTCCGACCCGGCCGGTGCGGGCCAGGAACTCCCCCCACCACACGCCACCCAGCGAGAACAGGTGCCCGCCGTCGGGGTCGTCGGCGTGCAGGAGGCGGTCGGCGTCCCCGAAGCTCGTGTCGGCGGCAGGGGGTGTCGCCGGCCAGGCCGTCCAGCTCCCAGTGCACAGCGGACGCTTCGGAGATCCGTAGCCCGGTGCCGAGCCCGTGACGCCTCACGGCAGCCAGCGGGAATCTTCTACGTGGCGCGTGGTCGTCGCGTGTGGCGGGTGCGTCGGTAGGCGTCGACGGCTCTGCGGGAGCTGCGCCAGATGCCGTCGCTGCCTTGGACGGCGTCCAGACGGCCGCGGTGGGCGGCCTGGCGCAGGGCCGCCACGGTGAGGTCGGCGTCGGCCAGGGCGGCGAGGGGGACCAGGCGGGCGGGACCGGCCACGTTGGGCACGATGAACCGGTTGAGGTTGTCGAGCATGGCCCGGGCGATCAACTCTGCGAGGGGGCCGTGGTCACCGGTATCGGACCGGGCCAGGGCCGACAGGTAGGCCGGCCGCTGCTGCTTGAAGATGATCATCGGGGGATGCCCCAAGCGGACCAGGATCAGGTTGAGGACCAACCGCCCGGCGCGGCCGTTGCCGTCCAGGAACGGATGCACCCGCTCGAAGGCCCCATGCAGCAGAGCGAGTTCCTCCGGCAGGGGCGCCGGCAGAGCCTTCTCCTGACGGACGACGTCGCCCAGGCCTCGGACCTGGTCGACCCACGTGGCCATCTGCGCGGGCACGTCCGGCCAGGGCGGCGGGGTCATCCCGGCGTCGAAGGGGTGGATGTCGTGGCGGCGGAAGCTGCCCGGCGACTCCCGCTCATCGGCCTCCGGATGCGGTGCCACACCCCAGACCGGTGTCATCGCCAGGTGGTGGATCCTGCGGACCTCGTTCAGGGTGACCAGTCCGCCATCGCTCCACGCGTCCGGTTCGAGGGCTTGCCCGTACACCCACCGCGCGGCATCGGCGTAGCCGCGGACCTCCATGTACTCCCGCAGCGGCTTGGCGCCCACCGCCCGGCCCTGCTCCAGCAGCGCCTCGACCTCCCGCAACACCAGCGTGTTGCCCTCCAACGCCGTGGAGTGGTGCGCCTCCCGATGCCAGATGTCCGACCAGATCGTCTCGGACTCCTTCGGGCTGGGCAGCCCACCCAACCGGGTCCGCAGCTCCTCGATCGCGGCGTCCAGCCGCGCGTACACCGTCGCCCGGCTCGGCCGACCCCTCGCCACGGCCCCACCACCCGAAGTTGATAAGCCCTTCCGCTACCTAATTGAACTTATCAAATCCAGTCGGCGTCCAGCCGCCACGGCCATGCCTCACACCCGGACGCACCGCACAGACCCCCGGAATGCCTCCCGTGCACGCGCACCGCAACGGCTCGACGACCGCACCACCGAAAGCGCCCCGTCCAGCCGTCACCAACCGTGCCCGGCCGTCTGTGGCTGTCCACGCCAGATCCGCGCCAAACCGAAGATCGACAAGGGACCGGCTCCGCGTCGTCGCAGGTCAACGGTCCACAGTCGACACAGGATAGTCCCGCCCTGGAAATCGGAAGGTCGGCGGTTCGACCCCGCCCCTGGCCGCCAGCGAACACGGCCGCAACCCGCCGTTGACCTGCACCGACGCACCGGACTGCGCGGGGTGGACGGTGTCGTGGGTGACCTGAAGCGGGCGGTACATCAGGTCCGTACATCAACGGCCCGGCCGGCGACTCAGGCTCGGGCTACTTTCTTACCCTGCTCGGGTTCTCCGAGAGGTCCGGGGCCAGGAGGTGCTCGCCGAGACGGTCGAGGGCGGCTCGGCGCTGCTCGGTGGAGGCGTGCGCGTAGATCGTCATCGTGGCGTAGAGCGCGGCGTGGCCCGCGATCTCCTGCACCACGTGCGGCGGCGTCCGTTCGTTCAAACTGGTAACCAGCAGTGTTCGGAACACGTCGAGTGCCTCCTGACTCTCCTGATCCTCAGCAGGCATTCGGCCGGGCTGGGAACCAGAGCATGGGGGCAGTCTGTGCCATGTGGATCCTCCCTTGGACGAGGTCTTCGCTCTGCGATGGCGGCGTGCCAGTGCGGCTGGCAAACCCGTGCGCACGCCTGGGCGTGGAGAGGTCAGGCTCCGAGGCGTTCTCTTGGGTCCGAGGCGATGTGACGGCGCGAGCCGACAGGATCTCCCCTGGGACCGCTGATGCCTGCCGCCGGCCCGACAGCCGCACGGCGAGGGGCGCCGGCCCGCCCTTGGTGGCGTCGTGGCTTGGCCGGAGCCGCCGAGCGGACGCAGTGCCGGGACGCCCCGCGCGTCTGTGGCGTTGCAGCGGATGCCTCGCTGATGCACTGGATACAACAGCAGCTGATGCATCAATCGTGCGCTGGGTGCATCGCCGTGGTGCCACTGCAGGTGACTCGGCGCGTCGCCGCAGTGTCGTCCCTTCCGCCGTGGGAGCGCGAGACCGTAACCCGTTCAACAGCAACGGTTACGTGATCCGCCGAATACCCCCAGAGGATGCATCCGATGCAACTCTGCCCATTTGCAGCAGGGTCAGGCAGGTGTGCCGCAGGTCATGGAATCGGACCGGTCCGTCCACCAGCGGTGCGGCTGTAGTCGCGGTGATCAGAATGGCGACTGCCGACTCCCTCTATGTGTTGGTGAGTCATCCGGTGCAGGACAGCGAGAACGAGGTGCTCAGGCACCTCACCGTCGTCGGCGGCCCCGCCGGCCGGGGTGCGATCACCGCCGGCCGGCTCGGGCGAGGACGAGGCGCCTGGCGATGTGCGGGACCGGTGTCCACGCCGCCGTCCTAGGCGGGAACTGGCAGCCGAGCCTCCAGGTGCGGGCGAGGTCGGTGCGCAGGACGGCCTCGACCCGAGCGCTCAGTGAACCGACCCCGGCCGCACCAGGGGCTCTCAGGATCAGGATCCCTCACACCTCGTCCGTACCCGCCGTGCCCGGGTCCGCGCGACTCGCGGCGTCCGCCTCCGGATCGAACGGCGGTTCCTCGACGAGAGAGCCCCCGTTCTGGGCCGCGTCCGGCTCCAGGGCGTCCGTGCGGCCCAGGCCACTGAGGGCCTGGGCCGATGGGTGAGGTTCTTCCTGGGTTGCTCGTCGGATCGCGTCCTGGGCCGCCGCGAGCGGGAGGAAGCGCAGGATGGCCTCGGCGTCCTGCCCGCCGACGAACTGGGGAACGTTCATCGCGGCGAGATGCCTCAGGAAGCGGTCCATGGCGACGTGGTTCGCGCCGAGCAGCCTGAGCTCCTCCTCCAGGATGACCGTGTCCAGCTTGCGCTTCTCGCGTTCGGTGGCGTTCTTGATCCCGTCGATCACCGCGACCTGCTCGGCCGCTCGCTTCTCGTTCTCCAGCTCGAGATCGCGGTTCTCCCCGTGGCTGAGGATGGCCTCGCGGCGCTCGCGTTCGGCGGCCGTCGCCCGTCGCAGCTCGTCGAAGCGGGGGTCGACGATCCGGAACTCACTCAGAGTGGTGCGGACGGCGACGACGCCCCATTCGCTGAGGGCCTGGCTGACTTGTTCCTGCAGCTCCAGGCGGACCTGGCGGTGGTTGTCGAGGAAGTCGTTCACCCGGTACTCGGCGGCGATGCCGTGCAGGTACCCGTCGACGGTGCTGCCGAGGACCCGCTCGACGAACCGGCGAACCGGCGCCGGGTCGCCTCGGCCGTCCACCGAGCGTCGCTTCTCCCCGAACCGCCGAACCAGCTTCGGGGCGGCGCTGGCCGGGATGCGGATGGTCTGGGTGATCTCGAACCGGATGGCGTAGCCCTCGACCATGACCTCCACCTCGTCGAGCGCGGCGTCGTACTGCCCGGCGGCCTTGCGGTCCCTGCTGGTCCACTCCAGGATCAGGTCCCGGGTGGGGATCGTCACGACCCGCGCGAACCAGGGGTTGATCTGATACTTCCCGCCGTGGCTCAGCGTCTCGGCCTGGACGCCACGTCGTCCGCCGCCATCGAGGAAGACCCAGGGAAGCTGGAAGTGCATGTGGCCCGGGATCCTCGGGCCGACGGCGTCCTCGTCGGCCTCGTCGTCGGCGGACAGGCCATGCAGAGCGATCACCACACCTGTTTCGCCTTCGGGGATGGTGGCCTCCTGCAGGTCGTCTTTGTCGATGTCAACGCCGGGCACCTCGGGGGAGTGGACGGTAACAACCTGGAACAGCTCGGGGTTGATGCTGTAGTTCCCCGGCGTGAGCACCGCGGCCTGAGAACCCATGCACCCGCCGCCGCGCAGGAAGGTCGCGCCGTCCTGGAAGTCGGAGCACTCGACATGCGGCGCCAGCGAGCTGTGCCGGGGCAACGGCCGGCCGGTCCGGGCGATCACCAGCCCGATCGTTCCCGCGGGGACGTGGGTGGTCGGGTGGAACCGCACGGATAGGAGCCACCGCGGACGTATCACGACCTGGTTGGCGTGCAGGAGTGCCGCCTGGGGCCCGGAGGCGCCGGAGACGCTGACCGTCCAGCGGGGATCGTCGTCACCACTGCGTCGTCCAGCACGTCTGACAACGACACCGACAGCGTACTCAGGCACACGCACAACGGTCGGCCAGGCGAGCACCGCGATCGCCGCCGCCAGCACCAGCACGATCACCACGAGCGCGGTCATCACAGCCCCACCTCCGTCACCACGTCGCGCCGGCGGTCGCCCAGCGCCCGAGTCTCACATGTACGGCCATGACCGTCTCAAGCCAGTGGTCGTGCCACGTCTGACTGGTCTCGATCTGCGGGTTGCGCAGTGTCGGGAAGAAGCCGGTCGGGTAGTCCTGGCCGCCCGCGAAGTCCGGATACCGCGGTACGACGTCCCGCCGGGAGCCCCGCCAGCCCAGCGCCAGTGTCAAGTCGGAGAACGCGCGACTCGACCCGACCCTCGTGCCGTGGGAGTGGTGGGACCACAGCTCCAGCTGGGCGGTGAAGCCGTGACGACGTGACGTTGCCTGCGACCAGGCCCGGTCGATCCCAGTGAGCAACGTGGCGGGGAGGTCGGCGCCGTCCCTGCGCCGGAGCCACCCTCTGTCAAGCCGTCCCGCGGCCTCCACGACGACGGATGTCGTGAGGATGTCGGCGTGTTCAAGGCGCCCCGCGTCCAGCGCCGCGGAAAGCTTCTCCAGGCCGACCGGTGTCGGGACTCCCTGGTGGGGGGTGCCGTGCTCGGGGTGGGGGGACGCCTTCAGGACCGACTCGGCGGTCCGCCTGCTGCGGCGCTCGTCCGACGACGCGGTGGCATCGCGGAGAGTCCGGAGCTGTCGCAGCTCGCGGGACCCGGGCAACGACCCGTCCCGGGCGTCGAAGTAGTTGCTGCTGGCGAGGAGAAAGAGCCGTTCGCCGCTGCGCAGTACCGGGAGGAACGGCCTGCCGTGCCGCTGGCCTTCGAGGATCTCGCGCTCAACCCAATCCGAGCCCTGGGCCCCGTGCGACATGATCACGATCAGCGCCAGGGACCGCTCGATCCGGGCGGCGATCTCCCGGGGGAAGGTCACACCCCAGGCCAGGCCAGCGTCCATCCAGACCGGGAGGCCGTGGTCGGTCAGGTGCTCGTGCAGGGCCGTCGCGTACTGCGTGTCGTCCCGTGAGTACGACACGAAGAACCGGGGTTCGCGGTCCATCAAGGTCACCGGTCAGCCGCCCACACTGCCCGGTTGACCTGCTGCACGCGCCCGTCGATAGTCACCTCGGCTCCTCCCGACCTCGTCCGCCCATGAGGTAGGAGACGGCCAGCGCGTCCCTGATACAGCGTTCTGAGCGGTTGGTCGTCCGACGGCGAGGTATCGGGTGTGGTGTGGTGCCGCGACCATGGGGCGCCACCAGCCGCTCCAGCTGCGTCTGCAGGGTCGTCGACCCGGCCGGGCGGCCTCGCGATCTGCGGTGCCATCTCATCAACGCCTTGCCCCGACCGTGGTGCTCAACGGTGGCCCTGCAACGTGTCCCGTGTGCCTCAGCTTCCGTGGGGGATTCCCGCCACGGCGTCGGCCGCGGCCTACGTCGCATGGCCTTCTCACCTCCGAGGGGTGAGGCGTCGCGGGAGCTCCAGGCGCGAGAATCGGTTCATCCTTGCGCCCCGCGAACGGCAGCCATGGAGGTCACATGCCCGACGAGCCGAACATCCTCGTGATCTGGGGAGAGGACATCGGCGTCGGCAACCTCAGCTGCTACAGCGAGGGGTTGATGGGCTACCGCACGCCGAACAACGACCGGATCGCCCAGGAGAGCGCCCGGTTCGCCGACTACTACACAGAGCAGAGCTGCACGAAGGTGAGCATGCCGGGGGCTGACATCGGTCTGCAGACCGAGGACCCGACGATCGCCACCGCGCTGAAGGCCCGGGGGCACGCGACGAGGCAGTTCGGCAAGAACCACTTCGGTGATCGCGATGAGTTCCTACCGATGGCGCACGGGTTCGACGAGTTCTTCGGCAATCTCCACCGCCTCAACTCCGAAGAGGAGCGGGAGCTGCGCGCACGCAGCGGATCGAGGACACCGGTCCGCTGCCAAGAAGCGGATGGAGACCTGCGACGATCAGTTCCGGGACGCTGCGATCGACTTCATCCGACGTCAGAGCGCCGCAGAAACACCGTTCTTCGTGCGGGTCAACTCCACGCATATACACTCCCGAACGCACCGTAAGCCGGAGAGCCGTGGCCGGGTCGGCGCGTCGCGGAGCAGTCTCGACGCCCGCCAAGCCAAGCTGACAAGGAGTCTTCCATGCCGCTGTTCGATCTCTTCTGGAGCATGTTGTGGTTCTTCCTGTTCGTCGCCTGGATCTGGTTGCTGATCTCGGTCTTCGGCGACATCTTCCGTAGCGACATGTCGGGCGGCGCAAAGGCCGGCTGGACGGTCTTCGTCGTCATCCTCCCGTGGTTGGGCGTCGTGATCTACCTGATCGCCCACGGCGGCACGATGAACGAGCGGTCGGCTCGTCAGGCTGCCGCGATTGCGCAGGCGCAGCACGACTACATCAGGTCGGTGGCCGGTGGCGGGACATCCTCCGCCGACGAGCTGGCCAAGCTGGCCGAACTCAAGAGCCGCGGTGTCATCAGCGACCGGGAGTTCGAGTCGCAGAAGGCCAAGATCCTGTCATGAGATCCACGGAGAAGGCGGCGGGCGACGAAGCGGCCGCGGGCCGGTCCAAGCGAGCGAACGTCCCGCGCTGGAGTCACGGCGAGTGGGCGCCGCCGGCGGACCGCCCTGACCCGGTGAAGATCATCGAGGAGCAGAACGCCGATCGGGTCTCGAGGCTGGTACCTCTGCGCCGGGGCCGGATGTCGGTCTCCCCGTTCACCTTCTACCGGGGAGGAGCGGCGGTCATGGCCTCGGACCTGGCAGGCACGCCGACCGCAGGCCTGACCGTGCAGCTGTGCGGTGACGCCCATCTGGCGAACTTCGGCGTGTACGGGTCGCCGGAACGGGAACTGGTATTCGACGTGAACGACTTCGACGAGACGCTCCCCGGTCCGTTCGAATGGGATGTCAAGCGCCTCGCCGCCAGCTTCACCATCGCGGCGCAGCATCGTGGCTTCGACACCGACTCGCAACGAAACCTGGCCGAGTCCGTGACCAGGGCATACCGGCTTGCCATGCACCACTTCGCCGGCCGGGGGTGGCTCGCGACATGGTACGACCGTGTTTCCCAACAGGACCTCGTGGAGTGGGTCACGGCCCAGGGCGGGTCCAAGAAGCAGATCAAGACGATCAAGAAGGGCGCGACAAAGGCGATGTCGAGGGACAGTCTGCAGGCTGCCGTCAAGCTCCTCGAACCCGCCGGGCGCGGGCATTACCGGTTCAAGAGCAGCCCGCCAGTCCTCGTCCCGCTCCGAGAGCTACCCCTGGCACAGGAGTCCGACGACGCCCAGGCTGAGGTCGACCAGTTCTTCGATCTCTACCGCGACAGCCTGGACGAGAGCACGCGGTGGCTGTTCGACCGCTACCGCCTCGAAGACGTCGCCATGAAGGTGGTGGGCGTCGGCAGCGTCGGCACCCGCTGCTGGATCGGTCTGTTCCTGGGGCGCCAGCCCGGAGACGTTCTCCTCCTTCAGGTGAAGGAGGCGACCGCATCGGTGCTGGAACGCCATCTGCCCGACAGCCGATTCCGGCTGCACGGCCGGCGGGTGGTCGAGGGACAGCGGCTCATGCAGTCTTCCAGCGACATCTTCCTCGGGTGGAGCACGTCGGTGAGGCACAGGCACTTCTACTGCCGCCAGCTCAAGGACTGGAAGGGCTCGGTCAACCTCGAGACCGCTCGGCGTGAAGGGTTCGAGCGATACGCCGAAGTCTGCGGGTACACCCTGGCCCGATCGCATGCCGTCAGTGGTGACCCCGCCGCCATTGCCGGCTATCTCGGCAAGGGCACCGTCTTCGACACCGCCATCGGCGAGTTCTCCATGCGCTACGCCGACCAGAACCTGGCCGACTACAACGCCTTCACCGGGGCGATCGCCGACGGCCTGCCTGTCGAGACCGAGACATAGGCATTCGAGAATGCTCATCTGTCCATTCGCAACCCGGTAGTCGTGAGCCCGGTGCGAGCGGCGTACTGTCCGACCGCTGCCCGATGCCCAGGAGGAAGAGGCCGGACGTGAGGATCACCCGTCCGGGGTGAGACGCCGGGAACCGGAAGGTGGGCGAGGTAGCCAGTCGTAGATGACCTCGGTCCGCAGCAGAACATCGTGCAGCGAGCGGTTCTTCGAGCTTGCGGCACACCACAGCAGCCCGATCGGAAAGGCAGCGCACAGCAGGGCGCGGATCAAGGCCCGAGGAGGCCGCAGCCGTCGGCCCTCGTGGTTGACCACGCGCAAGGCCATCACCTGGCAGCCATAGGTCCGCCCGCTGATCGACCACGCAGCGGTGAGGTAGACGACGACCACCACGAATCCCGCGCCCAGGCTCAACCACAGCGAGGTCTCAGGGAACTCGAACGTGCGCGGGTCGATGATGAACACCACGACGGCGAACGTCGCGTACCCGATCACAAGGGTCGCTCCCACGACCAGGGCGTCGATCACCGAGGCGATGAAGCGCGTCACCACACCCGCCCGGCGACCCTGGTACGGCCGTGCCTCGCGTGGGATCGGCGAGACGCCGTCCCCCGTCATGGCTGACGCGGCGTGCGCCGCGGGAGGAGGCGACCCACCACCCGACTCACCGCTTCGTCGCCCGCGATCCCCTGCATCCGTACGCCCTGCACGGTGTCCGAGGCCATGGACCCGGTCGACTCACGGATGATCTCGGGGAGGTCGATCCCGTCGATGACCTCCTCGGCCAGCCCGACCAGGTCGATCCGGTCGATGATCTCGGACAGGTCGATACGCCGAGCCACGGCGTCGACGTCGAGTCGGGCAGCCACGGCGTCGACGTCGAGTCGGGCAGCCACGGCGTCGACGTCGAGTCGGGCAGCGACGGCGTCGACGTCAAGTCGGGCAGCCGCGGCGTCGAGGTCGACGTCTGCAACCAGCGCGTCGAGGTCGACATACCGCTGGACGGTGCCGGTCAGGTCCACCCGCTGCAGGATCGCGACGAGAACGGCCGGCACCACAGCGTCCAGGAGCGCGCCGAGAGTGCGACGGACCGAGTCACGCTCCTGGACGCCGCGTTGGGCCATGCCGTCCAGCCAGGCGCGTGGGGCATGCCCCGGCGAGAGCAGGGGCCTCAGCGCCACCCCTGCGACCGGCGTCAGGCCGGCGACGGCGCGCCGCCCCAGGCGCACAGCCCCCGTCGCCACGACAGCGGAGAGACCAGCGGCCACGTCAAGCGGAACGAGCGGCTCCCGGCCTGGTCGGGCATTCGCCTCGCCTGATGACGACGTGTCCACGTCACCATGGTGCCCACGCTCAGGCCGTCGGCGCCTCACCCTTCAGGTGCGAAGGACCGGGGGACGGCCTTCGTGGCGAGGGACCTGCTCCGGCCGCATGGTGGTGGGAGGATCAGCACGCCAGCACATGGAGGAGACCCGTGACCCGACCACAGCGTGAAACCCCCGGCGCCGGCCAGGAGTCGGTCTGGGACTATCCGAGACCACCCCGGCTGGAAGCCGTCGACGCCAGGATCGAGATCGTCCTCGGGGCAGTCCTGGTCGCCGCGACCGACCGGGCCATGCGGGTGCTGGAGACCAGCCACCCGCCCACGTACTACGTGCCCGCCACCGCGTTTGCCGACGGGTCATTGCGGCCAACGGCGGGCAGCTCGTTCTGCGAGTGGAAGGGCGAGGCCGCCTACTACGACGTCGTCGGCGGTGCACGGGTGGCGCCGCGGGCGGCGTGGACCTATCCCAGACCGACCAGCGGTTTCACGGCGCTCGTCGACCATGTGGCCGTGTACCCGGCGGCCATGGATCGGTGCACCCTGGACGGCGAGGAGGTGCGGCCTCAACCGGGCGGCTTCTACGGAGGCTGGATCACCTCGCGCGTGGTCGGCCCGTTCAAGGGTGCGCCGGGGACGCAGCACTGGTGACCCGCAGCGTGTCGACGACGCTCGCCAGGGTGCGCTCGTCGCCGACGTTGCCGGCGAAGATGACGTACGGGACGTCGGTCGACTCGGGTGCCGCGGACACGGGCCGCACGACGCTGACCATCCCGGCCAGCAGCTGGCCGACGACGACGCCCCGGCGCATACCCAGCCCGCGCACAGCCACGTCGTGCGAGGTGATCCCACCCTTGGCCAGCACCCACCGGGGGCCGGCTGCCAGAGTTCCCCGGACGACGTCCGCCACGCCGGACGACACGGCGCGGGCCACGTCCAGGCCCGCTGGCCGACCGTCAGCGGTGAGCACGGTCCGGCTGGTGACGAGCAGGACGTCGGCTTGCGCAAGCGCTACGCCCGCCTGGCGGGCCACGGTCCGAACGTAGTCCTCCCGCTGCGGGCCGAGCAGCCGCGCGGCGTCCAGCTCCCGCTCGACCAGGCCACCTCTGGCGCGCAGCACGTCCAGCTGGCGGTTGGTCAGCCCGACGTGCGAGCCGACCACGACCAGCCCATACCCCGACGGCCGGCCGGCGGGCCAGATCTCCTTCGCGGTCAGGGGGTCTCGCGGCTCCAAGCCGGCCAGAGCCCGGACCAGCGACGGACCGCTGCGGTGCAGGAACGACCGTCCCGACGACTCGAGCTCCAGCAGACCCAGGACCAGCACCTCCAGGTCGGCGTAGTCGGTCGCGTTGACCACCACGAACCGGCCGCCCTCGACCTGCGCCAGCAGCTGCGCCACCCGCGACGGCCCGCCGAGGCGGATGTCCTCGAGGGTCACGGCGTGCACGTCGCTGCGGTCGACGGCTCCGCGGCTCTTCTCGACCACCCAGTCGCGCAGATCGGAGGAGTGGAAACCGAACGCCGAGTCGCGGGCGAACTCGGTCTGCCCCACCGGCACGTCCCGCCCGTCGATCCGCGCGTAGTGGATGTTGCCCGCGGTGAACCGGCCGGCCTCCAGATAGGCAGGCACCAGCAGCACCCCGTCGTAGCCCCGGCCCAGCACCTCGCGGCGTGCGGCGTCCAGGGCCCGAACCTCGGCGAGGAGGTGCCCCCGCAGGGTGGAGTCGCTGCGGCTGACCAGGCTGACCGGCGCGTCCAGGCGCCGGCCCAGGTGCAGCAGCTCGCGACCTGCGTCGCGGCTGAGCCGGTAGGCCTCCTCCGCGGATCGGCTGCGCGAGTTGGTCAGCACGAAGCAGGTCGAACCCGGCTCGGCCAGGGCGCGGGCATACTCGGCGGCCTCGGGCGCGAACACGACGGTGACGTCATGCACGGCCTGGGACCCGGTCGGGTCGTCGTCCAGGACGGCGATCCGGCGCCCGCTGGCGCGGTTCGCCGCCCGGATCCGTTGCCGCGCCTGCGTTGTCATGGCCGCACCGCCGTCCGGGTCAGGAGACCTGCAGGCCGCCGTTGATGTCGTAGGTGGCCGCGGTGATGTACCCGGCGTCCGGGCCGCACAAGAACGCCAGCAGGGCGGCAACCTCCTGCGCGGTGCCCACCCGACCTACCGGCATGCCGACCGTCATCTCCCGCTTGCGTTCCTCGGTGAGGGCGCCGCCCATGATGTCGGTGTCCACCGGTCCAGGGGCGAGGCAGTTGACCGTGATCCCGTACTCGCCCATCTCCCGGGCCAACGCCCGGGTCAGCCCGATCACTCCGGCCTTCGCGGCGCTGTAGGCGACCTTGGAGTAGGTTCCGCCGCCACGCTGGGCCGAGATCGACGACACGCTGACCACGCGCCCGAACCGGCGCTGCACCATGCCCGGGACCACCCGGCGGGTCACCAGGTAGGTGCCCTTCAGGTTGACGTCGACGACGCGGTCCCACTCGGCGGTGTCCAGGTCCAGGAAGGCGACCGGCGAGCTCACGCCGGCGACGTTCACCAGGGCCGCGACCGGTGCCAGCCGCGCCTCGACCTCGTTCATGGCTGCGTGCACGGAGGCCTCGTCGGCGACGTCGACCGCCAGGCCCAGCGTCGCCACCGCGTGCTCCTCGGCGATCTCGGCCGCCACCTGGCGAGCGCCGCCGCCGTCGACGTCCAGCACCGCCACCGACCAGCCATCGCGGGCGAGCCGGGCGGCGGTGGCGCGGCCGATGCCGCGACGGGACCCCGCCCCGGTCACCACCGCGGTGCGCTGCTCGGGAAAACCCGGGACGTCGTCGCCCATCGTCGTTGCCCTCCTGCCTGTCGACACGACCACCTTGGGTGGTGCGGGTGTGGCCTGTCGAGACGTGGCCCACGTGACCGACGCCGTGCCGGTCGGCCTGACGGGCGCCATGGCCCGGGGGCCACAAGTCTGGTCTCGATCGGTGGACCGTGGAAGCGTTGAGTCATGACGCTCGAGATCCGCGACGTCGGGCACTCGTTCGGCGACCGGGTGGCCCTGGACGGGGTCGGTCTCGTTGTCGTGCCGGGAGTGCTCACCGGGCTGCTCGGGCCGAACGGCGCCGGGAAGACGACGCTGCTGCGCATCATGCTCGGGGTGTTGAGCCCCGACCGGGGCGAGGTGCGCTACGACGGCCATACCGTCGGTGAGGAAGACCGTCGCCACTGGGGATACATGCCTCAGGAGCGGGGGCTCTACCCCGGCATGCGGGCCGGTGACCAGGTCGTCCACTTCGGCCGCCTGCACGGGCTCTCCCGACGCGACGCCACAGATCGGGCGCACGCCCTGCTCGCTGAGCTCGACCTGGACGATCGCTGGAACGAGCGCACCGACAAGCTCTCCGGCGGCATGCAGCAGCGGTTGCAACTGGCTGCCGCCCTGGTCCACGACCCGGAGGTGATCGTGCTCGACGAGCCCTTCAGCGGTCTGGACCCGGTGGCGGTGGCCAGCTTGTCCGAGACCCTGCGGCAGCGGGCCCGGGCCGGCCGGACGATGCTGTTCTCCAGCCACCAGCTCGACCTCGTCCAGGACCTCTGCGAGGACATCGCCATGGTCGACCGGGGCCGCACGGTGCTCCACGGAAACGTGGCGACGTTGCGGGCCTCCTCCGGGCGGCGCCAGCTCCGACTGCACCTCGCATCGCCCAATCGCGAGTGGCTGCGCGCCTTCCCAGACGTCGCAGTGATCAGCGACGAGGCCGACGACCTGCGTCTTGGCCTGCCTCAGGGCATCGACCCCCTCGACGTTCTGGACGCCGCTCGGGCGACCGGGCGGGTCGTCGACTTCGGCCTCGACCTGCCCACCCTGTCGCAGCTCTTCCTGGCGGCCGCGGGCCGCACCCCCGACCGGGCCGTCGACCGGGCCGGGGCGCGCTGATGCGTACCTGGTGGTCGGGCACGCGTCTGGTCGCCCAACGCGGGCTGCTCGAGAACGTGAGGTCCCGGACCTTCAAGATCGTCACCGGCCTGCTGTTCGTGCTGTCCGTGGCCGCCGTCGTGCTGCCGCAGATCCTCGGTGGGGGAGCCACCACCCACACCCTGGCCACCGTCGGCAGCGCCCCCCCGGACGTGGTGGCGGCCCTCAACGTCGCAGGGAGTTCCGCGGACTTCGGGGTCGAGTACCTGGCCCGCCCGGACGAGGACGCCGTACGGAACGCGGTGCGCGACGGTGAGGCGACCGCAGGTCTGGCCGGGCAGCGGCTGTACACCTCGGCGACGGGGACGGGGACCTTCCCGGTCGTGGTGGCCCAGGTCGTGGCCGCGGTCGAGATGTCACGCCAGCTGACCGAGGCCGGACTGAGCCCGGAGCAGATCGCGCGGATCCAGTCGGTCCGGCCGCCCGAGCAGGTCACCGTCGGCCCGGCGAACGACGCCTCGCGGGCCGGGGCCGGGTTCGCCGTCGGGATCGTCCTGTACATGGCGCTCGTCTTCGCCGGCAACGCCATCTCCACAACCGTCGCGATGGAGAAGTCCACGCGCATCTCCGAGGTGCTGCTCGCCGTCCTGCGCCCCAGCCAGGTGCTGGTCGGCACCGTGGCGGCGGTCGGCCTGGTCACGCTCCTGCAGCTGCTCGTGCTCGCCACCCCGCTGGCCGTCGCGGTGCAGGTCACCGACACCATCGGTCTGCCTGCCGTAGCGGCCGGCGACATCTCCCTCGCCGTGGCGTGGTTCCTGCTCGGCTTCGTGCTCTACGCGTTCCTGTTCGCGGCCGCCGCGGCCCTGGTGGACAAGATCACCGAAGTGGGATCGGCGATCATGCCCGTCATGGTGGTCCTCGTCGGCGGCTACATCCTGGGGATCACCGTGGTCACGGCCGACCCGGGTGGCGGGTGGAGCATTGCGGCGTCGATCTTCCCGCTCACCGCACCGTTGGCCATGCCGATCCGATGGGCCTCCGGCGAAGTCCCTGTCTACCAGCTGCTGCTGGCCATGGCCGTGACCGCGACCACGGCGATGCTGCTGATCTCCCTCGCCTCCTCGATCTACCGGCGCGCCCTGGTGATCACCGGCCGCCGGGTGAAGCTGCGCGAGGTGATCGGCGGCCGCCTCGGGTAGCACCGCAGGCCCCCGGGCTGGGCGGGCGGGCCTGCTGGTGTGAGCTACTCGCTCGAGGTGCGGTCGGTGTCGCCGGCAACCGCTCGGCCTGCTCAGGCCCGTCGCCGCCCGTCCTCGGGCTGAGGCGTATCCCCCATCGACCCATGCCAAGGAGGGTGAATCCCCCGACGCCCCAACGCCCCTGCGCTTCCTACCTTCTAGCCATCCGACGTTGCGCAGATCGAGGGAGGCCACCGTGTTGATCAGAGTTCCGGACAGCTGGCCGCAGCCTCTCGTTGCCGCACTGGCCATGCTCGCTCTGGCAGTGCTGGACCTTGCCGGGGCCTTCGCGGCCAAGGAGGCTGTCGAACGCCGTTCACCGGTGATCGCCGGGCTCGGTGCCATCGCCTTTCTGCTGCTGTTCTGGGTCTACGCCAGCAGCCTGCAGTACGCCGAGCTGGCTCCGGTCACCCTGGGCTGGATCGTCCTGCTCCAGGTGGGTGTCCTGCTCCTGGACCGGTTCCGCTACGACGCACACCTCCCACACGGCGCCTGGGTCGCGGTCGTGGTGATCCTCGCGGCGCAGGTCTACCTGGTGTTCCTGCCGGGCTCGGCCGACCTCGGCGCACGTGGTCCCGAACGGGCGCGCGCCTCCGCACAGAGCACCGAGTAACGATCCGCACATACTCCGACGTCGGGCACGTGTGAGAATGGTGCCGATGACTGGTTCCACGCCCGAAGTGCAAGCACCGCAGCGAAAGAAGGGTCCTCTCGGCCTGCACGCCCCGCAGCTGCTCAGCGGTGCCCTGGCCGCGGTGACGACCGCTCTGCTGGCCTCCCGACTCGGGGTGAACGGCACCATCGTCGGCGCCGCGTTCGGGTCCGTGATCAGCGCCGTGGGCGGTGCGTTCTACACCCGTTCCCTCGACCAGGCCCAGCAGCGGGTCGTGATCACGCGTGACCGGTTGGCCGCCCGAACGCTCCCACTCGGCGGCGGGTCGAACCAGAGTGACGTCGACAAGACCGGGGTGGAGGAGACCGAGGTGGAGCCGGACGGCGAGGCAGCCGCCCCGGTTGTCGGGGAGCCGACGCCCGGCGAGGAGGCACCCTCCGGTGAGCAGCTGCCTCGCCGGCGCGGCTGGAAGCCCTGGGCGATCGTTGCCCTGGGTTTCTTCGCCGTCGCGATGCTCGCCATCACGCTGATCGAGACCGTCCTTGGCCACCCCGTGTCGGGCAGCTCCGATCAGGGCACGACCGTGACCCGCCTCTGGCAGGGCGGGTCGCCGTCCGAACCCCTCCCGAGCCCGTCGGTGGACCCGAGCGCGACGCCCTCCGGCGAGGCCAGCCCCGACCCGAGTGCCGACGTCTCCCCCTCATCCGTCGAGACGGCGCTGGTCGAACCGAGCCCCGGTGACACCGCCACCGACCAGCCCACCGAACCGGCGCCCACCGAGCCGGCGCCGTCCCGGAGCTGACCAGCGGCCATCCTCGGCTAGACCGGGCCACCGCCTCCGCTGACCGGCGCGTCGTAGTACCGGAACGTCACGCGCGTGGTCGTCCCGCTGCAGGTGTAGGTGATGTAGGCGCGGTCGCTGCTGTTCCAGGTCTTGAAGGTGAACCAGGACCGCCAGGAGGGCTTGATCTTCAGTCCGCCGCGCGACGCTCCGTAGTAGAAGCCGACGGCACGCCACCGCCCGCCGCAGTTGAGGCTGATGTCGATGTTCCGCCCGCCGGACTGCCCGATGAGCACGGAGGTGCTGCTGTCCGCGGCCTGCGCGTTCCCCGGCGCGAAGGTGACCGCCGTGACCGCGAGGACCAGGGCAACGGCGAGCCGAGCGAGGGGACGGCTCGGGGCAGGACTACGCATGTGGGCCATCGCGTCACCGTAGTGGCACCTCTATTCGGGTCAAAGCGGACGGGACCGACCCGCATCACCCGAGGTAGCGGATCTGGGCCGGAACCGGCGTTCGGCTCCTACCTCGCCGTGCTGGCCGCCGCCGTCATGATGTGGCGGCCAGCAGCCGACCCTGGCACCGGCGCAGCCTCGTCCATCACCGCGGCGGCGGGTCCGACCTGCCGGGCTTCGTGGTCCGGGCCGCCGAGGTCCACACCGAGAACGCCCAGAGGCCGGGCGCCCACGCCATCGGCCCCCATCCGGCGAACGCCGCCGTGCCGCCGGGCCCAGACGTGACCGGCACGTCCGCCGTCCGGGCCTGGCCGGCAGCGGCCGCGGTCGGTCCGGTAGCGGTCGACCCACCGCCGTCCGGCCCCGGCGCCGATGGCCGTGCCGCCGGTCTGGAACGACCCCCCGCCGCGGCGGCCCGATGCCGAGCCCAGTGCCGGGTCCGGTCGTAGCGGGTCCGGCTGGTCCGGTCGGACAGCACGGCATAGGCCGCACAGACCTCCTTGAACTTCAGCTCGGACCGGGGGCACCCGGCGTTGACGTCGGGGTGGTGACGACGGACCATGCCGCGGTAGGCGTGCTTGAGGCCCTCGTCGGTGATGTCGTCGGGTACGCCGAGGACGGCGTACAGGTCGTGGGCCAACCACTGTTGTGGAGCCATGCCGAAACCCCTTCCAAAGGGGGTGGTGCCAGCGGCGACCCCAGATGGTACGGGTCGCGGGAGGCTGACAGGTTTCGTCACGACGGGCTGCGATGCGACGTCGTGCTCGGCTCCTTCGCCGGGGAAGACGTGCCCCAGCGTAGTCGCTCAGACACCGATCCGCCGACTCGCGGGGACCGAGATGCTCGCCACCTGGCCCGCGACCTGTCCTCGTCCCCGTCTGACGTGCCGCTTGACCCGACGCACCGTCCACCACACGGCCGGCACCGCGACCGGGATCGCCACGCCGATCGAGATGCCGGGGTCGACCGGCGCACCGGCCGCCGCCCAGCGTCAGCAGCCGGTGCAGCAGCTCTTCGTCGTTGCTGTCCTGCTCGTCGAACGGCCTGCTCGTCGAACGGCCTGCTCGTCGAACGGCCGGGTGACGACCGCCAGCCGAGCCTGGGTGTCGGCCACGGGTCCACGTGCGCCCCGACCAGGACGACGAACCGCGATGTGCCGATCCGTCGCATCGGGTCCGGTCCGGGCGGACCGAGCTGGCAGCATACCCCTAGGGGTATCTAATTGGGTGGTAGCCTCCGTCCCCGACACCCCCGTCCCTCGGCTGCCCGAACGGGGCGCTCATCTGCACCGTGAGACCGGCGCGCCACACATCGTCAAGCCCTGACCCCCGCTGACGTCCCACTTCCGTGGTTTCACATCGCTGGAGGCAGCCATGAGCGCTGACGCCCCCTCACCGTCCGATGCGGCACGGCCGGGCTGGACCGACGTCGAGCAGGTGCTGCTCGGCAACCGGACGACCCTCGGCCGGCAGCAGCTCAGCGACGCCGAGGAACGGTTCGAGCGACTGCGCAAGACCGTCGGCTGGTTCTTGGCGCCGTCGCTCACCCTGGTCATGCTGCTGCTGCCGCTGGGACTGGACGACACCCAGCAGACCCTTGCCGCCGTGCTGCTCGGTGTGATCGTGCTGTGGATCTGCGAGCCGGTTCCGATCCCGATCGGCGGGCTGATCGGGGTGGCCGCCGTCGTGCTGCTGGGCGTGGAATCGGCCTCGACCGTGCTCGCCCCCTTCGGCTCCTCGACCATCTTCACCTTCATCGGCGCGTTCATCCTGGCCCAGGCGATGCTCAAGCACGGCGTCGCCAAGCGGATCGCGTTCTGGATGCTCGCCCTGCCCGGCGTGGGTTCCTCGACGGTCCGGGTGATCACCATGTTCGGTCTGATCACCGCGATCCTGTCCGCCTTGGTCTCCAACACCGCGACCGTCGCGATGCTGCTGCCCACCGCCGTCGGGGTGATCACCGTGATGGCGCGACTGCTGCAGGACCGCGGCGAGGTTGCCCCCGACTTCAACCCGACCCGGCTGCGCGTGGCGACCGCGTTCATGCTGATGCTGGCCTACGGCGCCAGCATCGGCGGACTGCTCACCCCGGTCGGGTCGCCACCGAACCTGATCGGTCGGGGCCTGATCGAGGAGGCCACCGGGCAGAGGATCACCTTCGCTCAGTGGGTGATGGCTGCCCTGCCGATCGTCGCGGTGATGTTCGTCGTCCTGGCCGTCATCCTGCTGCTGCTCAACAAGCCTGAGCTACGCGAGCTGCACGGCGTCGAGGAGTACATCCAGCACGAGAAGGCCGCCATGGGCCGGATGAGCCGGGCCGAGAAGAACACCGTGGTCGCCTTCGTGGTGACCGTGACGCTATGGATCCTGCCCTCGGTGGTCAGCCTGGTCTATGGCGCTGAGGCGGAGATCACCACGGCGGTGAGCGGGCGACTCAACGAGGGCATCGTCGCGATCCTCGGCGCCACCCTGCTCTTTCTGCTTCCCCTGGACTGGGGCAAGCGGCAGGCGACCCTGGACTGGGAGGACGCCGCGAAGATCGACTGGGGCACGATCCTGCTCTTCGGCGCCGGCATCATCTTCGGCTCCCTGCTCGACGCCACCGGCCTGGCCAAGACGATCGGGGACGGGGCCGCCGCCACCTTCGGGCTGAGCAGTGCCGTCGCACTGACGGTCTTCGCCGTCGTGCTGGCCATCATCATCTCCGAAACCACCAGCAACACGGCCTCGGCGGCCGTGGTGGTGCCGATCATCATTCCGCTGGCCACGGCGATCGGGACCGATCCGTTGATCCCGGCGATGGCCGCGATCTTCGGCGCGTCGTTCGGCTTCATGCTGCCCGTCTCGACGCCCCCCAACGCGATCGTCTACGGGTCCGGCCTGGTCCCGATCACCAGGATGCTGCGTTCCGGCATCAGCTTCGACGTGTTGGGCGCCCTGCTGATCATCGTGGTCCTGCCGATCGTGCTGCGGGTCACCGGTCTGGCGGGTTGACCGCATACCTGCCCACGAATGCCGCCCGGCCGGCCTCTCCTCGCCGAAGCCCGGCGGTGGCAGGATGCGACGTGCGGAGGTCTACCCATGAACACCGAGGCGTATCCCGGCGACGTCGTCGACGCCCGGGTCCGGCTGCCGCAGGACCGCCGTCCGGAGGCCGTCTACCACGCCCCGGCCCGGCTCACCGAGCAGTACGACCGGGTGCTCGGCCTCACCTCGAAGATGAACGGGGGAACCCTGGCGGGGCTGCTGGCCGATCTGGACGAGGCCGGGGTCGTCCATGCCGTGATGCACGCCGAGTCCGAGGGCGGCGAGGACGCCGACGCACTGAACGACGCCCTGCGCCGGGTGCTCGACGAGCACCCCGGCCTCTTCACCGGCGTCGGCTGCGTCGACCTCGCACTGCCCTTCCCCGGCGCGCTGGGCCGCCAGGTGCAGCGGGTGGCCGACCTGGGCCTGGTCGGGGTCTGCATCGAGCCGGCCTTCTTCGGCTGCGACATCGACGACCGCCACCTCTACCCGACGTATGCCCGGGCCGAGGAGCTCGGCCTCGTGGTGGCGATCCACACCGGCATCACCTACAGCCGGATGCACCCGCTGCGGCACGAGCGGCCCGAGCTGTTCGACCAGGTGGCCTGCGACTTCCCCGACCTGCGCCTGGTCGCCAGCCATGCCGGATGGCCATGGGCCACCGAGTACGCGGCGATCGCCCGGCGTCACCCCACCGTGTACTTGGAGTTCGGCGCCATCGCGCCCAAGTACGTGGCTCGGCCGGCCACCGGCTGGGACGTGCTGTTCGCGATGATGCCCACCCTGTTGCGCGAGCAGGTGCTCTACGGCAGCGACTGGCCGATGATCACCCCGCAGCGGGCCCTGGCCGAGTGGCGCAGCAGCGGGCTGGACGAGGCGACGCTGGCCGCGCTGCTGGCCGGCAACACCCGGCGCCTGTTCGGCCTGGCCGCCCCGGACCACACCGCCCCGGACCACACCGCCCCGGACCACACCGCCCCGGACGACGCCGACCGGTGAGCAGCATCTGCGCGCTCGCCGAGGAGCGGGCCACCGCCGTCGGCGACCGGGTCTTCCTACGCATGGACGGCGCTGACCTGCGCTACGCGCAGTTCCACGAGCTCAGCCTCGGCTACGCCGCACGCTGTGCCGCAGAAGGCATCTCAGCCGGCGATGCCGTCTGTCTGATGATGCGCAACAGCGCGGCGCAGGTGGCGCTCTGGTTCGCGCTGAACCGGATCGGCGCGCTGCACGTCCCGCTGAACACCGCCCTGACCGGGCTACCGCTCGAGCACGCCCTGCGGGTGGCCGGCCCCCGGCTGGTGGTCGCAGACGCCGAGCTGGCCGAGCCGGTGCTTCGTGCCCTCCGGGCCCTGCCCGAGGCCACCAACCGGCTGGTGCTGACCGATGACCTCACCCCGGACGCCCCGGGTGCGGCGCCCCCACCGGCACGCACCGACGACCTGGACGTGGCCACGTTGCTGTTCACCTCAGGCACCACCGGCCCCGCCAAGGCCTGCGCGCTCAGCCACCGCTACCTGCGCCGCCAGGGCGAGCTGCACGCCCAGGCCCTGGAGCTCAGCGCGGACGACGTGCTGCACTCCCCGTTCCCCCTGTTCCACATCGACGCGGCCACCCTGACCGTGGTCGCGGCGCTGGCCGTGGGCGGCACGGCGGCGGTCGGCCGGCGGTTCAGCGCCTCGGGGTTCTGGGACGAGATCCGGGCCACCGAGGCGAGCGTCTTCAACTTCATGGGCGCGACGCTGAGCATCCTGTGGAGGCAGCCGCCACGCGAGGACGACCGCGACCACCGGCTGCGGCTGGGCTGGGGGGTCCCCCTGCCCGAGTGGGGAGGGGCGTTCGAGGAACGCTTCGGTGTCCCGCTGCGCCAGGTCTACGGACTGACCGACGCCGGCGTCCCGGTCTACGACCCGGTCCGTGGCCCGCGCCGACCACCGGCCGCCGGCCGGGTGCTGGACGCCTTCGAGGTGCGCATCGCCGCGACCGATCTCACGGCGGGGACGCCGCCCCGCGAAGGGCTGGGCCCGGAGGAGGTCGGTGAGATCCACGTCCGCGGTCGGGAGCCGGGCCTGGTAATGAACGGCTACCACGGCATGCCGCAGGCCACCGCCGCGACGATCGTGAACGGCTGGGTACGCACCGCGGACCTGGGCTCGCTCGACAGCGACGGCTTCCTCACCTTCCACGGCCGCCTGTCGGACTCGATCCGCCGCCGGGGTGAGAACATCTCCGCCTTCGAGGTCGAGCAGATCCTGCTCGAGCACCCCGACGTCGCCGAGGCCGCGGCGATCGCCGTCCCCAGCGAGCTCACCGAGGACGAGGTGATGGCCGTCGTCGTCCTACGCCCCGGGGCCCGGGTCGACCCCTCCGAACTGCACCGACACTGCCTGGCGGCCGGTCCGGCGCACCTGGCCCCGCGCTTCCTCGAGATCGCCGACACGCTACCGAGGACCCCGACCCAGAAGGTGGAGAAGTTCCGGCTCGCCGAGCGGGGCGTCACGTCAGCCACCTGGGACGCAGAACGGGGTAGGTGACGCCCCAGTGCCCAGGTGGCCCTGTCCACGTGACCGCTGGTCAGTCGTCCAACCCGGGAGCCCAAGCTCGCCCGAGCGCCTCCCTGCGGCCGAGTCGCGTCGATCAGGCACCCCGCGACCGGACCGCGATGTCGTCACCGCCCGGCGCCGCGGCCGCCTCGCGCGACGAGCACGTCCATTTGGTCAAACGGTCCGCGACCCAGGCCTGTGTGCGCGCGTCGGGGCGGGCCGCAATGGTCCGCAACGGGTCACGACTCGTCCCGAGCGGGCGGCGTGGTCGGTGGCTTCTCGACGGGCTCCGCGGTCGTGTCCGTCGAGGACGCGGCCGCCTCACCCTTGCGCTTGTCGAAGGCCCTGCGCACGTCGTCCGAGATCTCAGTGAACGTCGCACTGAGCGCGTCGGCGACCGACCTGCCGGTCTGCTTCACCTCGTCCTTGACGACGGGGTCCTTGGCCGCCGCACCGAGGGCGTCGAAGGCGTGCTGAAGGGCGTCGCTGACCTTCTCGAACGCCTCGGCCACCCGTTCCCTGTCGTCGTGCTCCTTGGGGAGTTCTCCCGTGGGTGCGGCCGCCTCCGGAGGCGCCGCCTCCGGAGGCGCCGCCTCCTGGGCGGCGGCCTCGACCTCATCGTCCTCACGCTGCTGGGCGTAGTGCTGCTTGAGCGAGGACCCCAGGGCGCGGAGCTGGTCGCCTGCGTCGTTCCATGCCGACTTCACATCTGCCATGGCTCCAGTCCATCGTGATGGGGGCCACTCGACCAGTGCCACAGGGCCCGGGGCGGGGGCGGTGGTGACGCACCCGGCCGGAGTCGACACGCGACGATGCCCCGGACCACGGTGGCCGTCCTCGGGCGCACGGGTGGTCCCGGCCACGAGCGGGACGTGCTGGGACATCGGGTCACAGCCAGGACGCGCACTCACCGCGGCCGAGCTCGGCCAGCCCGGTGAGGTCGCCCTGGGCGTAGCCGAGGACTTCGCGTGCGCGCGGGTACATCAGCTGTGACGGATCGTCGACATGATCGAGTCCGACCAGGTGTCCGAGCTCGTGCAGGACGATGGCGCGGGCCTGGTCGGCGCCGTTGCGCTGCCCGAGCAGCGCGCCAAGCTGGGGGCCGTCGAGCTGGACCTCTCCGCCGACGTACACCGTGGGATGGCCTGGGGCGGCGACCTGGAGCGGTCCGGCCTGCCCCGCGACATCCCCGGCGAGGGCGGGGTTCTCCGAGGGGGTCTGCCACTCGATCACCACCGGGGTGAACGGGGACGCCGCGGCCGCACTCCACCCGTCCGTGGACGGCGCGTCGGCCGATCCGACGTCGGCGAAGCGCAACCCGCTCGCGCGAGACACCTCCTCGATGGCCGAGGCCAGCACCTGCGCGCCGCCGTCCGGTTCGCCGTCCCGGCGGACCACGAACTCGATGGTCCGGCAGGAGGGGAACGCGACCGGCGTGCCGTCGTCCTGGGTCGCCAGGAACCGGTACGAGGCGCCGGCACTGCCCTGAGCCGGGGCCTCCGGTCGGGCGCCCGACCAGGCGGAGCGCAGCCCACCGCCCACCGTCGCGAGGACGACGGCGACCACGATGACCAGCGGAACCACGGCACCGCGCCGACGCGAGGGGGGAACCTGATCGGACGTGAAGTCCGCGGCCGCCACCGCGGGTGCACGGTGCGCCGGGCGTGGCGCGGCACGTCCCAGACGCTCGTCGATCACCCACTGGGGGATCCGGCCCGTCGGTGACCGGGGCAGATCCCGGGGCAGGGCGGGCTGCTCGTGGTCATGGCTCACGGCTGCCTCCCCGCCCTCGGAGCAACGACACCGCTTGAGACCTCGACTCTAACCCGGCGCCGGATCGAGCACTCCCCCAAGCTGTCTGCGAGCCGGCGTCGGGACTGCGCGTAGTCTCAGCCGTGCGTTCCCCCGGCGGGAGAGGCCGTCCTGACGAACCGGCGCGACCGCAGCATCGGCGGGGGTCTCACCGCAGCCGCGAATCGGCGCCGGCCAGCAGCTGGTCGGCGTGCAGCAACGCCCGGAACGGCCGCTGGTAGGTGATCGCCGCCAGGTGCGCGGCGTTCCGTCCCCAGATCCTCGGATCGTCCCCGATCCGGGTGCCCTGCCGCGGCGAGGTGCCGGCCACGGCGAACCGGATGTCGGTCAGCGTGCCGCCGGTCGCCACCAGGTGCCCCCAGCCGAGCTCGTCCCAGGACGGCGCCGGGGTGCGCAGGTCGCTGCCGTCCTCGGCGGCGGCATCCAGCCCGAACCGCGGCGAGGTCGCCGCCTCCTCGATCGCGACGAACCACCCGGCGGAGGCGGCAGTGCGTCTCGGGTTCTGACGGTCCCCACGCAGGGTCGCCAGGTCCTTGGGCAGACCGTAGAACCGGGTGCTGGCGTCCAACCGGCCGAACAGGACCACCTCGGCGATCTCGTCCCCAGCCCCGAGCTCGGGGCCGCCGTCCAGCCACACCGCCCGGACCGCGTACACCCGGGCATCCGGGTAGCGGCGCATCAGCTCACCCCGGACCACGAAGACGCTCAGCGCGGACGCCGTGACTCCACTGACCTGCCCGCCCAGCCGCCGCCCGCGCCACGACGAGATGTCCGGGACGTCGTCCGGCCCGTCCGGTCCGGTGTCCCAGAACCGGTGCAGGAACGTGGCGGACGGCGAGGTGGGGAACTCCCGCCAGAGCAGCTCCCGGGCCAGCTCGTGGTTCGCCCCGGCGAGCACGGCGCACACGTAGTCGTCGTCCGCCTCGAGCAGGGCGGCGCGGTCGACGGGCAGCGTCTCGAGCCCGGGAACCAGCAGCCGCGGGTCCCACCGGACGAGGTCGGCCGAGAGCGGGTCGGTGAACTGCGGCACGAGCTCGACCCTGGTCGGCAGGGAGTCGACCGGAACCAGCTCGGCCAGTGCCGGGATCCGGTCGAGGAGCCGGGCCCGGGTGGCGGGCAGCGGGTCGAGGGCGGCGACCACGACCGCCCGCGCGGCGGACAGGTCCGGGACGTCGCGCGGCGAGGGCGCCGGCAACACCGGGTCCAGAGCGTCCACGAGGGCGGCGAGGTCGCGCCCGGCATCGATGACGGTGCCCACCCGCCCGTCGAAGTCCACCGCGGACAGCGTTCGTCCCGTCGCGGCACGGGCGCTGCCCAAGGGCCCGGGTCCACCGGGTCGTCGCCGGCGGCCGCCGCGTCCCGGCAGGGTGGTTCTCGCCGTCCGGGTCAGGACCACCCGGGTGAAGGACGTCGAGACCTCCACCCCCCGCGTCCCGGCGACGGTGGCGGCGCGCGTCAGCGTGGGTTCGAGCCGGATCGTGTCCGTGTCCAGTGCGCCGTCGTGGGTCCAGGCGCCGCTGGCCAGGGCCACCTCGGCGTAGGACAGCACCGCCGCCGTGGCCGGCGGCGCGGCCGGTGACGTGGCGGCCAGGAAGGTCGCGGTCGTCGCCTGCGCCGGCGTCGCGGGGGTCGCCGACGGCCGCAGCCGCACCTGCTCACCCCACCGCCGGGCCAGGGCCGTGGCCGGCCGCAGCGCCCGCAGGAACGCGGCGCTTACCAGGCCGCGGCCGGGCCAGGACCGGGCCAGGGTGGACGCCAGTGTCCCGACGCCGCCGTCCGGGGACGACACCCAGGGATGCAGCCGGGCGGTGACCTGGACGGTGGCACCGTCGTCCAGGGAGGCCACCCGGCGCGCCCAGGAGCGCCCCACCTCGACCGAGAGCAGGGCATGGTCGAGGGCCTGCTCGGTCTCGGCGATCGCCCCGGCCTGCGCCCAGGCCGAGGCCATGAGCGCCTCGGCATTGCGCCGGACCACCTGCGCGCCGACACCGGCCGGCGCCCGCAGCTGGGGGTCGAGGTTGAGCGAACGCTGCCAGCCGAGGGCCGGCTCAGACCGCTGCGGCACCCCCGTCACCCCGGTCTGGAAGGCGGCGTAGACCGGGGGGGCGACCACCGGGTCGTCCCGCTCCGGCTGGTACCCGTCGGCCGGCACGGGTGTGGCCACCGGTCGCTGGGCGGTCTCGTCGAGCAGCGGCTCCAGGTGGTTCTGGTACCAGGTGGCCACCTCCTCAGGCAGCGTCCGCCGGCTCACGTCGGCACTGCGCAGCGCGCCGACGAAATCGCCCGGTCCCGACCCGGGCACCTTCGGTGGCCGGCCGGCGAGCGGCGGGCCCGGGCGCGTGACGTCCAGGCCGACCCGCCCGAGCACGCTCGCCCCGAGATCGGGTTGCAGCCGGCGGGCCAGGGACTCGAAGTCCCCGTCCGGTCCGGTGCGGAAGGTCCAGGAGTGGTAGACGGGCAGCCGGATCGAGGTCTCGGTGCCGGTCCAGGCCGCCTCGGTGGTCGTCGCGATGACGTCGGGTTCCCCCAGCCCGGCGTCGCGTCCGGTGGCGAACGCCGGGACGAGGCAGGCGAGCCAGTTCTCGTCGGGCAGCAGCCGCCGCGGGCACAGCAAGCGGGCCACGGCCACGAGCGGGTCACCGGACGAGGCGCCGGCCAGGGCATCGGCGATGTCCGCGGCCGGAACCGTCGACTGGACGTGCGCCCACGCCGCACTGTCGGCGAGATCGGGCAGCTCCTCGGAGGCTGTCGCCGGGACCTCGATCCGCAGCACCGGCAGCGGCGCGCCGACCTCCGGGCCGAGCACCACGCCCTCCTGCGCGCGCACCACCACCAGCACCAGCCAGGGTCGCAGCCCGGACGCCGCCCCCGGGCCCGCGGGGGTGTACCGCCACGGCAGGTCGGCCGGGGCCAGTTCGACCGCGGCGAAGTACGGCGGCTCGGCCCCGACCGTTCCCGTGGCGGGGATCCGGCGGACGACGACCGCCGCGTCCAGGCCGATCACCTGGCCCGGGCCGTGCAGCCGGATCGGCTGGGCCACCTCCTGCTGTCCAGCGATCCGCAGCCACGGGCGCAGCGTGGCCCCGGCGGGCAGCGGTCCGGCCAGCGGGTCGGCCTCGGTCAGCACCCCGGTGGCGCCGGAGCGCAGCCAGGGCAGGAAGTACAGCCGGGGCTCGTCGCCGGGCCGGGCGGTCGGTGCGGGACTCACGGCAGCCTCCCGGTCGACGTGGCGGAGGTGGGGACGACCCGCACCTTGGCGCCGCCGGCATCCCGGCGCCCGGCGGCGGCGTCCGCGAACGCCCAGCCTCCTGCGGCGCGCCGGGCCGGGATGTTCCGGACCGCGGGAGACGGCGACGCGTCGAGGGGCCGGGCCAGGGTGTAGCGGGTCGAGTCCACCCGCAGCGGCGACGCCGAGAACGAGACGGCGTATCGGCCGCCGGGGCTCGTCCCGCGGATCGCCGGACGGTCCGTCCAGTTCCCGGCGGCCAGGCCGCGCAGGTCGCCGACGGCGACCCAGGTCGCCGGGGTGTCCGGCTCCAGCACCGCCTCCTCGTGCCCGGCCACCACGCAGGCCAGATCGTCCTCGGCCAGCGGCACGGTCCACCCGGACGGGGTCAGCGCGAGCCCGGCGTCCATCTCCTCGAAGGAGGGTGCCGCCAGGCGCTCGTTCGGGGACAGGTCGGTGTACTGCGCCGGGGCGAACCACTCACGCAGCAGCGTGAACGGCGTGGGAGTGCCGACGTCCAGGCCGGCGTCCTCGACGTCGAAGCGATCCTCGCCCTGCGGCGCCGACGAGCCGTAGACCTCGATCCGCCGGTTCAGCGGCAGAACGGACTGGCGGACCTGGACGGCCGCCTGCGGGGCCAGCCAGAGGCCCTCCTCGGCGACCGGGTCGAGGGCGCGCAGGCTCACCTCACCCGGCGCGGCCGTCAGGGTCGGCGTGGACCATGCGTCCTCGGCCGAGAGGGCGTCCCGCAGCAGCGGCCACAGGTCCAGCGTGGGATCCGGCTCGCCGGCGGGAGGACTGCCGACGGTGAGGTTGATGTTCACGTCCTGGCCGAGGAACCGGAAGGTCCCGGTCCCGGTGGCGTACCAGGGTTTCGGTCCCTCCAGCCGCAGGGTGACGCTCAGATCCAGCAGGGGTTCGTTGCCGATCCGGACCACGACCGAGGCCGACATCCTCGTCGTCAGCGCGAACGGGTGGAAGGTGAACTGGACGTCGAAGGAGAACGACCCCTCGGCCGTGAAGTCCACGCCGATCTCACGGAAGCTCAGCGCCGCGTGCACCCCGGCGCCGAACTGCAGCGTGTTCGGGGTCAGCGCGAAGTAGCAGTCGATGCCGATGTCGAAGACCTCGCCGAGGTCCAGCGAGGCCGCCATCCGGCGCAGGTCCCGCATCGAGGACGGCAGCGCGGCCGGAGGGGTCCAGCCGTCGGCGAACCCGCCGACGCTGAGCAGGAAGAACGGTTGGGCGCCCAGGCTCACATAGGTGACCATGTCGCCCGACAGGGGGATGCCGACGATCTGGGAGTCGTAGATGGAGGCCGTGATCGACAGGGTCGCCGCGGCCACGTCGAGGACGCCGACCACGCCCATGTGCAGCTCGAGCAACGGTGCCTGCGGCACCGGCAGGGTCACCGAAAGCTCACCCACGACGGCGATCAGGACGTCGGGCAGGCTCAGCACGATCCCGACCTCGGCGGTCAGCAGGGACGCCGGCCCCCAGCCGATCTTCACCATCGCCCCGAAGGTGTGCTGGCCGTTCGTGGAGGGGAAGAACTCGGCGATGTCGGCGATGATCCGGCTTGCCTCGGCCAGCGGGTCGGTGGGGAACAGCAGGCTGTCGATACGCCCCTGGCGTACCCCGAGGGCGAGGGCGTCGGGATCCATGGTGCGGTGCAGCCCCATGAAGCCGCCGACCCCGTTCAGGGTGAACCCGAACGGCAGCGGGATCGGGGTGAAGTCGGCCATCACCGACAGGAAGAACGACCAGCCGGACTCCTCGCCGGGCAGTTGGGTCTCGACGATCCCGACCGCGGTCAGCCCGATCCCGAGCATGGACAGCTCGGCCACCCCGGCATAGCGCCCGATGTCGCGGTCGATGGACAGGAAGCCGCCGCCGGACACCACCCCCTCGGCGTCCACTCCGAGCCCGACCCCGGTCGGCCAGCGCACCCCGAACCGCAGGTCCACCGGCCCGGCGTTGCCGTCGGCGAACGCCGCGGTGAGCTCGGCACCGAGCCGTTCGACGGTGAACAGGACGGGTCCGATCGCACCGGAGAAGGTCGCCGCGACATAGCCGAGCAGGGCGGGCGAGGCTCCGGCGGTGAGCTCCAGGCCCAGGTCGATGCCCTCGATCAGCACCCACCCGAGGTCGAGCTCGGCGGGCAGGTGCACCTCGATCCCCAGCCCGCCCGCGACGTCCAACCCGGTCCGGCTGGACCAGGTCAGCGCTAGCGGCACCTCCACCCGCGCCGCGGAGCCGCCGAACAGCCCGCCCAGGAACGAGTCCGTGCCGCCGGTGGTCAGCACCAGTGCCAGCGGATCCACCGAGGCGGTCACCCGCAACCCGAGCCCGCTGCCGTCGTCCGGGTCGACGTGCAGGCCGGCCTCGAAGCCGCCCAGCTCGAGCCGGCTGGTCCCGGCGGCCCCGAAGGCGCCGACCGGGCGGTCGGGGGTGAAACGCAGTGTGACGGAGAACCCGGTCTGCGGGAAGTCGTTGTCGGCGAACGGATACCGGGCCTCGACGTGGCCGGGCCGGACCAGAACGGCGAGGTCCTGCGAGGTGTCCGTGCCGGGGGGCAGCTCGAGGGTCCAGCCGGCGCGAAGCGGCACCGGGTCCGGCGTCGGGGGCAGGATCGGGCGCAGCAGGATCCCAGGCAGCAGGCTGCCCTCGGCGGGTAGGTCGGTCAGGGCGATCCCGACCAGGTACGGCTCGTCGTCGACCCGGACCTCGGCGACGTGGATCGTGATGCCGTCCCGGATCGGTGCCACGGGCGGGTCCTGGGCACCGGCCTGGACGGCGTCGCTGTAGTCGGCACCGATCGCGTCGAGGGTGCCGGACAGGCCTAGCCCGAACACCGCGCCGAGCAGGATGCGCTGCAGCTCAGCATGGTCGAACCCCTCACCGGCCCAACCGAAGACCTCGCCAGGAACACGGTCGGGGTGGGCCAGCCGGTCGGGGATCGCCTCCCAGTCGAACCGGGTGCGTAGCACCCCCGCCCGGCCCGGCCCGGCCGGCATCCGCTCCACGGCGATCACGCCCAGCAGCTCGAGCAGCCGGTAGGTCCCCGGCCTGTGGCGCAGCAGGTATTCGCTGAGCACGTACTCGGCCAGGCGACGGGCGGCGTTCGCGCTGAACTCCGCGGCGTCCACGCCCTGCGGGACGGAGGGCAGGTCCTGAAGCGTGCGATAGAGGTCGCCGATCGCCTCGACGGACGCCAGGACCTCGAGCAGGTTCGCGCCGTCCTCCAGGTCCTCGACGGCCGCGACGACGGCGTCCACGGCGTCGGCGACGGTCGTGTACTGCGGCGGCAGAACCGGTGCGTCCCAGCCGATCCGCCACATCAGGCGGCGGAAGGCCACCGGATCGCGCAACGCCGGGCCCAGGGGCGCTACCGCGCTCGCAAGGGTGCGGGTGATGCCGAGCAGGGTGTCGTCGCTCATGGCCCACCTGTCTCGTCGAGGACCGGGTAGATCGCGTCGTAGAGGTCGTCGATCGCGGCGTGCAGCGCCGGCTGAAGCCGGTCGATGATGGCGTAGCGGCACACCGGGCAGTACGGGATGGCCACTGCCTGGGACCGGCGGCCGTCGCGTCCCATCCGGCTGTTCATCATGCAGCCGCCGGCCGGGTGGTAGACGCCGCAGGCAAGCCGCCCACCCCCCTCGACCAAACCGACGAGCCGCCAGGACGGAACGCCCTTCGGCAGGTCCAGCCCCGGTGGCAGGTTGCGGGCCAGCAGCGGCGCCTCCCGGGGATCGGACTCGTCGCAGGGGCGGTTGTCCTGCGCATGCCGTCTGGCGTTGAGCGGGTTGGACGTGGCGGTCAGGTGCTCCCGGACGGCGGGGTGCATCACCGGCAGCTCGCCCGTCACCGACCCGGTACCGTCCGTCCGCGGCAGGATGAGCACGCTGCCGGCCTCGAACAGCACGCGACCCGCCGGCTCCAGCAGGTCGCTCGACCCCGCCACGGGTTCCAGCTCCACGGCATCCACCTCGGCCCAACGGTCTATCGCCGTCACCCGATGCTCGGACGAGGTGGCCGAGTCCAGCAACGGCCGGGTCCGCACCTGCACCAGATCCCCGACCGCGAACGGATCCGCCTGGAGGGTGCCCACCTCGAGCAGCACCCGCCCCGGCTGCCACGAGGAGTCCCCGGGATCCAACGGCTCCTGAGACGGCACCGGATCCGCGGCCAGCACTGCCGCCGCCCGCAGCCGCGACCAGGCCCACCGCACCAGCGAACCGTCCAGCCGACCGGTACCCGGGTCGGACACCTCCGCCCGGGTGTTCAGGTTGGCGTACCCCAGGGAGGCCTCCTGCACGCCCTCCTCCGCATACTCGTCCCCGAGACCCCAGCAGTGCCCGAGTTCGTGCGCGACCAGGGAGGCCAGGTCGAGCCGGGAGGTCACCGCCGGGGGCGCGTCGTACCCGAGGTCGAGGCCGTACTCGGCCTCACGGATGGGGGCGACCCAGGCCCGTCCGAGGCTGACGGCAGCCTGCACCGCCTGACCCCGCCGCACGCTGACGCTGCCACCCCAGAGGGCGGACAGGCAGACCAGGACGACGTTGCTCTGGTCGGCCCTGCCCGTCACCCACCGCTGGCCGATCTCGCCGGCCTGCGGATGGGTCAACGCACCGAGGAGGTCATCGAAGTCCAAGGGCCGGATGCGGTCGGCGTTCATCGCCATGGCCCGCTGGACCCCGGCGGTTCGGGCACGGCGTCGCTCACCCGAGACGACGTGGAAGGCCGTGTCGTTCTCGTTCAGCGCCACCTGGTCCTCACCGTGGTCTTCGCGGCCGATCTCCGCGTGCGCTCCGGCGACCCCGGCCCGATCGTCGGCCCGGGAGAACCGGTCTTCCCGGTCGAGCATTCCCTCGGTCAGCACGCTCGTGCCGCGCTGCCGAGACGGCTCCCAGGCCAGCCAGTAGTTCACCCGGTCCACCAGCAGCCCGAACGGTTCGAGCGCCGGTTCCCGGGTGAGGGTGGCGACCAACTCGTCCATCACGCCCCGGAACAGGGCCTCGTCCTCGGCCAGGAACCCGTCCGGCAGGAACAGGATGTTGGGTACCTGCTCGACGAGCGCCGGACCCGCGCCACCGATGAAGTCCGTGAGCCGTGGCAGGGCCCACGGCGAGACGACGTCCACCGTGGCGGTGGCCTCGGGCACGGCCGGTTGCCCGAGGACGGCGCGGACCGCGGCCGTCACCGTGCCCGCGCCCGGCGTGGTGGCGACCAGGGCGCCCGAGGTCTGGTCCACCGTGACGTGCCCGGTCGCCGACCACTCGACCAGCGGCACCTCCTCGCCCACCGCGTGCACGAAGGTCTCCTCCCCGAGCAGGACGACATCCGGGGGCAGCCACGTGGTGACATCCGCCGTGAACTCCTCGCCGAACCGGGCGAGCAGCGACAGGTGCACGGGGCCTCGATGGAACTGGTGCATCGTCAGCTCGCGTGGCGTGAGCCAGACCTCGGCCAGCTCGCCGTGGATCCAGATGCTGACGGCCAGCGGGTCACCCACGGCGCCCTGGTCGGTGTGCATCAACTGGGCCACGACATCGATGCGCAGCACCCGGCGTCCGGTGGGGAGGTCGCCGACCTCGACCCGACCCACCTCCTCGTCCACCGACAGGCCCTCCCAGACGTCCGGGTCCACCTGGGGCGGGAAGCGCAGGGCCAGCGAGTACGGGTCCGCCAGATGCTCGCCCGTCACCACGGCGCCGTCGATCGCGGCCCAGATCCGCTGGTCGAGCCGGCCGCTCGACAGGCCGGGGGTCAGGTGGATGTCCCGCCCGCTGCGGGGATCGGCCCAGTAGATCCAGGCGGCCATCACGGCACCCCCTCGAACACGGGGTAGATCGCGTCGTAGAGCGCGTCGACAGCCGGGTGCAGCGGTGGGTGGAGCCGGTCGACGATGGCGTAGCGGCACACCGGACAGAACGGGGTGACCACGGCCTGGGACTCGCCCTCGACGTCCGGCGCGCTCCCGATCTGCTGGAACCTGCTCTTCATCAGGCAGCTGCCTGCCGGACGGTAGGCACCGCAGGACGACCGGCCACCGCCCTCGAACAGGCCGACGATCCGCCAGGATGGCACGCCGTCCGGAAGCCGCAGGCCGGGCGGCAGGCTGGTGGCGGGCACCATCTCGCCGCGTAGCAGGGTGTCGTCGCACGGTCGGTTGACCGGGTCAGCCGGTGCGGCGTTGAGCGGGTTGGACGTCGCGGTCAGGTGCTCGCGAACCGCGACGTGCATCACCGGCAGCTCACCGGTGACCGGCCCGGGCGCGTCGTCGAGACGGGGCAGGATCAGGACACTGCCGGCGGTGAACGGCACCAGCCCCTGCGGCTCCAGCAGATCGCTCGTCCCGGCCACGGGTTCCAGCTCCACCGCATCCACGTCGGCCCAGCGCTCGAGGGCCGTCACCCGGTGCTGCGTCGAGACCGCAGAGCCCCACAGCGGCCGGGTCCGCACTCGGACCAGGTCCCCCACGACGAGCAGCTCCGCCTGGAACGCGCCCACGGTCAGCAGTACTCGTCCCGGCTGCCACGACGTGTCACCGGCAGCCAGGGGTTCCGCCGAGCGCACCGGCGCCGCCGTGAGCACCGCCGCCGCGCGCAGCCGTGGCCATCCCCACCGGACCAGCTCCCCCTGCAACCGCCCGCCGGCCGTCACCTCGGCCACCGCGTGCAGGTTGACCCACCCGGCCGTTGCCGGGGCGCTGCCGGACTCGGTGTACTCGTCGCCGAGTCCCCAGGAGTGCCCCAGCTCGTGCACCACCAGCGCCGCCCGCTCCAGCGAGGCTCCGACATCGGGAACCGCGCCGAAGTCGATGTCGAGGCCGTCGACGGCCCCCTGCACCGGGATGCCCGGCCCACCCCCGATGGTGAGGGCAGCCGTCCGGCCGGTCTGTCCTCGGACGCGGTTCGCGCCGAACAGACCATTGGACAGCCCCACGATGACGATGTGGGTCTGATCGGGTCCCCCGGTTGCCCACCGATCTCCGATCCCGGGGGCCTCGGAGTGGGTCAGGACCCTCAGGAAGTCGTCGATGTCCTCGTCGTCCAGCAGATCGGGGTTGACCACCACGGCTCGCTGCACGCTGATCGGTTGGGCGCGTCGCCGTTCGCCACGGATGAGCTGGAACGTCGTGTCGTTCAGGTTGAGCAGGGTCCGCCCTCGCTCGTACTGCTCGTAGGAGACGTCGGCGTGAGCCGTGGTCGGCGGCAACGACGGCGCGGAGGAGACCAGGCGGCCCGCGTCGTTGACGACTCCCTCGGTCAGCACGCTGCTGCCGCGCTGGCGCGAGGGCACCCAGGCCAGCCAGTGGTTCACGTGGTCGGCGAGCAGGGGCAACGGCTCGAAGACCGGCTCGGTGGCCAGGGTGTGGATGAGATCGGCCGTCAGGGTCCGGAACAGGGTCTCGTCCCCGGCCAGGAACCCATCCGGCAGGAACAGGATGTTCGCCACCTCACCGGCCAGTACCTCGCCCGCACCGCCGAGGAAGGTCAACGATGGCGGGGATGCGGCCCACGGCTCGAGGACCTGGATCGTTGCTCTCGCCGCGGACAGGTCCGGCCGGGAAGGGATCGCCGCCGTCACCACGCTCGTGCCGGGCACCTGCGCGAGCAGCCGGCCGGTGGCCTCGATGATCCCCACAGGTGGGGTGGCCGACCACGTGATCAGCGGGGTGTCCTGGTCCGTGGCATGGACGAAGGTCTGCTCGCCGGCCTCCGGCGTGAAGGCCGGCGACCAGGACGCGGCGTCGGCGTCGAAAGGGACGTCGGCGTTGGTGAACCGGGCCAGCAGGCTCAACCGGACCAATGCGTGATGCCCCGCCCGGAGGGTCAGCACCCGAGGCGTCAGCCAGATCCGGTCCAGGTGCTCGTGGATCCACACCGTGACGATCAAAGGGGCGCCCACGTCACCGTCGACGGCGTGCCGCAGCCGGAACAGCAGGTGGATCCGCTGCACCCGCTCCTCGAAGGACCAGCGCAGGGGTCCCGGGACGCTCACTCGGCCCGTGTCGGCCTCGACCGTGATCCCCGTCCAGACCTCGGTGCCATCCGGTTCCGGGCACTCGAGGACGAGCGAGTACGGGTGTTCCAGCCGGTCGCCCCGCACCGCGGCCGCGCCGATCCAGGCCCAGACCCGCTGATCCAACCGGCCGCTCGACAGCCCCACCGCCAGGTGGAGGTCCTGACCGTCGCAGGCGCTGCGCCAGAAGAGGTGGTCGGCCATCACGGCCCACCCGCAGGCCAGCCGTTGTAGTCGGCGTCCACGGCCGAATGCAGGTGCGGGGCGAGCTCGTCGACCAGGATGTACCGGCAGACGGCACACAGCCTGGGGTGGGCCGCCGTGCGCGCGGCATCGGGCGCGGTGCCGTTCATCATGCAGGCGCCGGTGGCGTGGTACACGCCGCAGGTGTGGTCGTCACCGCCGTCCCACAATCCGACGAGATGCTGGGTCAGCACCCCGGCGGGCAGCCCGGGCGGGGGGTTGGTCGCCGAGGCCACGTCCGGCAGCATCACCACCGGGACGCAGGGCCGGTTGTCGGCGTCGGTGGACGACGCGTTGAGCGGGTTGGAGTGTCGGTCCAGGTGGTCGAGCATCGGCCGGGCGACCAGTCCCACCTCGGCGCCGTCGCCGTCGAGCAACGGGGCGATCAGCAGGCTGCCGGTCGGGAATGGACCGGCCGGCAGGGCGTCGCCGTCCGTCGCCGGCTCGAGGACCACGGTCGCCACCTCCGGATCGCCGCCGGTCACGGCGGCCACCACCAGCGGCGGCGAGGTCACCGACGTGACGAGTGGCCGGGTCCGCATCCGGACCAGGTCGCCGACCGTGAAGCCTGCGGCCTGGCCGGCCTCGAGGGTCACGGTGACCGCGTCGGGTGCGATCTGGGCACTCGCGAGTAGGACGGCCACATGCCGCGCGCGCGGCCAGGTCCACGCGATCCAGCCGGCTCTCAGCCAACCGTCGGGGCCTTCCACGTCCGCCCGGGCCTGCAGGTTCGCCCAGATGTCCACGGCCGACGGGTTCGGATGCTCTTCCGGGATGGTCATGTACTCGTCACCCAGCCACAGCGAGTGACCCAGCTCGTGGGCGACGACTCGGGTCGTCGCGAAGTCGTTGGGGACCGGCAACGGTGCGGGATCGTCCCGCCACCCGGTGCCGGTGGGGCTGATCGTGACCGGTGGGTTCCCGGTGCCGACGAGCACGACCCGGCCACCACTCGCGCGCCGCAGGTTGGTGCCCTGGGGGAGGGTCGTGGCGCACAGGATGACCACGAACCGGTCGTCCACGCCTCCGGATCGCCAGCGGTGGTCGGCCGAGCTGACGCCGGTCAGGGTGGCGAGGAAGGACTCCAGGTCCGCCTCGGTCCGCCGGCGCGGGTGGAACCCCATGGCGCGGTCCGTCTTGGTGGTCTGCGCGGCGGGACGGGCGCCGTAGCAGATCCCTAGGACCGTGTCGTGCTCGTCGAGCAGGATCAGCCCCGACCCGTCGGGTCGGTTGGCGGGGTCGCCCTCGACCAGCAACGGGCCGGGCTGCGGTTCGGGCGTGCTCGCCGGCTTCACCGTGGGCGGGGAGCCGAGCAGGTCCACCGGGCGCAGCAGGCTGATGCCCTGTTCGGGCGACGGGATCCAGGCCCGGAACCAGTTGAGGGCGTCGGTCAACCGGTGGAACGGCGCGAGGTACGGGTCGCGCATCAGGGTCCGCACGATGTCGTCCACCAGGTTCTCGAACACGCTCCGCTGATCGGCGCGGAACCCATCGGGGAGGAACAGCACGTTGGCGCAGCGGGCCATCTCGTCCGGACCATCGCCGCGGCCGTCGACGTAGTGCACGGTCGTGGACGGCGGCCATCGGGCCACCGGGGTGACCGTCGCCTCGGCAACCAGGTCAGGCTCTCCGGGCCGGGACAGGGTCGCCGTGACCCGGCTGTCGTCGGTGCGCGACGTGGCGTGCAGGTAGCCGTGGTCCACGAAGACCGACGGGTCGACCTCGTCGGGATCGAGCGGGACGCTGTCCCAGGTCACCGCCGGTACGGGCGGGCCCGTCCCGGTCGTCGGGTGGACGTGCCACGTCCGGCCACCCGGCAGGGGGGTGACCCAGTTGGTGATGTCACCGATCACGTCGTCGTCGAAGCGCGCGAGCAGGGTCAGCCGCGAGCCCGAACCGTCCCGGGGGACCCGGAGTCGGGACGGCGTGAGCCAGACCGCGTCGAGGGCGTCGTGGCAGTGCACGCGGCGGTGCAACGGTCTTCCCGTGATCGTCCCTGACGCGTCGAGTAGTTGGTAGGTGACCACGAACGACAGCAGGCGCGGCGGTCGTGCGAGCGGGCCGACCCCGATCACGCCGGAGAGCGGGTCCACGGTCACCCCCGAGGCACCCGGCACGGACAGGTCGGGCGTGGTGATCGAGATCGACCAGCCCGTCGGGAGGGCGTCGGCGGGGAAGAACTCGCCATCGATCGCCGCGACGACCAGGTCTCGGAAAGGGGAGGTCGCCAGCCCCGTGACCAGGTGCAGGTCGTCTCCGGGCGTGGCCCGCAGGGACGGGATGAGCAGCTCGGCCCAACCCAGAATGGGTGTGGTCGTCGCGTCGTTCACGGGCGGACCCCGCTGCCCTCGGGCGAGGAGCCGGGCGCCGGCGTGACCACGTCGTGACGCAGGCCGGGCGCCTTCGGCCCGCGACCGGGCCGCTTACGCCGGCCCATCCACAGCAGCACCCCGCCGTCCGGGGTCCGGCACGACTCCCACGCCCGAGTGACCTGGACGCCGCCGCCGGGGATCTCCTCCTCGTGCAGCAGCAGCCGGCGGTCGGGGACCAGCACCAGGCCGACGGCCCCTCGGCTGACCTCGCCGGTGGCGATCCGGCCGCGCTGGAACCGGATCGACGGGTCGGTCTCGCTCAGCCGCACCGGCACCAGGGGCACGGCGTTCGCGGGTACCGGGGTGGCCAGGTCGTAACCCCAGACGTCCGAAGCGTTCTCGTCCTGCGGCACGGTCCTGGCGCCCGCGGAACCCACCTCGCTGCGCGACCCGCCGGAGCGCACCACCCGCCGTCCGGACCGCGCCTCGACCACCCGCTCCACCGCCCAGGCGAGATTGGCGACCTCGTCGCGCAGGAGGGCGACCTCCTCGACCGGGCGCCCGCGGTCGTGCGGCGGCAGTGCCGCTGGAAGCAGCAGCAGGGGCGACTCGCCCCGCCCCGGTGACGGATCGCCGGACAGCTCCCAGAACCGCCAGCTGCGGACCTCGCCCTCGCGGACGTGGTCGGCGGCGGCGGTCGCAGGGACGTCGAACGTGGCCCCAAAGGAGTCGACCACGCTCACCGAGCGGACCTGGGCCAGGCTGCCGCGGGGCAGGTCGGCGCCGAGCAGGAACCAGTCGTCGCCGAACAGCATCGCGTAGCTGCCGACGAGGTAGCGGGCCAGGTCGGTGGGTCCGCCGTCCAGCCCGCCCCAGGAGACCGCGCCGTCCTCGAACTCCCAGAACCGGTTCGCGGGCATCCCGGGGTACTGCAGCGGCACCGCCGTCGAGCGGACGGTCCGTCTCGGCGCCTCCCGTCCGAGCGGCGGGTCCGGTGTCACCGCGACGTCGAGGCCGTACCAGTCGAGGTGCCCCCCGG
The DNA here is from genome assembly GCA_963724535.1 of uncultured Actinomycetota bacterium. Taxonomy (GTDB): domain Bacteria; phylum Actinomycetota; class Actinomycetes; order Actinomycetales; family Kineosporiaceae; genus JADJPO01. Next base: position 110,442 of record CAVRVD010000011.1, read on the forward strand.
GGTACCCGGTCGCGGCAAGGACGGTCCCGCCCGCGAACGCCGGCGCCGCGACGTCGAACCGGTACTCGAGACGCTCGACGTCCCAGGCCGGCGGACCACGATCGGGACGATGCACCAGAGTGTCGGTGTCGGCGAGGAACCGGGCGGCCAGACTGTCGGGATCGGCGACGTCCCCGAGTCCCGGATCCACGGATCGATCGCCGGAGCCCTTGCCGCCTGTCCCGCCACCGTCCCGGATGGCGCGCAGGTCGTCGGCGAGGGCCAGGGCGTCGAGGCTGTGCCGCGCCAGGAGCTCCAGTTCCAGGTCACCACGCGGGTCCCGGACGTCATCGGGGCCGGGCTCGTCCGAGGTGAGGTCCAGGGGGTAGGCGGCACGCAGCCGGGTGGCGAGCTGCGGGTCGACCGGCTTCGCTCCGATCAGCCGGAGCAGGTGGGCCCCGAGCTCGGCGGCGATCCGCAGCCGGCTCGGACCGGTGTACACGTCCTCGCACTCGGCCCGCGCCTCGAGCGCACCCCCGTCCCGGTCGACGGCCTCGGCCCCGCCCTTGCCCGCCCGGAACTCGCCGAGCGGTTGGTGGTGGATCTCGGCTCCAAGCAGCAGCGGGCTCGCCGCGTCCTCCCCCGTCAGCTCGCCGACCTGCCACTGCCGGGCGAGCATCCACAGCGGGTCGGCGACCCGGGCGGACAACCCCGGCGTGAGGTCGGCCGAGACGCCGCTGCCCTCGATGCGGGTCCAGGTCATGCCGGCCCCCCTCCTCGCCCTGCCCGCGCGGACGCCGGATCGGGGACCGGTCCCGGGTCGACCTCGGCGCCGAGGTGCACCGCAGGCAGGAACTGCCCCCAGCCCTGCAGGTCCTGCGGCCCGACAGCGCGCAGCGTGGCGTCGTCCACCACTGCGCGCACCAGGTCACGGACAGACCGGTCGGTCCATGGCCCGTCGGGGACGCCCAGCAGCAGCACCTGCGGGGCGCGGGCGCTCGGGGCGTCGACGTGGACGGCGATGCCGGTGCGGGTGCGGCGGTCTGGGATCACCTCGGTCCAGGAGTCGACCGCGAGCGCAGACACCTGCGGCGCTTCGGGATCCAGCGAGTCCGGCCAGGTGAGGGCCAACAGGCAGGTCCTCGGGCGGTCGTCCACCGTCGGCTTCGTGGTGGCTGCCCAGCCCTCGCCGGGATGGTCCGGCAGCTGCACCAGGCGTGGCTGCAGCGACCTGCCCCCGGCCGCCTCCAGCAGGTCGATGGCCGATGCGGCCGCGCCGCTGGCCTCGCGGGTGCGGCCCACCTGGTGCAACCACCGCAGCGCGACCGCCGGGCTGCCGAGCCGGCTCAGGGATCGGCGGGGGTCGGCCGCCGCGAGGGTGTCCCCGGGTGGGGCCAGGCGGGGCAGGACCGGGACGCCGGGCAGCAGCGCGGCCAGCCGGGCGGTGACGACGGACAGGTCAGCGCCGTCCTCACCCACCGCGTCCCGAGCGGCCAGCCGGTCCTCGAGCAGGGCCAGGGCAGTGCCGGCCCGGGTGAGCAGGGCGTCCCGGTCGGCCGCCTCGGCGCCGGTGCCCGCCGTGGTGCCGGCGAGGTCGGCCAGCCCGGCACCGCCGACCGCGTCGGTGATCTGCCAGCGCGCCAGGGCGGCGGTCGCGGTCAGCACGGTCGAGGTGTCCGCAAGGCCGTCGGCGACGCCGTCCAGTGCCGTGCGAAGTGTCTCGGCGGCTGCGCGGGCCGACCCGGCCAGAGCCGCTTCGCGGCCGGCCAGCTCGGCGACGTCGGCGACATCCGTGACCCCCCCGACGTCCGCGGCCCCGTTCACCGGCGGCGCAACGGCGGCCTGGAGGTCGGCCGCGGTGGCCGCCCGACCGCCCGTCAACACGGCGCGCATCGCCTGCGCGCAGGGCAGGAACAGCCGCAGCGGGAGATCGCCCGCCCCGATACCGCCAGGGTCGTCGTCGATCAGGACCTCCACCCGGCGGCCCGCGGCGGCCGCCTCGAGCCGAAGGGGCCAGGCCAGCCGGTCGTGGAGCCTGCCCAGCCCCAGACCGGGACCGTCCGGCAGCTCCGAGAGCAGTTCCAGCGGGCTCAGCCCTGAGCCCGCGAGGGTCCAGGGACCTGCGATCGTGGTCGTGCCGGCCTCGGTGATCCGGGCGCCGTACCGGACGCGATCGAGGGGCAGCACGGTGCCGAGCCAGCGGTCGAGCGCGGGTTCGGCCAGCGCGGCGGGGGAGCGGGTACCGGCATCGGTCTCGGAGCCGGGGTCCGCATCAACCGGATCGAGCACCAGCACCACCCGATGGCTGATCCGCTGTCCCGGGCGCTCGGTGCCGAACATCGACAGCGCAGCCGGCCCGGCGTCCCCCCCGGAGAGGCCGCTCAGAGCCGCGGAGGCGGCCTGGGGCTGGTCGCGTACCAGGGCGTGCACCGCCTGCGCGACCGCCGTGTCGGCCACCGCGTCGAGGTCGCGGGCATGAGCGTCGAGCACGTCGTCAAGACCCGGTGCTCCGGCAGCGTAGGGCCGCAGGAGGCGGGCCACGGCGTGCTCGAGGTCGGTCAGCGACGCCACCTGGTCGGCGCCGAGCCAGGCCCGGGCCACCAGGTAGCCGTCCACGATCCGGCGTTCAGTGCGGTCGTGGTGCCCCGTGGCGTCGAGGACCAGGCGCCGCAGCGGCGCGACATGGGCGTCCAGGCCGGCGTCGTGCAACCGGCGTTCCACGGACTGCCCGAGCAGCTCGCCCAGCCGCTGGCCGTCCCGGACGCCGTCCACGATCCACGACGCCGCGCGGACGGCGCCCGAGGACAGGTCGAGGGCCAGCCCGCCGCCGCTCTCACCCCCGCCACCGAGGGCGCTCCAGCCGCTGCGCAGGATCGCCGCGGTGGCCGCCAGGTCGGTGCTGGGCGCGTGCACGAAACCCTGGGTGCGGCCGGCCCCCGCCGGGCGACGTCGCAGGCCCAGCACCAGCCCGTAGCCACCGACGGCCAGGCCCTGTGGCCGTCGCCTGCGCAGGTCCTCCAGCGCCTGGACGGCGTAGCCGGTGTACCAGGCGTCGATCCGGTGCATGCAGGCGCCGAGGGTCTCGCCCATGAGGATCTCCAGGTCGGCGACGGGGTCGTGCAGCCGGCCGTCGGCGACTGCCGCGGCGAGCGTCTGCAGACCCCACCGCGCCGTGGCTGCATCCCGGTCCGCCACAGATCGCACGGCGTGCTGGAGCAGTTGGAACAGCAACGGCGCGTGGGGCTGCGGTGCAGCCGCCGGCCGCCCCGGGTCGTCCAGTTCGACCAGCAGGGCGGCCAGCCACGAGGCCGGCTCTGACGAGGAGGCGACGAGGGGACCGGTCCACGGCGTGGCCGTTTCGTCGAACAGCGAGCCGAACAGCGGTGGCGCGTCCGGGTCACCGGGCAACCCGGTCACCCTGGTCCGATCGGGGCCCAGGTCGAGCACGGGAGAGATCCGGGTCAGGTGATTGCCCAACAGGGGTTCAACGATGCGCGTGGTCGGCTGACCGTCCGCATCGGTACCGTGCAGCGGCCCGCCGTTCAGCAGGCCCGAGGAGATCAGCTCGACGGCGGCCTGGCCGGCGTCCCTGACCTCCTGGCTGTTGCGGGCGTCGTTGGCCAGCAGCCAGATCGCGCCGCTGGCCGGAGCGTCGGCGTGGATGCTGTCGGCGAGCACGTCCATCAGCGCCTCGAGCGTGGACGCTGCAGCGATCTGGTCACCGAGCTCCGCCGCGACGTCCGGCGCCACCGAGAGCACGATGGCCAGGACGAAGACGGCCGTCCCCCAGGCCCGCTGGTAGAGCTCGCTCTCGTCCCGGACCCCGCGGACGAGCAGGTCCGACGGGTTCGGAGTGGCACCGACGATGCGGGCCAGGCGAACGCTGGCCTCCTCCAGTGACAGCCGGGCACCCCCGGCGTCACCGGGCACGTCGGGGGCGTCGGGGTCGAGGCGCGCCACGGACGGCGCGGCATCCGCCCAGACGCCGCGCAGCGCGTCCAGCACCGAGCGCAGGGCGGCGGCGGGCCCGACGACGCCACCGTCCCCGACGAGGACGGGATGCAGGCCGTAGGGCTGCCGGCCGCAGCGCAGGGTGGGCAGCACGCCGCCCGCGGGCACGTCGTGCACGAACCGCTCACGCAGCCAGTCGACATCGGAGTCCGCTACCACGCCGGCAAGCACGTCCCGGAACGCGTAGCCCCACGTGACCGGCCAGAGCGCGGCGTTCATCGCCGGGCCCAGACCGAGCTGCCCCTCGCCCGCCGCCCCGGCCCGGTCGAGCACCGACGATCCCAGGCCCAGGGCGGAGGCGGCCGCCTCGGCGAACGTGCGCTCGTGCCAGCGCGACGTCTTCGGTCGACCGCCGTCCGGCCGGCCCGGACCGGCGGGACGGCCCGGACCGGCGGGACGGCCAAGTACGAGATCCAGCAGGGCGCTCAGGTCCGGCGAGAGGCCGCTCACCCCGGCGGACTCGTCCGTGGTCGTGGTCGGCGTACCCCGGCGAACGAAGTCCACCCCGTGGGTCCATTGGTGTGCGGCCAGCAGCTCGGCGACGGCGTCCGCCTCGGACTCCGGCGCGGCCTGCGCGCGGTGGCCGGTGACGTACACGTCGAGACCGAGCGCGGGCGACCATTTCGGGGGCAGGTCGACGCCGATGGCCATGCCGACCTGCTCCGCCGCCTCCAGGTCGTGGATCCAGCTCAGACCCTGCGCGTCGAGCAGGTCCAGCATCGAGCCGCCGGATGCGCCCTGCGACGCGAGATCCGGTACCACCGGCAGGTCGGCCGGGATCGTGGCGCCCTTCACGTCGAAGAGCCGCTGATCGCCCTGGTACCCGGTGACGAGCCAGCGGTCCGGCAGGAGTCGGGCCCGTCCTGCCGGCTTGGCCGAGGTCGACGATCGGGCGCTCGACCCGGGAGTGGCTGCGGTCTTGGTGGGCCGCATCACCTCCAGAACCCAGGCGGCCCGGAACGGACCCAACCGCGCCGCCAGCCGCGCGAACTCGGCCTCCAGGCGCGCCCGGGGGGCACGGGGGGCGTCGGCCACCACCCAGAACCGCCGGCCGGCCTCGGTCTCGCCGCCCTGCAGCACTGGCTGGTGCACGTCGGTGTGGATGGTGTCGGGGAACACCCGCACGACCAGTCGGTTCGTCCCGTCGCTGCGGCGCCCGAACACGGTTTCGAGTCGCACGGGAAGCAGGAGCAGGGGGAGGGGGACCTCGGCGTCGGCCGGTCCGTCCGGACGCCGACGCGGGTGCGTAGCGGATTCGGTCATGACCGCCCTGGGTGAGTGAGCCAGATCACACGACTATCCGCGATAGTGCTGGATGGGCGGCCCGGGACACAAGGGGCAAGGCCATCGTCGTCCTGCTGCACGAGGGTGGGTCGCAGACCCCGCCTCCTGGCGCCGTGGACGCCGGCGTCGGCATCTCCGGACCGATCGTCGCGATCAACAGCGCGCTCGACCCGGCAATCGACGCGCTGAGCGCCGGGCACACCCACCTGCCCTACAAGGGCGCGCTCCCCGACCCGGCGGGGCAGCCCCGCATCGTCACCAGTGCCTACTCCTTCTGCCGGCTCCTTCTGCCGGGTGGTCTCCGAGCTCAACCTGGTCCTCGACAAGCGCACAGACGACGTCCGCCGCGGCCTGAGCACAGCGAAGAACCACGTCGTCGAGCAGGCCGCGCTGACCCTGGGCCGGATCAGCGACGACGACGTCGACGCGCGTCGCGAGCCGCTTCCACCGCAGCCTGCTTGATGACGTCCCGGCGGCGGCGCCCCTCGACCTTCGGCGGCAGCGACAGCTTGACCACCTTCCAGTAGACCGAGGCGGCCTGCTTGGTCAGCGAGCCGGCGACGTAGGGCAGCTCGTAGCGGTCCATCAGCTCCCGGATCCGTGGAGCGATCTCGCCGTACCTGTTGCTCGGCATGTCCGGGTAGAGGTGGTGCTCGATCTGGTGGGACAGGTTCCCGGACATGACGTGCATGGCCTTGGACCCGGTGATGTTTCCCGAGCCGAGCATCTGGCGCAGGTACCACTCACCGCGGGTCTCCCCGTCGATGGAGGCCTTCTCGAAGGTGGCGATCCCGGGCGGGAAGTGGCCGCAGATGATCACGGTGTTGGTCCACAGGTTGCGCACCAGGTTGGCCACCACGTTGGCGGTCAGGGTGTGCCGGGCCGATCCGGTCGGCGCCGCCAGCAGCGGGTGGATGACGTAGTCCTTCGTCGCCTGGCGCTTGATCTTGGCGACAACCTCCGCCGCGTCGCGGCGGAACTTCTCCTTCTCGTCCGGATGCATCCGACCGCGCTTGGCGAAGTACGCACCGAGCTCAAGGTCGTAGGCGGCGATCGAGTACTCGAACATGAGCGCGTTGCCGACGTGCCAGATCGGCTGGAACAGGTAGAGCAGCGACCATTTCTGGTCCTCGTCGACGCGCATGATCCCGTAGCCGAGGTCGTTGTCGCGGCCCAGCACGTTGGTGAACGTGTGATGGATCTCGTTGTGCGCGTGCTTCCACTGGCTGGACGGCGAGGCGTTGTCCCACTCCCACGCCGTCGAGTGGATCTTCGGGTCACGCATCCAGTCCCACTGGCCGTGCATGACGTTGTGGCCGATCTCCATGTTCTCCAGGATCTTGGCGATCGACAGCCCGGCGGTGCCGACCCACCAGGCCGGCCGGAACCCCTTGACCTTCACCCCGGAGAACAGCAGGACGGCGCGGCTGCCCATCTCCAGGTAGCGCTGAGTCTTGATGACCTTGCGGATGTAGCGGGCGTCCCGCTCGCCGCGGCTGCCCATCACCTCTGCGCGCAGCGCGTCGAGCTCGCGGCCGATCTCCTCGATCTGCGTGGGCGTCAGGTGCGCCGCCGGGTTCACCTGGTGCGGCGCGGTGATCGGCGGGCGCTGCGGGCGCGCGGTGTCCCCGCCGACCCGGACCCGCGAGCTCACGTCGTGGTGCCGGGCGACGGTGCGCCGGGAACCGCTGCGGTGGGCCGGGGCGGGGCGGGTGGACGGACGCTCGGGGGCCAGGCTCATGAAGGATTCCTCACAGATCGATGTCGCAGGTGCCGGCAACGGCGTTGATGCAGGTCTGAATGGGCACGGTCTCGTCGGACTCGATGGCCGTCACCTCGCCGGTGCGCAGGTCCCGGACGGCGCCGGCCCGCAGGGTGACCACACAGCCGAAGCAGATGCCCATCCGGCAGCCACTGGGCATCAGCACGCCGGCGTCCTCGCCGGCGTCCAGGATCGGGGTGGCGCCGTCGGCCGCCACCGACACGTCGCTGCCCAGGAAGGTGACCTCGCCGCCCTCGCCCGGCTCGACGACGCTCGGCCGGAACCGTTCGGTGTGCAGCGAATCGGCCAGACCGGCACGCTCCCAGAGTGCCTCGGCGGCGTCCAGCAGCCCGGTGGGGCCGCACACCCAGGCCTGACGCTCCCGCCAGTCCGGCACGAGGTCGTCCAGCCCGTCCAGGTCGAGCACGCCGTGCTCGTCGTCCACGTTGAGCACCAACCGGTAGGCGTCGCTGCGCAGCCCGGTCAGCTCGTCGGCGAAGATCACGTCGGGTCGGCTGGGTGCGCAGTGCACATGGACGACGTCGGCGAGCTCCTCGGACCGGTTACGCAGCATGCCCATCACCGGGGTGATGCCGCTGCCGGCGGTCAGGAACAGGGCCGTGGCCGACGGCCGCTGCGGCAGGGTGAAGTCGCCGGTGGCCTGGTCGAGCATCACCAGGGCGCCCGGGAGGGCCCGGCGGACCAGGTGGTTGGACACCAGCCCATCCGGGATCGCCTTGACAGTGATCGAGACGCAGCCGTGCGGGACGTCGGCGGGAGCCGGTCGCTGGTACCCGGGTGTCGCCGCGCGCACCCGGTGGGTCAGCGAGTAGGCCCGCCAGTGCCGTACCCCGTCGATGTCGACGCCGATCCGGATGTACTGGCCCGGCAGGTGCCCGGCCCAGTCCCGGCCGGGACGGATCACGACCGTCGCGGCGTCCGCGGTCTCGGGGCGGATCTCGACGATCCGGCCGCGCAGCTCGGCCCCGTGCCGCAGCGGGTCGAGCAGATCCAGGTAGTCGGCCGGAACCAGCGGGGTGGCCAGTGACTCGGCGAGCCGCCGGACGCCGCCGAGCACGCCGGCCGCCAGCGCAGCGGGCCGCTTCCGGGACGGAGACGGGGCGGAGGCGGGGCGGAGGGGCCCTGAGGACGGCGAACGGTCCAGGGTCGGTGAGCTCACGCCGATCAGCATAACCTACGGTCGCGTAAGTTACGGAAGCGTAGGTCCCTCGTGGTGATGTGGGTGCGCTGGCCTAGGGTGAATCCGACCGGCCGACGACCGTGTCGACCCCTGCCGTCCCAGGAGCCGCCATGGCCACCAGCACGTTGCCGACCCTCGGCATCACCGGCGCGGACGTCATCCACCTGGTCACCGGGATCGGCCTGCTGGTCGCAGCGGTGCTGCCCCGGCTGTTGCGCGACCGGCCGGTCTCGGTGGCGATGGTGTTCGTGGCCGTCGGCGTCGTCGTCGGCCTGCTGCCCGGGCCGATCCCGATCGTCGACCCGCAACAGCACGTCTCGGTGACCCTGCACCTGACCGAGGTGACGGTGATCGTCGCCATCATGGGTGTGGGGCTGTCCATCGACCGGCCGCCCGACCTGCGCACCTGGGCCACCACATGGCGGCTGCTCGCCGTCGCCATGCCACTGTGCATCGCGGCGGTCGCGGTGTCGGGCTGGTGGTTCATGGGCCTGCCGCTGGCCTCCGCCGTGCTGCTCGGGGCAGTGCTCGCCCCCACCGACCCCGTACTCGCCGGGGACGTCCAGCTGGAGGGTCCCAATGCCGGCCCGGGGGACGAGGTCCGCTTCGCTCTGACCACCGAGGCCGGGCTGAACGACGGGCTTGCCTTCCCGTTCGTCTACCTGGCCATCTTCATCGCCGTCCCGGCCGGCCTGGCCGACTGGGGATGGCGCTTCCTGGCCTGGGAGGTCGCCGGGAAGATCGTCGTCGGTCTCCTGGTCGGCGCCGGCGTCGGCTGGCTGGTCGCCCGGGCCGCCTTCGCCGCCCCGATCGCGTCGTGGCGGTTCGCCGAGACGGGGGAGGCGGTGGTGGCCATCGCCACGGTGTTCCTGGCCTACGGCGCCGCCGAGGCCGCGCAGGGCTACGGCTTCCTGGCGGTGTTCGCCGCCGCGCTGGTGATCCGCCAGCACGAGCGGCGCCACGAGTACCACGAGGTGCTGCACCACTTCGTCGAGGAGCTGGAGCAGATCCTCACCCTGGTCCTGCTCATGCTGTTCGGCCTCGCCTGCGCCCAGGGACTGCTCGCCGACCTCACCTGGCGCGGCGTGGTCGTCGTCGTCCTGCTGCTGGTGGTGGTCCGACCGATCAGTGGCCTGCTGTGCCTGACCGGCTCGCGCATCGCCCGCAACGAGCGGGCGGCGATCGCGTTCTTCGGCGTGCGTGGCATCGGCTCGCTCTACTACCTGGCCTACGCCACCGACAACGGCGACTTCGCGCGCTCCGGGGAGCTCTGGTCCACCGTCGCCCTGGCCATCCTGGCCTCGGTGGTCCTGCACGGGATGAGCGCGACCCCGGTGATGAACGTCCTGGAGCGGGCCCGCTCCCATCGCCGCAGCGCTGCCGCCACGCCACGCTGAGACGCGGCCGGAAGGATTCGACACCGACCGCTGGTCCAGGTAGGGATGGTGCGGTGACGACGGAGTCGACGGTGCACGAGCCGCACACCACGAGCGAGGCCTACCGGAAGCTGGCCACCGCGGCCCGCGAACAGCTGGCCGAGCGACACAACCGCACCCTGGAGGCGCAGCGGGCCGCCGGGTCGCGGGTGCTGTACTACCTGTCCGCCGAGCACCTACCCGGCCGCCAGCTCGACCAGAACCTGCTCGCCCTCGGTGAACAGGTCGGCGGTCCCGGTGGCGAGGTCGGCGCGGTGCCGCGTGAGGTCGAGGTCGAACCACCGCTCGGCAACGGCGGGCAAGCACGGCTGACCTCCTGCGTGCTGGAGTCGGCGGCCACGCTCGACCTACCGGTCGTCGGCTACGGCCTCCGCTACGCCTACGGGACCCGGCTGTCGGGCGGCGCCCTGCACGGCACCGGCGGTGACGGGGACGGCTGGGCGCTGACAGCCAACCCTTGGGAGATGGAGGCCCCGCAGGAGCGGCGGACCGTCGCGTTCGGCGGCCACACCGAGGACGACGGCGATCCCACCGGGTTGCGCCGCCGGTGGGTCTCGGCCGAGCAGATCGACGGCGTCCCGAGCACCATGTTCATGCCGGGCTTCGGCACCGGCACGGTCAACGCCGTCCGGTTCTGGCGAGCCCATGCCAACCCCACCACCCTCGACCCCGAGCGCCTCGAGGCCGGCGAGTACGCCACGGCGGTGGAACAGGCGGCCCGGGCCGAGAACCTGACCCGGGTCTACTACCCCGACGAGGCCACCGAGCCGGGCCGCGAGCTCCGGCTGAAGCAGCAGTACTTCCTGGTCGCCTGCACACTGGGCGAGATCGTCGACCGCTACCGGGAACGCTACGCCGGCTGGCGCGCCTTCCCGGCCGCGGTCGCCATCCAGCTCAACGAGACCCACCCGGCGCTGGCCGCCGTGGAGCTGATGCGGCTGCTCGTCGACGAGCAGCGCGTCGACTGGGACAGAGCCTGGTCGATCACCACCAAGGTGTTCGGCTACACGGTGCACTCGCTGCTGCCCGAGGCCCTGCAGACCTGGCCGGTGTGGCTGATGCAGCAGCTGCTGCCCCGACACATGGAGATCATCTACTCGATCAACCACTTCCTCCTGCAGGACGTCGCGGTGCGCTTCCCCGGCGACATCGGCAAGCTCGGCGCGCTGTCCCTGATCCAGGAGGGCGCCGAGCAGCACGTGCGGATGGCCCACCTCGGGGTGGTCACCGCGGCCCACGTCAACGGGGTCGCGGAGCAGCACACGGCGCTGCTGACCCGTGGGGCGCTGCGCGGCTTTGCCACCATGTGGCCGAAGAAGTTCTGCACGGTCACCAACGGCGTCAACCCGCGCCGGTTCCTGCGGCTGGCCAACCCGCGGCTGTCGACCCTGATCACCGAGCACCTCGGCAGCCAGGACTGGGTGCGCGACGCCGACCGGCTCATCGCGCTGGCCCCACTGGCCGATGACCCGGACTTCCGGGCCGTCTGGCGCGGGGTCCGGCGCGCCAACAAGGAACGGCTGTCCGCGCTGACCAGCACCGAGTCCGACGTCACCGTGGATCCCGAGTCGATGTGCGACGTCATGATCAAGAAGTTCCACGAGTACAAGCGCCAGCTGCTCAAGGCCCTGCACGTGGTCACCCTGTACAACCGGATCCTGGCCGACCCGACCGCTCAGGCCATCAACCGGACCGTGGTGTTCGCCGGACAGGCCGACCCGGGTTACCACCCGGGTCGTCAGACGATGCGACTGGTCACCGCCATCGCCGCGACGGTCAATCATGACCCGTTGTGCGACGGCCGGTTACGGGTCGTCTACCTGCCGGACTACACGGTCACGGCCTCGGAGCTGATCGCCCCGGCGGCGGACCTGTCCGAGCAGATCTCGGTGGCCGGCATGGAGGCCTCCGGTACCGGCAACATGAAGCTGGCCCTGAACGGGGCGTTGACCGTGGCCACCCTCGACGGGGCGAACTTCGACCTCCAGCGCCGGATCGGCACCGACAGCGTGACCGTCTTCGGCCTGGACGCCGCCCGGGCCACCAGGTTGCGGGGCAGCGAGGCCTACCAGCCGACCAGCTACTACGAGTCGGACGGCGAGCTGCGCGCCGCTCTCGACGCGATCACCTCGGGCGCCTTCTCCGACGGCGACGGGGAGGCGTTCGCCCCGATCGTCGACCGCATCCTCGGCTGGGACCCCTACCTGGCCCTGGCCGACTACCGCGCCTACGTGGACGCCCAGGACCAGCTGGAGAAGGCCTGGGCCGACGTCGAGACCTGGACCAGAACCTCGATCCTGACCACTGCCCGGTGCGGCTACTTCTCCAGCGACCGCACCGTGCGCCAGTACAACGAGTCGGTGTGGCGGCTCAGCCCGGTGGCCGTGAGCCGGTGAGCCCCCACATCCGATGACGTCGGTGATGCAGACGGTGGAATGACCCCAGCGGTCAGCGGCCCCGCTCCCCCATGCCGTCGGCCGTGAGGAGTTCCCCGAGACGGTGCAGCACGCCGGCGCACGCGCGGTAGTAGACCCACGTACCGCGGCGCTCGGACTCGACCAGCCCGACGTCTCGCAACACCTTGAGGTGGTGGGAGATCGTCGGCGCGGACACGGTGAAGGCGTCGGTCAGGTCGCAGACGCAGGCCTCCGGCTCCGCGGCGATCATCGACATCAGCCGTAGCCGGACCGGGTCGCCGAGGGCCTTGAACAGCGCGGCCATGTCGGCGGCCTGTCCGTCGTCCAGGGCCGCGACACCGATCCCCGGGCAGCACCGCCCGGGATCGGGAGCGGGCGGGCGCCGCGACCGGGCGCCGGCCCGAGTGGAGGTCGTCACGGCTTCTATCTTGACAGATATCGAATCAGAGGGCACGCTCTGTTTCGAAGAACATCGAATCAAGGAGTCCTCGTGACATCGACCCGTCCCGACCATGCGCCAGCACCCGATGCTCAGACCGTGCGAGCCGCCGTCCGTGATCGCTACGCCCGGGCCGCAACCGCCATGTCCGACAACGAGGCAGGCAGCTGCGGCTGTGCGCCCGACTGCTGCGCCGGCTCGTCGAATCCCGGAGGCGGGGACAACCCGATCACGGCCGACCTCTACCGCGGCGAGTACGCCACCGAGGCCGAACGGCTCTCCCCCACCGCCCTGGCCGCCTCCCTCGGCTGCGGCAACCCGCACCTGCTCGCCGATCTGACGCCGGGCGAGACGGTCCTGGACCTCGGTTCCGGAGGGGGGCTCGACGTCCTGCTGTCGGCGCGTCGGGTCGGGCCGGACGGGATGGCGTACGGGCTGGACATGACCGAGGAGATGCTGGACCTGGCTCGCCGCAACCAGACGGAGGCCGGGGTGGCCAACGCGGCCTTCCTGCGCGGCACCATCGAGGACATTCCGCTGCGCGACGGCCTGGTCGACGTGGTGATCTCCAACTGCGTCATCAACCTGGCCGCGGACAAGAGAGCCGTTCTGGCCGAAGCGTTCCGGGTGACCCGGCCCGGTGGCCGGTTCGCGGTTGCGGACATCGTGCTGTTCGGTGAGCTGCCCGAGCCCGCGGTGCGGGCGATGTCGCTGTGGACCGGCTGCGTCAGCGGGGCGCTGCGTGACGAGGAGTACCTGCGGCTGCTCGCCGAGGTCGGCTACGTCGAGGCGTCGATCGAGGTGACCCGGCGCTACGGCCGTGCCGAGCTGCTGGACCTGGCCGCCGACGTGGCGCAGGACGAGCTCGCCGGGCTCGGCGGTGTCGAGCGGCTGGCCGAGCTCCTGGACGGCGCGGTGGCCAGCGCCTTCGTCCGCGCGCGCCGGCCAGCCTGACGCACACCGAGGCGGGCATCGGAACGCCATGATCGCCACGAGTGAAGGAAGGTCGCCGCTCTGCGTGTCCGATAGCGGCAGTCTGGCTTCACTCGTGGCGATCGTGGCAGGCACTGACCGACGGACTGCGGAGGGCCCGGCGTGGTCGCCGGCCCCTCCGCCGTCAGGTCAGGACCCGACCAGGGTGTGGTTGTGGTCGTGCACCGAGTCGCCGGCCCGGCCGGGGAAACCGGCGGCGTTCGGGTTGCCCGAGCCGATGGACGGCGAGCCCGGCACGATCTTGCCCTTGACCCCGTTGACCTTCTCGGTGCTGTAGGCGTAGCTGAGCACCGAGTACGCCACGGCGTCGGTGTTGACGTCGAAGGCATCCAGGTTGATGTTGTCGAAGGTGTCGCAGGCCAGGTGGTAGCACGGGTCGTACTGGTCGCCCGCCGTGCCACCCCAGATCGCCGCCTCCTCAGGGGTCTTGATCCCCTCCGCGCCGGTGAACAGGCCACCGGACGGCACGCCCACCGCGATGAACGGGCCGTAGTCCGAGCGACCGGAGAAGTCGGTGCCCTTGAAGGACTCGCCGCGCTGGGTGTAGAAGGTCTCGAACACCTTCTCGATCGCATCCGACCCGGCCGGTCCGGGACCGGCGCCGACCCCGTCGGAATCGTCACCGTCGTAGACGAAGAAGACGTGGTTCGGCGACCCGATCATGTCGAAGTTCAGGTAGAGGGCGAGCTTGTCGATCTCGGCCTGGGCCAGGTTGTTCACGTAGTACGTGGAGCCGACCAGCCCCGACTCCTCGGCGCCCCAGAGTGCGAACCGGACCTTGTTCACCGGTTTCACCTTGGCGAAGGCCTGGGCCACCTCGAGGATCGCGGCCGAGCCGCTGCCGTTGTCCTGGATGCCGGGACCGGCGTTGACCGAGTCCAGGTGCGCACCCGCCATGACGACGTTGTTCGCGCTGCCGCCCTTGGTCTCGGCGATCACGTTGGACGTCGTCGCCTGGCCGCGGAAGGTGTCCGTCTTCAGCCGCATGACCAGACCCGGCGTCGCGGCGAGCTGTTGACCGACCTCCTGGGTCACCGCGGTCACCGGGATGTCCAGGGTGAAGCTGCTGCTCAACGTCCCGTTCAGGGTCCCCGGGGCATTGTTGTAGATGACCACCCCGGACGCGCCGGCGTTGAACGCGTTCGTGGCCTTGGTCGCGAAGGTGCACGCGCCCCGGCTGATCAGGGCGATGTGGCCGGCCGGGAAGCCGGCGAAGTCGGCCGCGACGCACCCGGTGATCGCCGACACCGTGCTCACCGCGGCAGTCACGTCGCCGGAACCGGAGTAGGACATGATGGTGTTGACCACCGGGCCGGCGGGCGGCGGGGCTGACCTGCTCGAGCACCGACGGGGTCAGCACGATGAAGGTCTGGAACTGGAACTCCTGCACGGTGACGTCGTAGCCGGCGGCCCGCAAGACGCCGGCCGCGTACTCGGCCGACCTGTCGTAGCCGGGGGTGCCGGAGGTCCGGATCCCGTTGTTCTCGTCCGCGATCCGCTGGAAGGCCGCCTGGTGATCACGGGCTCCCTCCAGGCTCACGCAGTCCAGCAGCTTCTTGTAGGTGTTGTTGACCGCCGACTCGCACCCGGCCGCCTGCGCACTCGTGGCCGTGAGGCCGGTGAGCACGAGGGATGCCGCTGCGATGACACCGATGCGCTTCTTCATGGGTCACGCTCCTGGAGACGTCGGACGCCCCGACCGTCCGGGTTTGGACATGCCCGCGCACACTAGCCCGATCAGCCCGAACTGTCACGGGTGTCGGGTTGAGGACCAAGGCCCTGAGCGCCCCGAGGACGCCCGCGCCCCCAGCGAGCGGACGGCGACGCGGGAACGCTCAGGCGGACAGCTCGGCTGCGATCAGCTCGGCGATCTGGGCGGTGTTCAGCGCCGCGCCCTTACGCAGGTTGTCCCCGCAGATGAACATGTCCAGCGCATTCGGGCAGTCCAGGGCCTGCCGGATCCGCCCGACGAACGTCGGGTCCGAGCCGACGACGTCGGCCGGCGTCGGGAACTCCTTCTGGTCGGCGTCGTCCAGCACCACGACGGACGGTGCATCCATCAGCGCCTCCCGGGCCTGGGTCACGTTCACCGGGTTCTGGAAGGTCGCGTGGACGGCGAGCGAGTGCGTGGTCACCACCGGCACCCGTACGCAGGTGGCCGACACCTTGAGCTTCGGGATGCCCAGGATCTTGCGGGACTCGTTGCGGACCTTCAGCTCCTCACTGGTCCACCCGTCGTCCTTGGCCGACCCGGCCCAGGGGATGACGTTGAGCGCCAGCGGTCCCGGGAACGGCGAGTCCTCCAGACCGAGCTTGGCCTCGACAGTGCGCCGCACATCGCCGGGGGTCTGGCCGAGCGATCGGTCACCGGCGACCAGCTCGAGCTCGTCGTAGAGGCGGTCCACGCCGGGCTGCCCGGCCCCGGAGGCCGCCTGGTAGGAGGCGACGACCAGCTCGGTCAGACCCCAGCGCCGGTTCAGGGCGCCGAGGGCGTCCATCATGGTCAGCGTCGTGCAGTTCGGGTTCGCGATGATCCCCTTGGGCCGGGTGCGCACCTGGGCCGGGTTGACCTCGGGCACCACGAGCGGCACCTGCGGATCCATCCGGAACGCTCCGGAGTTGTCCACCACCACTGCGCCGCGCTCCACGGCGATCGGCGCCCACTGCGCGGACACCTCGTCGGGTACGTCGAACATGGCCACGTCGACGCCGTCGAAGACCTCCGGGGCCAGCGCCCGGACCTCGACCTGCTCGCCGCGGCAGCTGAGCATCCGGCCGGCCGAACGCGACGAGGCAACGAGGCGGATCTCTCCCCAGACGTCCTCGCGGGTGGACAGGATCTTCAGCATCACCGAGCCCACCGCGCCGGTGGCGCCGACCACGGCCAGGGTGGGCTTGCCCGTGCGGCTCATCGTCCCGTCCCTCCGTAGACCACGGCCTCGATCTGCTCGGCGTCCAGCCCGAAGGCCGAGTGGACGGCGCGCACCGCGACGTCCATGTCGTCGGCGCGGGTGACCACCGAGATCCGGATCTCCGACGTACTGATCATCTCGATGTTGACCCCGGCCACGGCCAGGGCGTCGAAGAACCTCGCGGAGACCCCGGGGTGGCTGCGCATCCCGGCGCCGATCAGGGAGACCTTGCCGATCTGGTCGTCGTACAGCAGCGTCTCGAAGCCGATCGCCTCCTGCTGACCGGCCAGCGCCGTCAACGCCTTCTGGCCGTCGTCCTTCGGCAGTGTGAAGGACACGTCGGTCAGCCCGGTGGCGACGGCCGAGACGTTCTGCACGATCATGTCCAGGTTGACGTCCGCGGCGGCCACGGCCTTGAAGATGGCCGCGGCCTTACCCGGCTTGTCCGGCACCCCGACCACGGTGACCTTGGCCTCGCTGCGGTCGTGCGCGACCCCGGAGATGATCGCGTCCTCCATCGGCTCTCCCTCGTTGCCCTGGCGGTCCCCGCCTTGATGCCGGACCGGCTCGTCACTGACCCAGGTGCCCTGACGCTGGCTGTACGAGGAACGTACGTGCACCGTGACCCCGAACCGCCGGGCGTACTCCACGCAGCGCAGGTGCAGCACCTTCGCGCCGCTGGCCGCCATCTCGAGCATCTCCTCGTAGGAGATCGAGGAGATCCGCCGGGCCGACGGCACGATCCGCGGGTCGGCGGTGAACACGCCGTCCACGTCGGTGTAGATCTCACACACGTCGGCCCCCAGGGAGGCGGCCAGGGCCACCGCGGTGGTGTCCGAGGCGCCGCGACCGAGGGTGGTGACGTCCTTGGTGGACTGGCTGACCCCCTGGAACCCGGCGATGATCGCCACGTCGCCCTCGCCGAGGGCGGTGGTGATCCGGCCCGGGGTGATGTCGATGATGCGGGCGTCCCCGTGCTGCGCGGTGGTGATCACCCCGGCCTGGGAGCCGGTGAAGGACCGTGCGGTCACGCCCTTGTCCATGATCGCCATGGCGAGCAGGGCGGCCGACATCCGCTCGCCCGCAGTGAGCAGCATGTCCAGCTCGCGGGCCGGCGGGGTCGGAGTCACCCGCCGGGCCAGGTCGAGCAGGTCGTCGGTCGTGTCGCCCATCGCCGAGACGATCACGGCCACATCGTCGCCGGCCTTCTTGGTCTCGACGACGCGCTGTGCCACACGCTTGATGCCTTCAGCGTCGGCGACGGAGGACCCCCCGTACTTCTGCACGACCAGGCTCACGGAACTGCTCTCCCACTGATCGGTCCACAGATCGGTCTGTGCACGAACCGGCCATCCTGCCCGACCCGGGCCCATCACGCAGGCCGTTTTCCGGCGCACACCGAGAGGGGAGTCTACGTCACCGCGACGAGCACTCGACGCCGGACCGCCGTCGACGGCGCGGCCAGGGGCGCAAGAGGGCCAGTGGCGAAACCGTGACACCGTGGACGCCGGCCCACCACCTCCACCCGACCGGAGCGATCATCGGAGATGATCGGCGGTGGCGCACCGTCGGTGGCGGCGGGGCAGATCGCAGACCGCCGGGACCGTGCGTCCTGGCACCGGACGGGAGGGCTCGATGGACCCCAGCACGGTCGATCCGTCCGGACCCGATCCGGGCACCGACCCAGCGCAACGACCGCCGCAGACAACCGACGAGGCAGACCGGTCCGCCCGGGGCATCGTCGCCCGCGGCGTCCGGCGCACCTTCGGTGACGTGGTCGCCGTGGACACGATGGACCTGGACGTGCCCGCCGGTGAGGTGACCGCACTTGTCGGACCGAACGGGTCGGGCAAGACCACCCTGTTGCTGGTACTGGCCTCGCTCCTGGTCCCGGACGCCGGGCAGGTCCGGATCGCCGGGTTCGACCCGGTCGCCCAGCCCCGCGAGGTCCGCCGGCGCACCGGGTGGATGCCCGACGTGTTCGGCACCTGGGAGACGCTGACCTGCCGCGAGGTGCTGCAGACCGTTGCCGACGCCTTCTACGTGCCGCGGTCCCTGGTCGGCGCCCGGATCGAGGAGCTGCTCGACCTGGTGCACCTGGTCGAGCTGGCCGACCGCCCCACCCAGGTGCTCTCCCGAGGACAGAAGCAGCGGCTCGGCCTGGCCCGGGCCTTGGTCCACGACCCCGACGTGCTGCTTCTCGACGAACCGGCTTCGGGGCTGGATCCTCGGTCGCGGGTCGAGCTGCGCGGGATCGTGCGCCGCCTGGCCGCGGCCGGCAAGGCGGTGCTGATCTCCAGCCACGTGCTCGCCGAGCTCGACGAGATGGCGGACCGGGCAGTGATCGTTGCCGGCGGTCGGACGGTCTCCACCGAGCGACTGGCCGTCCAGACGGCCCGCAGCCGACCCTGGCGGGTGCGCTCGCTCGATCCGTCGTCGTTGCTGGCGGCGCTCGACCAGCGCGGGGTGCCGGTCGGGGCCCAGGGTCTGGACCGAGAGGGGGTCGAGGTCATGATCGAGTCGGACGCCGCGGCCGCCGCCCTGCTCGCCGACCTGGTCCGCGACGGCGTCCCGGTGCTGTCCTTCCAGCCGGCGGCGGGCGTCCTCGAGCAGGCCTACCTGTCGATGATCGGACTGAGCGGAGAACGCCGATGACCGCCGAGACCCTGCCCACAACCCGTCCGGACGCCGGCGACGGGTCGTCGGCGCGGGACCGGTTCTGGGCGGGGGTGCGCACGGTGGCCCGGCTCGAGCTGCGCCAACGGGTCCGGGCCAGCCGTTGGGTGATCGTCCTGGTGGTCTGGGCGGTGCTGCTCGCGCTGCTCACCTCACTGGTGCACTGGTCGGTGCGGCGGGCCTACGGCGGCGTGGAGCCGCTGCCGATCGAGGGCGGGATCACGGCCAGTCGGATGATCTTCGGCCTGGTCACGCTGCTGGTGTTGTCCCTCGCCGCGCTGGTGGTGCCGGCGCTGACCGCGACGAGCATCAACGGCGACCGGGCGGCCGGGGTGCTGGCCACCCTGCAGACCACGCTGCTGACCCCGACACAGATCGTGCTCGGCAAGCTGCTCGCCGCCTGGGCAGTGGCCCTGGCCCTGCTCGCCACCGCCGCGCCGTTCCTGGTCTGGTCCTTCCTGGGCTCGCGGGCTCCGACCGGCCGGCTGCTCGTCGTCCTGGTCGTGCTGGCCCTGGTGTTACTGGTGATCTGCTCGATCGGGCTGGGCTGGTCGGCGGTGACGGCCCGGACGTCGTCCTCTGCGCTGCTGACCTACCTGACCGTGACGTTCCTCGGGCTGGGCCTGCCGGTGCTGTTCGCACTCAGCCTGCCGCTGGTCACCCAGGTCGATCGGGTCGAGGTGCGGTCCTTCAGCAGTACGGGACCCGACTTCTCGACCACCCAGTGCGTCACCGAGATCCAGACATCGTCCCGGCCGCACACCGAGCGGTCGTGGTGGCTGCTCGCCGCCTCGCCCTACGCGGTGATCGCGGACGCCGCGCCGCGGCCCCGCGGTGTCGAGCCGTTCGACGAGGACCCGCTCACCCTGATCCGCACCGGGGTCCGGGAGGCCCGCCTGGGCCCACGCGTCAGCGAGGACTACTGCTACGACAACGAGGCCGAGAGCCTGAGCCGGGACCAGGCGCGTGACGCCGAGCGGGAGCAGCTGGGAGCGACCTGGCCCGCCGGGTTGGCGATCAACGGCGTGCTCAGCGCGGTGTTCCTGACCGGCGCGGTGCGCCGGCTGCGTGCTCCGGTGCGACATCTGCCCCGCGGCACCCGGGTCGCCTGAGCCGCCCGCTCCCACTCGGCCGCCGGCGGGTCAGCACGGCGCGGGGGCTACTGGGGGTGCAGAGCGTCGAACTGCGCCTCACCGGCTGTCTCGGCGTCCACGTCCAGGCGCAGGTGGCCGATCATCGTCTGTAGCACCCGCAGCGCGCTGGCGGCCCGCACCCCCCAGGTCGACAGGTAGGAGTACTGCCACCACCACAGCGCCTCGTCGACCCGCCCGGACTGGTAGTGGCGCAATCCGTGGCTGAGGTCGGCGGCGATGTCGGCGAGGTCGTTGGACAGGACGCCACGCACCAGCTCCACGCTGGTCAGCGGGTCGACGATGTCGGCGTAGTCGTCGACCCCGTCGAAGATGTTCGCCAGCCCGGCGCGCACCGGGTCGATGTCGGCGTCCGGCCCGGGGTCCGGTTCGAAGCGTTCGCTCGGCACCACGTCTGTGATCGCGCCGAGGCGGGCGCCGGACGCCAGGACCTGGGAGACCGCGAGCATCAGCACCGGGATGGCACTGTCGGGATGGTTCCCGCTGGCCACCTCGGACAGGGCGACCAGGTACGTGCTCGCATCGGCCGCGGTCTCCGCGGCCAACCGCTGCAGCTCGGCGGCCTCGGCGTTCGGTCGCACGGCGACGGTGTCGTCAATCATGACCAGCTCCGGTCTCTCGGCTCCGCGTTCTTGCGTGCCCCTGCGTGTCAGACATCGAGCAACCGCCGTCCCTCGAACGCCCGGCCCAACGTGACCTCGTCGGCGTACTCGAGGTCGCCGCCCACCGGCAGGCCGGAGGCCAGCCGCGTCACCCGCAGTCCCATCGGCTTGAGCAACCGGGCCAGGTAGGTGGCGGTGGCCTCCCCCTCCAGGTTCGGGTCGGTGGCCAGGATGATCTCGGTGATCTGGCCGTCGGCGAGCCGGGTCAGCAGCTCCCTGATCCGCAGGTCGTCGGGCCCGACCCCCTCGATCGGGCTGATCGCCCCGCCGAGCACGTGGTAGCGCCCGCGGAACTCGCGGGTCCGCTCGATGGCCACGATGTCCTTGGGCTCCTCGACGACGCACAGCAGGCTGGGGTCGCGACGCTCGTCGCGGCAGATCCGGCAGGACTCGTCGGCCGAGACGTTCCCGCAGACCACGCAGAACCGGACCTTCTCGCATACCTCGGTGAGGGTCGCGGAGAGCCGCCGGACGTCGACGGGGTCGGCGGCCAGCAGATGGAAGGCGATCCGCTGGGCGCTCTTCGGCCCGACCCCGGGCAGCCGCCCGAGCTCGTCGATGAGGTCCTGGACCACGCCTTCGTACACAGGAGTGAGCCTACGGGTCGCCACCGACACGCGGGAGACACCGTGAACCCCCGGCTGCCGCGTCGTGGGTCACGTGGGCGATTTCGGTCTCGAGCGGTCAGGGCTGCCCGTAGGTGTCGACCACCGCATCGCACAACGCCGGCCAGGCCTGCATCGCCCAGGTGTCGAACCCCCGGTCGGTCAGGCAGATGCAGGCCACCCTGGCCACCGGGTCCACCCAGAGGAAGGTGCCGGCACCGCCGAAGTGCCCGACGGTCTGCGGTGAGACCCGCCGGCCCGCCCAGTGCGGACCGCCGTCGACCTGACGCCGTCCGAAGTTCCGCTCGAAGCCGTAGCCCCAGTCGCACGGGTCGAACCGGCCAACGCCGGGCAGCATCCCGGTCAGCCCCTCGAACTGCACGCTCGTCGCCTCACGCAGGGTCGGCTCAGCGAGCAGGGACGGCGCGAACAGCTCGGCGGGGAACGCGACCAGTTCCTCGACGCAGGCGTAGACGGCGTGCGCGGGCGAGCCGCGCAAACGTGCCGAGGCCATCCCCAGCGGGGCGAGCACGGCCTCGGACAGGTACGTTGCGAAGTCGATCCCGCTGACCTCGGCCAGGTGGTCGGCCGCGGCCTCGATGCCGGCGTTGGAGTAGATCCGCCGCGCACCGGGCTGGGACGTGACCGGGTCGGTGGCTTCCAGGCCCAGCCCGGAGGTGTGGGACAACAGGTGTCGGACGGTCGCGCCCCGGTCCCGGACCCACGGGGGGCCGGCCGCGTCATCGAGGGTGATCGCCTCCTCCTCCACGGCGACCAGCAGCGCGTAGGCGGCCAGCAGCTTGGAGATCGAGGCCAACCGGAAGTCGCGGTCGGATGGTCCGTGCGCGTCCAGGACCGCACCGTCATCGCCCACCACCGCGACCGAGACGTTCGGTGCGTCCCAGCCGTCGACCTGGGCCAGCGGGCCACTCACTCCTGACGCTCCTCGATCACCCGGCCCCCGAGCAGCTGTTCGACCACCGGCCGCCCGACCTGCCCGGAGCCCTCGATGTCGACGTCGTCCGGGCTGATGTCCTGGTCCAGAGCGGCCGCCACCGTGGGCCCGGGAGGTGGGCCCGTGGTGGGTGCCGGGTTCGAGGCGGGGGGCCGTGCCGGGGTGGGCGCACGGCCGGCCGGCGGCGAGGCGGCGTCGTCCTCAGGCGGGGGCAGCTCCTCGTCCGTGGGCGGCTCGTCCGACAGAGGGATGTCGGGCTCGGAACCCGGATCGGCGGCGGGCGTGGCACCGCCCGCCCCGGGTCGTCCGGGCCTGGTGTCGGGTGTTCCGTGGCCCGTAGAAGGGACGTCTGGCGAAGCCGGTCCCGCCGCGGGCGCCCGCCCGGGCGCGGCAGCCGTCACATGCTGCCCGGTCCGGTCGACTGATGGCCCCGGGTCACGCGCCACCGCCTCGATCCGGCAGTCCAGGCCGATCACGTCGATGAGGGTCTGGCGCAGGAACTCCTGGTGGGCGCCGCGGCCGAACGAGGCGGCCAGACCCGCTGTCCCGAACTCGAGCAGCAGGCGCTGCCCGTCGTAGTCCAGGACCTGGGCGTGCTGCGAGACCAACGACCAGCTGGCCCGCTTGAGGTGGGACAGCCCGGTGAGCACATCCGGCCACATCCGCCGCACCTGCTCGGTGTCGACCCGCCCGGGACCGGTCGCGGGTGAGCCGGACGGGCCGGCGGACGGCGCGTCCTGGGCCCCGGATGCCGGCACGGCCCACCCGGTCGGCTCGGCCCACCCAGTCGGCTCGGCCGGCCGGGTCGGCTCGGCTCGGGTGGGCCCAGGGCGGCTGCGCCCGACCGCCGGCGCAGCTCCTGCTCCGCGACCGGCTTCGCCTGACGTCGCTCCCGCAGGTTCTCCGTCGTCCACTGTCGGCTGCGGCTTCCGAGCACGAGGGGGGGCGCCCCCGTCGGCCCGCCGGGAGTCGGCTGGCGACGACCCAGCCGACCCCACCGACCCGGCCAACGACCCGGGCGTGGCGACCCCCAATCGCTTCTCGACCCGGTCCAGGCGGGCACGCAGCCCACGCTCGGTGTGCTCGGCGCCGGGCAGTAGGAGCCGGGCGCAGAGCAGCTCCAGCTGCAACCGCGGCGAGGTGGCCCCGGTCATCTCGGTGAGGGCGGTGTTGACGACGTCCGCGGCCCGGGACAGCTCGCCGCGGCCGAAGTGGCCCGCCTGCCCACGCATCCGTTCCAGCTGGTCGCCAGGCAGGGCGCGCAGCACCGCGTGCCCGCCGTCCGGCACCGCGGCCACGACCAGCAGGTCACGCAGCCGCTCCAGCAGGTCCTCGACGAAGCGGCGCGGGTCGTGGCCGGAAGAGATCACCCGATCCAGGACGGCGAAGGTGGCGGCGCCGTCCCCGGCGGTGAGCGCGTCGATCACATCGTCGAGCAGGGTGGCGTCGGTGTAGCCGAGCAGGGAGACCGCCATGGCGTAGTCCAGGCCGTCGGGCCCGCAGCCGGCGATCAGCTGGTCGAGCACCGACAGGGAGTCACGCACCGAGCCGGCCCCGGCCCGGACGACCAGCGCCAGCACGCCCTGACCGACCGGCACGCCCTCGGACCGGCACAGGTCGGCGAGGTAGCTCTCGAGGCGTTCGGGCGGGACCAGCCGGAACGGGTAGTGGTGGGTGCGCGAGCGGATGGTGCCGATGACCTTTTCCGGCTCGGTGGTGGCGAAGACGAACCGCACGTGCGGCGGCGGCTCCTCGACGATCTTCAGCAGAGCGTTGAACCCCTGCGTGGAGACCATGTGCGCCTCGTCGATGATGAAGATCTTGAACCTGTCCCGGGCCGGTGCGTACGCAGCGCGCTCGCGCAAGGTGCGGGCGTCGTCCACGCCGCCGTGGCTGGCCGCGTCGATCTCGACCACGTCGAGGCTGCCCGGGCCGCCGCGGGCCAGGTCCTGACAGGACTCGCACCGCCCGCACGGGCTGGGCGTGGGCCCGTCGGCACAGTTCAGGCAGCGGGCCAGGATCCGGGCCGAGGTCGTCTTGCCGCAGCCCCGGGGCCCGGAGAACAGGTAGGCGTGGTTGACCCGGTCCTTGGTGAGGGCCGCGACCAGGGGAGCGGTCACGTGGTCCTGCCCGATCACCTCGGCGAAGGTGTCCGGTCGGTAGCGGCGGTACAGCGCGGTGGCCACTGTGGCACCCTAGCCGCGCCCACCGACCGGTCCCACCGGACCGGACCCCCGTTCCCCGCTGGGCTACAGTGAGAAGGACCCCTCGCGTGGCGTCAACCAGCTGAACTCCCCCAGGGCCGGAAGGCAGCAAGGGTAGGCAGGCTCTGTCGGGTGCGCGGGGGGTCCTCGCGTTCCGCGCCGCCCGGCGGACCGAACCTCAGGCGCGCACCTGGGAGGTGGACCAGCTGGCCAGGTGGGACAGGTCGGCCAGGGTCGAGGCCGACTCCGGGCGCGCGTAGAAGAAGCCCTGCCCCAGGTGCACGCCGAGCCGACAGGCCCACTCATGCTGGTCGGCGTCCTCGATGCCCTCGGCGACCACCCGCAGGTCGAGCCGACCGGCGATCCCGACCAGACCCGAGACGATCGAGCGCGCTGACTCGCTGTGCGGCAACGCCTTGGTGAACCGCTGGTCGATCTTCAGCCCGTCGATGGGCAGGTCGAGCAGGTAGCCGAGCGAGGAGAACCCGGTGCCGAAGTCGTCGATCATCACCGGGATGCCCAGGTCGCGCAGCCGTTGCAGCGTGGTCGAGGAGGACTCGGCCTGCTCCAGCAACTGGTCCTCGGTCACCTCCACCTCGATGCGCGACGCCGGGATGCCGCGCAGGTGCAGCAGCTCGGACATGTGTCGCGCCAGGGTCGGCACCAGCAGCATCTCCGGCGGCATGTTGATGGCGATCGAGACCTGCGTGGGCGAGTCGGCGATCAGGTCGATGCTGCGCTGCAGCACCCAGGTGGTCACCTCGGCCGTCCGACCGCTGCGCCGGGCGAAGTCGAGCATCTCCGCGGGCGGGCACACCGTCCCCGCCTCGTTCCGCCAGCGAAGCAGCGCCTCGACGGTGACCACGCGACCGGTGGCCAGGTCCACCATCGGCTGCACGAAGACATCCAGGTCCTTGTCCCGCAGGGCGCGGGAGACCGCGACGTCCATGTTGGCCTGGGCCAGCGCGGCCCGGCCGAGGCCGGCCTGGTAGACCACCCAGGAGCCGCGCTGTCGCTTCGCGGCGTACATGGCCAGATCGGCTCGCCGGAGCAGGTCCTCGGCCTGCAGCCCGGCGACCCCGTCGGCGATGCCGATGCTCACCCCCAGCTGGTACTGGCGCCCACCGACCTCGAACGGGGTACTGAGCACCTCGCGGATGCGGGTGGCCACCGCCTGCGCCTCCTCGCGCCCGACGGCCAGGACGGCGACGAACTCGTCGCCGCCGAGCCGGCCGATCAGGTCGCCCGAGCGGACCAGCGCGGCCAGCCGCTGGGCAACCTGTTGGAGCACCTGGTCGCCGACCGCGTGACCACTGTTGTCGTTGACCTGCTTGAACCGGTCCAGGTCGACGAACAGGACGGCGCACAGCTCGCTGCGGCTGAGCATCGCCGAGATCCGCGACAGCACCCGGCTGCGGTTGGCCAGCCCGGTCAGCGGGTCGTGGTAGGCGAGGTAGTGCAGCCGCTGGCGCAGCCGGTCCCGCTCGGTGACGTCGCGCACGCTGACCAGGACGTCGTCACCGCGGATGGACACGGCGGCCTCGAGCACCAGGTGCTCACGCCGGCCCTCGAGCAGCTGCGCACCCGGCTCGCCGGAGTCCAGCCGGGCGACCGCCTCGGTGAAGGCACGCTCCGGCAGCGCGATCGTCGTCCACACCTCGTTGCCCACGGCGGCGACACCGGCGCCGAGCACCCGTTCGGCCGAGGGGCTGACATAGCTGAGTCGACCGCGGCGGTCGGCGATCATGATGGCGTCACTGGAGTCGGCGAGCAGGCTGGCCAGGTACTCCCGACTCTTGGTGACCTCCTCCGTGGCCCGACGCAGCCTGGCCTGGGTGAGGGTCTGGCGCAGCATCAGGGTCAGCACCCCGCAGACCCCGAGAGCGAGTACGCCGACCCGCAGCATCCGCACCTCGAGCAGCATCACGGACCCGACGACGCCCACCGTCGTCCACGCGACGAGGTAGGGGAACCGGGTGCTACGGGGCACCCCGCAGTACATCCGAGCGACGAGTCGGCCCATCGCGACCAGGGCGAGCAGCATCACTGCCCGGCCGAGGAGCGAGGCGGCGGCCAGGGCGGCAGCCACCTCGTCACCGATCTCGACCTGGGCGCCGGACTGCAGGCCGAAGGCGACCCAGGCGAGGACCCGCAGGCTGCCGAAGGCCACCACCAGCGTCCTGACCATGGCAATGTTCGTGCTCGGGGCGGCGTCCAGCTCGACCAGCACGTGCATCTGCCAGACCACCACCACCAGCCCGACCGCGTCGACGACCGCCAGCGAGGAGCTGGCCACCGGCGCCGCCAGGATCATCGCGATCCGGATCAGCAGTGTGATACCGAAGGCGAGGAGCGCCGCGTCCAGCACGAGCTCGAGCCGACCCTCGACGCGGTGCCAGACCATGCCCAGACAGGCCAGGACCGCCAGCGCGTGCAGCACGAGCAGCACCAGGTACGGGCCGTCCGGATCGAGGGCGCGGACGACGTCCACCGCGGCCGTGGTGAGCAGGAGCGCCGAGATCGAGCCGGCCTGGACGACGTGCACGGCGGTCGGTCGGCGCTGACCGAGCAGCATCCCGGACAGGACGGCGGCCACGCCGGCCGCGGTCGCCACCGCGGCGAGGAGCATCAACGGGCGCATCGGCCGTGCACACCTGTCCTGTTCCGCCCCGGCGGGCCACGGGTGCCCCGGCCTCGTCCAGGGTCGTCAGGTGCTTCATCGGCACGCCGAGACCACGTCTTCACCGGGGCCGTCAGGCCGTCGGGGCGCCGATCCGAGGCGCAGGATCGGGTCGCGGACTTGGGTAGACTCCGCCCCGGAGGATTCGCCTAGTGGCCTAGGGCGCACGATTGGAAATCGTGTTGGGCTAAACACCCTCAGGGGTTCAAATCCCCTATCCTCCGCCCCTGCGGAGGGCCCCGGCACCTGCAGGTGCCGGGGTCAGCAGCCCGCCCGCTCGACGCCGCGCACCTGCACCGGCAGCGCTCCCGGCGCCGGCGCGACACCTCGGAGCACGGCGACCAGCGCGTCGAACGAGCCCGGTCCGTCGCCGAACAGCGCCAGCTCACGCTCCCCGTCGACGCCGGCCAGCACGGTCGGCCAGCCCAGGGCGACCACCACATCGGCCCGGACTCCCGAACCGCGCCCGGAGACCAGCGCCACTGTGGGGCCGCCGCCAAGGTCGAGGCCGCCGCGGCGGGCGGCGGCGGCGAACCGGGCCCGTTGCCCGGAGGAGCCGCCGACCACGCGGACGGCGCGCAGCGGGGCCGGGGTGCAGGGGCCGGTCACCTGGGTGACCGCGGCGGCCGATAGGGCTGCGGAGGCGGCCGCGGCCCGGTCTGCGGCGTCGTCGGGCACGGGCGTCGAAGCGGCCTGGCGGGCCTGCCACCGCTGCAGCGCCACAACGTTCGCCGCGGCCGCCACGGCGCGGTGGCGGGGCACGGTGCCCTCGGCGACGGCTCGGGTGACCGCGGCGTGGGTGGCCCGGGTGTCCGCCGGCATCAACAGCAGGTCGGCACCGGCGGCCAGGGCCCGGACGCCGGGGTCGCCGCCCCGCCGCACGGCGCCCATGCCAAGGGAGTCCGTGACGGCGACGCCGCCGAACCGGGACCGCTCGCGCAACGAGGCGTAGCCCATCGCGGACAGGCTGATCGGAACGCCGGGCTCGAGGGCGGTGACCGCGAGGTGGCTCATCATCACGGCCGGCGCCCCGGCCGCCACGGCCGCGTCGAACGGCACCAGGTCGCGCTGGGCCAGCACCGTCAGCGGGGCGTCCTGCACCGGCAGGGCCGTGTGGCTGTCGGCGGTCACCGACCCGTGCCCCGGGTAGTGCTTGGCGGTGGAGACGATCCCGCCGGCGGTGAAGCCACGGACCGCGGCCGCGGTGGCCCGCGCGGCCACCTGGGGGTCGTCCCCGGCCGACCGGGTGCCGATGGTCGGGTCGTCCGGCCCGATGGTCACGTCGGCCACCGGCGCGAACACCCAGCTGAAGCCGAGCGAGCGCAGCTCGAGCGCGGTGTCCCGGGCCAGGTCCTCGACGACCTGCTCGCCCTGCTGGCTCGCGCCACGACCCACCGCCCCGGCGACCGCGGCGCCGGCGGCCAGGAACGGCGGCAGCGTGGTGGCCAGCTCGCCCAGGTGCGCGGTGGTGCCGCCCTCCTGGTCGACACCGATCACCGCAGGCAGGCCCGGCCGGTCGGCGCCGACCGCCTCCTGGACGGCCTGCGCCGTGGCCCGGACCTGGCCGGCCGAGTCGATATTGGCCCCGGTCAGGCACACCCCGGCCAGGTGCAGGTCGCGCACCAGATCGGCCGCGTCGTCCGGTCCGGTGCCGTGGTAGCGCCCGATGATGACCTGCCCGGCAAGGCGTTGCGGTGTCCACCCGGACACCTCCGCCCGGGCCGCCGCCAACTCGCCGACGGTCGGCCCCCACGGCAACACAGGGTCTCCCTCGTCGGACGGCGACGTGCCGGCCGACGCCTGGGGCGACGCGGACGACCCCTGCTCACCCGACCCGAAGCAGCCGGTCAACCCCATGACGAGGACCGCCGCGATTCCCGCGACGTGCCGGGCCCGCGGAAGGGACGTCAGGCGAAGCCAGTCCCGGAGCGGGTTCGGCGCGGAGCCGGCGACCCTGATCGGTCTCGTGCCTCGCCTCATCGGCGGCGCCGTCGCGCCGTCCCGAAGAGGCTGCGGGTGACCTCCCGGCCGAGAACCGTTCCAGCAGAACGCAGGAAGCTCTTGAAGGCCGTGGACTTGACCACGCCCTCGACCAGCCCGGGATCCTCCTGACCGGCCCGCGATCGGGAGCCACGTCGCGGTTCGTCGTCGTCCTCGCTGCGCCGGACCGGCTCCTCCCGGCTGGTGCTGCGGGTGGAGACCGCGCTCTCCGACGGCGGCGGGGCGAGCTTGGCGGCCAGCCGCTCGTAGGCCGACTCGCGGTCCACCTCCTGGCCGTACTCGGCGAGCAGTGCCGAGGCAGCCACGACCGCCCTGATCTCCTCCGCCGGCGCCGGGGCCATCAGCGACAACGGGGCCCGCAACCGGGTCCAGGCGACCGGGGTCGGCGCGCCCCTCTCGGACAGTACGGTGATCACGGCCTCGCCGATGCCGAGCTGGGTGAGCAGCTCCTCCAGGTCGTAGGCCGAGTGCGGGAAGGTGGAAGCCGTGGCCCGGAGCGCCTTGGCGTCGTCCGGGGTGTAGGCGCGCAGCGCGTGCTGCACCCGGTTGCCGAGCTGGGCGAGGACGTCGGCGTTGACGTCCTTGGGGGTCTGGGTGACGAAGAAGACCCCGACGCCCTTGGACCGGATCAGCCGCACGGTCTGGGTGATCTGGTCGAGGAAGGCCTTGCTGGCGTCGGCGAACAACAGGTGTGCCTCGTCGAAGAAGAAGACCAGCTTGGGCGCGTCGAGGTCACCGGCCTCGGGCAGGTCCTGGAACAGGTCGGCAAGCAGCCAGAGCAAGAACGTCGAGAACAGCGCCGGTTTGTCCTGCACCGCAGGCAGTTCCAGACAGGTGATGACCCCCTTGCCGTCGGCTGTCGTGCGCAGCAGGTCGGCGGTGTCGAACTCAGGCTCCCCGAAGAACCGTTCGGCGCCGGCGTCAGCGAAGGCGATCAGCTCGCGCAGGATCACCCCAGCGGTCTGCCGGCTCAGGCCGCCCAGGCCCTTGAGGTCCCCCTGGCCCTCGTCGGACATCAGGTACTGGATCACCGACCGCAGGTCCTTCAGGTCCAGCAGGGCCAGGCCGGCCTTGTCGGCGAAGTGGAACACCAGGGCCAGCGAGGACGACTGGGTGTCGTTGAGGTCGAGCACCTTGGCCAACAGGGTCGGGCCGAACGAGGTGATGGTGGCGCGCACCGGCACGCCGACGCCCTCACCGCCCAAGGCCAGGAACTCGACCGGGAAACCGGTCGCCTCCCAGCTCTGGCCGATGCTCTCGGTGCGGGCCAGCAGCTTCTCGCTGGGCTGGCCGGGGCGGCTGACCCCGGACAGGTCGCCCTTGACGTCGGCCATGAACACCGGGACGCCGTTCGCAGACAGCTGCTCGGCCATCACCTGGAGGGTCTTGGTCTTGCCGGTGCCGGTGGCGCCGGCCACCAGGCCGTGCCGGTTGAGCATCGCCAGCGGGATCCGTACTTGCGCGTCCACGACGGGCTCGCCGTCCACGAGCAGGGCGCCGAGCTCCAGCGCCGGTCCACCGAAGGCGTACCCGGCCTTGACCTTCTCGACGACGTCCTCGGCTGTGCCCTCGCTGCCGGCCATGACGGATCTCCCGTGCGGTTCGTGGTCCGGGCGGTCGGGCTCGGGTCGGACCCGGCTGCACGGACGTGCGTGATCAGTGCGGGCAGCCTAACCCGTGGGGCCGCTCGACCCCTCCGAACGCTCGACCCGGGGCGTGGCCGACGGTCCGTAGACTTCCTGCGGTGATATTCAAGGCCGTCGGGGACGTGCGCCCCTACCCCGACCACGGGGTCAGCACGCCGCGGCAGTGGTCGCAGATCCCGCCGACCCAGGTGCGGCTGGAGGACCTGGTGACCACCCGACGCACTCTGGACCTGGCACAGCTGCTGGCGGAGGACTCGACGTTCTACGGCGACCTGTTCGCCCACGTGGTCTCGTGGCACGGCACGCTGTATCTGGAGGACGGGCTGCACCGCGCGGTCCGGGCCGCACTCAGCCAGCGGACCACCCTGCCCGCCCGGGTGCTGACCCTCACCGCCTGACGGGCAGTTTGCCCTGCAGCCAGCGGGTCGGCTGGACTCAACGCCGGGTCCAGCCGATCCTGGCCGGTGTGGCCGGTCGAGACGACGGCGAGAGCTGGGTCACCGAGGAGATCCGGCTGCCGGGCGAGAGGGTGGACCCGCCGGACGGCGCGTTGCCGGACCGATCGGGCCCCTCAGGCATGTCGAGGGACGAGATCCGGGCCCTGCGCGCCAGCAAGTCGGCCCGCCGGGAACGCCGCCAGACCCTGACCTTCCTGGTCTTCTTCGCGCTGATCCTGCTGCTCGGCATCCTGGCGCTGACGGCCTACTACCAGAAGATCGACCTGCCGCTGGGCAGCGGCCGGCCGACCCCGTTGCCCACCTGCCCCTCGGTGGCGGCGACGGTCCAGGCCCCCGGCGAGACCAGCGTCAACGTGTTCAACGCCTCGAACCGCAACGGGCTGGCCCTCAACGTGGCGCGCGAGCTGCAGAAGCGCGGCTTCGTCGTCCCGCGCGACCCGGCCAACGACCCGCAGAAGACGAAGATGACGGCGATGGCGGTGATCCGGCACGGTCCGACCGGCCTGCTGGCGGCGCAGACCGTCGCCACGGTGGCCGCCGGAGAGGTGCAGCTGGTCCAGGACGACCGGACCGGCTCGGACGTCGACCTGGTGCTCGGTGCCACCTTCAAGCTCGCCCCGGCGCCGTCCCCCTCACCGACGCCGTCCCCCGGAGCGGCGGTACCGGCGCCGACCTGCCTGCCGGCGTCCTGAGCTGCGCGCCGTTGAGCGCGGCTCATCGGCTTCGGGTGGGGTTCACCACCGAACTCGGTGGCAAACCCCACCTCGTCGCCGCACATACCCGTCCCCCACCTGCGCGTTTGCCCCGAGCCACACATCGCGTGGGTGTTGGCCGCACGTGAGAATCGGGTGGTGGCTGGGCACCTGGTGGCACGGTTGCGGAGCGGCTCAGGACGGCAGCGGCTGCGGGCGGGCCTGAGTCGGTCGGTTTCAGTTCGAGCTCGCCCTCCACGTCGGCGATCAGTGACTCGGTCGACTGGGTTCAGCGGCTGATCCGTGCGTTCGGGAGCCCGGACTACTCCAACTACATGGAGTTGTGTGGGTGGGGCCGCTACCTCGCCCCGCTGTACACCTTCGGTGCCCCCGTACCCGGCGTCAATGTGCCGGACCTCGAGAATGCCGGCTGCATCCTTTTCTGGGGGTACAACCCGTCCGTGGCCCGACTCGCGCACGCGACGAGCACCGTCGCTGCGGTCGCGCGCGGCGCGAAGCTGATCGTGGTCGACCCGCGTAAGGCGGGCCTTGCCGCCAAGGCCGACCACTGGCTGCGGGTACGGCCCGGCACCGATGCGGCGCTCGCCCTGTCCCTCACGCACGTGATGATCGAGAACGGCTGGTACGCCGACGCCGGATTCGCGACTCCGTCGGGCAAGGTGGAGCTGTACTCGGCCACGCTGGCCGCGCACGGCTACTCACCGCTGCCGGCCTTCGAGGAACCGCTCACCAGCCCTCGCTCCCGCAGGGACCTCGCCGACCGGTACCCGCTGGTGCTCAGCTGTGCGAAATCGCTGTTCTACTGCGAGACCCAGCACCGCCAGGTCGCCGCCCTGCGCAAGAGCGCGCCTGACCCGCCGGTGGAGATGCACCCGTCCACGGCCGCGGCCCGCGACATCACCGCGGGCGACTGGGTCTGCGTGGACACCCCGCACGGCAGCATCCGGGCCCGTGCCAAGCTCAACCCCAACCTCGACCTCCAGGTCGTCGTCGGCCAACACGGCTGGTGGGAGGCCTGCGTCGAACTGGGACTGCCCGGCTACCCGCCATCCGGGCCGGACAGTGCCAACCTCAACCTCGTGCTGCCTCAGACACCGAGCGACCCGATCAGCGGCAGCTCACCCCTGCGGGCGTCCGTCTGCGAGGTCTCCCTGCTCGGGACAGCGGCACACAAGGAGTGAACCGGCCCCGGTTGCCCCGTCCGGATGCCGGGCCCCGTTTCCCCTGTGCGCGGTGGCCAAGCTGAGACCAGAACGAGACCAGGCCAACGTGCTGATGCCCCCTACTTGGTGGGGGTATGAGGCATCCATGCAGGTCAGGGCGGTGGCGGTGGGATTTGAACCCACGGAGGAGTTGCCCCCTCACACGCTTTCGAGGCGTGCTCCTTCGGCCGCTCGGACACGCCACCGCCAGCGAGGATACCGGGAGCCGGGCGAGGCCGTGAAATGCGTCCGGCACCGACGCGGCGTGCCCGCCGACGGCGTCCGCGTCCTCGTCACGCCGGGCCGCGGCGCCGGGCGAAGAACTCTCGCAGCAGGGCCGAGCACTCCCCCTCGGCGACCCCGGCGACCACCTCCACCCGGTGGTTGAGCCGCGAGTCCCGGACGACGTCCCGCACCGAGCCGGCCGCACCCGCCTTGTCGTCCCATGCGCCGAACACCAGCCGGCACACCCGAGCCAGAACCAGCGCGCCGGCGCACATGGTGCACGGCTCCAGGGTCACCACGAGCGTGCAGCCGTCCAGCCGCCACGACCCCGACGCCGTTCCCGCGTTCCGCAGCGCCACCACCTCGGCGTGGGCGGTCGGGTCGCCACTCGCCTCCCGCAGGTTCCAGCCGCGGCCCAGTACCGCGCCGTCGGGGCCCAGGACCACGGCCCCGACGGGAACGTCACCGGTGGGCAGGGCCCGTCGCGCCGTCTGCAGTGCCAGCCGCATCGCGTCGGCGTCGGACAGCACAGGCGGCGCGGGCGGCACCGGCGACGGCGGGTCCGCAGCGGTCAGCGCAGCGCCTCGAGCAGGTTGGCGAACCCGACCTTCTCCCCGACCTCACCGAGCACGAACCCGGGGTCCTCGGAGTGCTCCTCGACCAGCCGACGCAGTTCCTTGCCGCTGACGCCGAGGTCCTCGAGCAGATCGGCCTCGCCGGCCCAGGCGTCGATCTCGATCTCCGATGCCTCGGGCGGCTCGCCGTCCTCCTCCCCGTCGCCATCGCCGTCCTCCTCCGAGGCGGTGTCGTCGTCGATGTGTTCGTGGTCCTGCTCATCGTCCATGTCGGCGGCCGGGGCGAGCAGCTCGGCGTAGGAGCTGCGGGAGGCCGCGAACAGGTCGGAGACGAACATCCGGGGCTCGTCCTCGCCGTCCACGCGGACGATCGAGAACCACTCGTCCTCGTGCTCGACGACGGCAAGCACCGGCTGGTCGGCGACCGCGGCCCCGCGCAGGGCGTCGACCAGGTCGTCGAGGGCGCTGTACTCGTCGACCTCGATGTCGCGGGCTTTCCAGCCGGGGCCGGACTGAGCGATGACAGCGGTGAAGTACGCCACGGGCCCATCGTGGCATTGACCGTGGCCGCTGGAGAAGTGGGCCGATAGGTTCCGCTCATGAGGCTGCACGTGGTGGACCACCCGCTGGTCGCACACAAGTTGACGCTGCTGC
Source organism: uncultured Actinomycetota bacterium (assembly GCA_963724535.1). GTDB lineage: Bacteria > Actinomycetota > Actinomycetes > Actinomycetales > Kineosporiaceae > JADJPO01. The sequence continues at coordinate 145,283 of CAVRVD010000011.1, forward strand.
GGGACATCGCGACCGACTCCCCGACCTTCCGCCGGCTGACCGACGAGCTGGTGACCCTGCTGGCCTACGAGGCGACGCGCGACGTCCGCGTCGAGCCGCACGAGATCCGCACGCCGGTGGCTCCTGCCCGGGGGGTTCACCTGGCCTACCCCCGGCCCCTGGTCGTCCCGATTCTGCGCGCCGGGCTCGGGATGCTCGACGGGATGACCCGGCTGCTGCCCACCGCTGAGGTGGGTTTCCTCGGAATGGTCCGCGACGAGGACACCCTGCAGGCCAGTACGTACGCCGACCGGCTGCCGAGCGACCTGTCCGGTCGCCAGGTCTACCTCCTCGACCCGATGCTGGCCACCGGCGGCACGCTCGCGGCGGCACTGCGGTTCGCCCTGGACCGGGGCGCCTCGTCGGTGACCGCCATCTGCCTGCTGGCCGCGCCCGAGGGGGTCGGCACGATCGAGCAGACGTTCGGCGCGGACTCACCGGTCACCGTCGTGGTCGCCGCCCTCGACGAGCGCCTCAACGAGCGCGGCTACATCGTGCCCGGGCTCGGCGACGCCGGCGACCGGCTGTACGGGCTCGTCTGAGCCCGTCGGCGGCACGCGGTCAAGGCCGTGCCGGGTCCGGTCACCTCGCCGGCACCAGCACCTCGGGCCGGTTTGCGACCTTATTCGGGCCTGGGCTGTCGTCCATGCATGACCAGTCGTACCGTGGGTAGCGACCAGTGGATCGAGCGTGACCCGGACGACCACCAGACACCCAGTGACGTGTGTGACGGTTGGGACGCGTGGGGCAATTGTCGGCGCGCCTCCACGTCGTGCATGGTCGGTACGGCCATGCTGGGCTGTTGGACACGTAGCCGGGCTACGTGCGCGGCCTAGCTGTGTGCGAGGGAGGTGCCATGAAAGTGCAGCCCAGGAGTCTGCTCGTAGCGGTGCTCGTCATCTTCGTGATCTACGCGATCATCGTGAGCCCGCTGACCACCGCGGACTACGTGCGCTCGGTCTTCGTCTTCATCGCTGATGCGGTCCGCTCGATCTTCACCTTCTTCGACGCACTCATTGGCCGCTGACCGGACGCCGCGATGTACTCCCTGCCCCAGCCCTGGCCGTGGAAACGGCGCCAGGGCAACGAGATGCCCGACGAGTTCCTGCGCTACCTGTCCGACCCCGAGCTGAAAGGGCCGACGCTGGGGGGCCAGATCCACTGGTCGGTGATGATCCAGCCGGTGGCGACCGCCGCGGCGGGCCTGTTCATCTGCTTCTGGACGCTCAGTGAGCTGCCCGACGTGAGTCCGATGGTGGGCATCCTCATCGTCCTTCTCGCCGCTCACCTGACCTGGCGGATCCGCCGCTGGTTCCGCAAGCACACGTCTCGCGCCGTCCGGGCGTTGGCCGTTGCGACCGGCGTCATCGTCGTTGTCCTGGTCGTCCTGGCACTTGCGGTGCGACCGGAGGACCTCGCCAGCAACGTCCTGATCATGGTGATCATCTATCTGATCGGCGATCTCGCCTTCGCGTACTACATCTGGTACCGCGAACTGGTCTTCATCACCCTCAAGCGCGTCATCACGGTGACCGGGATCATCAACCGGAACGTCGCGATGATGCCGCTGAGCAAGCTGACGGACATGAACTACACCCGCAACCCGATCGGCCTCGTGCTCGGCTACGGCGGGTTCCGGTTCGAGACCGCTGGTCAGAACCAGGCCCTCGAGCTGCTCGGCCGGATCCCGGACCCGGACGCCAGCTACCGCTTCGTGCAGAACCTGATCTTCGGTCGGGGCACCACCGACGTGATCCTCGTCGACGTCAAGACCGAGAAGAAGGTCAACGTCAACTGGCGCGGCAAGATCTTCCCGACCGGCAGCAGCGGTGGGGCCACCCTGGAGTCCTCCGACGAGGACGAGTGGTACGACGAGACCTAGCCCCGCCCCTCTCGCGCCGCCTTGTCCGCAGCGTCCAGGGCGGCGGCCTGCTCGGGCGTCGGCGCCGTCCCGCCGAGACTGACCGGTAGCCACCACCTGTCGTCCGGACCCGACGGGGCGTCCGGGTAGCTGCGCTGGACGTCGTCCAGCAGCGCCGCCATCGGACTCACCAGCTGCTCGATCGCCTCCTCGACGGGCTGTCCCTTGGGCACCGTGATCGGGGCGGCGAAGGCGACCGTGATCGCTTTGCCCCGCCCCCGTAAGTCCTTCGGCTGGCCCTTGGTGAAGATCCGCTGCCCGCCCCAGACGATTGCCGGCACCACCGGGACCCCCGCCGCCTGGGCCAGCTTGACCGCCCCCGGCTTGAAGTCCTTGAGCAGGAAGGACCGGCTGATCGTCGCCTCCGGGAAGACCCCCACGAGCTCGCCGTCCCGCAATGCCGTCAGGGCCTGCTTGAACGCCCCCGAGCCGGCGGCCCGGTCCACCGGGATGTGGTGCATGCCGCGCATCAGCGGCCCGGAGACGCGGTGGCGGAACACCGATTCCTTGGCCATGAACCGCACGTAGCGCCTCGACGGCCGGACACCGTAGCCGAGCAGCGCGAAGTCGAGGTAGCTGACGTGGTTGCACGCGATCACGGCACCGCCGGTGCGCGGCAGGTGCTCGGCCCCGCGCAGGGTGAACCGCAGGCCGAGCCCGGCGAACACGCCGCGGGCCACGGCGATCACGGGCGGGTACACGAGGTCGGTCACGGCGGTCAGCGTAGAGGCGCCACCTAGAGTGAGGCCATGGCTCTCGGAGACCATCGACCGACTGCTGCTCTCGACCCCGCCAACCCGTTCGCCCGGCCCAGCGAGCAGCCCTTCGGGCTACCCCCCTTCGCGGCGATCCGCGTCGAGCACCACCGGCCGGCCTTCGAGGCGGGCATGGCCGAGCAGCAGGCGGAGGTCGAGGCGATCGTCAGCTGCCCGGATACGCCGACGGTGGCCAACACCCTCGAGGCCCTGGAGCGGTCCGGTCGGCTGTTGGCGCGGGTCAGCAGCGTCTTCTTCAACCTGACCGGTGCGCACGCCACCGCGGAGCTGAACGCCCTCGAGGCGGAGATCGCTCCGCGGCTGGCCGCGCACACCGACGCGATCCGGCTGGACAGACGGCTGTTCGCCCGGATCACCGCGCTCGCTGAGCACGCCGAGACCCTGGACGACGAGCAGCGCCGCCTGGTCGAGCGGTACCACACCGACGCTGTGCGGGCCGGCGCAGGCCTGGACGACGCCCGGCAGGACCGGTTGCGACAGATCAACGCCGAGCTGGCGAGGCTGACCACGGCGTTCAAGAACGACCTGCTCGCCGACACGGTCGACCTCGCCGTACACGTCACCGACCGCGCCGAGCTGGACGGACTGGACGACGGGCAGATCGCCGCCGCCGCGCGGGCGGGGACGGGCCGTGGCCTGGACGGCTACCTGATCACCCTGGACCTGCCGACCGCCCAACCGGCGCTGGCCTCGCTCACCGACCGTTCCCTGCGCGAACGCATCCACCGAGCCTCGGTCAGCCGGGGAGCACGTGGCAACGACCACGACACCCGGATGACCCTGGCCCGCATCGTCGCCCTGCGCGCCGAGCGGGCCGAACTGCTCGGCTATCCCGACCACGCCACGTATGTCATCGCGGACGAGACCGCCCGCACGGTCTCGGCGGTCGAGCAGATGCTCGCCGCAGTGGTGCCGGCGGCGGTCGCCAACGCCCGTGTCGAGGCCACCGAGCTGGAGGCCGAGCTCGTCGCCGACGGCGCGACCGGACCGCTGCAGCCGTGGGACTGGGCCTTCTACGCCGACCGGCTCCAGCGCCGTCGCCACCGGCTGGACACCGCGGCCCTGCGCCCCTACTTCGAGCTCGACCGCGTCCTGCACGAGGGGATCTTCTACGCCGCGACCCAGCTGTACGGTCTGACCTTCGACCGCCGGGAGGACCTGCGCGGCTACCTGGACGATGTCCAGGTGTTCGAGGTGGCAGACGCCGACGGCGCGCCGCGCGGGCTCTTCCTGGCCGACTGGTACACCCGTGACACCAAGCGCGGCGGTGCCTGGATGAGTACCTTCGTGGACCAGTCCCACCTGCTCGGGAACGCTTCGGTGGCCGTGGTGAACCTGAACATCCCCCAACCGCCCGACGGCGAGCCCACCCTGCTCACCCTCGACGAGCTGATCACCGCCTTCCACGAGTTCGGGCACGCGTTGCATGCACTGCTGTCCGACGTGCGGTATCCGACGCTGTCCGGCACGCAGGTGCCGCGGGACTTCGTCGAGTTCCCCTCCCAGGTCAACGAGATGTGGGCCTACTGGCCGCAGGTGCTGCAGCGTTACGCCGTCCATCACCGCACCGGTGAGCCGATGCCGCAGGAGATGGCCGACGCGCTGCGCGAGTCCCGCCCCGACGATGCGGGATTCGCCACCACGGAGTACCTGGCCGCCGCCCTGCTCGACCTGGAGTGGCATCGTGCGCCACGGGACGACGGGCCCGCGCCGACCTCGGTGACCTCGCCGGAGGCGGTCCTCGTGTTCGAGCGCGAGGCGTTGCGCCGCAACGGGATCAACCTCGAGCTGGTTCCACCCCGCTATCGCAGCACCTACTTCGCCCACATCTTCGCCGGGGACTACAGCGCCGGGTACTACAGCTACATCTGGAGCGAGGTGCTCGACGCCGACACCGTCGACTGGTTCACCGAGAACGGCGGGCTCGACGCGCGGTGCGGACGCCTGTTCGCCGAGCGGCTGCTCAGCCGCGGCGGGTCGGTCGAGCCGATGGCGGCCTTCGAGGCGGTTCGGGGGCGCCCGGCGCGGATCGAACCCCTGCTGGCGCGGCGTCGACTTGCCATCACATCCTGACGTGTCAGTATTCTTCTGCGCTCAACCACATCTCACGGGAGCCGAGGAGACAGCTGGTGGAGACCACGGGCCGCAGCACCGACACGCCGCCGAGAGATCCCGACGAGAGGAATCCGGCGGCGACACCGAGGCGCCGCATGGTGATCGCAGCGGCCCTGGGCACCGGGCTGCTCGGAGCCTGTGGCGCCGACCCCCAACAGGCGGCAGAGGGTTCGACCTCGGGCGCAAGCCCGGAGGGCCAGAGCTCCGCCCCGGGCACCGCGGGTAGCACCTCCCCGACCGCACCGACCCCGACAGCACCGACGTCTCCCTCCGCGGGCGGGTCGGGCACATCGGCGTCCGCAGCCGGGACCACGTCCGAGCCGACCTCGCGCCCGGCTGCCGGCAGCGCACCGACCAAGACCTCCGGCAAGTCGGCGACCGCCGACGACGGCACCGACACCACGACCAGCACCACAACGAAGGCCCGCACCACGACCAAGCCGCCCGAGCCGGTGGACGCCACGCTCGCCGAGATCCCGGTGGGCGGCGCCGTGGTGAAGTCGATCAAGGGTCGCCAGGTGGTGCTCAGCCAGCCCTCACCTGGGACGGTGCGGGCCTTCGACGCCCGGTGCACCCATCAGGGCTGCCCGGTCAGCCCTGCAGGTGGCGAGCTGCGCTGCCCGTGCCACGGCTCGGTGTTCGCGCTCGGCAACGGCTCGGTGAAGCAGGGCCCGGCCACCGCTGCCCTGGGTCGAATCGCGACCCGCGTGCACGACGGCGGGGTGAGCATCGGGTGACCGGCTCCGCCAGCCCCGCTCCGCGCGTAGTCGGCCCTGGTGCGACACGCGGGACGTTTCGCTCCAGAAACGACCACTTGACATCCTGACCCGACCAGACAGCCAACCGGAGGAGAACCATGTCGAACCGCCCCGTCCCCACTCGCCCAGTCCCTACCCGGCGGACCGTGATTTCGGCCGGAGCGGCGGCCGTGGCCGGGGTCGGCACCCTGGCCGCCTGCTCCAGCGAGGACGTGGCGGCGACAACCGAGTCCGCGGCCAGCGCCGCGGGAGACGCGGCCGCCTCCGCCGCCCAGGATGCGGCTCAGGGTGCCGCCTCGGCCGCCGCCGGCGCGGCCAAGGACGCCGTGGCCGGCCTGACCGACGTCCCGGTGGGCGGCGCAGTGGTCAAGGAGGTCGCGGGCCAGAAGGTGGTTTTCGCCCAGCCCGAGGCCGGCACGATCAAGGCGTTCAGCGCCACCTGCCCGCACCAGGGCTGCGCCGTCGCTCCGAAGGACGGCGCGCTGGTCTGCCCGTGCCACGGGTCCACCTTCGACCTCGCCACCGGAGCGGTCACCCAGGGCCCGGCGACCGAGGACCTGTCCTCGCTGAAGGTCAACGTGTCCGGGGACGGGATCAGCGTCGGCTGACCCGTCTCGGTCTCACCTGCGGCACAACGCTCACGCAACCGGCGGCTGGGGTACCCGCTCGCCGGCACGGCTGCCGGGCTCGGCCGCGGTCTGCGGGGTCGACACCGGCCGGGCGCCGGATCGGTTGACCTGCACCGGCGTCTCGACGAGCCGGGGCCGCGGCAGGTCACCCACGGGCACCGGATGCCCGGCCTCGATGGTCCAGTCACGGTGCACTCGGTCGACCACGACCGGGTGCACCCGCACCCAGGCGCCGTCCGGGGCGAACTGCAACCGCAGGAACCCCTTGTGATCCTCGATGGCCAGGGCCACCATCCGCCAGCTCTGCACCAGCCGGGAGCGGGCCAGGAGCATCGAGAGCGCGAACCCGTAGGCGGCGACCAGCCCCACCACCACCAGGTAGCCGATCAGCAGCAGGGTGAGCAGCACCCAGCCGGGCCAGCCCGGCCACGGCACCTGGACCACCCCGGCGAGCACCCCGAAGGCCAGCGCGCCCTGCAGCACCGCGGCCGCCAGCACGTCGACGACCACCTGGGCCTGCAGACGGGTCATCGGAGCCCGTGGCCGACCCCGGCGGATCACCCGGGCGACCAGGTAGAACAGCGCCAGCACCCCCGCCAACAGGCCGGTCTGCCCGGCCATCCGGGCGACGTCGGACCAGCCGGCCTGGCGCAGCGCCTGAACCGGGCTGAGCCGGATCTCCAGGGCCAGGATCCCGACCAGGGCCAGCATCAGCGCGGCGTGCACGGTGCCACACAGCCGCCAGAACCCGGGGTTGCGGATCGGCAACCCGAACGAGCCCGGCGAGACGATCCGGCGGGACAGCATCCGGGTCAGCTCCGGGTCGGGATAGCGCTTCTGGCGGCGCAGCGCCGTCCGGGTCTCGTCCGGTTCCAGCGCCATTCGTGACATTGGGTGCGGCAGCTCCACCGACTCGGGCAGGGCGTGGGTCTCGGTCAGGTAGGCACCGCCCAGGCCACAGGTGATGAACTGCCGGGCCTGACCTGGCACGGCCCCGCCGGGCACCTCCTCGGCGTAGCGGGCGTAGTGGTGCAGGTCGCCGCTGAGCCACAGCCGGACCTCGGCGCCGGTCGGACGTCGGGACAGGTCCGCCTCGACGTGTTCACGGATCACGTTCTGCTCGAACCAGTGCAGCGAGTTGAACACGTCAGGGTGGTCCTCGTCCGCCTTGACCCAGGTGGGGGCCGGCGCGCACACGATCACCGCGTCCCCGGGCTGCAGCTGTGAGGACAGGTGACGGCGGAAGTAGGCGATCTGGGGCTCGTCGATGTAGGTGCCCAGCTGGGTGTCGACGCCGACCAGCCACCAACGGTCGGGCAGCCGGGCCGCGAAGTAGCTGCGGGTCTGCTCGGTCCGCCAGCCACCGATCGGCCGACGCTGGCAGAACAGCCGCAGGAACGCGGTCAGCCCGTCGTACCAGTCGTGGTTGCCCGGCAGCGCCAGCAGCAGCGGGCCGGTTCCGCCGGGCTCGGCCTCCTTGGGCAGAGCCGCCCGGTACGGCCCCCGGGTCCGGTCCTCATAGCCACGCGCCGAGGGAGTCGGGTAGACCTCGTCCCCGCCCATCACCAGGGCGGCTCCGCGCGGCAACCGGACCGTGCCGCCCGGGCCGTCACCAGCACCGCTCACCTCCAGCTCCGGGGCCGCGATGAGGCGGGCCACGGTGTAGGTGGGGTCGAACCCGTCACCGACATCGGCGACGTAGTCGAGCCAGAGCCCCTGCCCGGCCAGAGCGATCGGGATCTGGTCCGAGGGCAGGGCCGCCTGCACCTCACGCCGGTCGATGTACCCGGCGAAGGTCGACGACAGCAGCACCTCGATCGCCGTCCGCACCAGCTCACCCGGAGTGAACCACCGCACCTGGTCGGCCGGGCTGAAGCCCAGCTCCCGAGCGTGCTGCCTGAGCCCTGCGACGTTCATCTCGACTGTCCTCGGGTTCGCCTCGTCGCTGTGTCTGACCGTTACCGGCCGGCTGCCCCGGCTCCGCCATCGGTCCCGGCGGCGCGAGGACAGCCCGTGCGGAGGAACCCTAGCCCGTTCGGCCGACACCCCTGTCGGCTCATGGGCTGGTCCCGAGCCGAACGGTCCGGAAACACCTCATTGCCAATGGGAGTCGGGTCGAGGATGGGGGTGTACGCGAGGAGAGACGGGACGCCATGAAAGCCACGATCGAGACCGAGCACAGCCCGACCGCCGTGCTGCGCCAGAAGCTGAGCACCTCGCGGGTGGGCCTGCGATGGGAGCGGATCCTGCGCACGCACCGCCACGAGCTGGAAGCGCTGATGGCGGTCCATCCGGACTTCCGCCGGCACGTCGTCGTGGCCCTGGCCCGGCTGGCTGCGGCCGGCAGGGACTCCCGCCAGCTGGACGGCGCCACGCTCAACGCCGCCGTCCAGGTGCTCGACGACGTGCAGCGGCTCGGCGGGTTCGAGCTCAAGCACACCGCGGTCGGGCTGCATGAGGACCTGCTGCTGGCCCGGGGGCGGACCCTGGACGAGGTGCTCGCCTGAGCTCGACCCACGTGCGCGGAGCGGACGCCGACACCCACCCGCGCAGATCACGCGACCTCGGGACGGGCCCGGGACTGGCCGGGCAGGCGGTCGGCGTCAGGGGCGCCCCGTGGCTGCCAGGTGGACGGCGAGGGCGTCCAGCGCCATCCGCCACCCTGCGGCACCGGGGGAGTCCGCGGGAACGCCGACGTGGGTCAGGACCATCTTGGTGCGATCACCGAGATCCTCGAGTTCGACGATGACCTCGGTTGTCGTGGGGTGCCCAGGCGGCATGCCCAGGTCGGAGGGCGACAGCACGTTGCCGCTCTCGTCCGAGAGCGACTCGGTGTAGACCAGGCGGGCGTTCGCCACCACCTCGCGGTACTCGCCGGTGAACCACATCTGCCTGGTGCCGTCCGGGGTCTGCATCTGCATGCAGACCAGTCGGGTGCCGCCGACACGCACATCCATCTTCGCGACCGGGATGGTCGCGCCGGTCGGGCCGTACCACGCTGCGAAATGCTCCGGTTCGGTCCACATCATCCAGACGACGTCCGCGGACGCCTCGAGGGTGCGCTCGATCACGACCGCGTTCTCGGTGCCGGTGGTGTCAGCCATGGGTTTCACCTGTCTGTTGTGGTGGTTGGAGTTGCGCGAGGTAGTCATCGAGCCGGTTGAACCGGGCCTCCCAGACCGGTCGGTACTGCTCGGCCCAGGTGGAGACCTCCCGCAGCGGCGTGGGGTCGAGGGAGCAGGGCCGGTACTGCGCGCGTTGGCCTCGTACCACCAGGCCGGCGCGTTCGAGCACCTTGATGTGTTTCGAGATCGCGGGGAGCGTCATGTCGAACGGCGCCGCGAGTTCGTTGACGTTCGCCTCACCGCGGGCCAGGCGGGCCAGGATCGCGCGCCGCGTGGGGCTCGCCAGGGCAGCGAAGGTCTCGTTGAGCCGGTCCTCGATCGCCGGAGTCGTCATCGCCCCTCGTTCCGTCAATTAACTGTATGGCTAATTAACTATTGGGGAAACTATCCGCCCACCAGCTCACTGTCAACCAAGGAGCTCGTTCGAGCTCACGCGCCCGCGGACAGGGTGAGGACACTCAGCACGATGACGGTCGAGAGGACCCACAGCCCGGGTGCCGTCGTCGTGCTGCGGGCCGCGGCGATCGACGCTCGGCGCTCCCGGGCCGGCGTCGCGGCGGTCCACCACGGGTTGGAGCGCCGCTCCAGCCAGACCAGACTCACGCCGAGGCCGGCGCCGTAGGCAAGATGACCGACCAGCGAGGGGAACCCCGCCGCCAGGTCCGCCGCACCCCAGGCCGGGGAGCCTCCGAGCAGGACGGGCAGGAGGGTCAGGCCGCCCAGCAGCCACCAGAGCACGCCGTAGGAGATCCCCCAGCCGAGGGCGGCCTCGTAGTCGAGCGCCGCCTGGCGGAACAGCAGTCCGTAGCTGGCCCCCAGGACGACTGCGACCGCAAGGTGGACGAGCAGCCCCACTGCCACCGAGGACCCTCCCACCAGACCGGCGATCACCGGCAGGCCGCCCACGGACAGCAGCACGACGGTGAACAGCGCGCCACCGACGACACCGGACAGGGTCCCGCGCGCCACCGCCCGCAGCGCCTTGGTGCCCACCCCCTCGTCGGCGAGCTCATGCGGGTCCTCGGCCACGACCACCCCGGCCACCGCGGTCATGAGTCGGTACAGCACCACCAGCACCACCCCCGCCAGGACCGTGCCCGGCAGCGTCGCGGCGCGACCACGGACCTCATCGAGGGTCCACGGCAGCTTCGACCCGCTCACCAGAGGCAGCACGGTCATCGGCAGCACCAGCCACACCAGGAACCCGAAGTCGAGCCCGCGGATGAGCGCCGGCCCGAACGCGCCTCGGGGCCGCGGATACAGCACCGAGTAGGCACAGCCCACCACCGCCCCGAGCGACAGCCCCACGGCCCACTGCAGGCCGGCCACCTCACCGGCCGACGAGGCGCTCACTGCCTGCGCACCGGGGCCGCCGAGCAGCCAGCCACCGGCCAGCACACCGGCCAGCACACCGCGGGCCACCGAGCCCGTGGTCGGACGGCCGAGCGCGGTGGCGCCGCCCAGAGCTGCCAGGACAGCGCCGGCGACGGCCCCGTACACCAGGTGGCCGAGCAGCGAGGGATAGAGGGCCTGCACCGCCGGCAGGTTCCACTGCACCGGATCCCCCCGCAGCAGCGGCAGCAGCGTGAGACCCCCCAGCAGCCACCAGGCGGCACCGTAGGCCGTCCCCCAGAACACCAGCTCGCCCGGCCCTGCCCGCCGACCCGCCGTCACCGCGGCGAACAGGACGCCGATCACGACCGAGGCCACGGCGTGCACAACCAGGCCGGTTCCCCTGCCGTCGCTTCGGGCGAGCCCGGCGATGGTCTCCACCATGCCACCCAGGTCGAGCATGGCGGCGGCGAACACCAGCCCGCCGGCGGCCCCCGCCGCGGCCCCACGCCACCACCAGTGCCGCCACCGATGCCTCATCGCGGCTCCTGGCCCGCGCCGCGGTCGTCGTCAGGCCGCACGGCCGTCTCGGCGCCCAGCCCGTGGGCCATCACGATGTCGCGAGGGAAGCCGACCTCGACCAGCCAGTCCAGTGCCACCCGCACCCGCTTCTCCATGCCGGGCAGCTTCGCGAGGTAGACGCCACGCCACAGCGCCCAGGCCAGGACGCCGGAGAACCGCCACCCACGGATCTGCGCGACCCCGGTCCGATGGCCCAACGCCGCCAGCATGCCGATGGTCGCGAACTGGAACGGGCGCGGCGGGCGCCCGGCGAGCACCGCCGCCAGGTTGTCCGCCAGAGCCTTCCCCTCGCGCAGCGCATGCTGGGCGGTGGGCGGCAGCCGACCACCGTGGCCGTCCGGCACCGCAGCGCAATCCCCTGCCGCCCAGACGTTCTCGACACCGACGACCTGCAGTGTCGGGCCGACCAGCAGGGCTCCGCCCGCAGCATGCTCGACCGGCAGGGACCCGACCACGGAGTTCGGCCGGTTGCCCGCCGTCCACACCATCGTGGCACCGGCGAGATCGGGTCCCCCCTCCAGCAGCAGGGACCGGCTCGTCGCCCCTCGCACTCGGGCACCAAGGCGGATCTGCACACCGTGCGCCTCAAGCTGTGCCTGCGCCAGGCGCGCAAGCTCCGGGCCGATCTCCGGCAGCAGCCGCTCGCCGGCGTGCACCAGAACGACGTGCAGGTCCGCCCGGTCGAGCGAGGGGTAGAACCGCAGCACGCTGTGCACCAGGTCACGCAGCTCGGCGGCCAGCTCGGCGCCGGCGAAGCCGCCCCCGACCACGGCGAACGTCATCAGCCGGCGCCGCTCGTGCGCATCGGGCTCGACGTCGGCGTGTTCGAGCTGGCGCAGCACATGCTCGCGCACCCGGATCGCGTCACCGAGGGTCTTCAGGGTCAGACAGTGCTCACTGATCCCGGGCAGGTCGCGGAACGCCGGCTCGGCGCCCAGCGCCATGACGATGTGGTCGAACGGGACGTCGCCGGAGGCGAGCCGGACGCGGCGGGCCGCCAGGTCGACCGAGTCCACCCGGCCGAGCACCAGCCGGGTACGCGGGCACGCGGCGCGCAGGGCGGCGCCGACGTGGTGGGCCTGGACGGCTCCGCCGGCGACCTCGGGCAACATCGGCGTGAACAGGAGGAAGTTGGTGTCGCTGATCAGCGTGACCTCCCACGACGTCCGCCGGCGAGACAACCGCTCGAGTCGCTGGGCCACGGCGACGCCGGTGAACCCGCCGCCCACCACCACGATCCGCGGCCTCCCCATGACCGGCTCGGGCGCAACGGCACCGAGCCGGCTCAGGACGGGGTGCGCCATCGCAACGGCGCTCAGCAGCCCGGTCGCGGCACCGTGCAGCAGGCCGGCCACCAGATCGGGGAAGGCGACAGCCACTGCCGCCGCGTCCCACGAGGGCGCCCGGCCCAGCAGCACCGGGGTCGCGGTGAGGCCCCACGCCGTCCACCACAGCAGACCGACCACGAGCCCACGGGCGGTGACGTTGGCGACCGGGGCCGGACCGAGCAGACCGATCACGGCGCCGGGCACGGCGCCCAGGAGGATCCACAAGGCGACACCTGAGCCGGACGGGGCCACCTGCATGGGCGCCGTCGCCTCGGGAAGCTGGGCCAGGCGGATCGCCGTCAGCACGAACGCGGTGACCACACCGACCAGTACCGACACAGCCAGGCACCACACCCGCCGTCGCGCCTGGTCCGCCTGCGCATGGCGACCGCGCACGAAGGCCCTATCCGCCATACCCGGACTGTAGGCAGCCCCGGTCCCGCAGTCCTTACGTCGATGTTGCCGTCGAGGCCACCCAGTAGACTCGTTCGGCACATGCCCCTGGACCTTCGACGCTCACCGCTGCTCTATCCCGGTCCGCCGCTGCGCCGGCCGGCACTGCTCACCGCGGCCGGCGTGAGACTGCTGCCCACGGCCGGTTGCGCCGACCTGGACACCGCGCTGGCGAGCGTGGACGCCGCGCCGCTGGCCAACCGGGTCGCGGTCGCCGCGGTCGGGTCGAACGGATGCCCCGACGTCATGCACGCCAAGCTGTTCGGGAGGCAGGCACCCGGGGCCGGCGCCGTGCCGATGATGCCCGCTGAGGTCGATCACCTGCGGATCGCCCACGCCGCGTTCGTGTCTCGCCCCGGGTTCGTGCCGGCGGCCCCGGCCCGGGTCGTCGGCGAGCGCGCCCGGGTCGTCCTCGCCTGGCTGGACGCCGACCAGCTCTCCCTCCTGGACGCCACCGAACCCAACTACGAACGGGTGGCGCTGCCCGGCCCCCGGGTGCGGCTCGGCGCCGACCGGAAGCAGCTGCGTCCTGGCCAGTGGACCATTACCGACGTCGCGGTGTACGCCTGCCGGTGGGGGGTGATCCGGGACGGCGATGTGCCGCTGGCTCTGATCAGCCAGGCGACTCTGGCCCGCCGACTCGCGGATCTCGGTGTGGAGCCCTGGCGCAGTCACCAACCGGCCGCGGCGGCAGCCCTGCTGGCCCGCGACGACCAGCTGCGGGCGCGGGCCACGGCACAGCTGTCGGCCCGGGATCCGTTGTGGTGCGGGCTGTTTCCCCGGTGAGCGGGTTCAGGTCGGATGTCAGAGGTCACCGACGTTCGTCAACCGCTCGCTTGGCTCCGGCTCCGGCTCCTCGGCAGCCTGGGCCATGCCCTGATGCATCAGCCGGAAGGCCGGATGGTGACCGGCCAGCAACGCCTTCCAGTACAGGTGACCGATGAGCCCTCGCGGATGGAACACCGCCCGCTGGGTGAGCCGGCTGCGCCTCGCTCCGAGTGGTTCGACGCACAGCTCCAGCCAGGCCTGGCCCGGCACCCGCATGTCGGTGCGCAGCAGCAGCCGATGTCCGGGGTCGGACTCCTCGACCCGCCAGTGATCGACCTGGTCGCCGACCCTGAGCTCTCGGTCGGGTCGACCACGCCGGGTGCCCGGGCCACCGACCAGCCGGTCGGCCAGGCCGCGCACCTGCCAGAGCGAGTCCGGGATGAACCAGCCGCGGTCCCCGCCGACCGAGCTCGCTACCGCCCAGGCCCGCTCGGCGGGCACGTCCAGCTCCGAACTCGTCTCGTCCCGGTACACTGGCTCACCCGCCCAGTGCGGGTCACCGTTCTCGGACAGCGCCGGTCCGGCGCCTGCCGCCTCGGCCGACCCGGGGAAGTCGTCGGCTCCGGTCAGGGCCAACCGCACCGAGTCCTCGAAGCGGAGCAGGCCTCCGGGCGGCGGCTCAACCAGGTCGACGATGTCGTTCTCGGTGCAGACCACCTCGTGGATCAGGCTCTCCACCAGCGGTTTCGCGAGACCACCGGGTACCGGGGTGACCAGTCCGACCCAGTGCCCGGCCAGCCGCGGGGTGAGCACCGGGATGGTGACGATGACCCGGCGCGACAGGCCGGCGACCCGGCAGAAGGTGTCGATCATCTGCTTGTAGGTCAGCACGTCCGGACCGCCGATGTCGAAGGTCCGGTTCACCTCTGGCGGCAGCTCGGCGGCGGCCACCAGGTAGTGCAGGACGTCGCGAATGGCGATCGGCTGGATCCGGTTGGACAGCCACTTCGGCGCCACCATCGCCGGCAGCCGCTCGGCGAGGTGGCGCAGCATCTCGAAGGACGCCGACCCGGACCCGACGATCACCGCCGCCTGCAGCACGGCGGCCGGCACCTCGGAGTCCAGCAACACCTCGCCGACCTCGGTGCGCGACGCCAGGTGCGACGACAACTCCTCCCCCGGCGGGTGCAGGCCACCCAGGTAGACCACGCGCCCCACCCCGGCGTCGGCGGCGGCGTCCGCGAACGTCCTGACCATGGCGCGCTCGCGCGCTGCGAAGTCACCGCCGCTGGAGCGGTCCCCCATCGAGTGCAGCAGGTAGTAGGCGACGTCCACGCCGTCCACGGCCCGGCGCACGTCCGCGGACTCGTCGGCGTCCCCCTCGACCACCTCGACCGACTCGGCCCAGTCCCGCCCCTGCAGCTTGCCGCCGTCGCGGGTGAGCACCCGCACCCGCCACCCGGCGTCCAGCAGCTGCGGCACGAGGCGCGACCCGATGTACCCGGTCGCCCCGGTGACCAACGCGATACCCGCTCCACTATCCCCTAAGTCCACAACCACAGCGTGGCCCACCCGCCTCAAGCCAGCCAGTCGAGCAGCGGTGGCAGCAGGAACAGCATGCCCATCGACCACACCACGTGCGTGATCATTGGCGCGAGCACACCGCCGGTGACCCGACGCTGCGCGGCGGTGACCACGCCGAGCAGCAACGCGGCGAGAACCAGCATCACGTTGCGGGTGGCCAGGGTCACCAGCATGTACAGCACGGTCGAGACCAGGACCTGCAGCCGGGGCGGGACGGCGGCGAAGATCGCGCCGCGGAAGAACACCTCCTCAGCCAAACCGTTGGCCAGCGTGATCAGCGCGACGATCGGCAGCGCGCCGAACCGCGCATAGTCGAGGACCTCGTTGACATAGCCGCGCAACAGCGGGACCTGGGAGACCACCACGGCACCGGCCATGAACACACCGAGCAGCAGGGTGGCCAGAGCCAGCGACTGCACGACGGGGACCACGTACCGGTCACCCCGGCGGGTGTGCGCCTGGCCGAGGTAGATCCGCCCCGAGGCCAGCGCGCCGACCACCCAGGTCGCGGCCAGCAGCAGGGTGTAGAGGTAGAACCGCTGGTCACCGGGCGGCAGGTTCATGGACAGGCCGAGCAGGACGGCGCCCACGACCAGGGCGAGCGCCGAGACGACGCGACGGCGCCGGATCGCCTCGTCGGGCTCCCGGTGGTCCCGGGGCACCCGCTGCATCAGGCTGGCCTCGAGGAACCGGCGGATCTCGCCCACGACTCCGCCCAGCATGGCCCGAGGGTAGGAGATCGTGTGCAGCGAGGCGACCCGACGACGCGGCCCGGACACCCGACGGCCGCGGCGGCACCCGTCGTTCGGGTGCCGCCGCGGCCGGCAATCGGGTCAGGCTGAGGCGATGGCCGGAACCTCGTCGTGCATGGCCGAGGCCCGACGCTTGGAGACGGTCACCGCGATGACGATCACTGCCGTCGCCACCAGCGCGATGCCGACCCGGACCGCAGTGTCGTCCTCGAGCTGGACGATCGCCGGGGCGATCAGCAGCGAGACCAGGTTCATCACCTTGATCAGTGGGTTGATCGACGGGCCGGCGGTGTCCTTGAACGGGTCACCGACGGTGTCACCGATCACGGTGGCGGCGTGGGCGTCGGAGCCCTTTCCGCCGTGCAAGCCGTCCTCGACCAGCTTCTTGGCGTTGTCCCAGGCACCACCCGAGTTAGCCAGGAACACCGCCATCAGCACGCCGGTGCCGATCGCCCCGGCGAGGTAGCCGGCCAGGGCACCGACGCCGAGGCCGAAGCCGACGGCGATCGGGGCCATCGCCGCCAGCAGGCCGGGCGTGGCCAGCTCGCGCAGCGAGTCGCGGGTGCAGATGTCGACCACGCGGCCGTACTCCGGCTTCTCGGTGTAGTCCATGATCCCCGGGTGCTCCTTGAACTGGCGGCGCACCTCGAACACGATCGCGCCCGCGGCGCGGGTCACCGCGTCGATCGCCAGGCCGGAGAACAAGAACACCACGGCGGCACCGATCATCAGCCCGACCAGGACGTTCGGAGAGATGATCTGGTATAGCTCGGCCACGTTATCGGTCGCCTTGCCGGCCTTCTCCAGCGCGGTGCGCACGGCGTCCTGGTAGGAGCCGAACAGCGCCGTCGCGGCCAGTACCGCGGTGGCGATGGCGATGCCCTTGGTGATGGCTTTCGTGGTGTTGCCGACCGCGTCGAGCTCGGTGAGGATCTTCCCGCCTTCCTCGTCCACGTCCCCGGACATCTCCGCGATGCCCTGGGCGTTGTCGCTGACCGGCCCGAAGGTGTCCATAGCCACGATCACGCCGACGGTGGTGAGCAGGCCGCAGCCTGCGAGCGCGATCAGGAACAACGACAAGATCACCGATCCGCCACCGAGCAGGTAGGCGGCGTAGACCGCGGCACCGATGGTCAGGGAGGTGTAGACGGCCGACTCCAGGCCGACCCCGACACCGGAGAGGACAACGGTGGCCGCGCCGGTCAGCGAGGTGTCGGCCACATTGTGCGTCGGAGGGTGGTCGGTGCCGGTGAAGTAGCCGGTCAGCCACAGGATCGCTCCGGCCAGCACGATGCCCAGCACCACCGCGGCGAAGGCGAGCAGCCGCGGGTCGCCGTCCAGCGCCGCGATCGACTCGTTCACGCCCTCCAGGTCGGCGAACGAGGCAGGAAGGTAGATGTAGGCGGCGATCCCACTCAGCACGGCCGAGATCAGCGCCGAGCGGTAGAAGCCACGGTTGATCGCCTTCAGGCCGCTCTCGTTCTCGCGGGGCTTGGTCAGGTAGACACCCATCGCGGCCGTGATCGCCCCGATCGCCGGCACGATCAGCGGGAAGACCAGCCCCTCGCTGCCGAACGCGGCCTTGCCGAGGATCAGCGCGGCGACCAGGGTCACCGCGTAGGACTCGAACAGGTCGGCCGCCATCCCGGCACAGTCGCCGACGTTGTCGCCGACGTTGTCGGCGATGGTGGCCGCGTTGCGCGGGTCGTCCTCGGGGATGCCCTGTTCGACCTTGCCGACCAGGTCGGCGCCGACGTCGGCGGCCTTGGTGAAGATGCCACCGCCGACCCTCATGAACATGGCCAGCAGCGCGGCGCCGAACCCGAAGCCCTCCAGGACCGCCGGCGCGTCACCCCGGTAGATCAGGACCACGCTCGAGGCACCGAGTAGGCCGAGCCCGACAGTGGACATGCCCACCACGCCGCCGGTGCGGAACGCGACGCGCGTGCCGTTGTCCCGTCCGTTCGGCTCGCGGGCCGCCGCGGCCACCCGCACGTTCGCGCGCACGGCCAGGTTCATCCCCAGATAGCCGATGGCGGCCGAGAACAGGGCACCGATGACGAAGAAGATGCTTCGCCCGTACCTGATCGAGTTGTCGTCGGCCGGCAGCAGGAACAGCAGCAGGAAGACCAGGACGGCGAACCCGGCCAGCGTCTTGAACTGCCGGTTCAGGTACGCCGCGGCCCCCTCCTGAACCGCTAGGGCGATCTCCTTCATCTTCTCGGTGCCCTCGCCGGCAGCGAGAACCTGGCCCCGGAACATCGTGGCCACTGCCAGTGACAAGGCAGCAATCACGGCCACGGCCACGACCAGAGTTACGTTCACACCCTCGAGGGGTACCAGCTGACCGGTTGCGGCCCGGGCACTACCCAGCATCCGTCCTCCTCGACGTGTTCGTGCAGTCCCGCCCATGACGGCGGTCGCCGAAGACACTGGGACGGGGCATAGCGGCGCATCAGGTGACGTCCTGAGGGCGCCGAACGCCGCGCAGTCTACGGAAGGCGGCCGCCGCCGCAAAAGACGACCCGGTGTGACCTACGGCATCGGTCTACGGTGTCGGACCGGCCGGCTGGATCGGGGCCGCCAGCGCGGACTTCAGATCGTGGTGGATCGGGAAGACACCGGTGAGCCCGGTGATCCGGAAGACCTTGAGGATGCGCTCCTGACCGCACACCAGGGACAGCGAGCCGCGGTGGCTGCGCACCCGGTTCAGCCCCCCGACCAGAACACCCAGCCCGGTCGAGTCGAGGAAGTCGACTCCGGACAGGTCGATGACCAGGTGGTGGTGACCGGCGGCGACAAGGTCGCCGATCCGCTCGCGCAACCGAGGTGCGGTGTAGACGTCGACCTCGCCGACGACCGACACGATGCCCCGGCCGTCCTCTGACCGGCTTGTGACACTGAGATCCATCCGGCTCATCCCCCCTCCCGATGCCCCTGCCAGCATTCAACCACTTACGGGGGGTGAAGAGTCACGTTCAGTGGGCGCCCGACTTCTCCAGGATCATCACTGTCAGTCGTCGGGACGGACCTGCGACGGACCCGCCCGGGCGCTCACCGCCGCCGGACCGGCGGCGGTGAGCAGCCCTGGCAGATCGACCGCGGCCCGCACGCTGACACTGGCGTCAGGTCGCGCCCGGCAGTCGAGCAGCCGCGCCCCGTTCGCCGCGACCACACGAGCGGCCCGGGCGCAGGCCTGCGGAGCGCCAGCGCCGGCCAAGGGGTCGACGAGTACCGCGGCCGCAGCCAGGGCACCCAGGTCGGCAGCGGTCTCGGCGCGCTGGCGGGCCAGAACCGCCTGGCCCAGCATGGTCGCGGCACCGGCCAGCAGGACGGTGAGCACCACCAGGCACAGGGCCAACACCGTCCCGGACCCGCGGTCGTCCGGCTCGGCCTCGGCCTGCGCCGACCCCGACACCGTCACCACCGGCCGCCCAGGCAACAGCAGCCGCACCGGAGCGCTGACCCGGACGGTCACGACACCCGCCGCGCGGCGCACGTCGACGTCGGCGCCGGACGGCGCGGCGCGCCGGCCCACCGCTATCACCCGAGGCCCGGCCTCGCCGCGCGCCGCCTGCCGGGCGGCGGCCCGGGCGCCGTCCAGGCACTGCACCTGACCGATCACGACCTGACCGACCCCGAGCACCCCGGTCAGACAGACCGTCAGGGCCGGCAGGGCAACGGCCAGCTCGGCGGTGACCGTGCCGTGCTCCGCACGACGCATCAGCCGACCGTCAGGGCGCGCTTGACGATTCCGAACAGCAGCGAGCGCACTTCACCGCTGGTCATCAGGGTGAGCAGCAGGGCGGCGAACCCACAGGCCGCCAGGGTGGCAATCGCATACTCGGCGGTGGCCATCCCGGCGTCGTGAGTGCACCGCGCCAGGCCACGCAGCCGGACGGGGTTCTTCATGCGCCGCAAGCCCCTCGCGCGGCCAGGGCTCATGGGGTAGCAGGTCATCGGGGTCTCCTCTCGATCCGGGCGGGCGGGGCCCGGTTCCCGGGGCGCCACGGGGATCGTGCGCCGCCGACCAGCCTGGGGCGGCGCCACCGGTCGCGCCGCGGCCAGCGGTCGGGCTGTGGACAGCCGCGGGCCGGGGCCGGGCCGGGGACGCAACCTCGCCGACGTCGCGACCGGCAGGGTGGTCGGCAGGGTGGTCGGCAGGGTGGTCGGCAGGGTGGTCGGCAGGGTGGTCGGCAGGGGTGGTCGGCAGGGTGGTCCTGCAGTGTGACCCGGGGGGCCTGTCCTGGCGATCAGCCGAGCAGGCCCAGCACCAGGGGCAGGACGGTGACCGCGACGAAGGCGGGCAGCAGGCACAACCCCACGGGGAGCACCACCAGCACTCCCAGCCGGCGGGCGGCCTGGATGCGCAGGGCCGTCTCCCGGCGACGCTGCTCGGCCGCCTCGGCGCGGACCAGGCTGCCGGGGGCAAGCCCGGTGCGGACGGCGAGCTGCAGCGCTTCTGCCACCGGTGCCAACCCCGCAGGCTCGGCGGCGCCGGTGGCGGCCAGGTGACGACGCACCGTCGCGAGGGCCAGGTCGGCCGGATGACCGGCAGCCAGCAGAGCGGCGACCAGGTCGGCCAGCACCGCTGCGGGCACCTCGGCAGGCGCCTGAGGATCGGCCCGCCACTCCCTGAGCCGCCGACCCGACACCGCTCGACCGGGATCGTCCCGCACGGCGCCGGACCCGGTGCCGGGCAACAGGATACGTCCGACCCGGTGGCTGGGCGCCGGCCACGCCAAGAGGACGGCACCGGCCGCGGCCACCGCGGCGGACAGGACGGCGAGCAAGGTCACGGCACACCCTGTCGACCGCGGTCCCGCCGCGCCGACGTCGGCGGCCGTTCGGCCTGGCGTAGCATCCGGGCCATCCACCACCGACCGGTGAGCCAGAGGGCGGCCCCGACGGCCAGACCGGCCCTACCCGCGGTGGTGGTGAGGAGCACCGTCACGACGTTCGTACCGGTGAGCAGGGCCAGGCCGAGGCCCGCCAGCGGCAACCAGGTCAGCACGGCGGCGGTGGCCCGCGGCCCGGCCAGGGCGCTCTGGCGCTCTCGGGCGGCGTCCTGCTCGGCACGCAGCGAGGCGACCAGCCCGTCGAGCACGTCGGCCATCGGCGCTCCGCTGTCGTGGGACACGTCGCAGGCCAGCGCCACCCAGTGCAGCGGTCCCGGCGCGGGGGCGGCCAGGCGCAGCCCCTCGCCCTCGGTGCCGCCGGCGGCGACCACCTGGGCGACGTCGCCGGCCACACGGGCCAGCGGGACGGACCCGGCGCTGGGCCGGGAGTCGCGCGCCGCCGCCGCGTCGGCCAGCACCGGCCAGAGCCGTTGCGGGGCCAGACCGGCCCGGGACAGTGCGGCCATCCGCTCCGCGAGCCGGGCGACCTGGTCGACGTCCAGGCTCTGGCCCACGTCCTCCCGGCGCCGTCCGGACCGGCGGGCAGGTACGGGTACCGCCCGCTCGCGGCGGGGGGCGGGCTGTCGAGGGCGCGAGGCACTGCGAGCGGGGATCAGCAGGGCGGCAGCCCCGGTCAGCAGGGAAGCCGCCACCACGGCCCGGGTGGTCATCCCGCGGCGTCCGTGACGAGATCACGCGGCAACCCGAGCCGATCAGCGAGCTGAGGCCACCCCGGGCCGGTCACGGTCGCGACTGACTGCTCTGCCCAGCCCGTCGAGGGCGCGAGCCGGCTCAACGCGGGTGCCACAACCAGGGCGCCGGCGGCGTCCCGGCCGACCGCGGCGATCTCGGTGACCTCCCGGCGGATCGGTCCGCGGCGAACGTGCAGGACGACGTCCAGACCGGCGGCCGCCTGGGCCGCCACGCCCGCGCGGCTCAGCCCGGCGACCAGGCCGAGCGCCTCCAACCGCGCCGGCACCTCGGAGGCGGCGTTGGCGTGCAGGGTGCCGCACCCACCGGCGTGCCCGGTGTTCAGGGCAGCGAGCAGGTCACGCACCTCGGCCCCGCGGCACTCCCCCACGACCAGCCGGTCCGGACGCATCCTCAGGGCCTGACGCACGAGCACCTCCAGGCCGATCTCACCGCGGCCCTCGACGTTGGCGCGCCGAGCCTCCAACCGCACCACGTGCGGGTGGTCAGGGGCCAGCTCACCGACGTCCTCCACGAGCACCAGCCGCTCCTCCGCCGGCACCTCGCCGAGCAACGCGGCCAGCAAGGTGGTCTTGCCGGCGCCGGTGCCGCCGGTGACGAGGAAGGCGACCCGGGCCGCGACCAGCGCCGCCAACACCGGCCGCCACGGCGCCGGCACGCTGCCGGAGGCGACCAGTGCGTCGAGGTCGGTCGGTCCGCCGCGCAGCACTCGCAGGCTGATATGTGTGCCATGCGGGCTGACCGGAGGGACGACGGCGTGCAGGCGCACATCGCCGGGCAGGCGGGCGTCGACCCAGGGCAGACTCTCGTCCAGGCGCCGGCCGGCAAGCCCTGCGAGTCGGACGGCAAGAGCTCGCGCCTCGTCCTCCCCGCCGGCGAGGTCGCCCACCCGCGCCGGCCCTCGACCCCGGTCGACCCAGACCTGACCGCCGCCGTTGACCAGCACGTCGGTCACGGCGACGTCCTCGACGTACGGGGCCAGCGGGCCGAGCCCCAGGGTGTGTCGTCGCCGGGTCTCGAGGGCACGGTGCAGGTCGTGGGCGCCGAGCACCGGCCCGGCCGGCCCGACCTGGTCGAGCAGCGACACCGGCCTCTCACCCCGCTCGCCGGTCGGCCGGACGGCGTCCTGGGCCGGCGTCGTCCTCGGCCGTCCGGGCCGGCCCTCCCGCCAGCTCGGCCCCTCCCGCCAGCTCGGCCCCGCCCACCAGCTCGGCCCCTCCCACCAGTTCGGCGCAGATCCGACGGGCCAGGGCGGCAAGCGGACCGCGTGGCCGCACCGGCGGGACCAGGCCGCGGTCGAGGGCGGCCGCCAGCCCGGGTTCGGGCCGCAGCTCGCCGGCCAGCGGCAGCTCGAGCGCGTCGGCGATGGCGTGGGCCGCCAGCCCGGTCGGGGCCGGTCCCCGGACCACGAGGCGCAGGTCACCGGCCAGTGCCTCCAGCTCGCCCAGCAGCCGCTCCGCCGAGGCGGTGGCCCGCACCTCGGCGGGCACCAGGAGCAGAGTCCGGTCCGCGCGCCGCAGCGCCGTCCGCGCCGCCTCGTCGAGCCGCCGCGGCAGGTCGACCACCACCAGGTCGCTCTCCCGGGTGGCGGCGCCCAGCACGGAATCGGCGGCGGCCGCGACGATCTCCACGTCGTCGCGGCGTCGCCAGGTCAGGAAGCGCACCCCGAGCGCGACCGGCAGCGCGCTCGCGACCAGCCCCGGCCGGATGCGGCCTCGGGCGGCCACGAGGTCACCCCACCGCAGTCCCGGCTCGTTCTCGGCCGCGAGCACGAGGTCCAGCCCGCCGCCGTAGGGGTCCAGGTCGACCAACACCGGACTGGCGCCAGTCTGTGCCGCCGTCACCGCCACAGCCGTGGCCAGCACGCTGGCCCCGGCCCCACCTCGGCCGCCGACCACGGCCAGCACGCCGGCGCGGCGGGAGTCGCAGGCGGCGTCGAGCAACCGGTCGATCAACCATGGTTCGGCCTCGGGGAGCACCGCGACGTGCTCGGCCCCCAGGGCGACGGCTCCGCGCCACACCTCGGCCGGGACCGCCTCCGGTTCGGGGGCCGTCGCAACCACCACCGTGGCGAGTCCGGCGGACGGCGCGGCGTGGGTGTGGTGGATGTGGTCCTTCCCGACGCCGGCGACCAGGTCGGCCCCGACCAGGACCAGCCGGGCCCCGGCGAGGGCTCGGCGCAGGCCCATCCCCAGGTCGTTAACCCGGTGCAGCGCAGCGCCGGCCGCTTCGGCCAGCCCGGTGACCAGCCGCAGCAGGTCATCGTCGGCGCTGGCCAGGACGACACGTGCTCCCCCGGCGCTCGAACAGTCATCGGTGACGGCCCCGGACACCGGCGGGCGACCGGGTGCGCCCGGCGAGGGACCTGACGGACTGGACATGCGACCTCCCGATTCGGCAGGTCGATCCTGGGCCGTGGCGCTCCACGCCGGGCGGTCTGGCCGGCACGCTGTGGACAGCACCGCTGCCGCACCAGGCTGGGGACGCAACATCGAGCACGTCACGACCAGGCGTGGCAGGGCGATGTCCGCACCGCCACCTGTCCCCGACGAGCAGCGCCGACGACATGGCCGAGGACATGGACCAGGACAGCAGCCGCCGCAACAGCAGGCCCCGACAAAAGACCGACGGCCCTCGCTGGGGGGAGCGAGGGCCGTCCGCTGGTCCGGCTCGGGGGGGAGGAGTCGCACCAGCGAGCGCGGCTCAAGGCCGGCTGTGTCAAGTACATACCGAGCAGGGCGTCAAGTGCAACCGGAACATGGAGAAAAATCACCTGAACGGATCCTCGGCGCATGATCACCTCGCAGATCGATATCAACACCCGTTTGGCGGTACGGCGCGCGATTCCGTCGCCGAACGGTCGAATCGCCACTCCCACTGACGTCGTAGACGCCACGACTCGCGCCATCCTCACGGTGGCGGATCGGATCATCGGACATCTCGGTCGCCGAGGGTGACCCCGGGCGCCCGCAGCGTGTTGCCGGGTGCCGTCCGCGCCGGCATTGGGTACGGCCCTGGACCGGCGAGAGGCCGGGTCGCACCTATGCTGAGACGATGTCCGGCTCATCGTCGCGTGGCCGCCCGCCCGGCCGCGCCCGCGCCGCGGCCTTCTTCGACCTGGACAAGACGATCATCGCGCGGTCCAGCACAATGGCCTTCGCCGGACCCTTCCGAGCCGGTGGCCTGATCAACCGGCGGGTGGTCCTGCGTCAGGCCTACGCGCACTTCGTCTACCTGGTCGGCGGCGCCGACCACGACCAGATGGAACGGATCCGGGAGTACCTGTCCCGCCTGGTGAGCGGCTGGGACGTGCAACAGGTGCGCGACATCGTCGCCGAGACCCTCGACGAGATGATCGAGCCGATGGTCTACCGGGAGGCCACCGCGCTGATCGCCGAGCACCAGGCGCACCGACGGGACGTGGTCATCGTCTCCTCCAGCGGCTCCGAGGTGGTCGAGCCGATCGGCGCGATGCTCGGTGCCGACCGGGTGGTGGCCACCCGGATGGTCATCGAGGACGGCGTCTACACCGGCGAGATCGCCTTCTACGCCTACGCGGAGAACAAGGCGTCCGCGATCTGCGAGCTGGCCGACCGGTACGGCTACGACCTGTCCGCCAGCTACGCGTACAGCGACTCGGCGACCGATCTGCCGATGCTCGAGGCGGTCGGACACCCGCACGCGGTCAACCCCGACCGCTCGCTGCGCAAGGAGGCGATCGCGCGGGGCTGGCCGGTGCTCGACTTCCGCCACCCGGTCACCCTGCGCGGCCGGGTGCCGATGCCGTCCCGCCCGGTACTCGTCACAGTGGCCGCGCTCGCGGGCGCGGCCATCGGCGTGGCGGTCGTCGGCCTGCGCCGGCGGCCCGTCAGCACCGGATGACCGGCGGGCCCGGAGGCCGCGGTGAGTCGGGAACTGCTCGACGGCGACCAGGCCGAGCCGCCCGGACCGCGGGACAGCCCGGGCGACAGAGCCAGCGACAGGGCCGGCCCCAGGCCTGACTCCCGCCACGACGCCGACGTCCCCACCCGGATCATCCGGCTGCGACCGCCGACCTCGACCACCGATCTGGATCGGCCGGTCCCGACCTCGACTCCACCCGTGCTCGCCCCCCTGCTGAGGGCTCCCAACGGACGGCGCGCCGGCATCACGCTTGCGACGCTCGCGGCGCTGGGCGCCGTCCTCGGGTGGGTGGTGGCCGGCGCGACCCGACAGGTAAGGCTCCCGGTTGAAACCACAAGACCGTGGGCGGTGGCCGTCGAGGTGCAGCCCGGCGGTCTGCCGGTGACGGTCGATCGATCGGTGGACGGCGGCCCACTGGAGCGTCTGCTGCTGCTCGGCGCCCGGGTCCTGGTCGTCAACCCCAGCACCGGCCCGGTCACCGTGAACGCTCCGACCACCCGCAGCGGGGCGGTGCGCCAGGTCTGGTACCCGGCGCTGCCCGCCGTCCTGCGGGCGGGCGGGCGGCTGGAGGTCTACGCCGAGCTGGAGGTGGCCTGCCGCTCGCCGCTGCCGCTCGACGTCCCAGATCTCCAGGTGCGCGGCGGCGGGCAGCCAGCCCCCCGCCCGCTGCCGGTGCTGGGCTGGGCAGCCGAGCTGGTCCGGGCCTGCGCTGCGCACGACCCCGGCTCCACGGTGGTCGCCTCGGTCAGCCGGGACACCGACGATCGACGGCTTCGGTTGGAGCTGCGCACGCACGGCGGGCGCAGCATCCGAGTGGTGTCGGTGTCCTCCGGAACAGTGGTGCTCGAGGGGACTGCGCTGCCGCACCGCATCGACGGGACCGCCTCGACGATCTGGCTGCAGCCACCCGCGGCATGCCCGGACCGGTGGCGGCGCGCCGGCCTACCGGTGCAGCTGGACCTGGTCTCCGAGGGGTTCGGCGGAAACGACCTGCAGCACAGCCGGTCCCGAATCACCGTTGACGTCGGCGCGCCGCTGGCCGCCTGGCTGCTGGAGACCGCGTGTCCGCCCCGGTGACGCCGCCACCGGCGAGGCCCCCGTCCGGCCCACGACCGCTGGAGCGGGCATGGCTGGAGCGGGTATGGACGGCACTGCTGGTCCTCGCCCTCCTGGCCGGTTTCGCCACCGCGACGGCGCTGCACCCACGACCGGCCCCCACACTCGGACCGGTCACCGGTCTACTCGCCACGGTGACGGCCAGCGGCACGGTGCTCGACCCCGAGCCTGCCCAGCTGCTCGAGGTGACCGTCGTCGACGTCGGCCCGGACCCGGTCCGGGTCTCCCGGGTCATCGTCAGCCAGATCGTCGGGTCGACGGGTACCGCACAGGACCAGGTCGAGGAGGTCGACCTGGTGGTGCAGCCGGGCGAGCCGGCCGTGATCCCGACGCGGGTCGAGCTCGACTGCCGCCGTGGTGGCGTGGCCGTCCGCGTGCGGCTCGACGTCGAGCCGGCCTCCCTCGGTACTCGACGGGGCCCGGCCACCGTGGCCGCGGTGAACACCGGCGCCGCACTGCGGTCCGGGTGTCTGTCGGCCCTGCAGCGGTTGCCCAGCGGCAGCCTGTCCACGACGGTCACCGGCCGGCTGGAGCGGATCGGTCCGGACGGCGGGCAGATCACTGCGGGCGGGCTGCCGGCCGGCCGGGTGCGGTCGCTGCGGGCCGGTGCCTGGGCCCTGCCGCTGACGGAACCGGCAGTGATCGGTCTGGACGGCGATGCGGTGCTCCGGTTCGCCACGCCCGGCCCCCCGTGTCTCCTGTCGACGCAGCGATGGTCCACCCTGCCCACCGGCGTCGTGCTCACCTACGATCTCGGACGCCAGGCCTACGTGATCGTCGGCACCCGACTGGCGCAGAGCCTGCTGGATGGGTACCAGGCGGCGTGCACCAGGCAACCGTGAGCCGAGAACGGGTCGACCTCAGGCCGGGCTGAGCCGCCCGGCCAGCACCGCGTCACACACCGCGGCCCCCTCGCCGGCCCCGTCGACCACGGCATCGGCCATGGTTCGCACCCACTGCGCAGCGCCGTCCTCGTCCTGGTCGAAACCGGCAAGGGCGAGCGGGTAGCGCGGCCCCATGGCCAGCAGCGCAGCCTCCCAGACCGCGATCCCGGTGCCGTCCACCCCGCGGCCGACCAGGACGGCGCGGCTCAGCGCCCGGGCGACCAACCCGTTGCCGGCCACGAACGGACGCAGCAGGGCGAGCTCGGCGTGCACGGCCGCGGCGACCACCAGCGCCGGGACCGTGCCGGGGTCGGTGAGCAGCTTGCCCAGCCGCTTCAGCCCCTTGCCGACATCGTCCCCGTCGACGGCCGGCAGCGTGGTGCCGTCTGCGGCGAACAGGTCCGCACCGTCCTGGGCCGACTCGCCGGACAGCCGCGGTCGGCCGAGGACGGCGTCGGGCAGCTGTCCGGCACACGCAGCGACATGCAACCGGGCCAGGGCCTGCAGCGGTGACTGCTGCCAGACCGTGCCCAGCCGTTCGACCTCGGCGTGGGCCCGGACGGCGCCTCGCACGGTCTGCCCGACCGCGTCGGTCGGGTAGGGGGCGACGCCGCGGACGGCGTCCCGGACGACGTCCAGCGGCAGTCTGGCCCCGGCGAGAGCGGCGTTGGCGTGGGCGGCGCGCACCCCGGCCTCGGCCGCAGCCGGCTCACTCTGTCGGCGTAGCGCCTGGTGACGGCGCAAGGCACCGCAGGCCGCGCGGACGGCGTCCACCGAATCGGTGACGTCCAGCCGGGTGGCCAGCGGGGCGAGGGAGTCGACTCGTGGGCTCATCGGGTCCAGGATCTCATCGCCGGCCCGAGGATGCCGAGTGCGCGCCTCGATACCGGGTGGTCAGACCCCGACCGCGAACTGCAGGCACATCGAGCGCAGGCCCGCGGCCCCCCGGAACAGGTGGGCGTCCAGGCCGGCCCGCCGGGCGGCGGCGACGTTCTGGGGTCGGCTGTCCACGTACAACCGGGGGCCGTGCTCGGCCGGGACGGCACGCAGCAGCGCCGCGAAGTGACGCGGGTCTGTGCGGGCGTCCCCGGGGCGACCGGACGGGGTCAGCCGGTACACCTGGTGGAACACGGTCAGCTGCTCGGCGAACTGTCCGCCCCAGCGACGCCGGCGCATCGGGTCTGCGTCCTGGTCCTCATCCAGGATCCCGACCAGGTGCCAGCCCCGCCGACGCAGATCGACGACAAGCTCCATCACCGCGACGTCCACCGAACCGTACAAGTCAGCCATGATCGCCAGCAGGTCCGGGTCGGTGCCGTGCCAGGCCAGCCGGGCGCGCAGGTGCCGGGTGAACTCCGGTTCCCCGATCCGGCCCGCGGCGAAGTCGTCGAACGCCTCGTCCCGCAACGCCTGCGGGTCATCCACGGCGATCTCGCCGCCGTTGGCGGCGGCCAGCGCGCCGTGCACCTGGGCGAAGCTGACCGGGGTGACCACACTCGACAGGTCGCACAGCAGCACAGCCATGTCATGGCACCGTAGTCCGACTTAAGATCAACACGGTGCCACCACACCGATGACGGACCGTTCGGCGGGGGAGGGGACACCGTCGACCCGGTCAGCGGATGGGCCGATCGGTTGATGCGCTGCCAGGACGGCGACGGTTTCGCCGTCACGCTGCGAGCCGTGGTCGCCGAGTCACCATCGGTCAGCCGGCGCGCGCTGAGACCAGGACCGTCTCTCGGACGAGGGTCCACCGCACTACCGTTACCGACGTGAGCAGCAACACGGCAGCGTCGGTGACCGCCCTGGTTCTGGTGGCCGTCCTGCTCACCGCGGCCGGGGCGGGCGTCGCCTGGCTGGTGCTGCGCCGCCGCGACCTGGGCACCAGCGCCGACCGGACGACGTTCGCCACCCTGCACCGCGCCGGCCAGGCCGCCCCACACCTGCGGGAAGGGCTCACCCCGACCGGCGCCGAGCGGTCGATCCGTCACCTGCGGGCGCTGCTCGGCACACCTGCGGTCGCCCTGGCCACGAGCGCGTCGACACTGGCCTGGGACGGAGTCGGCGAGAACCTGCACTCCCCGGCCGCCGCGGGCCTGGCCGCGGGGGTGCTCCAGTCCGGACGCACCGAGGTGAAGACCGGCCGCGAGCTGGAGTGCCACAAGGGCGACTGTCCGCTGCGCTCGGCGGTGGCCTGCCCTCTGATCAGTGACGAGCGGGTGGTCGGCGCGCTGATTGCGTATGCGCCCGAGCCGACCGCCGGACTGATCCGGGCCACCGAGGAGGTGGCCCGCTGGGTCTCGACCCAGCTCGACCTGGCCGAGCTGGACCGTTCCCGGACCCGGGCCATCGAGGCCGAGCTGCGGGCGCTGCGCGCCCAGATCAGCCCGCACTTCATCTACAACTCCCTGGCCGCCATCGCCAGCTTCGTGCGCACCGACCCCGAGCGGGCCCGCGACCTGCTCCTGGAGTTCGCCGACTTCACCCGGTACGCGCTCCGTCGGGGCGGGGAGTTCACCACCCTGGCCGACGAGCTGCGCAACGTGGAGCGCTACCTGGTGCTCGAGCAGGCCCGGTTCGGTGACCGGCTTCAGGTGCAGCTGCAGGTGGCCCCGGAGGTGCTGTCCGTCGCGGTGCCGTTCCTCGCCGTCCAACCGATAGTGGAGAACGCCGTCCGGCACGGTCTGGAGCGCAAGTCCGGGGTGGGCACCATCACCCTGGGCGCCCAGGACGCCGGTTCGGAGGCGCTGATCTGGATCGAGGACGACGGTGCCGGCTCCGACCCGGAAGTGGTCCGCCGGGTGCTCGCCGGCGAGATCGAGGCCGACTCCGTCGGGTTGGGCAACGTCGACGCCCGGCTGCGTCAGGTGTTCGGCGACGACTACGGCCTGGTGGTGGAGACCGCACCCGGCGCCGGCACCCGGGTCAGCTTCCGAGTGCCCAAGTTCGCCCCCGACGTCCGGGCGGGCTGACCGCCGGCACGCCATCGGATCTGCCCCAGACGCGCCCGTCGGCGGGGTCAGACCAGCCGGGGGAGGTGATGGGCGAGCTGCCGACGCCACCACGGCCAGTCATGAGCGCTGTCGTGGCCCCAGACATCCAGCTCGCACCAGATCCCCTTGCCCTGCAGCATCGCCGCCATGCCCAGGGTGGACGGCAGGGAACCGGTCGGGTCCACCTCCCAGGCCCCCCGTCCGACCACCAACACGGTGCGCAGCCGGCTGCGCAGCCAGTCCAGGTGTCCGCCCTCCAGGTGCTGGACGAAGTCGCTCGGGTTGGTGAAGTAGGCGCTGCCCCCACGCTCCCCCCAGCCGTGCCACACCCAGGGGTCGTAGCTGCCGGACAGGCACAACGCCGTGCTGGCCACGTCGGCGTGTCGCAGCGCCAGGACGAGCGCGTGGTAGGCACCGAGGCTGCAGCCGGTGGTCACCAGCCCGGCCCCGTCGTCGTCGTAGCCGGGTGAGTCGGCACGGATCCAGGGCAGGACGGCGCCCAGCAGCCAGCCCTCGTACTCGGTGTGTGCCTGGGCCCGCTGCTCGGCCGACTTGGCGCTGTCGGACCAGGAGCGATCGTCGAAGGAGTCGACGCAGTACAGCTTGGCCCGCCCCTCGGCGACCAGCGGCCATACGGCATCGACCATGCCGTTGTTCTCGAAGTCCCAGGCCCGGCCGCGTTCGCTGGGGAAAACCAGCACCGGCCGGCCGAAGTGGCCGTATCGGATGACGGTGCCCGGTCTGCCCATCCAGCTGTCCAGCTCCACCTGCACCCGATCGCCCATGCAGGGCAGAGTGCCACGAGCGGGGGTACTGCGGTCGGTGTCCACCACCTGCGCCGGCACCCGGAGGTCGATCCCTTAGGTCCCGGGTCACCACCAGCTC
The DNA here is from genome assembly GCA_963724535.1 of uncultured Actinomycetota bacterium. Lineage (GTDB taxonomy): Bacteria > Actinomycetota > Actinomycetes > Actinomycetales > Kineosporiaceae > JADJPO01. The sequence goes on from CAVRVD010000011.1 coordinate 176,835, forward strand.
ATGACCACACCCTGGCCAGCAGGTCGACCAGCCCCGGGTGCAGGGCATCCCGCCACGAGGTGAAGCTGTGCACGTCGGGGTGCTCGGTGTAGTGCACCGACAGGCCGAGCTCACCCAGCCGAGCTGCCATCAGCCGGTTGCAGTGCACGTTCTCCTCGGCGGCGCCACAGGTCATCGCGACCACCGGCCGCGCACCGCCGGCCGGCCCGGTGGTGGCGTCGTCCGACGTAGCCGGCCAGGCCCGGGTGTGCACCTGCTCGACGAACGAGCAGATCCGTTCGAAGTAGGCGAAGGAGTGTTCCTGAGGATCGGTGGCCGGGGTGAAGAAGGACCCCGACTGCAGCCACAGCCCGGCGAAGGCGGTCGGCCGCGACCAGGCCGCGTGCAGGGCGGCCAGGGCGCCGAGGCTCACCCCGGCGAGCACCGGCGGGCCCGCAACGGCGACCTCGTCGGCCAGCGCGGGCAGGACCGTGCCGGTCAGCGAGGCGGTGTAGGCCGGCAGCGCCGAGTAGCGCCGGTTGCGCTCGCCCGGCTCGAGCAGCGCCAGCCGCAACGGGGGCAGCCCCCCAACAGCGACCTGGACGGCGAGATAGTCGGCCAGGGCGGCGAACCGCGCGTACTCACCGCCGTCGTGGGCCAGCAGCAGCGGCAGCGGCCGGTCGGACCCGCTGCCCTCCGGCTCGCACAGCATCACCTGGACCCGTTCCAGCCGGTCCTCGACGCCCAGCAGCCGCGCCGTCCAGTCGATGCGGTCCGGAACGAGGGTCCAGTCCGGAGCCGTGTAGCCCGGCAGGGCGAGCCACGACTTGTCGCCGAAGACTCCGGGTACCAGCGCCGGGTTGGTCGGGTCGGTCGTGGTCCAGCTGTCCCCGGCGGCGTCGGTCAGCTCGTACAGGTACTCCAGGCGCTGCACCGGGGGCATCGCCAGGCGCAGCTCCCAGCCGCCCGGCACGGGCGTGAAGGCGAGGTCGTCGGCCGCCAGCCCCAGCTCCTGCCAGAGCCGGACGGCGCGCCACCTGCCGTCCGGGTCGGGTTGACGGAAGACCAGCCGACCGTCTTCGACCGTGGTGACGCCCTCCCCCGGCGGCATCGGGTCCCTCGGCGGCATCCGGTCACCGTAGCCACCTCGCAGACGGCTCCAGCACGATCAGTGCGGTGCCGAGGATCACAACGAACGACCAGCCCGCCGGCACCGCACCCTGGAGAGACCGTGAGCCCCTACCGACTCGTGACCCGCAGTGACTTCGACGGGCTGGTCTGCGCCGTCCTGCTGCGCAAGCTCGGCCTGGTCGATGAGATCCGCTTCGCTCACCCCAAGGACGTCCAGGACGGCGTGGTCCAGGTCAGCGAACGGGACATCCTGACCAACCTGCCCTACGCCCCCGCCGCGCACCTGGTCTTCGACCACCACCTCTCCGAGGCCGAGCGGGTGACCGGCTCACCGGCCAACCACGTGCTGACGCCGGACGCCCCGTCAGCCGCGCGGGTGGTCTACGACCACTACGGCGGCGCCGGCACCTTCCCGGACATGAGTACCGAGCTGATGGATGCCGTGGACCAGGCCGACTCGGCCCAGTACGACCTCGACGACATCCTGTCCCCGACCGGGTGGACGATGCTCAACTTCCTGATGGACGCACGCACCGGGCTCGGCCGGTTCCGGGAGTTCCAGATCTCCAACTACGAGCTGATGATGCACCTGATCGACCACTGCATCACCCACCAGGACGTCGACGACATCCTGGCCATCCCGGACGTCGCCGAGCGGGTCGCGCTGTTCTGGGAGCAGCGCCCGCTGTTCGTCGAGCAGCTGCGGCGGGTCAGCCGGATGCACGGCGACGTGGTGGTCGCCGACCTGCGCGAGGAGGACGTGATCCACGCCGGCAACCGGTTCATGATCTATGCCCTGCATCCACGGGCCCGGCTGAGCGTTCATGTCATCTGGGGCAAGGGCCGGCAGAACACCGTGCTCGCCGTCGGCAAGTCCGTGTTGGAGCGAACCAGCCCGGTCGACGTCGGCTCGATCATGCTGCGCCACGGCGGGGGCGGGCACCGGGCGGCGGGCACCTGCCAGGTGCCGCACTCCGAGGCGGAGCAGGTGCTGGCCGAGGTGATCGAGGAGCTGCGCACTCCACGGACCGCGCTGGTCTGACGGAAGGCTGGTCTGACGGAAGGCTGGTCTGACGGAAGGCTGGTCTGACGGCAGGCTGGTCTGACGGCAGGACCCGCGCTATCGGTCGGGTCACGATGTGGCGAACTGCTCATCGCGACCGCCCAAGACGCCGAGAACAGGCCGTACCCTCTGCCGCATGGCGACCGCCCCGTCCCCGCCGCTGCGCGCGCTGGTGGTGGACGACGAGCACCCGGCGTTGGAGGAGCTCACCTACCTGCTCGAACAGGACCCACGGATCGGGGCGATCCATAGCGCGACCAGCGGGGCGGAGGCACTGCGGGCCCTGGAGGAGCAGCCGGTCGACGTCGTGTTCTGCGACGTGCGGATGCCGGGACTGGACGGACTGGACCTGGCCCGGGTGCTGGCCCGGTTCACGCAGCGGCCACAGGTCGTGTTCGTCACCGCCTACGACCGGCACGCCATCGACGCCTTCGACCTGCGGGCCACCGACTACGTCATGAAACCGGTGCGCCCGCAACGGCTGGCCGAGGCGGTCCGCCGGGTCCAGGAGCAGGCCAGCGCCGCCGCCGGGCAGACCACCGACCAGGTCGAGGACGAGACCATCGCGGTCGAGCTGGGCGGGGTCACCCGGTTCGTGCAGCGCTCCCAGGTGCGCTTCGTCGAGGCGCACGGCGACTACGCCCGGCTGCACACCGCCACCAGCAGCCACCTCATCCGGATCCCGCTGACCACGCTCGAGGAGCGCTGGTCGGACGCCGGGTTCATCCGGATCCACCGCAGCACACTGGTCGCTCTGCCACACGTCGACGAGATCCGGGTGGACGGCGGGCGCTGCACGGTCCGGCTCGGCGAGAGGATGCTGCAGGTGAGCCGTCGCCATACCAAGGAGCTGCGAGACAAGCTGGTGCGCGGCGCGAGCCTGTCCAAGGACCCCCGGTGAGCCCGTCGGGACGCCAGCTGCCCCGCCCGGGGCAGTCGCGCTCGGGACAGCAACGCCCGCAGCGGGTCCGAGTGACCAGCCCACGGATGGGCAGCGCCGCGCGCCCGGTGCCCCGGTCACCGGCCAGCGAGATCGACGAGCAGACCGGCCTCGGGGAGGTCTACATGCGCTCGCTGCTGCGGGCCCAGCTCCGCCTGGCCATCACCGTGATCCTGGTGATGCTGCTTACCCTGGCGACCCTGCCGCTGCTGTTCGCCGAGCGCGGCGACCTGACCGACATCCGGGTGTTCGGCCTGCCGCTGACCTGGCTGGTGATCGGCGTGCTGCCCTACCCGGCCCTGGTCGCGGCAGGGTGGTGGCTGGACCGGGCGGCCGGGAGGGCCGAACGGGACTTCGCCGAGATCGTCTCGCGGTCGTGATTGGCCGACCCGGACCCGGCCGACAGGACCTGAGGGTCACCAGGTGAGCGACGCCCAGACCTGGCCCGCGATACTCGCCGTGGTCCTCGTCGCCATCGCCACGCTCGGCGTCGGCGCGCTGGGTCTGCGCGTGTCCCGCACGACGTCCGACTTCTACGTCGCCAGCCGGGCGGTCAGCCCGCTGTGGAACGCCTCGGCGATCGGCGGGGAGTACCTGTCTGCGGCGAGCTTCCTGGGCGTCGCCGGCCTGGTGCTCGCGTACGGCTCGGACATCCTGTGGTACCCGGTTGGATACACCGCCGGGTACCTGGTGCTGCTCGCCCTGGTGGCCGCGCCGCTACGCCGGTCCGGTGCCTACACGCTGCCCGACTTCGCCGAGATCCGGCTGCGCTCGGCCACCGTCCGGCGGATGGCCTCCGTGCTCGTCGTCGGCATCGGCTGGCTGTACCTGCTGCCGCAGTTCCACGGCGCCGGGTTGGCGTTGCGGACGGTGACCGGCGCCCCCCGCTGGTTCGGCGGCGCCCTGGTCGCCACGATCGTCCTGGTCAACGTGGTGGCCGGCGGCATGCGCTCGATCACCTTCGTCCAGGCCTTCCAGTACTGGCTCAAGCTGACCGCGATCCTCGTCCCCGCGGTGTTCCTGGCCATGGCCTGGTACTCCGACGGCGCCCCCGACCCCGCCGCTCCGGGAGCGCCGATCGCCCGGGCCGAGACCACGGTGACCCTGCCCAACCCAGTCACCCTCGACGTCATCGAGCCGGTCACCCTGGTCGTGGACGGCGCACCGGTCCGGTTCGCCCCCGGGACGGCCGAGCTGGCCGGCGGGACCACGGTGACCATCCCGGAGGGCGCCGCGATCCCGCACGCGGAGCAGATCGAGGTCATCGACGGTCAGCAGTGGGCCCAGCAGGCCTCCACCAACGGCGGGCGGGAGTACCCGCTGTACCGCATCTACTCCCTGCTGCTGGCCCTGCTGTTCGGCACCATGGGGTTGCCGCATGTCCTCGTCCGCTTCTACACCAACCCCGACGGACGGGCGGCGCGACGCACCACCCTGGCCGTGCTGCCGCTGCTCGGCATCTTCTATATCTTCCCGCCGCTGTACGGCGCCCTCGGTCGCCTCTACACCCCCGACCTGCTGCTCAGCGGCCGCACCGACGCCGTGGTGCTGCTGCTGCCGGGCCGGGTGCTGGACGAACCGTGGGCCTCGGCTGTCTCGGCGCTGGTCACCGCCGGGGCCTTCGCCGCGTTCCTGTCCACCTCCAGCGGTCTGACCGTGTCGGTGGCCGGCGTGCTCAGCCAGGACCTGCTGCGCGGCCGCCTGCGGGCCTCGACGCCCGGTTTCCGGCTGGGGGCACTGATCGCCGTCGCCATCCCGGCCGTGCTCTCACTGCTCACCCTGCAGGTGAGCATCGCCGACATCGTCGGGCTCGCCTTCGCCGTGGCTGCCTCGACCTTCTGTCCGCTACTGGTGCTGGGCATCTGGTGGCAGGGGCTGACCCGGCGCGGCGCCGAGGTCGGGCTGGTCGTCGGCGGTGCCCTCGCCAGCTCCGCGGTGCTGGTCACCATGCTCGGCGGTACCTCGTCGTCGCTGGCCGACGCACTGCTCGCCCAGCCGGCCGCCTGGTCGGTGCCGATCGCGTTCGCGGTGATGATCGTGGTCTCCCGGCTGACCCGGCGGACGGCCCCTCCCGACGCCGCGCGGACCATGGTGCGTCTGCACGCCCCGGAATCGTTGGGGCTGTACGCCGTTCGGCGCTGAGCGGCTGCCACTTGGCGCGGTGAGACCCTCCGCAGGGCGAGGTCGGCGCGCCACCGGGCGCAGCCGGCTCGTGGACCACTGACGTTGCTCGGGACGGTGGGCCTCCTCGCGCCATGCCATCTGGATGGCGTCCACCGCGAGCACAGCCGAACGGCGCGCCTCCGCCGGCGCCGAGAAGGCGATCGCACGCTGATCGCCCTGATCACGGGCACCACTTGCCTCGCCAAGAGCCGCCGCGCCGCCCGGCGCACGCTGCGCCCGCTGATCGCTGGTGACGGTCAGCCTCTGGGCAGGGCGGCTCGGCCTGGCTAGGGTCGCCTGCAAGCCTGCGTGTCCCGTCGACCGCCATAGGCGCCGCCGAGCCTGCAGCAGCACTCGCCGTCAGACCAGAATCCTTCGATCAGACGAGTTGTTCGACCGGGAGGCCAACCGCATGTCCAGCGACGCCATTGAGAACCTCAGCCACGAAGACCGCCGGTTCCCGCCCGACCCCGGCTTCGCCGCGAACGCGATAGCCAAGGCCGACCTGTACGAGCAGGCGGCTGCTGACCGGCTGGCCTTCTGGGACACTCAGGCCCGCACCCTGAGCTGGGGCAACGAGTGGACCGAGGTGCTGGACTGGAGCGACGCCCCGTTCGCCAAGTGGTTCGTGGGCGGTACCCTGAACGTCGCCTACAACTGTGTCGACCGCCACGTCGAGGCCGGCAACGGCGACCGAGTAGCGATCCACTTCGAGGGCGAGCCAGGCGACACCCGGACGATCACCTACGCCGACCTGCAGCGAGCGGTGAGCCGAGCGGCGAACGCGCTGCTCGACCTCGGCGTCAGCAAGGGTGACCGGGTCGCGATCTACCTGCCGATGATCCCCGAAGCGGTGATCTCGATGCTGGCCTGTGCCCGGATCGGCGCCCCGCACTCGGTGGTCTTCGGCGGCTTCTCCGCCGACGCGCTGCGCAGCCGGATCGACGACGCGCAGGCCAAGGTGGTCATCACCTCGGACGGCGGCTACCGGCGGGGCGCGCCGTCCGCGCTGAAGCCGGCCGTCGACGAGGCCGTCAAGGACACGCCGTCGATCACCCACGTGCTCGTCGTGCGACGCACCGGGCAGGACGTCGCCTGGACCGAGGGCCGAGACATCTGGTGGGACGACGCCCTCGAGGCCGCCTCGGAGACCCACACCCCCGAGCCGGTTGACTCCGAGCATCCGCTGTTCATCCTGTATACCTCGGGCACGACGGGTAAGCCGAAGGGCATCCTGCACACCTCGGGTGGGTACCTGACCCAGGCCGCCTACACCCACCGCAACGTCTTCGACCTGCACCCGGAGACCGACATCTACTGGTGCACCGCGGATGTCGGCTGGGTGACCGGGCACACCTACATCACCTACGGCCCGCTGGCCAACGGCGCCACGCAGGTGATGTACGAGGGCACCCCGGACTCCCCGCACCAGGGTCGTTGGTGGGAGATCGTGCAGAAGTACAAGGTGACGATCCTATACACCGCCCCCACCGCGATCCGCACCTTCATGAAGTGGGGTGAGCAGATCCCGGCCCAGTTCGACCTCTCCTCGATCCGGGTGATGGGCAGCGTGGGCGAGTCGATCAACCCCGAAGCCTGGATGTGGTACCGGCGGGTGATCGGCGGCGACTCGGCGCCGATCGTCGACACCTGGTGGCAGACCGAGACCGGCGCGATCATGATTTCGCCGCTGCCCGGGGTGACCACCGCCAAACCCGGATCGGCGCAGGCTCCGCTGCCCGGGATCAACGGCGACGTCGTGGACGACGAGGCGCACTCGGTGCCCAACGGCGGCGGCGGCTACCTGGTGCTGACCGAGCCGTGGCCGGCGATGCTGCGCGGCATCTGGGGTGACCCGGAGCGGTACAAGGAGACCTACTGGTCGCGCTGGCCGGGTCTGTACTTCGCCGGTGACGGGGCGAAGAAGGACGAGGACGGCGACATCTGGCTGCTCGGCCGGGTGGACGACGTGATGAACGTCTCCGGTCACCGGCTGTCGACCACCGAGATCGAGTCCGCGCTGGTCTCGCACCCGAAGGTCGCCGAGGCGGCGGTGGTGGGCGCCACGGACGCGACCACGGGGCAGGCCGTGGTGGCGTTCGTCATCCCGCGCACGGGGGCGATGGACGGCCTCGACGAGAAGGTGGTGATCACCGAGCTGCGCAACCATGTGGCCAAGGAGATCGGCCCGATCGCCAAGCCGCGGTCAGTCATGATCGTTTCCGAGCTGCCCAAGACCCGCTCGGGCAAGATCATGCGCAGACTGCTGCGGGACATCGCCGAGCACCGCGAGGTCGGCGACCAGACCACGCTGGCCGACTCCTCGGTGATGTCGCAGATCGCCGCTGGGATGAGCACGCCGTCGGCGGACGAGGACTGAGCCCGCCCTTTGAGCGCAACGTCACGCGGTGCCCGCCGGACGGGCACTGCGTGACGTTGCGCCCGACCCGATCCGGCGGCGACGCTCGGATGTCGGGAACCTCCCCTCGTCGCTAGCCTTTCCCGCATGCCGGAGATCTCACGCCGTCGTCCTGTTCGCCGGTTGTTCGCCAAAGTCGCCCGGCGCGACGATCCCTTCGTCGCCGATCTGCTGCGCACCGAGACGGTCGGCGGCGCTTTGTTGCTCGGGGCCGCGCTGATCGCCCTGGCCTGGGCCAACTCGCCGTGGCACGAGTCCTATACGCAGCTGCTGGAGACCGTGGTCGGGCCGGCCGCGCTCGACCTGGACATCGACATCGCCCACTGGGCGGCGGACGGACTGCTGGCGATCTTCTTCTTCGTCGCCGGCTCCGAGCTCAAGCGTGAGCTCGTGGTCGGCGACCTGCGTGACCCCACTCGCGCCGCCGTCCCGGTGGTCGCTGCGGTGTGCGGGGTGATCCTGCCCGCCGGGCTGTACCTGCTGATCACCGCAGGAGACGCCGAGGCGCGCGGCGGCTGGGCGATCCCGGTGGCGACCGACATCGCCTTCGCCCTGGCCCTCCTCGCCGTCGTGGGCCGGCATCTGCCGGTGGCCCTGCGGACCTTCCTGCTCACCCTGGCGGTCGTCGACGACCTGATCGCCATCGTGATCATCGCCGTGGCCTACACCAGCGACCTCTCGGTGCCCGCGCTGGCCGCGGCCCTGGTCCCGCTGGCCGCCTTCGGGGTGCTGGCCCAGCGCCGGGTGGTCAACCCGTGGCTGCTCGTCCCCCTGGCTCTGGCCGCCTGGACCCTGGTTCACGCCTCCGGGGTGCATGCCACCGTGGCGGGGGTGCTGCTGGCCTTCACCCTGCCCGCCCACAGCCGCGAGGACGAGGAGCACAGCGTCTGTGAACGGCTGGAACATCGCCTGGAGCCGATCAGCGCCGGCGTGGCCGTACCCCTGTTCGCCCTCAGCGCGGCCGGGGTCCGGATCGTGGACGGGGGTCTGGGTCAGGCGCTCGACGACGTGGTGTTCATCGCCGTGGTCGTCGGCCTGGTGGTGGGCAAGCCGATCGGTGTGCTGTTCGGCACCTGGGTGACCGCTCGGTTCACCCGGGCCACCCTCGACGAGACGATCGGCTGGCCGGAGCTCACCGGCGTCGCTCTGCTGTCCGGGGTCGGCTTCACTGTCTCACTGCTGATCGGCGAGCTGTCCTTCGGCGTGACCAGCCCGCGTCAGGACAGCGTCAAGCTCGCCGTCCTCGCCGGCTCGTTCCTGGCCGGGGCCCTGGCCGCCGTGGCCCTGCGGATGCGCTCGCGCCGACATCTCGACCGCCAGCTCGACGATCACGCCGATGGTCGGGACGTCGATGGTCCCCTCGGCCGTCGTGACACCTGAGCGCGGGTCCGGCACGCTGCCGACCGGACCGCCGTCCGGCCTGGGGCAGGCCGCTGCCCGTACCCTCGAAGGGTGACCCCCGGAAGGAGTCCCATGGCCACCGAACAGACCGAGCGCACCCTGGGTCAGCTCGTCGCCCAGGCCTCACAGGACATCACGGAGATCATGCGGGCCGAGGTCGCCCTGGCCAAGGCGGAGATCAAGGCCGACGTCAAGAACGGCGCCCTGGCCGGAGGGCTGTTCAGTGCCGCCGGCTACATCGTGGTGCTGACGACGGTGCTGCTCAGCATCGCCGCCGGCTACGGCCTCACCGCGCTCGGCCTGGCCCCGGGGTGGGCGTTCCTCATCCTCAGTGTCGTCTATCTGCTGCTGGCCGGTGGGCTCGTCCTCATCGGCAAGTCGCGGGTGTCCCGAGTGGGACCTCCCGAGCGGACCATCCGCTCGGCCAAGGAGACGATCGCCGCGGTCAAGCCAGGCTCGCGCGAGCGGTGACCGCCGACCCGAGCGAGATCCTGCTCGACGGTCCCTGGCGCCACCGGTTCGTGGCGGCCAACGGAAGCCGCTTCCACGTGGCCCAGGCCGGCGAGGGCCCGCTGGTGGTCCTGCTGCACGGGTTCGGCCAGCTCTGGTGGTCCTGGCGTCATCAGATCCCGGCCCTGGCCGATGCCGGGTACTCCGTGGCCGCCATGGACCTGCGCGGCCTGGGTGGCAGCGACAAGCCGCCCCGGGGTTACGACACCGCGACGCTGACCGCCGATGTGGCCGGCGTGGTCCGGGGGCTCGGCGCGGGCGAGGCGGTGGTCATCGGGCACGGGTGCGGTGCCTGGGTGGCCTGGGCGATGCCGGCGTTGCAGCGTCGAGTGACCCGCGCGATCGGGGTGGCCTCGATGGGGCATCCGCTGGCCATGCGCTCGGCGGCCCTGCACCCGCTGCGGCTCGGCTTCCTGGCCCCCCTGGCCGCCTCCCGGGTGCCGTGGCTGCCCGAACACCGGTTGCGCCACGGCGAGCTGGCCCGGCTGATGGCCCGGGGCTGGGGCGAGGGTGTGCCCGACCCCGACGCCGTCCGGATCTACGAACGGGCGCTGCTGCTGCCGTCCACTGCGCACACCGCCCTGGAGTACCTGCGCACCATGCCGGTGCTGGCCAGCCGGAACCTCGGACGCCGCTCCTCGCGGCACCTGATGCGGGCGCTCCGCCGTCCGGTGGAGGTCCCGGTGCTGCAACTGCACGGCGACCGCGACCCGTGGGTCGACGTCCGCATCGCGGCAGCGTCCCGGACCCGGGTCAGTGGGCCGCTCAACGCCCGGATCCTGCCCGGCGCGGGGCACTTCCTGCCAGAGGAGGCTCCGACGGCGGTGACCGCCGCCGTCCTGGAGTGGTTGGCCGGGCTGTCGCTGCGTACCCCGTCCTCACCCTTCGTTCCGGGCACCCCGATCAGGACGGTGGGCCCCAGCCGATGACGTTGCAGGCGGTGGGCGCGCTGGTCATGTCCACCTCCGCGGGTAGTCTGCCGCGCACCTCGTCCCCGAATCGGACGGCGGCCCGGTTGTACTCCACGACCGGCACCAGGCAGGTGCGCACGGCGTCGACGAGCGCGAACCCGGCCGCCAGCGGGATGGTCTTCTGCGAGCTGGGGTAGGCCTGGTTGAACCGGGCCTCCACGCCGCTGTACTTCTCGTTCGCCGCCACCACCGCGTTCCACCGCTCCGGCACGCCCAGGTCGTCGAACTGCGCCTTGGCCTGCGCCGCGGCGACCTGGTTGTCGGCCACCACCTGCTCGTGCTCGGCGGTCAGCTGCGCGATCTGGCGCGACCTGTCCTGGTCCTGCCGTGTCCACCACACGGCGGTACCGGCGATCACCACGAACAGCAGCGCACACACCATGGCCAACGCGATGGTCGTCCGGGCCGCGGCGTCCGGCAACGGCACCGGTGTCGACGAGGCGACGGACGCGCCCCCCGGCGGAGGCTGGTGGTGCGGCACATCCCGGGGGGCCGACGGATCGGGGGCGGGCCGCACATCGGCGGCGCCCAGGTGGGTATCCGGCCAGGACCCGGGCGGGACCGGTCCGGACCCACCGGGAGGCGTGGGCGGCTGTGACGGTACGGAGGGCGCCGACGCCGGCAGGCCGGACATCGGCGGCGGGGGAACGGCGGTGGGCCGCGACGGTCGCCTCACCGACCGGTCGACGATGGACGACACGGGACGCCAGTCGGGCTCGGGCAGCACTATTCCCGGAGGCACGCTTTCGTGGGGCGGATCCCAAGGCGGCTTATCTGCGGGCAGCACGGCCGGCGGTGGCGCAGTCCCGAGCGGCAGCTGCGGGGAGGCCGGGATCGGCGCGGTGTCCGGCGGGGCGAACAGCCCACCCTCCAGCGGCCGGACGGACCCCGCACCCGGCGCCGCGATCGGCCCGGTGTCCAGCCCGGTATCCGGCCCGGTGATCGGCCCGGTATCCGGCCCGCCCTTAGGCGGCACCGGGCGCTGTTCCGGCATCTCCCGGGCGTAGTCGTTCCCGCTCGGTGCGGCCCGCGGCCCGCCGGGCAGCGGCGGCGGTCGGTCCTCGCTCATCGCAGGCTCCCCCGGGTGGACGCGGTCGGTGGGGCGGGCACTAGAAACCAGCCCCCTTCGCGTTCTTGGCCAGCGTGGCCCCGCCACAGTCCGTGGCGGCGGCGGTGAGGTCGACGGCACCGGGCAGCCCGTTCAGCTCAGCGGGGGTGAACCAGGCAGCCGCCCGGTTGTACTGGTCGACCTGGTACATGCAGCGCCCCACCGACTCCCAGACGATCTTGAGCTGGGAGCCGCCGGCCTTCCAGGTGCTCGCTGCGGTGTCGACGGCCTTGTCGGCCGCCGTGACCGCCGCGTACCGACCCTTGAGGTCGGCCAGGTCGAGGGCGGGCGCGGCGACGCCGGCGGTACCTGCCTCGGCGTCGGCCTGCTGCTGGGCCTGCAGTGCGGCGATCCGGTCGTCGGCGGCCGACAGCGATCGACGGGCCAGAACGACGGTGGTCAGCGCGGCGATGAGCAGCAGCACGGCCAGCGCCGACAGTGTCGGCATCAACCAGCCGGCGGGCGGGCGACGATGGGACGCCGGCTGCCCCAGGCGGGTCCAGTCGGCGGCAGGGTCGGCACGACCCGCATCGAACGACCGATGCGGTGTCGACATGCTCACTCCCTGCGGCCCGACGCCTGACCGACTGACAACGAGCGTGATCTGCCCGTTTGTGGACTATAGCCGCCGATGTGCGGCTCGGCCCGGTCAGGTTGCTCGGGCTCCCCCGGCTGGCCCACTGTCCGCATGTCTCACCGATGGCCCTGGGCTCGGCGTCAGCCCACCGTGCACCCGGCGGTGCCCACCTCGGCCTCGGCCTTGATCCCCGCCGCGATCTCATCGCTGACCTCGGCAAGCGTGAGCGCGTAGCCGGTGTCGCCGTCGTCCAGGGACTTGGCGAAGACCAGTCCGGCCAGAGCGCCGTCCACCGACAGCAGTGGGCCACCGGAGTTGCCCTGTTCCACCGTGGTGTAGAGGGAGTAGACCTGGCGCACGGCTCCTGCCCCTCCGTAGATGTCCTCCCCGGTGGCGGACAGGTGGGCGCGGACCCTGGCCGGCACCGCGGTGTAGGGCCCGTTGCCCGGGTAGCCGGCGACCACGGCGTCGTCCCCGCGGCGCAGCTCGGTGCCCAGCGGCAGCGCGGGGGCCGGCAGCTCGGGGACGGCCAGGACCGCGACGTCGGTGCGGGGGTCGAACAGGACGACGGTAGCCCGGTAGCTGCGCCTTTCGCCCGTCAGCTGGACCATCGGCTTGCGTACTCCGGCCACCACGTGTGCATTGGTGATCACTCGCTGCTGGGCGATCACGGCTCCGCTGCCCTCCTGTCCGCGGTTGCAGTTCGGGGCCTCGCCGGTGACCTTGACCACCGAGCGGCGCACCCGGGTCTGGACGGCGCGGGTCATCGCATCCACGTCCGGCGCGGACACCGGGAGCAGCGGTTCGGGTCGGACCCCCTCGAACACCCGCGGGAACGCGGAGGTGGACACGCCGCGGCGGAAGTCCGCGGCCAGCTGGTCGAGGTGCTCGGGGACCAGCCGGTCGATCTGGCTGAGCACCCGGGAGGCGGCCACCTGGCGGGCCAGGGCCGGCGGGGCGACCTCCCGGACGGCGCCGCCGACGAACCACAGCACCAGAGCCACGGCAACCAGCCCGGCGATCGTGCCGAGCAGCTGGTCCACGGCACGCACGACCGGCAGGTCGACCTTGTTGCGCAGCCGGACGCCGAGAATGCTGCCCAGCACCTGGCCGGTCCAGGCGCAGACCAGGACGGCGACCAGCACCACCGCGGAGCGCAGCGGCCCGGAGAGCGCCTGTTCGGTCAGCGGCGGGGCGAACCGGATCGCGAGCAGGGCCCCGCCGACGAACCCCGACAGGGACAGCGCCCCGACCGCCAGCCCTTGGCGGAAACCCACGACCGCGTACCAGATCATGATGACGACCAGCGCGAGATCGATCATGCGACGACGTCCCGCAGCCGGGTGCGGTCCCAGTCCCGCTCCCACCCGGTCAGGTGCAACAGCCGGTCCAGCAGCAGCGCGGTGAACCCCCAGACCAGCAGGTCGGCGACGACGAAGGCCGGCCCGACGAACCCGCTGGGGTGGCGCACCATGATCCGGTTGGCGGGGTCAACGAGCTCGGCCACGGTGACCCGGGCCACCCGGCTGACCTCGGCCGGGTCCACCACGTGCACCGGGCTCGGCCGCCGCCACCAGGCCAGCACCGGGGTCACCGCGTAGTCGCTGACCGGCAGGTACACGTCCGGCAGCGCACCGACCATGCACACGCCGTCCGGGTCGAGCCCGGTCTCCTCCACGGCCTCGCGCAGAGCCGCCGCCTCGGGTCCGGCGTCGCCGGGGTCGACCCTGCCGCCCGGGAAGGCCACCTGTCCGGCATGCGAACGCAACGTGTGCGCCCGCTCGGTGAGCAGCACGTCACCCGGCACGCTCTCGTGGTCAGCACCGGCGAACAGCATCAGGACAGCCGACCGGCGCCGATGTCCCGGGGGCGGCAGGAACCGGCTCAGCTGATCCGGCCGGGCCGCGTCGACCAACCCGGCCAGCGGCGCGAACCACGTCGGCAAGGCCGGGCTCACGCCGACCCCTGGGCACTGGTCGGTGCCGGCTTGACCAGCGCTGCTGCTGTCACCGGGTCGGTCTCGCCGATGCCGTAGGAAGGACACAGCGACGCCAGCGGGCAGGCCCCGCAGGCCGGCCGCCGGGCGTGGCAGACCCGTCGGCCGTGAAAGATCATCCGGTGGCTGAGCATGGTCCAGTCCCGGCGCGGGAACAGCGCCCCCACCTCGGCCTCGACGACCACCGGGTCCTGGGCCGTCGTCCAGCCGAACCGGCGCGCCAGCCGCCCGACATGGGTGTCGACGGTGATCCCGGGGACGCCGAAGGCGTTGCCGAGGACGACGTTTGCGGTCTTGCGACCCACACCGGGCAGCGTGACCAGCGCCGCCAGACGCCGCGGCACCTGGCCGCTGTGATCGGTCTCGAGCGCGGCGCCGAGCCGAATCAACGCGTCGGTCTTGGCCCGGAAGAACCCGGTCGGACGGATCATCTCCTCGAGCTCGTCGCGGTCGGCGCCGGCGTAGTCGGCTGCGGTGCGGTACCGGGCGAACAGGGTGGGGGTGACTCGGTTGACCCGCTCGTCGGTGCACTGCGCGGACAGGATGGTGGCCACCAGCAGCTCGAGCGGCCCGGAGTGGTCGAGCTCGCAGTGGGCGTCCGGGTGATGCTCGGCCAGGATGCGGTGCATCCGCCGGGCGCGCCGGGTCAGCGCGAGCCGGCTCTCATCGGCTGACGGCGCCGGCTCGGGCCCGGCTGACGCTCCACGGGTGGGGTTGCGGCGCGTCACCGGGGCTCCGGCCGACGTTCTGGCTGCCACCCCAACAGCCTACGGCGCGCGCCGCCCGACACTCGCGGTGGTCGGCGCCACCGG
This sequence comes from uncultured Actinomycetota bacterium, assembly GCA_963724535.1. Classification (GTDB taxonomy): domain Bacteria; phylum Actinomycetota; class Actinomycetes; order Actinomycetales; family Kineosporiaceae; genus JADJPO01. The sequence goes on from CAVRVD010000011.1 coordinate 191,905, forward strand.
CGGCCGGGTGATCGGCTGTGCGCCGGGAGAGTGGTCCGTAGCGATGCTGCATCAAGGCTCTGACCTGCGACGACGACACCACCAGAGATCACGTCGACGACCTCGGCGAACGGGCGGGCCGACTCGGCGGCCCACCGGATGGAACAGCGAGGAGACACCGATGAGCGTGGCGACCAGCGGCCGTCCGGTGCTCGAGGAGCCGCCGCAGACCCGCCGGCAGCTCCTGGCCGAGCTCCGCGAGGTGAACCACTGGCGGCGGCTGATCACCGCCCGGCTCGACCTGGCGGTGGCCACGGTGACAGACCTGGCCGAACCGGCGGCGCGCGACCTGCCGTACGCCCCGGGGCTGCCGGCGGACCTGCGCGACCTGGTCGGGTTGTGCCACGACCCCGACGACCGCTGCGCCGAGGCGGCCGCGCTGGAGCGGCTGCGCGCCGCCCTGGACGACCTGGACGCCTACGCGCTGGCCCTGCGGGCCCTGGCCGTGACCGGCCGCTGACCACCCCACGGCTCGACCCCTGCGCTGCTCGACGCCGCTCCGCGCTCGGCTCGACTCCCGGACCCTGGCTCCGGCATACGGGTCCCTCCGGCCAAACCGTTCCGTTGGCCGCCCGACCTGCCGCATCGGGGCCACGTACGGCAGACTGCCGGTGTCCGAACGGCGATAGGGTCCTGCACGGCGCCCGGGCTGGGCACGAGCACGTCGGCAGCCGCCGGCAGGAGATCGAGGAGACGTACGTGGACGACGATGTCGTGCGCCAGGCGCCCCTGTTCGCTGCCCTGGACGACGAGGCCGCGGGAGCGTTGCAGGCCACCATGACCCGCCGCGAGATCGGCCGCGGCGAAGTGCTGTTCCACGAGGGCGAGCCCGGCGACCGGCTCTACGTCATCGTCGAGGGAAAGATCAAGCTCGGCCGGGCCTCTGGCGATGGACGGGAGAACCTGCTGGCGATCCTGGGTCCCGGCGAGATGTTCGGCGAGCTGAGCCTGTTCGATCCGGGACCGCGCAACGCGACCGCCACTGCGGTGGCCGACACAGCGCTGATCGGGGTGGGCAACGACGACCTGACGGCCTGGCTGGCCGGCCGCCCCGACGTGGCCCGTCAGCTGCTGCGGGCCCTGGCCCGGCGGTTGCGCCGGACCAACGAGGCGCTGGCCGACCTGGTGTTCTCCGACGTTCCGGGCCGGGTGGCCAAGGCGTTGCTCGACCTGTCCGAGCGGTTCGGCACTCCGAACGACGAGGGACTGCGGGTCGCGCACGACCTGACCCAGGAGGAGCTGGCGCAGCTGGTCGGCGCCTCCCGGGAGACCGTGAACAAGGCGCTGGCCGACTTCGCCGCGCGGGGCTGGCTACGGCTGGACCAGAGGGCCGTGGTGCTGCTCGACATCGAGCGGCTGCGCAGGCGGGCCCGCTGACCCTCGGCTGACCGAGCATCGCCCGCCCGCCGGCTCCCGCTGGCCCGGGCGGAGTTCCGCCCGGCTACTGCTCTAGCCCCAGGTAGACCAGCGCGGCGTGCACGCTGCGCTCGGCTGCCGGCCACACCGCCCGGGGCACGTCGGCGTAGACCCGCTCGACCACCTCGGCGGCGGTGCGTGCCCCCGCCTCGACCGCGGCCGCCACCTCGACCAGACGTTCGGCGCGGTGGGCCAGGTAGTAGCCGACCACCTCCTCCGGCGCCGCCAGGGCCGGACCGTGCCCCGGCAGCAGGCTGCGGCAGCCGAGCTCGGTGACCAACCGGTGCAGGCGGCGCAGCGAGTCGAGATAGTCGGCCAGCACGCCGTCCGGGTGGTAGATCACCGCCGTGCCCCGGCCGAGCACCGTGTCCCCGGTCAACACCGAGCGCTGCTCGGCCAGCAGGAAGCACAGCGAGTCGCTGGAGTGCCCAGGGGTGGCGAGCACGTCGAGGCGGATGCCCCCGGCCTCCACCACGTCCCCCTCCACCAGCCCCTCGGTGCCGAGGCGATGCGCCGGGTCCAGCGCCCGCACCCCCACCCGGTGCCGCTCGGCGACGGCACGGGCGCCCGCGCTGTGGTCGAGGTGGCCATGGGTCAGCAGGACGGCGTCGACCCGGACTCCGCGCCGGGACACCAGGTCGGTCAGCGCGCCCAGGTGCCGGGCGTCGTCCGGACCGGGGTCGATCACCACCACCCGGCCACCGTCCAGGTCGCCGACCACCCAGGTGTTGGTTCCGTCCAGGGTCATCGGCCCGGGGTTGGGGGCCAGCACGCAGTGCGCTTGGGCCAGCACGTCGCCGCCGCGCCAGGTCGTCTCCCCGCCCAGGGGCGGGCCGGGGATCGCCGGTCCGGTCATGCCGGCGCCTCGGCCCGGGCCGCACCGTGGTGCGGCATCGTCTCCCGGGCGCGAAGCCACGGCAGCACCGCGATCAGCGCGACGACGCCGGTCACCGCGAAGGCCGCCTCGTAACCGACGTTGTCGACCAGGAGCCCGGCCAGCACCGGACCGACGATCATTCCGGCGTCCTGGGTCATCTGGAAGGCGGCCAGCGCCGGTCCCCCGCCCCGCTCACGGCCGACCACGTCGGCCAGGACAGCCTGCTGGGCCGGGTGCATCGCGCCGGACCCGAACCCGGCGACCGCGCACAGCACGAGCAGGACGACCAGGCCACCGGCCCACCCGGTGACCGCTGTGGTCAGCCCGCTCACGACCAGCCCGCCGATGACGAACGGCCGCCGGCCCCGCCGGTCCGCGGCCCGCCCGGTCAGGTTCAGGCCGACCGCGTTCCCGGCGGCGAAGGTGGCCAGCGCGGCTCCGGCAGCCCACGGCGCACCGACCACCGCCACGGCCAGCAGCGGCAGGATCGCGTTGCGGACGCCGAAGTTCGCCCAGCCACCGGCGAACCCGGAGACGCAGGCCGCCCGGTAGGCGCTGTCCCCCCAGGCCTCGCGCACCGTCAACGGGGCCAGCACCGGCGCGTCGGGGGCCGGGCGCAGCGCCTCCGGTCGGATCGCGACGGCGACCAGCGCCGCGGCGGCGAGCAGCGCCACCGCGTAGACGAGGAACGGTGCGCGCAGCCCGAACGAGGACAGCGCGCCGCCGATCGCCGGACCACCGATCCCACCGAGCAGGAACGCCGATCCGTAGGCCGAGGCGACGCGACCGCGCATCTGGGCCGGGGCGAGGCGTACCACCAGCGCGGTGGCCGAGACGGTGAACATCGTCGAGCCGATCCCGCCCAGGCCGCGGAAGACCAGCAGCTGCCAGTACGACCCGGCGAACGCGGTGGCGCCGGTGGACATCGCCACGATGATCAGCCCGAGCAGGTACACCGGCCGCTCCCCGAAGCGGGAGATCAGCCGTCCGCCACCGGGGGCGAACACCAGGCGGAAGAAGGCGAAGATGCTGACCACGATCGACGCGGCGGTGGCGCCGACCCCGAAGCTGCGGGCGAACTGGGGCAGGACGGGAGTGATCAGCCCGAAGCCCACCGCAATGACGAACGCCGAGGAGATGAGCACCCAGATCTCGCGCGGAATGGGCTCCCGGCCAACCGATCCCGCCCTCACTCCGGCTGTCCCGGCCCCGGCTCGCCGCCGCCGCGCCCGTCCAGGTCGACCCGGACGACGAGCTGCTCGCCGGCCGGTGGACCGCCGCCCCGATCGGCGTCCGGCAGGTCGGCGGCCGCGACCCCCACCTGCCAGGGGCAGACCGGGCGGACGACCCGCGCGGTGGCGAGCAGCTCGGCCACGTCACCGGCTGCCGCCAGTTCCTCGAGGCAGACCAGGGTCGGCGGCAGCATCGCCAGCCGTCCGGCCCGGTGCTCGGCCACCGCCTCGGCGGCCCGGCGCCACTGCGCCCGTTCGCCTTCTCCGGCGACCGGCCCGACCTGCTGGCCGGCCGGCAGCGCCGCGACGAAGAAGGTGGTGTCGAACCGGCGCGGCTCCACCAGGGGGGTGACCCAGCGCGCCCACGCGTGCAGGAGCATGCCGTCCAGCCGCATCCCCACGGCGGCGAGCACGTCGCCCAACCCGACCCGGCCGGCCAGCAGGTCGGTGCGCAGCTCGGCGAGCCGGGCGGCCGAGGGGGCGCTCCGGCCGTCGACCGGGACGGCGAGGAGCACCCCGCACTCCTCGAAGGTCTCCCGGACGGCGGCCACGTGCCGGTCGGTCAGGCCGGAGCCGTTCTCGGCCGGGACCAGCTCGTCATCGCCCGGCTCGACGGCGCCGCCGGGGAAGACGAGCATGCCCGCCGCGAACGCCATCTGCGCCGTTCGCCGGAAGGTGTACACCCACACCCCGGAGCCGTGCCGGGTCGCCTCCGGGTCCTCACCGGGCCCTCGCGCCGCCAGGTCAGGGCGTCCGTCGCTGATCAGGAGCACGCTGGCCGACGGCCGCGGCACCGGTGGCTCGCCCGTCGACGCACCCGTCGGCGCCGGGCCGGGGCGGGCGGAACGGGGCCCCAACGGAACAGGGAAGTCACGCAGCACCCGTCCATCCTGGCGCCTGCACCGCCGGGACGGCGCGGCGGGGCCGTTCGCCGGCGCCGGGACGGCGGGTGATCGTACGCCGCGCAGGACCGTGTGGATGATCGGCTCGCGGTCCGTGGTCATCTCCTGACCATGATCTACACAACGTTGTCAGGTCATCCGGGGGCCTATGTACGAATTCTTTGAACAGCCGTTAGTCTTATTGGCTGGAGCGGCACCGGAGGCAGGGGGCACCACAGTGGCACGAAGGCGCGCACAGGCACGGTCGGCACGTCGGTACACGTTGCAGGAGCTGGCCGACGCGGCCGGCATGACCATTCGCAACATCCGCTCGTACCAGACCCGCGGGCTCATCCCGCCACCCCAGCGGCAGGGACGCCACTCGGTGTACACCGAGCACCACCTGCGCCGCCTGCGGCGAATCCGCGCCGCCCGGGCCCGGGGCGCGAGCCTGGCACTGATCGCCAGCCACCTGGCCAGCGGCGGCTCACTCGACGTCGACGGACTCGACCTGCCCTGGCTGCCGACGTCGCGAAACGGGTCGGCCAGCGCCCGCCAACACGACACGGACGTGCCGATCGAGGGGGTGCTGACCGACTCGGCGATGCCGCGGGCCTGGCTGGAGCGCACCATTGACGACCTCGTCTCCAGCGGGCTGCTGCGCCGCGAGGGGGAGCAGGTGCTGGCCCACCGGTCGCTGGCCGCCGGGCTGACCGACACGATCACCCAGGGGCTGCCGGTCGATCGGGTCCTGGAGGTCCTGGCCACGACCGCCACCGCCGGCCGGTCGATCCGCTCGGCGGTCGAGGCGGCGATGGAGTCGGCGGCACCCCAGGGTAAGAACGGTGTCCTGCCCCGACGCGAGCTGCTCGGCCTGGTCAACCGGGCCCTGACCACCGTCGTCGACTCCTGAGCCTGCCCCGGCGTCCGGTCGCCGACTGCGGGAGCACCTCAGCGACGTAGGGCCGCCATCAGCTCGACCTCGACCGGCGCGTCGAGGGGCAGCACCGCCACCCCTACTGCACTGCGCGCGTGCACGCCGGCCTCGCCGAACACCTCGCCCAGCAGGTTGCTGGCCCCGTTGACGACGGCCGGCTGTCCGGTGAAGTCCGCAGCGCTGGCCACGAACCCGACCACCTTGACGATCCGGGCCACCCGGTCCAGGTCGACCACCGACGCCAGGGCCGCCAGGGCGTTCAGGGCGCAGGTCCGGGCGAGCTCGGCGGCCGAGTCCGGGGGGACGAGACCGGGACCATCGCCGACCTTGCCGGTGAGCGGCAGCGCGCCGTCCACCATCGGCAGCTGTCCCGCCGTCCAGACCCGGTCGCCGTCCAGCACCGCCGGCACGTACGCGGCCACCGGCGCGACGACGGGGGGCAGGGCCAGACCGAGCTCGGCCAGGCGTTCCTCGATTCGGCTCATGGCGCTAGTCATAGCAGCCCGTCGTTGCCGCTCGGCACCCCGCGCGCCCGGGCGGCGGAGCCAACCGCGCGACCGGTCGCGGGGGATCCGCCCGGCGCGTCGCGGCCCGGCCGTCTAGGCTCCCGCTGTGGCTGCCGCTGCCCGTCGCGCCGACGAGACCCATCAGCCCGATGCCGACCGGGCGCGCCTGAACCTGCTCGACAGGCGGCTGCACGTGGTCACCGGCAAGGGCGGCACCGGCAAGACGACGGTCGCGGCGGCGCTGGCGCTGGCGCTGGCCGGTCACGGACGACGCACCCTGCTCTGCGAGGTCGAGGGCCGCCAGGGCATCGCCCAGCTGTTCGACGTCCCGCCGCTGCCCTACGCCGAACAGCGGATCGCGGTGGCCCCCGACGGCGGCGACGTGCTCGCGCTGGCCGTCGAGCCCAAGGCGGCGCTGCTGGAGTACCTGGAGCTCTTCTACCACCTCGGCAGAGCCGGCAAGGTGCTGGAACGGCTCGGAGCCGTGGACTTCGCGACCACGATCGCGCCGGGGCTGCGCGACGTCCTGCTCACCGGCAAGATCTACGAGGCGGTGCGCCGGCGCAGGCGGACCGGCTACGTCTACGACGCGGTGGTCCTGGACGCCCCGCCGACCGGGCGGATCGGCAACTTCCTCAATGTCAACGAGCAGGTCGCCGACCTGGCCAAGGTGGGTCCGATCCACAACCAGGCCGGATCGATCATGTCGGTGCTGCGCTCGCCGACCACCGCCATCCACCTGGTGACCGTGCTGGAGGAGATGCCGGTGCAGGAGACCGGGGACGCCGTGGCCGAGTTGCACCGGATCGGTCTGCCGGTAGGGGCCGTGGTGGTCAATATGGTGCGTGATCCGCTGCTGCCGCCCGGGTCGATGACCGCGGCCGTGCACGGGCGGCTGCGGCAGGCGGAGGTGATCGCCGGTCTCGAGGTCGCCGGGCTCGGCGGCCGGTCGACCTCCTCGGCGAGCCGGCTGCGCAGCTGCGCCAAGGAGCTGATCGCCGAGGGGCGTGACCACGCCCGCCGGGTGCAGCAGGAGATCGAGCAGCGCCAGGTGCTCACCGCACTCGGCCGACCGATGCTGGAGCTGCCCGCGCTGGCCGGGGGGATCGACCTCGGGGCGCTCTACGAGCTGGCCGAGCGGCTCGACGTGCAGGCGCGACCGTGAGCGCGGCGGCGGGCCTGCGAACGGCCTCGACGCGACCGGACCGACCGCTGTTCGACGTCGACGCCCTGCTCGGCGACCCGGCCACTCGGGTGGTCGTCTGCTGCGGGGCGGGCGGCGTCGGCAAGACCACCACGTCCGCGGCCCTGGCTCTGCGAGCCGCCGAGCGCGGCCGACGGGTGGTGGTGCTGACCATCGACCCGGCCCGGCGGCTGGCCCAGGCGATGGGCCTGGTCGAGCTGGACAACACCCCGCGGCCGGTGGCTGGGATCGACGCGGCGGGCCAGGGCGGTCTCGAGGCGATGATGCTCGACATGAAGCGCACCTTCGACGAGGTGATCGTCGCGCACGCTTCGCCGGACAAGGCTCAGCAGATCTTCGACAACCCCTTCTACCAGGCCCTGTCCAGCTCGTTCGCCGGCACCCAGGAGTACATGGCGATGGAGAAGCTGGGCCAGCTGCGGGCGCAGGCCGACGCCGCGGCCGCCAGCGGCGCTCCGGTCTGGGACCTGATCATCGTCGACACTCCACCGAGCCGGTCGGCCCTGGACTTCCTGGACGCCCCGCAGCGGCTCGGGTCCTTCCTGGACGGACGACTGATCCGGTTGCTGAGCGCGCCGGCGCGGGCCGGCGGGCGGGCTTACCTCAAGGTGGTCTCGGCAGCAGTGGGCGGGGCGACCGGGGTGCTGACCAAGCTGCTGGGTGCTCACATCCTGCGCGACGTGCAGTCCTTCGTCGCGGCGCTGGACACCGTGTTCGGCTCCTTCCGGGAGCGGGCCGAGGAGACCTACCGGCTGCTGCAGCGGCCCGGGACGGCGTTCGTCGTGGTGGCCGCCCCAGAGCCGGACGCGCTGCGGGAGGCCTCCTACTTCGTCGAGCGGCTCAGCGCCGACGGGATGCCGTTGGCCGGGCTGGTGCTGAACCGGGCCCAACCGGCGCAGTCAACTGAGGTGTCCGCCGAACGGGCGCTGGCGGCGGCGGAGGACCTGGACGAGCTGGGCGGGCACGAGTTGACCGTCGCGCTGCTGCGGATCCACGCGGACCGGATGCGGCGTCGGGAGCGGGAGCAGGCCCTGGCCGGGCGGTTCACCGCGGCTCACCCGGATGTTCCCGTGGTGGAGGTGGCGGCACTCGCCGAGGACGTGCACGACCTGGACGGGCTACGCCAGGTGGGCGCCCACCTGGGCAAAGACTGACCCAGGGCGCGGGACCGACCGGGATCGGCGGCCGGGCCGAAGCGGGCCCGGTCCGCGGGACGGGATGGGGTCAGGCGCTCTCGCGTGCAGCGGTGACCAGCGGCACCTGCTCATGCTCGGATCGGGCAGTCTCGAGCAGTCGGCGCCAGGACGCCACGTTCGGACGGCGGCGCAGCAGGGCCCGGCGCTCACGCTCGGTCATCCCACCCCAGACGCCGAACTCGATGCGGTTGTCGAGGGCGTCAGCGAGGCACTCGGTCCGGACCGGGCAGGACATACACATGGCCTTGGCACGGTTCTGGGCCGCGCCCTGGACGAAGAGCAGGTCGGGGTCCGCCGTCCGGCAGGCTCCCCGTGCCGCCCAGTCGTTGGTGCCGCTCATTCCTGTCCTCCCGTGTGGTCACCCCGACGGGCTCCCGGTCTCGTCCCCCACACCGCACGTCCAGGCCTCAACCCTAGGTCACGCTGGGTGCCCGGCGTACAGCCCAGATGGATGATATTCCCTTGCCCCGGTGTCGCGGTACATCACTTTGCGTCACTCGATGTGCACGGGCCTGCGGGTGCAGACCCACCTGGCCCATCGCGCCAGGGCGTCGGGGCGTTACACCCAGAGCCGGACAATCATCGCCGCGACCCGCCGAGGTGCTTCGGGATACGGGTCGGACACGTAGGCTGACCCGGCAACCAGCCATGCCAAGGAGCACGAATGAGCAGCACGACGCCGTCCGGCCCCCCGTCCCGCACCGGACGTCGCTCCCCACTGGGCGTGCTGCTGGTCGGCTTCCTCACCGTCAGCCTGGTGGCCGGCGTCCTGATGGCCGGTCTGGTGCTGCCGGCGGCCGGCGCAGCCGGTCTGCTGGCCAGGGACGGCATGTCGATGTTCAACTCCCTGGACGCCCAGCTGGAGGACATGCCGCTGCCCGAGGGCTCGACGATGTACGCCAGCGACGGCAAGACGGTGATCGCCCGGTTCTACGAGGAGAACCGGGTGGTGACCCCGCTCAGCCGGGTGGCCCCGGTGATGCAACAGGCGATCGTGGCCATCGAGGACTCGCGGTTCTTCGAGCATGGCGGGGTCGACCCCAAGGGCCTGGTCCGTGCGGTGGTCAGCAACGAGCTCAACGACGGTCAGGTGCAGGGCGCCTCGACACTGACCCAGCAGTACGTCAAGAACGTGCTGCTCGAGAGCGCGGTCGCCGCCGGCGACCAGACGGCGGCTCGGAACGCCGTCGTCAAGACGAACGCCCGCAAGATCCGCGAGATCCGGATGGCGCTGCAGTACGAACAGGACCACTCGAAGGAGGAGATCCTCGAGGGGTACCTGAACATCGCCAACTTCGGCCAGAACAACTACGGCGTCGAGGCGGCCTCCCGGTACTTCTTCTCCACCTCGGCGGCGAAGCTGACTCTGCCGCAGGCGGCCCTGCTGGCCGGACTGGTGCAGATCCCGGAGACCTACAACCCGTTCCGTCATCCCGAGGCGGCCACCGAGCGTCGCCGGGCGGTGCTGACCCGGATGAGCGAGCTCGGCATGATCACCCAGGAGGAGTTCGCGGAGGCGGACGCTGCGGAGCTGCCGAACGAGCCCAACCGCGCCAAGTCCGGCTGCGTGTCGGCGATCAAGGAGTTCGGCTACTTCTGCGACTACGCCGTGAAGATGCTGCTCAGCGACCCCCGGTACGCCTCGCTCGGCAAGACCGACAAGGAGCGGCTGAACATCATCAAGCGCGGCGGCCTGAAGATCGTCACCACGGTGGACGCCAAGCTGCAGAAGGCGGCCACCCAGTACCTGATGAAGCGGATCCCGGCGGCCGACGCCAGCGGGGTGGCGGCGGCCGCGGTGACCGTCGAGCCGGGGACCGGCAAGGTCCTGGCGATCGCCCAGAACCGGATCTTCAACCCGGAGAAGGGCCCCGGCCAGACTGAGGTCAGCTACGGCGTGGACGGCAAGTACGGGGCGTCGCTGGGCTTCCAGGTCGGCTCGAACTTCAAGCCGTTCACGCTGGCCACCTGGCTGAGCAAGAACAAGGGCCTCTACACCAACGTCAACGGCGACATCAAGCGGCGCCCGTTCAGCGACTTCACCGCGTGCGGCCAGCGGCTCAGTGGGCAGACCTACGAGTTCGACAACTCCGAGGGCCGCGGTCAGGCGACCATCGACGTCATGTCGGCGACCTACCGGTCGGTGAACACCGCCTACGTCGACATCGAGAGCCGGCTCGACCTGTGCGACATCGCCAAGACCTCCGAGAAGTTGGGGGTGCACCTGGCCTCGGTGCCCTTCGACAACTCCTGCCACGCCGACGGCAAGCCCTCGACCAAGGTGCCCACCCAGTGCCCGAGCCTGACCCTTGGCTCGTTCAACATCTCGCCGATGACGATGGCCAACGCCTATGCGGTGTTCGCCAGCGAGGGTACGTACTGCCCGCCGACGCCGGTGGAGGGCCTGACCGACCGGTCCGGTGAACCGATGGCGGTGGGCAAGACCGAATGCGACGACAAGGCCCTGCCCGTCAACGTGGCCCGGGGCGTCACCTACGCCCTGAAGAACGTGTTCACCCGGGGCACCGCGACCAACGTCGGCCGGACGCCGTGGCCGGCGGCCGGCAAGACCGGCACCACCGACGCCTCGATCCACACCTGGTTCACCGGCTACACCAAGCAGCGGGCCACCTCGGTCGTGGTGACCGACCCCAAGGTCTACAAGAGCAGCACCCTGTCGCCGGGCATCGCCGGACAGCGCAGCCTGAACAACCGCCGCATCGGCGGGGACTACTACTACCGGGTGTACGGCTCGACGATCGCCGCCCCGCTATGGCGCCAGATCATGGGCGTGGCGATGGACGGGCTGCCGGACAAGGACTGGAAGAAGCCGACCGGCAAGGTGCTCACCGGCAGCGGCATCCCGGTCGCGAACGTCGCCGGGCGCACCATCGGTGAGGCGAGCGCGATCCTGGGCAGGCAGGGCTTCCGGGTCCGAGTGGCCAGCCCGGTGACGTCCTCCCTGGGCGCCGACCGGGTCGCGAGGACCTCGCCAGCGCCGGGCGGCCGGCTGGAACGGGGCAGCACGGTCACCCTCTACCCCGGGGACGGCAGCCAGGCGCCGCCGGCGCCGCCGGAAGCACCGCAGGTGAATGACGGTGGGAACGGCAACGGGAACGACCAGACCAAGACCAACAACGGGAACGGCGAACGGCAACGGCAACGGCCGGTTCGGGGATGGCTGACCTGGTGCACACCGGCTGACCTGGCGCACACCGGCTGACCTGGTTCAGGAGAGCTGGCGCCTGACCTCCGCGGCGATCCGTCCCCCTTCGGCCCGACCGGCGACCTGGGGCTGCACCGCCTTCATCACCCGGCCCATAGCGGGCATCCCGGTGGCCCCGGACGCCGCGGCGTCCGCCACCACCGTCCGGACCAACGCGGCCAGGTCGTCGTCCGACAGCTGTTGCGGCAGATACGACTCCAGGACCGCCAGCTCGGCCAGCTCCTGCTCGGCCGACTCGGTGCGCCCGGCGTCGGCGAACGCGGTCGCCGCCTCCCGGCGCTTCTTGGCCTCCTTGCCGAGCACGGTGGTCACCTCGTCGTCCGACAGCTCTCGCGCGACGTCCCCGGCGACCTCGGCGCTCCGGATCGCCGTCAGCGCCATCCGCAGGGTCGCGGCGGCGACCTTGTCGCGGGAGCGCATCGCCTCGGTGAGGTCGGACTGCAACCGGGACTTCAGCTCTGTGCCCATGCGCCGCATCCTGCCACCTGCCCCCTGCCCCCACCGGGCCCCGCCCCCACCGGGCGCAACGTCACGCAGCACCCGTCAGACGGGCGTAGCGTCACACAGCACCCGCCGTCCATGGGCGCATCGCCACTCAGCGGGCCCCGGCCGCTCACGGCCTGCGACGATGGACCCATGTCCCGCCGCCGCCTGCATCCAGCTGTCTCCCTCTCCGTGGGCGCCGTCGCCGCGGGAGCCACAGGAGTCGGCTACGCCTGGCTGGAGGCGCGACACTTCGCGTTGCGCAGGTTCACCCTGCCGGTACTGCCTGCGGGTAGCAGCGCACTGCGGGTCCTGCACGTCTCGGACCTGCACTTGGTACCGCGCCAGCGCCGCAAGTTCGCCTGGTTGCAGTCGCTGGGCGACCTCGAACCGGACCTGGTGGTCTCCACCGGCGACACCGTGGGCGCAATGGACGCCGTGGAGCCGGCTCTGGCCGCCCACGGCGCCCTGCTGGACCGGCCCGGAGTGTTCGTCATGGGCTCGAACGACTACTACGAGCCGAGGCTGAAGAGCCCGGCCCGGTACCTGCTGCGGCACGGGGGTTCCCGGCGGATCCACGGACCGCCGCTGCCGACCGACGACCTGGTCAAGGGCTTCGTGGCGGCGGGGTGGACCGATCTGAACAACCGGCGAACGACATTGGAGGTCGGCGGGCATCGGCTGGAGCTCGTCGGCGTGGACGACCCGCACATCAAGCGCGACCGCTACGACCTGATCGCCGGTCCGGCCGATCGGTCCGCCGGGCTGACGATCGGGGTCGCCCACGCCCCCTACCGCCGGACGCTCGACGCGATGACCGCGGACGGCGCTGGGCTGGTCCTGGCCGGGCACACTCACGGCGGGCAACTGTGCCTGCCGGGGTTCGGCGCCCTGGTCACCAACTGCGACCTGCCCCGGTCACAGGCCAAAGGGGCATCCCGCTGGCCGACGACGCAGGCGGCCGATCCGGACGGCGCGAGCGGCGGTACGTCGGACGGCGTGGCGCCGCCGGCGTGGCTGCACGTCTCGGCCGGCCTGGGCACCTCGCCGTTCACCACTGTCCGGTTCGCCTGCCGGCCCGAGGCGAGCCTGCTCACCCTGGTCGCTCGGCAGGACTGACTCGGCTGGGGGTTCAGCGCCGTCGTTCCACGGGCTATGTATGGTCCGGTCGATCTACGGCGTCGACCGCGCCTTGGAGCACGCGGCAACTGGTTTCGTCGCCGGGCCGGGGCTCGGCTATCCTGGCCAGGCTTTACCGGGGTGTGGCGCAGTTTGGTAGCGCGCTTCGTTCGGGACGAAGAGGCCGTGGGTTCAAATCCCGCCACCCCGACGGATGAAAATGCAGGTCAGGGGCTTCTGCTCAGTTGAGCGGGAGCCCCTTCTGCATGGCGTACAGCAGCGAAGTACAGCAGTAGGGTCACTCAAGGCTGTCGCCCAGCCGCCGCAGCGCCTCGGTCGTCGCAGCGGAGCTCGCTTTGGCATAGATCTCCATCGTCACCGACAGGTCCGCGTGGCGCAGGATCCGCATGATCACACGCGGGTGCACATCGAGGTCGACCAGCAGGGTCGCGCAGGTCCGCCGGGCGTCGTGGATCGTCAGGTGACGCACGGCGGCGGTCTCGCACCGGGCGGTGAACCTTCGGTTGAGGGTCCTCGGGTCCACCGGCGTGCCGTACCGTCCCGTGAAGACGAAGCGGGCTCCGGTCTCCCGTCCGACCCAGGCATCATCAGCTGCGATCCGGTCCGCCGTCTGAGCATCTCGACGGCGAGCAAGGGCGGTACGGACGATCCGGGGCATCGGCATGGAGGCATCAGAGGCCTCCGTCTTGGTCTCGCGGTATAGCAGTTCGCGACGGACCCGCTGGAGCTGGTGGTCGACCAACAGTTCGGCAGCGTCCAGGTCGACGCTGTCCCATGTCAGTCCCAGCACCTCGCCCTTGCGCAGCCCGAGGACCAACACGAGGACATAGGCCGCGTAGAAGGGGTCGTCATCTTCAGCAGCGGACTCGAGGAACCGGCGCGCTTCGTCACTGGTCCACGGAATCACGTTGCGTTTGCGTTGCTTGGGGAGCTTGACGAGCGCGGCGACGTTCTTCTCGACGAGTTCCTCCCGCATCGCCGCCGCAAGCGCGGACCGCAAGACCGTCCGGAGGTCCTTGATGGTGCGTGGTGACGGGTTCGCGTGGCAGCAGCGGCCCACGGCGCAGCACCTCGCCAGGGCAGGATCTCGCGCAAACCGCCGGGCGTCTCTACCTTGGGCGCAGCACTGACATTGATCCGGCAGGGCATTGAGCCAACGCTGCACGTCCGCGACTCGAAGTCGGTCGATACGGTGGTCCCCCAATCCCGGCGCGAGGTAGTTGCGCACGTGACTCTCGTAGGTCGCATGCGTCAGCGGAGCAAGGTTCGGAGCAACCGTCTCCTCAAGCCACCGATGGAGGTACTGCACCACGGTTGGCACCCGAGTCGCCACCGGGCCACGAGCAGCGGCCTGGGAGAGATCGAGCCACTTTGCGTGCACTTCTGGGCGCGTCTTGCCGTAGACATACTTGCGCTGCCTACGGCCGCTCGGTGTCGCGATCCAGACGTACGCGGCGAACCCGTTGCGGTACGGGTAGATCGAGCCTTCACCGTTCGACCGAGTTCGACTACGAGTCATCGCGTGCCCCGATCGAACTCAACGCTCTGGTGAGAAGCGGCGTCCTCGCCCACTCCCTGTCGTGAGGCCTCGGGGACTGCGTCACGGCCAGTCGGTCGCCGCCTCGGCTGCGCGCCGTGCCACGTACTCGTCGATCCAGGCAGGGAGGATCCGCCGGCAGCCACCGTCCTTGAGCGAGCGCAGGTCGCCGGTGAGCACGAGCATGCGGACCTTGGTTTCGCCGTAACCCAGCATCTGCGCCACTTCCGCAACGGTGTACCAGCGGCGACGCAGTTCCGACTCGTGGAGCGTGACCGGAGCGCGATCATTGTCTCTCCTCGCAGTGGCGGACATGAGACCTCCTCTGAACGACCCCAGTAGGCCTGACCGAGCCAGGCGTGACGCCTGGTCGGGGCGGGCTGTGGACAACCCGCCACCTCCTAAAGGCGCTGGGGACGGTGTTCGAGGACACGAACCGGGGGAACTCTTTGAGGTGATCCTCGGGTTCGCAGACATCCCATTGGCGGCCACGCGCAGCGATCGCACGAGATCCCTACCGCTGGTCTGTGGTGCCCACGCCATCACCTGCGATACCGCGGCTCAACAGGCACCAGCAACCCCCAAGACGCCGGGCGCCACATGCCTCCTGACTCCCAGCCGGCCTTGTTCAGTGACCGCTGCGCCGAACCTCGCCCGGGGACCGCTATCACACGATGCAGAGCGGGCCCGTCGTCCCTCGACCAGCTCACAAGCAGGCCGCGGCCAGGCGCTTCGATGTGGAGCGCCCAGACACGCCAGAGCGAGCGATCTGCCTCGGCCTCAGTCTCCTCAGTCGTCACAGCCATCAGGCCAGCCCGGCTCGCGCCACGCCCGGACCGGGGGCCTAATCGAGTACGGCGCCCGCAGCTGCCTTCGTCGGCGCGGCCGCATTCTGCGCCCTACGTCACGATCATGCAGATCGAGCACGCTCCGGGGGGGGCGGCGGAGCCCGTCGTCGCCGCGGTAGACCCTGCGCCGCGGCGGGCGAGCCCAGCCAGTGGATTGGTCCGGGCGGGGAGGAGTCCTCCGGTCATCGTGGGGGCCCGGGCCGGGCCGTGGGTCCGCGTGGGGTCAGCGGCGTGTCGCGGGCCCGTGTTCGGGTCGCGTCTGGCGCGCTACGAGCCGTCGAGCCCGGCGGCAGCGTCCGTGGGGGCGGGGTGTCGGGCGGTGATGCTCCGGTCGCGGCCGCGAGCGGCGGCAGAGCCGCCTGTGTCGCGGCGGCGGTGGTCCGGGCTGCCGTGACCAGCTCGGCACGGACCGGTGCGGGTAGTGCCACGGGTCGGTTGTTGGCGTAGTCGGCGGCGCTGACCGGCGACGTGGTGGAGGTGTGGTGGGTGGCGAACCGCCAGATCGAGCGGGCAGGGGCGGGGAGGTCGCGGGAGGCGGTGGCCTGGGTGAGCATCTGGGCCAGGCTCGCGGCCGCGGTGGTGGCCTCGGCGATCGCCCGGGCCGCCTCGGGCAGGTCGACCCGTGCGGCGATGGTGCGCGGGGCCGCCGGGACGGGGCCGTCGAACACGACGCTGGTCAACGCGGACCGCACCGCGGCCGCGCCGTCGCGTAGCTGGGGGTCGAACCGGCGGGTGGCGGGCGGCAGGAGGCTGGCCCACGATGTGGTCAGCGCGCTCCAGCGGTCCTGTGCCGCGCTCCATGTCGCCGTCAGGCGCGGCCAGGTGGCCGGGGCGAGGTCGCCGACCTCACCAGCCGCGGACAGGATCTGCCCACCCAGACGCAGCACCATCGTGGTGGCCTGAGCTGCCAGGAGGAGATCGGCGGGGTTCTCGGTCGCGGCGAGGACCCGGTGGGCGCGCAGGTTCCAGGTCGCTAACGCCCCGGCTAACGGCACGCCGTCTTGGTGGGCGCCGGCCAGGGCCGCCGGCCAGCCCAACCCCAGATTGTCCCGGCAGACCTGCTCGAAGACCTGGACCTGCCTGACCCGGGCGTCGAACCAGCCCCGGGACTGGCCGGCCGGCCACGAGCGGCCCGGCCGGGTGATGGCGGCCACGTCGCGGCGCTGGGCCCGCAAGGCGAGGTCAACCCCGTGGGTGCTGACGTACAGGG
Organism: uncultured Actinomycetota bacterium; assembly: GCA_963724535.1. Lineage (GTDB taxonomy): Bacteria > Actinomycetota > Actinomycetes > Actinomycetales > Kineosporiaceae > JADJPO01. The sequence goes on from CAVRVD010000011.1 coordinate 208,637, forward strand.
CGTGGGTTACGCGGGTCAGGGCCGCCTGGACGTCCGCGCGCTGCGCGGGTCGCAGCGGGCCCACCGGGGGGCCGCCGCCGGCGATCAGCTCCGCCGCACGCGACAGGTTCTCCGCGGCCGCGGCCAGGCTGGCCTGGGCCGGGCCCGGGCCCGGCCATCCGCCCCCGCGGACCGCCTCGTGGAAGGCCCGACCGGTCAGGACCAGCCGCTCGAACCGATCGGACTGCACCTGCCGTCTCACCTCGTCCGCGACCGCCTGCTGGTGGTAGGGCTGCAGCGCTCGCCAGACCTGGCCGGCGGCCTGGACGACCTCGGGCCAGGTCCGCACCACCGCGGCCGGATCCTGGGCGCCTGCCTCGGCCAGCACCGCCCGGGCCAGGTGGTCGCTGTCGATCAGGAGCTCCCCGACGCTGCGGCCCGCAGGGTCAGCGGGCGACCGCTCATCCATCCCGGTGCTCCGACGCCAGGTGCACCAGCTCGGCGACCTCGACCACCACCGCGCTGGTCCCGGCAGGGAACACCTCGATCGGGTAGGCCATCAACGCCTCATGGGCCCGCTGCAGCAACACAGTCACCGCCGCGGCGGCGCCGACGCCGGCACCGTCGTCATCGACGCCGCTGGCACCACCGGGGCCGTCGGCGGGCAGCAGGTCCGCCGCGGTGGCGGCGGCCAGCTGCGCGCCCAGGCCGATCGCGGCCCAACCGGCACCGGCCTGGGTCAGGGCGTGGTCGGCAGCTCGGGTCAGCGCCTGCACCGCCGTGGCCACGGCCTCCACCGGACCGGGATCGGCGAGACCGCCCCCGCCCGACGCTGCGCCGGCTGCCCGGCCCACGGCACTCCTCTGTTCGTGCTCCATCACCGACACCTCAGTCCTTTCGATCACTCGTCTCGTCAGGGCGGACCGTCGATCCAGTACGCCGCGACTGGCGGGGGGCGGCCGGCCCCGATCGGCGCATCTGTGGATAGACCCGCAGACTCGGCCCGGTGTGGATCGAGGCGGCGTGAGCCCACCCCGCCGGGCGGCCCGCGGCCGTCTGCGGTGCCTACTGCGGGGGGTTCCCCCAGGACAGGGCCCGAGAAGGTGCCGGCCGCGGACGGGTTGGCGGCCAGGGTGAACCCGGAATCACCGTCGTGGCGGACGTTGAAGTACACCGAGTCTGCACATCCGCTGCCGCCCCATCCGCGCAAACCACCACCGACGACGTGCCGGCGACGCAGGCACCGTCATCGGCCGACGCAGGCGACGACCCCACCCGCGGCACAGCGACCACCAACACCATCAGTGCCACCACAAGCGCCACCATCGACCGAGAGCGGACCGGCCGCGCACGGCTGCTCTCACTGCGCCACCGTGAGCCCACGGAGAAGACCGCTCGGCCATGCTCAGCTCCCTGCCCAGGCCACCCCACCCGGCCGCACCGGACAGGCCCCGACGCCCCGACGGCCTCGGTCACCACCCAGAAGCAGAAACAGCTGACCCTCAAGGCCAGCTCACCGCCGACCTCTTCTTCTTCAGGACCGTCGCAGACGCCGAAGGCGCACCGCGCGGACGTCGCGCCGGGGCTCAGGGGTAGGTCACGAGAGCCGGAACAACTACACCGGTGGCTCAGTGACGGGCAGCCACCGGGCCAGGCCTCGATGGTCGATACCGCGGCGGCACGCGACCAGATCCGCCGCATCGTGATCCACCAGCTGATCCAGGCCGCCGCCGCGCCTGGACGCAACCCGGGGACGTGGAAGCCGACCACATCGCCCGGGCAGAGGCCGTACCGAACCTGATCGGGCGGGCGTTCGGTCCCGCACATCCTCCGTTAACCGGCGGATCTGCCGAGGTGCGGATCCGACCGGATCAAGATCCAACATCAGGAGGGTCGGATACTTCCGCTCATGCTTGATATGCAGGTGATCGTGAGGCTCCGTAGATCAGTGTTCAGTGCCTCGATCACGCTGCATATCAAACATTGGGGCTATTCAGCTGACCGGACTAGCGCAGGCCAGCGGTGCGCCAGGGACGCGCTGCCCGCGGGCGGTCCAGGCTCGGCGGGTTACCGCCGCCCCCGGGCGGAATGGGCGTGATCTTCTTGGGCTTGGAGGCGACGACGAGGTCGCGGTAGCGGACCGGCTCGTGGCCGACGGCGAGCTCGAGGACGCGGTAGAACACCATGCCGCGGCTGCTGGATCGGCGGCGGTTGAAGCGGAAGGTGAACTCGTCCAGGTAGCTCTGCAGGTGGGCCTCCTCGACCGAGCCTTGGTGGGTACCGAGCAGCCGCCACCCAAGCCGGCGTGGAGCTACTCATCGACCACGGCCAGTACCTGAACCGGGCAGACTTCCGCGAACGGTTCGTGGACGTCTTCACCGTCGGCGGCCTCGAACTCGCTGAGATCAACTGGATCCAGGTGATCGCGGCGATGGACCACCACGAGTTCGTCTGCTCCGCCAGCGAAGCACAAGTCCTCCGCCTGGCAGCAAGCATCGCCGACGGAATCCCCGTCGACCTCCGCGACGCTCTCACCGGCCTGGACACAACCAACCTCACCCGCCTCACCACCGCGATCCTGCACGCCAACGGGCGCCGGACATCGCCCCATCCACAGCACCGAAACCCGACGTCGTCGTAGTCCGGAGAAGACGCCGTGGACGCGCACGCGGTCACCGCGGTCGCGCTGAGCAGGAGGGGGCTGCGGGAGCTGTCGGCCACCGACGGGGATGTGGTGGCGTTGCGGGTGCTGGTCGAGCGCCGCGATGAGTTGTCCGGGCGGCGGGCGGCCACGTTGAACCGGCTGCACCGCCTCCTCGCCGAGCTCGTCCCGGGGGGTGCGGGCCGGCATCTGAGCCCGACCCAGGCCAAGGCCATGTTGGTCACGGTCCGCCCCCGGGATCCGGGTGGGGCGATGCGCCGGCGGATCGCCGCCGACCTGCTCGCCGACCTGTTCACCGTCGACGCCCAGCTCAAGGCGGTCACCGTCGAGCTGCGGACCCGGGTGCGGGCCCTGGGTTCGCACCTGATGGACCCCTGCGGGATGGGCCCGGCCGGCGCCGCCCGGGTCGTGGCCGATGTCGGCGACGTCACCCGGTTTCCCGACCAAGGCCCGGTTCGCCGCGTGGACCGGGACCGCACCCCTGGACGCCTCCTCCGGGGCGCAGCTGCGGCACCGGCTCTCCCGGGCCGGGAACCGGCGCCTGAACCACGTGCTGCACATCATGGCCATCGTCCAGGTCCGCCACGACACCCCGGGACGGGCCTACTACCGCCGGCTCCTGGCCCGCGGGAAGACCCCGATGGAGGCCCTGCGGATCCTCAAACGCCGCCTGTCCGACGTCGTCTACCGGCAACTGGTCGCCGACCAGCGACGGCGCCACGCCGAGCAAGCGGGCCCGGGAGGACACCCGGGGGCGACACTCGAATCCAGCGCGGACGACCCTCGCACCCCGATGGTCGTCTCTTCGGATCAGTCACAACCCGGACCCGCCACCACCCACGATAAGCCCGAGCCAGTCGACGGCGAGCTGCTCGACCTCGACCAGATCGACCAGGACCGGACCGACGCTGAGCGCCGCGCATCTGCGGGGGCAGGCCCCGGCCTGCCCCTGATCGCGCTGGCCAGGGCCCGTAGAGGCTCCGCAGTCCAGGGCGGCGCCGCAGGCCCGTCGCGTCAGCGATCCGCGCAGCGGACCCTGGACGGCAGAGGAGCGGGCCCGTACGCGCGCGGCGCAGCCCACCATCGCGCAGCGGCCCCAACAACGACCGGCGGCGCAGCCGCCCCCGATCTCAACGCCCCCGACCAGAGCCAAGAAAAGGCTCCCTGAACCCCTTGCCATAGAGGGGCGCCATGATCGCGCGTAGGTGCTCTGGTTCCCAAGATCGCTCGTGGAGATGTAGGAGGCGTTGGGGTCGGGGCCATTGCGGCGGGCGCGGTCTAGCATTCGTCGTGGGATCTTGTCGTGAGGGGTGGGAGCGTGTCGCGGCGGAGGCGGATATGGGTGGCGGTGGCTGCGGCTTCGGCGGTGCTGGTCGGTTTGGGAGTCAGCGGCCTGCCCTGGAAGGTATCTCGTCCCCCGCCCAAGCCCGTCGTGATCTGGGGTAAAGGTGACACCACCACGCGGGATGCCGACTCGAAGGTGTACACCGCGCCAACGGGGATCCCGTTCGACACGGCCTCGTCGATTCTGCGCCCCGAGGCCGTGCCGGCTTTGCGGGCGATCGTCGGCGACCTCGAGAAGTCGCAGGCCACCGGGACGATCTGGGTAGAGGGGTACACCGACGACGTCGGCTCGGACCACTACAACCTGGTGCTGTCCGGTGACCGCGCCCGGACCGTCGCGCAATGGTTGGTCACAGCGGGCATCGACAAGGCACGGATCCGCGTGATCGCCTTCGGTGAGGACTCTCCGGCCCAGCCGAACGACTCCGAGGCTCACCGCCAAGCCAATCGCCGAGTGCTCATCGCCGTGGAGCGGCCGACGGCGGCGACCACAGCCACACCTTCATCATGAAGCCGCTGCGAAACCCCTGGCTGTCCAGAGTGGACCCTCACGCCAGCGTCGTACCAGGTGACCGAGCAACTTCAGCACCATCAGGATCAGCGCGGTCGGCGGCAAGCGCGGTCGGCGGCAGTGAGCGTAATGGCCGCGCGGTCCGCGGCATGTCCGGGCATTCCCGAGAATGCCTCAAGCAGTTCGCGACGCGGGCCGCCATCGCCTCTCGGCCGCTGAGGAGGAGGGGATGCCGCGGGTGGTTTCGCCGGGGAGACGGTCGATGATCGTGGCCCGGCGGTGGGTCTTATCGACCAGAGCCTCGCGTGGTGGCGCGTAGAGGCGCGACCCGATAGTGAGCTGTCTATCACCCGGCAGGTCCCGTTTGCGTGGCCGATCAACCGGGATGATCGATCAGGCCAGGTAGAGCCCTACGACGAGCAGGATGTGGCCAGCCGAGTGCGCCATGATGACGATCCAGAGGTTCCGTCCGCAGATCATGTAGGCCGTTCCCCAGATCGCGCCCATGATGCCGGCCAGCACGATGCCCCCGATGCCCCACTGGAAGTGGATCAGGGCGAAGATGAGGGACTGGACGGCTACCGCCAGGACCGGTGCGGCCGGCAGGTCTTCGAAGATGGCTTCGAGTCGTCCGATCAGAAAGCCGCGATAGATGATCTCTTCTGGGATGGCTCCGGTCAGGGGGAGGATCAGGGCCAGGGCGATGGCCGCTGGGAGGTTGCCCACGATGGCGTCGTAGCGGGAGAAGTCTGGCTCGGGCAGCTCGATGAACCTCGATAGGAGCTGGGGAGCAAGAGCCTGCCCCCCGACGAAGGCGACCAGGATGCCCAGCACCCAGAGGGGAACCGTGGACCACCTGGCTGGCCGCTTGAAGCCGAGGTCGCTCCACGATCCGCCCCGGTGACGGACCACCGCTACGGTCGTCAAGGCCCCGACAACGACAGCAAACGCGCCCCGTGCCACGTCGCCCACATCGACCAGGCCTATCGAGGCAGCCCAGCTCTCCAGCGCGAAAGCGCCGATGGACGCCGCACTGACAGTCAAGATGTCCATGGCGGGACCTGTGGGGGACTGCCCTCCACGTGCTGGATCGGCCGTGTCGAGGGTCCCTTCGCCGGATGAGAGCCTCGCGGAGCGTTCCTGGCCTGCGGCTGCTGGTTGCATCGTTGCCTCCGTTGTCGAGCATCAGTCCGTTCTTGGACTGTGCAGAATAACGATGTTATCTTACTAGCATAACGACGTTGTTTTATCAACCCGACGCTTGGGGAAACATGGCCAGGACCCGCCGACCCGACACCGCTGACCGCCTCAAACAGGCCGCCAAGCAGCTCTTTGTGGAGCGTGGCTATGGGGGCACAACCATCGCCGACATCGAGGCGGGGGCGGGACTGGCTCCGCGATCGGGTACGTTCTACCGCCACTTCGAGAGCAAGGAAGCGTTGTTGGTGGCCATCGGCGAGGAGATCATCGAGCGGCCGGGGGAGGTGCTCACGCAGACCACGCTGTCGCTGGGCGATACTCGCGCCGAGCTGATGTTGATCGCTCGGGGGTATCAGCAGGCGGCCGAACGCCAGGCGCCCCTGCAGGCCCTGATCGCCGAGACCGCGAGCTTGCCTGGCATCCAGGCGCTGGTGGCGCAGGTCGAGAGGGAACTGGCGGAACGGCTCGGGCGCTGGCTGGCGCTGAAGCCCGCAACACAGAACATGGATGCTGCCGAACAGTGCGCCCTGTTCATCCAGATCATCGGCGGCTGGCTGTTCTGGATGAGCAAGCAGGGGACACCGGCGTTCCCCCCGGAGCTGGACAGCCAGAGAATGCTGGACCTGTGGGCGGACCGGTGGGCCACGATGCTGGACACAGCTCCGTGACAGGGTGGACGGCTCGACACCCCGGCCGCGGCCGAACGCTCCCGCATCGAGGTCAGCGCCCCTTCCTCTTTCCGTTGCGCGACGCCGTGCTGCGCCTGGTCGCAGGGTCCCCGGGTCGCCTGGTCGCCGGGTCGCGGAACCCGGGCCGGCTCGCCCGGTCGGTAGGCCGGCTGAGCTGGTCCTGCGGCCAGGGGATGTGTCGTCCCCCCGGCGATCGCCTCGTCACGGCTGCCGGAAGAACTCCTCGGAACCCTTCACCTTCGAGCCCGGGCCGGGTGAGTCAATTCATTCGGGCGCTTGGCACTCGCAACCGTCCTGCCTCTCTGGCAGCTTGCGTCGTGGTCAGGCGTTGACTGCCGGGTTCATCCCCTCATCGGCAGAGGAGTGCTTTGCCATAGTCGGCCGTCGTCGGCCGGTTGAGCGGCTACGGATCGCGGCAGCGGCCTACGACCTTGTGCGTCGGGGCCCGGTCGGTGCGCCGGCCGGCAAGGGCCACCCGTCGGACGGGTAGTGCGGGACGTCATCCCCGCCGGACGGGTAGTGCGTGACGTGTGTGTTCAGCGGGGCGCCGCGGCGGGGGTGGCTACACGCAGAGGCCGTTGTCGCTGACACCGCGGTCGCAGAAGTTCGTGGCCTCGACGCTCTTCAGCGAGAACCCCTCGCCGGAGGCGGTGGGCTGCCCGAACACGTGCAGCCGCAGGGCCCGCACGGAGTCGTCGCTCAGCCCGACGACGTCGTAGGTCACCTCACCGAGATCGCCGATGGAGGGGGCTACGGAGACCACGATCCGGGCCTTCTCGGGTCCGTAGACCATGGCGTCGGCCACCTCGCGACCGAGGTCGAGCATTGTCTCGGCGACCGGGATGCCCCCCAGCCGGTTCACGACGCGGGACGTCACGTCGTCCGTGCCGTCCCGCCAGGCGAGGTAGGACCCGTTGGCCCAGCCCGTGAGGCCCGCGTGGGAGACCTCGAACCAGACCGAACGGTTGACCAGCCAGCCGCGGCCGGTGGCCGTGACGTCATCGCCGAGGTTCGCCGCGACCGCGACGACGGGGAAGGTGGTGCCGGGACCGCTGCGGACGTTGAGGACGTCGTCGTGGGCGACACCGATGACCGACAGGACGGAGCCCGCCGTGGGCCGGATCTCGACGGCCTCGCCGGGCGTCGAAGTCGGCACCGGGACCGGCGTCGAGGTGGATGCACGCGGGGTCGGCGCGGGCGTGGGGCTGGCCGCAGGGGAACTCGACGTGGCGGTCGCAGTGGGGGAGGTGGTTGTCGCAGCCTCGTCGCCTCCGCCACAGGCGGCGGTCAGGAGCGCGGCCAGGATCGCCGCGGCCACGGGGGTGGTGTGCCGACGGCTGGTGGTGGTGACCTGTTCCCTCATGACGAGTATCTCCCTACCCGGGCGGTCCGACGGCGCGCAGGTGGCCGCGTCGCACCCTCACTCTGTTGACGTGCGAGGCGGGTTCCGGGTTGACACCAGGCGCTGGGCGCCGCCGCGTCACCAAACCCACCCAGCATGATCACCAAAGCCCCGGCACGGCCGATCATGAACTCACCACAACGTCGTGAAGGATCGACGCCGGCCCCAGATATGGTGAGTCGTACCCCAATGCCGCAATGCCGGGTGCGGCACGAGCGTATTGCCGCCCGGTCGGCGGCACGATCGGGCGTTGCGGGGTTGGGTTCTGCTCTCAGCCCCGCCGCCGTGCATGGGCTCGTTGCGCGCCGCGAGGACGTCGTAGGGCGAAGGCCGCCGTCACTCCGCCCACCAGGCCGAAGAGGTGTCCCTGCCAACTGACCCCTGCCGCCGTTGGAAGGACGCCCCATAGGAACGAGCCGTAGACCACGCCGACGAGAACACCCACTACCAGGTCGCCGGCGCTGCGGTTCACGAAGCCGCGGATCAGCAGATAGCTGAGGAGGCCGAAGACGACGCCGGAGGCGCCTGCCGTCGTGGAGTGCTCGGGTGCCGTGAGCCAGACGCCGAGGCCACTGGCAAGGATGATCACGGTGACGACGGCAAGGAGGCGGCGTAGGCCGGACAGCGCGACGAGGAAGCCGAGGAGCAGCAGCGGCACGCTGTTCGCCGCGAGATGAGCGAACCCGAAGTGCACAAAGGCGGCGGGCACGACGTCGCGCAGTTCGCCAATCTCTCGAGGCGAGACGCCGAAGGTGTCAAGGGCGTGCCGGCTCGCCACGTCGATGACCTCAAGCCCCCACAGCAGGGCAACCCAGCACACCATCACCACGGCGGCATCCTTGGCTCGCTCGCGACGCGACGGAGGAGCGGCCCCTGTCACGCTGCTCAGTCCGTACGCAGACGCTGGGCCGGAACGCGATCGGTACGCCATGCGAACCCCCTGGTTACCCTCGTCCATCGTTCATCGTCTGGGGGCTCGGTCCGGTTCCCGCCCGCAAAGCCCACGTTGTCCGGACGCGACGACGTAGGTGCTGAGGCAGCGCTGTGACGCGCAGGAGCTGGCCCATCGCCTCACTGCCCAGGCCTGCGGCATGTGGCTCTCCGTGACCGGGCTGGCAACAAGTCGAACGACCGGCACAGCGGCTACTTCAGGCTGGTGTTACGGCGTCGGCCTGGCCAGGCTGGTGTCGAGGTGCCCGGCAGGTCGCTCTCTTTCGCGGCTGCCCACCGTGGTGTTTCGGTGTCGCGGTGTGGCTCACTCATGGTCTGTGCTCTGCCGGGCACCGCTGGCGGGGTGTGGCTCACGAGGGGACTGCCCACGCTCGAAGTAGCGATGCCCACCTTCGCCGACCAACTCAACACGGTTCGGGGACAAAGGGGGTTGACGGGCATGGACCGGATGATCATTGGAGTGGATCCGCATAAGGCCTCGGTGACGATCGAGGTCGTCGACGCCGAGGGGAAGGTCGCCGCCACGGGCACCTTCGGCACCGATGCCCGCCAGTACGCGGTGATGCTGGGCTATGTGCGGCAGTGGCCGGAGCGGGTGTGGGCGGTCGAGGGGGCTGAGGGGGCTGGCCGTCCGTTGACCCAGCGTCTGCTGGGCGACGGGGAGCGGGTGCGGGATGTGCCGGCGAAGCTGACCGCCCGGGTCCGGGTCCTGGATACCGGGCAGGGCCGCAAGAGTGACTAGTCCTCCAGCAAGCGTGTCGGCGTGTCTGATGGGCGCCGGGCAGCACAAAGGCCTTACCTTGCATGGGTTTGCGACTCCAACGCAGCCCGGCAAGAAAGGCCTTTGTGGTGAAGAAGATACCCCAGGACCAGAGCCGACGGAACGCGGCACGACGGCGCCGGCGGGTCGCGGCCCGGCACCGGTTGGCCGGGCACTGGAGCCCCCAGCCGGCGCCGATGCTGACCACGGGCCCGGTCGGCTACGAGGTCGGCGCGACCGTGGACGCCACCAGTTTCGGGGGGATCGCCGCCCTGCACCGGCTGGTCACGAAGCTGGGGCTGGTCGAGGCGATCGACGCCGACCTGGACCTGTTGAAGGTGCACCTGCCTTACCACGAGTCCGACCATGTCCTGAACCTGGCCTACAACGTGGCCTGCGGCGGGACCCGGTTGGAGGACATCGAACGGTTGCGGCACGACACCGCGTACCTGAACGCGTTGGGTGCGGACCTGATCCCGGACCCGACCACCGCGGGGGACTTCTGCCGCCGCTTCACCGAGGCCGACGTCATCACACTGATGGAGGCGATCAACTCGGTCCGCCCGAAGCTGTGGGCCGGCCGGGGCCGGGACCTGCTCGGCCCGGTCGCCTACCTCGACGTCGACGGCACCCTCGCGCCGACCACCGGCAGCAAGAAGGCCGGGATGGACATCTCCTACAAGGGGATCTGGGGCTACCACCCGCTGATCCTGTCCCTGGCGAACACCCGCGAGGTCCTGTACCTGGTCAACCGGCCCGGCAACGTCCCCAGCCACACCGGGGCGGCCGCATGGATCGACAAGGCCATCGACCTGGTCACCCCGCACGCGCCGCGGGTCTGCCTGCGCGGGGACACCGACTTCTCCCTCACCGCCCACTTCGACACCTGGGCGGCCCGGGTCGACTTCGTGTTCGGGATGGACAACACCACCGCCCTGCGCACCCGCGCCGAGGCCCTCGAGGAGTCCAGCTGGCGACGGCTGCACCGACCCGCCCCCTACACCAACGTCACCGGACAGATCCGCGCCCGCCGCGAGGACACCAAGGCGGCCATCGTCACCGACCGGGACTACCTGAACCTGCACCTGAACTACGAGGACGTCGCCGAGTTCACCTACACCCCCGGCAAGTGCACCCGCGGCTACCGGGTGATCGCGCTGCGCAAGAACATCAGCCGCGCCCGCGGCGACCAGGTCCTGATCGAGGAGATCCGCTACTTCTTCTACATCACCACCCTCACCGAGGTCACCGCCGAGCAGATCGTCGCCGAGGCCAACGACCGCTGCGACCAGGAGAACGTCATCGAGCAGCTGAAGAACGGGGTCAACGCCCTGCGCGTGCCGCTGTACGACCTGGTCTCCAACGGGGCGTACATGGTCATCGCCGCCCTGGCCTGGAACATCAAGTCCTGGTTCGCGATGATGATGCACCGCAAGAGCGACCGCCGTGACTACCTCCGGATGGAGTTCCGCCGGTTCCTGAACACCGTCATCCTGATCCCCGCCATGATCCTGCGCCGGGCCCGCAGCATCACCATTGACCTCGAGCCTCCACGGGCCCTGGCAGGCGCAACCACAGGCAGGCCCAGGGGCCTGCCCCGGCCAGCGCGCGACGCCCTCGACCCCCCAACCCCAAGCCCCTTGACCCACCCCCAGCGCCGGCGCCGGCGCCGGCGCCATCATCATCACGCCGACGCCCACCACCCCGACCAAGTGGTCCCATCCCACTGGCGGACAAGTGGTCCCATCAAGCTGGCGGGCGACATGCCGGGCCAGGCCCGGCCACCTCTGCTCCACCAACACCGTCGAACCTTCCGCCGGCCCCCGGTCTCGCTGACCATCCGCACCGCCCGCTCCCGCAACTCCGGCGGGTACCTCCTCGACGTATTCGTTGACATGACCCGATCCCAACCCTTCCCAAGGACTGGAGTCTCCGGACACGCCGGGGGGATTCATACTGAACCGGCTGCTGGATCTGCCAGGCATCAGCGTGTGTGACGTGGCCTGGCACGGGAGGCAACTGGTCGTGGATGTCCGGTTACGGGCCAGCAGGCTGGCCTGCCCCGAGCCCGGGTGCCCTCACGTGTCGCGGGCCGCCTACGACACCCGGGTGGTGCCCTCATCGTGGCGGCACCTGGACTTCGGGGAGCACGAGGTGATCGTGCGGTGCCTGCTGCGGCGCCTGCGGTGTCCGGAGCACGGGGTGCGGGTGCAGGCGGTGCCGTTCGCCCGGCCCCTGGCCCGGTTCACCCGTGACTTCGAGGACCTGACGGCGTTCCTGGCGACCAAGACCGACAAGACCACCATCACCCGGTTACTGCGCATCGACTGGGACACCGTGGGGCGGATCGGCGAGCGGGTGGTCGCCGACGGCCTGGACGAAGATCGCCTCGAGGGCCTGGTGCACCTCGGGGTGGACGAGGTGTCGAGGAAGCACCACCACTACCTGACCCTGCTGACCGACCACGACACCAAGAAGGTCGTGTGGGGCAAGGCAGGACGGGACACCGCGACCCTGGACGCGTTCTTCGACGACCTCGGCGCCGACCGCGCCGGACGGATCGAGGCCGTCTCCATGGACATGGGTCCGGCCTACGCCAAGTCCGTGCGCGCCGACGGGCACGCCCCCCAGGCGACGATCTGCTACGACCCGTTCCACGCCGTGAAACTCGTCACCGACGCGTTGGACGTCGAACGTCGCAAGGCCTGGAACGAACTGCGCGCCAGCGGTGACGCTGAGGCCGCCAAGAGGTTCAAGGGCGCCCGCTGGTGCCTGCTGAAGAACCCCGACAACCTGGACGGCCAGGCCGCGACCCTGCGCAAGCTGCGCCGCCGAGGAGGCGACCTTTGGCGCGCCTACACCCTCAAGGAAGCCTTCCGGGAGATCTTCTCCGGTGACCTGACCGTCGACGAGGCCGGCCAGCTGATCGACCGGTGGATCTCCCGGGCGTCCCGCTCCCGGCTGCCCGCGTCCGTCAAAGACCGCCAAGACGATCCGCAAGCACCGCGACGGGATCCTGGCCGCGCTGCACCTCGGGATCGACAACGCCCGGGCGGAGGGACTGAACTCGGTCGTGCGCTTGATCTTCAGGCGGGCACGAGGCTTCCACTCATCCGAAGCCGCCCTCGCCCTGGTCATGCTCACCTGCAGCCCCATCACCCTCCAGCTACCCCACGAGCAACCCAAGATTCGCTCAGGCTGACCCACAACTATGCCGGGAGTCCCCGAATTGCGACCCCAGTCCGCCACGTCGAGCTTGCAGGTCTCGGTCCTTCGCAACCCCCAGCCGTCCTGAGCCGTGGGCCGCCGGATCAGCTGGTCCTGCGGGCGAGGGACCGCCTGGCCAGCTCGGCCCGCAACCGCTGCGCGGGACGGATGGACGCGGTCCTGGTGATCAATGCGCACTCCACGGCAACCGTCCGGTCCACGCCGCAGACGCGCCGGGCGGCCTGCGCCGCCGCGCGTGAGCGGCGAAGGAAGTCCTCAGCGTCGTCCTGCAGCCCGATGATCGCCTCGGCCAGCGCGACCGGATCCTCCGGGGGGCAGAGGATCCCGGCGTCAGGTGGGACGAACTCGGGCACCGCCGCCACATCTGAGGTGATCGGGACCAGCCCGCTACTCATCGCCTCCAGGCAGGTCAGCCCCTGGCTGTCCCAGCGCGAAGGAACCAGCATGAGCCCGTGCTGGCGATGCAGCTCGACCAGCCGGTCGGTGTCAACGAAGCCGCGCTGGATGGACACGTTCGGCATGCCGCGAAGCGGCTCGGTGCACTCCTCAAAGTACCTGCCGTCTCCCACGACCGTGATCGTCAGGTTCTCGAAGTGCGGGGTGCCCGTCAGGTGCACCAGGGCGTCCCTGGCCAGGTCGTTGGCGTAGTTGCGGGCCGCGAAGCTGCGTACCCACAACACCTTCCGGCGGTCCTCGGCCGCCCGCGCCCGGTACCTGAACACCGTTTCGTCCACGGGGTTGGGGATCACCGACGCGGCAGCGGCCCGCCGGCCGGCGAAGCGCTCGGCGACATCTCGCATGAACCGCGAAACGAAGACGACGTGGATGCCGGTGTGGGAGAACACCTCGGCCATGGCCATCCGCCGGGCCGCCGTGGCCCCCTCGAGCTGGCCCCGGATCCGCTCCAGCTCGTCGGCGTCGTAGTTGACGGCGAGTTCGCGCCAGTCGCGGGCCTCGAAGCCGTGCACCCAGACGATCATCGGCACCGCCCCGGCGAACCGCCGAAGCTCCTGCCACAGCTCGGGTTCCATATGATGCACGCCGATCATTGACGGCGCCAGACGCTCAAGGAGAGCGGCCACCTCGCCGCGATGGGTACGGTGCACCACCACGCCGTCCATCGTTGAGGTGTGGGCCGACCCGGCCGGCTGGTCGGTGACCACCACCTCAGCTCGCAGGCCCTGATCGGCGTAGCGGCGTACTCGAGCCCGGACGAACTCACCGCCGTAGGGTCGCGGACCGCCGGGATAGTGTGGGCAGACGATGACAATGGTCGGCGGCCGGGGGTGGGTCAGGGTGGCGACCATCTCACCGGCCCGGTGTCCCATTGCCGCGGCCCGGCTGCCGGCCCGCCGAACCTGCCGGTCCAGACGCATCCCCGCGATCATGGGGCGCAGTCGGGCCACCACGGCGTGGTCTGCGCTCACCCGTGCCGTCCGCTCCGCCTCCAGCGAGCTCTCGAGGAGGGCTACCCGGCGTTGTGCGGCATGAAGAGACTGGTCCAGGCGAGCCACGTCCTCGGCGAGCCGTTCCAGGTCGTGGCCGGCCGCCTCGCCGAGCAGGCGGTAGGTGCCGTCCAGCGAAAAGGGCGTCACAGACATCGTCGCTCCAACTTGGTCCGAGGTCACTGGCGAGGGTCGCTGTCGGGCCTCTCCGGCGCGGTCGGGGTGGTGTCGGCCAGCTCGAGGAGCAGGTCCACCAGCCGCTCGGTCTGGGCTGCCCGGGAGAAGCTGTCTCTGTGCGGCCGGACCGTCGTTCTGGGGGTGTAGGCGGCCAGGGCGGCGCGGATCTCGTCGGCGCTGTTGCGTGCCCAGAGCACTCCGGGCAAGTGCTCGGTGAGCGTGTGCAGCTCGCCGGTGCAGGGCTCACCGTCGGTGATGATCAGCACGTCCAGGTCGGCGCCGACATAGTCGAACACCTTGGTGGTGTGTTCGAACGGATCCCCGTTGGTGAAGATCAGCCCGAGATCGGCCTCGGCCAGGACCGATGCCAGTCCAGCCAGCGGCAGCCGCCCCAGTGACCGGACGGTCGGCTCCTCCCGGTCGGCGAGGGCTTGGTGGGGCGGGCCGGCATGCATCAGTCGGTGCGGCGAACCGGTCAAGACGTCCAGCAGCGGACGGGGGTCGTGCGTGCGATAGAGGCGGCCGCCCAGCACCAGCGTGGCCCCCGCGTGCGACGAACTGCGTGCGGCTCGGTTCGGCCCACGGGTCACCACGGTCTCGTCGAAGCCGTTGGAGACGACCAGACGCCGTCCGGGGTAGCTCTCGCCGCAGATCAGGTCGAGGCAGGTGGCGTTGACCGAGGTGACGGCGTCAGCCGCTGCGAGGTAGCGCGCCTGCAGGTCTCGGAACAGCGCGCGCTGCTCCCGGCGAAACGCCAGCCGAGGGTTGTCCACCATCGGATCGCGGAAGTCGAGGACGACCTTGCTGCCCAGATCGCGCACCTTCTCGGCTGCACGGAAGCAGTGGAACGGGTTCCCGCTGAACACGGTGACGTCGTACGGCCCCCGCTCCTCGATCGCCGGCACCAGCGTGGCAGGCCAGGTGACCGAGATGGTGTCCAGCTGAAGCCTCTCCAGCTCCTTCAGCAGATGGTCCACGTCCGGTCCCGTGCGACCCGAGCGACCCAGGTCAGGAACCCGCTGGTAGCCGGGGACGTGGTCCGTGGCGCCGGAGGCGGTGAACAGGTCGACGCACATCTGCACCCCCCGCGCAGCGGCGATCCGGGCAAGGTTGCGCCGCCAGTACTCGATCCGGTGCACCCCCACCGAGTGGCACGGAGCGGCGTAGTAGGACACCAACGCAACCCGCAGCTCCCCTCCTCGGGGCGGCGGTCGCGTGGGCGCGACCGGTGTGGACGAGCACCACCTCGCGACGGACTGCTCCATGGGGCCGACCAGCGGTTCGGCGGCGAAGATCAATCGACTCTGCCAGTCAGCAGGGTCCGGTCCGTCGAGGATCCGGTGCCGGGCACCATTGATCAGCGGCCAGGTCGAGTGATGTGCGGGTAGCTCACCGCGGTAGTGCAGAACATACGGAACGCCCAGCGCGCCGATCACCGCTTCGATGACCGGATGGGTGGCGGGGCTGTGCTCAGCGAGGACCAGCGCGGGCACACCGTGGTGCTCAACGGCGTCCAGCACGTCCTGAACCACGGCGGTCCGAGACCGCGGGCTGCCTGGCGCCGGGCCGGTTCCCAGCCGGGTCAGCCGGATATGTGAGAGCTCGGTCCGCGGTGTCGGTCGGTCCACCGTCAGGTCGTCGCCGATGACCAACAGGTGCGGCCCGGCATGTGCGCCCGCCCGCGTGACGGGCGGCTGGACGGCGCGGGCCAGCTGGCCGCGGACCCGGTTGACGTCGGCGGTGAGCCGGACCGCATGGCGGACTGACGTCTCGAGCACAGGATGGTCTCGAGCCAGCCCCCCGCCCACGCCGTCCGCAGCCGCCCAGATCACCGTGGCCGTCGGGTTGAGGCAGGCGACCGCGACATAGCCGAGACCTCCGAGCAGCCCTCGGACCTCGTCGAAGTGAGCCAGGTCGCCGACCTCGGTGGTGACGACCGGCCTGTGGTCGCGCAGCAACAGCTGCGCGCCGCGGAGCACAGCGAGCTCATGTCCCTCGACGTCGATCTTGAGCAGGCCCACGGCGCCCACCGGGTGGTCAGTCACCAGCTGGTCGAGGGTGGTCATCTGGACGGCCAGCCCTCCGGGCCGGCTCTGCGCATCGGCCAGGGAGACGGTGCCGGCGTCGCCGGGGACGAGCCGGGCCAGGCGTCCCGCCCCGGCCCCATCGGAGAGGGCGACCTGGATGACCTCGACCCGGTCGGCAGGGACGTTGCGGGCGACGTTGCGCCGCAACAGGTCGGCGTGGCCCGGATGTGCCTCGACGGCCAGGACCCGCCGACCCATCACCCCGGCGAAGAACAGGGTGTGGTTGCCGATGTGGGCTCCTGCGTCGATGACGGACAAACCGTCGGGGACGGTCTGTTCCAGAGCCTCGAGAAAGGGCTGCTCGTAGAACGCACCCGTGCGGCGCAGGAACGCTGAGACCGAGCAGTCCTCCTGGACGGCCAGGATCAGCTCGTGGCCCCGGTGGGTGATCGTGGCTTCGGGACTCGCACCGGCGGCCAGGGTGACATCCCGGCTCGTGTCGACGTCGATCACCTAACCCCCTTGACCACGCACTTCGGCGTGGATCATCACATTATGATGCGGTCCAGTTGCTCTGCGTGCATGAGTGTGCCACGGGTCAGCCTCGACGAGGCCCACGATGTGCCGGACGACCCGAACCTGCTGAGCAGGTTGTGCGCTAGAAGATGCGGACCCGCTCGGCCGGGTCCAGCCTGTGGGGTGCCACTCGGCGGTTCCGGTCATACCTGGGTCCTGTGGTCAATCGGTGGACCGCGGGGACGGGTTGACCGATCGCTATCGGGGGCTGGCGCGAAGCCCTCAGGGCGTTGGTGTCAACAGCCGCCGTACCCTGACGCCAGACACGCCGTCCTCCCGTCACCGGTTCCGATTCCTTCAGCAAGGTCAGAACCTAGACAGGAGACGGCGTGTCGCCGTCAAGGCACGCTCAAGGCACCCACGGATGAGTCAGAAGAGCCCGAAATCTTGGCGCTGCGCCATCAACTCGCCTTCCTGCAACGCCAGATCGACACGCCCCGGCTGACCGCCGCCGACCGGGTGTTCCTGGCCGCGCTTCTGCACCGGCTCCCTCGGGTCCGGTTGCGGAAGTTGCGGCTGATCGTGTCACCGGACACGATCCTGCGCTGGCATCGTGACCTGATCCGCCGACGCCACGCGAAGATCTCCCGCCGCAGGCGACCGGGACGGCCTGCCTGTCGCCGCTCCATCCAGGAACTCGCGCTACGTCTGGCCCGCGAGAACAACTCGTGGGGCTACCGTCGCATCCACGGCGAACTCGCCGCTCTCGGGATCAAGGTCGCACCCTCCACGGTGTGGGAGATCCTAAGTTCACCCCCGTGTTCGATGCCGTGTTTGGTGGCGACGGTATCGAGATGGTCGCGTGTGCCGTCCGTACACCCCGGATGAATTCGATCATGCAGAGGTGGGTGCAGACCTGCCGGCGCGAGCTCTTGGACCGCACCTTGCTCTGGGATCAGGCCCACCTGCTGCACACATTGCGCGAGTTCGAGTTGTTCTCCAACAGGCACGGTCCCCATCGGGCCCGGCACGGTGCGGCACCCCTGCGCCCACGTCCGCAACCGATCACAGATCCGGGCCGACTGGATCACCTCGACATCCGGCGACAAGACCGACTCGCCGGCATCCTCCACGAGTACGCACATGTAGCTTGACCCGCACGGACGGGATTGTCGGCACCCACAAGCCGTCGGTGCGCGCAAGAGCAATCGTCGTGGGCAGCCAGGGTGCTGGCATCGTTCGCACCCAAGCCCCGGATCGGCGTCGTGAAGCGCGACCTGCGCGACGCCTGACCGTCCGGCTCACGGGCCCGCCTCGCGGGTCCGGTCGGCCCCGCGCCCGCCGGGCCCCGAGCACCTCCACCTCGAGCCGGGTCCCGGCGCCGTCCCCGGTCCGGTAGAACCGGCGACGCAGGGCCCCCAGTCACCTCGACCCGGTCGCCGGCCGCCCAGCCGCCGACCGCGCGCCGGCTGCGGGCGCTCCAGGCCACGCAGTCGAACCAGTCCGTGCCCTGGCTGGACCCCGCCGTCATCGGCGTGCTGGCCCGGGCCACAGGCAGCAGGAACGTGATGATCAGGGTGCCGCTGGGCAGCTCACGGCTCAGCGGCGCGGAGCACACCCGGCCGCGCAGCGCGACCGTGCTGTCGCCCGGGTCCGCGGCCGGCCCGACGGTTCTCTCGCTCATCTGGTCCACCTCCGCGGCCAGCATCCTTGCGCGACCGGCCTGGGCTCGCGTCGGGGAGGGTCGCGTCGGACTGCGCCGGGTCGCGCCGGCTCAGCCCTCGGTCGGTGGCTCCCGACGCGGCGGGACGGTGGGGGTGTACAGGCCGTCAGGCAGCTGGAAGTTCGGCGTGGCCTCCATCAGCGACACCGTGTAGGGGTGCTGCGGGCGGGCGAAGACGTCCTCCACCGCACCGTGCTCGACGATGCGACCCGCCTCCAGCACCGCCACCTGCTGCGCGATGTTCCGCACCAGCGCGATGTTGTGGGTGATGAACAGCAGCGTCAGACCCATCTCGGCCTGCAGCCCCCGCAACAGCTCGACCAGCGAGGACTGCACCGAGACGTCGAGGGCGGAGGTGATCTCGTCGCAGACCAGCACGTCCGGCTCGGTGGCCAGCGCGCGCGCGATCGCGACCCGTTGTCGCTCTCCCCCGCTCAGCTGGTCGGGGTACCGGTCGGCGTGGTCGGGACGCAGCGACGCGTGGCCCAGGGCGGTCCGCACGACCGACTCCGGGTCGTCGACCTTGCCGCTCACCGCATGCACGACCTGCAGGATCAGCTCCCGGACGGTACGGCGCGGGTTCAGCGACTCGTAGGGGTTCTGGAAGATGTACTGGATCCGGCGACGCTGCTCCTTGCTGCGCTTGAAGCTGCTGCGCGCCAGTTCCTCGCTCCCGAGCCGCAGCTCCCCGGTGAACTCCGAGTGCAGGCCTGCGATGCACCGGGCCAGCGTGGTCTTCCCGGAGCCGGACTCCCCCAGCAGGGCCACGCACTCGCCGGCCTGCACGGAAAGGTCGATGTTCTCGAGCACGGCGGGACCGCCGTACCCGGCCTGCAGCCCACGGACCACCAGCACCGGCTTCTGGTTGCTCTCCCAGCCGCCCAGGGTCGGGGCGGCCACGGCGGGCGGGAGCCGTTCCCCGGCCTTGAAGCACCGGACAGTGTGCCGCGCGCTCGGCTCGGTCTCCGGAGGCGCCTTCTCCCGGCAGTGGTCGTCGGCGAGCGGGCAGCGGGGGGAGAACGAGCACCCCGTGGGCCGAGCCATCGGCGAGGGCGCGTTGCCGGGGATCCCCACCATCGGACGGCGGGCCTCCAGGTCGGGCACCGCCAGCAGCAGCCGAGCCGTGTAGGGGTGCAGCGAGCCGGCCAGCACCTCGGCCGTGTCTCCCATCTCCACGATCCGGCCCGAGTACATGACCGCGATCCGGTCGGCCAGCTCGGCCACCACGGCCATGTCGTGGCTGATGTACACCGCGGCGCACGAGTAGGTCGTGCACATCTCGCGGATCGTCTGCAGAACGTGGTCCTGGGTGCTGACGTCGAGCCCGGTCGTCGGCTCGTCGAGCACGATCAGAGCCGGGCGCGCCGCGAAGGCCATCGCGATCGCGACCCGCTGCTGCTGGCCGCCGGAGAGCTGGTGCGGGTAGCGGGCCAGGAACACGTCGTCGTCGGGGAGCGCGACCTCGCGGAGCACCTCGCGGACCCGCTCCATCACCGTCTCGTCGGAGCCGCTGAGGCACTCCTTGAGCTGGGTCCGGATCCGCAGGGCGGGGTTGATCGCCGACGCCGGCGACTGCGGGATGTAGGAGACCGCCAGCCCTCGCAGGCGCCGTACCTCTCGCCAGGACAGCCCGGCCAGGTCGCGATCGCCGACGATGACCCGGCCGCCGTCCACCTGGGTAGCCTGCTTGCAGTAGTTGAGCAGCGCCAGGCCAAGCGTCGTCTTGCCGCAGCCGGACTCCCCCACGACGCCGAGGATCTCGCCGGGCCGCACCTCGAGCATCAGTGCGTCGACGATGGGCGCCCGGGACGGCACGCCGATGATCTTCAGGTCGTCGACGATGAGAGCCGGGGTCGGGGTGCCGCTCACTGCTCGACCCCCTTGTCGCTGCCGGCCGACGCTCTGGCCAGGCCGTCGGTGACCAGGTTGGTCCCGACCGTCAGGATCGCGATGGCCAGCACCGGCAGCGCCACCGCCCAGGGCTGCACCGTGAGCGCGATCCGGTTCTCGTTGATCATCAGGCCCCAGTCGGCGGCGGGAGGCTGCTGGCCCAGGCCCAGGAAGCTGAGCCCGGCGACCAGCCCGATCGAGTACGTGAGCCGGAGCCCGAACTCGACGGCCAGCGTTCCGGTGACGTTCGGGACGATCTCGCCGAGCATGATCCGCCAGCGCGCGATGCCGACGGCCTCGGCCGCCTTGACGAAGTCGCGCTCGACGACCGCCACCGCCGCTCCGCGTACCACCCGGGCGGTGCGCGGCAGGTGCCCGACGGCAACCATCAGCACCATCAGCCACAGCTTGGGACCGATGATCGAGAGGAAGAGC
Source organism: uncultured Actinomycetota bacterium (assembly GCA_963724535.1). Lineage (GTDB taxonomy): Bacteria > Actinomycetota > Actinomycetes > Actinomycetales > Kineosporiaceae > JADJPO01. The sequence continues at coordinate 229,576 of CAVRVD010000011.1, forward strand.
AGGGCGAGCACGATCTGCGGGAAGGCCAGCGCCACGTCACCGCCGCGCATCAGCACCTCGTCGAGCCAGCCCCGCACGTAGGCGGCCACGACACCGACGAGGGCCCCGAGCCCGACACCGATCGCGGTCGCGAGGATCGCGAGGATCATCAACGTGTGGCCGCCGTGCAGGAAGCGGGATAAGACGTCGCGTCCGAGGTTGTCGGTCCCGAACACGCCCGTGGTGCCGGCCGACGCGTACGGCGCACCGGTGAACTCGGTCGGCGAGTGCGGGCTGACCAGCGGTCCGAGGAACGCCGTCATCAGGACCAGCAGGCTGAGCGCCACCCCGACCTTGGTGATCGTCCTGCTCAGCGCCCGGCGCAGCAGACTCGTGTGGGCGACGGGCTTGCCGGCCGCCGCAATGGTCTCGGGGTGGAGCGTGGTCATCGGGCGGTCCTCACCTTGGGGTTGGCCGCCAGCGTGATGACGTCGGCCAGGAGGTTGACCAGGACGTAGAACAGCGCGATCGCGAGCACGAGGCCCTGCACCAGCGGGAGGTCACGGTTGGTCACCGCGTCGGTGAGCTGGAAGCCGATCCCGGGATAACGGAACAGGAACTCCACCAACACCACGCCCCCGATCAGCCAGGCCAGCTGCAGCGCGATCACCTGGGCCACCGGGCCGATCGCGTTCGGGATGGCGTGCCGCAGGATCACGGTCCGCTCGGGCAAGCCCTTGAGCCGGGCCTGGAGGACGTAGTCGCTGTCGAGGACCTCGAGCATCGTGGCCCGCATCATCCGGATGATGTACGGCGACACCGCCAGCACCAGCGACAGCGTGGGCAGGACCAGCTGGTCGGGATGGCTCCAGACCTGGTCACCCGGGGGGATCACGACCACGGCCGGCAGCAGGTGCAGGAACCCGGTGGAGAACACCAGCACGAGCAGGATGCCGACCACGAACTCGGGGAGCGCGGCCAGCACCAGCGTGGCCACGGAGACAGCGTGGTCCGGGGCGCTGTCCCGCTTCAGCGCGCTCCAGGTGTGCCGATCGCGATCGAGATCGGCACGGCCACCAGGGCCGCGCACAGCATCAGCACGCCGGAGTTGACCAGGGCCAGGCCCATCAGCCCCAGCACCGGCTCCCGGCTGGCGAGCGAGTCGCCGAGGTTGAAGGTGAGGACGTTGCCGAGCCAGTTGAAGTACTGGCTCGGCAACGACTCACCGAGCTGGAGCTGGTCCCGCAGCGCGGCCAGGCGCTCCGGTGTCGCCTCGCGGCCCAGGATGGCGCGGGCCGCGTCCCCGGGCAGTGCCTGCGTGGCCAGGAACACCACGACAGACACCACCCAGAGGGTGAAAACACCGAACAATGCTCGTCTGGCCAACAACCGTCGCATGCGAGCAGCCCTCCTTGGGTCCTGTGGACGACTTAGCCGTGTCGGCGGCTACTACTTGTTGAGCCACACGCTGCGGAACCCGTACGACGTGAGCGGGATCCCGCTCTTGTCCGGCACGAAACCCTCGACCCCGGCGCTGTAGGCGTCCAGGTTGTTCGGGAAGCCCCAGATGATGTAGCCGCCCTCGTCGTACTCGATCTGCTGGGCCCGCTTGACCAGGTCGCAGCGGGCGGTCTCGTCGACGGTGGCGTTCGCCTCGTTGACGAGCTTGGACCACTCCGGGTTGTTCCAGTGCGTCTCGTTGTAGGGAGACGACGTGAACCCGGAGTTGGCGGTCTGGGGCAGGTAGTCCCGGGTGAACCAGAAGTCCTGCGCGAAGGGCCACTTGAGGTAGTCGTCGCCGTAGAAGACGCCCGCGTCCACCTTGTTGACCTTCACGTTCACCCCGGCCTCCTTGGCCTGCTGGGCGAACACCTGCGCCGCCTCGACGAGCCCGGCCGCGACCGGTGCCGTGACGAGGGTGACGGTGAGGTTGCTCGCGCCGGCCTCGGCGAGCAGCTTCTTGGCCTGCTCGATGTCCTGCTCACGCGGCGGGATGTCGGTCGGGTAGCAGACGTCGAGCGGGGCGTACATGTCGGTGCCGACCTTGCCATGCCCGTCCAGGACCTGGTCGACCATCTGCTGACGGTCCACGATCAGCCGCAGCGCCTGACGCACCTTCACGTTGTCGAACGGCGCGGTGTCCACGCGCATCGTGAACGGGATCCAGGAGCCGGTCTCGGACTCGAGCACCTTGACCTGGGGGTTCGCCTCGACGATCTTGATCTGGCCCAGCGGCAGCTGGTCGATCGCGTCGACCTGGCTGCCGAGCAGCGCGTTGACCCGCGCGGAGTCGTCCGGGAAGTCGATGATCGTCACGCTGTCGACGTAGGGCTGTCCCTGACGCCAGTAGTTCGGGTTCGCGGCGAAGGTGCTCTGTTGGCCGGGCGTGAACGAGGTCAGCATGAACGGGCCGGAGCTGACCGGCTTCGCCAGGTCGTACCCCGTCGGCACGATGCCGGTCGCGTACTGCGCGACCGCGTCGGGGAAGGTCACGAACGGCTTCTTGAACGGGAAGACCACGGTCTGCGCGTCCGTCGCCTTCATGTCCTCGCGCATCAGGTCCTGCAGCGCGGTCGCCGACGCCTTGGGGTCCTTGGGGTCGGTGATCCGCTGGAAGGAGAAGATCACGTCGTCCGCGGTGATCGGGCTGCCGTCGGAGAACTTCAGCCCGTCCCGCAGGTGCACGGTCCAGGTCTTCGCGTCCGACGACGGTGTGATCTCGTCCGCGAGCGACATTTCCACCTTGTGCTCGACGCTGTAGGTCGCGAGCGTGTCGTACAGCGAAATCGCGCGGGCCTCGTCCGGGTGCGTGACCGGGGCGTGCGCGTCCAGCGTGTCCTTGGCGGAGCCGCCGACGATGCCGACCCTCAGGTCGCCGCCCTTCTTGGGCTCGCCGGCTGCGCCGGTGCTCGTGCTATCCGGCTGGTTGGGTGTTCCGCCCGACGAGCAGGCGGCTGTGGTGGTAATCGCGGCCGTGATCGCGATCGCGACCATCAGCTTGAAGCGCCGATGCGGCGGTTGATGTCTCATCTGGGTCGTTCCTCCTTGCGAGCAGTGATGGAGAGTGGCTTAAGCGGATCTCTCAGCGGTTGAGCTGGGGGCGGGGCACGCGGGGCCGGGCGGCACCGCCGTCGGTCAGGCGGGCCGCGCCTGCGGCGGACCACCTGCAGCCCGCTCGAGCAGTGCCTCGTCGTGCGCGGCGAGGACCTCGCCGGCGCCGTACGGTACGTCGCGGAGCCGCTGGAGGACCGCAACCAGGCAGGTGTCTCGCAACCGCTCCAGCTCCCGCACGGACGCACCGGCCGCCTGGGCGTCGGACTGCGTCTCGATGCGGTCGAGCAGCTCCTCGGTCGGGTCGGGGACGTCACAGCTCGTACGGCACGGAGCGCGGGGCCGAACGGCTCATGAAGTGCCGCATCCCGCCCTCGCCGCCGGCGATCCGGTAGGTGAGCATCGTCCCCATCCGCGATGAACCCGTCGACCTCCCGGCGGACGTGCAGCGAGCGCATGCCCACGGCCCGGTAGACCGAGCCGCCCGCCCGACCACGTCGGTCGGACTACTTCACGGTGCGCACCTCTGCCAGGGCAGCAGGTAGACGGTGACGGGTGCCGAGCACGACGTCCGCTGGGCCGTCGGCGGAGCAGCGAGGGCAGCGGCCGAGGCGACGCGGCCACTACCGCTCCGCGGCGGCGGTCCTCGCTGACGAGTAGGTGCGCCGGGGGCGCCCTCGCTGCCCCCGATCGTGAAGCCGAGGTTCTGCAGCCACCGACGAGACGACTGCGACTGGAAACGCTGACGCTCGGTCACGCCCGTCGCGATCGAGATGACCTGCTTCACCGGCCAGCGAGTGCCGTCGATCTCGACCCAGTACTCGCGGACGCCTTCAGGTATACGCCCGGCGAGCCGCGCGCGGACCAGGTCGGGCGTCAGCTGAAGGTCTCCCCGAGTACTGGGTCGAGATCGACGGCACTCGCTGGCCGGTGAAGCAGGTCATCTCGATCGCGACGGGCGTGACCGAGCGTCAGCGTTTCCAGTCGCAGTCGTCTCGTCGGTGGCTGCAGAACCTCGGCTTCACGACCGGGGCAGCGAGGCGCCCCGGCGCTCCAATGTGAAGCGCACGCCGGGGGGGAGTCCCGCCGCTGTCGCTCTCGGGCGGCCAGCGGACGTCGTGCGGGGGCGGAAGATCAACCAGGCCACCGCCGCCGCGAACACACCGGCCGCCCGGCTCGCCCTGGCCCAGGTAATGTTCGAGTGGTTCATCCTGTCGGCCGAGCACGGCCTGGTCGGCCCGAACGAGTGGCTCGAACCCTACGAGCGATACCTGCCCGACACCTCACGCGACTACCGGCGACGGTGGGGAGCGAAAGTGGCCAGGCAGCTGGAGCAAGCCATCGGCTCACTGTCAGGTGTGGTCATCGACGTCCACGCCGGCGCGACGTACGTGGAGCCGGTCGGGGCCGTGGTGCTCGACCAGCTCAAGGGTCTCTCGTTCGGTCGGCGCTTGTCGTGGTACCTCCACCGCAACGCGCAGAGCGCGGGCGGCTCCACGATGCTCTCGCTGCTCCAGGACGAGGTGTCGGCCACTACGCTCGCGGACGTCATAGCGACTGGTAGCGCTGACCTGCGTGTCCCAGGCATGTACAGCTGGTGGGTCGACGACGCCGGCGCGGCAGAGCTCTCTGCCGGGCTTGTTCACCAAGTCCGGGCTGGTCTCGTGTACGCCGGGCTTGCCGGCGCGACTCGCAGCGGTGGCGCGGCGTCGTCGAACACGCTCTGGGGACGGATCGCCACCATGCACCTCGGCAACAAGCATGGGTTCTCCACCCTTCGGTACAGCCTCGGCTCGATCCTTGCGGAGACCAACGGCCAGCCGGCCATCGACGAAGGGCAACTGACCCGATGGATGTACGAGCACCTTCGCGTTATCCCCATTCCTGTCTGGGACCTCGACCCCGATCTGCTCGGTAACTGGATCGAGGCCACAGCCGCGGACCAGCGGAACGCAGATCAATCCACCCGCGGTAGCGGACCTCGAGCGCCTCGGCCGGCCCCCGGTCCGATCAGGAATCGGCAAGCGCCAAAGTCCAGTCGCGCTAAGGATGATATGCGCCGACACAAACTTGTGCGAATCAGTGTCACTTGGTAGAGTACAGTAGACCCAAGACGTATGAGATAGAGTACTGCGGAGCATCGAGAGCGGCACAGTACTAGAGCATGTGCGGCGAAGTTGCGGAGTTGGCTGCTAGACAACGCAAGCTGTGGCGGCAGCTACAGGGCGATCACTGCGCGCGACAGGTCGGCAGGGGGGAGGTGTGGTGAAGGAGGTGGGAGAAGTTGGATTGGGGCAGGAGGAGGGCATGAAGATGCGGCCAACTTATACGGACGATCTGACGCAAGGAGCTGGTATATGAGAGAAACCTAGCCTGTCGGCGCAGGGCCGTCAGGACACCGAGGCCCCCGTGCGTGAAGGAGGACCCGAATGCCCGCGAAGAACGCCAAGACCACCTCCGACGGGTTCAGCGCTGCCGAGCGCGCCGCGATGAAGGAGCGCGCCGCCGAACTGCGCGCTGAGGGCAAGAAGGGCGCCAAGAGGGCCGAGGGACTGCAGGCCGTCCTGGACGGGATCGCGGGGATGGCGCCGCAGGACCGCGCGCTCGCCGAGCGCGTGCACGTCGTCGTCACCACGACCGCCCCCGAGCTGTCACCGAAGACCTGGTACGGCATGCCTGCCTACGCGGATGCGGACGGCAAGGTCGTCGTCTTCTTCCAGGACGCTGGCAAGTTCAACTACCGGTACTGCACCCTGGGCTTCCAGGAAGCCGCGAACCTCGATGACGGCGACATGTGGCCGGTGTCCTACGCGCTCACGGCATGGAACCCCGTGGTGGAGCAGAGGGTCGCCGAGCTGGTCAAGGCCGCGACCTCCTGACCGGTGCCGCGATCGCGGCGGACCACGCGTGGTCCTGGTGCACCTGCGGCGTGGGTCGCGATCGGCGAGGTCCATGCCTCGGTGCTGCCCGGGCAGGGCGGCCCCCGGGCCACGCGAGCGGCCCGGGAAGCCGCCGGAACCACTGCGCTCGTTCACACCCGCGCGAGCGGTGGACCCACGAGTGTCGGCACTCGCTCGTCACCCTGTGCGCACGCCACGCCAAGACTGGGCGACATGCCACGCTATGGCCTCCGCCGACATCCCTGCGACAAGGGGCGAGATAGATGCTGGAGACGGTCGCCGCGTACCTTGTGGTCACGTTCGTGCTCGGCCTGCTGGCGCTCATGCTGCGGCTGCCGCCGCTGGTGGGCTTCCTCGCCGCCGGCTTCGTCCTGGGCGGGCTCGGGGTGGAACACCTCCCCCAGATCGACACCCTGGCCGACCTCGGTGTGACGTTGCTGCTCTTCGGCATCGGCCTGAAGCTGGATGTCCGCAGTCTGGTCAAACGTGAGGTGTGGCTCACCGCGTCGATCCACGTCCTCGCCAGCGTGGTGCTCGGTGTCGCCGCCCTGGCCGCGCTGGGGGCCGTGGGCTTCGGTGTCCTCGACGGTCAGAGCTTCGCAACCATGGCGCTCGTCGCCTTCGCACTCGCGTTCTCCAGCACCGTCTTCGTGCTCAAGGTCCTCGATCAGCGTGGCCACTCGCACGCCTTCTACGGCCGGGTCGCGATCGGCATCCTGATCATCCAGGACATCGTCGCCGTCATCTTCGTCACCGCCAGCAGCGGCAGGCTTCCGAGCCTGTGGGCCCTCGCGTTGGTGCTGCTCTGGCCGGCATCGAGGGTCTTCCGGATGGCGTGGAGCCGGATCGGGCACGGCGAGATGCAGTCGCTCTTCGGCATCGTCATGGCTCTCGTCCCGGGTTACCTGCTCTTCGACGCGGTCGGACTCAAGGGCGATCTGGGGGCTCTCGTCGTTGGAATGCTGCTGTCCTCGCACAACGCCGCGTCCGAGCTGTCCCGCTCGCTGTTCCACCTCAAGGAGCTGCTGCTCGTCGGGTTCTTCGTCTCCATCGGTCTGACCGGCCTCCCGGACACCGAGGCCATCCTGCTCGCCGTCGTCCTCGCCCTGCTGCTGCCCCTGAAGGCCGCCGGGTATGTCGCGATCTTCGCCCCGCAGCGGCTGCGTCACCGCACATCGCTCTTCGCATCGGCAGCGCTGATGAACTACTCGGAGTTCGGCCTGATCGTCGTCGCGGTGGGCGTGGACAGCGGCCTGATCGGCGAGGAATGGCTGGTGCTGCTGTCATTGGCGGTGGCGATCAGCTTCGTCGTGGCTGCCATCGTCAACGGCCCGGGTCAGCGGCTCATCGAGCAGCTGGCACTGCGCGCGCCCAAGCAGAAGCCCGCCACCCTCCACCCCGAGGACCGACCCGGCGACGCCAAGGGGGCGGAGGCCATCGTCTTCGGGATGGGGCGGGTGGGACTGGCCGCCTACAAGCGACTGCACGACGGGTACAGCCTCGACGTGGTCGGCGTCGACAGCGACGGGACCCGGGTGAACAAGCTGATCGATCAGGGGGTGTCGGTCGTTGAAGGAGACGCGAGTGACGCAGAGCTCTGGACGCGGCTGCGCGGCAAGGACAACATCCGGATCGCCATCATCGCGATGCCCCGGCACGGAGCGAACATCTCCGCCGTGCACACGCTGCGGAACAGCGGCTTCGAGGGCGCCATCGCGGCGGTGGCCCGCTACGAGGACGAGGTCGGCCAGGCGAACACGTACGGAGCCGACACCGCCTTCAACGTGTACGCCGGCGCCGGCCTCGAGCTCGCCGACCAGGTGACCCGCCTCGTCCACGGCATCGAGGAGAACCCGCGCCTCACCCCGGACGACCCCGACGGCCCGTTCCTCGACGGTCCCTCCACCCAGGCCGAGCGCTGAGCCGCATCACGGCCGGCCGGCAGGTCTCCCTGCGCGCGGCGTGGTAGATCAGTAGCGGTGCAGTGGATCCGGGGGACGTCGCGTGGGGAGTGTCGGCGTCCGAGTGGGAGACGAACGCTGCTCCCATAGGGCCAGGTCGGCGGCATAGTGCTGCGCGAACGTCTCCTCCACCTCCGCGGGCCAGCTGACAGATTCGCGCACCGTCAGGTTGACGTGTGGCAGCGCGACGTCCAAGAGCTCGGCAAGCGCCGCGAAGTCCCACCTGATGAAGTGGTTGGCGAGACCGCAGTGGTCGACCTGCGGAAGAAGCTCCGGTGTCTTGAATGGGAAGCCTCCCGAGAGGGCCGCGTCGGCGAACGCGGGGAAGGTGAGTCGGATACCGCGTCGCTGTCGGTAGTCCCGCCAGGTCGCCTCGAAGCGGTCGTGCGGCTCCCGGAGGAGCGCCACGCGCCGGCGAAGGGCAAGGAACTCGGCCGGCCCAACGGGGCGCATCGGTCGCGCCGCTCGGATGCTGCTCGAGGCGTTCTTGTAGATCAGGCAGAAGCCCAGCTCGTTCGTGACCTGGCACAGCACGGTTCCGCACCACCCGGACCGATGACGACGTCCTGCTTGCGATCGACGTCCTGCCTTGGATCGACAGGGCGCTACGCCAGGATGTCACCTCCGCTGCAGCAGCCGTAGATCAGCGTCCCCCTACCGTCGTACATGCCGTACCAATGGCCCCTGATGATGAGCGTGTTGCACTTGGCGCACAGTGCATCCAGCGCCTGGTTAATGCGGATGACCGAGGCGTTCTTGAGCCCCAGGACCGCCTTGATCCAGTCTCTGTCGTGCTCGCGAAGACCCTGTTGCATGAACTCGAACATCCCGTATGAGGCTCCGCACGCCGAACAGTCGACGCGGTTCGAGAACCATGATCCGGCACACGTGATCCCGAGTTCGGACTCGATCCGGTCCCTCTCCTGCTGTGAGACGAGCTCGTACCCGATCTCGTCGATCCGTGCGGGCGTCCAGTACCAGCGCATGACTGCCTGCGCCTGCGAGCGGGACACGTAGAAGGTCGCGGTCCGGCCGCTCCTGACGGCCTCCTGGATCATGGCCACCACGATGCCGTGGTCGGCGGATACGACCGTCTTGCCGCCATCGACGGCTGCTTCGACGGATTTCAGCAACGAGACGAGTTCCATACGACCCCTCCAACTTCCCGTCGTGACATTGCCTGGCTGTGCCGGGTCGGTCAGCTACTCCTGGGTGAGGCGCGACGTGACGGCAGTGATGATAGGACCCGGATCGTTGATGCAGGTCCCGCACGGGTAGATGACGATCCCCTCGCCAAGCCCGGGCACGCGGACCCGGCAGGCACACATCAGGGTTGAGCCGTCGCACCACGTCTCGCACTGCGGCCGCCTCGTGAAGCCCGACGACGCGGCGGTGGAGTGCCCGACCGCGGCCGCCGCGAACTCCGAGGATGCCCGCGCCCACGAGACGTTCTGCGAACAACCGCAGTTCGACGACGTCGAGCTCCACGAGGGCTCTGAGGGCTTCGTGAGGTGTGACCGGCAGTGCCGGCAGATCACGGCCTCGGGATGGATCGACTCCCTGCAGTAGGGACACACACCGCCATGGTCCGGCAGGGTGGGCTCCACACCTGAGCCGCAGTGCTTGCACTTGAGGGCCTGCGCGCTGATCTCCTCTCGGCAGTAGGGGCATTCCCTCATTCGGTCATTCGCCATCGCGCACCTCCGGCGAGCGGTCACCTGCCCGGACACCAACTCCTCCGACGCCCCTACAGAGGCAGACCATCCCCGTGCAGATACATCAGCTTCGAGTACGCCGGCCCGGCCTGGCTGCCGCGCCGGAGCCGCTCGTCACCGAGGACGACGATCACGAGCCGAATCGTCGCAGCAGATCGGCGTACGCCATCGCACCGTCGAGGAAGCCGCCCCTGGGTGCCGCGGCCCGGGCCACGGTGCGGCCGACGCCGTCCGGAGCATCGCCGTACCCGGAACCGAGCTGCGTGGACAGGCCCCTGGGATCGGCCCGTAAGACCCTCACATCGGGTCGGTCGTGGCTGTCAGACTGGCTGCATGCCTGAGGGTGGTCCTTCGTGAACCGGACGTCGAGGACCTGGAAGAGCTGCTGCACCCCGCAGGGCAGGGCCGACCACCGGTCTGGTGCGGTGGGCAGGGGGCGTCCGTGAGCGGCCGCGGGGTGGGTCTTGTAGTCGCCGTCGCATTGGCGGCGGCGGCGTGCGGCGGCGGAGCCGACACAGGTCGCCCGTCCCCCTCGCCACCGACCTCCTCCGCCCCACCGACGGCTGCCCCGACGACGACACGGACTGCCGCCGCCGGCCACGGTCGGATCGCGTTCCTGAGGCAGCACGAACTGTGGGTCATGGAAGCCGACGGCGCCGACCCGCGCGCCCTGGTGGCGAACCTGGTCGCGGACGGTGCCCCAGCCTGGTCTCCCGATGGGGCGAGGATCGCGTTCACAGGGTTCGACCCCGCTGAACGGGCGCCGGCGGCCGCCGTGCGCGATGTGTGGGTCGTTGACGCCGATGGCAGCGGCGCCACAAACGTGACTCACCTGCCCGGACCCGCTGATGCGCTGTCGCCTTCCTGGTCCGCCGACGGGACCAGGCTCGTGTGGGCAACCACCGACTGGGACCTGTGGATCATCAACGTCGACGGCAGCGACCGCAGGCAGATCACCTCCGATCCCGCCCACCAGAACCTGCCTGCGTGGTCACCGGAGGGGTCCCTCATCGCCTACTGCTCGATACCCGTTGAAGGCAACCTCGTGAGCGGGGACGAGGACGTCTGGGTGATGGAACCCGACGGCGGCGACCCTCGGCAGCTGACCGACACCGGGAAGTCGTGTTCCCCGGCCTGGTCGCCCGACGGTTCCCAGATCGCCTTCGTGACCTGGGTGTTCACGGTGACCGGCGACCACTCCGACGTGTGGGTCATGAACGCGGACGGCTCAGCCCAACGCAACGTGACCAACGACCCCACGCGGATCGACCGGTCGCCGGCCTGGTCACCCGACGGCACGCGACTCGCCTTCGTCTCGGCAGGACCGTTCCGGGTACGAGAAGACCCGCAGCGCGGCGAGGTCATCGAACACGATCCCCCGGCCAACATCTACCTGATCCCGGCCGCCGAGGGAGGTCCCAAGACGCAGCTCACGGTCGGCGACCACGGCGACGCCGCTCCATCGTGGGAACCGGCGGAGAGCTGACCGCACAACGGCTACAGGTGCGAGCTCGGTGCGGCAAGTTGTGGGTGCCGGAAACGCGGATCAGGGCGTTGACCTGCGCGTTCACGCTCCGGCGGCGATGCGATGATCTCGCGGTGGGATTGTGCCTGGGGTAGGTGATCGCGCGTCGTCTCGGCGGCTGGCTGGTGTTGTTGGCTCGGTCGGAAGCGTCCAAGGACACCAAGATCCTGGTGCTGCGCCACCACGTCAACACTGCTCACCCCAGGGCTGTCCTGGGGAGTACGAAACACATTCCAACGTCCACCGGCCTCACCGTGCTTCGAGGCAGGCGGCACCACTGCGCCCGCTCCCGTGCGTGGCAACAGACCCGACGGCCACGGTCGTCCGGCGTGATCGCCTCGGCGGGCTGCTCCACGAATACGCGCAGACCGCATAACCGATGCAGAATCTCCGGCACCCACAGGCGCTGCTGGGAACCACGATCGGACCGTTCGTCGTCACCTTCCCGTATTCCGGGGTCCCCCTGGTCATCGACGCGCAAGTACCTCGTTGCGCTGTCGGTCGCCGTCACGGCCAACGGACCCGCCCTGGCGCTGTTCTTCGTTGGTGCATTCATTGCCCAGCAACGTTTCTCGCCGTCGGTGGCGATAGCCGTCGGCTGGATCGTCTTCGTGCTCACATCGGCCGCCCAGCCCTCGGGAGGGGTGAACTCGAACAGGTGGTGCTCGACGGCATCGAGGCGTCGGCGCAGCGCGAGCCCGGCGCTACGCGGGTGAGGACGTGCCCGTGGCAGTCGTGAACAGCTGGCGCAGGTCGCGTTTGAGGACCTTGCCGCTGGGGTTCTTCGGCAGCGCCTCGACGATCACGACCCGCTTGGGTGTCTTGAAGCCGGCAAGGTGTTCCCGACAGTGGGCGATGATGGCCGCCTCGTCGGCACCGGCACCGGGTTTCAGGACGACTGCGGCGGTCACCGCCTCGACCCACAGCGGATCGGGGGAGGCGAACACGGCGGCCTCGGCGACGTCCGGATGGCGGTAGAGCGCCTCCTCGACCTCACGGCTGGCGACGTTCTCGCCCCCGGTCTTGATCATGTCCTTCTTGCGGTCGACGACGGTCAGCAGGCCGTTCTCGTCGAGCACGCCCAGGTCGCCGGAGTGGAACCACCCGCCCCGGAACGCCTCGGCGGTCTTGGCCGGGTCGTTCCAGTACCCGAGGGTGGCCTGCGGGCTGCGGTGCACGATCTCGCCGACGACGCCGGGCTGCACCGGCCGGTCCGCCTCGTCGACGACCCGGGTCTCCACATTGAGTGCGGCCCGCCCCGCCGAGCCTGCGTGCACCAACTGCTCCTCGGGTCGCAGGATGGTGGCCAGCGGCGCCATCTCGGTCTGTCCGTAGAAGTTCCACAGCCGCACCTCGGGCAGTCGGCGTTGGATCTCGCGCAGTACCTCGACCGGCATCGGCGAGGCGCCGTAGTAGCCCTTGCGCAGCGAGCTCAGGTCGCGGGAGTCGACGTCGGGGTGGCGCAGCAGCGAGATCCACACGGTCGGCGGGGCGAAGAACTTGGTGATCCTCTCGGCCTCGATCGCGGCCAGGACCTGCGCCGGGTCCGGCCCGGGCAGCACGACGCTGGTGGCGCCGAGGTACACGTCCGGCCCGAGGAAGCAGTCCAGTTGGGCGCAGTGGTACAGCGGCAGGGTGTGCAACTCGACGTCGTCCGGCGGTCATCCCGCCGTCCACGATGCAGCTGACGTACTGGGCGATCAGTGCCCGGCTCGACAGCATCGCGCCCTTCGGCCGCGACTCGGTGCCCGAGGTGTACATCAGCCGCACCGGGTCGTCGTCCGCCACCACCACCTCGCGCAGGCTCACCGGGCCGGACCTCGCCCAGCCGGCGACGTCCTCCCACCCCGGCTCGGGGGCGGTGCCGGCCAGCGCGATCCAGCCGCGCACGCCGTCCGGGGTGCCCGCGACCTGGACGGCGTGGGCGACCTGCGGGTACAGCGCATCCTCGACGATCACGCCCGTCGCCCCGCAGTGGTCGAGGATGTAGGCGATCTCCTCGGCGGTGAGCATGAAGTTGACCGGCACCAGGATCGCCCCGAGCCGAGCGAGCGCGAACGAGGAGACCACGAACTGCCAGCAGTTGTGGGAGACCAGCGCGATCCGCTCCCCCTGCCGGACGCCGCGCGCCGCCAGGGCGTGAGCGGTGCGGTTCACGGCGGCGTCCAGATCGGCGTAGCTCCAGCGCAGGTCGCCGTCGACAAGGGCGAGCTTGTCGGGCATCCGGGCCGCCGTCCGGTGCAGCAGGTCACCGAGGGCCTGGCTTCGGGCCCGGGTGACAGGGTCGGGGGTCACGGCGGCTTCCACGGCTCGGTCCATGGCGGCTCCTTCCGGTCAAGACCAGTCTGCCCGCTCGAGCAGCTGGGATCCGTGCACCGGGAGAGGCGGGTGCGGGGGCCGTTCTCGCACTGGTCGGTCGCGCGGCAAGCCATTGATCAGGTCCTGCTGTCGCGTTGACTGGGCGCTGAACAGATGTTTAGTATCCTGAACATGAGTACAGTCGTGGAGGAGGGTGATCTCACCGCCCGAGCGACCATCCGCAACTCGGCGCTACCGGCGCCTTCGACGCGATGCTCGCGGTCCTCGGCGACGGCCTCGGCGAGGCGCTCACCGAGGGAACGTCGGGGAGCCTGGCCGCCGCCGGTGGCGTAGCCGAGGTAGACCGCGACCTGGCAGTTCTCCACCCGGGAGGACAGACGACGATGCAACAGCCATGACCGGCGCTCCGAACGGGTCAAGTTCGGCCGAACAGGCCGACGGACCGCACTCGATTCGTGCCTGAGGTCAGCCGGCTGCGACGAGGGCCACAGCAATGGCGGCCAACCCGATCCCGGCCGCTTGGGAGCGGTGGATCCGCTCCCGCAGAACCGTCGCGGCCAGCACGATGGTGGCGGCCGGGTAGAGCGCGGCGATGACGGAGACGATGGCCAGCAGTCCGCGCTGGGTGGCCAGGAGGAACAGGACCGTGGCCGCCCCGCCCAGCGGTCCCACGACGACGCCCCGCCAGGCGTGACGAGTGCGTGGCAGCCACGGCTTGCGCAGGATCACGGCGGTGATCATCACCGCGAGGACCGCGCCGACCTGGGCGAGCGCGAGCGGGGCCAGGCCCGCCTCGGCGGAGAGCTGGCCGATGACCGCGAAGAGCAGTCCGAAGCCGAGTCCGGCCAGGACGCCGTCGACCACCCCACTCATGTGCACCGACCGTGCGATGTCGACCTGATCGCTGACCCGCGAGATGAGGTAGATGGCGGGAAACGCGCAGCAGATCCCGAACCAGACGATGGCGCTCGGTCGCTCGCCGGTGACCAGTCCGACCGCGACGGGTACCAGCGCGGAGCCGACGGCGGAGATCGGCGCGACCACGCTCATCCGGCCGCTGCTGAGCCCGCGGTAGAGGAACGCGGCTCCGACGCCGGCGCCCGTGCCGGCCAGGAGCCCCCACCACCAGTCGGCCGCGGCCGGATCCGCGCTGAAGAACGGCGCCGCGGCCAGGATCACCACACCGGACGAGGCCTGGCCCACGACCGCCAGTGACCACGCGGAGACACGGCGCGCGAAGATCCCACCGAGGAAGTCCGAGACACCGTAGGCGAGCGCCGAGGCGAGCGCGAACACGATGGCCACGCGCGGACCATATCGCCCACCCCATGACAGCGATGAACAGCCGCAGCTGTGCCGTGAGCCGAGGGCGAGGTTGGCCAGGAGCCGGCCTCGCACGCCCTCGTCAGCCAACGGAAGCTGCGGGTCGACCGTTGCGAACGGCCCACGGCCGAAGCCCTCCATAGATCATCTGGACCACGGGAACCGGGACCCGTGCGCGCCGGGCCCGACGCACCAGCTCGCCGTTCAGGGCGTCGAGCTCCATCGGCTTGCCGTTGACGAGATCGAAGTGCAACGACGAGAACATCCCGGGGTGCCAGTCGAATCGATCGCCGTGCTCCGCGCCTACCAGCCGACCCTCACCGACACGGACGCCGACGTCCTCGCCGCCCCGCTCAAGGACCTGCCCCTGGCCCAGGCCCGGCGCGTGTCTCGCCGAGACCGCGATGCCTACCGCCGACTACCTCGGCGAGCTCGCCACCTACACCACGACGCGTCCACCAGGGTCCGCAGGTGCCTGCGGGAGGGCGCGCAGCGGTGCTGCCTGCCCGAGGGACAACTAGCGGCGCAGACGACATCTGCCCCTACCGAGTGCGTAGGCCGCGAAGAATGCTCTGTGCAGGGTCATCGGCAAAGGGCTGACCGGCCCTCTGCGCGCGATCAGCGCAGGACCACCGGAACCCGCGCCCAGCCACCCACGGGGGGTGTCTCGCGCACGGCCGGTCGGTCCAGGGCGAGCTCGATCCAGGCAGTCCGGCCCAGGAGCTCCTCGGTGATGACCCGTAGCTCCATGAGCGTCAACGACCGACCGGGACACTCGTGTGGCCCGATGCCGAACACCAGGTTCTCCGGAGCGTGGCCCTCAGGGTCGTAGCGGTCAGGGTCGCCAAACACCAGCGGGTCCCGGTTGGCTGCCGTCCAGTTCAGGAGGACGACCGCGCCCGCTGGGATGTGCTCCCCGCCCAGGTTCACGTCACGGGTGGCCGTGCGGCGGTTGGAAACGAAGGGGTCGTCGATGCGCAGGATCTCCTCCACGGCGGCCTCCAGCGACGCAGTGTCGCGGGCGCGGGCAAGGGCCCGCACCTGCTGCTGCACGGCGGGCGTCGCCGCTAGATGTGCTGCATCCAGGTGGTGCCGCCCTTGGACGGGGGCGTGACCACGACATCGCCTGCCCGCAGCGGGAACCGTTCCCATCGGCTGGAGTCGACCTTCAGCCCCTCGTAAGGTCGCACCGCGTCATCATGGGATGCGGGGAGAACGTCAGCGCCCCCGCGATGGCTACTGTCGATGGACACTTCTCGCGCGTTGCGGAGCGCCGAAGACCAGCTGGGACCCACCTGGCTGCGTGCTCGGTCCATCCACCCGTCCCGCCCACGGAGGCGATGTGAAGCACCTGCCCGTGCCGGCGCTGTCCGACACGCTGGATCGCTACCTGGCCGCCGTCGAGCCGCTGCTCGATCTCGACGAGCTGGAGGCGGCCCGGTGTGCGGTGGCCGAGTTCGCCGCTGGTGTCGGCCCGCTGTGCCAGGCGGAGCTCGAGCGCTTCGCCGACCAGGAGCGGGGCGCCGGGCGGAGTTGGCTGTCCGAGGCGTGGTTGGAGGGCTACCTGAGCGTGCGCGCGCCCCTGCCGTTGAGCACCAGCTTCGGCTTCCTGCTGGCCTGGCCGACGGCCACGACCGGTCTGGCGCTCGCCGCGGAGGTCGTGCACGGCTTCGCGTGCACGCACCTGGCCTTCCTGCGCGGGGAGGCCGAGCCCGAGGTCACCTCCCGCGGGGAGCCGGTCGACTCGAGTCAGTGGCAGGTGGTCGCCGGGGGCCTGCGGCACCCCCGCCCGGGAGTCGACGAGATCCGCACCGGACCGGGCGATGCCGCCAACCGTGAGATCGGCGTGCTGTGGCGGGGGCGCTGGCTCGCCGTCCCGATCAGCGACCGCGCCGGCGCCGCACTGCCGCGCGCCACGGTGCAGGCCGCACTGGCCCGGGTCGTCGAGCTCGCACCGGCCGACCGGGACGTCACGGCCATCTCCTACCTGGGCGGCGACCAGACGGCCGCCTGCGTGGACCGGTTGCTGGCCGATCCCGAGAACCGGTGCACCTACGACCGGATCGCCGACGCGCTGTTCGCCGTGCACCTCGACGACTCGGCACTGGACCCGCAGGGAACCCGGGCACGGGAGGCCGACTACCTGCGCCGGGTCTCCTTCGAGCCCGGACGAGCCTGGACCTACAAGCCGCTGACCTACCAGGTGCACCTCGACCACCCTCTCGTGGCGCTGCACATGGAGCACAGCGTGGCGGACGGCGGCACGCTGCAGGCGCTCATCGCGCAGGCACACCGCGCGGCCGCAGTCGATCCGCAGCCGTCCCCCCCGGCCGGGCAGACGCCCGCAATCGCCGAGCTGTCATGGCGGATCCCGCCGGATCTCGCCGGCGAAATCGAGCGTGGCCTGGCTGACTACCGTGACCGGCTGGCGCCGTTGCACGTCCAGATCGTGCGCACCGCGAACCCGGCTCCCGCTGGCGTCCGGATCAGTCTGGACGCCGTCCAGCAGTGGGTCATGCTGTTCGCACAGCTGGCTACCTTCGGCCGGGTGCGCAGCACCTACGAGTCCGTCGACATGCGCGAATACGCCGCAGGCCGCACCGAGTGCCTGCGACCGAACACCCCGCAGGCGGTGGCCCTGACCCGGGCCCTGGTCGCGGGCACCGCCACGCCGGACCACGTCGGCGGGGCGCTCGACGCGCACCGCGACTGGGTGAAGGCGGCCAAGGCCGGGCATGGGGTCGATCGGCACCTGCTCGGGCTGAGGCTGGCCGCCGAGCGGCTGGACGCTGTCTCGCCCCTGCACCGAAGCGAGGCCTACCGCCGACTCACCACCGACTTCCTGTCCACCACCTCGATGGGTGGCCGTGATCAGATCGTGAGGTGCACGTTCTCCCCGACCAGCCGAGGTGGGTTCGGCTTCTACTACGCGGCCCGCGGGGCTAGCTGGAGTTCACGGTGGGTCACCGCCAGGACGAGGCCGAGCAGGCCGACGAGCTGGTGCGCCAGCTGCACGTCGGCGTCGAGCGGCTGACGGACGTGCTCGGCGAGTGGACGGCGGGCTGCCGGTAGGGGACCGCCACGGGGCGCGGAACGCGCTCGGGCGGGTAGGTGGGCGACCTGCTGCCGATCTGTGCGAGCCACTGGACGAGACGCCGAACGGGCCGTTGTGGCCCGCTTCGCCAGGAACCACGTCGGCCCGTCTGAGTGGCGGCTTGTGGGTGGAGTTGACGACCGAACTCGGTGGTCGACTCCACCCACAACCCGGTCCGTCCGGACTCGGCCGGCACACCTCCTGCGTCCTTGTTCGCCCGAGCGACGAGGTCCGCCATGTTCGCCAGCTCCGAGCAATCAGTACCGGTATGCGTCGTTCGTGCCATCCTGAACTCGTTCCTATCGTTGCTGACCGCCAGCCGATCGAGGACTACATTGCCTACGATCGTCAACAAATCCCGGTCCTGACTGTCCGTGACTGCTGTTGGTTGCGCCCCCCGACGCCACACAATCGCAGCTCGGCAACCGCAGCTGCTGGCTCCGACGACAGGAGACGTCCATGCACGCCGCCGACCTCGTCGACCCTTTGCCCGCAGTGCGGCCAGGCGACGATGCCCTGGCCGCCGTCAGGCAGGTCTGTCGGCATGGTCTGCAGGGCCTCGTCGTCCCCGACGAACGGGGCGCGGTGATCCGAGCCATGTCGTCGATCGACCTGCTCCGGCTCGCCCTGTCGCGCTACGTATGGGAGGACCCCCGCCTGGCCAGGGTGTTCGACGAGCGACAAGCCGACCGGATCGCCGTGGCGCCGGTCGATATGCGAGTGGGTGACGTGGTCGGCGAGGCGACGGATCGGATCCCGACGGCGCGGCCTCAGGCGACAATCGTGGAGCTCGCCGAGCGGATGGCCCGGCAGTGCTGCCCGCCCGTCCTGGTCGAGAAGGACCAGGGTGGCCCTGCGGGGGTCGTCACCGCCAACCGCCTGCTCGAGCTGACCGTGGCCGCGACCGAGGACGAGGCCGCCCGATGACTATGGCGGCGATGGCCGAACACGGGTCCGGGGCGGACATCCGCCGGGCGGAGTCGCTGCGGCGGGAGCTGATCGACGACACCTTTGTTGGGCGGGGCACCGACGGCATCGCCGAGCGCGCCGAACGGGACGCCGGCCTGCATGCCCGGTTCGATGACCGCGACGCCCCGGTATGCACCAAGGACGGCTTGCTGGTGTGCCTCGCCCCGCACCATCTCGTCACGAACAGCGACGAGCTCGTCGACCTGCTCACCGATGCGCTCAGCCCGCACGAGCCATGGTGGGTCAGGGTCGGCCGGACCCGGTCCGGGCCGGGCGCCGCCGCCCGCGCCTTCGCGCAGGCCTGCGCCGCACTGGACATCGGGGAGCGGCTACATCTTCCGGAGGGTGTGCTTCACGCCCGAGATCTGTTGGTGATCGGCTGGCGCGACCGAAAGGGGCTCGCATGAGTCCCCGGGAGCACGCTCCGGCTCAAGCCGCGCGGCACCCGAGCCCGCGGCAGCAGGCGATCCGGCGCATCCTCGGCTTGGCACCGTTCCTCGCCGTGTTCTGGCTGGTTCTCTCCGAACACTACGAGCCCCTGCTGCTGATACTTGGCGCGCTGTCGGTCCTCCTGGTCTGCTGGCTGACCTGGAGGGCCGCCCTCGACCAGCAGCATGCGGTGACGCCCGCCTTCGCGCTGCGCCTGCCGCGGCTGGTCCTGTGGCTCGGCTGGAAGGTGCTGCTCTCGGCGTTCGCGGTGGTCTGCAAGGTCTGGTCGCCACGGCTTGTCCTACGACCAGTGGTGGCCTCGATCCCAACGCAGGAGATTCCCGAGGTGTCGCGTGTGGCCTATGCGAACGCCATCACCCTCACCCCGGGGACGCTGTCGCTGGACGTCGGCGACGACCACATCGAGGTGCACAGCCTGGAGATGACGGGTATCGACGAGCTCCGCGAGGGGGCGATGCTCAGCCGGGTGCGCCGAATGGAAGCATGACGATGGTCTTCGCCGTCATGGTGGCGCTGCTGGTCACGATGGTGCTCGCGCTGCTCCGCGCATTCCTGGGTCCAGGCCGGTACAACCGCATCCTCGCCGTCAACATGTTCGGCACCAAGACGGTGCTCTTCATCGCGGTGTCCGGGTTCCTCTTCGGCCATCCGGGCTTCCTCGACATCGGGATTCTCTACGCACTGGTCAATTTCCTGGCGACTGTCGCCGTGCTCCGACTGACCCACTACCCGGAGTTCGTGGGTCAGCAGGAGGGGGAGCAGACGTGATCGCCGCCGATGTCCTGAGCGTGATGAGCGCCCTGTTCCTGGGCGCCGGCGCGCTGTTCGTCCTCTCCGGCGGGGTGGGCCTGCTGCGCTTCCCGGACTTCTACACGCGCATCCACGCCGCCGGCGTCACCGAGTCGGCCGGCTCCGGCCTGATCATCCTCGGACTGCTCCTGCGGGCTGAGACCTGGGGCACTTCGGTCCGCCTGCTGATCATCGTGCTGTTCATCGCGCTGACCAGCCCGACCGCGGCACATGTCCTGGCGAACGCCGCGCGTCGGGACGGCGTGCCCGTCTGGCAGGAAGGTGATCCTCGCCGGTGACAACGGCTTTCGTCCTGACCAACGTGATGCTGCTCGCGATCCTGAGCGCGACGGCGGTGGCTATCGCGCGGCTGCGCGCGCTCTACGAGGCCGCCATGATCGCCGCCTTGCTCAGCCTGGTCACCGCAAGTCTCTTCGTGCTGCTCGATGCGGTCGACGTGGCGTTCACCGAAGCAGCGGTGGGGGTCGGCCTCAGCACGGTGCTCCTGCTCACCGCGCTCGCGCTGACCCGCTCCCGGGAGGCTAATACGCCCCGCAGCCGGCACCTGCCCGGGCTGCTCGCCGTCCTGTTGGCAGGCGGCACGCTCGCCTACGCCAGCCAGGACCTGCCCGAGTTCGGCGCCGCCGGGAACCCCGTGCACAGCCATCCGGTCACCGACGTCTACCTGCAGCGCTCCCAGGAGGACATCGGCATCCCCAACATCGTCACGGCGGTACTGGCCAGCTACCGCGGGCTGGACACGTTGGGCGAGCTGGTCGTCGTCTTCACCGCAGGCCTGACCGTACTGTCCTTGCTCGGCCCGTTCGCGCGACCGAAGCAGACCAGACTGCGCACCGACTTCCACCTCGCGGACTACCGCGTCATCCGGATCGTCGCCGGGGCGCTGATGCCGTTCATCCTGCTGTTCGCGTTGTACGTGCTCTTCCACGGCGACTACGGGCCCGGCGGCGGCTTCCAGGCCGGAGTGATCTTCGCGTCCGGCTTCGTGCTCTACGGCCTGGTGTTCGGGCTGGACCGGGCACAGCGGGTGGTGCCCTTCGCGGTGCTCTGGCTGCTGGTCTCGCTCGGCCTGCTGGTGTTCCTCGGGCTCGGCGTGACCACCATGCTGCTCGGCGGCTCCTTCCTGGACTACGACATGCTCGCCCCCGGTCACCCCGAGACCGGTCAGCACATCGGGATCCTGGTGGTCGAGACCGCGATCGGCCTCACGGTCGCCGCGGTCATGACGACGATCTTCTTCGGCTTCGCCAGCCGAGGGGTATCGAGGTGATCGCGTCCCACTACGTCTACTGGGCGTTCTTCACGATCATGATGGTCGGGCTCTACATCGTCATCAGCCACGGCAACCTGTTGAAGAAGCTGATCGGTCTGTCCGTTTTCCAGGTCGGAGTGTTCCTGTTCTACATCAGCCTGGGCAAGGTCGCCGGGGGCAGTGCGCCGATCATCTCGGACGACGTCGACACCTACTCCCACCCGTTGCCCCAGGTGCTGATCCTCACCGCGATCGTGGTCGGCGTCGCCACCCTCGCCGTCGGGCTGGCCCTGGCCGTACGCATCTTCGAGGCCTACGGCACGGTCGAGGAGGACGAGGTCGTTGCCCGCAGTATCGGGGATCCGGTCGACGAAGCTCCCCTGGAGCCGGCCGAGGGCCGGGACGGCGGCGGCACATGACCGCTCAGCTGCCGGCGCTTCAGGTGGCGATACCGTTGGCCTGTGCGCCGCTGTGCGCGGTGACGCGGTCCCGGGTCATCGCGTGGTTGTTGTTCGCCCTCGCCGCCCTCGGCTCACTCACCTGCGCGGTCGTGCTGGCAACCGACGTGGCACGGTTCGGGACGCAGCGCTACGCCATGGGCGGCTGGTCGGCACCGGTGGGCATCGAGTTCGTGGTGAGCGACTTCAACACCCCCCTGCTGCTGGTGGTGTCGCTGATCGCAGTCGTCGTCGCGGTCTACGGCCACCGCGCCGTCGCCGCCGAGGTAGATCCCCGTCGCACCACGCTGCTCTACGCATGCCTGTGCCTCACCCTGGCCGGCCTGGTGGGGCTGACCGTCACCGGGGACGTGTTCAACGCATTCGTGTTCCTGGAGATCAGTTCACTATCGACGTACGCCATGATCGCCATGGGACGTCGACGCCGCGCACTGCTGATCAGTTTTCGGTACCTGGTGATCGGCACCGTCGGGGCAACCTTCGTCCTGATCGGCATCGGGCTGGCCTACGCGGTCACCGGCACGCTCAACATGGCCGATCTCGCCGAGCGGATCGCCGGCAACAACGGCAACCGCGCCCTGTACGCCGCGGTGGCGTTCGTGTTCGTCGGCCTCGCGGTCAAGATGGCCCTGTTCCCGTTGCACGCCTGGCTGCCTGGTGCCTACGCCGAGGCGCCGACCGTGGTGAGCATCTTCCTCGCCGCGACGAGCACCAAGGTCGCGATCTACGTGTTCAGCCGGTTCGCGTTCACCGTCTTCGGCACGACGCTGGTGTTCGGGGTGATGTCGATCGGCCGGATCGGCCTGCTGCTGGCCTGCCTGGCGATGCTCGGCGGCTCCGCCGCAGCGTGCTTCCAGCAGGACGTGAAGTACCTGCTGGCCTGGTCCAGCGTGGCACAGATCGGCTACATCGTGGCCGGAGTCAGCCTGGCCACCACGGCTGGCGTGTCGGCCGCGTACCTGCACCTGATCAACCACGCGGTGACCAAGGCGGCGCTGTTCGCGGCGGCCGGCGTTCTGCTGGTACGGCTGGGCTCGGTGCAGCTCGGCGCGCTGGCGGGGCTGGGTCGTCGCATGCCCTGGACGTTCGCGGCGATCGTGGTGGCGGGTCTCGGTCTGATCGGGGTGCCGCCGACCTCGGGCTTCGTCAGCAAGTGGGCACTGGTGAGCGCGTTGGTCGAGGATCGTCAGTGGCCGGTGCTGGTGGTGATGCTGGCCAGCTCGCTCCTCGCCCTCGTTTACATCGGACGCGTCGTCGAGGTCGCCTGGTTCCGCGACCCGCCTTCGCCGCCCGTCGAACCGGCGAAGCCGCCGGCGTCGATGGTCGCGGCGACCTGGTTCCTCGCGCTGGTCTCGGTCTACTTCGGCCTCGATGCGACGCTGCCGGCCACCCTCGCCGACGCCGCGGCGCAGGCACTGCTCGGGACGGGGGGTGGCTGAGCTGCCCACCGGCTGGACCTCTCCCGACCAGGCCGTCGCTCTGCCGATCGCGGTGGCCCTTCCGCTACTCGCCTGCGCCGCCGTGGTGTTGCTGCGGCGCCGTCCGGCCGCCCGGGAGACGGCGTCGGTGGTCATCGGCGTCGCGCTGGCGGGTGTGGTCCTGTCGTTGTGGCCGACGGTCGATCACGGGCCGCGCTTCGAGCTGTGGACCTGGCTGCCCGGTCTGTCCTTCGAGTTCGCGCTCGAGCCGTTGGGGCTGCTGTTCGCCACGGTCGCCGCTGTGCTCTGGCCGGTGACTACCGTCTATGCGGCGGGCTACTTGCGGGCCGAGCAGGACCGGGCCCAGACCCGGTTCTTCGTGTTCTTCGCGCTGACGATCGCCGCCGCGATGTGGATCGCGCTGTCGGCCAACCTGATCACCCTGCTCGTGGGCTACGAGGTGATGACCCTGGCGACGTGGCCGCTGGTCGCGCATACGGGAAGTGCCGACGCGCGGCGAGGAGCCCGCACCTATGTGGTGGTGCTGTTGGCCACCTCTATCGGGTTGCTGCTGCCGGCGATCGTGTGGACGTGGGTGTTGGCCGGCAGCACTGAGTTCCGGCCCGGCGGCCTGCTCGCCGGTCAGGCCGGAACCGGGGTGCTCACCCTGCTGTTCGCGCTCTACCTGTTCGGCATCGGCAAGGCGGCGCTGATGCCGGTGCACCGCTGGCTGCCCTCCGCCATGGTGGCCCCCACGCCGGTCTCGGCGCTGCTGCACGCGGTGGCCGTGGTGAAGGCCGGAGTGTTCACGGTGCTGAAGGTCACGGTGTACGTGTTCGGCCTGGACACGTTGCGCGAGACCGGCGCGGCGGTGCCGATGACCTGGGTGGCCGCGTTCACTTTGCTCGCCGCGGGCCTGGTCGCGGTGCGGTCGGACAACCTGAAACGGCGCCTCGCCTACTCCACGGTGAGCCAGCTCGCCTACATCGTGCTAGCCGCCGGCCTGGCCAACGAGGTCGCCGTGGCTGGCGGGGCGCTGCACCTGGTCACCCATGCGGTCGGCAAGATCACCCTGTTCCTGTGCGCCGGTGCGATCGCGGCCACGGCGCACCGGACAAGGGTCAGCGAGCTGGATGGTCTGGGCCGCGCCATGCCGTGGACCTTCGCCGCGTTCCTGGTTGCTGCGATCTCGATCATCGGGTTGCCCCCGGGTGCGGGCATGTGGAGCAAGTGGCTGCTCGTTCTCGGGGCGGCCGAGTCGGAGCAGGTGGTGCTGCTCGTGGTGATGCTGGTGGGCTCGCTGCTGTCGGTGGCCTACCTGATGCCGATCCCGGTGCGTGCCTTTCTACGGCCACCCAGCGAGCCTGCGGCACACGGCGAGGCCGCGCCCGCCATGACCGTACCGCTGACCCTTACCGCGCTGGGCTGCGTCGCGCTGTTCTTCGGCGCCGACGCCGTGCTCGCACCGCTGGCCGCAACCCTGGAGCTGCCATGAAGGACGACGACCCGCGCTGGCTGGACGAGCCACGCAACGTGACCCGCATCGTGTACGGCCTGGCCGCGCTGTGCGCGCTGGCGCTGGTCGCCGACTTCTTCTACACCAAGAAGCCGTACTTCGACATCGAGCGCTTTCCGGGGTTCTACGCTCTCTACGGCTTCGTGGTCAGCACGGCCCTGGTGCTCACGGCCAAGCAGCTGCGGCGGGTGCTGCGACGGGACGAGGACTACTACGAGCGGGACGGCGACGGTGACTAGTCCGGCTCTGCTGCTGATGCTCGGCGCGGCCGGTGTGCCGCTGCTGAGTGGCAGGCTGCGCGGTGCACTCATGGTGGCCCTGCCCGTCGCGGGACTGGTCCTGCTGTGGCTGCTGCCCGAGGGAGCCGGGGCGACGTGGGAGGTGGTCGGCTTCGAGCTGACGCCGGTACGTGTCGACGCGCTCGCCCGCGTGTTCGCCACCGGCTTCCTCGTCGCCGCCCTGCTGACCTCCGTCTACGCGCTGCACCTGCGCGACGGACTGCAACAGGCGGTGATCCCCTTCTACGCGGGGACCGCCGTGGGTGCCACGCTGGCCGGTGACCTGATCACGCTGTTCGTGTTCTGGGAGCTCGCCGGCCTGTCCTCGGCGGCCCTGCTCTGGGCGCGCCGCACCGAGCGCAGCTACCGCGCCGGGATGCGATACCTGGTCTTCCAGTTGATCTCCGGGCTGTTGATGCTCTCCGGGATCGCCCTACGGATCATGGCCGGGGAGGGGTTGGGGTTCAGCTACATCGGTCTGGACGGACCCGGCGATGCGCTGATCCTGACGGCGATCGGGCTGAAGTGTGCCTTCCCGCTGCTACACGGGTGGTTGATCGACACCTACCCGGAGGCGACCGTCGTCGGCACGGTCGCGCTGTCCCCGTTCACGACCAAGCTCGCCATCTACGCCCTGGCCCGCGGCTTCCCGGGCACCGAGACGCTGGTGTGGGTCGGCGCGATCAT
Organism: uncultured Actinomycetota bacterium; assembly: GCA_963724535.1. Lineage (GTDB taxonomy): Bacteria > Actinomycetota > Actinomycetes > Actinomycetales > Kineosporiaceae > JADJPO01. The sequence goes on from CAVRVD010000011.1 coordinate 255,281, forward strand.
GACGGTGTTCCCGATCTTCTATGCCGTGATCGAGAACGACCTGCGCCGGGTGCTCGCCTACAGCATGATCAACCAGCTCGGGTTTATGGTGGCCGGCGTGGGCATCGGCGGCCCGCTCGGGGTCAACGGCGCGACCGCGCACGCGGTCGCGGACATGGTGTTCAAGGGTCTGCTGTTCATGGCCATGGGGGCGGTGCTGATGCGCACCGGCACGGCCAAGGGGTCCGAACTCGGGGGGCTGTACAAGTCCATGCCGCAGACCACCGCGCTGTGCATCGTCGGTGCGGCGTCCATCTCCGCCGTCCCGCTGTTCTCCGGCTTCGCCACCAAGTCGATCATCATGGAGGCGGTCGCGGAGGACCACCGGACGGTGATCTGGTTGCTGCTGCTGTTCGCCTCGGCCGGTGTGTTCCACCACGCCGGGATCAAGATCCCGTACTTCGCCTTCTTCGCCCACGACCGGGGGCACCGGGTGGCGGAGCCCCCGCTGAACATGCGGGTGGCCATGGGGATGGCCGCGTTGCTCTGCATCGGGATCGGGTCTGCGCCCGGCTTCCTGTACCGCTTCCTGCCCTACCCCATGGACTACGAGCCCTTCACGACCTACCACGTGGTCAATCAGCTGCAGTTGCTGCTGCTCGCCTCGATGGCCTTCACGTTCCTGATCCGTACCGGTCTGTATCCGCCGGAGGTCCGCTCGATCAACCTCGACGTCGACGCCGTCTACCGCCGGGCCCTGCCGTCCACCTGGCATGCGCTGACCCGGGCCGTGTCCTGGGCACACCGGACGTGGGAGGCGCCGCGTCAGCGTCTTGGACAGCGTCTGAGCGGCGCGACGACCAGCCTGTTCCGGCCGAACGGGCCGATCGCGAGGCCGTGGACGACGCAGGTCATGGTCTGGTGGGCCACCCTCGCGGTCGGGGCCGCGCTGCTGACGTTGTTGTGACCCCGCACGCTGTTGTGACCCCGCACGGCGGCCGCGGCCCCCGTGCTGACGGTCGGCGTCCCGTGTGGGTACCGAATACTGCATCCGTGCAGCTCAGGGGTATCTGAGCCTTCGCCGGAGTAGCCGTTGCTGAGACCGTCCCGCCCACATCGCTGCCTCGACGAGCGGCCACCGATGGCCGCAACAGTCGCTGCCACGCCGTTCGGCGTGCCGCACTACAAACAAGGTCCTCGGGGACTTGATCAACAAGTACCGCCACCCGCAAGCCGCGTGAGTGCGATCGAGGAAGCCCAGGCCACAGCCCAACCCAACCCAACCCAGGTCTTCGCGCCCCACCGCCTGGGAGAACGTCCTCCGACTGGCCCGCGCCGCGGGCAATGCGCCTGCCCGACCGTGCGCTGAAGTTGGTCCTGGCCGGGGACATCTGCTCGTCTCGGAGTGCTCGGAAGTGGAATGTAGTTCCAATTTCTGGCATGCTGTTCCAGAGCGCGTCGCCGACGCACTGGGATCGGGGTGGGAGGTGCCCGTGGACGAGTCCGAGCGCCCGAGCACCCGCCGAGCCAGGGCCGCGCTCATCGCTGCCGCAACGGACGTGGTGATCGCCGGCGGCGTCGAGGCCCTCACGGTGCGCGAAGTCGCGGAACGGGCCGGCTACTCGGTCGCCTCGCTCTACAACCACATCGACGGCATCCCCGGGCTTCTCGCCGGAGCGCGCCAGAGCATCGTGAGCTCGCTGGTGGCGACCCTTGCCCCGGCGGGGGGCGTCGCTCCGCAGACCGCCGGCGAGCTCGTCGATCTCTTCGTGAGCTACGCCTCGTACTTCTGCGAGCGGCCGCACGCCTTCGACCTGCTGTTCGGGTCGTCCTCGGCGGCTCGTGCGGCCGGCAGGGACCCGGCGGTGCGCGCCGGTGAGGCCGAGCTCCGGGCGTTGTGGGGACCCACGTTCGCAGGACTGGTCGCCGCGGGCGAGCTCGCCCCCGAACGGGTCGAGCGGACCGCGCAGCGCCTCATCTATCTCGTCCACGGCGCTCTGCTGCTCGCGGTCAGTAGCGCGGCCATCGACGCGCAGGACGTTCGTGAGCGGGTGCGGGACGCCGTGTCCTGGGCACTGGACGCCGAAGCCACCCACAACAACAGGAGTCGATCGACATGATCGGTACCACTACGGTGCAGCAGTCAGCGCCGACCATCTATCGCATCGCCGCCGCGGCGACCGTGGCCATGCTCGTGTTGACTGCGGCGCAGCTCGCGGTCTTCGCCGTCCGCTGGCCTCCCACCGAACCCGAGGGGTGGCTGGCGCTCTATGCCGACAGCCCGTTGCTGGGGTTCATCCTCGCCGACGGCCTCCTCGCGCTGACGTATGTGTTCATGGTCCCGCTCTTCGTTGCGCTGTGGCTCCGCCTACGCGCGAGTGCACCGGCGGTTGCGGGCGCGGGGTTGGCCGTCGAATCACTGTCGTTGGCGCTTTACCTGCCGAGCAACGTGAGCGTGGAGCTCGGCATCATCGCGTCAGGTGCGAAGGGCGCGACGGGCGAGGCCCACACGGCCGCCGTGGGGGCGGTCGAGGCGCTCCGCGCGCAATCCGAGGGGACGGCCTACGTGGCGTCCTACCTGCTCGGCGCGGTGGCGCTCGGGCTGTTCGGGTGGGCGCTGCGCGCCACGGGGGTGTGGGGCCGCGCGGCCGCGACCACGGCTCTCGCCAGCGGCGTCCTCATGCTGGTGCCGGCGACGTTCGGGACGCTCGGTTTGATCGCCTCGCTCGCGTCGATGGTGCCGTTCGTGTGGTTCAGCGTGATTGCCGTGCGCCGGCTGCGGCACGAGGCGTGCATCCCGACCGCACCGGGCCACCCGAGTCGCGTGACTCCGACACACGTCCCGTGAACCGCCCTGCGTTTCCCGCAGGGCCCTGTGCTGATCCAACACGGGGCACTGATCGTCATGGCGGCGCCGAGTAGGCATGGCGAGAGCAGACGATGCCGTGACACCGTCACATCGTGGCCCACACGCGTCGCCGGGTTCTCACGCACCTGTTGGTGACGGCATTTGTTCTTGCGATGACATGGATGCCTTCCCTCAGCCCGGCGGCCACGTCACCTGCGGACGTCGCGCGGATCGGGCTCGCGCGGCCCGTGCTGGCGGTCTGCGGAGGGCAGGGCCACCTCACCCCACCTGGCGAGGCGTTGACGATCTACCGTGACGTGCTGAGCCGCACCGGTATCGGCCTCGCCCGCGACGGCGTCGCCGAGGGCGGCGACGATGCGTTCGTTCGCGGTTGCCCCGAGCTTGTCGCCTCTTGGGTCACTGCGGTGACCTCGGGCCGTGCACCCGCACCCAGCCCCGATCCGGCACAAGCCCAGGTTCTGCCGAGCCCGGTCATCCGGTCTGCGGCGTCGGTGGGTTCATCGCGTACCTGACGGCGGTGCTCGGGCTGGCTCCGGTCGGAGGCGTCGACCGCGTCCGGCTCAGTCTGCTCTTGGCCGGCAGCGCGGCCTTCGTCCCATGGGCGATCTACTGGGGGCACGCTCGATCAGCCAAGCGCGGGTCAGCTCAACCACGTCCGATGAGGAGAGCCGTCGGGTGGTGGATGCAGCTGCCGTGCGCGCGGACTCCGACGACAGCCGGTGGGTCCTGCTCAACGCCGTCCGCTCGGTCACGACCGCCTTGGCCCTCGCCTGGGTCCTGCGCTCGGTGGCGTCCGCCGGGCGGCCAGGACCAGGAGGCGGTCGGGTGGCCGCGGGACACGGTCCCTCGGCCTCCATGAAGACCTGATCGATGGCCAATACCGTGGAACGGTGACCTTTCGCGATGTGTCGGTTCTGGGCCTCGGCCGGGTCGGGCTGGTGGCGGCGTCGTTCCTCGACGAGGCGGGATTCGATGTCACCGGGTACGCCCGACACCGGCCCCGTCGAGCCACGTCGTTCCAGACCGTCGCCGTCGATGTCACCGATCTCGAGGTCCTCACCGCTGTGCTGGCGAAGCACGAGGCAGTGTTGTCGTGCCTGCCCCACGCGCTGAACCGCTCGGTTGCCCTCGTGGCCCACCGGCTGGGTATCCCCTACTTCGACCTGACCGAAGACGTGTCGGCCGGGCGAGCCGTCGCTGAGCTCAGCGCCACATCCCGAGCCTTGATGGCCCCCCACTGCGGGCTCGCCCCCGGTTTCGTGAGCATCGTCGCGGCAACGCAGGCTGCCGCGTTCGACACATGTCGTTCGATACGTATGCGCGTGGGGGCCCTCCCGCAACACCCCACCGGCCGCTTGGGCTACGCCTTCAACTGGTCTCCTGACGGTGTGGTCAATGAGTATCTCAATGACTGCGAGGTGATCGAAGAAGGCGAACGCAAGTGGCTGTCGTCGATGGAATGGTTGGAAACCCTGCATGTGGAGGGAACTCGGCTCGAGGCGTTCACGACCTCGGGCGGGCTCGGCACCATGTGCGACAGCTTCCACGGCAAGGTTGCCAACCTCGACTACAAGACGATTCGCTACCCCGGACACATGGATCTGATGAACTTCTTCTTCCATGAGCTGTTGATGCGCGAACGTCGCGAACTCGCCACCGAGATCCTCACCAACGCCATGCCACCCGTGAGCGAAGACGTCGTGTACGTCCACGTCTCCTCAGAAGGCACCATTGATGGGCAGCTTCGCCGTGCCGAGTTCGTCCGCTCGTATCGGCCTCGTCAGGTGGCGGGCGACCAGACCAGCGCGATCGCCTGGACCACCGCCGGCTCCGTCGCTGCGGTCATCGAACTGGTGAGGTCCGGCGTCCTGCCGGCGCAGGGGCTGCTCAAGCAGGAGGCAGTCCCACTGGACAGCTTCCTTGCCACGCCCACAGGCCGACTCTTCGATACCTGACCACGGCGCCTGGAACCACTAGCGTCGGTTCGGTGTGGGTGCCGGACACTCGGCCCAGGGCCCGCCCATGACCCGCCGACGGGCCCGGAGGCGGTGCGATGTCGAGGCACCCGCCTGATCCATGCGGACCCGACGAGGCTTCAGCGGGTTCGTTTCCTAACCCCCGATGGGGCTGAGGCTTTGCAGGGTGGTGGGGACGAGCTCGGCGACGGTGGGGTGGATGTGCATCGCTCGGGTGATGGTCGTGTAGGGCGCCTTGGCGTACATGACGTCCAGGAGGGTGTGGATGACCTCGTCGCCGTTGATCCCGAAGACCGCACCGCCGAGGATCTCGTCGGTGTCGGCATCGACGAGGAACTTCATGAACCCCGCCGTCTCGCTCATCTCGACCGCCCGCCCGACGTGCCTCATCGGCCGAGTGCCGACCAGCACGTTGCGGCCGCTCGCCAGCGCCTGTGCTTCGGTCATCCCCACCCGCCCGAGGGGCGGGTCGATGAACAGCCCGTAGCAGGCGATCCGATCCGAGAGCCGCCGTGGATCGCCGTCGAAGAGGTTGGCGACCACGATCTCGTGGTCGTTGTAGGAGGTGTGGGTGAACGCACCCCGGCCGTTGCAGTCGCCGAGCGCCCAGATCCCGTCGACGTTGGTGCGGAGCTGGTCGTCGACCATGACGAAGCCGCGCTGGTCGGTCTGCACGCCGACGGTGTCGAGCCCGAGGTCGTCGGTGTTGGGGATCCGGCCGACGGCGAGCAACAGGTGCGAACCGACGATCTCCGGCGGCCCGTCGCCACACTCGACGTCGACCAGGATGCCGTCGGGTTGGCGGGCGAAGCCGATGCACTCGGCGTCGAGTCGGATCTGGATCCCTTCGGCCTCCAGCACGGACCTGATCGCTTCGGACACGTCGGGGTCTTCGCGGGTGATCAGGCGCGGGCCCTGTTCGATCACGGTGACCTCGGCGCCGAGGCGGCGGTGGATCTGGGCGAACTCGAGACCGATGTAGCTGCCGCCGACGATGACCAGATGGTCAGGCACCTCGTCGAGCTCCATGACGCTCGTGCTGGTCAGGATGTCGACATCGTTGACACCGGCGAGCTCGGGGACACGGGGACGGGCGCCGACGTTCAGGAGTATCCGCTCAGTCTCGAGCACCCGCTCCCCGACGATCACCCGGTTGGGTCCGTCGAGTGTGGCGTGACCGCGGACGAGGTCGAGGTTCTCCAGCGACTCGAGCAACCGTCCGACTCGCTCGTTCGACTTCTGCGAGATCGACTTCATCCTCGCCTTCACCCGTGGCATGTCCACCGTCGGCTCACCATCGACGGTGAAACCGAACTCGGCGCCGCGGCGTGCCAGGTGGACCGCCCGGGCACTTGCGACGAGGGCTTTGGTCGGGATGCAACCGGCGTTCACACACGTGCCGCCGAGCAGATGCCGCTCGACGACGGCGACCCTCCACCCCTCGGCCGACGCCCTGGCCGCCAGCGGCGGCCCCGCCTGCCCGGTCCCGATCACCACCGCGTCGTAAACCTCTGACATCGCGCCCATCCCCTTCCAGTCGCCGTGAGGACACTATGCGGCCTGCTCCCACCGCATGGCCCGGCGCGCTCGGCCCTGCGCGCGTGGCGCTCCTCGCGGGCCGAGTGCAGCGTGGGTCAGGCGCAGCATGCGCCACCATGTGTCGTCAGGCGACGGAGGAACGGGGGTGAGGCATGGCGGTGGACCGGCTCGCCATCGTGCTCGCGGCGGGGGCCGCCGTGCTCTTCGCCGTGGCCAACAACCTCCAGCGGGGGGCGGCGTCAGCGGTGCCGTTGGACGCCGGGGGTCCGGTGCGGCTGATCCTGCGTCTGGTGCGGACGCCTGACTAGGTGGCCGGATCGCTGCTGGCGCTCGCCGCGCTCGGACGACACGCGGTGGCGCTGGCTCGCGGTGGGGTGATCGTGGTGCAGGCGATCCTGGCGACGGGGCTCGTCGCGGCGCTGTCGCTCGAGGCCTTCCGCGAGCGCCGGTGGATGCGCGGCGGCGAGGTGGGGGGCGCGGTCCTCCTGGTGGCGGGCGTGGTGCTGCTGCTCGCCTGGGGGCGCCCCAGGGCCGGGCACTCGATCGATGTGCGGGTGCAGGTGGAGGTGGCCGTCCTGCTCACCGTCGTCGCCGTCGTCGGCCTGGCTGCCTCCGGGGCCAGAGGGCGGCCAGGGCTGTCGGCGGTGGTGATGGGGGCAGCAGCCGGGGTGTGCTTCGCCGTGGACGCCGTGTACCTGCGGCGTCGCCGTCCACGTCAACGACCTCGACGCGCTGCCGGCCCTGACCAACCTGGCCGGATTCGTGGCGGCGTCGCTGGTGGGCAACGTGATCGCTCAGCGCGCCTACCAACGTGCCCCCCTGCGCGTGGTGCTGCCCGCCGTCACCGCCGCCGACCCGCTGGCGGCTTTCCTCATCGGCCGCCTGATGCTGGGAGAGCGGCTCTCGCCGGGGACGGCGGCCCTCACCGCGTGGCTCGGCATCACCGCCGTCGTGGTCGGTGTCCTGGTGACCACCAGGTCCGCATCGGGCGAGCTGCGCGTCGCCGAGGCGGCGGCCGACCGCTGAGCCGGGCCGTGAAGCGGCGCTACAGAATCCTGTCCTCGGCCGTCCTGAAGAAGCGGTCGTTCACTCCCGGACGGTTCGGGCCGCCGGTCAGGAGGTCGACGGCACCGTCGCTGACCAGATTCAGCGCCGAGTTGCCGGAGATCTGGTCCAGCCCCGCTCCACCGAAGACGCCGTCCTTGCCGGCGCCACCGATGACGACGTCGTCGCCATCGTCTCCCGAGACCTTGTCGGTATCACTACCGCCGTCGACCCTGTCGTTGCCGCCGTTGCCCTGGAGGGTGTCATTGCCCGGACCACCAAGCACCGTGTCGTTGCCGTCGCCGCCAGCCAGGACGTCCTCGCCCTCGGCCCCCACGATGACGTCGTCACCCCCCTGCCCGACAACCACGTCAGAGCCCTCCTCCCCGTAGACCTTGTCGTTGCCGTCACCGGCGTAGACGATGTCGTCGCCGGGACCGGCGCAGACGACGTCGTTGCCGCCCAGGCCGAGAATGGTGTCGTCGCCGCCCAGGCCGATGATCACATCCTTGCCGGCAGTGCCTACCAGGACGTCCTCGCCAGGTGTACCCCTCACGATCTTGGCCGACCTGTCCGCCGACGCCAGCGCGCAGAGGTCGATCTTGAACGGAGGATTCACGGTCGGCAGCTTGACGAGCCGGCGAGACAGAGGCGCCGGCGTGTCGATCGGCCGCGGCTCGTAGCTCGGTCCGGCGTGGTCGCGGACGCCGGCAGGGCGGACACGAGGCTTGCGCACAGTCCGATTCCGGCCGATGCGACGGCGAGGCGGCGGGCGCGCGGATCTGGACAACATGGTGGTCTCCCGTCTCAGTGGTGCCCCCCTGGTCGGCGGGCGGTTGACGGGGGTACGGAGACGGCGGCCACATCGGATCACTGCTCGTACGGACTGGTCGGGCAGCCGGATGGTGAGCACCGGATCGCTCTGGGTGTACCTGGAGCGGCGCAGCTCGACCGACCCGCGCGGTGCCCGGCCGGTTGGCCGATCGCCGTGAACGTCTGGCTTCCGCCCAGTCAGGGATGTGTCAAGCCTCGACGACGACAGCGTAGGAGCCGACACCCACCAGCGTGTTCCCGATCGCACCCCCGGAATCGAGCACCAGGGCGGTGATGGCGCCCGATCCGTGGTCGAACTCGACGTCGCGGACCTGCCCGAGCTCGTCGCCACCGGTGGACAGCACGCGTTTGCCGATGAGCCGGTGGTCCTTGCCGAGCAGGGCGGCGATGTCGTCCTCGACGTCGGAGATCTTCTCGCCCCCCGAGACCGTGACGGCGTCGTCGCCGAACGCCGTGATGCCGGACCAGCGCAGAGTGTCGCCAGCGCGTGCCCGCTTGACCTGCATCGCCACGACGGACCCGACAGCGGGGTCCACGAGGAACTCGTGGACTTCGCCGACCGTCTCGGCATCCGATGTGCTGACGATCTTTCGGCCCTTCGCCTCGGAGAACCGCATCAGGCTCGCCCCTCCCACTGTGCCCGGAAGCCATCGACCGCCGACCCGAAGCCCGCCAGGTCGTGGCGAACGAAGTCCTTGACATTCGCCGGGACGATGAGGTGCTCACCGGAGGCCGCCATGGTGTCGGGAAGAGGGATCAGGACTCTCGTGCCCTCGGACCCCATGGCCTCGGATGGAGAGATCTCGTACCCCACGACATCGCCTTGTCCGGCCCCCCCGCGACCGACCTCCACGATGACATCGACGACCGCGCCGAGATCGGTGCCCTCATCCGTCAGGACCCGCGAACCGAGGATGTCTTCACCGGAGCCGCCGGAGGTCACCGAGGCACTCAGCACTCTCTCAAGCGGTTCGAGGGCTCTCTCGGAGGTGATCATCACGGCGTTCGCGCCGAGGGCCGACACCCCTGACCACGGCAGCGCCTCGTGCAGAGGCCCGGCGAACATCCCCCGCCCGGCAAGGGTGAACCCGACGACCTCGCCGCCGCCCGCCGAGTAGACGAGATCCTTGATCTGAGCGACATCCTCGCCGGCCATGGTCACCACGGGTCGCTGGGCGATCTCGCTCGCGCGCATCAGCCTGCTCATGACGCACTGCCCGAACCACCTCGGCCGGACCGGTCACCCGGATCGATGATCACTCCACCGCGCCGACGCCTCGCCTGGACGACGAGGAAGCCGCCCACGCTCACAGCGACAAGTACGAGGACGAGCAGCACCCAGACCCACCAGGACATGGCGCACCTCTCCCACTACGTGCTGGGCTGACAGCCTTGGGCTTCAGCGAACGGCGATAGGAAGAGGGTATCGGCCGAAGGCGCGGCCCGGCATCATCGTACGGGCGCCGAAACGGGCTCGTCGGTGTCCGACTCGACCCGGTTCTCTACGCTGCCAGGCCCGCACACCTCATCGTGGCCGTGGGATTCTCGTTGCGCGCATGGGCGCTGCACCCGACCGGTACCCCACCGTGCATCAGCTGATCGCAGAGATGGACGAGGCGGTCGGGTGAGCGTCCCCTGCCGTTGACCACGAGGGGCAGCCCATGAACGCCAAGACCGTGCGCTATGCCGTCAACATGCTCCTGCTCGCCGCCGTCGTCACCTCCGTGGCCACGGGCTTCGTCGCCGACCAGCTCGACCTGCGCGGATTCGCCGTCCACCGATGGGCCGGATACGCGCTGGCCGCCTTCGCAGGGGCGCACATCGCCATGAACTGGCGAGGCTTCCTGCCCTCGAGGAGGGCCGTCAGCCGCGCCGGATCATCAGCCTCGGTGTCGACACCCGCCGCGGCGCCGATGCCGAGCCGGCGTACAGCCCTTGTGGGAGCTGGCGCAGGAACCGCTGGGGCGGTTCTGGGGTGGTCGGCCCGGGCAACGTCCGCCCCGACCCGCTTCCCCGGTGGCGATGTCGGGCTGTTCTACCACCGAGAGAGCTCGCTCGGGCTGCGTGGCCTGGTCGGCGACCTGATCGACTGGGGCCGTCGTCCGCCTCAGTACAAGCAGGTCAGCGGCGCCGAGCCGGTGCCGCTGCCCACCGTGGTCGACCCCCCGCAGATGTCCGTCGCCCAAGCCGTGAGCCGACGACGGTCGCTGCGCACGTTCGCCGATCGGGCGCTCACGGCTGAGGAGCTCGCTTGGGTGGTGGGTGCGGCGGCATCGGTCACGTCCGGCGACGGCCTGCGGACAGCGCCGTCGGCGGGCGCCCTCTACCCCGTGGAGACCTATGTCGCGGTCGAGCACGTCACTGGGGTCGAGGCCGGCCTCTACCACGTGGACGTCCAAGCGCGCTCGCTGCACCGGGTGCGGGCCGGGTCGGTCTCCGGCGACCTGCTGGTGGCCGGGTTGGGGCAGGAGTTCCTCCGTCAGGCGCCCGCCGTGCTCGTGCTGACCGGTGTCTTCCAGCGGACCCGGTGGAAGTACCGCCAACGTCACTACCGCTACGTTTGCTGGGAGGGCGGGCACATCGCCCAGAACGTCTACCTCGCCGCGGAGGCCGCGGGCCTGGGAGCCTGCATGGTCGGGGCGTTCCTGGACGGCACCCTCAACGCCCTGGTCCAGGTGGACGGACGGGAGGAGGCCGCTCTGGGCCTCATCGCCATCGGCGCCCGCTAGTGGGCTCGGGGCTCCCCCGCACTGACACGCGCGAGCGGGCCACGCCGGACGGCCCCGACGGCCTCGGTCAGAGGCCGGGCCAGCAGCGTCCAGCCGACGGCCGGGCCCGTCGTCCTCGACGGTGACCACCGCCGAGCCGTCGTCGAGCTCGCCGACCGACACCGCCACCGTCGACCTCGCATGCCGGGCTGCGTTGTCGGCGAGGTTGCGGACCGCACGCGCGAGCCGTTCGGCGTCGCCGCGGGTCCGGACCGCGCTGATCCGCGCCTGCACCCGCCGGTCGGGCACCCCCCGTAGCCGCCGCGACTCCGCGTCGATGACGTCGTCGAGGTCGACGTCGTCGACGCGCAGCCGCAGGCCGTGCTCGTCGGCGCGGGCCAGCAGGAGCAGGTCCTCGACAACTCCGCTCATCCGGTGCATCTCGGCGAGCAGGTCCTCCTGGTCGGCTTCGGAGACAGCCGGTACCGCGCCAGTCCGTCGCGCGACCTCCAGGGTCGTCGTCATCGTCGCCAGCGGGCTGCGTAGCTCGTGGCCCGCATCGGCGACGAACCGGCGCTGCGCCTCCTGGGCCTTCTGCAGGCGGTCGAGGAGCTCGTTGAGGGTGACGGACAGCCGGTGGACCTCGTCGTGCGCGGCCGGGACCGGCAGACGTTCCTGGAGGTCCCGGGCCGAGATCCGCTCGGCCTGCTCGCGGATGGCATCCACCGGGCGCAGGGCAGCCCGGGTGAGGACGTAGGTGATGGCCGTGACGACCACGACCATCAAGGGGACGCCGAGGACCAGCAGGGCTGAGAGCCGTTCGAGGAGCTCGTCCTGCGCGGCCGTGCTCCGGGCAACGACGACGAGCAGGGGAGCCTGCGTGCTGCCGTCGACCGTCCACTGCGCGACGACGAGAACCGGTCCGGTCCCGCCCGCGACGGTCACCGTCGTGGACCGCACCGAGGTGGCCCCGCGCGCCGGCGGCTCGTCGAGAAGGTCCATCCGCGCCGCCGACTCAGGAACCGCCCGCAGCACGGCGCCGTCGGCGGAGCGGATCTGGAGGAGCTCGCCCGCCGAGCCCGGCTCCGCGGCCTGCTCACCCGCGACGCCCACCACCTGCAGCACCTCGGCGACGTCCCGGACACGAAGCGAGACCGTCTGCAGCGCAGCGGCGTCGAGCGAGCGCTGGAGCAGGCTCACCAGCAACAGCGCAGCGGCACCGAGGGCGATACCGACGACGACGGCAGCGGCCACGGCTGTCCGAACCCGTACGCCGGCCCGGTCCTGCCACCACGCCGTCACGGCGCCAGGCTACGGGTCGGCCGGTCAGGCTCTCCACCGCCCGCCTCTCAGCCTCCTATCAGCCTCGAGCCTGCAGTGTGGGCACATGCGAACGCCCCGCTCCGCCACCGCCACCGCCACCGCCACCGCGCAGGTCACGGCGGGTGGCTCCGGCGGGACCGGGCCCGCATGACCACCCCCAACCTGGAGTCGTCATGAGAATCGTCCACGTCACCGACGTCTACCTGCCCAGGCTCGGCGGCATCGAGCTACACGTCCACGACCTCGCCGACCAGCAGCGTCGGCGCGGGCACGACGTCCTCGTCCTCACCGCAGGCGATGCGTCGCCCCGCCGGGGCGACGACGTCCCAGTGGCACGGCTCGGCCGGGCGGCCTGGGCCCGTCCGCTGCCGGACGTCGTCGCCGCCGCGGACGTCGTGCACTGCCACTCCTCCATCGTCTCGCCGCTGGCCTGGGCTGCCGCCCGGGCCGCGGACCGGGTGGGGGTCCCCACGGTGGTGACGATGCATTCCGTGGTGCCGCATGGGGCGGTCGTGAACGACGGCCTGCGGGCCGTGGTCGCCCTGGCCGGTCCCGGAGTCACCTGGGCCGCGGTCAGCGGGGTCGCCGCACAGTCGCTGCAGCCGTTGGTGCCACGGCCGGTCCTGGTGTTGCCCAACGGGATCGACCCGGCCGCCTGGCGGCCCGGTCCGGCGCGTACCCGCCGGCCGGGCGAGCCGCTGACCATCGTCACGGTCGGCCGGTTCGCCGCCCGCAAGCGGATGCTCCCGCTCGTCGACGTCCTCGCCGAGGTCAGGCGCCGGCTCCACCCGGCGATCCCGCTGCACGCCGTCCTCGCCGGTGACGGCCCGCAGCGCAGCGCCGTCCGCGACCGCCTCGCGCGCCTGGGGATCGACCGTTGGGTCGAGCTGCCAGGCCGGCTCAGCCACCCCGAGGTGCTCGACCTGTATACCCGGGCCGACGCCTTCCTCGCGCCGGCGACCCTCGAGTCGTTCGGCCTCGCGGCGCTCGAGGCCCGCTGCGCCGGGTTGCCGGTGATCGCACGCTCGCAGGCCGGGGTCAGCGAGTTCGTCCGGGACGGCGTCGAGGGACTGCTCGTGAACGACGACACCGAGATGGCCCGCCGAACCGCCGACCTGCTCGCCGACCCGGTGACGTCGGCCCGGATCAGCCAGTTCAACCGGAGCGTCCCGACCACCCTCGACTGGGACAGCGTCCTCGACCGGTGCCTGGACGTCTACGCGACAGCCGCAGGCGTTCCCGTACTCGACCCGGCCGGGACCCGCGCCTCGCGCCAGACGGCGCGGTCGACGCTCGCCCTGTCATCGTGAGCAGGACCGGCAGACCGACCGCGCAAGGAAGCCGGGACGGCCGCCCGGGACGGCCTCGCAGCCGTCCGCTCGCGACCATCAGGCACGGGACCTCGCCAGGACTGGTCGCCACGGCGCACCAGACGCTCGACGTCCATCGCCTCCCTGGCCTGACGGTGCCCAACCTCGACATGTTCCGCGCCGGTTACCTGTGGGATATCGCTGTGATCGCCAAGGGGATCGCTGTGTACGACCCCGAGCGTGCGGCCGGTGAGCTGGCCCGGTACCTGCAGGCGCAGTGGCGGTCGGGGATGCTGCCGAACGAGGCGTCTTTCGACCATCGTCCGGTCAGGCGGCGGCTGCACGGACGCCACCCCGACAGCCCCGAGGGCCTGACGACGAGCGGCATCACCCAACCGCCCATGATCGTGCGGTCGGCACTGGAGGTCGGCTGGCGGTTGGGGCCGCCCCGACGCGCTGCCTTCTATGCCGCTGTCTTCCCACGCCTGAAGCGCCTGTGTCGATGGGTGCTGGAGCACCGGGTGGGCAAGAACGGGCTTGCCGTGGTGATCCACCCCTACGAGACGGGGATGGACAACCGGATCGACCTCGCCGAGGCGATGGCTGCCGAGTGGCTGGGGGACGACGACCTGCCCGCCCGGTCCATCCGGACGGTGGCGCTCGGGGGGGTGCACGCCGTCCGTCGGCTCTGGGGTGACTGCCGCGTGGTGCCGGTGGCGCACCGGTCGAGCAACCGCGACGTCCTGGCAGCCTATCTGCAGACCCGGCACATCCGTCGCCTCGGCTACGACCTGGCCGCTGTCGAGGCGAGCGGGCGGGGCGTGCTGACCGAGGACGTCGGCTACAACGCCGTTCTCGTCGATGCGTTCGGCTGCCTGCAGGAGATGGCCGACGCGCTCGGCCGCGCCGCCGACCCGGAGCTCACCATCGAGCCAGCGATGAAGGCCGCCATGGACGAGGTGGCGGCCCGCCTGGAGGACCTGTGGAGCGACACCCATGACGGTCGCGGCGGCTACGCAGCGCGCGACTACCGCACCGGACAGCTCAGCAGCCGACCGACCGTCGCAGGCCTGTACCCCTTGCTCGTCGGCGGCCACCCCGACCGGACGACGATCCTCGTCGAGACCCTCGTCGACCCCGCGAAGTACTGGACGCTCGTGCCGCCGCCGAGCGTCCCGGCCGACTCCGAGGGTTTCGTCCCGGACGCGTACTGGCGGGGAGCTGCCTGGTCCTTCCCGACCGACATCATCGAGACAGGTCTGGAGCTGCGCGGCGAACCCGAGGTCGCCGCAGAGCTGCGCCGCAGGTATCTCGCGCGGCCGTGTGGTACCCAGCATGCCGAGTACGAGAACCCCCTGACCGGAAAGCCTCTGGGGGCCAAGCCCTTCTCGCCCGCCGCCGCCCTGACCCTACGCCTGGCGGACAGGCAGGGGTGGTAGCGGTCCGTGCACCGCGACAGGTTCTGGCCGGGCCCACGGGGTTGCTTCCGTCATGGCCCCAGCCACCCTCAGGAGCCGGCCAGCGTCCCGCCGAAGACCTGCCAGGCCAGCGCTGACTTGGCAAGCAGGCTGAGCAGGATGTACGAGCGCTCCCCAGCGAGGTAGTCGCGCCACCGACCCACCTGCTTGTACTGCAGCCACTGGGTGAGCGCGAAGCTGTTGAAGAACACGAACAGCGAGAAGAAGATCCCGTAGACGAATCCCGGCGGCTGGGCGTTGCTGCCCGGGGAGACCAGGTAGATCCCGATGGCGAGCCACGGCACGATGCCCAGAACGCAGCCGAGCCAGAACGGCCACAGCGACCCGCCCGGCGCCTCGTAGCGCTCCTGAACCGCCCCGAAGAAGATCATCCCGGCGTTGACCCCTGCCAGGGCCAGCACGGCAGCGATGCTGTCGATGCCCGTCAGCAGGGCGATCAGCACGATCATGATGGACGAGGAGAGGGAGTACTCGATCCAGCGGAACTGGTTCTGGCCGCGAGCGAGCTGGTCACGGTAGCGGTGGGCGAACGGCGCCGCGACCAGCCCATGGAACAACGCCGACAGGAACAGGAAAGCGGCGACCCCCCACGCCACGGACAGGTCGAAGAGCACCTCCGGCTCGGGTACCGGCGTGCCCGGAGGGCCCTCAGGGAACGACCCGGTGATCGGGAGGGTGAAGTCGGTCGCCAGCGCAACGACGGCGATCCCCTGCACGGCGTGCAAGAGACCCATCACCGCGTTGTAGCCGCGCAGCCGCGCGAAGACCTGATCGCTGACCGTTACCGTCGATGCCATGTCCGTCCTTCATGTCGGGGGCGGTGCGCGGGTCTGCCTCGGCGCAGGTCTGCAGGGACGTGCTCTTGGCCGGTGGACGTGGCGGGGTTCTTCCGGGTCGATCTCACTGCCGTTTCACTCTAGTGACCCGGTCCGTCCTGTGCCCGTCGGGGTCGCCGGGCTCCGGCACAGCGGGGATGACATCCTGGACGGGGCCTGGGACGGGCCCGACCACTGGACGAGGGAACCCTTCACCATATGCGCCCGCTGCTTGAACTGCCGCTCGACGACCTGACTGCCCGGGCCCGGGCGGTGCGGGACGCCGGGCACGGGAGCAGGACGACTTACTCCCCCAAGGTCTTCGTACCGCTGACCCGGCTGTGCCGGGACCGGTGCGGCTACTGCACGTTCGCCACTGCCGCCGCGAAGGTCGACCGCCCCTATCTGAGGGCCGACGAGGTGCTGGCGATCGCCCGGGCCGGAGCCGAGGCGGGCTGCCACGAAGCGCTGTTCACCCTCGGTGAGCAGCCGGAGGACCGCTACCCGGTCGCCCGGGACTGGCTGGCCGAGAACGGCTACGCCTCCACCGTCGACTACCTGACCGCAATGTGCGCCCTGGTCCTGACCGAGACCGGCCTGCTGCCGCACGTCAACGCCGGTGCGCTACCGCCCGAGGAGCTGGCCGCACTGCGACCGGTGGCGCCGAGCCAGGGCATGATGCTCGAGTCGCTGCGCGCCGATCTTGACGCCCACCGCGGCGCCCCGGACAAGGACCCGCAACGACGCCTGGCCACCCTCGAAGCCGCTGGGCGCCTGGCGATCCCGTTTACGACCGGCATCCTGGTCGGCATCGGTGAGAGTGCCGCCGACCGGCTCGCCGCGCTGGAGGCGATCGCGGCCGTCCACGCCAGGTCCGGGCACGTGCAGGAGGTGATCGTCCAGAACTTCCTGCCCAAGCCCGGCACCCGGATGCGCCGCGCCGACCCCTGCCCGCACCCCGCCTTCGTCCAGGCGATCGCACTGGCCCGGCTGGTCCTGCCGCCTGAGGTGCACGTCCAGGCACCACCAAACCTCACCGAACCCCGACTGCTCGGCGACCTGCTCGACGCCGGCATCGACGACTGGGGCGGGGTGTCCCCGGTCACCGCCGACCATGTCAACCCGGAGCGGCCCTGGCCCGCCCTGGACGTGCTGCGTGCGGCGACCGAGGCCGCCGGGCGCACCTTGGCTCCGCGGCTGACCGCTTACCCCGAGTTCGTCCTGGACGCCGAGCGCTGGCTCGACGAGAACGTACGCTTCGCCGTCCAGGACCGCAGCGACGCCGAGGGCCTCGCCCGCGACGACCCGGGCGCGGTCTTTCCGGAGCGGTACCGGTCGGCCCCGGACGTCGGCACCGGCGCCGAGGTGGTGGCCATCGGACGACGCTCCACCGCCTGGTACTCCGGCGCCGACCTCACCCCGCCGTCCCTGGTCCCGGCGACCCGCGCAGCCCGTTCCCAGGCCGCCGGCGCTGTGGCTGAGGTGCTGGACGGCGTCACCGCCGGGCACCAGGTCGGCGAGGCCGAGATCGTCACCCTGTTCTCGGCCCGCGGTCCGCAGGTCCGCGACGTCGCCACTGTGTCCGACGACCTGCGCGCCGCCGCGGTCGGCGACGAGGTCACCTACGTGGCGAACCGGAACATCAACTACACCAACGTGTGTACGTACCGGTGCACGTTCTGCGGGTTCTCCAAGGGCCCGTCCTCGCTGAACCTGCGCGGGCGCCCCTACCTGCTGTCACCGCAGCAGGTGGCCGAGCGGGCCGTCGAGGCACGGCGGCTCGGAGCGACCGAAGTGTGCCTCCAGGGCGGCATCCACCCCAGCTTCGACGGCGACACCTACGTCGAGATCACTCGGGCGGTCGCCGGGGCGGTTCCCGACCTGCACCTGCACGGGTTCACCGCGTTGGAGGTCACCGAGGGCGCCCGCCGGCTCGGTGAGCCCCTGGCCGACTACCTGCGCCGTCTGCAGGCGGCCGGACTGCGGTCGCTGCCCGGCACGGCCGCCGAGATCCTGGATGACGAGATCCGCGCCGCCCTGTGCCCCGACAAGATCACCACCGAGGAGTGGCTCGAGGCGCACCGCACCGCGCACGGCGTCGGGCTGCGCTCCAACGTCACGATCATGTTCGGCGCCGTGGAGCGGCCGGTGCACTGGGCCCGACACCTGCTGCGCACCCGCGACCTGCAGCGCGAGACCGGTGGCTTCACCGAGTTCGTGCCACTGCCGTTCGTGCACATGGCGGCTCCGGTCTACCTCAAGCGCCGGGCACGCCGGGGGCCGACCTGGCGTGAGGTGGTCCTCATGCACGCGGTCGGTCGGATCGTCTACCACGGCCTGATCGAGAACGTCCAGGCCTCGTGGGTCAAGCTCGGTGCGGATGGCGCCGGGCAGCTTCTGCGGGCCGGCGTGAACGACCTCGGCGGCACCCTGATGGACGAGAACATCAGCCGGGCCGCCGGTGCGGCGCACGGACAGGCGTTGGACGAGAAGGGGTTCCGGCGGATCGCTGAGGCCCACGGGAGGCGGCTGCGGCAGCGGACCACGCTGTACGAGGATGTCGACGACCAACTCAATCGGGTCTCGTGACCCCCACCACTGAGGAGGTCCCGTGACCGTCACCGTCACCGATGCCGGCGCCGTGCGAACGATCCGGTTCGACCGTCCCGAGGCGATGAACGCACTGGACCAGGCGACCCAGCTGGCCCTGCGGGACGCCGTCCAGGCCGCCGCGGAGGACGCCTCGGTGCGCTGCGTGCTGCTGACCGGCACCGGGCAGCGGGCGTTCTGCGTCGGCCTTGACCTGAGCGAGCACGCGACCCGGCTGCGGGCCGGCGGCGGGTCCGACGCCGAGGGCGTCGCAACGATCCTGCGAGCGCAGCTCAACCCGACCGCGCTCACCCTGGCCACCATGGCGAAACCGGTGGTAGTTGCCGTGAACGGGGCTGCCGCCGGGGCCGGGCTGTCGCTGGCGCTGGCCGGCGACGTCCGGGTCATGTCCGCCGACGCGGTGCTGAACACCGCGTTCACGGCGATCGGGCTGAGCATCGACTCAGGGCTCTCGTGGTGGCTGCCCCGGATCGTCGGGATGGCCACGGCCAAGGACCTGGTGCTGCGGCCGCGGTCCGTCGGCGCGGCCGAGGCGCTGGAGCTCGGGCTGGTCGACGAGGTGGTCCCGGCCGAGGAAGCCGTGGCCCGGGCCACACAGCGGGCTCGCGAACTCGCCGAAGGACCCACCGCCGCCTACGGCGCGGCCCGGCGGGCGGTGGTGGCCGCCGCCGGATCCTCGCTGGCGCAGGCGCTGGAGAGCGAAGCGGACCTGATGGGCACCCCGGTGCGCAGTGCGGACCACGCCAGCGCCGTGGCCGCGTTCCTGGGCAAGTCGACACCGACGTTCCGCGGCCGCTGACCGGCCAGGTGACGACGCCCGGCACCGGGACCGCACGGCTGCCGAAGACGCCGCCCTCCCCCGTCCCCTCGGCTGACCCACTGGGACGGCGTGCGGGACGTGGCCGATCCGCCCCTCGACGGGCATCATCCGGGGATGCGGCCCACCCCTCCCGTCCCGCGTCCCACGCACGCCGCCGTCGCCTACGCCGCGGCGTCCCCCACCCAGACCCTCGACCTCTGGCTGCCAGACCGTGGCTCGCCGGCACTCCCCCTGGTCCTGTTCGTGCATGGCGGGGCGTTCCGTGGCGGCGACTCCTCGATGGTCGGGCCGAAGGTCCGCCCGCTCCTGGCGGCCGGGTTCGCGGTGGCCAGCCTCGACTACCGCCTGTCCGGCGAGGCCCGCTTCCCGGCCGCCCCGCGCGACGTCAAGGCCGCCGTCCGGTTCCTGCGGGCCCACGCCGGGACCTACCGGCTCGACCCGGACGCCTTCGCGGCCTGGGGCGAGTCGGCCGGTGGCAACCTCGTCGCGCTGCTCGGGGTCACCGGAGACCAGCGCACCCTGCTGGACGACGACACCCTCGGTCACCCGGAGGTGTCCGGCGCCGTCCACGCCGTCGTGGACTGGTTCGGTCCCATCGACTTCCTGCTGATGGACATCCACGCCGCGGCCGGACCGTGCCACCGCCCACAGGTGCACGACGGACCGGATTCCCCCGAGTCGCTCTACCTCGGCGCTCCGATCCAGACCGTGCCCGGGCGCGCGGCACAGGCCGACCCGATCACCTATGTCGCCGGAGCTGCTGCGCTGCCCGCCTTCTCCATTGCCCACGGCACCTCCGATTGCCTAGTCCCCTACCAGCAGTCGCAGCTCCTGGCCGACGCGCTGCGCAACGCCGGCGCCGACGTCGACCTCACCCTGCTCGACGGCGTAGGCCACGCCGGCCCCGCCTTCGACGGGCGGCTGCTGGAGCCGACCATCACCTGGCTCGCCCAGCTGCTGTGCCAGGCCCCGCCATCGCGCGGCCGACCCCGCCCCGGCGCCCGATGATCGGCTTCCCGGCGCCTCAGCACCGCCGTCCGGCAGGCGGTGCCGAACCGCGCCGGCTCACCCGGCGCGGCCCGCGACGGGGGCCAGCAGTTGCGCGAGCACCTCGGCGTAGTGCCGCTGCCCCGCCGCGCTGGGGTGGAAGCCGTCGGGGCAGACCAGGGCCTCGCCGTCGCCCGGGTCGGCGAACCCGTCGACGTCGCAGGGGTCGACCACCTGCGCACCGTCCTGGTCTGCGACCTGGCGCAGCACGGCCGCCACGACCCGGTACTCCGGCGGCTGCCATGGGCCGAGCAGGGTCGGCAGGACGACGACCACCTGCGCCCGTACGAAGGTGCTCCGCAGCGCAGCGAGGTAGCGCGTGACCGACTCACGCACAACGGGATCGGGAACACCGGCGTCGTTGCGTCCGGCGTCGACCACCACCAGGTCCGGCGCGACGGTTCCGGCGGTGGCCGGCAGGCGGTCGGGCAACGGCGCCAGCCCGGGGCCGGCCAGGAACCCGTCATTGACGAAACCGGTGCCGTTCTGGGCGTCGACATGGCAGCGCCAGCCCAGGCGGTCACCGACCAGGTACGGATAGGTCAGGGGCGCGGCAACGCCAGCACCCTCGCCTCGGGTGAAGCTGTCCCCGACCCACAGAGCCGTCAGGCCCATCACTGCCACCTCGGATCGTCACAGGTCGCCTCGGCACAGGTCCATCGACCCGCAGTCAACCATCACGCCCACCCCACCGTGATCATCGGGCGGTCAAGCCTCGGTCGGGCCCTGTCGTCGGGCGACTGCGGCAATCCCGACGTAGCCTTGCAGAAACCAGGACGGGTCACTTCACGGGGTTTCGACGGGCAGGTTCCTGGTCGTGGGATAAGCCACCGTGAAACGGTCGTACATTCGATCGACGCGCTGGTCCCTGAGCACATCGTCGACGCGACGGCTTTCGCCGTCGGGATTGCATCTCAACTCCGACGACACACATCCCGACACTCAAGACAGGAGGCACCTGTTCGACTCCGAACAACCACGCCTGCTACCTTTCCGTGACCCGGGGGTCCACAAGAACAAGGAGAACCGCACGTGGCGCAGAAAGTACACGTCCTGCTCACCGACGACATCGACGGCAGCGATGCCACTCAGACCGTGAGGTTCGGCTGGCTCGGAGCGGAATACGAGATCGACCTGAACGACAAGAACTACACCGCCTTCGAGAAGGCCATCGGCAAGTACGTCTCGGCTGCTCGCAAGACCGCCGGGCGGAGCCGCAGCAAGCGGTCGACACCCACCACTGACCTTGCCGCAGTGCGGGCCTGGGCCCGTGGGCAGGGGTACGAGGTCAGCGACCGCGGCCGGATCAGCGCCGAGATCATGCAGGCCTACAAGTCCGCCAACTGAGGAACCACCGACCGAAGGGTCGACAGCCGTGACCCGGCCGTCGACCCTTCGCCTGTGCCACGCCTGTGCCGACGCCCCCGATGACCGACGTCGGGCTGGGGCGACATCGGAGAATCGATATCCGGTATTCACCACGAGCGCCCTGCCCGCGTGGTTCTCCCGCGCTGAGCGGTCCACCTGGTCAATCCGGCCTCCGGCGCCGTGAGCCGTGCGCGACCAGGCATCGGCTTCGGCCGTGACCGAGCGCCCGAACCGTTTTCAACATCGCCGTGCCGACCCCGGACGGCGCTCCACAGGCGATCCCTCGAGATAGACGTCGACGGCGAGGGACGGCGCCGGGAATCCGCGGCGGCGCTCACGACCGGATAGGCCCCGGCACACACCCGGACCGAGCCTTTCCCGCCGTCGCCGACGCAGCACCCAGCGACTCGAGCCGTAGGCTGGGGCGATGGACGCCGCCACGACGGCACGGCCCCGGATCGCCTTCGGCACCGACGAGACCACGTCCGTCACCCGACACGTCGTCGCCTGGCTGCGCGAGCGGGGTCACGACGTCGATGTGCTCGCCGACCCGGCGGACTGGCCGGACGCCGGACGACGCGTCGGCGAGGCAGTCGCCGCCGGTTCCGCCGACGTCGGCGTGGTGTGCTGCTGGACCGGTACCGGGGTCTCGATCGCCGCCAACAAGGTCGGCGGGGTGCGGGCTGCCCTGTGCACCGACGCCGAGACCGCCCGCGGCGCCCGGCGCTGGAACGATGCCAACGTCCTGGCGATGGGGCTGCGGCTGACCTCGGCCCCCCTCGCCGAGGAGATGCTGGCGGCGTTCCTCGAGGCGGTCATGGACGAGGGTGAGGCGCCAATGATCGCCAGGGTCGAGCGACCGCACGGGTGAGTAGCGCCGACATGGCGGCCCGGTCCGCCGACGCCCTGACCGGTCACGGGGACCAGGTTCTTAGCATGGGTGGATGAACCAGCACCCACACGTCGATCGCTGGGGGGCGGTGACCCATCGGGTCTCGAACGTCCCGCCCCCGCTGGTCGACTACGACCTCTACACCACGGACGCCGCGCTGACCGACGCCGTACACACCTACGCCGGCACCCGGCACGACGTCGCACTGTCGCAGTTCGCAACGATGGCCGGCGCCGCCGAGTACCTGGAGCTCGGGTTCGAGGCCAACGCGAACCCGCCACGCTTCGAGCCGCATGACCGCCGAGGCGAGCGCGTCGACCTGGTGCGGTTCCACCCCTCCTACCACGCTCTGATGACCACCTCGCTCGAGCACGGGCTGCACGCCTCGCACTGGGACCCTGATGCGCAGGAGTCCGGTCATGCCCATCTGCTGCGCGCGGCCCGATACCTCGTCCAGTCCCAGGTCGAGGCCGGTCACCTGTGCCCGGTGACGATGACCTCTGCGGCACTGCCGACCCTTCGGCACAGCCCGGACCTGTTCGCGGCCTGGGCACCACGGATCACCGCCCGGGGCTACGACCCGCGCAACGTTCCGGCGCAGGAGAAGAGCGCGGTCACCATAGGTATGGCGATGACCGAGAAACAGGGCGGCTCCGACGTACGGGCCAACACGACACACGCGGTCCCGCTCGACCGGCATGCCCCGGCGTCCTGGCACACCCCGGGACCGGCCTACGAGCTGGTCGGGCACAAGTACTTCGTCTCCGCGCCGATGTGCGACGCCTTTCTGGTGCTGGCCCAGGCACCGGGCGGGCTGAGCTGCTTCCTGCTGCCCCGCTGGCGCCCGGACGGCACGAAGAACCCGCTGCAGGTCCAACGGCTCAAACCGAAGATGGGCAACGTCTCCAACGCCTCGACCGAGACCGAGCTGCGCGGCGCACTGGCCTGGCGGGTCGGTGCGGAGGGCCGAGGCGTGCGCACCATCATCGAGATGGTTGCGATGACCCGTCTTGACTGCATGCTCGGCTCGGCCGCGGGGATGCGCCAGGCCGTCGCCCAGGCGGCCCACCACTGCTCCCACCGGTCGGCGTTCGGGGCGCTGCTCGCCGTCCAGCCGCTGATGCAGAACGTGCTCGCGGACCTGGCGGTCGAGAGCGAGGCGGCGACCGCGTTCGCGATGCGGATCGCCACGGCGCTGGACCGCCGGAGCGATCCGGGCGAGGACCTGCTGGTGCGGATCGGCACAGCGGTCGGCAAGTACTGGATCTGCAAGCGGACCCCGGGTCATGCCTACGAGGCGATGGAGTGCATCGGCGGCTCGGCGATGATGGAGGACCACCTGATGCCGCGGCTGTTCCGGGAGTCGCCGATCAACGCGATCTGGGAGGGCAGCGGCAACGTCCAGTGCCTGGACCTGCTCCGGGCGATGCGGACGACGCCTGAGGCGGTGGCCGCCTTCCTCGAGGAGGTGCAGACCACGCGCGGCGCGGACGCGCGCCTCGACCGGCACGTCGACGCGCTGCGCGCCGCGCTGGAGGACGGGGACCGGCTCGAGTACCGGGCCCGCGACGTCCTCGCCCGGATGGCGATCGCCATCCAGGGCTCGCTGCTGATCCGGCACGGCGACCCGACGGTCACCGAGGTCTTCCTGGCCTCCCGGACGGCGCGACCGGACGACGACTGGGCCGGCAGCGGTCGGCTCTACGGGAGTCTGCCGGCCGGTCTGGACCTGTCCGCTGTCGTGAAGCGGGCCACCCCGACCGGATGACCCGTTCGAGCCGGTCCCGTTCTGCGATCGGGCAACTAGGCTGGGCGCCCTAGGCGGGACGAGGGGGCGAGATGGCACCGACCACTGTGGTCGCCGGTGGCCTGCCGACCGATGCACCGCACGAGTCCAGGCTCCGGTTCCCCGACTCGCGGGAGTCCTGGGTCGCCGGGCAGGTGCGCGCCACCTTCGCCGGGTGGCAGGTCGGCACCGACACCACCGTGGTTAGCGGCGGCGACCGCGGCACCGACCTGATCGCCGCCGAGCAGGCGCTGGCCCTCGGCGCCCAGGTGACGCTGTGCCTGCCGGACCCTGTGTCGCAGTGCCGAGTCCGCCTGGGCGACGGCCCGCATCCGGCGTGGGCCGAGCGGTTGGACCGGGTGACCGCACACCCTGACACGACGGTTGCGGTGCTGCCCCGCGGCTCGGGCCGCTCGCTGCTGGGTCGCCGGGACCGGCCTGCCCGATCCATGGACCACCGCCTCGACGTCGCGGGCCGGCTCGGTGCCTCGGCCGGCGTCCTGGTCTGGGACGGCCATCACGGACCGGATGAGGACGCGGTGCAGCGGCTGCGGTCCTGGTGCGCCGCCGCGGCTACGGCCGCCGTGATCGACCCGACGCCACGCCGCTACGAGGAGCGCCAGCGCGCGCCCGGACCCAAACGGATCCTCACGGTGGACGGGGGTGGCATCCGGGGGGTTCTCAGCCTGGAGGTCCTGGCCGCGATCGAGTCGCAGCTGCGCGCCGTGCAGGGCCGCGACGACCTGGTCCTGAGCGACTACTTCGACTACCTGGCCGGAACCAGCACCGGCGCGGTGATCGCGGCGGCACTGGCGCTGGGACACCCGGTCACGCAGATTCGCCAGCGTTATGTCGCTCTGGGCCGAAAGGTCTTTCGGAAACGTCTCCTGGTGTCTTGGCTGCACTCGCTCTACGGCGATCGGGCCCTGGCCAGGGAGCTGGACGACTTCTTCGGCGCCGACCGGACCCTCGGCGACGCGCAGTTCCGCTCGCTGCTGCTGATGGTCCTGCACAACACCGAGACTGACTCCCCGTGGCCGGTGACCAACTGCACCACGGCGAAGTACAACGGGTCCGACCGGTTGCTGCGGCCTCGGCCCGACCGCAACCTCGACCTGCCGCTGACCCCACTGGTTCGGGCCAGCACGGCCGCCCCGTTCTACTTCCCCCCGCAGTGGGTCGCCGCCGGCTCCAAGGGTTTCCTGTTCCAGGACGGCGGACTGACCCCGTTCAACAACCCGGCCCTGCTGGCCGCAGTGATGGCCACCGCCCCCGCCTACCGACTGGGCTGGGCGGCCGGCGCCGACCAGCTGTTGGTGGTCTCGGTGGGCACGGGCAACGCGGGCGCCGTCCACCCGGGCCTGCGCGCCCGCGGGGTGCATGCGCTGTTCAACGCCAGGAACCTGCCGTCGGTGTTCATGAACGGTGCTGCGTTCGGCCAGGACATGCTCTGCCGCACCCTCGGCAGCTGCCGGTTCGGCCCACAGGTCGACCGCGAGCTCGGCGACCTCACCGGGCAGGGGCCACCGGCGGGCGCGGCCCCGTTGTTCTCCTACGTGCGGTACACCGCCGACCTGTCCGACGCCGCCTTGCGCCGCGCCGGGGTCGACTCCGCCGCACAGCGCGCGGCGATCCGTGGGCTGGACGCCGTGGAGCAGGTCCCGCTGCTGCAACGCCTCGGACGCCAGGTGGCCCAGCAGGTCGACGTGACCGAGCACTTCCGTGGGTTCTGGTGACCGACAGTACGAGGAGGTGGCCATGACCCTCGACGACGTGTGGCGGACCCATCGTCGGTTCTCGGTGGCCGCCTCCCGCGCGGCGACCACGCTGGACCGCTGGCGCCTGGTCAACCTGGTGCTCATCCTGACCGGTGCACTGCTGGGCGCGGCGGCCACCCTGACCGAGGCGCTCGGCCGCGACGCCACCCGGGTGCTCGGCGCCGTGGGTGCCCTGGCGCTGGCCGTGGCGGCCGGCGTCCAGCAGCGCTGGCTGACCGCCGAGCAGCTGAACCGACGGGTGCTGACCCGCGCCGCCGCCGAGTCCTTCAAGGGGCTCGCGGTGCAGTACCTGGCCGCGGTCGCCCCGTTCGACGGGACCGACCGGGACACCGAGCTGGTGCGCCGGGTGGAGGGCGCCCGGCGCCGGGCCGCCTCCCTGGCCGAGCAGGTCGCCGGTGTCGAACCGGACGACGCCCCGCCTCCGCGGATCGCGGGCCTGGCCGACTACGTCAGTGACCGCGCACAGCAGCAACGGGACTGGCACGAGCAGCGGGCGGTCGAGCACCGCGGGCGTGCGGACCGGCTGCGCCGCTACGAGCTGGCGATGACCCTGATGGCCGCGGTGCTGGTCGCCGTCGGTGCCGCGACCGGGTCCGCCGAGAACCTCTCGCCGTGGGTGGGTGTGGCCACGACGGCGAGCGCCGCCTTCGCCGCGCACCTGACGGCCCGCCAGCACGATCGGATCGCCGGCTCCTACGCCAGGACCGCCTACGACCTGGACACGCTGCTCAGCGGCCTCGACCCGGCGACGGCGTCACCGGCGCAGGGGGCGCGATTCGTCGCGGCCGTGGAAAGCGCTCTGGCCGCTCAGAACGAGGCATGGGTCGGCCTGTTCACCGCTGTCGAGCGCTCCTGAGGTCAATCCCCAGGGCGCGGGCGACGGTCCGGGCCACCTGCTCGGGGCGCTCAGCCGGGACGACCGTGACCAGGTCCGACCCGGCCAGGCGCCGGGACCGGTCGTCCACGCCGACTGCGATGGCGTCGGCGGTCCGTCCGGTGCCGGCCAGGACGACCACCGGACGCCCGGCCGCCAGGCTGTGTTCGACATCCTGATAGGTGATCTCGCCGCCGTTGACGACCAGGGTCAACGACGGCGCGCCCGCCGCCAGGGCCGAGGCCACCTGGGACAGCCACGGCGACTCATCGCCCCAACGGTCCCCCGGCACCAGGACGACGTGGCTGTGGTTCGGCTCGACGACGGCCCGGTCGTCGTCCCCCCGCCCGGACATCCGCACCGTGCCGCGGGCCGCCACTCCGACCAGCGGCACGGTGCAGGACACCTCGCGATGGGCCCGGCCGAGGGCGGCCATCGCCCCGTGGTCGGTGCCGCCGTCCACGACGGCACTGGGGACGCTGGCCAGCAGCGGCCACAGGTGTTCGGCGGCGAGGCGCTGCAGCGCGGCCAGGTCCGGCTCGGGCATCCCGCCGGCGCCGCCGACGACCACAAGCACCGCCCGGCCCGGGCGCAGACCGGCCGCGAGGAGTGCGTCAGGAAGGTCGTCGGCGACGTCCACCGCGAGCGGTCGGGGGCCTGCGGGGCCCGTGGCCGCGGCCGTCGATCGAACGGTCATCTGGACCCTTCCGCCGAAGTGTCAGCACGACCACGCTAGGGCACCTGGGGCCCGGGGAGGACCCGGGTGGCCGTCGGAGCCTCGCTAGCATGACGATGGCGCCTGCAGTCGAGGGGGACGACGTGAACGACGATGGCACGGCAGCGGCCCCGCACCGGGTGCAGCTGTGTTTCGTGCTGATGCCGTTCGGGGTAAAGAGGGACGCGGCGGGGCGCGAGATCGACTTCGACCGCGTCTACGAGACGGTGATCCGCCCCGCCGTCGAGGCGGCCGACCTGGAGTGCATGCGGGCCGACGAGGAACGGCTCGGCGGGATGATCCACACGGCGATGTTCGAACGCCTGCTGCTGTGCCGGTTCGCGGTCGCAGACCTGACCCTGGCCAACCCCAACGTCTTCTACGAGCTGGGGATCCGGCACGTCGCACGCCGGTTCAGCACCGTGCTGCTGTGCGCCAAGGACACCCGGCTGCCCTTCGACGCCCGGCCACTGCGGGTGCTCCGCTACGGGCTCGACGACGCCGGGCAGCCCCGATCCGCCACCCAGGACCGGGATGCGGTCCGCGACGCACTCCAGGCCGCCAGGAGCCACCGGGCCGTGGACAGCCCCCTGTTCCAGCTGGTCACAGCACTTCAGCCGCTGGACCTGAGCGGCCTGGACGCCGAGACGTTCCGGGACCAGGAGCGGTACCGCGCCGAGCAGCGCCGCCGGGTCCGGCAGGCCCGCTCCGACGGCATCGCCGCGCTGGAGTCCGTCCAGGAGGGCCTGGGTGGCCCGGCCGACATCGACGAGACCGTGCTGGTCGATCTGCTGCTCGCCTACCGCTCGGCGCGGGGCTTCGGGCAGATGATCAGGCTGGTCGAGGCGATGCCGCACGACCTGGCAGGGCTGACCGCGGTGCAGGAGCAGTACGCCTTGGCGCTCAACAGACAGGCCCGCGGCGATGAAGCCGAGCAGATCCTGGAACGTCTGATCGCCGAACGGGGCCCGAGCAGCGAGAGCTACGGGTTGCTCGGGCGGATCCACAAGGACCGGTGGGAGGCGGCGCAGGCCCACGGTCCGCCACCTCTGGCCAAGGCCCTTCTGGACAAGGCGATCACGGCCTATCGGTCGGGTTTCGACGTCGATCCACGCGACTACTACCCCGGTGTCAACGCGGTGGAGCTGATGTACCTGCGCGACCCCAGCGACCCTGAGCTCGCCGAGCTTCGCACCGTCGTCCGGTTCAGCGCCGAGCTGTCGGCGCGGCGGCGCACCGACTACTGGACGTGCGCCACACTGCTGGTCCTGGCCGTCCTGGACGGCGATGTCGACACCGGACAGCAGTGGCTGGGCGCAGCGCTCGCCGCCGGTCCGGACGCCATGTCGGCGCAGAGCACGGCTGACAGCCTGAGCCGGCTGGCCAGGGCCAGGCAACGCCAGGGCGAGCAGGTCGACTGGGTGTGCGAGGCCGAGACGATGCTGCGAACGGTGGCCGGCTGAGAGCTGGCATCGGCAGGGTCGCCGTCTCAGCCCACGAACACCCGGGCGTTGCGGAACATCCGCAACCAGCCGGACTCTCGCTCGAGGCGATCACAGGTCCAGGACAGCTGGGCGTTCCTGGCCACCCGTTCCGGGTGCGGCATCATCGCCGTGAACCGGCCGTCCGGGGTGGTCACCGCAGTCAGGGCATCCGCAGACCCGTTGGGGTTGAACGGGTAGGACGTCGCCGGCCCGCCGCGGTGGTCGGCGAAGCGCATGACCCGGTGGACGGCGGCCAGGTCGCCCCGGACCGAGAAGTCGGCCCGGCCCTCGCCGTGGGCGACCGCGATCGGGATACGGGAGCCGGCCATCCCAGTAGTGAAGATCGATGGTGAGTCGAGCACCTCGACCAAGGTCAGCCGGGCCTCGTACTGCTCGGAGAGGTTGCGGGTGAACCTCGGCCAGGCCTGCGCGCCCGGGATCAGGTCGGCCAGTGCGGCGAACATCTGGCAGCCGTTGCAGATGCCCAGGGCGAAGGTGTCACCGCGACCGAAGAACTCCGAGAACATCTCGGTCAGGGCGGGGTTGAACAGCACCGACCGGGCCCAGCCCTGTCCGGCACCGAGCGTGTCGCCGTAGGAGAACCCGCCGCAGGCAACCAGGCCGACCACGTCGGCAAGGTCGAACCGGCCGGCCTGCAGGTCGGTCATGTGCACGTCGTAGGCGTCGAACCCAGCCACGTCGAAGGCGACGGCGGCCTCGACGTGGCTGTTGACGCCCTGCTCACGCAGGATGGCCACTTTCGGCCGGGCGCCCATGGCGACGCGGGTGGTGATGTACGGCGCGGCGACGTCGTCGGTCGGCTCGAAGGTCGGCGAGACCACCAGGCCAGGATCGTCGTCGGCGCCCACCGCGGCGTGCTCCTCATCGGCGCAGTCGGGGTTGTCCCGCAGCCGGCTGATCCGCCAGGACACCTCGTCCCAGGCCTGGGCCAGATCGCGCAGTGACTCGTCGAGCAGCACCTGCTCCACGCCCTCGCCGCCCTGTCGGATCCGGACGCGCCTCTCACTGCGCACCGTGGCCACATGGACGGCGGCATCGGCCAGGCCATGATCGCCCAGCACCGAGGCCACCTCGTCGAGGTCGCCGGAGCGGACCTCGAGCACAGCACCGAGCTCCTCGGTGAACAACCTGTGCGGCGCGGCGCACCACACGTCGAGGCCGCGGCCACCGGCGAAGGCCATCTCGCACAACGTCGCCCACAGGCCGCCGTCCGAGCGGTCGTGGTAGGCGCGCACCAGGTCGCGGGCCCGCAGCTCGCCCATCGCCGTGACCAGGGCGACCAGCATCGCCGGATCGTCCAGATCCGGTGTGGTAGCACCGAAGACACCCTGCGTCTGGGCCAGGATCGAACCCCCCAACCGGTTGCGCCCGGCCCCCAGGTCGACCAACACCAGTTCGCTCGGCTCCTCGTCGCTGCCGAGCAGTTGCGGCGTGAGCGTGCCGCGTACGTCGTCCAGGGCAACGAACGCCGACACCACGAGCGACACCGGCGAGGTCACCTGCTTGGCCTCGCCGCTATCGGGGTCGGCCCACCGGGTCCGCATCGACAGCGAGTCCTTGCCGACCGGCACCGAGATTCCCAGCGCCGGACAGAGTTCCATCGCCACGGCGTGCACGGTGTCGTAGAGGGCGGCGTCCTCGCCCGACTCGCCACAGGCGGCCATCCAGTTGCAGGACAGCTTGACCCGACTCAGCTCGACAGGAGCCGCGAGCAGGTTGGTGAGCGCCTCGCCGACCGCCACTCGGCCCGAGGCCGGCGCGTCGACCGCGGCCAGCGGCATCCGCTCCCCGGTCGCCATCGCCTCGCCGGCCAGGCCGTGGTGGTCGGCGAGGGTGACGGCGACGTCCGCGACCGGCACCTGCCACGGACCGACCAGCTGGTCGCGATGGGACAGACCGCCGACCGTGCGGTCGGCGATGGTGACCAGGAACCGCTTGCCGGCGACCGACGGGTGCCTCAGCACGGCGTAGGCCGCCTCCCGCAGGTCGATCCCGGTGACGTCGACATCGTCGCCCCGCCAGGCGATCCGAGTCACCTCCCGACGCATCCGCGGTGGCTTACCGAGCAGCACCTCCATCGGCATGTCGATCGGCCGGTCGTCACCGGGGGTGTCCTCGGGGCCGGGCGCGAGCACCAGCTGCCCGTCGTCATGGGCCACGCCGACCACCGCGTACGGGCAGCGTTCCCGCTCGCACAACGCGGCGAACGCGGGCAGCGACGGCGGGGCCAGCGCGAGGACGTAGCGCTCCTGGGACTCGTTGCACCAGATCTCCTTCGGCGCCAACCCGGACTCCTCCAGCGGCACCGCGGACAGGTCGAACCGGGCGCCGAGGCCGGCGCCGTCCACGAGCTCGGGGAAGGCGTTCGAGAGCCCGCCGGCACCGACGTCGTGGATGGCCAGGATCGGGTTGTCCGCGCCCAGGCTCCAGCAGTGCGTGATCACCTCCTGGGCCCGGCGCTGGATCTCGGGGTTGCCGCGCTGCACGGAGTCGAAATCGAGATCGGCGGCGTTCACTCCTGCAGCAAGCGACGACGCGGCGCCCCCACCCATGCCGATCCGCATCCCCGGACCACCGACCTGAACCAGCAGAGTGCCGGCCGGGAAAGGGATCTTCTCGGCCTGGTCGGCGTCGATGCTGCCCAGCCCA
Source organism: uncultured Actinomycetota bacterium (assembly GCA_963724535.1). Taxonomy (GTDB): domain Bacteria; phylum Actinomycetota; class Actinomycetes; order Actinomycetales; family Kineosporiaceae; genus JADJPO01. The sequence continues at coordinate 287,200 of CAVRVD010000011.1, forward strand.
CCGGCGCTCATGATCGGTTTGTGGTAGCCGCGGCGGACCCCGGCCACGGTCTGCTCATAGACCCGGAAGAAGCCGCCCAGCCCCGGGCGGCCGAACTCGTTGTTGAACGCGGCCGCCCCGACCGGGGCGTCCAGCATGATCTGCAAGGGGGTGGCGATGTGCGCGGGCGCACCGTAGACCTGCCGCTCCCACGGTTCTGCCGTACCAGGAAGGCGCAGGTTGGAGACCACGAACCCGGTCAGCCCTGCCTTCGGCAACGAACCCCGTCCGGTGGCGCCCTCGTCCCGGATCTCACCGCCCGCGCCGGTCGCCGCGCCCGGGAACGGCGAGATCGCGGTCGGGTGGTTGTGGGTCTCGACCTTCATCAGCACGTGCGCCCGCTGCGGCCGGGCGACATACCGGCTCGGCTGGTCCGGCACCTGAGGCAACCAGCGCTGCAGATCGTGTCCGGACATCACCGACGCGTTGTCTCGGTAGGCCACCACGGTGCCCTGCCCGGCCACCGCCTCGGTGTGCCGGATCATCCCGAACAGCGATCGGGGCTGCGGCTCGCCGTCCACGACGAAGTCTGCATTGAAGATCTTGTGCCGGCAGTGCTCGGAGTTCGCCTGGGCGAACATCATCAGCTCGACGTCGGTGGGGTTGCGACCCAGTCCGGTGAACGCCGCGACCAGATAGTCGATCTCGTCGTCGGACAGAGCCAGGCCGAACTCGACGTCCGCCGTCTCCAGCGCCGTTCGGCCCTGGCCGAGCACGTCGACGTGGGCCATCGGCTCGGCTACCCGCTCGGCGAACAGCGCCGCCGCGTCGTCCCGGCTGCGCAGCACGGACTCAGTCATCCGGTCATGCAGCAGCGCGGCGCCCGCCGTCCACCGCTCGTCGGTCAGCGCCGGCCCGTTCGCCGGCCGGACCAGCCGGTACTCGGTGACCCGTTCCACCCGATGCACGTCGAGTCCGCAGTTGTGGGCGATGTCGGTCGCCTTGGACGCCCACGGCGAGATGGTGCCGAGACGGGGCGCGACCACCACCATCTCGGCCGGCTCGTGGGCCGAGGCAGAGCCTGAAGGCGAGGCGCCGTAGTCGAGGAGCCGGGCCACCGCGGCCGCGGTGTCCGGCGGCAGCGGGGCATCGGTGGCCACCCAGTGCACGTACCGGGCATGCACGGCGGTGAGCTCCGGGACGACCGAACGCAGGCGATCCAGCAGTGCGCGGGCGCGGAACGGGGAAACGGCGGTGCCGCCCTCGACGACGGTCAGCACGTGCTCGTGCCACGGGGCCATGCGCGGGTGCTCCCAGAGGTGGTGCCATGGGCGGACTTTCCGGCGCCCAGGCTACCGGTCGCGGATCGAGGTCGGCGTCCCCGAGCTCGCGGATCCAGTGGGTCCCCCAAACCCGAGCGCGCAGCGTCGGCGACATCCGCGGCACCCGCGGCGCAGGTCGTTGAGATGCCGGCTGCCCAGCGCCAACTCGCGTAGAACGAGCATCGTCCAGCGTTCGTCCAGCAGCTCCATGGCCACCAGATGGCCGCGGACGAGCTGGTCCGGTCTGCCGCCCCGGCGGGACCGTCGCGCTGAGCGCGTGGACGCCTCAGGGTTTCATCGGCCAGATGCTGGCCGCCATGCGCCCGTTCTTGCCGACCCCCGACTCACCCGACCGTGCCGCCGCCCTGGATGCCGAGCTGGTCGCCCTCGGCGACCGCGCCCTGGCCTCGCAAGCCCGCGCCGGGCGCGATGGAATGGGCTGGGAGTACCTGGTGGTCACCGCCCGAGTACGGGGCTGACCGATCACACCGACCGGATTCCTGCCCTAAGTGACACATCGTGACAGGAGTGAGCCACGGGGCGCGACGGGACGTTGACATTGCTAACTGACACATCACGCAAGGGCTGCCGATGACCCGGCTTCAGTGACACACTGTGCACCGGAGGTAGCGGATGACCGAGCAGACCAGCAGCGCCACTGCGCGCCGCATGATGCTCGGCGCTCGACTTCGCCGACTGCGCGAGGAGCGGGGCATCTCCCGCGCCGACGCCGGCTACACCATCCGTGCCTCGGAGTCGAAGATGAGCCGGCTGGAGCTCGGCAAGGTCTCGTTCAAGGAACGCGACGTCGCCGACCTGCTCGTCTTCTACGGGGTCACCGACCCGGCGGACCGGGAGGCCGTGCTCACCCTGGTCCGGGAGGCCAACCGCCCGGGCTGGTGGCGCTCCTACGAGGACGTGCTGCCGGACTGGTTCCAGGACTACATCGGCCTGGAGCAGGCCGCTCTGCGGATCCGCACCTACGAGACCCACTTCGTGCCCGGCCTGATGCAGACCGACGACTACAGCCGCGCGGTGATCTGCTCGGCGCTGCCCACCCCCACACGGGAGGACGTGGACCGCGCCGTGGCGCTGCGCTCGACCCGCAAGCAGCTGCTCAGCCGGGACAACGCCCCGCAGATCTGGGCTGTCGTCGAGGAGGCCGCCCTGCGCCGGCCGGTCGGTGCCGAGCACGTGCGCAGAGCCCAGCTGGAGCACCTGGTCAAGCTCGGCGAGCAGCCGCACATCACCATCCAGGTGCTGCCGATCACCCGGCACGTGCACGCGGCCGCCGGCGGCGCGTTCACCATGCTGCGCTTCGGCGAGTCAGAGCTGCCCGACATCGTTTACGTCGAATACCTGCTCAGCGCCCTCTACCTCGACCGTCGCGACCATGTCAGCCGGTATGCCGAGGTGATGGACCGGCTCTGTGTCGAGAGCCTGACCCCCACCGAGACCTCGACCTTCATCAAAGGCCTGCTGACGGAGTAGGGCAGCCCGGGGCTCGACCGTTGCCCTGAGTAACTGTTAAGGCTGGCCTGAACTTCTCTTGACAGCACGCGCGGCGCGGCGTACCCCCTCTCACTTGCATCACACCGTGTCACAGGTCTATGGTCACGAAAACGCAGATGCACGTTTAGATGCATATGCATCTGCAGGCCCTCTCAGACGTGACTTCGGGAAGGATCGGCCAGATGTTCGCGATCTCGAACGGAATGCCAGGGCGTCACTTGAGTGACCTCGCCTGGACCAAGAGCCGCCGCAGCGGCCCCACCGGCAACTGCGTCGAAATGGCGCAGATGGCCCGCGGTGGGGGCGTTGCGGTGCGGAACTCGCGTTTCCCCGACGGCCCGGTGCTCGTGTACACCGACGCCGAGATCGAAGCCCTGATCCTCGGGGTCAAGGACGGCGACTTCGACCATCTGCTGGCGCGGCCGTCCGACTGAACGGGACGACGACGCGTCCCCCCTCAACGGCGCGCGGGCACGGGAGACCAGATCCCCGAGCCCGCGCGCTATCAACTGTGTGGCCGCAAACTCTTGCGTCCCCCGGGCCCGTCCATCCCAACCGGGGCGACCAGCCCCCAGCCAGCGCCCGGCAGGGACGTGACACGATGTGACCACGAAGCGCACCAGCGGACTGGACGGTGAACAGCTCAGCCCTCGGCGTCGAGTGACCAGCGGGGGCGGGTTCATGACCGGATGCATATGCATCTAGCGAGCGCCAAAGGCGCTGGTAGGGGTTCATTTAGATCTGAATCGGCGCCCGACGGCGGGCCCAAACTGGCGCACCGGCGCCATTGGCGCCGGTGCGGGCCCAACATTGCCACACTCGTCCTGCTCAGACAAGTTTGTCACTCTGTGTGATCTTGAGCCGAGGTCGGCGCACGGGACTACGGCTTTCGGGCTATCGCCGCGGCGTCGAAACCCGACCCCGGGCCGAGCGATGCGGGCGGGCCGCCACGGGCTGCGCAGTGGCCACGGTCGTCGTGGCGACCCCGCCTGGGAAGAGCCAGCGTGCAGCGACCCAGGGTCGGGCGGTCGACCGGTGCGGCGCTCGGTGGTATGCGAGGATCGACAGAGCGTGAACGGTTGTCGGAATCTCGCCCGACCACACCCAGGGAGGGACGGATGACTGATCTGTCGTCTCGATCCGCTCCCCCGGTGCGCCATCGCGCTCGGACGTCGGTGCATCGCTGCGGGGGCTGGCTGCTGCGGGCAGCCGCTCTGTCCCTGATCACGACCGCCTGCAGCGGCCACGAGACCGATGTCAGCGAGGTGACCGAGATCCGCGGCGACGTCACCTTCACAGACGTCGCCGAGCCAGTGCACGGCGCCACCCTCGTCGTTCGGCTCGAGAACATCCAGGCCGCCCCATCCCGAACCGTGACGACCCAGACCCACACGGGGGTCAGCGTCGAGTCGGGCACGGAAGCAGTCGCCTACGCACTGCGGGCCCGCGACCTCGACTACAACGGTCGGTACCAGGTCATCGCCCACCTGGACGTCGATGGCGACCAGAAGGTGTCCGCCGGGGACTTCACCTCCTCGGCCAGCTACCCCGTAGACCCAACAGCCGCCGCGCCGCAGCAGGTGAACGTCCAGCTCAGCCCGGTGCAGTCCTGATGCAGATCGCCTCGATGCGTGGCGGCGGCCAAGCCTGCCACGATGGTCCGATGCCCGACCAGATCACCCTGCACGACGCCCTGCACCGGGCGCGCGACCTGGCGGCGTCGCCGGTACGCCGGGTGCTCGGCCTGACCGGGCCCCCAGGGGCGGGCAAGTCGACGCTGGCCGCCGCTCTCCTGGCCGACCTCGCCGAGGCGCTGGGGCCCCATGCCTGCGTCGTGGTACCGATGGACGGCTACCACCTCGCCCAGGCCGAGCTGGTCCGCCTCGGCCGGGCCGCCCGCAAGGGCGCGCCGGACACGTTCGACGCCGCCGGGTTCGTGGCCCTGCTGGAACGGGTCCGGGACCAGGGCGACCGAGCCGACGCCGCGGGCGGCGTCGACCCCGGGACCACCCGCACCGAGATCGTCTACGCCCCGGCCTTCCGCCGCGAGATCGAGGAGCCGATCGCCGGCGCCATCCCAGTGCACCCGGACATCCGGCTGGTGGTGGTGGAAGGCAACTACCTGCTACTGGACGAAGGGCCATGGGCCCGGGTGCGGCCGCTGCTCGACGCATGCTGGTACGTCGACCAGGACGACGGGGTGCGGCAGCAGCGGCTCATCGACCGGCACGTGGCCCACGGCCGCAGCCCTCGGGCGGCGCGCGAGTGGGTGCTGCGCAGCGACGAGGCGAACGCCGACGCCATCGCGGCGACCAGGCACCGGTCGGACCTGCTGGTGATTCTGGACTGACGGTCGCAGGTCATCGCACCTGCTGGCGGCGCAGGACAGCGTCCCGCCCAGCAGCCGTTGCCGGTTGCGGGCCACCCAGCGATCGCTGATCGCCACCACGAGGCGCAGCGGCGGGATGTCCAACGTTCTTGCCGCCCAACGGATACGACGGTTCGAGCTGGTGGCCAGTCGGCAGGAGGGGCCCGACGGGAGCTTCGGTCGACCCAACGTCGGGCCCAGCGTGCGTGGGCCGTCTGGCGCGAGGCGAGGGAGGGACCGCTCAGGCGACCAGCCGCTGCCGGGCGAGGATGTTGCGCATCTGCCGGGTCTGCGGGGTCTCGTCGTAGCGATCCAGGAGCGCGTAGAGGTCGTCGATCTGCCTCGGCGTGGTGTACGAGGCCAGGTCACGCTCCAGCTTGCGGGTGGCCAGGCGCGCGGCCCGGCGCTCACGGAACCCGTCACCGAGATGGGCGAAGAAACCGTGGTTGTCGTGGGTCTGAGTGGTGCCGGTGGCGGTCAGGTTCTTGTTCACGACTCCATTGTGTCTCCGGGCCTTCTATGCGTCCAATGAGTCACTGGCATTGAATACATGCTTACTCATCATGATTGGAGAGAGATGGACACGGACGCGTTGCGCTGGTTCCAGCAGGTCGCCGACGGGGTAACGGTGACCGAGGTGGGCGAGTTGTTCCAGGTCACCCAGTCCGGGGTCTCCCGAGGGCTGGCCCGCCTGGAGGCCGAGGTGGGCACCCCGCTGCTGCGCCGGTCGGGTCGGGTGCTGCGGATGACCCATGCCGGTGCGGTGTTCAAGCGCCACGTCGACGCACTGCTGCACGAGCTGGACGACGGGCTGGCCGCGGTCGAGGAGCTGCTGGACCCGGAGCGGGGCAGCGTGACGCTCGCCTACCAGCTCTCCCTCGGCACCTGGCTGGTGCCACACCTGGTCGAGGGGTTCCGCCGACGGCGGCCCGCCGCCCGGTTCGTTCTGGAGCAGGCGCGCAACGGGCTGGTCTCCTCGTTGCTCGGCGGTGGGCGGGTCGATCTGGAGATCACGACGATGCGGTCCACCGAGCCGACCGTCGCCTGGCACCGGTTGACCACCGAACCGCTGTGCGTGGCGGTGCCTGTCGGCCACCGGATCGCCGATGCCGTTGAGGTCTGGTTGCACGAGGTGGCCCGGGAGCCGTTCGTCACCCTGCGAGCCACGTCCCTGCTGCGCCGGCACAGCACCGAGCTGTGCGAGCAGGCCGGCTTCCGGCCGACGGTGGCCTTCGAGGGCGACGACCTGCCGACGGTGCGGGCCTTCGTCTCCGCCGGGCTAGGCGTGGCCATCGTCCCGGCGGCCCGGATGGGCACTGCGGAGGCCGCGGGCACAGTGCTGCGGCATATACCGATCGCGGACCCGGGCGCCACCCGGGAGATCGGCCTGGCCCACTCGACACGACGACGACTGCTGCCCGCCGCCGAGGACTTCCGCAGCTACGTCCTGGGCCGGGCAAACACCGCCGACCTGCCACAGATCGCATGACGGGACGTCGTCGCGGCTGCCGGCACGAGCTCGGCGCAGGCGCGCCGTCAGGACGGGACGACGATGCCGCCCCGGCCCGTAAGGGGCGGAGCGGCATCGGGAACAGCTGGGGCGTCCTGGCCGGCGCGCCCCATGTCTCAGTTGTCGTCGTTACGCTGTTGTGGGATACCTGCGAGCAGGGCACGCACCTCGGACTCCCGGTAGCGTCGATGACCACCGAGGGTGCGGATGGACGAGAGCTTGCCAGCCTTGGCCCAACGAGTGACCGTCTTAGGGTCCACGCGGAACAGGGCGGCGACCTCTGCCGGCGTGAGCAACGGCTCGGCGTCAGGCGAGCGGGTCGTCATGTAGTCCTCCAGATACGGGGTCGGGCCCCCCGACTACTCCATCGTGCAGCGAGGTGAGCCTGCCGCGGAACGTTTCCGACAGATTTCAACCCAACTGGCACAAGAACGGTCTATCTAGCCTACTTTGGGTAGCGGTTCTATAACTTTCAGTAACCACATGTAGGCAGGGGGTGACCGATACAGCCTGTCGGACGGGAGCCCATCGGAACATCGCAGATCTTAGCGGCGAGGAACGCCATTCCGGACGATGTCCGGCTTTGACGACGAATCTCCACCCTTCGGGGGAGAGCAGGCTGGCCCGATCGACACGATCCGGATCGTCCGACCAGCACCGCGGCCCCGCCGTCCGCCCCTGGCGCCACGCTGTCCTGCGAGGATGCCAGTCGGGCTGCGGACGATGTACCGTAGCGGTCACGAGAGACTGACGACCAACATCCGGGGCCCCGCCCAGGGCGCCTGCCCCGGATCGATGTATGAGGGGGTCGACGCCATGGGGCGCGGCCGTCAGAAGGCCAAGCAGACCAAGGTGGCGCGGCAGCTGAAGTACTTCAGCCCGAACACCGACTACACGGCCCTCCAGCGGGAGCTTTCGGGCTCGAACGACCGTTTGCCAGCCTCGGACGACGAGTCGTTCGCGGACGCCGACGCCGCCCCTGACGAGGACGACGAGGACGACGACGAGGACGAGGACGACAGGTACGCCGCCGGTCGCGGTGGCTGACCCGGCCCGTCGGTCATCGGGGGTGCTCTCCCAGCATCGTGATGTCGCCCCCCGAAACGCCCTTGGCGCCCCGCACGCTCGCGGTCGATGGTCTCCTTGTCCCGGCCTGAACGTCGACCCGGGTACCGTCCGCTCCCCCGTCCATCTGGATCCGGCCGAGCACCCAGCAGTCCAGTCCTCGTGACCCGAGCCGTCGCACGGCTTGGTCCGCGGCACCAGCGGCGACCACGGCGACCATGCCGACGCCCAGGTTGAGGGTCCGCTCCACGTCGACCCGGGGGACCTCGCCCAGCCGGGCGAGGAGGTCCATCACCGGGGGTGGGGTCCAGGTGGACCGGTCCACGGTGCCGAGCGCGCCCGGCGGCAGCACCCGGCCCAGATTCGCGGCCAGCCCACCGCCGGTGACGTGGGACAGTGCGTGCAGGTCGGCGCCCAGGTGCTCGACCAGGTCGACCACGTCCGCCGCGTAGACCCGGGTCGGCTCCAGCAGCTCCTCGCCGATGGTGCGACCCAGCTCGGCGACATACCGCTCGTAGCCCCAGCCAGCGTCCTGCAGGACCCGGCGGACCAGGGAGTAACCGTTGGAGTGCAGACCGGAGGAGGCCATCGCCACGAGCGCGTCCCCGGGCCCGACCCGATGCGGGCCGAGCAGCTCGTCGGCCTCGACCACCCCGGTCGCGGCGCCGGCGAGGTCGTACTCGTCCGGGGCCATCAGCCCGGGATGCTCCGCGGTCTCCCCACCCACCAAGGCGCAGCCGGCCCGCTCACAGGCGGCCGCGATGCCGCCGACGATGGTCGCGATGCGTTCTGGGACCACCCGTCCGCAGGCGATGTAGTCGGTCATGAACAGCGGGCGGGCCCCGCACACGACGATGTCGTCGACGACCATGGCCACCAGGTCGAAGCCCACCGTGTCGTGGCGGTTCAGGGCTCGCGCGACCGCGATCTTGGTGCCCACGCCGTCGGTGCTGGTGGCGAGCAGCGGATGGCGGTAGCCGGTGAGCATCCTGGCGTCCACCAAACCGGCGAAGCCGCCGATCCCACCGAGCACCGGCATCGGCGCCGAGGCGTGGGTCCGCGCGACCGCGTCGCGCATCAGCTCGACGGCCCGGTCCCCGGCCTCGACGTCCACTCCGGCGGCGGCATAGGTCAGTGGTCCGATGACCGGGTCGGCCGCATTCACGGCGTCAGGCTCAGCGGCAGCTCGGGCTGCTCGATCGCGTGGTGGCCGAGCTCGGCCTGGTCTGTCAGCGGGACCGGGTACACCCCGGTGAAGCAGGCCGTGCAGAGCCGCTCCAACGGCTGAGCGGTCGCCGCGACCATTCCCTCCAGGGAGATGTATCCGAGGCTGTCGGCACCGATGCTGGCCCGGACCTCCTCGACGCCCAGGCCGCTGGCCACCAGCTCGGCGCGAGTGGCGAAGTCGATGCCGTAGAAGCACGGAAACATCACCGGGGCGCTGGAGATGCGCACGTGCACCTGCGCGGCACCGGCCTCCCGCAGCATCCGGACCAGGGCGCGCTGGGTGTTCCCGCGCACGATCGAGTCGTCGACGACCACCAACCGCTTGCCGGCGATCACCTCGCGCAGCGGGTTCAGCTTGAGCCGGATGCCGAGCTGGCGGATGGTCTGGCTGGGCTGGATGAAGGTTCGGCCCACGTAGGCGTTCTTGACCAGGCCCTGTCCGTAGGGGATGCCGGAGGCCTGCGCGTAGCCGACGGCGGCCGGCGTACCCGACTCCGGGACCGGGATGACCAGGTCGGCCTCGACCGGGTGCTCGCGGGCGAGGGTGCGGCCCATCTCCACCCGGGAGGCATGGACGGCCTGGCCGTCGATGGTGGTGTCCGGACGGGCCAGGTAGACGTACTCGAAGACGCAGCCGGTCGGCCTGGCCGGCGCGAACCGGATCGAGCGCAACCCGTCGGTGTCCACGGCGATCAGCTCACCAGGCTCCACCTCGCGCACCACAGAGGCACCGACGATGTCCAACCCGGCGGTCTCGCTGGCCACCACCCAGCCCCGCTCCAGCCGCCCGAGGACCAGGGGGTGGATCCCGTTGGGATCCCGAGCGGCGTACAAGGTGTGCTCGTCCATGAAGACCAGGCTGAACGCGCCGCGCAGGTGTGGCAGCACCCGCAACGCGGTTGCCTGAAGGCTGTGGTCGCCGACCCCCGCCAGCAGCGCGGTGACCAGCGCGGTGTCGGTGGTGTTCCCGCGGCCGATCTCACCTGGGCCGGCTGCGCCGTGGTCGCTGCCGATCAGGTCGCGCAGCTCGAAGGTGTTGACCAGGTTGCCGTTGTGGGCCAGCGCGACCGTCCCGGACGCCGTGGCGCCCAGAGTGGGCTGGGCGTTCTCCCACGTGGACCCGCCGGTCGTGGAGTACCGACAGTGGCCGACCGCGACGTGCCCGCCGAGAGAGGACAGCGAGGCCTCGTCGAAGACCTGGGCGACCAGTCCGACATCCTTGAAGACCAGGATCTGCTGACCGTTGCTGACCGCGATGCCGGCGGCCTCCTGACCGCGGTGCTGGAGTGCGTACAGCCCGTAGTAGGTCAGTTTGGCGACCTCTTCGCCGGGGGCCCAGACCCCGAAGACACCGCACACGTGTCAAGTCTCGCACAGCCTCGCGGCGTCGCCTCCGGCCCGGACCCCGCTGCGAGCCGGCCCGACTCGGTCAGCCGCGGCGGTCGGCGATCACCGCGAGGCCGGCGCCCACCACGCCGCCCAGCAACAGCCCGATGGCCAACAGGTAGCCGCCCACGCTCCGCTCTGAGAAGTCTGCCGGGTCCGGCATCAGCAGCGAGGCAACCAGGCCGAGGGCGGCGCCGAGCAGCGCCCCCGTGGTGATGAAGGGACCGAACCGCGGAGCCCGGCGCAACCGGACGTCGGTCCACGTCGCAGCGCCCCCGTCCGGCTGGTCGCCCTGGTCGCCCTGGTCGCCCTGGTCGGGCTGGTCGCCCTGGTCGGGCTGGTCGCCCTGGTCGGGCTGGTCGGGCTGGTTCGGCTGGTCGGGCTGGTTCGGCTCTGCGCCCGGATCGGGCTCCGGTGCGGTCATGTCCGCGACGATAGCCCGGACCCCGTGAGCGGGAGCACCCGGGACAGGTCGGCCCGCTCCCCGCTGGCCAGCAGCCGGCCGTCAGCCAGCGCCTCGGCCCAGGTGGACGCGCCTGTGACCAGCTCCAGCCAGGTCGCCGGGTCGCACTCCACGACGCTCGGCGGGGTGCCGCGGGTGTGCCGAGGGCCGGGCAGGCACTGCACCACCCCGAACGGCGGCACCCGGACCTCACAGGTGCGCCCCGGATGCGCGGCGGCCAGTTCCTCGAGGGTGAACCGCACCGCGACGGCCAGCAGAGCCCGGTCGGCCCGGTCCGGGTCAGCGGACCAATGGGTCAGGGCGCGCCGGCCGTCCGGGACGGCGATCCGGCGACGCGGCGGCATGTCCCCAGCCTGCCAGGCCCGGGACACCTGTCCACCGCGCTCCGGTCAGCGGCTGCGGGTCACGCCGAGCGGCGTCCAGGCCAGACCCGGGAAGACCGACGTGAGGTCGCGCACCCCGCAGCGCTCCCGGGTGCGTCGAGCAGCAGGGACAGGACGTGCTCCAGGCGCCAGGTGACCGCCTCGCTGCGGCCGGTCACCGACGTGGACTCGCTGACCTCGAGAAAGGCGCAGATCCTCTGGCGCTCAACGGCATCAGCCGGGTGGTGGCGCAGCCGCACCGACAAGTCGTCGACGAGCCCGCCGTACGAGGACGGCAGCGGAGCGGGCAGGAAGGAGCTCAGCTCGGGGCGCCGGTAGCCCTTGGGCCACCAGTCGCCGACCAGCGCCGAGTTCATGTTCCAGCGGGCCAGGGTGACCGCGGCGGACTGCCACGCGGCCGCGACGTCCGGATAACCGTCCGGCTGGGGCCAGGCGTACGGCGGTTGGCCGAGGGAGGAGGCCATCCAGTACATCTCCCGCATCGGCTCGACCTCGCCCGCCGCAGCCGGGGGCTGCAGCCCCAGACATCGGGCCATCGCGACGAGGGTCTCCAGCGGGGTGCGAACCTTGGCGCCCACGCTCGCGGCGAACTCGGGGGAGGCGAACAGCTCGGCCAGCACCGGACGGATCGCGGTGGAGCCGGCCGGGTAGACCGCGGCCAGCCGGTCCACCAGAGCGGTCGGTGGGTCGTCGGCGACGAACCGGACAGCCAGCCGCCGGCAGACCCGGCGAGCGGTGGCGGGCATCCCCGCCAGGTGACGCAGGTATGCCTCGACGACGGGCCGGCCGTCGCTGCCGGAGTTGGGGTGGCTGAAGTCGAGCACCCGGACCGGGCCCACGTGGTGGTAGCCGGTGCGGTAGCGGGCCTCGCCGGTGTGCCAGTCGACGGACAGCCCGGTGAGGATGAGCGCCGAAGTGCGCACGTCCCGCTCGGTGTACCCGGCGTCCGTCCCGACCGTGTGCAGCTCCAGCACCTCGCGGCCGAGGTTCTCGTTCGGGTCCACCTTGGACGACGTGGCGTTGCTCAGGTAGGTCAGCATCGACGGGTGGGTGACCGCCGTGACCAGCAGGTCGTCGTAGCGGCCCAGGGCGTGCCGGCGGATCACCTCGGCGTCGTAGCGGTGCCGGTTGTCCCAGACCTCGCTGGACGGGCAGGTGACGGCCAGCAGGTTGGAGAAGACGTCGACGAGGATCTCCAGCAGCTGACGCCGGCTCCAGAACGCTCGGGCGATCGCCGCCGCGCCGTCGAACATGGCGTCTCAGTGCCGCAGCTCGCCGGAGTCGACCTTGGAGCGCACCGAGGCGTTCGGCAGGGCCAGGTTGGGGAACGCGGCGACCTCGGCGAGCAGGGCCTCGGTCGGCCCGTACGTCGTGCGGCGCAGCAGGTGCGCCATAGCCTCCGTCCCCAAACCGGCCATACCACCGGGCATCGGCACCGGACGGTCCACCGTGATAGCCCGTCGGAATGACCGCCCTGGGGTGGTCGGGTGGGGTGGCTGCTGTATCAGTCGTCCTGGACGGCGGACCGCAGCACCGCCAAGGCGTTGGCGCGGATGATCCGCGCTGCCCCGCCAGGGCTCTCGCCGGCGACATCGACCAGCCACACCCACGGCTCGATCCCGGCCACTGCGCGCAGCCGGACGGCGAGGCGGCGGACCTGTGCCGCCGACCACGGCGGACACAGCGGCGCCAGTGCTTCCTGGAACCACCCGATGGCCCGCCCACCACGCAGCGGCGCCTGGGCCGCCCCGGGCGCCAACGAGGTCCACAGCGCTGCCCGCAACTGGGGCTCCCACTCCTGGACGATGCGCAACTGCCCGTCGACGACGAGCAGCACCCGCGCCTCGACCGTCTCGGGGGGGCGGTCACCGAGCAGGCTCAGTTCTCCGATCGAGGGGTAGACCCCCCGGAGGAGGGCGGCCTGGTCGGGGAAGTACCGATACGCGGTGGTGCGCGAGACCCCCGCTGCAGCGGCGACCTTCTCGACCGTCACCGAGGGCTGCCGGGTCATCAGGGACCGCGCGGTCCTGACGAGCGCCTCACGGGTGCGCTGTTTCTGGCGGGACCGGCCGCCGTCCTCATAGGGGGCGACGCCGCCGGCCGTGGTTGGTCCAGCCATGTCGTGATGGTACCGTAGTTCCATCATGGGACTTCAGTACCATGAGTGATGCCGCAGGAGGCAGCCATGGCCGATCCGGTCGACACGAATCCCGACCTGTACCGCGTGGTGCTGGAGAACGAGCGGGTCCGGATCCTGGAGTACCGCGACACACCCGGGGACTGCACCGCCGTACATGCCCATCCGGACTCCGTGATGGTGCCGCTTGGCTCGTTCCGCCGGCGCCTCCACCAGGGCGGCCGGGCCGTGGAGGTGGACATCAGCCCCGGCGTGCGGTGGCTGGACGCCCAGGAGCATCGGGGCACCAACATCGGCGATACGGCGAGCCACGCCCTGTTCATCGAGCTCAAGGAACCGCGACCCGGCGTCGGCGGCGCGCAGGGCGATCAGTCACTCGGACCGGCACCGACCGCCTGACACCCGCGCCGCCGACGCCCTGGGGACGCCGAACTCAGGCCGACGGTGGCGCCGCCGCCCACGGCTGGAGCGCCGGGAACGGCTCGGTGATCTTGGCCTGCTCCTCGCGGAGCCGGTCGACCAGACGGCCCTCGGGCAGGACCACGTCGGGGTAGCTGAGCACCTCGTCCTTGGCGACGTCGCGGTGCAGTACACAGCCCTGGGCCACCCCCATCGGCAGCAGGGTCTGCCCGGCGGTCACGTCGGCCCGCTCCGCCACGGCATAGGTGTCGTAGCCGCCCAGGCCGTCCAGGCAGTGCCCAGCGGCCAGGTCCCGCTTGGCGACGGTGACCACCTCGACAGTCGGCGGGCCGGCCGGCTGCAGCGCGGCGTCGCCGAACAGGACGGCGCGGGCCACCGTGCTGGGCACCTCGAAGTGGCACAGGTGGTAGGGGGTGTAGAAGCTGTACAACGGCCCGGGACCGAGCTTGTACAGGTTGAGGTAGTGCCGCTGCTTGGGGTCGTCGTGGGTAGCCAGGACGTACACGCCCGGACCGGGTTTCGCCCCGACCACGTAGTCGACCACACCACCAGCCCGGCGCAGTTCCTCGACGTCGAACGTGGTGGTCAGCTCGTCGACGTGCCCGGCGTGGTCGGCTCCCCGCATCCCGCGCCGCTCGACGGTCATTCCGGTGGCGTTGGCGACGATGGCCTGCTCGAAGGAGATCTTGGTGCCGTCGGCGAAGCTGGTGACCATGTGCGGGTCCTGACCCCACTGCCGGGCGAAGCCCTCCTGGGTGGTGGGGTTGCGGTAAGGGTCCTGCAGACCCTTGATATTGCCGCAGACCAGGGGGGTCAGCCCGATCCCCCGCACGAACCGATACAGGTTGACCTGAACCCCGGGCTGGTCTCCGTCGCAGCCGGACAGCACCACACCGGCGGCCTCGGCCCGCTGCCGCAGGACCGTGCCGACGGTGCCGTCCACCTCCGCGTTGAGCAGGACGACGTGCTTGCCGCCCTCGATCGCGGCCAAGGCGACCTGCGCGCCGTACTCGACGGCACCGGTGGCCTCGACGATCGCGTCGATTCCCTCGGCGGCGCCGACGCCTTCGTAGCTGGAGGTGATCACCGGGACGCCGTCGCGCACCGCCGCGGAGACGCCGTCGGCGTCCTGCGCCGTCCGGAACGACTCCACCCCGGCCTCGCGGTAGGCCCGCTCGGCGTTCGCCAGGGTGCGGTTGCAGATCGCGACCAGCTCCATACCCTGGACGGAGTTCACGACCTGGTTGACGAAGCCGCGGCCCATGAACCCGGCTCCGACGAGAGCCACCCGCACCGGGTTGCCCCCCGCGGCGCGCTGCTGCAGGGCACGGTCGAGAAGGATCACGCGAACACCTCGGCGCCGGTGAGGGCTGGGTCCTCCAACCATTCGGCGCCGGGCTGGCCGACCAGCGGCCAGGCGGCGTCCTTCTCGCTGATCACCGCGACCTCCCGCGGCCAGGTCAGCCCGAGGGCGGGGTCGTCGTGGCGCAGCCCGCGCTCGGTGCCGGGGGTGTAGGCGCCGCTGACCTGGTAGGTGACCTCGGCCGCGTCAGTGAGGGTCAGGTAGCCGTGGCCGAAGAACGGCGGTACGTACAGCGCGGTGCGGTTGTCGGCGGTGAGCTCGACGGCGACGTGCTGGAACCGGGTCGGCGATCCGTGCCGGAGGTCCACGATGACGTCGAGGATCGCGCCGCGGGTGCATCGCACCAGCTTGGCCTCCGGCGCCGGGTGGACCTGGAGGTGCATGCCGCGCATCGTGGCGGCGGCGTGGTTGAACGAGACGTTGCACTGCTCGACGGCGGGGTCCAGCCCGGCGGCGATGAACTCCTCGCGGCAGTAGGTCCGGGCGAAGAAGCCCCGGTCGTCCTCGCGCAGCTCGAGGTCCACGATCGCGACGCCGGGGACGGCGGTGGTGGCGAACCTCACTGCGACCGTCCCCCGAGTGCGCGGCCGACCTCGGCGTTGACGGCGGACGGCGTGGTCCAGAACAGGTCCGCGTCGAGCTGCTTGGTCCGGATCAGGTGCTCGAGCTGCTTGAGCCGGGTGTGGCCTCGCCCGGTGAACGTCTCGCCGTCCAGGTCGATGGAGCTGAACACGTCGTGCAGCTGGTGGGCGCCGCGTTCGGCGTTCCAGTCCGAGGAGTAGCCGGGCAGCTGGGTGGCGATCTTGTCGAAGTTCACCCTGTAGCTGCGGTTGTCGCCGCCGGAGGAGCCGAAGGTCACCTGGCAGCCTGGGAACACCGCACCCACCGTCTCGGCGATCTCGCGCACCCGGTAGTTGTGGTCGGTGTGGCCGACGTTGAACACCTCGTTGTGCACCGCCGCACGCGGCGCCTCCAGCGCGCAGACGATCGACTTGGCGATGTCCAGGCTGTGCACCAACGGACGCCACGGGGTGCCGTCCGAGGTCATCGCGATCTTCTTGGTGGTCCAGGCGAGCCCGGACAGGTTGTTCAGCACGATGTCGAAGCGCATCCGCGGCGAGGCGCCGTAGGCGGTGGCGTTGCGCATGAACGTCGGGCTGAAGTCGTCGTCGGCCATCGGCGCCAGGTCCCGCTCGACCATGGTCTTGCACTCGGCGTAGGCCGTCTGCGGGTCGGTCGGCGAGGTCTCGTCGACCGTGTCATCGGCGACCCCGTACACGCTGCATGAGGACATGTAGACGAACCGCTGGACGCCGGCCGCCTTGGCCAGCTCGGCCAGGTGCACCGACCCGACGTGGTTGACCTTGTAGGTGACGTCTGGGGCGAGCTGGCCGAGCGGGTCGTTGGACAGCTCGGCCATGTGCACCACGGCGTCCACGCCGTCGAGGTCGGCCGCAGCGAGGTCCCGGATGTCCTTGGCCAGTGTCAGCGCCGAGGCGTCCAGCCCGTTGAACAGCCACCCACTCTTGTAGTAGCCGGTGTCGACACCGACGACGTCGTGGCCGCGGCGCAGCAGCTCGGGCGCGAGCAGGCAACCGAGGTAGCCCTCGGTGCCGGTGACGAGGATCTTCATGGAGGCTGTCTTTCTCCTTGTCCAGAGAACGGTTGTCGTCAAGGTGGTGAGTCAGGGGCAGAACCGTGGTGGAACCCGGCCGGCCAGGTACCTCGGATCTCCGGCCCGGCAGGTCGGGGCGGCGGGTGCGCGACGTCAGTCGGTCCACACCCTCCAGGGGGCCGTGCCCGAGGCCCACAGCCGCTCCAGGACGTTGCGGTCCTGCAGGGTGTCCATGGGGTGCCAGAACCCCTGGTGCCGATAGGCGCCGAGCTGTCCGGCGTGCGCGAGCCGGCGCAGCGGCGCCTGCTCCCAGACGGTGGCGTCGTCGTCGATCTCCTCGATCACCGACGGCTCACAGATGAAGTAGCCGCCGTTGACCCAGGCCCCGTCGCCGGCCGGCTTCTCCATGAAGCTGCTGACCTCGTTGTGCCCCTCGGACAGGACCAGGGCCCCGAACCGTCCGGTCGGCTGTACCGCGGTCAGGGTGGCGGCCCGGCCCTCGGCACGATGGAAGGCGATCGCCGCGCTGACGTCCACGTCGGCCACGCCGTCGCCGTAGGTGAAGCAGAACGTGCCGTCGAGGTGGTCGCGCACCCTCTTGAGCCGACCACCGGTCATCGTCGACTGCCCGGTGTCGACCAGGGTGACCCGCCAGTTCTCCGCCCGGCCACCGTGCACCTCCATGCTGTTCTTGCCCAGGTCGAAGGTGACATCCGCCGAGCGCAGGAAGTAGGAGGCGAAGTACTCCTTGATGATGTAGCCCCGGTAACCGCAGCAGATCACGAAGTCGGTGATGCCGTGTGCGGCATAGGTCTTCATGATGTGCCACAGGATCGGCTGCCCGCCGATCTCGACCATGGGCTTGGGCCGAACGGTCGTCTCCTCGCTCAGCCTCGTGCCCAGACCACCGGCCAGGATGACCGCCTTCACAGACCCGAACCTCCCCTGGACGCCCGCCCGCCGTCCGCCTGGCATGACGCGCTGGTCAGCCGCCGGCGCCGCGGAAGACCGAACCGACGGTGCGGAGCATGATCTTCACGTCGAGCCACAGCGACCAGTTCTCGATGTAGTAGTTGTCAAAACGGGCCCGATCGGCAATCGAGGTGTCACCGCGCAGGCCATTGATCTGCGCCCAGCCGGTCAGCCCCGAGGGCACCCGGTGCCGGGCGACGTAGCGAGGATAGGCCTCACAGAACTGGTCCACGAAATGTGGGCGCTCCGGCCGAGGGCCGACCATGCTCATCTCACCCTTGAGGATGTTGATGAGCTGGGGCAGCTCGTCGATCGAGGACTTGCGCAGGAACCGACCGACGGGTCCGAGCCGGTCGTCGTGGGCGATGTTCCAGTTCGTCTGCGACTCGGTCTCGTCGACCGGCCTGAGCGAACGGAACTTCATCACCTGGAACCGGCGGCCGTCCACCCCGACGCGCTCCTGGCGGAAGATGATCCCGGGACCGCCCTCGAGCCGCACCGCGATCGCCGCCAGCAGCAGGATCGGGGACAGCACCGCCAGCGCGACCGTCGAGACGAGGACGTCGAAGGCCCGCTTGACCTGCCAGCCCCGGCTGCGGCGGGCGGCGCGGCGCAGCCGGACCAGCGGCATGCCCCAGACCGTGTCCATGTCGTCGCTGACGTGGTGCAGCTCGAACAGCCGCGGCACCAGGAAGATCTCGGTGTCCAGCCGGTCGCAGGTACGGATCACGTCGACGAGGGCGGACTCGCGCATCGACCCGAACGCGACGACGACGTTGTTCACGTCGTGGTCGGTGAGCACGTGATACAGCCCGTCGGTACCGCCGAGGATCGGCAGCGGCAGCTCCTTGGGCCCCAGCCAGGGGTCGGAGTCCAGGAAACCGATCGGGTGCAGACCATACTCGGGGTGGTCCAGCAGGATGTCGGCAAGCTGGGCACCGACCCGCCCGGCACCCAGGATCAGGGTCCGGTGCCGCACGCGTCGCTGCCGGCGCAGTGTGCGCACCACGGAGTAGCCCACGGCACGGAGGACCAACACCAGGCCCAGGGTGACCGCGGCGGCCGCGACGATCTCCCACTTGACCCGCACCAGGTCCCAGTACAGCTGGGTGAAGGCGGCCTGGACCAGGATCGTGATGGCAGCCGCCGCGAACCAGCGTCCGGCCAGCCGGGGCGCGTCGTCCAGCAGGGACATGGACAACCGCGACCGATACAGGTGCGCCGTGGAGAACAGGGCGATCAGGACCACCGCGAAGACCAGGTGGACCCGGCCGATCCCGCCGACCACGGCCGCGCCCATGGCAACGGCGGCCAGGTCGCAGGCAAGCAGCAGCGGCTGAACGCCGTACCGGCCGAGCCACCCCTCGCTCCCCTTGCCTCGCGCACCTCGCGAGGGCACCGGGACCGGCGCCGCGCCGGGCTCGGGCAGGACGACGAGCTCGTCGGCCGCGAGCGCGGTCCGGGGGGCCGCCCCCATGTTCGCGGCGGCACCCGGGCCGATCCGCGGGACTGACGGCGGCGCGCCGGCGGAGCGATCGGCCACGGCGCTGCGCGCGGCGTCACGGGTCTGACCGTCGCTCAGGTCGATCACCAGTGGGCGGCGCGGTGGCGACATCGGACGCCCGTCACCGGCTCCGACATGGCTGTCGGCACTGCCCACAGTCGCTCTCCTACCCCTTCCGGGCCGGACCCACGCCACAGCCAGCGCCGTCACGCATGTCCCCGAGTCGATTCCTCACGAGCGTATCCGCCCCCCTGAACACTGTCCCGAACATCGGATCATTCGTCATCAACGACGCGCTGAGTCACCGCTGACGAACGAATCGGCCGTCATAAACGGCCGACACCCGGCGAATCGGTCGGCCCTGAGGGGGCGGGCCTGGCACACGGTGACCGTGGGTAGCCCCGAGCCGGATTGCCCGTCACCGGCTGTCGTAGGACTGCCGGACCGACGGCGTGGACGGCGACGACGCGACGTCCGCATCGTGTCTGGAATCACGTCCCCGGAGTGGCTCGGGCGCGCCGCCGCGGACCCGCAGCTCGGCACCCTGACGGCGGTGGCCGCGATGCCAGCCGATCTGCCAGACCAGCCGCCCCGCACTCGGAGGCGCCCCCAACCACGCCGACGCGATCGAGATCAGCCGACGCGAGACCGGCACGACCGCCGCGCCGCCAGCGGTCCTTGGCCCGTCACAGTGGCCGTACCGCCACTCCAACACGGCGTGGGCAACGCCGTAGGACCGGCCCTGCCGGTACATGTCCGAGAACGCAGAACGCAGCCTGACATGCACGACCACGTCGGGCGAGTACTGCAGTGGCACACCCGCGACCAGCTGCACGCGCCAGCTCAGATCGGTGTCCTCCAAGCAGGCGATGCTCGGGTCGAAGCCACCGACCCGGCGGAACAGGTCCCGGTGGATGCCGATGTTGCCGGCGCCGGCATGCGGCAGGTCGATCACCCCGGACCACTGCAGTCCGTCCTGCTGGTCGAGGGCGCGTGAGCGCAGCGCCCGACGCCCGTTGAGCCGCTCGCCCTCGAGGCGACCGGCGACGAACCGGTGCCGACGCAGGGCGGCGACCATCGCCGCCAGCCAGTCCGGGGCCACCACGTCATCGGCGTCGCAGAAGGCCAGCCAGGGGCCCCGGGCGGCATCGGCGCCGGCGTTGCGGGCAGCTCCCGCGCCAGGGTGTGCGGAGGCGTCGACGACGCGCAGCGGCAGCCGGTCGGCATACCGCAGAGCGACGCCGCGGGTGTCGTCGACCGAGCCGTTGTCGCAGACCAGCAGCTCCCAGCCCACCGGGCACGACTGGCCGGCCAGAGCCTCGAGCTGGTCAGCGAGCGTGTTGGCGGAGTCCAGGCAGGCGATGATCACAGACAGTGCCACCGGCGGCCCCTCCGGGGCGGGCAGGATGTCGGACCGCTCGCGCCGCCTGCGCGCCGGTCCGAGCGTGTCCGCGTTGATGGGCTACCCCCGCTCTGGGCTGAGTGCTCGTGGGACGGGACGAGTGAGGCAGTCCGGACACTTGCACTGGCTCCGGACACTTCGGCAGCACTGTACGCCGCGGACCCGCTGCGCGGCACTACACAATCCGCATCTACCAGCCGTCGTCATGCAGATCCGCCGAGGCCAGCGCGTTCTCCGCGGACTGCCGGGATGCCGCCTGGGTGGTGTACATCTGGTGGATGAGCAGAGCGAGCGAGGTCCTGCTGGTCCGCGAGCGCGACCTGGGATCGCACGAGGACCCCGGCCCGCGCGACCTACCGGTCCCGACCGGCGCCCTGCGCTGGGCGCGGACCGTACTGCTGCCGCTCAGCTCGGCGATGCGGGTCCGGACCGAGGACCGGGTGATGGCCCTGACCTACGATGACGGCCCCGACCCCGAGCACACCCCTCAGATCCTTGCCGCGCTGGCGCGGCGCGACGTGCAGGCCACCTTCTTCCTGCTGGCCGATGCCGCCGAGCGCCACCCCGGCCTGGTCCTGAAGATCCTGCGGTCCGGTCACGAGGTGGGCCTGCACGGGGTGGACCACACGCGGTTGACAGACGTGTCGGCGGTGCGGGCGGCCCGCCTGGTGCGCGAGGGCAAGCGACGTCTCGAGGCGGTGACCGGGCAGCCGGTGCGCCTGTACCGGCCCACCTACGGGGCCCAGGGGGTGCTGCAGTTCCTGAGCGCCCGGGCCCTGGGCATGGACGTCGTGTACTGGACGGCCTGGGCGCGAGACTGGGTGGACGACGAGGGGGTCGCGGTGGCGCAGCGGGCGCTGTCCGCGCGGCACCGCGGCGGCATCCTGCTGCTGCACGACACGACCCAGGACACCGAGGGTCAGGCTCTGGCGCTGCCCACGTTCTCGCGGGGCGAGGTCACCCAGCGGGTGCTGGACGGACTGCTGGACGACGGGTTCGCGATCGTCCCGGCCGGTCGGCTGCTCGAGCAGCACCCGACCGTCCGTGCGGTGACCACGCAACGGCCCTGGGTCACCGCTCGGCGCCGGCTGCTGGCCCGTCGGCGCGGGAGCTGACCTCGTCGGCGGCCGGGACGGCGACCGGCTGACAGGGCCCGGCGAGGGGTTCGGACGGCACGCTGTGCACCACCGAACGCAGGGTGTACAGCCACAGCGGGACCAGGAGCACCTGGTCCACGCACATCCCCCAGGCGGCCCCCTCGGCGCCGCCGACTAACGCTCCCACCGTCATCAGGGTGAGCACCAGCGGCGCTTCGACGGTCATGATCCGGAAGGTGCGCCGGGCCTGGTCCAGGGAGTAGATCATGACGGCGCAGCCCTCGGACATCGCCCGGGCGATCACGCCGATGGCCAGCGGCAGCAGCACCTGCCGCGCTCCGGCCCAGCTCTCCGAGAACAGGGTCTGGCCCACCACGTCCGGCATGAGCAGGACGACGACGCTGTAGCCGACCGCCACCACCGAGAGGAACCCGCTCACCGCGCCCGCGGCCAGGGTGCGCTGTCGAGGGGTCATCCAGCGACGCCGGGACAGTTGGGGCAGGGCGAACATCTGCACGGCGGTGGCCAGCAGGTTCAGCGGGCCCAGCACGGTCTGCGCCGCTCTGAAGGCCCCCACCACGGCCAGCCCCTCGTCGCCCCCGACCAAGGCCCCGACCCCGATGATGCCGCCCTGGAAGGCACCGGTGCCCAGCAGGTACTCGGCGACCAGGTAGCCGGACAGGTTGCGCTGCTCGCGCAGCCAGGAGCCGAAACCGCTCGGCCGCGGTCGCAGCCGGAGCCGGACCAGGGCGACCACTGCGCTGACCGCGGCGGCGCCGCCCCAGACCAGGACCAGCAGCGCCGGCGTCGGACGGGTCAGCAGGGGCAGGACGAGGATCCCACCGACCTGCAGAACGGCCCACAACGCGTCGTTGCCGGCCGCAGACCGTGCCTGCGAAGCGGCGAAGAAGACCATCCGGCAGGCGTCCTGGACCAGCAGGAACGGCATCACCACCCCGACGGCCACCAACGAGCCGCCGAGCATTCCGGGCAGCAGCAGTCCGGCGACCACGCAGGCGGCGCCGCCGATCAGCCCGATGGCCAGGGCGCTGCCCACGGCCCGGGCCCGGCCGTCGGCAAGCCGCTCGCTGTCCGCTCCGCTGTACCGGATGCTCAACGGCTGGCCGACCATGGCCCGCTCGATGCCGATGCAGATGCCGAAGACGACGAAGGCGACCGAGAAGGCGCCGAAGCCCGCCCTGCCGACCTCGTTGGCCACCAGCACCGTCAGCAGGATGTTGCTCAGCGCGGACAGGGCCTGGTCGACGACGTTCCAGCTGGCGGTGCCGAGCAGCCGCAGGTGCCGCCGGTGCAGGGCCGGTCGCCGGCCGGACGGGGAGTCCTGGCCCGTCCGGGCGTCCGTCATCTCGCGTGACCCTTCCGTCGACATGAGCCGGGGGGACGGCCACGGTGAGTGGCTCCGCCCCGGCGCATCCCTGACGGTACGTCACCGACGGCATGCTCTCCGAACCGGCGCGGCGGCAGTGGGTCAGAACAGTTTCAGATAGGCCGCAGAGCCCTTGGGCAGCTGCACCGGCGAGAACAGCGCGTTGCGGATGTAGGGGTCCGGCTCGTTGAAGTAGCACTCGAACACCAGCACGTCGCTGTTGGCCCGGAAGAACTCGTGCATCTTCTGGATGAAGTAGGGGTTGTCCCCGCCGCCGATGCCGGCGCCGTTGTGCAGCCCCCACTCCGGGACCGCGAAGCCCTTCTTGCGGGCCCGGGCGAACTCGGCCGCGTCGGCCAGGCCCGGCCCCTTGGTGGGCCGAATCGCCTTGGCCCAGGTGGCGGAGTTCGTGGCCCGCAGCTCATAGAAGTCGTAGTGGTCCATCGAGATGCCGTCGACGTAGTGGTCACCCGGGTAGAGCAGGTTGAATGCGTCGAGGCGGTTCGTCTGGCCGCGCAGGCCGTAACCGGCCGAGGTGTCGAACCAGAAGGTCAGTTCCGGGCTCTCCCGGTTCATGATGCTCACGACCCGGCGGAACGCGGCCCGGAACTGCGGCGCGGTGGCGGCGGTCGCGCCCCAGGCGAACCAGTCGCCGTTGGCCTCGAGGCCGACCCGGATCGCGGCGTCACCGAAGCCGCCCTCGCGCAGCTCCCGGGCGATCTTGCGGAAGACGTCGTCCCGCTGCCCCGACAGGATGTCGTTCCACTGCCCCCGCCGGTTGTTCGGCAGCAGCGGCAGTCCGTAGGCCAGCCGGCCCCGGTAACCCTGCAGCAGGTGGGGCACCCACCCGCTGTCGGCCAGGTCCTGCCAGCTCCCGTAGGCGGGGTAGACCGTCACGAAGTCGTACGGACGGCCGGCCCAGGCCTCGGCCTGGATGGTCCGGGTCGCCGACATCCCCGACCCAGTCCAGAAGCCGGTGTGCCAGAGCATGCCGGACCGGGGGGTGCCGTAGAGCAGCTTGGCCATCCGCCCCGGTGTGCCGGTCGCCGACGAGGAGCGGGACGAACCCGACGAGGGGGCCGAGCCCACGACCTGCCGTCCGCGCCCGAGGGACTCAGCACTCGCCGGGGACGGGGCGATGAGTGCGAGCGCCGCCAGGCTCGACGTGGCGAGGCCGGCGGCAAGCAGCTTGCGCAGGAACGGGAAGCGCATCGGATGGACCCCCATCGGACGACGGATCGACCTGTAGGGGTTCGGTGGATCTCGAGGGTGCACTGAAGGAGTCGGGGTGGCATTGGCCCCGTCCGGACCCGTGGCCCAGTACCCAGGGTGATCGACCCGCAGGGTGACCTGCGCCGCTGGGGGCCGGGGCTCGCCTCGGCCCGGCGAGCAGCCGTCGCAGCCGATTGCGCGACCGGGCGCGCAGGGCCGGTCAGCGGCTCAGCCAGCCGCCGCGATCCTCGAGCCGGGCGACTCCACCGCCGCAGCGGTCGCCGCCGATGATCGCCCGGACGGCGGGCGATCAGCGCGAGCGCACGCCCCTGGTCTGCTGCTTCGCGCCCTCCGCGGCGTCCAAGGTGACCACGGCGGGGGTGTCGGGCGCCGACGCCGACGGCCCGCGGGCGGCCCGGGGCAAGCGCGCACTGGCCGCGGCCGGGGCCAGCCGGAACAGCAGCCCCTCGAGGAAGCCCAGCCCCCACCCCAGATGCATGGCCACGAAGGCCGCCGCGAGTGGCAGCGGGCCCGGCCGCCGTCCGGTCGGCTCACCCGATCGGGCGCCGTCCGATCGGGCGCCGTCCGATCGAGGCCGCTCCGATGGGGGAAGGGCCACGGCCCCCGGTGGCGGCGGAGGCTGCACCGGCTCGGCGGTGCGCAGGGTCAGGGCCGTGGCCAGGGCGAGCGCGGCCAGGTACGGGGTGACCAACAGGACGGTGAGCGGCCACAGTCCGACTACGGCCAGTAGCGCGGCCAGGCTGAGGGCCGCCACCAATGCCGGCGGCGCCAGGTGCCGTAGCCGGACCGCGCTGTGCCCATTCTTGCGCACCATGGCCGCCTTGCCCCGGCCGTAGCGCCGGTACTGGCGGGCAAGCGCGGGCACGGACTCGCGGACGTGCCAGTAGATGTGCATGTCCGGGTCGAACCAGATCCGGTGCCCCCGGGCGCGGATCCGGTGATCGATGTCGACGTCCTCGTTGACCAGCAGGTCCTCGTCCCAGCCGCCGACGGCACGCAGCACGTCGGTGCGGAACACGCCGAACGAGGCGTGATCGGTCTCCTGGGCCCGGTCGGCGTAGTGGTTGATCGAGTCGCCGACGCCGAACCGGCTGGACAGCGCGGTGGCCACGGCGATGCCGGCCCGGGTCCGGGCCACGCCGATCCGGCGCCCTCCCACGGCGACGATCCGGGGATCGGCGGCCAGCGTGGTCACGGCCCGCTCGAGGTACGTGACGCTGACCCCGGCGTGCCCGTCCACCCTGGCCAGGTAGCGGCCGCGAGCCTGCTCCAGAGCGACGTTCAGCGCGTGCGGGATGGTCCGGGAGGGGTTGCGCAGCAACCGGACCCGCGGCTGCGTCGCGGCGATCTGCAGTACCTGGTCCGCGGTGCTGTCCGTCGAGTCGCCGTCGACCACCAGCAGCTCGACGTCCGCGAACGTCTGAGCGAGTACCGAACGCACGGCGTCGGCCACGCAGTGCTCCTCGTTGAGCACCGGCATCACAACGGTGACCGCTGTCATGAACAGCTCATTTCTTCTCCCGAGTGGGCACCGAGCCTACCGCCGAACGGCTGGTGACCGGGCGACGTCCGATCCGCCATGTCCCGACGGTCTGCATCGGGCGCCAGCGGGCCGCCCGTTGCAGCCAGCCACGGGCCGTCGCGTAGGTGGCGGTATCGCTCTCCAGCACCGGGTCGACGCGCGGCGCCCACCAGGTGGTGGTCAGGAACAGGGGCAGCACGGCGAGCATGGTCGTCGTCCCCGGCTGCAGCATCCACAGCGAGACGAGCAGGGTGACCGACAGGGAACGGCTCGGGCCGCCGACGTAGGTGAACAGGATGAAGGCGGCCACCACCAGACCGACCACGATCCCGTACTCGACGAAGATCTTCACCGGGGTCGGGGTGAGCAGACCGAGGATGCCGGACTCCCCGACGATCTTCTGGGAGGACCCCGGCCCCCGGCCGAACAGCACCGCCATCGGGTCGTAGACCCAACGTGGCCAGACGTAGGAGTAGGGCAGGATGCCGCGCAGGCTGGTCGAGGACTGGGAGTCCCCGGCCTCGGTCAGCCGGCTCAGGATGGACTGACCGTACGGGGTGGCCCCCATCGCGACAGCGCCGACGACGGCCACCGGCAAGTAGCGCACCAGGTTGTTGCGCACCGGATAGCCGAGCATCACCAGCAACGCAACCGCGACGATGGCCAGACCCGAGCCGGCGGTGGCGGCGACCAGCCCGCCGATGATCGCCAGCAGCACCCGCAACCGGACGCCGGACAGGAACGCGGCGATCAGCCCGATGCCGAGCTGCATCGACACGAAGGAGGGCTCCAGACCGATCCAGGCGTTGGCGCGGTACAGGTCAGACCCGTACCCCACCGGGTAGCTGATCACGAAGTTCTGCAGCAGCAGGGCGCGGGGGACCACCTGAGCCAGGTAGTCGGTGTAGCCGAGGCCGGCGAGCTGAGTGGCGATGAAGACCAGGCAGCCGGCGGCCAGCCCGCCCGCGATGTAGGCGATCTGGCGCAGCGCCAGCAAGAAGGTCTCCCGGCCACGGTCGACCACCCGCAGCACCGACGGCAGCCAGACGGCGAACAGCAGCCCCCACGAGGTGGTGCTGATGATCGGCTGCTCCACCAGACGCTGCTGCACGGGGATCAGGACGGCTGCGCAGCCGGTCGCGGCCAGCCACAGCTGCAGCCGGGAGCGGTCCACCTCGACCACCCCGCGCAGCAACCCCCAGACACCCCACAGGACAACGAGCGGCACCAGGATCGACACGTCCGGCTGACCGGGGGTGGCGAACCGCTGCAGCAGCACCATGGCCAGGAACAGCCCAGAGACATACCGGGCGCAGGCCACCCGCATGTCCAGAGCGCCCTGCGGGTCGGTCACCGGATCGGGCAGCCCGCCGCGCCACGGCCGCATCACGGCGATCCGCCGTGGTCGGTACACGACCGGGGCCGGGCGCCCGAGGCGGGGCGCGCTGATCGTCCTCACGCCGACAGCACCCGGCCGGTCAGGGCGCCAGAACCACGATCGGGTCGGCCGACTCCACCGCGCTGACCGTGTCCCAGATCTGCTGCACCGTGGACCGCCCCTCCTTGGCCATCACCACGGCCATCAGGTCGGACTGCCCCGAGATCAGGCCGACCGCCTCCGGCTCGGCGGTGCAGGCGACGACCAGGACGTCGGTGGAGAAGTAGGCCTTGACGTCCTGGCGGATGTCGCGCCGCAGCACCCACACCTCGTCCGGCAGCGCCATCGAGGCCGAGTCCGAGGACTCCAGGGCGATCGCGTTGACCAGAGTGACGCTCGAGCCGTGCGTGCGTAGATGGTTGGCCACGGCGGCGGCGAACCGGGACGCCGAGGAGGGCGTCGACGGCAGCGACAGCACGACGAGGGTGGAGTGGCCTGACTCCAGCAGCCGACCGGCCACCTCGCCCGCCTGCGTGGTGGACTTGAGGTTGAGCTCGGGAGCCAGCGAGCGCAGCTCGGCAGGGGTGCGCACCCGGCGACGTCCGGTGCCCGCGACGAGCGCGGCGAGGGCACCGAGCATGATCCCGCCGACCCCGCCGAGGGCCGCGGACACGGGCCGGGACACCCCGGCCAGCTCGGCCACCACGGCGGGGGCCTGCACCTGGACCGACACCCCGTCGAGCACCTTGAACTGACGGTCCGCGGCACGCACGCCGGCCTGGTTCAGCCGGGCGCTCTCGGCCTGCCGGTTGGCCAGCGTCTGGCCGCCGATGACGTCGTTCACGGCGGTCTGCACGGACTGCAGCTCGGCGGTCTGGTTGTCGACGGTGGTGGCCACCAGGGCATCGACCACGGCGTTGACCTCCGCCATCGCGCGCTGCCCGTCGGGGTTGCGGACCGTGACTCTGATCAGGTCTGTGTCGATCCCCCACAGCGCGGTGGTGCGCGGGCCCAGGTCCTCCGGCAGGGTGCCGTCCAGCCCGTCGGCGGTGACCGCCTGCTTGATCACCGGTGGGGACACGGCGTTCAGCTCGATGGTCTGGCCGACCTGCTTGACCCGGAAGCTGTCGGTCACTCCGGTCAGCTGCAGCACGGCCGTGGCCTGGTAGGTCTGCGCCGTGGCGAGCACCAGGCCGAGCACAGTGCCGACCAGGCCGGTGATCACCAGCCAGGGCCAGCGGGAGCGCAGCAGTGCCAGCACCGGGGCGGGGCGGGCGGCGGCCTTGGGCAGCCGACGGTTCTCGGCCGGCAGCGGCTCGGCGGGTACCGAGGAGGTGTTCGGCGGGACCGGCTTCGGCGCGCTGGCAGCGCTGTCCTCATCCGGGGAGGTCATGAGCGACATGCTAGAAGTCTCGCAGACGTAGGGTTGCGGTCGGTGCAGCGACGAACACGGACGAGCGAGGTGGGTGTGCTGAGGCATCGCTGGATCGTCGTCGCCGACTCACCGTTCCTGCCCGCCACCGGTGGTGGCGAACAGGAGCACCTGGGTTTCGCCCGCATCGCCGCCGGTGAGGGCCTCCTCGCCCTGCTGGTGCTTCCGGACGGCGACACCGTCGACCACGCACCCTACAAGCGGCTGCTGGCGGGCGTACCCATCCTGGCCACACCGCGGCGGCGCAACCCGCTGCTGCTCGCCGCGCCACGCACGCCGTTCGTCGTCGCGTCCCGTCCCGCGCCGTCCGAGCTCGTCGAGCAGGCCCGGCGGCTGGCCCCCGATGCGACCGGAATCGTGTTGTTCTCCTACAAGTCCCGGGCGATCGGCGAGGCCCTCGCCCGCGGGCTGGGGCTGCCGCTGGTGCTGCGTCAGCACAACCGCGAGGGCGCCTACCACCGCAGCCTGGCCGACCAGACGCCCGGCCCCAAGGGCTGGCTGATGCGGTGGGAGGCGCGCCGGATCGAGCGCGACGAGCGGCACCTGGCCACCGTGGACTGGATCACCGGCACCGCGGACATCTCGGCGGAGGACGCCCAGTGGCGCAGCGGCATCGGTACCCCGAACGTGATCCACGTGCCGCCCTTCGCGCTGTCCCCGGCCAAGAACCGCCGTGACGAGGAGCAGCGCCCCGAGCCGTCGACCCCGCCGCGGCTGCTCTTCCTCGGCACCCTGGACACCGCAACCAACATCGGCGCCTTGGACTGGCTGCTCTCCGCGGTCTGGCCGTGCGTGCGGACGAGCCACCCCAACGTGGTCCTGGACGTGGTGGGACGCAACCCGTCACCGGCGCTGCGTCGCCTGGTGGAGGAGGCAGCCCGGGTGGAGCTGTCCGCCGACGTGCCCGACCCGGCGCCCTACCTGCGCCGGGCCACCGTTGCGGTCAACCCGGTGGTGTCCGGCTCCGGGGTGAACATCAAGGTGGTCGAGTACCTGGACGCCGCTCTGCCGCTGGTGAGCACGTCCCTGGCCACCCGGGGACTGCCGCTGCGGCCCGGTGTCGACCTGGAGGTACACGACGATCCGCAGGCCTTCGCCGACGCGGTGCTCCGACTGCTGGCCGACCCGCAGGCAGCCCGGCGGATGGGTGAAACCGGGCAGCGCCACCTGCGCGAGCTGCTCGATCCCACGCAGCACCTGCGCCGAATGGCCGGACTGCTCAGTCCCCGGCGGTCGGGCTCGGCGAGGAGCCGCTGACCCCCCACAGGGAGCGGTACTCCTGCGCTGCGGCCGGGTTCTGCGACGGCTCCCAGATCGCCGAGCCCAGATCGCCGTCCGGCTCGTTGAAGTAGCTCTCGAAGTAGATGTCCGAGGCGTTACGACTGAACCAGTCGTACATCGAGTAGATGAAGAAGGGGTTGTCGCCGCCGCCCTCGGCGCCCTCGGCGGTCAGGCCCCACTCGGGGACGCCGAACTTCTTGCCGCGATCCCGAGCGAAGTCGAGGGTGTCGGCCAGCCCGGCGGCGCGATCGGGTCGCAACGCCTTCTCGAACCGCTCCGAAGAGGGACTGATCAGTGTGTAGTGGTCATAGTGGTCACAGCCGATCACGTCGACGACGTCGTCACCGGGGTAGAGCCGGGTCAACGGGTCCATCCGGTCCTGCTGATCGCGCAGCACTGCGCCACAGCTGATGTCGAACATCATCTCGGCCTCGGGCAGGCGGCCGCGCAGCAACCGGGAGACGTGGGCGAACGCGGCCTTGAAGTCGTCGGGGTTGTTCGCACCGTTGCCGGCCCCCCACGGGAACCAGTCGCCCTGGGCCTCCAGCCCGATCCGGATCACCGAGTCCCCGCGGTCATGGGCCTGCAGGGCGTCCGCGACCGCGTTGAAGACGTCGTCGTGCTCGCCGGCGGCCACGGCGGCCAGCGCGCCCGGCGCGCCCGCCTCGTCCTTGGGCAACAGCGGGAGCCCGTAGGCCAACCGGCCCTCGAAGCCGTCAAAGACGCTTACGTGCCAGTCGGACTCGGCCAGCTCACCCCACGTTCCGTAGGCGGGATAGGTGGTGACGAAGTCCAACGGGGCCCCCCGCCACTCACCGAACCCCTCGACCCGGGTGACGCCCCACTCACCGCCGACCCAGGCGCCGCTCAACCAGGTGCGCGGACCAGCCGTCGCCGGCGGGGTCTCGCGTTCGTCCTGCCCGATCCACCGGGTCACCGCGAAACCTGCGGCCACCACCAGCAGCACGGCGCTCACGACGGCCAGCAGACGCCACCGTCGCCGCGACGGGGTGAGCCGCGACGGACCCGTCGCCGTCCTGAGCGTCATCGGTCCGGATGGTGACACCAGCGGAACGACTCGCGCGATCTGGGCCCTGTCACGTGGCTTACTCTAGACGTCGACCGGGCACACTGGGCTCGTTCGGGGAGGCAACACCCACCGTCGGAAACAGGTGATGAGTGCTCATGGCGCAGGCGGGACTCCACCTCGTCTACCGCTCGTACGCAGGTGAGAACTCCAAGCCGCGCCCGTCGTACTACAGCAAGGAGCTCGCCCTCGTCTCGATGCTGCGGGCGGTGGCCGCGCAGCGTCGGCAGGGCGGCAGGGTCGAGATCTCCTTCCTCAACGACGGTCAGATCCCGGCCGAGTCGGTCGACACGATGGCCCGGCACGGCGAGGTGGTCCCCATCGTCGGCGGCAGCGCCCGGCGGTCCTACCGGGCAGCGCTCGGCTGGGCCGCGGCGCAGCACTGGCCGGGCGAGGACCTGGTCTGGTTCGCCGAGGACGACTACCTCTACGCCGAGGATGCCCTGGTCCAGCTGATGGATGCTGCGGCCCACGTCCGTGGAGCCGACTACTTCTCGCTGTGGGGGCACCTGGCCCTGGACACGGCCGCACCCTGCTCGGCTCCGCGGACCCGAGCGCGGGAGATGTCCGTCGACGACCAGGACGCCGTCGAGATGTCCGGGATCCGCTGGTACCGGCAGATGAGCACCACGAGCACGTTCGGGGCCCGGGTCGCAACCCTCCACGAGGACCTGCGGATGCTCCGGGTGGTCCCGTTCTCCGGTGGCGCCTGGGACCACGCCACCTGCCTGTCCCTCCAGGGATACCAGCCGTTCGGCTGGCAGCGGGTCACCGAGCTCGCCGGGCAGGTGGTGACCGGCAACCCGGACGGCGACTCCCGACCGCTGACCGCAGCCCGCAGCGTGATGTACACGGCGGTGAACCTGCGCTCGCGGCGCCGCCCAGCGCGGCGGCGCCGGCTGTACGCCAGCGACCCCCAGCTGGCCTATCACATGGAGCTGCCCGACGAGGCGCGCGGCGACCGCTCCTGGGCCGGCGTGGCCCACGACTGCGTCGCCTGGGCGACGGACAACGGCCTGACCCTCGCCCCGGGTCAGGCCATGTCGGGTCCACCGAACCACATGCCCCTGATGTAGGCGGCGTGCGCCCGGGACAGCCCCCGCTGGCCGGACAGGCGGGCCTGCGCCCACCGGGGCAGGGTGCCGATCGTGAGCACCACGCGCATGGCCGCGGTGCGCCACGGCGGGTTGTGCAGGCCGATGTACTGGACCATCGATGCGCCACGCATCTGGAACATCCGCGCCTTGGGCTCCCCTGATCCGGCACCGAGGTGCGGGACCAGCAGGTCGGTGCGCAGCGCCAACCCGCGGCCGGCGTCACGGACCTGACGGCCGAAGGCCATGTCCTCGTTGTAGACGAAGAAGCGCTCGTCGAACCCGCCCAGCTCGAGGAAGTCGGCGCGGCGCACCGCCAGGCAGGCCCCGCTGAGCCAGTCCAGCTGCAGGGGACGTCCGGGCACCGGCCGAGCGTAGACACCGGCCTCGGGCCAGTGCCGGTTCAGACCGAGCGCATGCACGAGGCAGCGCCGCAGGGTCGGTTCCCACCCGCCGACGCCCAGCTCGACCCGGTCGTTGGCCAGCACCGTGGTGGCGCCGACGGCGACCAGCTGCTGGTCGGCCTCGAGATCGGCAACGAGCGCGTCCAGGATCGCAGTGGTCGGGGCGGTGTCGGGATTGACGAAGGCGATGTGCTCGGCGTCCGAGGTGCGTGTACCCAGGTTCGCCGCCCGGGCGAACCCCTGGGCGGGACCGGCGACGTAGCGCGCGCCCGGGCGCTCGGCCACGAGCTCCTCGACCCCGTCCGCCCCGCGAGCGTTGTCCACGATCGCGACCGGGATCGCCGGATCCAGACGGCTCAGGAGAGCCTCGGCGAGGCTTCTGCTGTGGTAGGTGACCAGAACCACCTCGTAGTTGGTACCCACGTGCGCTCCCCGACGCCGACGAACAGACCCCGGACATGATGTCATCGCCGCGCCGGGCGCCGGCGGGTGAACGGCCCAATACCGCGGTCCTCACACCGTGGCCCACCGGATCCGGCGCCATCGGAGCTGCCGAGGCGCCGTGAGCGCCCGGTCCCGGCAGGTTCAGGTCCCGGCAGGTTCACCCATGCGGATGGATCACAGCGGCAACAGCTGCACTCCGGCGCGCGAGGAGCCGATGGACCGGGTAACGAAGTTCTGCCGAGGAGGATTCGATGCCCGAGCACAGCAGTCGACGCCGTCAACGACCCGGCCTCGCCCTGCTGGTGCCGCTTGCCCTGCTGGCCAGTAGCGCCGTCGTCTACCAGGCGTCCAACGCGGCGTTCACGGCCAGCACCTCCAACGGCGCCAACAACTGGGCCGCCGGCACCGTGGTGCTCAGCGACGACGACTCCAACTCGGTGCTGGTCAACCTCAGTGGGCTCAAGCCGGGCGACAACGGCACCAAGTGCCTCAACGTGAACTACACCGGAAGCCTGGCCTCTGCGGTGAAGCTGTACACGACCGGGTACACCGACAACGGGCTGGCCCAGTACCTGACCTTCAGTATCGACGAGGGCACCGGCGCGGCCGGAGGGGCGGCTCTGGACTGCACCGGGTTCACCGGTGGGTCGTCGCTGTACTCCGGCACCCTGAACGGCTTCGCCACCGCCAGCACCGGCTACGGCACGGGCGTCTCCTCCTGGGCGCCGAGCGGTGCCGCGACGAAGAGCTACCGGTTCAGCTGGACGCTGCAGGACGACAACAACGCCCAGGGCAAGAACGCCACCACGAGCTTCACCTGGGAAGCCCGCAACACGTGACCTGCCGGGTAGGGGTGCCCCGATGACGTCGGCGTCCCCCGACCCATCGCACGAGGGCCGGGTGCTCAGCACCCGGCCCGATGTGCTGCCCGGAGGATGTGAGCCGGAGCGCCGCGCCGTGCGCACCGTGCACCTGGTGGACACGGTCGCCACCAGCTGGCTGCTGGTGGTCTGCTCGATGGTGGTGTGGTCGCTGCTGCCCGCAGTGTGGGGCTGGCAGCCCAGCCTGATCCTGACCGGGTCGATGAGGCCGGCGCTCAAGCCGGGTGACGTCGTCCTGGTCGCCCCGCCGGCCCCCGACCGACCGGTGCGGCGCGGCCAGGTGGTCCTGGTCCGCGACCCGGAGGCGCCGAGCGGTCGGGTGATGCACCGCGTCGTCCGGATCGACGAGGACGCCATGATCACCACTCAGGGCGACGCCAATCCCAACCCCGACGTGGTAGCGCACAGCCCGGACGACGTGCTGGGCATCGCCCGGCTGGTGGTGCCGGCCGCGGGCCGCATCGCGCTGCTGCGCGCCGGCGGCGTGAGCGGGCCGAGTGACCGGGCGTGGATCGCGCTGACCCTGGGCGCGGCTGCGGTGTTCATGGGCACCCGGTTGCGCCGCGGTCCCTGACCGCCTGGAACGGACGACCGCACCCGACCGCCGCCCTGCGACGCGCTCAGCCGAGGGCAGCCACCGTGGGTTCGTAGACGACCACCCGGTCCCGGCCGAGAGCCTTGGCCTGGAGCAGTGCGGCGTCGGCGGACAGGACCACCTCGTCTGCCCCGGCCGCATCCTCGGGTACCGCGGCAACACCGAAGCTGGACGACACACTGACCGGTTCGGCGATCTCCCGGACGGCGCGGCGCGCCCGCTCGGCGATCGTGGCCGCGGCCGCGGTGTCCGCACCCGGGATCACCAGGGCGAACTCCTCGCCGCCGTATCGGGCGGCCAGCGCACCGCCGGTGGCGTGCGCGCCCAGAGCCCGGGCCACCGCGACCAGAACCTGGTCGCCGAACTGGTGCCCATAGCGGTCGTTGACCGACTTGAAGTGGTCGACGTCAGTGAGCACCAGGGCGAACGGCACGCCGTTCTCACGCCAGGCCCGCTCGCAGGCCTGCATGGTCTCGTCGAAGAAGCGCCGGTTGGCCAGCCCGGTCAGGCCGTCGGTGACCGCCGCCCGACGCGCGTCGGCGAGCAGCTGGGCCCGGGACAGGGCGAGCGCCGCGGTGGCTCCGGCCTGGGCTGCCGAGCTGACAGTGCGCCGCTCCACCTGGCCGCCACGCAGACCGCCACCGCCGAACTCGACGACAAGCGTGATACTGACCGGCAGCTGCCCGCCATGCCCGCCGACCCCGGCGGGTCCGACTCGCAAGGGGACCGCGGCGATCCGGCGGGCGTTCGGGAACATCGCGGACAGCCCCGGATCCCTGCGGCGGTCCAGGCGCAGAGCCCGGACCGTGCCCTGGGCGGAGGCAGCCAGGTCGAGCAGGGCCGACCGCGGCCCACCCGGACCCGTGGAGGTCGCCAGCCCCTCCCCCGCGACGATCTGCAGCGATCCGTCCTGCCCCTCGGTGCGGGTGAGCACGGCGGCCCGGGTGACGCCGAGCTCGGCGACGGCGAACCGGATCAGGCGCTGGGCGACATCCTGGGGCCGGTCGTCGCTGAGCAGGGTGGCCGCGAACCGCTCGAGTGCCTCGGCGTCGTAGCGGCGCCGCCGCAGCTCCCTCTCGTTGATGGAGGCGGCCACCGAGGTGGTGAGCACCACCAGCCAGAGCAGGCTCATATCGGTGCCGATGGTGGCCTGCCGGTTCAGCCCGGCCATCGCCTGAGAGACCGGGATCAGCCCGGTCTGCTCGGCCCGCCAGAAGAACACCATCAGGACCGACTGCCAGACCGCGAGCTTGAGCCCGGTCCGGAACGAAGCCAGCAGACAGACCGCGACCAGCTGAGCGGCCAGGACCGTGTCCGCCCCGGGACCGTGACCCAGCCGCTCGTGCACGTGCTGCAGGAAGACCCCGTCGATGAGCAGGGCGGCCCCGAAGCCCTTGACGGCCGCCGACCGCATCGGGGTGAGCACCAGCAGGCCGAGCGCGGACGTGGCGATCAGGTAGGCGAGGACCACCGCGGCGCTGACCGGCTGGGCGGTGTCGTGCACCCTGGCGAGCACCGCCACGACCGCCAGCTGGGCGAGCCGGAACGCGCCCATCGCCGCGACCCGATGGGACAGCGGTGCCACCTCGACGCTCGATCGGGTGCCGGGCAGGCTGACTCCTCGGGTGGCCCCCCGCGGGCTCATCGTCGCTCCCCTAGCAAGCCGAAGCGATCGGTCAGCACACCGAACCGGTCCGGGAAGTCCGCCTCGTTGTCGCGCTGCCGGGCCACCGCGGCGAGCTTCGGGTCCCGCCGGTCGATCCGGTCCTGGACCAGCAGGAAGAGCAGCGCGATCATGATGGCGCTGACCGGGTACTCCGGCGAGGCGACGACCGCCACGGCGGCTCGCTGGGCCTGCTGCACCATCTTCACGAACCTCGCGATCTCGGCGCCGATGCTGATGTCCGGCGAGGGCGGTTCTCCCGCGCCCCCGGAGGGCACGGTCGGGTTGGCCGGCACCGGGGAACCCATGGCGACACCCGAGGGCGGCGGGGTCGGTTCGACGACCACCGACGGGGACGGCGGGGCGGTCGTGGCCCCGGCCGCGCCCGACGGAGCGGTCGGATCCGTGCTCGTCGGGCCGGCGGCCGGCCCGGTCGAACGGGGCCGACTCGACGACGGCGTGGTGGGGGCGGGGGCTGCGCCGACCAGCCGCCAGACGAACCGGCCCTGCGCCCGCAGACCCTGGGTGCGCAGCCCGCCGTCCAGGGCCACCGTGATCCGGAAGGACCGCGCGGAGGTCTGGGCCGGCTGCCAGCCGGTGCCCACCCCGTACCCCGTGCCGGCGGCTGCGAGGTCGGCCAAGGTGCCGGTGAAGATCGGTGAGCCGGTGAAGGTCGAGCAATCCCCGAACCGCCCGCCCTGGCCCGTCTCGACGGACAGGACCAGGTGCTGGGCCAAGGAGCCGGTGACGTCGGCGACCCCCAGCTGGACCCAGTCGTCGATGGCGGCGGCAGTGGCTCCGACCAGCACACATTCGGTGTAGGAGTGGCCCGGTGCCATGGTCAGACCGGGGAACATGGCCTGGTCCGCGTCGTCGTCGAAGATGGCCACGCTGGCCTGCTGCGGGGCGCCGGCGGCGGGATCGGCGACGCTGAGCAGGAAGCCCAGCGCCATCACCACGGCCGCCACGAGCACCGAACTGCGTGGGGTGGTCCGGGCGCGCCCGAGCATGACCACCGCCTCTCCTACCGCTGCCCCTTGGGCCAGGTCTGTCGTGGTATCGGGAGACGACGCCCAGATCTTGAGGCGGGGCACCGGACCTCCGCCCACCCCAGGCGGGCCCGGGTCAGGCGGGAGCGGGCGCGGCCCAGGCGCACCCGGTGAGCCGTTCGTAGGCCTCCACGTACCGCTGCCGGGTGCGTCGGACGACGTCCTCGGGCAGCGGCGGCGGCGGGACCTGACCATGCCGGTCCCAGCCCGAGGCCGGCGAGGTGAGCCAGTCCCGGACGAACTGCTTGTCGAAGCTCGGCTGGGGGCCGCCCGGGACCCAGTCCCGTGTCGGCCAGAACCGGGACGAGTCGGGAGTGAGCACCTCGTCGCCCAGCACCAGTTCCCCGGCGTCGCCCCGGCTGTCCCGGCCGGCGGCGGCTGAGCGCGGGCCGGCCCCGACCAGGCGGCCGAACTCCAGCTTGGTGTCGGCCAGAACCACACCGCGCTCGGCGGCCAGGGTCTCGGCCCGCCGGTAGACGGTCAGGGTGAGCTCGCGCAGCCGGTCGGCGACCGGACGGCCCACCCGGGCGACCACCTCGTCGAAGTCGATGTTCTCGTCGTGCTCGCCGAACGGGGCCTTGGCCGCGGGGGTGAAGATCGGCTCCGGGAGCCGGGAACCCTCGGTGAGTCCGGCCGGCAGCCGAACCCCGCACACCACACCGCCGCTGCGGTACTCGACGGTGCCCGACCCGGCCAGATAGCCCCGGGCCACGCACTCGATCGGCACCATCTCGAGCCGGCGGCACAGCATCGCTCGACCGGCGACCTCGGCGGGAACCGGGCCCTGGTCTGCTGCCAGGTGGTTCGGCACCAGGTCGGCCAGCTGCTGGAACCACCACCGGCTGAGCGCGGTGAGGATCGCTCCCTTGTCGGGGATCGGGGTGCTCAGCACATGGTCGTAGGCCGAGATCCGGTCGCTGGCGACGACCAGGACCTGGTCGGGCGCGCGGGCCGCACCGGCGGGGTCGGGCAGGTACAGGTCGCGGACCTTGCCCGAGTAGAGGTGGCGCCAACCGGGCAGCTCGAGCGGCGCCGACACGGTGCTGACGCCGGCCGGACCACCGCTCACGCGACCACCAGACCGGCGGCCGCGGCCCGCGCGATGTCCCGGCGGTGGTGAGCGCCGGCCAACCCGATCCGCTCGATCGCGCGGTACGCGCGGGCTCGGGCGTCGTCCAGGTTGTCGCCGAGCGCCACCACGGACAGCACCCGGCCCCCGGCGCTGACCAGCCGGCCCGCGTCGTCCAGGGCGGTGCCGGCGTGCAGGACGGCGACCCGCTCGTCGCGCGCCGCGTCGTCCAGGCCCGTGATCGGGTCGCCGGTGCGCACCGTGGCCGGGTAGCCGTGGGCGGCCAGGACGACGGTCACAGCCGCCTGGTCCCGCCAGCGCAGCGGCGCCAGCCCGGCCAGGCCGCCGCTGGCCGCGGCCATCAGGACCCCGCCGAGCGGGGTGGCCAGCCGGGCCAGGACGGACTGGGTCTCCGGGTCGCCGAACCGGACGTTGAACTCCACCACCCGCAGCCCGAGGGAGGTCAGGGCCAGGCCGCAGTACAGGACGCCGGTGAACGGTGTGCCGCGGCGGGCCATCTCGCTGACCACCGGCCGGGCCACCCGGTCGACCACCTCCTCGACCAGGCCCGAGGGGGCCCACGGAAGCGGGGAGTACGCGCCCATGCCACCGGTGTTCGGCCCGGTGTCGTCGTCACCGACCCGCTTGAAGTCCTGGGCGGGGGCGAGCGGGACGACGTGCTGGCCGTCGCAGAGCACGAACAGGGAGACCTCAGGACCGTCGAGGTACTCCTCGACCACCACGGCGGCACCCTCACGGGACAGGCAGGTGCGGGCATGGTCGAGGGCCGCGTCGTGGTCGGCGGTCACGACCACTCCCTTGCCGGCGGCCAGCCCGTCGTCCTTGACCACGTGCGGGGGGCCGAAGGCGTCGAGCGCGGCGGCGACCTCCTCGAGGGTGGTACAGACGTGGCTCATCCCGGTCGGCACCCCAGCCGCGGCCATCACCTGCTTGGCGAACGCCTTGCTGCCCTCCAGCCGGGCCGCCTCGGCCGAGGGACCGAAGCAGGCCAGCCCGGCGGCCCGGACCGCGTCGGCGGCACCGGCGACCAGCGGCACCTCGGGGCCGACCACGACCAGGTCCGCGCCGACCTCGCCGGCCAGGGCTGCGACGGCATCCGGGTCGGTGACGTCCAGCGAGTGGCAGGACACACCCATGCCGGGGTTGCCGGGGGCGGCGACGACGCCGGTGACCGCGGCATCAGCGGTCAGAGCGCTGACGAGGGCGTGCTCGCGGGCTCCAGAGCCCACCACCAGGACCAACACGAGGACACCCTACTCAGCCCGTGGCTGCGGCCCGGAGCCCCCGCTGGACCGCGCGCACCCGGAGCGCGGTCGCGGGCGAGGCACCCGTGGGAGCTGCCTGGTTCAGCCGGTCGCCGTGCCCAGGTGGTCCTCGAGCCGGGCCAGGTCGACCTGGGCCACGTCGTTGGAGGACCCGAACAGCTCACCGATCCCCGCGACGAAGCCGACGGGATCGGCGGTCAGGGCCAGCCGCACCTGGGTGTGCTGGTCGTCGACCGCCGACAACCGGATCTCCCCCTCGTACCGGGGTCCGGCGAGCGCCTTCCAGGTGAACCGGTGCTCGCGCGGATGGGCCAGCACCGCCGCGTTCACCTCTCGGGTGGTCTGGCCGCTGCGCACCACCATCCGATAGCGCTGATGGGCGGTCTGGGTGACCAGGATGAGTCCTTCGAGGAACGTCGGCCAGGACTCCACGTCGCGCAGCCGCTCCTGCACGACGTCCAGAGGCTGGGGGACGACCGAGGTGGCCTCCTGATGCGACATCGTCAACACCTCCACCTCCACGCTAGGACTCCGTCCGGGGTTGAGGAAGGACCGGACGGCGCTGGGTTCGGCGTCGCGCTCCAGGACGGGGCCAGAATCCGTGCTGCAGCCTTGACCCTCACCCGGCGTCAGGCTCCACAGTGGGCCATGTGGACGATTCCTTGGCGACCGAGGCGTACTCGGTGGGGCAGGTCTGCTACCTGCTCGGCGTGAGCGTGCGCACCCTGCACCACTACGACGAGATCGGCCTGCTCGTCCCGAGCGGACGCTCGCCGGCCGGGTACCGGCGCTACGACGCCGACGACCTGGTCCGGCTCCAGCACATCGTCGTCTACCGGCGGCTGGAGTTCTCCCTGTCGGAGATCCGCGCCCTGCTCGACGCCGCGCCGGCGGACGTCGAGACGCACCTGCGCCGCCAACGAGCCGCCGTCGATGCGCGCCTCGACGAGCTGCACGCCCTGGTCGGCGCGCTGGACACCGCCCTGGAGGCGACGATGAACGACCGACCGATGACGACGCAGGAGCTGAAGGAGCTGTTCGGCGAATCCTTCAGCGAGAGCTACCGGGCCGAGGCCGAGCAGCGTTGGGGCGACACCGACGCCTGGCGGCAGTCCCAGGACCGCACCCGCGGCTACACCAAGCGGGACTGGGCGGCGGTCAAGGCCGAGCAGGACGGCGTGAACGCGGCGTTCGTGGCGGCGATGGACGCCGGAGTGCCGGCCACCGCTGAGCAGGCGATGGACGCCGCCGAGGCGCACCGTCGACACCTGCACGACCGGTTCTACGACGTCGGTCACGCCATGCACCGGGCCCTGGCGGACATGTACCTGGCCGACCCGCGGTTCACGGCCCACTACGACGACATCCGGCCGGGGCTGGCGCAGTACGTGCACGACGCCATCCACGCCAACGCCGACCGGTTCGGCGACTGACCCGCGACGGACCAGCGCCCCCACTCGGTGCACGATCCGCTGTGCTCATCGGAAACGTGACGGAACAAGTGGAGACCACTCCCGTCTCCCCAAGCAACGTCCTCCGAGTTACCCTCCCCGAAGGGGACAAGAAGCCCATTCCAGGCTCATTCCCGGATATCCCCTACCCGGAGGGACGACATGAGACGACTGCTCACCCTGGTACTCACCGTGGCGCTCACGCTGGCGCTGGGTGCCGCGACGGTCAGCCCCGCACAGGGGATCACCCGCGGCGGCACCCCGGACGGCGAGGACCACCCCTACGTCGGGCTGATGCTCGCGCTGGACGCCGACGGCAACCCGCTGTGGCGGTGCTCCGGGACCTTGATCTCACCGACCGTCTACGTCACCGCGGGCCACTGCACGGAGGCGCCCGCCGCCCAGGCGGAGATCTTCTTCCAGAGCGACCTGGAGCCGAACCCGGGCGACTACGGCTACCCGTTCGGCGACGAGCAGGGTGACTACAACTTCTCTTCGCGCGGCACGGTGCATGTCTACGACCTGTACCAACCGAACGCGTTCTTCCGCTACGACCTGGGCGTCGTCGTCCTGGATGAGCCGGTCAAACCGGCAGGGAAGTACGCACTCCTACCGAGCATCGGTTACGTCGACGCCAAGATCGGTGCGAACGGCCGCAAGACGAGCACCGTGACCGCGGTGGGCTACGGCCTGCAGCGGGCCTCGGCCAACGGCAAGCGCGACCTGGCGGCCAGGACCCGGTACCAGGCGGACCTGATGGTGGTGAACACCACCGGTGCGGTCGGGACGGGCTCGGCGCACGGCGGCAGCTCGATGCTGCTCAGCGGCGACGCCAAACACGGCGGCACCTGCTTCGGTGACTCCGGCGGTGCGATCCTGCACGGCGACACCCTGGTGGCGGTCACGTCCTTCGGCCTGAACGCCAACTGCGGCGGCGTCGGCGGGGTGTTCCGGATCGACGGGGCGGACCAGCTCACCTGGATCAAGGGCTTCCTCGGCTGATCCTGGGGCGCGGCCCCCTCGGGGGCCGCGCCCTACAGCGACGCCGCCACGTCGTCCAGGGCCTCGGTCAGCAGCGCGATCCCGTAGCGGGCCTCGTCGTCGGTGATGGTCAGCGGCGGGACGACGTGAGTGCGGCTGCCGTTGATGAACGGCAGCAGGCCGCGCTCGGTACAGGCCGCGGCGAGCCGCGCCATCGGTGCGTTGGCCGGCCCGGCCGCGTTGTACGGCACCAACGGCTCGCGGCTGGTCCTGTCCCGGACCAGCTCCAGAGCCCAGAAGGCGCCGACGCCGCGGGCCTCGCCGACGATCGGGTGCCGGTCGGCGAGCTCGGCCAGGGCCGGGCCGAACACCTCCCGGCCGAGCCGATCGGCGTTCTCCACCATGCCCTCCTCGGTCATCGCGGTGATGGCCGCCACGGCCGCCGCGCAGGCCAGCGGATGCCCGGAGTAGGTCAGCCCGCCCGGGAACGGCCGGTTCGCGAAGGTCTCGTAGATCGGCGCCGAGATGACGACGCCGCCGAGCGGTACGTAGCCGGAGTTGACTCCCTTGGCGAAGGCGATCAGGTCCGGTCGGACGTGGTCGCCGGCCAGCTCGCAGGCGAACCAGCGCCCGGCCCGGCCGAACCCGCTCATCACCTCGTCGGCGATCCAGACGATGCCGTACTCGTCGCACAGGGCGCGCACCCCGGCCAGGTACCCCGGCGGCGGCACCATGATCCCCGCGGTCCCCGGGATCGACTCGAGCACGATCGCCGCGATGGTGCTCGGGCCCTCCAGCTCGATGGTCTGACGCAGGTGCCGCAGCGCCCGCTCGCACTCCTCGGCCTCGGTGCTCGCCTCGAAGGTCGAGCGGTACAGGAACGGGCCGAAGAAGTGGACGACGCCCTCGGCGCCGTAGTCGTTGGGCCAGCGGCGGGGGTCACCGGTGAGGTTGATCGCGGTGGTGGTGTTGCCGTGGTAGCTGCGGTAGCGGGCCAGCACCTTGCGCCGCCCGGTGTGCAGCCGGGCCATCCGGACGGCGTTCTCGATCGCGTCGGCGCCACCGTTGGTGAAGAACACGTGGGTGAAGTGGTCCGCCGCCTCTCCGGGCCCGCCGATGTCGGCGGCCCGCTCGACGACCAGACGGGCCGCCTCGGACCGTGCCGCGTTGGCGTGCTGCGGCGCCACAGTGGCCAGCTGGGCCACCTGGTCCTGGATCGCCGCGACCACCCGGGGGTGACCCAGCCCGACGTTGGTGAACACCAGCTGGCTGGAGAAGTCCAGGTAGGCGTTGCCGTCGCCGTCCCACACCCAGGCCCCGGCGCCACCGGTGATCACCATCGGGTTCAGCGCGGCCTGGGCCGACCAGGAGTGGAAGACGTGGGCCCGGTCCAGGTCGAACGCGCGCCGGGCGGCGTCCCGGTCGGAAGCGGGGCTCGGCCGGGTCGACGGGACGGCAGGACGGGTGGCAGGGGCGTCGGCGGTGCTGGTCATGCGGGCAGCGTAGACGCGGCCCGCCCTCCCCGGTGGCAGGGAGGGCGGGGTCGGGTCCGTTGATTCTCAGCGGGTCCGGGCCAGGCCAGCCCGAGTCACGCCGTCGGTCGGCGGGTACCGGAACGACTTATCGAGGTGGAACCATCGACGCGATCCGTCGGATGATCTCCAGCTCGGCCGGTGTGGTGACGTGGACGTTGGTCGCCTCAGCCGGAACCGCGACGACGCGCGCCGGGCGTCCCGCCCTGGTGAGCGCCGCAACCATCGCCGAATCCTCAACGGCCGCAACACCTTCGGCATGGACGGCGCGCAGCGCTGCTGCCCGGAAGGCCTGTGGCATCTGGACCAGGACGTGCCCCTCGCGGGGCAGGGAGCCGCAGTGGACGCCATCCGGGCCGACCCGGGCGAGGGCCTCGGTGAGCGGCAGGCCGGGGAACGCACCGTCCGCGCCGTCGCGGACGGCGGCGACGACCGCGGCGAACAGAGCGGGCGAGGCCAGCGGATGGGCGGCGTCGGCGACGACGAGGATCTCGACGTCGCGCGGCACGGCGTCCAGCCCGGCGCGCACCGAAGCGGACCTGGTGGGCCCGCCGGCGACGACCGCGTCGGCGAGACCGGTGCGGGTCGACGGCGCGCGCGCCGGGTCGGGGACGACGGCGACCACCCCGGCGCAGACCGTGCGGGCCGTGGCCACGCTGTGCTCGAGCAGGCTGCGCCCGCCGAGGTCCCCGAACTGCTTGGCGCTGCCGAACCGGGCGCCGGAGCCGGCAGCCAGCACGATCCCCCACACGCCATCCCGGAGGGAGGTTGCAGGCCGTTGGCCCGAGGCCCCGGCGGTCGCTGGGGTCGCGGGCGACGAGGGCGACGGGGGCGACGGGGGCGGCTGGGTCATGGTGGCCGAGGCTAGCTCCCAGCACCTCTAGGCTGGGCGGGGTGAAGCCCTTCCTGCTGATCGCGACGCGCGCTGAGGACGCCGCGGCCGACAACGAGTACGCCGCCTTCCTGCAGTACATGGAGCTGACCCCGGGCGAGCTGTTCCGGCACCGGTTGGAGCGCGACCCGCTCGGCGAGATCGACCTGTCGGCCTACTCCGGGATCGTGCTGGGCGGCAGCCCGTTCAACTCCACCGACCCCGAGGCGTCCAAGTCGGCGACCCAGCGGCGCGCCGAGGCGGAGCTGCGCCGACTGGTCGACGCAGTGGTGACCGCCGACTTCCCGCTGTTGGGGGCCTGCTACGGGATCAGCGTG
The DNA here is from genome assembly GCA_963724535.1 of uncultured Actinomycetota bacterium. Classification (GTDB taxonomy): domain Bacteria; phylum Actinomycetota; class Actinomycetes; order Actinomycetales; family Kineosporiaceae; genus JADJPO01. Next base: position 331,903 of record CAVRVD010000011.1, read on the forward strand.
GTCGGCGGTTATCTGGGCGCGGCGCTGGACCGGACGTACGCCGAACCTGTTGGGCCCGTGACGATCACGTTGACCGACGAGGGTCGCGGCGACGCGTTGCTGGCCGAGCTGCCGACCTCGTTCGACGCGTTCGTCGGTCACAAGGAGGCGATCAGCTCGCTGCCGGAGCAGTGCGTGCTGTTGGCAAGCTCACCGACCTGCCCGGTGCAGATGTTCCGGCTCGGCCGCAACGTCTACGCCACCCAGTTCCACCCCGAGCTGAACGTTGACGGCCTGTGTACCCGGGTGGACGTCTACCGGCACGCCGGCTACTTCCCACCCGAGGAGGCCGAGCAGGTCAAGGAGCTGGCCCGGCGCTCCAGCGTGGTGCACCCGCCGGCGGTCCTGCGGGCGTTCGTCCGGACCTACGCCGCAGGCAGTGCGCCCGCCTCGGCGGTTCCGGCCAGCTCGGCCAGCTCGGCGAGCGGATCGCCGCCCGCGGCCAGCCGGAGGCTGACCTCGGTGTGGTCGAGCTGAACCAGCCGGGCGCTGCCGTCGGCGGCCGCGTCCAGCTCGGCCCAGGTCCTCGGCGCCGCGACAGTCGGTAGGTCCCGGCCCCGCATCGAGTACGGGGCGATTGTGGTCTTCGCCGGGTTGTTCTGGCTCCAGTCGATGAACACCTTGCCCGACCGGATCGCCTTGGTCATCCGGCTGACCACGAGTGCGGGCATGGCCGCGGCCAACGTCTCGGCCATCGTCTTGGCATAGTCGACGACGGCCCCGGGGTCGGCGTCTGCGCGCAGCGGCGCGTACAGCTGCATCCCCTTGCCACCGCTGGTCACCGGGTAGCAGCCCAGCCCGTCGGCGGCCAGATGGTCCCGGACGGCATAGGCCACCTCCACACACTCGGCCAGCCCCGCCGGGGCACCGGGGTCAAGGTCGACGACCAGCCGGTCGGGTGGGTCCGCGGTCCCGCGGTACTGCGCGCCGTCCGGGTGCGGCTCGGCCCGCCACTGCGGCACGTGGATCTCCAACGCCGCCAGGTTGGCCGCCCAGACCAGGGCGGCCAGGTCATCGATCAGCGGGTACAGGATCGTCTCGCGGTCCTTCATCGACCCCGGCACCGGCAACCGGACCCGGTGCACCCAGTCCGGGGTGCCGTTAGGCAGGTTCTTCTCGAAGAACGGCTCGGCGGCCACGCCGTCCGGCCACCGCTTGCGGGTCGCCGGCCGGCCGGCGATGTGCGGCAGCATCACCTCGGCGACCGCGGTGTAGTAGGCGAGCACCTCGGCCTTCGTGGTGCCGGTGACCGGGAAGAGCACCTTGTCCAGGTTGCGCAGCACCAACCTGTGCTCGCCGACCTGCACCACCTGGCCGGCGCCGTCACCGCTCGATCGCGCCATCCTCAGGCCTCCCAGCGCACGTCGTCAGGGGTCAGGTCCTCGCGGATGCCCCGGAACACCGGTTGCCGCAGCCGCCCCTCGGCCCCCCGAGCCAGGTAGCGGACGTCCACCACGAGCGTCGGCGCGGTCCACACGGTGCCGGCGGCATCGACCGCGGGCACCTCGCCGCTGAACGGGCAGGTCCCGGACGGCGCCAGCCGGGACTGCAGCTCGGCGGCGGCGGCCGCGGTCAGGCCGCTGCCCACCCGTCCGGCGAAGACCAACCCGCCGGCTGCGTCCGGCACGCCGATCAGCAGGGCACCGAGGCGACCCCGGGCGCCGGTCTGCGGGCGCCAGCCGCCGACGACCACCGACTGCACCCGCCGATGGGCCAGCTTGACCCAGTCGCCGCTCCGGATCCCCGGCCGGTACAGCGAGGACCGCCGTTTTGCCACCACGCCCTCCAGGTGCTGGGCCAGCGTCGCGGCGACCAGGGCGTCCCGGTCCCCGTAGACCGGGGAGACCTGCCAGACCCCACCGGGCGATCCGCCCTCGGCCAGGGAGTCCAGCAGGGCTCGGCGCTGGCTCCAGGGCAGTGCGCCACCTCCGGCCGTCAGGTCATGGCCGTCCACGGCGAGCACGTCGAAGGCCAGGAACGTGGCCGGGGTGGCGGCGGCCAGCTCGGCCGCCCGGCGGGCGTCGCGCACGTGCATCCGGCCGGCCAGGGCCGCGAAGCTCGGGACGCCGTCGCGCAGTACCACCACCTCGCCGTCCAGGATCGCGTCCGGGTGCACCCGGCCCAGCGCCGCGAGCTCGGGGTAGGCGGCGGTGACCTCGTTGCCGGCGCGGCTGACCAACCGGACGGTACCGTCGCGCAGATGGGCCAGGATCCGCACACCGTCCCACTTCACCTCGTAGGCCCACACGGCTCCGTCGGCCGGCAGGTCATCGGCCGACGACACGGCGACGGTCAGCATCGGCCGCACGGCGGGGCGGGACACCGAGCGTGACGTGGCGGAACCCGAGGGCACCTCGCCCATGCTGCCGTATGCAGCACGAGGAACCGTTCGGTCCGGGTCGAGCCACCATGGCGGCCTGAGCGTCCATCGGCCATGCTGGACGGATGCGTGCGATCTGGAAGGGCGCGGTCTCCTTCGGGCTGGTGAACGTCCCCGTCCGGGTGTTCGCGGCGACCCAGGAGCACGACATCCGGTTCCACCAGGTGCATCGCGCCGACGGTGGCCGGATCAAGATGCGGCGGGTCTGCCAGGTCTGCGGCGAGGAGGTTGCCTGGGACCAGCTCGCCAAGGGCTACGAGGCTGCCGACGGCCGTCAGGTGATGCTCGAGGACGACGACTTCGCGAACCTGCCCCTGACGTCCAGCCGCGAGATCGACGTGCTGGAGTTCGTGCCCGCCGACCAGGTGGACCCGATGCTGTTCGACCGCTCCTACTACCTCGAGCCGGAGACGCGCACCGTCAAGCCTTACGTGCTGCTGCGCGAGGCCCTGGCCAAGACCGACCGGATGGCCGTGGTGAAGCTGGCCATGCGCCAGCGGGAGACCCTGGCCGTCCTGCGGGTGCGCGACGACGTCATCGTGCTGCAGACGATGCTGTGGCCCGACGAGATCCGCGCCGCCGAGTTCGACGTCCTCGGCGAGGACATCGAGGTCCGGGACGCGGAGCTGACCATGGCGATGTCCCTGGTGGAGTCGCTGGCCGCCGACTTCGAGCCGGACTCCTACGAGGACGCCTACGCGACCGCGGTCGCCGAGCTGGTGGAGAGCAAGCTGGCGGGCGTCGAACCGGTGGTCGCCACGGCGCCCGAGGAGGCCGGGGACGCCGAGGTGGTCGACCTGCTCACCGCGCTGCAGCGCAGCGTGGAGGCGGCCAAGAGGGCCCGCGGGGAGACCGCGGACGGAGAACCAGACCGGGCAGGCGCCGCGAGCGAGGGCACACGGTCTCCCGCGGCCAAGGCCCCGGCCAGAGAGGCCGCTACCCAGACCACAGCCGCGAGGAAGGCCACAGCGAGCAAAGCCCCTGCGAGACAGGCACCATCGAAGAAGCCGCCCGCGACGAAGGAACCCTCCGAGAAGGCCGCCGCGAAGAAGTCCACCCGAAAGACGGCCTGATCCACGACCGCCTGACATCGGAGGCTCACCGGGTCGGCTTGTGGGCCTGCGTTACCCCTGGCTTCCGTACAGGACGCGCAGGTTGTGGAAGTCGGTGTCGTCGGGGTCGAAGATATCCGTGTAGGTGTCGCCGTTCATCAGCACGCGTTCGGTGTCACGGTGACGAAGGCCCACGGCATGTCCCATCTCGTGGATGGTCACGTTGAGCTTGGCGCCGCTCCCGAGCCTGTCGAGCTCTTCGTAGAAGAGGTCGATGTGGCCGCCGACGGTGAAGCCCCGATCCTCGACCGCATCGAAGTTCCCGTCGGCGTCGTCCCCTCGCGTCAGGCCGACGGTGACGCAGTTCGCCCCCGCGGGGCATTCGTCGACGACATGGATGTCCAGGCAGGGGCTGCGGTTCCAGGCGGCTGCGCCCTGGTCCAGGTAGTCGCGGTATTCGGCGCTCACGTTCTGAGACTCGAAGTAGACGGCGACCTTGTCTGCGTCGTGACGTTCCCAGGGCACCTGATGGTCCCTCATGTCTTGATCCTTCAGCCCGCCGCCCTCCTGCGGTGGGGTACAGGCCGAAGCTGCCGCCGCCTGGTCTCCCTGGCCCGCCTGCGTGGCCGACGTGTTCCCAGCCGCAGGATCGGATGTGACGCCTTGTGACGTCTCGGACCCGCCGGAACAACCGGAGGCCACGACGACACTGGTTGCGATGATCATTGCAGAATGTCGAAACCTAGCGACCATGTGACCTTCTCGCGAGACTGACCCAGAAATGAACCGCCCGGGATGGTCGGTGATTCCTGGAATCGGTTGGAAATGCATCGTGTCACGCAACATGTCGCCTCGGAAGCCGACCGAGCGTCGATCCTCGGCGCACCGGCCGGCCAGGTCCAACCGAGCGCCGGGTGCCATCGGTGTCACCGAGTCGACGGACTGCCCTTCTGGCGGCCTGGAGGCGGCTGGACCACGCGACCGCCAGGAGGGCGCGCGCTGGCGACGGTGATCGTGGTGAGCACCAGATCGCCGGCCACTAGCCATCGACCCGAATATCTGTCAGGTGGCAGTCCGCCGAGGGCCTGCGGTTCGACCTGCAGGGCGACGCCGAAGGTGCCACCGAGCGGGTCGATGCGCAGGACGACGTCCTCGAAGTCCAGCCATCGACCGGTGAGCGGGTACCAGGCCTTGAACAGGCTCTCCTTGGCGCTGAACAGCAGCCGGTCCCAGCTCACCTGCGCGTGCGAGGACGAGAGAGCGACGAGGTGCGCCGCCTCCTGCGGGTGGGCAACGACCTCGAGTACGTCCGCGGGCAGCGGGGCGTGCGGCTCGGCATCGATGCCCAGGGCGAGTAGCTGAGCAGTGCGGGCCACAGCCGCGGCGCGGTACCCCGCGCAGTGGGTCATGGAGCCCACTACCCCTGCCGGCCACCGTGGGGCGCCCATCGTGTCCGCCAGCAGCGGAGGACGGGGCAGCCCGAACCGGGCCAGAGCCATCCGCGCACATGCACGCACGCTGACGAACTCCCGCCGCCGCTCGTCGACGGCGCGGGCGATGGCCGCTCGCTCCTGGGGGAACAGCGGTTCATTCAGCACATCGGAGAAGCTCTCAACGGCGCTGACCGATGGCGGAAGGATGGCGTCGATCATTGGTGGACCCTCGCCGTGCGGTGGAGACGCCCAGTGGCCCCGACGGCCACTCTCGGGTTGGACGTGACCGCGCTCCACGACACATCCGTGAGGTTACCTTGAGGTAGCGCGTCGATGTCGATCCCACCTCCTCCTGTCCGGATCGCCTGCCGCTGTTGGCCTTCCAGGGCGGTGGTCGAGCCGGGCAAGGTGGACGGCGGAATGGGCAGCCCTGCTGTTGAGCCAGGTCAGGCGCGACGCCGTGCGAGCGACGGTGCCGCCACCCGGGCCGAGCCGTCCATGATCGGACCCACAGGAAGCACACAATCCCCTGACAGACTCGCCCAAGTTGCTGTTAGATGGGGCCTAAGGGAGCAACAAGCCTGTAGCACCCACGAAATTCTCGCGCTGTGGCGCGCCGGACTCGATCGGGGTGATGCGGACTGGTGGCGGGCTTCACCCCCGCCATGGACGTAGGCCATGCTGATGTCCCCGATCGACGTGTCCCGATCCCAGACTCCGTCATGAGACGAGATCACGTCGGTCGGTCGTTGGCGCAGGTGCACGCAGGGACCTCTCAGCACGGCGCTCTGGCGCGTGCCATTCACGCAACGTGGTGCGGCAGTGGCGTTTTGGGAGCGGCACCTGACAGGTGGCCCGAGCTCGGTCCCGGCGCCATGTGTATCAACAGCCCAGCGATGCCCTCGTAGTCATATGCGCAGTGACCCGGTCCGGTAGCAGCCCCTGGTGACGGTCCTGCGTGGAGACGGTCGTGGGCCGACACGCGATCACTCGCGCGTCATGGCCACTGCCCTGCTCGGTCGAGCTGGGCTCCCGCTGCATTGGAGGGAGGCAAAGGATGCCCGTCATCTCCGTCCCACAGGCCTTCAACGAGGCCGACCTGTTCGTCGACCTTCAGTCGATATTCGGCTACTCGCTGTGCTTGAAGTGCGAGGGCTTCAACTTCGCCGGCTCGATCAAGCTGAAGGCCGCTGCCGCCATGGTCGATGCCGCCGAGCGCGACGGACTCCTGACGCCTGAGTCGGTCCTGGTCGAGTCGTCGTCTGGGAACCTGGGCGTGGCGATGAGCATGATTGCCGCGAGCAAGGGCTACGAGTTCCTCTGCGTGACCGACTCTCGCTGTAATCTGTCCACCAGGCTGCTGATCGAGGCGCTGGGCAGCCAGGTGCACGTCATCGCCAAACCCGACCCGGTCGGGGGGTTCCTGGCCGCTCGGCTGGACCATGTCCGAGCGCTCTGTGCCTCCGGCGACCGGTACGTGTGGCTCAACCAGTACGCCAACCCGAGCAACTGGAAGGCGCACTACAGTTCGACGGCCCCGGCCATCGCTCGCCAATTCCCAGACCTCGACGTGCTCTTCGTGGGAGCCGGTACGACCGGGACCCTGATGGGCTGCGCGCGCTACTTCCGGCAGTGGTCCCGGCCGGTGAAGATCGTCGCGGTCGACAGCGTCGGCTCGGTGACCTTCGGAGCGGCTCCCGGCCGCCGGAACATCCCCGGCTTGGGCATGAGCGTTCATCCACCGTTGCTGGAGAAGTCCTACGTCGATGACGTCGTGCACGTCGAGGAGGCCGACACCATCCGCGCCTGCCATCGGATGGCCAGGCGAGGTTTCCTCTTCGGCGGATCCACGGGGACCGTGGTCAGCGGCGCGATGGCCTGGCTGGCCCGGCACGGCGCCGACGATCTCACCGCGGTGGCCATCGCTCCGGACCTCGGGGAGCGCTACCTGGACACCATCTACCAGACCAACTGGGTGGCAGACCTCTACGGCGAGGCCGTGCTCGATGTCGAGGAGTCCCTGACGTCCGTCGGGGCCGACGACGGGTCTGGCACCGATGGCTGACACGGTCGACCTGCTAGCTGTCGACCTGGTGCCGGCCGTCGACCAGGTGCCGGCCGTCGATCGGGCCGCGCCGGCGACCCGTGGGGGCACCGATCCCGCCACCGCGGTGGAGCGATCCTTCGCGGAGGTGCTGGCCGAGGTGGTGGGGGTGGACGAGGTCCCGCTCGACGGTCACTTCTTCGATGACCTGGGTGCGGACTCGATGGTGATGGCCCGGTTCTGTGCCCGCCTGCGCAAGCGGGATGATCTGCCGTCGGTGTCGATGAAGGACATCTACACCCATCCCACGATCAAGGACCTGGCCGTGGCGTTCGCCCCGGCCGCGGCGCCGCCCGGCGGTGCCATCGACAGTGCGCTCGCCGAGGTGCTGGCCGACGTGATGGGCGTGGACCGGGTCCCGTTCGAGAGCCACTTCTTCGATGACCTGGGTGCGGACTCGATGGTGATGGCCCGGTTCTGTGCCCGCCTGCGCAAGCGGGAGGATCTGCCGTCGGTGTCGATGAAGGACATCTACACCCATCCCACGATCACGGACCTAGCCGCGGCGTTCGACGTCGCCGGCCCGATCCGCCTCAACGGATCGGCGGGCCCGCGCGATCCGGCCCCCGTCGAGTCGTCCGTCGCGGCGCCAGTCGAGCCGGTTCCACCGGCCAGCACGCTGGCGTTCGTGCTTTGCGGGATGGCGCAGTTCCTGATCTTCCTCGGGGCCACGGTCGTGGCCGCCGTCATCGCCATCCAGGGTTATGAGTGGATCTCCGCCCGGTCGGACTGGGTCGACCTCTACTTGCGATCGGTGGCCTTCGGTTCCGCGCTCCTCCTGGGGACGAGCCTGGTGTCGATCGCGGCCAAGTGGGTCCTCATCGGTCGGTGGAAACAGCGGGAGATCAGGGTCTGGAGCGCGGCCTACCTCCGGTTCTGGGTGGTCAAGACCCTCCTGCGAGCCAATCCGCTGGGCCGCCTGCTCGTCGGCACGCCGCTGTACCCGCTCTACCTGCGGGCCCTGGGCGCGAAGGTCGGGCGCCGCGTCACCATCTTCTCCCCCGCGCCCATCTGTACCGACCTACTGACGATCGGCTCGGACAGCGTCATCCGCAAGGAGTCGTCCTTCCTGTGCTACCGAGCCCACGCCGGCCGGATCCAGACCGGCCCGGTCAGCCTGGGCCGGAACGTCTTCGTCGGCGAGAAGACCGTGCTCGACATCGGGACGTCGATGGGCGACGGGGCCCAGCTCGGCCATGCGTCCGCGCTGCACAGCGGCCAGTCGGTGCCGGACGGCGAGCGATGGCACGGTTCCCCGGCCGAGCGCACCGACGTGCAGTACGCCTGGATCTCGCCGGACGAGCGCGCCACGCTGCGAAGGGCCGCCTACAGCGTCTGGATCCTGTTCAAGGTCTTCTTCCTCTACGTGCCGTTGGCCCAGGGTGTCATCTACATCCTTCTGGCCGAGGTGCCCTACCTGGGCAGGCTGCTCGTGCCCGGCACCGTCCACGCCGCGACCGCGGAGTTCTACCTGGAGACGGTGGCCCTGGCCTCGGGGCTGTTCTTCGGCTCGCTCCTCGTCGGTCTCCTCGTCGTGATCACCGTCCCCCGGGTGCTGAACCTGTTCATCACGCCGGACAGGGTGTATCCGCTCTACGGCTTCCACTACGCGGTGCAGCGCACCATCACCCGGATGACCAACCTGAAGTTCTACATGCTGCTGTTCGGTGACAGCTCCTACATCGTGAACTACTTCCGCGGTATCGGGTACCGCCTCGGCCGGGTCCAGCAGACCGGGGCGAACTTCGGGATGGACCAGAAACACGACTCGCCGTTCCTGACCTCCGTCGGCACCGGAACGATGATCGCCGATGGGCTGTCGGTGATCAACGCCGACTACACCGGCACGTCCTTCTGGGTGTCCCGGGCCACCATCGGCAACCACAGCTTCCTGGGCAACAACATCGCCTATCCCTACGGCGGCAGGACCGGTGACAACTGCCTGCTCGCCACGAAGGTGATGGTCCCGCTCGACGGGAAGGTCCGACACGGCGTGGGGCTGCTGGGCTCCCCGTGCTTCGAGATACCCCGGTCGGTGGCGCGGGACGGCGGGTTCGACGGACTGCGAACCGAGGCTGAGATCCGTCCGCATCTGGCCGCGAAGAACCGCTACGACATCAGGACCATGGGTGTCCTCCTGGGCCTGCGATGGCTGCTGTTCTGCTTGCTGATGACGTTCGGCCTGGCCGCGGTGGACACCTACGAGAGGCTCGGCGTCGCAGGGGTCGCCGGGTATCTCGCGCTGAGCATGGTGCTCACTTCGGGGTACCTCGTTCTCGCCGAACGTGCCGTCGCGGGGTTCCGGCGGTTGCAGCCCAGGTACTGCTCCATCTACGACCCGTACTTCTGGTGGCACGAACGCTACTGGAAGGCGTCGGCCTCGACGTTCCTGCACGCATTCGACGGCACCCCGTTCAAGAACATCATCTGGCGCCTGATGGGGGTCCGGCTCGGACGGCGGGTCCTCGACGACGGCTGCGCCATGCCGGAGCGCACGATGGTGACCATCGGTGACGACTGCACGCTCAACCCGGGCACCGTCATCCAGTGCCATTCGCAGGAGGACGGGGCGTTCAAGTCCGACCGCATCACGATCGGCGCCGGGTGCACCCTGGGCGTCGGAGCGTTCGTCCACTACGGCACCACGATCGGCGACGGCGCCGAGCTGGCCCCGGACTCCTTCTTGATGAAGGGCGAGGAGATTCCACCGCACGCCTACTGGGGCGGCAATCCAGCCAGGGAGATGCGACGTGACCAGTACCAGCCTGCGTGACCCGCGGACCCAGGGGGGCGCCGACCGGGAGTTCTGGCGCTCAGTGCTCGCGGCGGGCGGCGCCACCGCGATCCCACGGTGGACCCTCACCCCGGTCGCCGGCATCGACCAGCACGAGACGACGGTCCCCGACGACGTGCTGGCGTCCGCCCGTCGTCTGGCGGAGGAGCTGGCTGTGCCGCTCGGCTCGGTGCTGCTGACCGCACACGCCAGGGTGCTCGCCGCGCTGTCCGGCGAGCGGGAGGTCCTGACCGGCTACGTCGCCGACGCGGGTGGTCCTCCGCTGCCCTGCCGGCTGACGAGCGAGCCCACGTCATGGCGGGCACTGCTGCACGAGACCCATACGGTCGAGTCGGACCTGCTGTCGCACAAGGACTTCCCGGTCGCCGACCTTCGCCGTGAGCTCGGTCTCAGCGCGTCGTGCTACGAGACAGTGTTCGATCCGCACGGTGGGGGCACCCTCGATGACGGCGTCGTGCTGGCGCTGGCCCCCGTGCCCCGGAACGGCGCACTCGTGCTCCGGCTGCGGTACCGGACCGAGGCGATCGATGCGGACTGTGCGGCCCGGATCGCCGGCTACCACCTCACCGCACTGGCATCGATGGCCGCCCACCCGGACGCCGAGCACAGCCGGGCGAGCCTGCTGTCCGCCGCGGAGCTGCGCACCCAGATCGACGGGCTGGCCGGACCCCACCGGGAGCTGCCGGACCGGCGGATGCACGAGCTGTTCGAGGAGCGGGTGCGGGCCCACCCGGACGCCGTCGCGGCGGTGCACCGCGACCGGCAGCTGACCTACGCCGAGCTCAACGCCCGGGCGAACCGGCTGGCCCGGGCCCTGCTGGCCCAGGGGCTGGGCCCCGAGGGCGTGGTGGCGGTCGTGACCGAACGCAACCTGGACTGGATGACCGCCGTCCTGGCGGTGTTCAAGGCCGGCGGCGTCTACCTGCCCATCGAGCCGCACTTCCCGGCCGATCGCATCGTGGCCACGCTCACCCGCGCCGAGTGCGGGCTCGTGCTGACCGAGCCCGGCAGCACCGCGACGCTCGAGCCGGCCCTCGAGTCGCTGAGCGGTGTCCGCCGGATGGTCATCGGCCAGGCCCTGGCGCAGGACCACGACGAGGACGATCTCGGCATCTTGGTCGCGGCGGATCAGCTCGCCTACATCTACTTCACCTCCGGGTCGACCGGGGAGCCCAAGGGCGCGATGTGCGAGCACGCGGGGATGCTCAACCACCTCTACGCCAAGATCGACGATCTGGGGATCGCGCAGGGCCGGGTGGTCGCCCAGACCGCACCGCAGTGCTTCGACATCTCCCTGTGGCAGCTGGTCGCCGCGCTGCTGGTCGGCGGGCGGACCCTGCTGGTCGAGCAGGACGCCATCCTCGACGTCCCCCGGTTCGTCGACACGATCGTCGACGGCCGGGTGGCCGTGCTCCAGGTCGTGCCGTCCTACCTCGACGCCGTCCTGTCCCACCTGGAGCAGCACCCCCGGGACCTGCCGGACCTGCGCTGCGTGTCGGCCACCGGCGAGGCGCTGAAGAAGGAGCTCACCCAGCGCTGGTTCGCCACCCAGCCCTCGGTCAAGCTGGTCAATGCCTACGGCCTGACCGAGACCTGCGACGACACCAACCACGAGGTCATGGACCGTCCGCCGGAGCGGGACCGCGTGCCGCTCGGTCCACCCGTCGCCAACGTGCACGTCTACGTCGTCGACGAGCACCTGGCGCCGGTGCCGCTCGGCGCCCCCGGCGAGATCGTCTTCTCCGGTGTCTGTGTAGGGCGCGGGTACGTCAATGACCCCGAGCGCACCCGAGGCGCCTTCATGGCCGATCCGCACCGCGAGGGGCAGCGGCTCTACCGCGCGGGCGACTTCGGCCGATGGCTGCCGGAGGGGAAGCTGGAGTTCCTGGGCCGGCGGGACAGCCAGGTCAAGGTCTCCGGGTTCCGGATCGAGATCGGCGAGATCGAGAACGCCTTGTTGCGCGTCCCAGGGGTCCGCGACGGTGCGGTCGTGGTCGCCGGGCAGGGCGACCAGCCCAAGCACCTGGTCGCGTTCTACTCCGGTGCGCAGCCCCTGCCCGTCGAGCTGCTGCGTGAGCGGTTGGCGGAGTCGTTGCCCGAGTACATGGTTCCCGCCGCCTTCCACTGGCGGTCCGGCCTGCCGCTGACCGCCAACAGCAAGATCGACAAGAAGGCGCTGACTGCGCTCGCTGGAGAACTGGACGCCGTCGACGACAGTGCCGACCCGCCGAGCAGTCCGACCGAGCGACGGCTGGCGGATGCCTGGGCGAAGGTCCTCGGCGTTCCGGCGGACCGGATCGGGCGCAGGGACCATTTCTTCGATCGGGGCGGCACGTCGCTGTCGGCGGTCAAGGTCGCGATCGCCCTGGACCGCACCGTTTCCCTGAAGGACCTCACCCGCCATCCGGTTCTCGCCGATCTGGCGGAGGTGATCGAGCGCCGATCGGCGCCACGCCCCGAGCTGCTGCAGTCGCTGTCGTCCCCCGAACGACCTGCTGCGGCCGCCCTGGTGTGCTTCCCCTACGCCGGCGGCAACGCGGTGAACTACCGACCCCTGGCCAAGGCCCTGGACGGCAGTGGGCTGGCGGTCTATGCCGTCGAGCTGCCCGGCCACGATCTGGCCGCCGACCGAGAGGCGTTCGCGCCGCTGGCGAAGGTGGCGGAGCAGGTGGTCGCCGAGATCACCGACCTCGGCCTGTCCGAGGTGCTGCTGTGGGGGCACTCCTCCGGGGCGGCTTTCGCTCTGGAGGCGGCCAGGCGGCTGCCCGAGCGCGGGGTGACGGTACGCCGGGTGTTCCTCGGCGCCCAGCTGCTCGGGGAGGCCGCCGACCGGCGCGCCGCCGTCGAGGAGCTGACCGACCGGAGCAACGCGGAGATCGCCGCGGCGTTGAGCGACGACCGGGGCTACACCGAGCTCGGCGAGCTCGACGCCGACCGCGCCGAGCATGTCGGTGCGGCCTACCGCCACGACTACGTGGACGCGCACCGCTACCTCGCGAGCGCGCTGGAGGCCGCGTCCGAGGCGAGGCTGTCCGTGCCCGTCACCGCGGTGGTGGCCGCCGACGACCCGTACACGGCGGAGTACCCGCGGCGCTATCGCGACTGGCAGCGGCTGGCCGAGCAGGTCGACCTGCATGTAGTGCGCGACGGCGGTCACTACTTCCTGCGCACCCGTCCGGCCGAGGCGGCGCAGGCAGTCCTGCTGGCCGGCGGGTACCCGACAGCGTGAGCCGCAACCGAAGGGACCTGGAGATGTCGTTCTCATCCACATCGCCCGACGTGACGACGAGCGCCGGTCGACCTCCCATGCTGCGGGCCGAGGCGAACGGTGACCCGGCGCACTGGGCGGGCGAGCACCGGGAGTCGCTGCGCGCCGCCGTCGCCGAGCACGGAGCGGTCCTGGTCCGCGGTCTGGGGCTGCGCGACGCGGCGGAGGTCGGGACCGTCGTCCGCCGGCTCGTCACCGGCCTGATGGCCGACCGGGAGGTGTTCGCCTCCCGCCAGCCCCAGGCCGAGGGGATCTACTCCTCCTCGACGTGGCCGGCGAACCAGCCGATGTGCATGCATCACGAGCTGAGCTACACCCTGGAGTTCCCGAGCCTGATGCTGTTCGCCTGCCTGCGCGCACCCGCCGAGGGCGGGGCCACGGGCGTGGCCGATGCCGAGGCCGTGCTGAACGCGCTGCCCCCGGAGCTGGTCTCGCGCTTCGAGCGGGAGGGCTGGCTGCTCACCCGCACGTACAACGACGAGATCGGGGCGTCCGTCGCCGAGGCCTTCGGCACCGAGGACCGCAGCGCGGTCGAGAGCTACTGCCGCGCCAATGCGATCGCGTTCGAGTGGCAGGACGACGGGGGACTGCGCACCAGGCAGCGTCGCAGCGCCGTCGTGCGCCACCCGGTCACCGGCCGGCGCTGCTGGTTCAACCAGATCGCCTTCCTCAACGAGTGGACGCTCGACCCGGAGGTGCGCGAGTTCCTGGTCGACGTCTACGGCGCCGACGCGTTGCCGTTCAACACCCGCTTCGGCAACGGCGATCCGGTCGGGCCCGAGGTTGTGCAGCTGCTGAACGAGGTGTACGAGGCCCATACGGCACGCGAACCGTGGCAGGACGGCGACCTGCTGCTGGTCGACAACATCCGCACCGCGCACAGCCGGGAGCCCTTCGAGGGGCCGCGAGAGGTCGTGGTCGCGATGGCGGACCCGGTGCAGCTGACCGACTGCTCCCCGACCATCGAGGTGACCCCGCGATGACCACCCAAGACGCCGCTCCGGCGCCCGCCGCCGCAGCTGAGCCGAGGACCGTTCCACCGTTCGCCGTCATCCCCGGCGCCCAGGTCCAGCACGCGCTGCAGGGGCGCGAGCAGCAGGTCGTCGAGCTCGTGGAGGCCACCTACCGGCTGCACAGCGAGGGCGACTCGGTGAACCCGCCGTCCTACTTCCTGCACTTCCCCGACCGTCCGTCCTCACGGATCATCGCGCTGCCCGCCTCGATCGGGGGACAGGTGCGGGTGGACGGTCTGAAGTGGATCTCCAGCTTCCCGCAGAACGTGGCGGCCGGGATCCCCCGGGCCTCGGCCGTGCTGATCCTGAACGACCACGACACGGGCTACCCGTTCGCCTGCCTGGAGAGCTCGATCATCAGCGCCGCCAGGACGGCGGCGTCGGCGGCGTCGGCGGCCGACTGGCTCAGCCGCGACGGTGGCCGCCCAAGACGTGTCGGGTTCTTCGGCGTCGGGCTGATCGCACGCTACATCCACACGTTCCTGACCCGAACCGGGTGGTCGTTCGACGAGATCGGCGTGCATGACCTGTCCGCCGACAGCGCGGCCGGCTTCCGTCGCTACCTGGAGCAGTCGGACGCCGGCGCGCAGATCACCGTCCACGACGGCGCGCAGAGCCTGATCCGGTCCAGCGACCTGGTGGTCTTCGCCACCGTCGCAGGTGAGCCGCATGTGCACGACCCGGCCTGGTTCGCCCACAACCCATTGGTGCTGCACGTGTCCCTGCGGGATCTCGCGCCACAGATCCTGCTCGAATCGACCAACATCGTCGACGACGTCGAGCACTGCCTGAAGGCCAACACGTCCCCGCACCTGGCCGAGCAGCTGACCGGCGACCGGTCCTTCCTGCACGGCACGCTGGCCGACGTGATGGCCGGTCGGGTAAGTGTGCCGGCGGACCGGCCGGTGGTGTTCTCGCCCTTCGGCCTCGGGGTGCTCGACCTGGCGGTGGGCAAGTACGTCTACGACCGGGTGGCCGCCGCCGGTCAGCTGCGGTTATCGACGGGTTCTTCCACGAGCTGCGCCGGTACGGATGAGCGGCTCTCGGCCTGGCCTGGATCGAGACGCTGCGGCGGCGTTGCGCCCGCCGAGTGGGGTTCTGCCCTGCCGCCGCGGGTCCAGGCCCTGCTCGCCCAGGCCCTGCTTGCCCAGGACGGCACCGACCGTCGATAGGGGGTCCGGTCAGCCGAGGATGTCGTGCCGGACCACGGTGTCCACCCGATCCGGCCCCACCCCGATCGCGCTGATCCGCACCCCCGCCATCTCCTCCAGGGCCAGCACGTACCGCTGCGCGGTCTTCGGCAGGGCCTCGAAGGTCCGCACCTCGGAGAGGTCCTCGGTCCAGCCGTCGAAGTACTCGTAGACCGGCCGAGCGTGGTGGAACTCGCTCTGGGTCAGCGGGACCTCGTCATGACACACTCCGTCGACGTCGTAGGCGACGCAGACCGGCAGCCGCTCCAGCCCGGTCAACACGTCGAGCTTGGTGAGCACCAGGTCGGTCAACCCGTTGATCCGGGCCGCGTAGCGGACGACGGGGGCGTCGTACCAGCCGCAGCGCCGGGGCCGCCCCGTCGTCGTCCCGTACTCCCCGCCCACCGCGCGCAGCCGGTCGCCGTCCGCGTCGTGCAGCTCGGTCGGGAACGGCCCCTCGCCGACCCGGGTGCAGTAGGCCTTGGCAACCGCGACCACCCTGTCGATCCGGGTGGGCGGCACCCCGGTGCCGGTGCAGGCGCCGCCGGCGGTGGCGTTGGACGAGGTGACGAACGGGTAGTTGCCGTGGTCGACATCGAGCTGGGTGGCCTGGCCGGCCTCGAACAGCACCGTGCGACCGGCGTCCAGGGCCGCCACCAGCTCGCGGGAGGTGTCAGCGACCATGGGCCGCAGCCGGTCGGCGTGGGACAGCAGCTCGGCGAGCGTCTCCTCGATCCCGATCGCGCGCCGGTTGTAGACCTTGACCAGCAAGTGGTTCTTCTGGTCCAGCGCACCGGACACCTTCTGCCGCAGGATGTTCTCATCGAACAGGTCCTGTACGCGGATGCCGATTCGGTTCATCTTGTCGGCGTACGTCGGGCCGATCCCCCGTCCCGTCGTGCCGATCCGGCGGGAGCCGAGGAACCGCTCGATGACCTTGTCCAGGGTCCGGTTGTACGGGGGGATGAGATGGGCGTTCGCCGAGATCCGCAGCGCCGAGCAGTCCACGCCCCGCGTGGTGAGCGCGTCGATCTCCGCGAACAGCACCGACAGGTCGATCACCACCCCGTTGCCGATCACCGGGACGACTCCGGGGGTGAGGATCCCCGACGGCAGCAGGTGCAGGGCGTACTTCTCCTCGCCGATCACCACGGTATGTCCGGCGTTGTTGCCGCCGTTGAACTTCGCCACGTAGTCCACCCGGTGGCCGAGGGCGTCGGTGGCCTTGCCCTTGCCCTCGTCGCCCCACTGGGCGCCGACGATGACGACGGCCGGCATCAGGTCGTCCCGGCACGCAAGCGCGAGATCTCCTGCGCGGCAGCGGGATCGCAGTCGTCCAGGAACGTCGAGCAGCGCCGCCGCTCGACGTCCTCACCGATCGCCCCGGCGGCCGCACCGAGCGCGCCGAGCGCACGCAGGAAGCCCCGGTTGGGCACGTGCGACCACAGCACCGGGCCGCTGCCGCGCCAGCCGGCCCCCCGCAGCGCGTCCAGCCCGCGGTGGTAGCCCACCCGGGCATAGGCATAGGCCTGGACCGGCTCCCCGGCGGCCAGGGCCTGCTCGGCGAGCACCGCCCACGGCAGGCTGCGGGCGGGGTGGGCGGCGGCGACCGCGGACGGCGCGGCGCCACCGTCCAGGGCGTTGCGGACGTCGGCGTCGTCCGGCAGCTCGGTGCCGTGGCCGGGCATGGTGGGGTTCAGCAGGTTGCCGGACATGGGTCTCCCGCTCGGTGGGGTGTCGCGCTGGGAACAGAACCAGAAGAGTCTAGACCTGGGCGCGCCAGGGGGTGCCAGGCGCAGGCGACCACAACGGTCCCCCGGCACGGGGGAACCATGGGGAACACCGCACCGCCATGGTGGCCGATGCGGGAGGGCCGTGTACGACGTGAGGGGTGGACGCCCGTGGGCGCCCACCCCTCAGGTCTCGTCGAGAACCCTCAGCTGATCTTGGTGCCGGCCGAGCGCAGGTCCTTGCAGGCCTCCACGACGCGGGCGGTCATGCCGGCTTCGGCGGCCTTGCCCCACGCGCGTGGGTCGTACTGCTTCTTGTTCCCGACCTCACCGTCGATCTTCAGCACGCCGTCGTAGTGCTGCAGCATGTGCGCGGCGATCGGACGGGTGAAGGCGTACTGCGTGTCGGTGTCGACGTTCATCTTGATCACGCCGTAGTCGACAGCGTCGGAGATCTCGGAGGGCAGCGAGCCCGACCCGCCGTGGAAGACCAGGTCGAACGGCTTCTCCTTGCCGTACTTGGCCCCCACCGCGTCCTGGATCTCCTTGAGGATCTCCGGGCGCAGCTTGACGTTGCCCGGCTTGTAGACGCCGTGCACGTTGCCGAAGGTCAGCGCCGCCATGTAGCGGCCCTTCTCGCCCAGACCCAGCGCCTCGGCGGTTGCCATGCCGTCCTCGACGGTGGTGTACAGCTGCTCGTTGATCTCCGCGGCGACGCCGTCTTCCTCACCGCCGACGACGCCGATCTCGACCTCGAGGATGATGTTGGCGGCGTTGGCCAGGGCCAGGAGCTCCTGGGCGATCTCGAGGTTCTCCTTCAGCGGCACCGCCGAGCCGTCCCACATGTGGGACTGGAACAGTGGGTTCTGTCCGTTCTTGACCCGATCGGCGCTGATCGCCAGCAGCGGGCGGACGAAGCCGTCCAGCTTGTTCTTGGGGCAGTGGTCGGTGTGCAGTGCGATGTTGACGTCGTACTTCTTGGCGACCTCGTGGGCGAACGCGGCGAAGGCGGCCGAGCCGGTGACCATGTCCTTGACCGTCGGGCCGGAGAAGTACTCGGCACCGCCGGTGGAGACCTGGATGATCCCGTCGCTCTGCGCCTCGGCGAATCCGCGAAGCGCGGCGTTGAGGGTCTGCGAGGAGCTGACGTTGATCGCCGGGTAGGCGAATCGGTTCGCCTTGGCCCGGTCGAGCATCTCGGCGTAGGCCTCAGGGGTGGCGATGGGCATGACGGATACTCCCTGGAACTCGTCGGCTGTGACTCACGTAATACACGTGTCCGGGTTCGATCCTTCCACGCTTCGCGCGGGGGACGGGTACCGGAGGTCCCGGTGATTCGCCGCGTCGCCGGCTCGTCTCGTCCGGTTCATCGGCCGGATGCCGGGCGCCAACCCCATCGTGCTCGACTGGCCCGTGTGGACGCCCGGCCCCGGGCGCGGCTGCCGTCCGGATTCACCACAACCCTCGAATGATCTAGCGTGAATCATACCATATCGGGCATCAAGGCGTAGCTGTGGTGAATCCGGACGTGGGTCACGACGTGCCGGGGGACCCCGGTCCTCGGTCAACCGCGAGTCAGGTCACGCCGCGGGTGCGCGGGACGGTCCGCAGCACCGGCCGGGTCTCGATGTCGGTGATGCCGGTCAATCCCCGCAACCGGTTCACCGCCTCATAGATCTCCGCCTGGCTGCGGGCTCGGACGCGGACCTCGTAGTCGATGCTGCCGGCCAGGTCCAGCACCTCGACCACTCCGGGAACGGCCCAGATCTCCGCCTCGATCTGAACGACCTCCACGTCCACAACGGTGTGTAGATGCACCACGGCGCTCAGCGTCGCGCCGTCCAGGGCGGGATCGAGCAGCGCCGCATAGCCCCGGATCACGCCGGACGCCTCCAGCCGCCGCATCCGCTGGGTGACCGCGTTGGCGGACAGCCCGACCTCTGCGCCGATCTCCCGGTAGGAGGCGCGAGCGTTGCGGGTCAGCAGTCGCAGGATCCGGCGGTCGGTGGCGTCGATGGCAGGGACGGAGGCGCTCGGCTGACTCACGCCCGCCATTGTCGCCGACGGGACGCCCCGGCCCGGATGCGGCGTTTCCCCTCGTCGGGCTGAGGTTTCCTCAGGCCGGGCCCCGGCGCGCTGCAGTTCCTCATCGGTGTGGTGCCCACAGGTAGCGACCACGAGGACGGAGGCCGTTGCCTGCTGACATGAGCACAGCGACTCTCTGGCGGGCTCGTCCGACGACGGCGCTGACCAGCGCGCTGCCGGTTGTGGCGCTGCTGCTGGTGACCGCGGGCTGGGGCTCGACGTTCGTGCTGCTACACGATGCGACCACCCGAATCCCCGCGGCCGACTACCTGGCGGTGCGTTTCGCGCTGGCCACGGTTGTGCTGGCGGCACTACGCCCCCTCGCTCCGATGGCGATGCCGGCCGGGCTGCGCCGTCGGGCCGTGCTGATGGGACTGGTGTTCGGGGCCGGCAACCTCTTGCAGACGGTGGGTCTGGAGCACATCTCGGCCACGGTGAGCGGGTTCCTCACCGGTCTGTACGTCGTGCTCACGCCGCTGTTCGGCGCCGTGCTGCTGCGGATGCGGATCGGTCCGACGGTCTGGGCGGCGACCGGGCTGGCCACGGCCGGGCTGGGCACCATCACCCTGGGCGGCAGTACCACCCTGGGCGTTGGCGAGCTGGTCACTCTCGGCGGGGCCGCGATGTTCGCCCTGCACATCATCGCCCTGGGCCGATGGGCCGATGCGCGGTACACCGTGGAGCTCGCCGTCGTCCAGTCGGCGACCACCGCGATGCTGGCCGCGCTGGTGGGCCTGCCGGGTGGGATCACCTTGCCCTCCAGTAGGGCCGACTGGCTGGGGCTGGTCTACACCGCCGTCGTGGTCGGTGCGGTGACCATGCTGCTGCAGACCTGGGCCCAGGCCCGGCTGCACCCTGCCCGGGCAGCTGTGATCATGACCCTGGAGCCGGTGTGGGCGGCGGTCTTCGCGATTGCGTTCGGCTCAGAGGCGGTCACCGTGCGCCTCGGCCTGGGCGGAGCGCTGGTGCTGGCCGCGATGTACCTGTGCGAGCGGGCACCCTCGCCAAGCACCCCGACGCCCTCGACGCGCAGCGGCGGTCGGCGGCGGAGCCGACCCCGCTGACGGGGGTGCGCCGGTGGCGGGTGGAGAGCATCGCACTTGTGGTGGGCTCGCTCCGCGGCGGGCTCAGCCAGCCGGCCCCGACCCGGCGTGGGCCCGCACCCAGGCGTGCAGGGCGATCGCCGCCGCGGCGCCGGCGTTGATCGAACGGGTCGAGCCGAACTGGGCGATCGACAGGATCGCGGTGCACGCCGTCCGGGCCGGCTCGGTCAGCCCCGGTCCCTCCTGGCCGAACAGCAGCACGCAGTGCCGCGGCATCGGGTAGGTCTCCAGCGGGACGGCACCGGGCAGGTTGTCGACGCCGAGCAGCGGCAGGTCGTGCCCGGTTGCCCAGTCGGCGAGAGCCGCGACGTCCGGGTGGTGGTGAACGTGCAGGTAGGCATCGGTGACCATGGCGCCGCGCCGGTTCCACCGCCGTCGGCCGAGGATGTGTACCCCGGCGGCGTTGAACGCGTTGGCGGTGCGCACCACCGAGCCGATGTTGAAGTCGTGCACCCAGTTCTCGACCGCCACGTGGAACGGGTGCCGACGGGCGTCCAGGTCGGCGCGGATCGCCGCCACCGTCCAGTACCGGTAGCCGTCGACCACGTTGCGCCGGTCACCGTGGCGCAGGAGCTCGGGATCGTAGCGCTCGTCGTGCGGCCAGGGACCGGGCCACGGCCCGACGCCGACGTCGCCGTCGGCGGGATTCGACCGGGGGTGCTGGTCGGGCCCTACGTCCGTTGCGACCGGCGCGGGCACGTACCCTGAACGGGTGCTCATGGACGTCATCATGACCCTGCCCGCTCTCGGCCCGGACTGGCTCAACCCCGACACGCTGCTCACCGCGCTCGGCGACTGGGCGCTGTGGGGGGCCGTGGCGATCGTGTTCGCCGAGTGCGGCCTGCTGATCGGGTTCTTCCTGCCCGGCGACTCCCTGCTGTTCACGG
The DNA here is from genome assembly GCA_963724535.1 of uncultured Actinomycetota bacterium. Lineage (GTDB taxonomy): Bacteria > Actinomycetota > Actinomycetes > Actinomycetales > Kineosporiaceae > JADJPO01. The sequence continues at coordinate 352,981 of CAVRVD010000011.1, forward strand.
TCGGCCTGCTGATTGCCGCCGGCGTGATCACCGAGCCGCTGTGGCTGGCCTGCGTCCTGCTGACCGTGTCGGCCTTCGTCGGCAACGTCGTGGGCTACCAGATCGGTCGGCTCACCGGACCGACCATCTTCAGCAGGCCAGACTCACGGCTGTTCCGCCGCGAGTATGTGGACAAGACCCGCGAGTTCTTCGAGAAGTACGGCAACCGGGCGATCGTGCTGGCCCGCTTCGTGCCGATCGTGCGTACCTTCATCACGGTGATGGCCGGGGTTGGCCAGATGGACCGTCGCCGCTACTTCGTCTACAGCGGCATCGGCGGCGTGCTCTGGGCCACTGGGGTCACCCTGCTCGGCGCGGGCCTGGGCCAGGTCGAGTTCGTGCGCGGCAACGTCGAAGTGATCCTGCTGGCCATCGTCGGCGTTTCGGTGGTCCCGATCGGGATCGAGTACCTGCGTGAGCGGGCCAAGGCCAAGACCGCGCGAGCCTCTGACGCCGCGGCGTGAGGGCACACAGCCACCCCCGCTCACACTGATCTTCACACTCGGGCGGCTCGTGGCCCGTGAAGATCAGTGTGAACTGAACCGGTCGCTATGGCAGCCAGCAGCACTCACGCTGATCTTCACACTCATCCGCCGCGGGCTGCGTGAAGATCAGCGTGAGCGGGGTTGGTCGCACTTGCGTCAGCCAGGCACCAGGTCCCAGCGCCAGGGCCCACCACCAGGTCGCCAGGCTCAACGGTCCCCGACAGCGCCGATCGACAGGATGCAGGGCACCCAAGTCGGCGCCCCCAGATGACCAGCCGCCCCCAGATGACCAGCCGCCCCCAGATGACCAGCCGCCCCCAGATGACCAGCACAGAGGTCACCGGGATCGCCGATATGGGCGACGACCATCCTGATCGCCCGCCGATCGCGCGACATCACGCCGCTCCGGGGCCCTACAGCCTCAGATCAGACAACCCGTAGGCGGCCAGGTACGGCAACCCCTCCGCCTCGACCGCCTCACGAGCCCCGGTGCCCCGGTCGACGATCACCGCGACCGCGACGACGTCCGCACCGGCCTCCCGCACCGCCTCGACCGCGGAGAGCACCGACGAGCCGGTGGTCGAGGTGTCCTCGACGGCCAGCACCGGGCGGCCGGCGACGTCCGGGCCCTCGATCCTGCGTTGCAGACCGTGGGCCTTGCCCTGCTTGCGGACGACGAACGCGTCCAGGGTGCGCCCGCGCCGGAACGCGGCGTGCAGCATCGCGGTGGCCACCGGGTCGGCGCCCAGGGTCAGCCCCCCGACCGCCTCGAACCCGCCGGCCATGCCGAGCTCCGGCAGCCGCGTCTCGACCAGGTCGAGCATCACCGTGCCGACCAGCGGCGCTGCCCGTCCGTGCAGGGTGATCCGGCGCAGGTCGACGTAGTAGTCGGCCTCCCGCCCGCTGCTCAGCACGACCCGGCCGTGGACGACGGCCAGCTCGGTGATCAGTTGCTGCAGCTCGGTCCGAGCATCGCTCACGGACGCGACCCTACTGAACAGGGCACCGGATCGGACCCAGCCGATCCGCCTCACCCCACGCCGAGGGTGCGCCGGCCGTTGGCGAAGTCGTCGAGCTGCTCCGGCTCGAAGGGATGGGCGAACAGGTAGCCCTGGCCGAGCGGGCAGCCGACACTCTCCAGCACGTCGCGCACCGCCGAGCTGCTGATCCCCTCGGCGACCACCTCGAGCTTGAGGTGCCGGCCGAGGTCGACCAGCGACCTGACGATGGCCAGGTCACGCTCACTCTCGGCCACCCGGGAGGTGAACACCGCATCGATCTTGAGCTGGTCGACCGGCAGCTGGCTCAGGTAGCCCAGCGAGGAGTAGCCGGTTCCGAAGTCGTCGACAGCCAGGTGCACCCCCAGGTCGTGCAGCCGGTGCAAGGTCCGAGTGACCCGCGCGGGGTCGGCGATGACGCCGCGTTCTGTCAGCTCCAGGCACAACAGGTCGGCCGGGACGCCGTAGGCCGCGAGCGCCGCGCCGACCATCTCCGGCAGAGCAGTGTCGGCCAGCCAACGCGGCGCCACGTTCACCGCGACCCGCACCCGGGTGCCCTGGTCGAGCCAGAGCCGGCACAGCCGCAGTGCCCGGTGCAGGATCCGCACCGACAGCGCAGGAATCAGTCCGGCCTGCTCGGCCGCGGCGAAGAAGACGCGTGGGTCGACAGGTCCGGTGTCCGGGTGGTGCCAGCGGGCCAGCACCTCCACCGAGTGCAGCTCCTCCGAGCCCAGGTGCACGACCGGGTGCACGACCACCTCGACCTCGTCGCGGTCCACAGCGTCGCGCAGGTCACCGCCCAGGGTCAGGGCCAGGGCATCGCCGGCGAGCAGGTCCTCGGTGAACAGTCGGGCGCCGCCGGCGCCGGCCTTGGCCGCATACATGGCCAGGTCGGCGCGGCGCATCAGGTCAGAGGCGTTGTCGCCGTGTTGCGGGAACAGCGAGATGCCCAGTGAGCCGGACAGCCGCAACCTGGCCTGCTCCAGCTGCACCGGGGCGTCGAACACGGCCAGCAGGCGGCGAGCGACCACCTGGCTGTCCCGCTCGTCGCGGCAGCCGGGGGCGACGACGGCGAACTCGTCCCCGCCGAGCCGGGCCACGCTGGCCACCCCCTCGGTCACCTCGGCCAGTCGCGCGGCGATCACGCGCAGCAGGTCGTCGCCCGCGGCGTGGCCGAGGGTGTCGTTGATCGCCTTGAACCCGTCGAAGTCCAGCAGCATCACCGCGAACGGCTCGGCGCCGTCGGGGTCCTCGACCTCGCAGTGCCCACAGTGCTCCTCGATGAGCTCGCGGAAGAAGACCCGGTTGGGCAGCCCGGTCAGCTCGTCAGCGCGGGCCTCATGGTGCAACCGGCGGATCAGCCCGGCGTTCGCCAGGGCCACGGCGGCCTGGTTGGCGACGGTGACCAGCAGCCGCAGGTCGCCCTCGGCGAAGGCGCGACCGAGCACGGTCGGGTCGGCGACGAGCAGATGGCCCCGGACCGATCCGGACGCCAGAGGTGCCACCATCGCCTCCCGCACCCCACGGGCCGCCAGGGCCGGGCGGTCACCGGCGTGGGTGACGCGTACCTGCCGGGCCGAGCTGCGTGATGGCCCCAGGTTCGCCGTGAACCGCTCGGCCGGCACAGGCCCGTGCACCGACCCCGGACGGGCCGTCCAGGCGACGGGCACGCCGTCCTCGTCCTGCCACACCACCTCGGTGTAGCGCACCTGCAGCAGGCCCATCGACTGCACCAGCACCGCGTGCACCAGCCGGTTCAGGTCGGCCTGGCTCGGGTCGGCGCTGTGGGCCAGGGAGTCCGAGACCAGGTGCAGGCGCTCCAGGGCCCGTTGCCGGCGTCCGAGCGCCGCGTGGGTGCGGTATCCGACCAGCATCGCGGCGCCGGTGACCAGCAACGGCAACGCGCCCTCGGCGTACTGGAAGCCGAGCACCGCGGCACAGGCCGGCACGCTGACCAGACCCGGGACGACGAGCACGGACCAGCCGATCGTCGACACCGGGGGTCCCGGCTCGGCCCCGGTCCCGACGGCGGCCGCCCGGGCCAGGAGCAGCTCGACCAGGGCGCCGGCGAGACCGGCCGCGGCGATCGCCAGCACTGCCGTCGCCGCCACCAGGAACCGCCCGGAGACCACGGACGCGACATCGGAGCGGTGCGAGAGGACGGCGCCGAGCCCGACCACCAGGAGCGCGACGGCGCCCTGGCCGGCGGCGACCGTCAGCGTGGCGGCCATCGCCGCGACGTCCCGCACCGGCCGGGCCAGCTGGACGGCGGCGCCACCGATCAGCATGCCGACCACCAGGTCCGTCGGGGTGGACAGCAGCAGCCCGACGGCCAGCGGGGCGGCGCTCAGGCCCACGTGCAGATGCCGACCGGCTACCTGGATCGGCACCGGTCCCCACTCAGTGACCGCGAACACCCCCGCGAGCACCCACCAGGGCATCTGCAGCAGGGTCATCGTGACGTGCGGGCCGCTGCCGGCCAGGCCCGCCGCGGCGGCGGCCGCGAGCAGGGCCAGGGCGAGCAGGACGGCGCGCGCGACCCGGGCCTGGGTGCGCGCGTCGGCGCGCCACCGACGGACCGTCACACGCTGCCATCGACACAGCGCCACCCTGGCTGAAGGCGACGTCGGGGCTCCCGGGCGGGCGTCGCTGGGCCGCTGGGCCTCAGCGGCGCCGACGACGCAGCGCCGCCCCCCGGGCGACGGCCGGGCTGGCTCGCAGCGGCAACGCCCGCAGCAGGGCGACGGTGGCCCGGTAGCGCCGACTGGGAATGCTGAACGTCCGTCCGCGTGCCACGTCGTCCAGGCAGTCGGCGACCAGGCAGTCGGCATCCAGCCAGGCCCACCCGGGCGCGATCCGGTCCGGTGCGGAGCCCATCCGCTGGTGGAACTCCGTACGCACGAAGCCTGGGCAGAGCGCACAGGCCCGGACCCCGGTGCCGGCCAGCTCGACGTCCAGCCCGGCGGTGAAGGAGGTCACCCAGGCCTTCGCGGCAGCATAGGTGCCGCCCATCAGGAAGGAGGCCACCGAGGAGACGTTGATGATCGTTCCGCGACCGCGGGCGACCATGGTCGGCGCGGCGGCATGGCTGAGCACCAGGACTGCGCGGACGAGGACGTCGAGCATCCTCTCCTCGCCGGCCAGGTCGCCGTCGACGACCGGGGTGCGCAGCGCGAACCCGGCGTTGTTGACCAGCAGGTCGACCGGGGCCGAAGCCACGTCCGACCCCTCCCCCGGCCCGGCCTCGTCACAGGACACCAGAAGCCGCTCGGCGACCCGCTCCAGGTCCTCCCGGCGGGTCAGGTCGGCGACGAGGGTCTCGACCTGGACGCCGTGGCCGCGCAGCTGCTCGGCGACCGCTGCCAGGCGTGCGCCATCCCGGGCCACCAGGACCAGGTCATGTCCGCGCTCGGCCACGGCGTGGGCGAAGGCGTGACCGATCCCGGCCGTTGCCCCGGTGACCAGGGCGACGGCGCCGCCGCCGACGAGCGGGCGGGGCGAACGGCGGGAGTCGGCGCGGGAGGTCAGTGGCCCAGGCATGGACTCATGTCTAGGGCACGGGGCACCGGGCATGCACGCGGAACGGACTCGGGACACGCTGCCCCGAGGCCGCGGTCCGAACGCCGATGCCGCAGACGGACACCGGGCTCGGTAGCCTCCTGTGGTGCGGCTGGCGACCTGGAACGTCAACTCGGTCCGGACCCGCCTCGACCGGGTCGTCGACTGGCTGGTCCGCTCCGACGTCGACGTCCTGGCAATGCAGGAGACCAAGTGCCGCGACACCCAGTTCCCGGTGCTGCCGTTCCAGACCGCCGGCTACGAGGTGGTCCACCACGGGCTGAACCAGTGGAACGGCGTCGCGATCGCCTCCCGGATCGGTCTGCGTGCGGTTCGGGTCGGCTTTCCCGGAATGCCTACCTGGGGTGACCCGCCCGTGGCCGAGGCGCGGGCGCTGGCCGCCGAGGTCGACGACGTCCAGGTGTGGAGTCTGTACGTGCCGAACGGGCGCACCCTGACCGACCCTCACCTCGACTACAAGATCGACTGGTTGCGCAGGTTGCGGCAGGCCGGGGCCGAGTGGCTGGAGAACGACCCGCGGGCGCAGATCGCCCTGGTCGGGGACTGGAACGTGGCCCCCCGGGACGAGGACGTCTGGAACATGGCGATGTTCGCCGGCAGCACGCACGTCAGCCCGGCCGAACGCGCCGCCTTCGCCGCGGTGGTGGAGGCCGGGTTCGCTGACGTCGTCCGCCCGTTCGCCCCGGGCCCGGGCGTGTACACCTACTGGGACTACACCCAGCTGCGCTTCGCCCGGCGCGAGGGGATGCGGATCGACTTCGTGCTCGCCTCACCGGCGTTGGCGGCTCGGGCGACCGGGGCGACGATCGACCGCGAGGAGCGCAAGGGCAAGGGCGCCAGCGACCACGCGCCCGTGGTGGTGGACCTGTCGTAGGCCGGTGCGTCCCGGCGCCGACCGCCACGACTTCCCGACCGACCCCGCTCGAAGGGTGCCTCGGCGTTCCGTCCGTCTGGGATAGGGCCCTGGTGGGTATGGCCCAATTCACATCATACGTGATAGGCAGTCCCGGGACCTTCGACGCAGGGAGGAAACGCATGGCCGTGATCATGGTCGGAGTAGACCGGAGTGATACCTCCACTCGGGCCCTCGACATGGGCATCAGATGGGCACTCAGCCACGGCGATCAGCTGTTGGTGGTGCACGTGATCCCCTGGTCGCCGTTCTCGTTCAACACCCCATCCGACAACGAGGAGCGGCACATCCGTCGCGAACAGGAGCTCAAGGCCGCCCATGAACAGGTCGTCGACCCGATGGTCGAGCGGGCCAAGGCCGCGGGAGTGACGGCGGAGGCCGTCCTCCAGCACGGCAACCCCGCCGAGGCACTGGTCGAGATCGCCGATGAGCGCGACGTCCTGCACATCCTGGTGGGGCGCACGGGGGACTCGATGATCAAGCAGGCGGTGTTCGGCAGCATCGCCAACCGGCTCGCGCAGGCGGCGCCCGTCCCGGTGACGGTGGTGCCGTGATGCGCGCCGCACTGATCGCAGCCACCGACGAGGGAACCTCCCTCGACGCCCGGATCGCCGAGATCTTCGAGCCGATCGCCAACGCGATCGTCTCGGTGGTGTTCTACTCGGTCCCAGTCGGCGGAGCAGACCTGCCGCTGATCGTGCTGTGGCTGATCATCGCGGCCGTGTTCTTCACCGTGTACCTGGGCTTTCAGAACATCCGCGGCTTCCGGCACGCCATCGACCTGGTCCGCGGCCGGTACTCCAGGCCCGAGGACGCCGGTGAGGTCTCGCACTTCCAAGCCCTGGCCACGGCGGTCTCCGGCACGGTCGGCCTGGGCAACATCGCCGGGGTCGCGGTCGCGATCACATTGGGCGGGCCGGGCGCGACGTTCTGGATGATCACCGCCGGGTTCTTCGGGATGAGCGCCAAGATGGCCGAGTGCACCCTCGGGGTGAAGTTCCGGCGCGAGCACGCCGACGGCACCGTCTCCGGCGGCCCGATGTACTACCTGCGCGACGGCCTGGCCAAGCAGGGCAAGGTCGGTCTGGGCAAGTTCCTGGCCGCGTTCTTCGCCGTCTGCGCCATCGGCGGGTCGATCGGCGGCGGCAACATGTTCCAGGCCAACCAGGCCACCGCCCAGATCATCGAGGTCACCGGTGGGGTCGAGGACAGCCCGCTGGCCGGCCTGAAGTTCGTGGTCGGCCTGGCCTTCGCCGTCCTGGTCGGCATGGTGATCATCGGTGGGATCAAGTCGATCGCCAGGGTCACCGAGAAGATCGTGCCGTTCATGGCGGTCCTCTACCTGCTGGCCTGTCTGACCGTGATCCTCGGCAGCATCGACCAGGTGCCGGCCGCGATCGGCGACATCATCTCCGGCGCTTTCAGCGCGGAGGGGATCACCGGCGGCTTCGTCGGCGTGCTGATCGTCGGCTTCCAGCGAGCGGCGTTCTCCAACGAGGCCGGCATCGGGTCGGCCTCGATCGCCCACTCGGCGGTGAAGACCAAGGAGCCGGCGACCGAGGGCTTCGTCTCGCTGCTCGAGCCGTTCATCGACACTGTCGTGATCTGCACCATGACCGCCTTGACGATCGTCATCACCGGGGCCTGGAACGACCCTGATGCCCCGGACCTGGGTGGCGTGAAGCTCACCTCCCGGGCCTTCGAGTCGGTGCTGCCCTGGTTCCCGACGGTGCTCGCCTTCGCGGTGGTGATGTTCGCCTTCTCGACGATGATCTCGTGGTCGTACTACGGCATGAAGGCCACCGGGTATCTGTTCGGCGACAGCGCGACCGCGGAGAACGTCTATAAGGGCATCTTCTGCATCTTCACGGTGATCGGTTCGGCGATGGCCCTGGGCCCGGTCATCGACTTCTCCGACTCGATGATCTTCTTGATGTCGATCGCGAACCTGATCGGCGTCTACATGCTGGCCCGGGTGCTCAAGGCCGAGATCACCCAGTACCTGAGCAAGCTCAGGACCGGGGAGATCCAGATGGTCGAGAAGCACTGACCGACGCCTGACACCTGAATGTGGTCGCTCCCCGGGCGACACGCTGGCGGGTCCGCCCGAGGAGCGACCACATTCGACGGTTCGGGGGTCAGCGCCTGACGACGCGACCGGACCCGGTGACGTTCGTGGTCACACTCGGGTCGCCGCGATAGGTGACGTTTCCCGAGCCGCTCACCTCGACGTCAAGTTCAGTGGTGACCTCGACGTCGACGTTGCCGCTGCCGGAGACGGACACCCGGCCGTCGGCACAGGTCAGGCCCTCTCCGTTGAGGTTGCCCGAACCGCTGATCCGCACCGTGAGGCTCTCGCAGGTACCTGACGGTTCGATGTTCCCCGAACCGCTCACGACGGCATCGAAGGGACCCGACGAGAGGCCGGTGACCCTGATGTTGCCGCTGCCCGAGACCTGCACCCCGGTCAGCGTGGCGGCGGTGATCGTGTAGCGGATCGGGCTCTTACTGGTGAACGACCCGCGTGCGCCGAGCTCGAGGCGCCGGCCCACGACGTCCGTGGTCAACCGCTCGAGTACGTTGTCATCGGCCTCGACCTGCACCGACGGCGTTCCCGTGATGTCGATCGCGACGTCTCCGCTGGTCTGCAGAACGACCGTGTCGAACTCACCCACCTCGCGCGACGCGGCCACGCTTCGGCCCGAGCCGACCGCACAACTCGACGCCAGCACGGCGGCGAGAAGTGCCCAACCCATCGGTGCTCTGTGCATGTACGTCATGAGACCATCCTGGCGACACGCGAGGAAAGCGCGGGTTTCGGCCGATCCGCCTGCAGCGTCGGGCACATGCCCCCACCCCGCGGAGGCGGCGCCCCCGACCGCTGCCCGAGATGTCAGACTCGTGCAGTGGGCAGACAATGGCCGACCCGCCCTCTGCAGTCGCCTGGTGGCCGGCACGGGACACGTGCGGCAGTGGTGGTTCCTTCGCCGGCGTTCTCGGCGCGGGGCGGCTGGTGAGACGGGCCGGCGCCGCAATGGTGCCGCTCCTCGTCACGGGCGGTCGGCGCCCGACGCTGTGGTGGTTGGTGGCCGACGTCCTGCTCGCCGTCCTCCTCCTGGCGTTGGCGCTGCCACGGGTCTGGGCGACGTCCCCCGGCGACGAGCACCTCATCTGGGAGCCCTCCGCCACAGCCGTGGTACTGGTTGTGCTCCAGACCTTGCCGATAGCCGTCCGGCGGCTCGCGCCAGTTCCGGTACTTGCGACGACGATGGTCTCGGTTCTCGCCTACGGGTGGCTCGGGGGGCAGCCCGAGCCGGACTACCTCGGCGCGCTCATCGCGCTGTACACGGTGGCGGCCACCGTTCCTGGACGGGTCAGTCGCTGGTGCTGCGGGGTGGCGGTGGTGGTGCTGCCGGCGGCCTTGGCTCAGAACGCGACGTGGCTTGGCCTGCTTCGCGTGGTGGTCCTGATCGCGCTCGTCTGGGCCCTGGGGCTGGAGCGGCGCAGGGCCCTACTCGAGCGCGCACGCGCTGCTGAGGAGTCGGCCCGCCGCGACGCCCGTGACCAGGCGCTCCGCGTCGCTCGCCGCGACCTGGCGCGCAGAGAACGCATCGCCAGAACCCTGCACGATCTGCTGTCACGCTCGCTGACCATGCTCGTCGTCCAGGGGGAGTCACTCAAGGCCGGTGCCGCAGAGGCCACCGCGCCGCGCATCGAGGCGTTGGTCACCTCGGCGCGGGAAGCCTCAGCCGCGGCGCGGGCAGCGGTCTCGGCACTCGACGAGGACGAGACCGAGACCGAGGAGCAGCCAAAGAGCTGGGCCAGCCTGCTGACGGGCTTTAGGGACGTCGGGGTGATCGTGGACGCCGACCCACGATTGGACGATCTCCCAGTCCGGGACGAGATCGGCAGGTGTCTTCACCGCGTGGTGCACGAGGGCTTGACGAACGCCCTGCGTCACGCCGGTCCGGAATGCACGGTGCACATCCATGTGGAGCCGTCGGAGACCATGGCGACGGTAGAGCTGGTCAACGCCATCGGAGCGGACGCCGGTGCCGCTCGGACAACGGCGGCGGGGTATGGCCTGGTCAGCCTCCGCCAGGACGTGGCTGCCATGGGCGGCAGCCTTACCTGGGACCTGCGCGAGACCGGCTGGGTGCTTCGCGCCGAGGTGCCGTACACGGCCACGGCGAACCCTCTCACGCAGGCGGACGACCCGACGACGCCGATTCCCGTCATCATCGTCGACGACCAGTCGATGATCCGGCAGGGCCTGCGCCTGCTGCTCCAGTCACACCCCGACGTCGAAGTGACCGGGGAGGCGGCCACGGGCGCAGAGCTGATCTCGTTGCTCGAGGGGGGCGCGCGCCCGCCAGCCGGCGCCGCCCCGACGGACGGCTCCCGCGTCAGGACCGCAGGTGACCCCGCCCGGTCCGTCGTGCTCCTCGACCTGGTCATGCCCGGCATGGACGGGATCGACGTCCTGGCCGCATTGCGGCAGGATCCGCCGAGCAGACGGCCGCGGGTGCTCGTGCTCACCACCTACAGCGACAGGACCCGGATCCGAGCTGCGCTCGCCTTGGGAGCAGACGGCTTCATCGTCAAGGACAGCACCGGCCACCAGCTCGTCACCGCGATCCGGGCGGTGTCCAGCGGGTTGACGGCTCTGTCACCGGGGGTCGCGACAACGTCACGCGAGAACGCCACTGCCGGCTCATCGACACCCGCCCGCCAATCGACCGCGGCGGCACGGCAAGGCTTGGCAGCACGGCAAGGACTGACCCCGCGCGAGTCTGAGGTGCTCGCCTTCCTGGCCGAGGGGCACTCCAACCGGACCATCGCCCGCCGCATGGGACTGTCCGAGCAGACCGTCAAGATCCACGTCTCCAGTGTCCTGTCCAAGCTGGGCGTCCAGACCCGGACGCAGGCCGCACTCCTCGCCCAGGCAGCCCCATGAGGGCAGCCCACCTCGGTCTCGCGACCCGAGGTGGGCTGCCGCGCTCATCACCGGCTGAGACCTACCATCCCCAGCGCCAGTACCCGGATGCGGGGTCGAGCGCGTAGTTCTGACCGAGGAATCGCAGCTTCACGCCGTACGGCTTGCGCCATGAGCGCCAGGAGGTCTGGCCGCAGCCGACGTTGGCATCACAGACCTTGAGCTTGTACCGGTCGGCGGACTTGTTCCACTTCACGCTCTTGACACACTTGCTCCCCGTCCAGCGATAGCGCCGGTACTGCTCTTGCTTCAGCACCCGGAACTTCACGTACTGCGCCGCATGAGTCCCCTTCGCGGTCGGCAGCCAACTCGAGGTCTTCCCGCCGATGCTCCACACTCCCGTGGCCTTCCACTTGCCGTCGCAGTACGCCGGTCGGGCCTGCGCGGCGTTGGTGACCCCCGGGGCGAACAGAAGACCTAGGGCCATGGTGAGCGCGAGGACCACCCTGGCGCCGAGGCGGGAGGGCGAGGCCGCCGGCCGCCGAAACAGCCGGCGTCGGCTCGAAGCGAAAGGCGCAGAGCGGTAGGGCATCATCATGTCGGTCCCTCCAGTCACGACCGTCGACGGCAGCGTGGTCGTCCGGGAGCGTCCGCGGGCCGGGTGGGGTGGCGCACGCGCCCAAAAAGCGTCGGCTGTTGACGATCCGCTGGCCGCCGGTGGCCGCCGCTGCCGTCCTGAACATCCGGTTATCCGGATGGGGGGCCAACGCTAGGCCGGTGGCGAACCAGGGGGTATACCACTTTCGTTCTAGTCCCATACGCCCTGGTGGGCGGCCCGTTCCGGGCTGAAAATGGGGGTCTGGTCGCCCGTTGACGTCGCCGCTCCTTGGCCGTTGGAGGCCGTGATCTAGTCGGGCGCTGGGAGCCGCGCTATGGGCCCTTCCTTGTCGCTTCGAGCACGCGATTCAGCTTCGCATCGTCCCTTGCGGTTCCCACGGGTGACCGGGCCCGTTTGGTCGGCGAGCCTGGGAGGTGGGTTGCGGTGTTGCAGGAGACGCAGGACGAAACCGAGATCATCCAGAGGATCGCTGCGTTGGATATCGGCAAGGCCGAGGTGGTGTGCTGCGCCCGGGTGCCGGGCCCGGGTGGCAAGCGCGCGCAGGAGGTGACGGCCTACTCCACGATGACCCGGTCGCTGCAGTTGCTGGCCGACCGGCTCCGGGAGCTGAACGTCACCCGGGTGATCATGGAGGCCACCTCGGATTACTGGCGGCCGCCGTTCTACCTGCTGGAGGCGAACGGGTTCGAGGTGTGGCTGGTCAACGCCCGGGACGTCAAGCACCTGCCGGGCCGGCCGAAGGCGGACAAGATCGACTCCGTCTGGTTGTGCAAGGTCGCCGAGCGGGGCATGGTCCGCCCGAGTTTCGTGCCGCCGGCCCCGGTCCGCCAGTTACGGGACATGACCCGCTACCGGATCGACCTGGTCGGTGAGCGGACCCGGGAGAAGAACCGGGTGGAGAAGCTGCTGACCGATGCCCAGATCCAGCTCTCGGTCGTGGCCTCGGACATCTTCGGGGTCTCGGGTCGGGCGATGATGGCCGCCCTGGTCGCCGGCCAGCGTGACCCGACGGTGCTGGCGCAGATGGCCCGGTCCCGGATGCGCGCCAAGATCAGCGACCTGGAGGAGGCGTTCGTCGGCCGGTTCACCGACCACCACGCGTTCTTGTTGGCCCGGATGCTGGCCCGGATCGACGCGCTCGACACCGACATCGCCGCGGTCGAGACCCGGATCGAGGAACTCCTCGCCCCTTTCGCTGAGGCGGTAGCCCGGCTGGATGCCATCCCTGGTGTCGGCCTCACCGCCGCGCAGGTGATCGTCGCCGAGGTCGGTGTCGACATGAGCCGGTTCCCCACCGCCGGGCATCTGGCCTCGTGGGCGAAGTTCTCCCCGATCATCAGCGAATCCGCCGGGAAGAAGAAGGGCAAGAACGCCACCGGTAAAGGCAACCCCTACCTGGCCCGGGCCCTGGGCGAGGCCGCCGTCGCGGCAGCCAAGACCGACACGTTCCTGGGTCAGCGGTACCGGCGGATCGCCCGGAGACGGGGCAAGAAGAAGGCCATCGTCGCCGTCGGCCGCTCCATCCTGATCATCGTCTGGCACCTGTTGTCCGACCCCGAGATCGACTTCGTCGACCTCGGCCCCGACCACTACGACACCCGCGGCGGCACCCAACGCGCCATCCGCAACCACGTCCGACGCCTGCAAGCCCTCGGCTACACCGTCACCCTGCACCCCGCCGCCTGACCATCAGACCGCACAACCCATCCCGGCTCCGCTGCGCTCCGCCGGGAGCTGTCGCGCGCGGCGAACCTTCGATTTTCGAATCAGCCCGTGGGCACTAGCGGCGCCGTCCGGGTGCTGCCTGGCGCGCCGTGCTCCGTGAATCGTCCCGGGGCGAGATTCGGGTGGGCGAGATCAGGCGGTGGCTGCCGTCTCGGCACGCCGCACACTCAGGCCCGGCACGCCGTCCGGGCCCGTCGCCGAGCCGTCGACCGCCGGTTCCGGGACGTCGACCAGCACCGTGTCGCCGTCGGTGATCTCCCCTTCGAGCAGGGCTCTGGCCAGCCGGTCGCCGATCTCGCGCTGCACGAGCCGGCGCAGCGGCCGCGCCCCGTAGGCCGGGTCGTAGCCGGTCAGGGCCAGCCAGTCCCGGGCCGCCGGGGTGACCTCCAGGACCAGCCGGCGGTCGGCGAGGCGCTTGGCCAGGGCGGCGACCTGCAGGTCGACGATCCGGGCCAGCTCGCCGGTGGACAGGGAGTCGAAGACCACGACGTCGTCCAGCCGGTTGAGGAACTCCGGCTTGAAGGCGACCCGGACGGCGGACAGCACCGCCTCCTTCTTGGCCTCGGCACTGAGCGTGGCATCGACCAGGAACTGCGAACCCAGGTTCGAGGTGAGCACCAGGATCGTCGAGCGGAAGTCGACCGTGCGGCCCTGGCCGTCGGTCAGCCGACCGTCGTCGAGCACCTGGAGCAGGACGTCGAAGACCTCGGGGTGTGCCTTCTCCACCTCGTCGAGCAGCACCACGCTGTACGGGCGACGGCGAACCGCCTCGGTGAGCTGGCCGCCCTCCTCGTAGCCGACATAGCCGGGCGGGGCACCGACCAGCCGGGCCACCGAGTGCTTCTCGCCGTACTCGCTCATGTCGATGCGGACCATCGCCCGCTCGTCGTCGAACAGGAAGTCCGCCAACGCCTTGGCCAGCTCGGTCTTGCCGACCCCGGTCGGGCCGAGGAACAGGAACGAGCCGGTCGGACGGTCCGGGTCACTCACCCCGGCCCGGGCCCGGCGGACGGCGTCGGACACCGCCCGGACCGCGGCGCTCTGGCCGATCAGCCGTTCTCCCAGTAGCTCTTCCATGCGCAGCAGCTTGGCGGTCTCGCCCTCCAACAGGCGGCCGGCCGGGATGCCGGTCCAGGCAGCCACGACGTCCGCGACGTCGTCCGGGCCGACCTCCTCCTTGACCATCGGTGCCGGCGCGCCCTCGGTTCCGGCGACCGACTCGGCGGCCTGGGCCTGCGCGAGCTCCTTCTCGATGGTCGGGATCTCGCCGTACAGGATCCGCGACGCCGCGCCCAGATCCCCTTCGCGCTGCAGGCGTTCGGCCTGGCTACGCAGGGCGTCGAGACGCTCTTTGAGCTCGCCGACCCGGTTCAGGCCGGTCTTCTCCGCCTCCCACCGGGCGGTGAGTGCGGCGAGCTGCTCGCTGCGGTCGGCCAGGTCGGCCCGCAGCCTGTCCAGCCGCGCCTGCGAGGCGGGGTCGGACTCGCGATCCATAGCGAGCTCCTCCATCCGCATCCGGTCCACCTGGCGGCGCAGCGCGTCGATCTCCTCCGGTGAGGAGTCGATCTCCATCCGCAACCGGGAGGCCGCCTCGTCGACCAGGTCGATGGCCTTGTCCGGCAGCTGCCGGCCGCTGATGTAGCGGTGCGACAGGGTGGCTGCGGCGACCAGCGCGGCGTCCGAGATCTCGACCTTGTGGTGGGCCTCGTAGCGGCCCTTGAGCCCGCGCAGGATCGCCACGGTGTCCTCGACGCTCGGCTCGCCCACGTAGACCTGCTGGAACCGACGCTCCAGAGCGGCGTCCTTCTCGATGTGCTCGCGGTACTCGTCCAGGGTGGTGGCACCCACCAGGCGCAGCTCGCCGCGCGCCAGCATCGGCTTGAGCATGTTCCCGGCGTCCATGGCGCCCTCGCCGCTCGCCCCCGCACCGACCACGGTGTGCAGCTCGTCGATGAAGGTGACAATCTGACCCTCGGCGGCCTTGATCTCTTCCAGAACCGCCTTGAGCCGCTCCTCGAACTCACCGCGGTACTTGGCGCCGGCCACCATCGCGGCCAGATCGAGGGAGAGCAACCGCTTGCCGCGCAACGACTCCGGGACGTCACCGGCCACGATCCGCTGGGCCAGACCCTCGACGACGGCGGTCTTGCCGACCCCGGGCTCACCGATCAGGACCGGGTTGTTCTTGGTCCGCCGGGACAACACCTGCACCACGCGGCGGATCTCGCCGTCCCGCCCGATCACCGGATCCAGGCGGCCCTCCCGGGCGGCCGCGGTCAGGTCGATGCTGTACTTCTCCAGGGCCTGGTAGGCGCCCTCGGGGTCCGGGCTGGTCACCTTCGCCGACCCGCGGACGGCGGGCAGCGCGGCCAGCAGCGTGTCCCGGTCGGCCCCGGCGGCGGCCAGGGCGGACGCCATCTCACCGGACGCCGCGGCGCCGGCCTGAGCCGGGGCGGTCGCCAGCCCGATCAGCAGGTGCTCGGTGGAGATGTACTCGTCGCCGAGCTCGCGAGCGCTCTCACCGGCGGCGGACAGGGCCTGCTGGGCGGCGCGGGCAAGCTGCGGCGAGCTGGCCACGCCGGAGGTGGCCGGCATCGCCTGCAGCGCCCGGTCGGCGGCCCGGCGAACCGCGCTGGCGTCCGCGCCGGCGGCGGCCAGCAGCGCGGTGGCCACCCCCTCGGGCTGGGCCAGCAGGGCATCGAGCAGATGTGCCGGTTCGACCTGCGGGTGCCCGTCGGCGGAGGCACGCCGCACGGCTGTCGACAGTGCCTCCTGGCTGCGGGTGGTGAGCTTGAGGTCCATGGATGGGTCGTCCTCCAACGACAGGTCCGGCGGTCAGGGCGCACCCCCGCCTACGGCTGGCGGCTGCGTCACTCCCCACAACACCGACAGAGTTGAGTCTGTTCCGCTCAACTCTACCGCTCAAGGGTTCGGCCCCGCTCGTGGGTCAGGCTCGGGCCAGCGCCGCGTTGACCGCGCCGGCGACCCGCTCCACCACTTCCACCCCCGCATCGAAGGAGGCGTGGCGCGAGCTCAACACCGCGATGGTGTAGTCGGAGTCCGGGCCGCTCACCCAGCCCATCGAGTGCACCCGCCAGACCCCCTCGGCCGGGTACCACCCGTTCTTCAACGCGGCCGTCGCGGAGCCGGGCAGCTCGTGGTCGACTCCCCAACGCTGGGTGGACTCGACCGATCGCATCAGCGCCAGCAGCCGATCTCGGTCGCCGCGACCGAGCAGGTCACCATGGGCGATCCGGTCCAGCAGGCGCACCTCGTCCAGGGCCGTGGTCCTGGTCAGCCCCCATTGACCGTTCGGCTCGGTGCCGGACATCCCTGCCGCCTCGAGGAACGGGGCCATCCCGCGGACGCCACCCACCCGGTTCCACAGCCTGGTCTCGGCGGCGTTGTCGGAGCTCGTGATCGCTTGCTCCACCCAGGTCCACTCGGTGGCGCTGAGGGACTCGCCCTCCCGCGCCGACTGCCACATCACAGCTGCGGCCGTGGCGACCTTGACGATGCTCGCCGCGTAGTAGTGCTCCTGGCCGCCCAGATCGCAGCGCAGCCCGGACCGCAGGTCGTGGACGGCCACCGACACCTCACCGCTCCCCTGGTCGACGGCGGCCACGATGCCGTCCTGGACCGCCCGAACCAGCGTCGCCGCCTGGGCGCCCCCTGGTCCGGAGCACCGCACCCCGCCGCGGGCGCTGGTGAGCAAGGACGGGGCCGGGGTTGAGGGCGGGCTCGGCGAGGCCGAGGCAGCGGGATCGGCGGCATCGGTCGACGACCCGGCCGGCTCGGTCACCTCCGCCGCCTTCGCCGTGACGACCCCGCCAGCGGCGGTACGTTGCTCGAGCTGGGCGAGGACGCCACGACCGAACACGACGAGTAGCGATGCGGTGACCAGCGCAGCCAGGGCGCGGGTCGGGACCCGCGCCCGCGGACGCCCTGGTTGGCGGTGCCGAGGCATCGCCCGCGCTCCCTTCCGACCGCACGCAGCCCGTCCCCCGGCACGGTCGGGTCCAGACTACGGAGTGTCAGGTCCCCGATCGGGACCCAAGCGGTGGATCCGTCGCTCGGGCGGCCTCATCCGGACGGCGCGGTCGCGCCGTTCGGCGGCTCACGCCAGTGACCTCGGCCAGGTCACGGGGCAGGCACTCAGCGCCCGATGCGGCTGCGCGGCCGCCAGACCACCAGCGCCGCCCGGTCTCGGGAGAAGGCCGACGGACGCCGTCCACGAGGCATGGCGACCACGACACCGGCAGGACCGGCGGCGAACACCCGCGACCGCTCCGCCAGCCTGCCCGCGCCCCCGTCGTGCAGCTCGACAAGCTCGGCCTCGAGAAGCGCCAACCGGGCGCGCAGCGCCCCGTTCTCGGTCTCCAGCTCCAGGATCCGCTTGATCCCCGCCAGGTTGACGCCCTCCTCCTGGGACAGTCGCTGCACCTCGCGCAGCAGTGCGACGTCCCGCGGGGAGTAGCGTCGGCCTCGACCGGAGGTCCGGCCGGGGCTGACCAGGCCGAGCCGGTCGTACTGGCGCAGGGTCTGCGGGTGCATGCCGGCCAGCCGGGCCGCCACCGAGATGACGAAGACCGGGGTGGCCTCGTCGAGGGCGAACTGGACGTCCATCAAGACTCCCGGCGCGCCCTGGCGATCAGTTCGGCACGTACGTCCTGGTCCTTGGTGGCCGAGGCGAACTCCTCCAGCGCGTCCCTGGCCGCACCGTCGAGCCGTTGCGGCACGGCCACCTGGACCGTGACCAGCAGGTCGCCGGTGTGCTTGCTGCCCTTGACCCCACGGCCTTTGACCCGCAGCACCCGACCACTCGGCGTCCCCGGGGCGACCTTGAGCCGAACCGTCGAACCGGCCGGGGTGGGCACCTCGATCTGGGCGCCGAAGACCGCCTCGGAGAAGGTGACCGGCACCGTCACCTTGACGTTGTGACCCTCCAGGGCGAACACCGGGTGCGGCGCCACGTGCACGGTGACGACGAGGTCCCCATTCTCGGCACCGGCCTCCCCCGGACGGCCCTTGCCGCGCAGCCGGACCTTCTGCCCTTCGCGCACCCCTGCCGGGATCCGCGCGGTGATGGTGCGCCCACCGGACTGCGGGTCGTCGACGCGCAGGTTCAGCTGCGCGCCATCCATCGCCTGCGCGAAGGTGAGGTTGACCTCGGCCGACAGGTCGGCGCCCCGCTGCGGACCGCGCGGCGAGCGGTAGCCCGAGCCGGGCTGCGGGCCGCCGAAGATCCCGCCGAACAGATCCTCGAGGTTGACCTGCGGACCGCCCGAGGTGGTCGTGTACCGCACGCCCTGCGGTCCGGCACCGCCCATCCCCGCACCCGTCTGGCCAAACAACCCGCCGAGCAGGTCCTCGAAGCCGGCAGCGCCGCCCGGCGCCCCGGCGGTGAACCGGGCGCCGCCGCGGGACATGGCCCGGATCGCGTCGTACTGCTTGCGCTGCTCGGGATCGGACAGCACGCCGTAGGCCTCGCCGATCTCCTTGAACCTCTTCTCGGCGGCAGGGTCGTTCTGGTTGGCGTCGGGGTGGTGGGTCCGGGCCAGCTTGCGGTAAGCCTTCTTGATCGTTTCGGCGTCCGCGTCAGCAGGCACGCCGAGGACGGTGTAGAAGTCCTTCTCGAACCAGTCCTGTCCGGCCATCGGGCGCCCCTCCTCTCGCAGTCCGTACCGAACCTGTTCTCCGGAAGTCGATCACACTCAGCCCACCGGGTCGGCCACAGCCACCCGGGCTGCTCGCAGCACCCGCTCCTTGGCCCGGTAGCCCGGCTGCAGCACCTGGACGACGGTGGTCGTCGTGGTCCCCTCGGCCAGCTCGGCCGCGGTGTGCATCAGCGCCTCGTGCACGGTGGGGTCGAACGGCTCGCCGACCTCGCCGTACCGCTCCAGCCCGAACCGGGCCAGCGTGCCCTCGAGCTTGTCGGCGATCGCAGCGAACGGGCCGTCCTCCAGGTCACCGTGCTGGCGGGCCAGGTGGACGTCGTCCAGCACCGGCAGCAGTGCCTCCAGCACGCCGGCCACCGCCATGTCGCGGGCCACCTCGCGGTCGCGCTCGACGCGTTTGCGGTAGTTGACGTACTCGGCGTTGAGCCGCTGCAGATCCTCGAGCCGTTCGGCGGCGAGCTGCTGAGCGGCGGCAACCGACTCCGCGGACTCCGCGGCGGGTCCGGCAGTGCCGGCGGGGCCGTGCGCGGCCGAACCGGCGCCGGGCACGTCAGCGGACGAGCCGGGCTGCGGGGCCGGCGAGTCGGCGTAGGCCTGGCGGACCTTGCCGGTCTGCGGGTCCAGCCGCCGCCGGTCACGCACGACGGGTCCCTGAGGCTCCTCCTGCGTCGCCGCTTGCTTTGCCGGGGGTGGACCGGCCGGCCGCTCCGGCTGCTGCGGCTGGGCCGCAGCGTCCGGGGCGGGACCGGTGACCGGGTCGGTGACGCCGTCCAGCGGTGTGCTGGTCGGTTCGGTCATCACTTGTCCTCGTCGACGATCTCGGCGTCCACGATGTCGTCCTCACTGGAAGCTGACTCCGAGGACTCCGAGGAGGCCGAGGCGGTCTCCTCGGTACCCGCCGAGGACTGGGCGGAGTCGCCCTCGGACTGGGCCGCGGCGTACATCGCCGACCCGAGGGCCTGGCTGGCCGTCGACAGCTTCTCGTGCTTGGCCTTCACGGCCTCGACGTCCTCACCCTTGAGCGCCTCGTTGAGCTCGTCGATGGCGCTCTGCACCTCGGCCTTGTTGGCGTCCGGGATCTTCTCGGCGTTGTCGGCCAGGAACTTCTCGGTCGAGTAGACCAGCTGCTCCGCGGAGTTGCGGGTCTCCGCCGCCTCGCGCATCTTGCGGTCCTCCTCGGCATGCGCCTCGGCCTCGCGGACCATCCGGTCGATCTCGTCCTTGGGCAGCGCGCTGCCGCCGGAGATCGGGACCGACCGCTCGTTGCCGGTGCCGCGGTCCTTGGCCGAGACGTGCACGATGCCGTTGGCGTCGATGTCGAAGGTGACCTCGATCTGCGGAACGCCCCGCGGTGCGGGCGCGATGCCGGACAGGGTGAACCGGCCGAGCAGCTTGTTGTGCTGCACCAGCTCGCGCTCGCCCTGGTAGATCTGGATGTCCACGCTGGGCTGGTTGTCGTCGGCGGTGGTGAACACCTCGGAGGCCTTGGTCGGGATCGCCGTGTTGCGCTGGATCAGCTTGGTCATGATCCCGCCCTTGGTCTCGATCCCCAGGGAGAGCGGCGTCA
This sequence comes from uncultured Actinomycetota bacterium, assembly GCA_963724535.1. Classification (GTDB taxonomy): domain Bacteria; phylum Actinomycetota; class Actinomycetes; order Actinomycetales; family Kineosporiaceae; genus JADJPO01. Next base: position 373,520 of record CAVRVD010000011.1, read on the forward strand.
CGTCGATCAGCAGCACGTCCTTGCGCTCACCCTTGAGCACGCCGGCCTGCAGTGCCGCGCCGACCGCGACCACCTCGTCGGGGTTGACACCCTTGTTCGGCTCCTTGCCGCCGGTCAGCTCGCGCACCACCTCGGCCACTGCGGGCATCCGGGTCGAGCCACCGACCAGGATCACGTGGTCGATCTCGGAAAGCTCGACCCCGGCGTCCTTGATCACCGACCGGAACGGGTTCTTGGTGCGCTCCAGCAGGTCGGCGGTCATCTTCTCGAACTGGGCCCGGGAGAGCTTCTCGTCCAGGTGGATCGGGCCGGACTCGGTCATCGACAGGTACTGCAGCGAGATGGTGGTGGCCGTCGAGCTGGACAGCTCCTTCTTGGCCTGTTCCGCGGCCTCCCGCAGCCGCTGCATGGCGATCTTGTCCTTGGACAGGTCAGGGCCGCCCTGCATCTTCACGGTCTGCACCAGATGGTCGACGACCCGCTGGTCCCAGTCGTCGCCACCGAGGTGGTTGTCGCCGGAGGTGGCCTTGACCTGGATGGTGGAGAAGCCGTCCTCGTCCTTGCCGACCTCGAGCAGGGAGACGTCGAAGGTGCCGCCGCCGAGGTCGAAGACCAGGATCAGCTCGTCCTCCTTGCCCTTGTCCAGCCCATAGGCCAGGGCCGCCGCGGTCGGCTCGTTGATGATCCGCAGCACGTTCAGTCCGGCGATCTCGCCGGCCTCCTTGGTGGCCTGACGCTGGGAGTCGTTGAAGTAGGCCGGGGTGGTGACCACCGCGTCGGTGACCTTCTCGCCGAGGTACTCCTCGGCGTCCCGCTTGAGCTTCATCAGCACCCGCGCGGAGATCTCCTGCGCGGTGTACTTGTTGCCGTCGATCTCGACGCTCCAGTCGCTGCCCATGTGGCGCTTGACCGACCGGATGGTGCGATCGACGTTGGTGACGGCCTGACGCTTGGCGACCTCGCCGACCAGGGGCTCACCCGATTTGGCGAACGCGACGACGGACGGCGTGGTGCGCCCGCCCTCGGCGTTCGCGATGACCGTGGGCTCGCCGCCCTCGAGGACGGCGACGACGGAGTTGGTCGTGCCCAGGTCGATACCGACCGCTCGTGCCATGGTGATGGTCCCTCTCTGATGTGTCCGGCTTGTCTGTGACCCTGCCGGCAGACCGGCAGGATTGAGTTCCCTGCACTCACCTTCGACAGATCGACGGTCCATGTCAACTCGGGACTGACGAAAGTTGAGTCTACTTGCCTCAACCCCTCGCGGGCATCGATGTGTTCCCGACGCCGTGCACCACGTGGCCACGCGGCTGAGCGCACCACGAGCGTCCCGCTGAAGGTCCCGCCGGTCAGGTCAGCTGGACCAGCTGGGTGACGTCGTCCCTGGGCAGGGAGTCGACGACCGCCTCGACGGTCAGGTCGGTCAGATTCGCCACCCCGCTGATCGTGGTCATGAACGCGGTGTCGGCGGCGTCACGGCCGGTGGCGATCCGCAGCATGCTCTGCCGCGGAGCGAGCGCGGTCGCGTCGAGGACGTGCCAGGTGCCGTCCAGGAACCCCTCGGCCACCGCATGGAAGTCCATCGGCGACAGCCCCGGCGCGTACACGGCGGCAAGGCGGGCGGGGACGTTGCGGGCCCGCAACATGGTGACCACCAGGTGCGCGAAGTCGCGGCACACCCCGGTCCGAGCCAGGAAGGTGTCCACCGCCCCGTCGATCGGCCGGCTCCAGCCGCTGACGTAGGCCAGTTGGCTGCCCACCCAGCTGCTCACGCCGTCCAGCAGGTCCTTGCCGGCCAAACCCTCGAACTCGGCGGCCGCGACCGCAGACATCGTGTCGGAGTCGCAGTACCGGCTGGGCCGCAGATAGGCGATCCGGTCCAGGGCACTGCCGGGCTCCGCCGGTGCCGTACCGATCACCGTGGCCGAGTACTCGACCTGCATCGAGCCGACCGGTAGCCGGCACAGGTGCAGCCGGGTCCCGGTGTCGCCGACGATCTCCTCGACCTCGACCGGAGCGCCGTCCACCTGCACCGTCAGCTGCTCGGTCAGCTGCGGCCCGTGCGCCACGGTGACCGCGAGCACCACCTCGGCCGATCGGCTCACCTGACCGGTCAGCGTGGCCGCCACCCTGCGCTCCATCACATCTCCCGCCTCACCGTGCCGTCGGTCAACCGGACGCCGCGACGCTGCGGCTGCGACCCGGTGATACGGGCCGAGGCCAGCCTGTCGGGATCAGCCGGTCGCCACAATTCGGAACGTCTTGTCGATGGCCAGCTGCCCTGGCCAGCCACCCGTCCAGGCAGTGCCGTGGGTCGGCGCCACGTCGGTGTAGTCGCGCCCGACCGCGACGGTCAGATACCGCAGGTCGGTTCTGCGGTCATGGGTCGGGTCCAGCGCCAGCACCTGCCCGGTGGCCGGGTCGCCGACCTCCATCCAGGCGTGGCTGGCGCCCTCCCCGACCAGATGCCCGGAGACGTACCGGGCCGGAATGCCTCGGTGCCGACACAGTGCGATGAGCACGTGCGCCAGGTCCTGACAGACCCCCGAGCGCAGGGCCCACGCCTCCTCGGCGCTGGTGTGCACGGTGGTCACCCCCGGGGAGTAGGCGACGTGCGCGGCGGCCCGGTTCATCAGCGTCACCGCCAGGTCGAGCGGCGGTGCGGCCGGCACGTCGTCCGCGGCGGCGGCCAGGGCCGGTCCGGGCGTGGTCAGCGGCCCGGCGTCGTCCGCCGACGCCGCAGTGGGCAACCAGCCGGGCCGCACAGCCTCCCGAGCGAGGTCGCGGGTCACCAGAGCCCTTGTCTCGTAGGCGACCCGGGACGCCGCCGACCGCACCTCGACGTGCAGCACCGTGTTGCCGTGGCAGTCCACCTCGGTGCGGATCGGCCCGGGGTGCGGCAGGTCGTCGACGAGCACCCGGAAGGTGTGGGCCGACCGACGCTGGTCGCCGTGCCGGTACCGGGGCACCGTGACCAGCCGCTGGGCGACCCGGCTCGCCCCACGCGGATAGGAGTAGCTCGCCACGTGGTGCAGGACGGCGACCGCTCGTCGGGCCCGCGTCATCGGGGTCGCCGGGACGGCGGCGAGCGCGGCGGGATCGAGGTCGAGCAGGCTCAGCACGTCCCCGATCATCGCCCAGGCCCCCACCGGCGGCAGCGTACGGTCGCGTCATGACCGCCCGCACCGATGTCTATACCCCGGTGATGGGCACCGTTCTGGAGATCACCGTGGACGGCGCCGGCCACCTCGAGCCGGTCCGGCTCGCCGACACCGTCGCGGACGCGGTCCTCGGCGAGATCGGTCGACTGGGCGCCGTGCTGTCCGGTCACGACCCGGCCAGCGAGCTGAGCCGGTGGCGGCGCGGCGAGACCGCGGCCGGCCCGGAACTGACCGAGGTGTTGTCCGCCGCCGCGCGCCTGTTCGCGGTGACCGGCGGCGCCGTCCACCCGGCTCTCGGGCCGCTGCTGCGGATCTGGCTGGAGGCCGAACGGGTCGGTCGGCTGCCCGACCCGACGCACGTCCGGGCCGTCGCCGACCGGCTGAGCACCCTGCCGTTCTGTGGCGGGGTCCGCACCGGCGACTGCACCGGCGTCGACCTGGACGCGCTGGCCAAGGGATACGTCGTCGATGCCGCGCTGCTCGCCGGGGTGGCCGCCGCCCGCGCAACGGCCGCCGGGGCGCCGGTCGACGTCACCGTGAACGCCGGTGGCGACCTGCGGCACGCCGGCCCCACCGGGCGCCAGGTCCGGATCGAGGATCCCGGGCGTCCGCACGACAACGCCCCCCCGCTGACCAGCCTGCCCGTGCGGGACGCGGCCCTGGCCACCAGCGGCACGGCGCGCCGCGGCGTCCGGATCGGCGGGCGGCACCTCGGCCACGTGCTCGACCCGCGAACCGGCTGGCCGGTGGGCCACACCGGGTCGGCGAGCGTGCTCGCCCCGAGCGTTCCGGACCCCGCGACCGGCCGCTGCCTCGACCGCCCGACGCTGACCGCCGACGCCGTGGCGACCGCCGCGCTGGTCCTGGCGCCGGATGCGGCCCTGGACCTGGTCGGCCGGCTCGGCCTGGTCGCGCTGCTGGTTACCGCGGACGGCGCGGTGCTCTGCTCGCCGGGTTGGCCCGACGGTTCGGATCGACCGGGACTCAGACGCTGACCCAGATCAGCCCGACACAGGCCGCGGTGCCGAGCAGGCCGAGCAGGAGGGCCGTGCGCCGGCGTCGTTTCATGGTGGCCTGCAGCACGATCCCGGTCAGGGACATCATCACGAGCAGCCCGGCGGTGATGTCGATGACCCACGTCCACAGCGTCGAGGTGTTCCGGCCCTTGTGCAGGTCGTTCATGATCGCCACGAAGCCGCTGCTCCGGGTGGTCAGGGTGAACGAGGAGTCCGCCGTGCGGACCAGCACGTCGGCGGCATAGCCGGGGCCGCGGTAGCTGATGGACGCCTCACCACCGGCGGTGCTGTGGTCGGTCACGCTCCCGCGCACCCGGTGCTGCGAGCGCAGGAACTCGCTCACCGCGAGCAGATCCGGACCGTCGGTGCCGACCGCGCCCTCCGGCAGGGCCCCGGTGACCGTGGCCGAGACCGGCGGCTGGCCGAAAGTCCAGTCGGGGTGGTTGAGGGTGATCCCGGTCAGGGAGAAGAAGAGAACGATGAGCAGGCTCGTCATCGACGTCCACATGTGCAGCCGTCGGGTCCACTTCTGGGTCAGGTGCCGGCGCGGCGCGCCGGGCGGCGCCCGGCCGGGTGCCTGCTGCCCGGTGACCAGGTGATCGGGCTGCGCCATCAGACCGTGTAGGTCACGGATGCCGCGGTGAGCTCACCGACGGGCTCGAAGGTCTGATCGGCCGCGGTCGCACCGAGGGTGACCGACTCGCGGATCAGCTCGTAGGGGCCGTGCTCGCGAGCCGCCTCGATGCAGACGACGTACTCGCCGGCCGCCACGCGGGTGCCGGAGGCGTCGGTGCAGTCCCACTCCAGGGTGTACTCCCCCGGCACCCGGGTGGCGCTGGAGACCGACTCGCCCTGACCGTCGGCGACGGCGTACCACCGCTTGAGCTCGCCCAGCCACCGCTCCTCGCGCTGCCGGTGCCACAGCGCGATGGTGGTGACCAGCTCTTCGGCCGGGGTCTCGATCCACACCGCGATATACGGGTTGCGGGCCGGGCCGCGCCCGCCCCCACCGGCGGCGGCGAAGGTGAAGCCGATCTGCAGCGCGGCGCTGTCCGGGACGGCGCCGGCCTGGTTCCCGCCCTGGTTCTCGGCCTGGTTCCCGGTCTGGCCCTCCGGGGCGGTCTGCGCCTCGGTGGTCGAGGCGCCGGCATCGGTGGCGAACACCCGCTGGTCGCCGTCCGAGCAGCCCGCGACCCAGCCGCCGCCGGCGGCCAGGGCGAGCCCGGCGAGCATCGCCCGCCGGGACACCACGAGGTATCGCGAGGTCTCCTGCTCGCCGATCCTCGCCGTGCTTGTGTCGTCCATCTGGTCCCCTTATTCCTGCACTGACCCGGGCCGCGACCAGGTCGGCGCCGGAACCGTAACAGCCCTACCTGAGAACGATGTGACGGGGCGATGACGATTCGGGCCGCTGCCGGCGGGCCCGCGGCCCTTGGGCCGACCGAGTGTGACGGGTACCCCAACCGTGACCCCCTCCAGGGCTGCCGTCGCCGCCTAGCGTGCAGTCGTGGACTCCGCCCTCGGAACGGTGAGATCCGTGAGCCTGCCGTCCGGCCAGGTCGAGTACCGCTTCGACGTCCGCGGACCGCGGACGGCGCTGATCTGTCACGGCGGGCATCTGCGGGCCGGCGTGCCGGTCGGCGAGGAGGTGTTCGCCGCTACGGGGTTCTCGGTGCTGGCGCCGTCCCGGCCGGGCTATGGCCGCACGCCGGTGGCTTCCGGTCCCGGCCCGGACCGGTTCAGCGACGTGCTCGCCGAGCTGTGGCAGCACCTGGGCCTGGACCAGATCGACGTGGTCGTCGGCTTCTCGGCCGGGGCTCCGTTGGCCGTCACCCTGGCCACACGGTTCCCTGAGCGGGTCGGGGCGCTGGTGCTGCAGTCGGCGCGCTCGTCCCTGCCCTGGACGGACCGGCTCACCCGGTCCCTGGCCTCGGCTGCCTTCGAGCCGATGTGGGAGCACCTGGTCTGGACCGGGGCGCGCAGCTGGATGGGCCTGGCCCCCGACGCCTGGCTGCTGACCACCTTGGCCGCCCTGTCCCACCGACCCGCCCAGCAGGTGTTCGCCGATCTGTCCCCGGCCGAGCGGCACACCGTCCGGGGGCTGTTCTCCCGGATGCGCTCCGGACGGGGCTTCAGCCTCGACCTCGCCGAGGTGCCCGACGACGCGACGGAACGGGCGGTCACCCAGCCGACCCTGGTGGTGGCCTCCCCGCATGACGCGGTCCTGCCGTTTGCGCACGCCGACCATCTGGCCCGCACCATCGCCGGCGCCGAGCTGTTCACCAGCCCGTCACTGAGCCACCTGATCTGGTTCGGTTCGGGGGCAGCAGCCACCATCGAACGGATCGCGGCCTTTATCGAGGCCCCCACCAGGGGCCGCTGACCGTCGCCCACCGTGGCCAGGGGCGCGGAATTCATCTTGGGTGGCACCTTGGAGTGCCACGCCCGACGTGTTACGGTCGCCCCGGTTGCACAGCAGTTCCCCGTACGTTCACGAACGCCCGCGGAGCAGGAATCCGTGGGCGTTTACCGCTGATGGGCCCGGTACCCCAGGTCCTTATGGGATGGGACGGCGAGATCTCCAGCAGCCCGGGACCGGCGACCGCCGGGACCGCTGACCCTCCAAGAGGAGTAATGCAGTGGCACAGGGCACCGTGAAGTGGTTCAACGGCGAGAAGGGCTACGGGTTCATCACCCCGGACGGTGACTCGTCCGACGTTTTCGTCCACTTCTCCGCCATCCAGTCAGACGGGTACCGCACACTGGAGGAGAACCAGCGCGTGGAGTTCGACGTCACGCAGGGCCAGAAGGGCCCGCAGGCGGCCAACGTCCGCGCCATCTGAGGACACTCAGACCTGGACAACGGGTCCCCACCCTCGGGTGGGGGCCCGTTGTGCTGTTCAGCGACGCGGCCCGAGCGGCTCGACCGCCTCGGCGTGGTAGGTCAGCACCCTGCCGGGGCGCGCGCCCTGGCAGGTCAGCCGGGCCGGCTCGGCCCAGTGCGAGAGCAGCCGCACCCGGCAGTGCTCGTCCACGCCGTCCGTGATCGTGCGGGTCAGGGTCGCCGTCCACCGGTGCTCGTCCCGCCGGTCCAGCCGCTGTAGCTCCACGGCGCCCCGGCGCCGCTCGCCCCAGGCGAGGTGGGCGTGGTGCAGGGCGGCCTGCTCGACGGCGGAGCGGCCGAAACGGCCCCGGTGCTGGGCCAGGTCGAGCAGGCCCCGGCCGTAGTCGGTGACGGCGCGGGCGGCGCCGGCCGGGTCCAACCCGCCGAACAGGTCACCGTCGGGCAGCAGCAGCAGGTTCGGCGCGAACCGGTCGCCACCGAGGTGGGAACACTCCCAGACGTCCCAGTCGGTCAGTCCGGTCAAGGCGGCGGCCACCGGCCGCCCGCGCAGGGCGCAGCACACGTCGTGCCGGCCGTGGGTGCAGACCAGGGCGACCTGCTGCGGACCGTGACGGTGCAGGGGGGCCTGCAGGTTCACCTCCAGCAGCTCGCGCTGCTCGCGCAGCACGTACCACTGCACGGCCTCATGACCGGGGCGCAGGTCGGCGACCGCGACCGACCTGGCGAACGGCTGACCGGGGCTCGGCGCGGCGTGCCGGCCCGGGCGGCGGATGAGCTGGAGCCGGACCCCGGCGGCGTCCGCAGCGTCCTGCAACCGCCCGCCCAGGTATCGGTCGATGCGGCTGTCCCGCACGGCGTCACGGCCCCACGGACCGCGGACCTCGATCAGCATCAGCCGCTGCGCCGGGCCGGCGGTGGCGAACAGCGGGTCGGCCCGGTCGCGGGCCGCCGTGGAGCAGCGCCAGCGGTTCGCAGCGCTCACCGGGGCGCGTCGCCTGCCGCCCTGCCCCCGCCGGCGGAGACGACCAGGGCCGACCGGACCAGGGCGCGGGCCACTTCCAGGCCGAGCTCACCTGCGGTGAGGGTGGCGCCGTCCAGCAGCCGTTGGACGGCGGGCCGCGCCGCCGCGGGCAGCCGGAGGCGCCCCTCGGCAGTCCGGACGAGCAGCTCACCGGGCGCTGGCCCATCGGGCGCTGGTCCATCGGGCGCTGTGTCGAGCTGGGCTCTGAGGTGGCGGCGCCAACGCAGCGGCGTGGCGTCGTCCAGGCTCTGGGCGAGCCGGGTCTGGGCCAGCGGCGGCACCGGTTCGGCCCGCACCGCCTCACCAGCCTGCCGGGTCAGCGCGGCGGCCACGGAGTCGGGGTCGACGTGCCGCAGGGCGTCCCGGGCCAGCTCCAGTGTGTGCTGGAGCTCGGCGAGCAGGGCGTGCGGGTCCCCGACGTCCAGACCCAACGGCAGCGGCGTGCGCAGCCCCTCGTCCTCGCCGAGCAGGGCCAGGGCCTGGTCGAGCAGGTGCATCCGGTTCCAGGTGTGCACGCCGACGGTGAGGTGGGCGGTGGTCTCGCCAAGGGCCTCGGCGGCGTGCAGGAACCCGGCCGGCAGGTAGAGGACGTCTCCGGGCTCCAGGACGACGTCAAGCACCGGCTCGGTCGCGGCGACCGCCTCCACCGCCGCGCGGTGGTCGGTCCAGGGTTGGTCCCGCAGCGGATGCCGGTGAACCGGGTCGTGGATCGACCAGCGCTTGCGGCCGGCCACCTGGAGCACGAAGACGTCGTGGACGTCGTAGTGGTCGCTGAACCCCTGCGCCGATGCGGGCGTGACGTAGGCGTTGACCTGGACCGGGTGCCCCAGGTCGGCGGACAGCTGTTGGGCGAAGTCGATGAGCGGGCCGTGGACGCGGTGCAGCCCCTGCAGCACCACCGTGTGGCCGTCGGCGAAGAGCCGGGTCAACGCCGTGTCGTCGACCTGGTCACCCACCCCGGCGCCGACGCCCCCGGGTCGGGTGAACCGGGAGCTGGGCAGTGTCGTGCCGGACTTGGCGACCCTCAGGAACGGGGTGCGCAGACCACGACGGCTGACCAGCTCGTCAACGATCTCCAGGGTCAACAGGTCGTCGAAGGCGTCGGGCCCACGGTGGGCCAGAACCGCCCGGCGGCCCCAGACCTGCGCCGCGAACGTCTCGACCGGCAGGTCGATGCACCGGTGCAGGGCAGGAGTTCTGCTACCCCGACGCACCGGTGCATCGGCCGGCCCGGGCTGGGCGGTAGCCGTGCTCAGCTGCCGCTCCCCTCGGAACCTGGGGCGGCGTCGTCGACCTTGGGCACCTCGACGCCCTTCAGGTCGCCCGCGGCCTGGTCCGCACCACCGTCGGCACCACCGTCGGCACCACCGTCGGCACCACCATCAGCACCGCCGTCAGCACCGCCACCGGCACCACCGTCAGCACCGCCGTCGGCACCGCCGCCAGCACCACCGTCAGCACCGCCGTCGGCCCCACCGTCAGCGCCACCATCGCCGATCTCATCCAGGTTCAGGTCGTCGTCCATCGATCCTCCTGTCGTCGGTCTTCGTCGTGGACCGGGCACACGGCCGGCTGGTCGCCGGATGGTCGCCACCCTAGGACCGGCCCGTCCGGCGCGCTTCTCGAGACCCCTGCGCGACCGATCCCTGCGCAGTCACCCGGCCTTTCACCCGAACGGCGCCTCCGCATGGGGCTCGACCGCGCCGATGTCAATAGGGACCACGTGTCGCGTGAGCGGGGCGGGGCAACGGTCGACATGGACGTCGGTCGCACTGCCGGAACGGAGGACGGCTATGAACGTCGCAGGAATCAGCAGCGCACCCACCCCACCGCCGGTGCCGGTGGTCACACCGATCACACCGACAACACCGAGCTCCGCGAACCCGAAGGAGCACGAGCGGCACAGCGAGGAGCAGAACCGCGCACAGCTCCGTCGGGTGGCGGCCGAAGCGCCCAAGATGAAGCCGCTGAGCACCACGGAGGTCGCGGTGATGCTCGGCATGGCACCGCCCGAGGTGCTGCGGAACGAGACCGAGAAGTCAGTGCACAAGGGCGGCTTCGACAGCTACGCCTGACCCGGCGCTCGACCGACCGGTCGTCGTGCGCCTGCTCGCGGGGTGACCTGACCCAGCCGCGCGACACGGCGCCCGCCGTCCCGCATACTTGAAGGCCGCCGTCCGCGGCCCGGTATCCGGCCGCTTCGATCGTGCTGGCTGGAGGGCCGTCCTGAGCAGCGCCGACATCGACCGTGAGCTGGTGCGCGAGCAGCGGTACGTCGACCAGCTGTACGCCCACGTTGACCGGCTCCAGGAGCGGACCTCCGCCGCCCTGGACCAGCTGCGCCGCTCACCCGTCGTCCCCACCCCGGCCGGCCGGGCCGAGCGCGATGCCTTCGACGCCCTGCACACCGAACGGCTGCGTCAGCTCGCGGCCGTGGAGGACCGGCTGGCCTTCGGTCGCCTCGACCTGACCGACGCCCAGACCCGGTACGTGGGCCGGATCGGCCTGTCCGACGACGACCGCCGCCAGCTCCTGGTGGACTGGCGGGCCCCCGCGGCAGCGGCCTTCTACCAGGCCACTGCGCGCGACCCGCAGGGCGTCGTCCGGCGCCGGCACCTGGGGCTGCGCGGACGGCGGGTGACGAGCCTGGACGACGAGGTGCTCGACGACGCCGCGTTCGCCGACGCGGTCGTGGGCGGCCGGACCGAGCTGGCCGCCGTGACCGGCGAGGGCGCACTCATGTCGGCACTCACCGCGCACCGCACCGGGCGGATGCGCGACATCGTGCAGACCCTGCAGGCCGAGCAGGACCGGGTGGTGCGCGCCGGCCTGCCCGGCGTGCTCGTCGTCCAAGGCGGGCCCGGCACCGGCAAGACCGCGGTCGCGCTACACCGGGCCGCCTACCTGCTCTACACCCACCGCGACCGGATTGCCCGCAGCGGGGTGCTGGTGGTCGGTCCGACCCCGGTCTTCCTGCGCTACATCGAGCAGGTGCTGCCCTCGCTCGGCGAGACCGGGGTGGTGCTCACCACCGCCGGTCAGCTGTTCCCCGGGATCGACACCGCGGTGCACGACCGTCCCGAGGTGGCGGCGCTCAAGGGCGAGCTGCGGATGGCCAACGTGGTGCGTGCCGCGGTGCGCCGCAGGCAGCGGCTGCTCACCGCAGCAATCCGCCTGGTCCTGGACGGCGACGAGCTGGAGCTGGGTCCCGAGGTGGTCGCCCAGGCCCGGTCCCGGGCCCGCCAGTCCGGACGGCCGCACAACGAGGCCCGGGTCACCTTCGTCCGGATCGTGCTGGACGACCTGGCCGACCAGCTCGCGCAACGACGCCGGATGACCCAGCAGGACGACGAGCGCGGCGAGCTGCTGGCCGAGCTGCGGGACAGTCGGGACGTGCGGCGCGAGGTCAACCTGCTCTGGATGCCGCTGACCGCCGCCGGTCTGGTCGGTGACCTGCTGACCAAGCCGCACAGGCTTGCCGAAGCCGGTGGCGGGGTGCTCGGTCCGAAACAGCAGGCGTTGCTGCTGCGTGAGCCCGGTTCGCCGTGGACGATCTCAGACGTGCCACTGCTCGACGAGGCCGCCGAGCTGATCGGTCCAGACATCCACGCGATGACCGCCGACCGTGCCTCGTCCGCCCGGGCGGCGGCGGAACGGACCGAGGCCCTGGACTTCGCCCGCAGGGTGCTGCGCGAGTCCGGGGAGGCGGCGTCGATGATGACCGCCGAGATGCTGGTCGACCGGTTCGCCGAGTCCGGATCGTCCCGGTCGGTCGCCGAACGAGCCGCCGAGGACCGCTCCTGGACCTTCGGGCATGCCGTGATCGACGAGGCTCAGGAGCTCTCCGCCATGCAGTGGCGGCTGCTCGCCCGACGCGTGCCGAACCTGTCGATGACCGTGGTCGGCGACGTCGCCCAGACCGGGTCGGCGGCCGGGACCACCTCGTGGCCGGCGGTTCTCGACCCGCTGGCCGGTAACCGGTGGCGGCTGGCCGAGCTCACCGTCAACTACCGGACGCCGCGCCTGGTGATGGACGTCGCGACGGCCATGATGCGGGCGCACGGGATCGAGGTCACCCGGGCCCGTACGGCCCGGGACGGCGAGCACGCCCCGGTGGTGGTCCGGGTCAGCCGGGACCTCGCGACGGTGAGCGGCGCCGTCGCCGACGCCGTGGCGGCGGACGACGTGGCGCTCGGTGGAGGCCGGTTCGCCGTGGTGGCCCCGCGCAGCCAGGTGGGCGACCTGGCCAAGACCCTGCCCGAGGTGCTGGCGAGTGCCCTCCTCGAGCGGGTCGAGCTGTACACCGTCGACGATGTCAAGGGGCTGGAGTTCGACGGCGTCGTCGTGGTCGACCCGGTGGGCGTGCTGACCGAGTCACCCCGGGGGGTGCACGACCTCTACGTCGCCCTCACCCGGCCCACCCAGCGGTTGACCGTCCTGCACCACGGCCGGCTGCCCCGCGGCATGGACGCTGGGCTCCGCTGACCCCCGGGGCTGGGCACAGCGAGACCGGGTCAGCCCAGCTGGTTCACGATTGCGGAGAACACCCAGGGCAGCCGCCGGGCTGCCGGGACCAGTCCGCGGCGCAGGACCGGCCGCCCCGACACCACGAGCAGACCGGAGGTCAGCACCCGGTACCGCCGGGTCACCCGACGCCAGGCACGCTCGTAGTCGTCGGGACGGCCGGCGGCCAGGCAGGCGATGAGCTCGCGGGCCTCGGCCAGCCCGATCGCGATGCCCTCACCGGTGAGCGCGTCGACGTACCCGGCGGCGTCGCCGGCGAGCAGGATCCGCGCCCCGACCACCCGCGCGGACACGCGTTGCCGCAGCGGACCGGCGCCCCGGACCGCGTCGGCCGGCTCCGCGCCGCGCAGCCGTCGCCGAAGCGCGGGGAAGTCACCCAGCCAGTCGTCGAAGCCGCGCCCAGGTGGACCGAGAACCGCCACCCCGACCAGGTCCTCGGCGACCGGGGTCACGTACGCCTCGCCGCGGGACGCCCAGTGCACCTCGACCAGGTCGGCCCACGGTTCGATGCGGTAGTGCCGACGCAGCCCGAACCGGCGGACGGTCCTGCCCTGACCGGTCCCGTCGAGGCCCAGGGCCGTCCGGATCGGACTGTGCAGACCGTCGGCGGCCACGAACCACCGGGACCTCAGCTCGCCGCACTCGACCGCATCGCCTCGACGCCGCGGCGTCGGGGCCGCGCCGGTCAGGCGGCGCACTCCGAGGGCGGCGGCCCGATCGTGCAGCGCGCCGGACAGGTCGGTGCGGCGCACGCCCAGGCCCGGCCCGTCCCGGAACCGGGCCTCGGCACCGGCCAGGTCTGCCGGGGAGCCCGCATCGGCCCTCAGGTACCGGATGCCGTGGAACGGGCATCCGGCGACCTGGACACCGAGCCGCTCCAACCCGCGCCGGGCCGGCGGCATCAGCCCCTCGCCGCAGGCCTTGTCGATCGGTCCGGGTCGCGGGTCCAGGACGGTCACCGACATCCCGACCCGGGCGGCCTCGATCGCCACGGCCAGGCCCACCGGCCCGGCACCGGCGACCAGCAGATCGGACGTCCTCACGTGCGGGTGCCCATGTCAGGCGCGCCCCAGCGCCGCGTTCTCCACGCGGAGCCGGACCCGCAGCAGGGCGGTGTTGAGCACAGTGAACACCAGCGCGCTCACCCAGGCCGAGTGCACCAGCGGAAGCGCGATCCCCTCCAGCGCGACCGCCACGTAGTTGGGGTGGGCCAGCCATCGGTACGGGCCGCCGGTGACCACCGGCTGACCGGGCACCCGGACCACCCGGGTGTTCCACTGCGAGCCGAGGGTGGTGATGCACCACCAGCGCAGCGCATGCGCGGCGAGCAGCAGGGCCAGCATCGGCCAACCCAGCCACGGATGGAAGGTCCGGCCCACCACAAGAACCTCGACCAGGCAGCCGAGCAGGAACGCCAGGTGCAGCGCGACCATCCACGGATAGTGCCCCGCGCCGCTCTCCACGCCGCCCCGGGCCCTCGCCCAGGCCAGGTTGCGGGCCGCGACCCGCAGCTCGACCAGCCTCATCAGCGCCACGAGCAGGACCAGGACGGCGTACCAGGCTGCGCTGCTCATCGGGTCACCTGGTGCTCACCATTCGAGCAGGACGAGCTCGGAGCAGAACCCGGGCCCGAGCGCCATCAGCAACCCCGGTGTCCCGGCCCGGGCCACCCCGGCGGCGAGGGTGTCGGCGAGCACGTGCAGCACGGACGCCGAGGACAGGTTGCCGATCGCGGCCAGGCTGCGTCGGGTGACGTCCAATGCGGACGGCGACAGGTCGAGGGTACGCACCATCGCATCGATCACCTTGGGCCCACCGGGATGGGCGACCCAGGTGTCGATGTCCTCGATCTTCAGGTCACTCTCGCCGAGGAACGCCTCGACGTCGCCGCGCAGGTGCTGTTCCACCACGTCGGCCACCGTGGCGGCAAGAACGATCTTGAACCCGGACCCGCCGATGTCCCAGCCCATCACGTTCTCGCTGTCCGGGTACAGCCGACTGCGGGTGGCCCGCACCCACGGCCCGTCCAGACCCATGGCGGCCGCCCGGTCCGCGCCGACCATGACGACAGCGGCTGCGCCGTCCCCGAACAGGCCGCTGGCGACCATGTTCGCGGTGGAGACATCGTCACGTTGCACGGTCAACGAGCACAGCTCCACCGCGAGCAGCACCGCCACGCCGTCCGGGTGTCCGACGAGGTAGTCGTGCAGCCGGGCGATGCCGGCCGCTCCGGCGACACAGCCCAGCCCGAACACCGGGATCCGCTTCACGTCGTCCCGCAGGCCGATCCGGGAGACCAGGCGGGCCTCCAGGCTCGGCGCTGCGATCCCGGTCACCGAGGTCGCCACGACCAGGTCGACCTGGTCGGCGGCCAACCCGGCGACGTCCAGGGCAGCACGAATCGCCTGGGCGCCGAGGCTCAGGCCGACGTCCACGAAGGTGTCGTTGGACTGTCCGAACCCGGTCAGCTGCGCGTACTGACCGAGCGGCAGCGCCAGATGCCGGGTCTGCACCCCGGCGGCGGCGTGAACCTGCCGGAGCAGCCGGATCCGGCTCGCTTCTGCGTCGCCGAGCACGAAGGACGCCAGCTCGTCGGTGATCCGGTCCTGCCGGTAGCGATGCTCGGGCAGAACCCCGCGAACCGCGGCGATGACGGACATGCCGTGACGCTACCTGTCGAACCCGGACATGGCGCGGGCTGGCCCCGATACGTCGGGGCTGCCGGCGCGGACCGAACCCGGCCGGATCGGCCTGGGCCGCGGTCGCTCGGCCCACCTAGTCTGGTCGGCATGCAGTTGCTGGCCGCGGGTGAGCACGAGCTGACGGCGGGGTCGAGCTGGCTGACCGCCGGCGAACGCGCCCGGCTGGACACGTTGCGGTTCACCAAGCGCCGCGTCGAGTACCTGCTGCGCCGGTGGACGGCGAAGCGGGCGGTGGCCATCGCCCGGAGCATCGGCGACCCGAGCGACCCGGACACGCTGCAGCACATCGAGATCGGCAACCATCCGACCGGAGCGCCCTTCGTGCTCGTGGACGGCGCGCCGCTGGATGCGGACATCTCGGTCACCGACCGGGCCGGCTGGGCGGTCTGCCTGGTCGGCGCCCCGGGGGAGCGGATGACTGCGGTCGGAGTGGACCTGGAGATCGTCGAGCCGCGCAGTGACGGCTTCGTCTCCGACTTCCTCACCGACGTCGAACAGCAGGACGTGCGCTCCCGACGGCCACGCAGCGAGCAGGACGCCGCGGCGAACCTCTACTGGTCGGCCAAGGAGGCCGCGCTCAAGGTGTTGCGCACCGGACTGCGCGCCGATACCCGGACCGTCGAGGTCAGGTTCGACCCGGCCGACCCCGACGACCAGAGCCGCCCTGGCAGCTCAGCCGCCGGGGACGGCCCGGGCTGGGGCCGGATGCGGGTGCTGCACACGCCGTCCGAACGGGTCTTTCCCGGGTGGTGGCGACGGGACGGCGCGTTCGTGCTGACCATGGCCACCGAGGCGCCCCTGGCCAGTCCCCCGTCGGTTCTGCGCGGCAGCGCGGACCTGACCGGCGCCGTCCCGGTGCATAGCTGGCTGACCGACCCGACCGCCTGGTGATCGGTCGCCCCCCACTCGGTCACCACCGGCCGCGGCGCTGACGCCGGAGGGGGGACCTGCCTAGGCTGGGTGGTGATGACCACACCAACCCCCGACCCCGCACCCGCCACCGACCAGACCACCGGCGAGGCCGCCGCGCCGCCCCGGGCGATCCCGGTGTCGGCCGGGGCCCTGATCTACGACACCCACGGCCGGCTCCTGATCCTCAAGCCCACCTACAAGAACGGCTGGACCATCCCGGGCGGGGTGATGGAGCCGACCGGTGAGAGCCCGTGGGAAGCCTGCCGCCGCGAGGTGCTCGAGGAGTGCGGGCTGGTGGTGACCACCGGGCGACTGGTCGCAGTGGACAGCCGGCCGGCGGGAGCCGGCAGACCGGTGAAGCTGCGGCTGCTGTTCGACTGCGGTGCCCTGGACGACGCGACGCTCGCCGGCATCACGCTGTGCCTCACCGAGATCAGCGAGTTCTTGCTGCGGCCGCCGGTCGAGGCGTTGACCCTGCTGCGGCCGGCCATCGGACGGCGGGTGTCCTCCGTGCTGGCCGCGGCCCTGACCTCACCGGGGTGCGTGTACCTGGAGGACGGGAGTCCGGTGCCCGCGGTGGGGCCGACTCCGCGACACCCGATCTGACCGCTCTCCCGTCGGGGTCAGTCGTCGCACACCGTGTCCGGATTGTCCGGCCAGAGTGATTCCTCACCGGCGGGCCGCGGCTCTGCGCGGCGGACGGGCCCGAAGGTGCTACTCGCAGCCGATCCCGTCCTTGTCCCGGTCCAGACCGTAGATGTCCCTGCCGATCACCCGGACCGGCCCCTGCACGTACTCCGGGCCGTTGCCCGAGCCGCCCATGCAGTCGACGTCGCTGGCGATCGGGACACAGGCGCCCGCGTAGTTCGGGTCACATCGCTCCGCTGCGCCCGGCTTGGTGGTCGCTGCCTTGGTGGTCGCTGCCTTGGTGGTCGCTGCCTTGGTGGTCGCGTCCCTTTTAGCCACCGGCTCAGAGGGCGCGCGCCGCATTGATGCTGGCGTCGTCGTCGAAATGGTCCGTGAAGCCCCGGCAACTGGTATCGGAGTCGTCGTCGGCTTCACCGCGACCGAGGTCGGCACCGCAGGCGACGGTCTGGGAGTCTGCGTCGGCGACGCCGAGGGGGACCCACTCGGCGACGAGGATGCGGCTACAGGGTCCTCCGGAGACCTCGCCGAGGCGGCGGCGACCCGGTGCCCGGACGACGGCCCGGACGACGAGGCGAGGGCCGACACGCCGGCCATCACCCCAGTCGCGGCGAGGACGACGAGGGCGACCACCCCGCCGCGCGTGATACTGGTGCTGGTCCACTGCTGGGCCGGCGCCTGTCCTGACATCGTCACCGGCACCGAGGTGGGACCCGGGTGCGCAGCAGGGGCAGGGGCCCAGCACGACTCGCCGGTATGTGGATCGACGTAGTACTGCCTTCCCGATGTCGGATCGGTGAAGTACTGCACCGCGAAGACCCTTCCCGTGGCATCGCCTTATGTCACTCGACACTACTGTGCGCGACGTTGGGGTACCCGGTTATTGAGAGATCTCCGGCGAGAGCGGGGGCTTCTCCCAGCCGCTGGGGAAGACCCCGCTCTCCCGTCAGGCATCACGGCTGGTACTTGGCCATCCCGCGCTCGAGTGCCTCGATCACCCAGGGCCGCACGTCCTTCGCCGCGATGATGTGGTCGACCGAGCCGACCCGCAGCGAACGCTCGATGGTGTGGATGCTGTCGAACTCGTCGGCGACCTCACCGAGCTTGGCCGAGCGCACGTGTTCCGTGACCTCGGCCAACCGGGCCCGGGCCGCGCCCGCCTCCTGGCGGGACGCCGCCGCCACCGCCTCCCTGGCCTCGACGACCCTGGGGTCCTTCTCGGTGCGGATCTTCACCTCGCGCGCGAACACGGTCGCGGCTGCCGGGGCGCCGCCGATCACCGAGGCGAAGGAACCCTCGACCGCGGCGATCTCCATCCCGGGGTTGAGCGACTTGGAGAACACCACAAAGGCGCCGCCGTGATAGCGGGAGACGACGACGAAGACGATCGGACCGCGGAAGTTGGTCACCGCCCGGCCGATCTCGGCGCCGTACTCCAGCTGCCAATGCCGCATCGACTCCGGGGAGCCGTCGAAGCCGGACAGGTTGGCCAGGACGACGAGCGGGCGGTTGCCACTGGTGGCGTTGATCGCCCGGGCGGCCTTGCGGGACGCCTGCGGGAACAGGGTCCCCGACGTCCAGGCGAGCGGACCGTCGGCCGGCACGTAGCCGCGCCGGGGCGTCGTCCGCGACTCCAGCCCGAGCATGCTCACCGGGATCCCGCCGACGAAGGTGTCCCAGACGATGACGTTCTCGCCGTCCCGCCACCGCTTCCAGCGCTCCAGCGGCTCGGCCTCGAGGTCGGAGACCGCGCGCATCACCGAGCGCATGTCGAACGGCTTCTTGCGCTCGGGGTTGTTCTCGAACACGTCGCCGACCACGGCGAAGTCGCTACCAGGGACGGCGTTGTGCGGGCTGGTCCGGATGTCCCGATCGCGCGCGTCGTCCGTCGGGCGGCGCCGCGGGAACCGTTCCCCCGGAACCACATAGGTGTGGTCATAGTGACGCAGCAGCACTGCGCATGCCGCATCGAACGTGGGCGCCCAGTACTGCCCCTGACCGTTGGGACCCATCACCCGGTCGTAGCCGCCGATGCCGAAGTTGTCCTCGGCGGACACGCCGCCGGAGAAGTCCAGCGCCTGCTTGCCGGTGAGCACCATGGTGCTGGTCGGAGTCATGATCAGGATGCCCCGGGTGTGCATGAGCATCGTCGCCTCGGCGTTCCAGTACGGCTGCCCGCCGACGTTGATGCCGGTGACGATGATGTTGACCTCGCCGCCGCCCTGGGTGAACTCGATGAGCCCGCGCAGGGTCAGCGAGATCCAGTCCATGTTCTCGGTGCCGGAGTCCATCGAGATCAGCGCACCGGAGGAGACGGCGAACCACTCCACCGGCAGTCTGCGCTCGGCGGCCAGCGTCAGTGCCGCGCTGATCCGCCGGCACTCGGGTTCGGCGAGGTTGCCCAGGCCCTTGGTCGGGTCGGACAGCAGCGCCACGCGGGTCATCCCCTCCGGCACCAGGTCGGTGTAGGAGGTGAGCAGCCCGACGACGATGTGTGCGGTGTTCTCGCCCGGCTCCCGGTCGACCGGGACCAGTGTCTCGCCGTCCTCGGCCAGGTCGAGCTCGACGAACTCCCCGCGCGGGAACGAGGTCTCGGTGCCCTCCTCGGGAGCGAGCATCCGGGTGATCTCGTACGGGTACGGGGCCCCGAACCTGGCCGCCAGCAATACCTTCTGGCTGTACGGCGACAGCGGCGCCACCGGACTGCTGCCCAGTGGCCGCTCGGTCACGGTGATCCCGCCTCCGGACAGCCCCTGGACGTGCAGCGCAGTCTCGCGCAGCACCGGCTCGCCGTCGGCGGTCTGCTGCTCGGTAGGGATCCGGACCCGCAGCACCACCTTCTCCAGCCCGGCGCCCACCGCCAGCGGCGCGAAGGCGGCCGCCAGCTCCCGCCACTGCTCATGGGGCACGGTCCACGGCGGCCGGACCGAGAGCACCAGACGGTTCGCGGTCGGACGGTCGCGACCCGTCATCCCGCTCAGGGCGTCGCGGACCGCCGCCAGAGCCCGCAACCCGACCCTCTCCAGCATGGGGTAGCTGACCCGGCCGCTGACCGGGTCGGCTACCCCGGTCAGGTCCCGGACCTCGGCGAGCGCGAACAGGCGCCGGTCCTTCGGGTTGCCCCGGGCGACGCCGAGGAACAGGTAGACGTCCTCGGCGGACGGGCGCCGGTCCAGGGCGAAGTTGCGCAACCGCCACAGGCTCAGCCGCTTGGCCAGCATCGGGTGCAGGTTGCGGTACTGCATCTCCTCGACGTAGGCATCCGCCGCCGAACCCGACTCGTCGGACCGGTACGTCAGGTGCTGGGTGCGGAAGTGCTCGGGGTCGTCGCCGGCCAGGCTGGTCACGGTGACGTCCAGACGATGCAGTGGCCGCCCGAACGCGCACTGTCCGAGCAGGTCGGTCACCTCGGCGGCCCCCTCGTCGATATCCCGCCGCTCACCCTCGCGCCAGGTCACCACGTCCACGACCACGCGGTGCTCGGCCGGCACGACCGCCAGGTGCGCGGCGATGTCCCGAGACAGGGCCGGCAGGTCGGCCAGCGCCGAATGGCCCACCACGAGGTGAACGATGCGGTCGTCCAGCGGGTAGGTGGTCCAGGCCAGGCGGTGCTCGCCGACCTGCTCGGCGACGACGGGGGCGAGCTGGCGGATCCGGTAGAACCGCCGGGCGTAGACCTCCCCCACCACATCCAGGAAGGCATCCCGGGCAGCCACGTCACCGTCTGCGGACAACCACGCGTGCAACAGCTTTCCGCGTAAGGGCTGGGGGCAGGCGACCAGCGCGGCGACGTGTTCCTCCCGGTCGGCCGCCGCGGGATCACCCCGTAGTGCCGCGAGGTGGGCGTCCATCTCCTCGTAGATCCCGCTCATCACGGTCTCCAGCACCGGCTCGTCGAAGTGCCGGAACCGGACGTCGCGAGCCAGGTCGGCCACCACCTGGTAACGGCCCTGGGTCGCCTCGGCCAGCCGGTCGTAGCGGGCACGAAGCTCCGAGGCCGCCTCCCGGGTCTCCGGCACGGCGGGTGGGGCGGCGAGCCGACGCTGCAGGATCGTGACGACCATCGGGGTGATCGCCCGCATCCGACCGATCGAGCGGTACAGCCGGACGACGGCTGCCTCCAGCTCCGGGGTGCGCGCCAGTCCGTTGACGCCGTAGCGGGTCAGCGCCCTCGACAGACGCTCGCGGTAGCCGGGGCTCAGCCCGGCACGGTCGGGATCAAGCCACTGCAGGTATGACTCGAGGTACTCGCGGGCGCCGGCACCGGCCAGGTCGGCGGCCTCCTCCATCGCCGGGTCGACGACCTCGGTGCGCGGTCGGGATAGTGACCCGAGATCGGCGTAGAGGTCCAGGAAGGTGTCCTCGCAGGCCTGTAGGTGCTCGTCGTAGGCCGTCAGCCCCGCGGCCACCGACTTCTGTTCAGCCATCAACGACTTCAGCTCGGCGGGGGTCAGGTCGTAGCCGAGCAGGTACCGGCTCACCCGGGTGTACAGCCGCTCGCACGGCGGGCCGCTCCTGCCCGTGGCGGTCCATTGATCCGCACCCTCGGCGGCCATCGCGTCCGGGGCGACCAGGTCTCGCACGTCCAGGGCCGTGGTCGGGGCCGCGGCCACCTCGACCTCGGCCTCGTGTCGACGCACCCGCAGCAACGGCGCCCCGGGGCCGACCTGCGCGTTGGCGGAGACGTCCACTGCGATCACCGTGCCGGAGACCGGGGAGGGCATCGAGGTCTCCATCTTCATCGTCTCCAGGACGGCGACCAGATCACCGGCCTCGATCTCGTCACCGGGCTCCACGGCCAGCGAGACCACGATGGCCGGGCCGGCGGCGCTGACCACAACGCCGTCCGCCCGCTCAACCTCGTGCGCCACGCCGTCCAGCTCCAGCAGGATCCGCTCCTGATCGGAGACGACCTGCACCTGATGGCGCCGCCCACGGACGGTGAGCCGCCGGTCGAACTCGTCCAGCCGCTCCACCCGGGCCAAGACCGACTCTCCCGCCGGGGAGGTGGGCATCACCCGGTAGGTGTCCGGGCCGGTCCGGTCGACACGAAGCCGGTAGGTGGCGCCCCGGCAGGTCAGCGCGATCCGGTCCCCGACCTCCGGCGGGACCTCCGGTCGCCCTCGGGCAGCACGGGCCAGGAAGGTGGCCTGGGCCTGCTCGGCGTCGGTGTCGTGGGCGACGATCGCGGCGGCCACCACGGCCAGCGGGTCCGTGTCGACCTTGTCGTCCGCGGCGGCCACGAAGTCGTCCAGCCAACGGTCGTCGGCCTCGCCGGCGCGCACCTGGGGCGCCGACAGGGCGGCGAGGGCGACGCTGCGGTCGGTGCGGCCACCGGCGACGACGAGACTGGTGCGCTCCACGGCACGGCGCAGCCGATCGATCGCCTCGTTCCGGTCCCGGCCCCAGGCGGTCACCGTGGCCAGGACCGGGTCGTAGCCGTCGGCGACCAGGTCACCGACCCGGACCCCGGCATCGATCCGGACCCCGGTTCCGGTCGGCAGCTCGACCTGAGCCACCCGCCCGGGGTTGGGTGCGAAGTCCCGTAGCGGGTCGACCGCTCGCAACAGCACCTCGACGCCGTGCCCCGTCGGAGCCGGCGCCTGACCGGTGAGCAACCCGCCGGCGGCCAACCGCAACCGCTCGGCGACCAGGTCGATGCCGACGAGCTCCTCGGTGAGAGCAGGTTCCAGCTCGAGCCGTGCGTCCACCCCGGTCACGTAGAAGGACCCGTCGGGCCGCACAGCGAAGCGAACGGCCCCGGCGTTGCGGTACCCGACCGCCCCGCACACCTCGACCGCGGCCTGGCGCAGCGCCACCTCGATCGCAGCGCTCAGTCCCGGGCACGGTGAGGACAGCACCATCCGCTGCCGTCCGCGGCGCAGGCTGGTGTCGCGCACATCCAGGGTCCATACGGTCCCGGCCGCGTCAGCCAGCACCACGACCTCGACCCGCCGGACCGGTCCCGGGTCCTGCTCGAGGAGCACGGCCGGGTCGCCCTCAGCGTCCACCGCCCGGTGTCGCGCCTCCTCGAACGCCGCCGGCAGGTCGGCGGCCGTGGCCGCACCGGTGATGCCGCGTCGGCCGCTGGCCTCAACCGCCAGCAGCCGCACCGGATAACCGAGCCGGTCGGCGGCCTCGCGTGCCGCCTCGAGGGAGTCGGCGGCGGTTTCGCTCCAGGGCAGCAACGGCAGGCCGGCGGCGTCCACGGCGCGTCGGAAGTCGAGGCGGTCGTCGATGAGGGCGACCGCAGCGGCCGGCGGGCCGACCATGGTCAGCCCGGCGGCCTCGCACGACGCGGCCAGCCGGCGGTGGTTGCCGACCACACCACGGCCCTGCCACACCGCGTCGACCCCGGCATCGACCAGCATCGAGACCAACGCGTCCACGTCGAGGCGGTGTGACCGGCGCCGGCCGTCGGCCGGGCCCGTGTAGAGCTGCTCGTCGACCAGCAGCTCGCCGTCCGCCTCACGGGCGAACCAGGCGGTGCCGTCGGTCGCTATGCCGTCCGCCGCCGTGTGCACCGAGATCGTGCTCATAGGCGCCAGGCCGGTCGACCCCGAGTACCGGTTCAGCTCTGCCACCGCGGCCAGCACCCGGACGGCACCCTGACCGCGGTCGAGGACCGCGAGCCGGCGCAGCGGGACCGTCGGGCTCGAGCTGGCAGAACCCGTACTGGCAGAACCCAGCACTGGCAGAACCAGCACTGGCAGAACCAGCACTGGCGGAACCAGAACTGACAGAGCCGGAGTTCACGGACATGGCGATCCCCTCGCGTGGACGGTCTGCTGTCTCTTCTCGTGCCTGTACCGACCGACGCGCGCTCGAACCGACCGCGCCGGAGCGGGCCGTGACTAGCCGGTCAGCGCCGACCGCAGCGGCTCGCGGACATCGTCCGGCATCGGCGCCGGCAGGGCGATGGTCCGGTAGCCGGTGAGCCGTAGCACGACCTGACCCTCGCCGTCCGCGACGTGACCGTCGAAGACCGGCGGTCCGTCACCACCACGCGCCCGCAGCACGGCGTGCAGTCCGCCGCCGAGGTGGTTGGGGTCGCGGACCAGCCGGACTCCCTCGACCCCGTTCGGTAGGGCCAGCTCGCCGGTGGTGGCGGCCTGGAACAGCCCCGCGGCCTGGAAGCACAGCTCGGTCAGCCGTGGCCCGCTCACCGTCTGCTGGTCCTGGGGCAGATGCCCGAGCGGCAGATCGGTGGCCATCACCGCGACGGTCGCGCCGTCCTGCCGCTCGGCGCGGTGTACCACCTGGTAGGCCGGTCCGTGGAAGTACAGCCGGTAGACCAGGTCCGAGTCCACACCGCCGTTCAGCTGCGCCGCAGCCTCCTCGTGCTCGGTGCACCAGGGCGAGCGGGTCAGCCGCACGCTTCCGGTGAAGTGGACGTCGAGGCGCGGCGTGTCGCTGCCGGCCAAGGTGCGCATCGCGGTGAGTCGGCACCGAGCGACCAGGTCGCCGTCCGCGCCGTGACCGGCCTCGACGGGCCCGAGCAGAGCGGTCACGGTCACCGTGCGCGGCGCGTCCCGGTAGAACTTGCACGGCGCGAGGAACTGCACATCCTCGAGGCCGGCGACCCGGTACCCGCTGTCCCCGCCGACCTCCAGACCGGCCAACCGGGCACCGGCCAGCGCCGCCTCCGCGAACGCCTCCATGCCCATCACGCCAGGCAGCACGGCGGTGCCGTCGATCCGGTGGTCGTCGAGGAACGGCTGCACCGCAGGGTCCAGTGAGGTGGCGACGACCACGCCCTCGTTGACGTCGGCACTGACCTGGCCGGTGACCGGGGCGTTGCCCGAGATTCCTTGTGCGGCAACGACCTCGGCGTCCAGGCCGGTAGTGTTACCGGACCGGTCCGGCGGCGCGGCCATCATCCCGAGCCGACCGGCGACGACCACCTCACCGGCGAAGCCGGACGAGGCGAGCTCGCGCCGGATCCAGGCCACGCCCGCCTCGGGCGGCAGCATCTGGACCCCGGCCATCTCCATGATCTTCGGGATGGACCCGCGGGTGGCCATCCCGATCCCGCCCCACGCCGTCCAGTCCAGCGCGATGGCGCGCATGCCCGGCCGGGTGCGGCGCAGGCTGGACGTGACGGCGCACAGCAGGTTGTTCGCCGCGGCGTAGTCCGGCTGGCCGGAGTTACCGAACCGGCCCGCGACCGAGGAGAACACCACGCTCGCCCCGATCGGCAGGTCCGGGACGGCGTGCACCAGCGAGTGCCAGCCGTCCGCCTTGACGTCGAAGACCAGGTCGAACTCGGCCGGCTGCTTGTCCGGCATGGTCCGGCTGATCTCCAGACCGGCGGCGTGCAGCAACAGGTCGACCCGGCCGTGGTCGGCCTGGATCTGACGCATCACCGCGGTCACCGCATCGGCGTCGGTCAGGTTGACGCTGTGGTAACGGGCTCGACCACCGGCTGCCTCGACGGCACGGACGGCGGCCAGGGCGGCCGCCCGTCGCTCGATCCGGCTGAGCTCGGACTCGATCGCGACCGGGGTGGGCCTGCCCCCGGCCTCCTTGAGCCGGGCCGCGATCACCGGTTTGAGCGAGTCGGGGCCGGCGGCGAAGGCAGCGAGGTCGGGATCGGCCGGGTCCGGTGCCGGGGTGAGGTCGAGCAGGTGGAAGGTGGCGCCACTGGCAGCGGCCAGGTCGGCGGTGATCGCCGAGACGATGCTGCCGGCCGCGCCGGTCACCACCACGACGCTGTCGGGCCCGAGCGGGGTGCCGCCCTCCCCGAGCGGGTCGCCGTCCGGGCCGAGCGGGGTGAACGGCACCGTCTCCAGGCCGATCCCGATCCGTCCGGGTCCGCGCTGCTCGACCTCGGGACGGCCGACCTCGACGCAGCCACCGTCGCGCAGGGTCTCCTCGATCAGCACGTCGGCCAGCGCCGCGGTCTTGCGACTCGCGGGCAGGTCGACGGCCTTGACCACGGCGTCCGGGCACTCACGCTGGTAGGCCTTGGCGAAGCCGTTGACGGCGCCGCCGAGCGGGGCGGTCGCTCCGCCGTCCTCGTAGCCGTGGTACCCGCCGAGCCGGGTCGCGGTGACCAGGAACGGCGTGAGGTCGTAGAGCCGGCGCACGGTCGTGTAGAGGGCCTTCACCCTGCGTCGCAACGCCTCTCGCCAGGTGGACAGGCTCATGCCGTCCAGCCCGCCCTCGTCGTCCAGACCAGGCAGCCAGTAGACGCCGTGGATCTGGCCGTCGCCCAGCCACCCGTCCAACCGGGCCAGCAGGTCGTCGGTGGCGATCCCGGGCTCCAGCACCAGCACCTGGACGCCGAGCTTGCCGAGCCGCTTGGCCAGGGAGTCGCCGACGCCGCCCTCGTCGAGCATCACCACGACCCGACTGCCCTCGCCCAGGGTGACCCCGGTGGGCGCGCACAGGCTCAGCGCCGGCCGCAGGACCGCCACCGGGACGCGTCGCGGCAGCTCGTCGATGGCGGCCAGGTCGCCGCGCACCAGGCCGGACGCCTGGGGCGTCGGCGACGGCGCGGTGACCGGCTGGCTCGATGCCGGCGACGCGTCCGGCGCGGCGGTCGGGGTGACGTCGGGCGCCGCGATGCCGGCCTTGTCGCGGATCCAGCCGACCACGTGGCTGATCGTCGGGAAGTCCCGCAGTTGCAGGTTCGGGTCGCGCTCGACGCCGTAGTGCTCCCGGACCGCGGCGAACACCTCGGCCTGCTTCACCGTGTCGACGCCGAGGTCGGCCTCGAGATCCAGGTCTGGTTCCAGCAGCTCGGCCGGGTAGCCGGTCATCTCGGCCACGATGCCGACCACGATGGCCATCACCGGGTCGCCCGCCGGAGCCGGAGCGGCCGGCGCGGGGACTGCGGAAGGGACGTCAGGCGAAGCCAGTCCCGCAGCGGTTCCCGCGGCGGGCGCGGGCGCGGCGATAGCAGCGGCGAGCTCGGGCTTCTTGCTGCGCACCCACCCGACCACGTCGTTCAGGGTCGGGAAGTCCCGCAGCTGCAGGTTCGGGTCCCGCTCGACCCCGTAGTGCTCCCTGACCGCGGCGAACACCTCGGCCTGCTTGACCGTGTCCACCCCCAGGTCCGCCTCCAGGTCCAGGTTCGGGTCCAACAGCTCCGGCGGGTACCCGGTCATCTCCGCAACGATCGCGGTGACCGCCACCAGCACCGGGTCCTCGGCCAAGACCGACGTCTCGACCTCGGGTGCGGGTGCCTGCACCGGGACCGCCGCAGGTGCGGGTGTCGAGGCAACCGGTGCCGCGGCGGCTGCCGGGGCAGCCGGGGCCGCCACGGCGGCGGCGAGCTCGGGCTTCTTGCTGCGCACCCACCCGACGACGTCGTTCAGGGTCGGGAAGTCCCGCAGCTGCAGGTTCGGGTCCCGCTCGACCACGTAGTGCTCCCGGACCGCAGCGAACACCTCGGCCTGCTTGACCGTGTCCACCCCCAGGTCCGCCTCCAGGTCCAGCTCCGGGTCCAACAGCTCAGGCGGGTACCCGGTCATCTCCGCGACGATCGCGGTGACCGCCACCAGCACCGGGTCCTCGACCGCGGCGTCCGCTGCCACCGGCGCCGGCGCTGCCGCCGGTGCCGGCTCGGCCGCCGGTGTCGGTGACGCAGTGGGGGTCACAGCCGGCGCAGCGGCCGCCGCGGTGGCGGCGAGCTCGGGCTTCTTGCTGCGCACCCACCCGACGACTGCGTTGAGCGTCGGGAAGTCCCGCAGCTGCAGGTTCGGGTCCCGCTCGACCCCGTAGTGCTCGCGGACCGCGGCGAACACCTCGGCCTGCTTGACCGTGTCCACCCCCAGGTCCGCCTCCAGGTCCAGATCCGGGTCCAACAGCTCCGGCGGGTACCCGGTCATCTCCGCGACGATCGCGGTGACCGCCACCAGCACCGGGTCCTCGACCGCGGCGTCCGCTGCCGCTGCCGCTGCCGCCGGCGCCGGCGCCGGCGCGGCCGCCGGTGTCGGTGACGCAGTGGGGGCCACAGCCGGCGCGGCGGCCGGAGCAGCGGGCTGAGCCGGCACCGGTGCCACGGCCGGGGTCGCCACGGCGGCGGCGAGCTCGGGCTTCTTGCTGCGCACCCACCCGACGACCGCGTTGAGCGTCGGGAAGTCCCGCAGCCGCAGGTCGGGGTCTCGCTCGACCCCGTAGTGCTCGCGGACCGCGGCGAACACCTCGGCCTGCTTGACCGTGTCCACCCCCAGGTCCGCCTCCAGGTCCAGATCCGGGTCCAACAGCTCCGGCGGGTACCCGGTCATCTCCGCAACGATCGCGGTGACCGCCACCAGCACCGGGTCAGCTGCTTCCTCGACCGGAGCAGCCGGAGCAGCCGGAGCGGCCGGAGCGGCCGGGGCGGCCGGGGCCGCTGGAGCGGCTGCTGCGGGGTGCGTGGCCGCTGCCGCAGGGCTTCGGGCCGGTGCCGGTGCCGCTGCGGCGATCTCCGTGGCGCGGGGCCCCGCTTGGACGGGGGCGGAAGGCACCCGGAGCACCGAGCCCGGCACCCCGGCGTCCGCGATCCGCAACCGCCGGTGGTCGATCTCGAGCCGGGCGTCGGCGTGCCCGGCCGCCACATCCAGCCACCGCTCGAAGGCCGCCCCGTCGACGACCCGATGCCGGTAGCCCAGGTCGTTCGCCAGCGACCGGCGGCCGTGCGGCATCGGCGTCCACCGGAACAGGGCCATGGCGATCTGCGAGCCGAACCCGGCGGCCAGCCGCAGGGCGTAGCGCACGTCGTAGCTGCCGCCCGTGGACAGGTTGAGCCGGCCGAGGTCGGGGTCGGGCTCCCGGTAGTTGGGCACCGGCGGGACGACTCCCGTCTCCAGCGCCTTGATCGCCACCACGTCCTCGATCCCGGCGCCCATGGCGTGGCCGGTGAACCCCTTGGTGTTGGTGATCACGATGTCGTCGGCACGCGACCCGAAGACCGCGCGCAGGGCGTTGACCTCTGCCGAGGCGCTGCCGCCGCGGGCCGGGGTGTAGGTCTCGTGGGAGACGAACATGGTGGACGAGGCGATCTCGGCCCGGTCGATGCCACGGGCCTGCGCCTGCTGCATCAGCTTCTCCATCACCCCGGCGATGTGCTCGAGGTCGAGCCGGGTGCCGTGGAAGGCGCTGTTCGCGGTGACCGACGCGACCACGTCACAGATCGGCTGGATGCCCCGCTCGCGGGCGGCGTCTGCGCTCTCCACGACGAACGCGGCGGCGCCCATCCCGACGATCATGCCGTGCCGCCGCCGGTCGAACGGGGTCGCCGCCTCGGCGACGACGTCGTCCGTGGCGGCCGCTCCGGAGGCCAGGAACCCGCTGGTGATCCAGGGCAGCAGGTGCTCTGAGGTGGCGTCGTCCGCGGAGATGACGATCACCCGGCGGCAGCGCCCGGCCCGGATCCAGTCCTCGGCCAGCGAGACGGCCTGGGTGGTGCTCGCACAGGCGGCGTTCACCTGTGTGTTGGGGCCCCGGGCGCCGACCAGCTCGGCGAACTGGGAGTGCCCCATGGACAGGGCGCGGAACAGGAACCTGCGGTTGAAGGCGAAGGGGTGCGCCTCGAGCTCGTGGCGCAGCTCGCCGATCCGCCGGTCCACCTCGATCGCCGCCGGCTCGTCGCCGCGCATCCGGGACCGGACCGCCTCCAGGGCAAGCAGCTGTTCACGCCGGCCGCGGTGGGTGAAGTAGCCCTCCATGTCGGAGGCGAACGACTCCAGCCCGGGAAAGGCCGAGGCGAAGATGACGCCGGTGTCATCCCGCATGGAATCCGGCAGGGCCCACCGGTCGGGCAGCTGGGTGCCCAGGGTGGTCTGCCGGTAGCGCATGACCAGCGGGATCCCCGCGTCCCGCAACGCATCCAGACCGGCGCCGATGGCCAGACGGGTGGCGACGTCCAGCGCCTCGTCGCGCGCGGCGTCCACCCCGAACTCAGCGACCACGTCAAACGGCGCGTGCTGGCCGGCGAGCTTGATCACCTCGGCCTCGTCGGAGATCGTCTCGAAGGACGCCCCGCCGTTCTCGCTCTTGACCAGCCGGGTGATCCGCATGTCGACCATCTGCTGGCGGTAACGGTGCGGGACGGCCTCGATGAACTGCTGGCCCGCCAGAATCTTGGCGATGTTGTCGTCGTCGAAGACGCGAGGCACCCCGGGCAGGCCGAGCGCAGCACCCGTGATCGCCACCGGCTCAGTGGCCTCGACGGACGGGTGGCCGGCGACGGCGCTCACCGTGGCGGGTGTCGGCGCGGCGACGGCAGCGACGGGGGCCGCGGACGGGACGGCAGCCGACGCCAGCCCCGGAGCAGGTGCTGGCGCGGCGACGGCAGCGGTGGGGGCCGCGGACGGGACGGCAGGCGATGCCACCCCCGGAGCGGTTTCCGGCGCCGCCGGGGCCGGGTACCCCAGACCGTTCGCCCACAGGCCGCACAGCGCCTGGTTCACCGAGGCCACGTCACCGAGCTTCGGGTGGTTGGTGAACAGCGCGAGGACGTCGTCGTGCTGGGCAGACAGCACGTCCTCGGCAAAGCCGTGCAGCGCCTTCTTCGGGCCGACCTCCACGAACACCCGGGCACCAGCGTCGTACAGAGTGCGCAGGCCCTTGACGAACTGCACCGGTGAGGCGACCTGCTTGCCGAGCATGTCGAGCATGTCGTCGGTGGTGGCGTCGGCCGGGTAGAACTCCCCGGTGACGTTGGCGACGATCGGCACCTTCGGTCCGACGACGTTGAGCCGACGCAGGCTATCGATCAGAGGCACGCTGGCCGGGGCCACGATCGAGGTGTGGAAGGCGTGGCTGACCGGGATCAGGACAGCGTTCAGCCCGAGCTCGCCGAACCGGGCCACCGCCTGCTCCACCGCTGTCGAGGCACCACCGATGACGGCCTGGCTCAGGCTGTTGATGTTTGCGATCACGACGTTGCCGCCGGCGGCGGACACCTCGACGACAACCTGCTCGATCTGCTCCAGCGGCCCGAAGACAGCGGCCATCTTGCCGTTGTCCTCCAGGGCCAGGTGCGCCATCTCCCGACCCCGGGCGCTGACCGCCTCCAGGGCCGCCTCGAAGGTCAGGCAGCCGGCGGCGACCAGGGCCCCGTACTCGCCCAGACTGTGCCCCATCACCATGTCCGGCGCGATGCCGTACTCGGCGAACAGGGCCTGCAGAGACAGGTCGGTGGCCAGCACCGCCGGCTGGGTGATCTCGGTCTGGCGCAGCTGCTTCTCGAGCTTCTTGACCGCCTTGGGATCCCCGCCGTCGATGAAGATGTAGTCGGTCAGCGGCTTGCCCAACAACGGGGTCATCACCGCGTCGGCGCGCGCGAAGGTCTGCGCGACAATGGGTTCGCCATCGCGGAGCTCGGCCAGCATGTTGGCGTACTGCGAACCCTGGCCGGTGTAGAGGAAGGCGACCTTGGGGGCCGGGCCGCGGCCGAGGAACACCCCCTGGGAGCGCAGCATCCGCCACAGCGCCTTGGCCGCCTCGGCGCCCTTGGCCGCCGTGGTCTCGAAGGCCTTGATGGTCTTGCCGATCTTGGCGGCCAGGTCCTTGGCGTCGGCGTAGTCGATGGCCACCCGCACCGCGGCGTCGGCCAGCGCGGGGTCAGGCGGGCTCGGCGGGGCAGCGGCCACCCCGGCGCCGGCCTGGGCCTGGGCCAGGTGCTCGCGCAGCTGGGCCAGCACATCGGCGCCGTCGGCGCCGCCGACCACCAGAGCCCCCCGCAGGGGCGGTCGCGCCGCCGGAGGCGCACCAGCGGACGCCGGAACGGTGCCCGCGGAAGGGACGTCGGGCGAAGCCAGTCCCGCAGCGGGCGCCGTTGCGGCGCCCGCGAACACGCGCGGCTCGGACCGGAACCGCCCCGGCACATACTCCTCGACCACGGCGTGGAAGTTGGTGCCGCCGAAGCCGAACGCGCTCACTCCACCACGGCGTACGTCACCGTTCGGGGCAGCCCATTCCCGCAGCTCGGTGTTCACCCGGACCGGCACGGCGTCCCACTCGACGTTCGGGTTGGGGTCGACGAAGTTCAGGGACGGCGTGAGCACCTTCTCGTGCAGGCTGCGGACCATCTTGTACAGCCCGGCGGTGCCGGCGGCGGCCTTGAGGTGTCCGATGTTCGACTTGACCGAGCCCAGCGCGATTGACCCGGGCGCCGCGCCGGAGCCCGCGAGCACCTCGGTGAGGCTGTTGAGCTCTGCGGCGTCTCCCACCCGGGTGGAGGTGCCATGTGCCTCGAACGCTCCTGCGGTGCCCGGGCTGACGCCGGCCATCTCCCAGGCCCGGCGGACCGCGAGCTGCTGACCCACCGGGTTCGGCGCGGTGATCCCCTTGCCCTTGCCGTCACTGGACCCAGCCAGCCCGGTGAGCACGGCGTAGATCCGTCGTCCAACCTTCTCGGCCTCCGAGAGCCGCTGCAGCACGAACAACGAGGAGCCCTCGCCCATCACGAAACCGTTGGCACCGGCGTCGAACGGCCGGGTGCCGGTGGCTGACAGCGCGCCGATCTTGCAGAACTTCACGAACGCCGCGACGCCCATGTTGCGATCGACGCCACCGGTGATCACCGCGTCGTAGTGCCCCTCGACCAGCCCGTCGACGGCTGCGGACATCGCGGCCAGACCAGAGGCACAGGCAGCGTCGGTGGTGAAGTTGGGCCCACGGAAGTTGAACAGGTTCGCGATCCGTCCGGCGATCACATTGGACAGCTCACCGGGCATGGTGTCCTCGGTGATCTCCCCGAAGCCGGCGAGGAAGGCTTCCTTCGCCTCGACAAGCACCTGCTCGCGCGCGGCGGCATCCAGGGCATGGAAGGCGGCCGAGGACTGCAGGGCACGGGCGAACTCGGGGTACTCGATGCGCAGGCTGGAGCGGTAGTGCTTCTCGCCACCGATCGCGTTGCCGAGCACGATGGCGACCTTCTCCGGGTCCACCTCCCAGTCCGGCCAGCCGGCGTCGACCAGGGCGGCCCGGGCGGCGCTTATCGCCCAGCGCTGGCCATCGTCCATCTGCGCCGCGACCTTCGGCGGCACCGGCAGCCGCCAGGCCACCGGGTCCCAGTCGAACTCCCGGACCCAGCCGCCGATCCTGGAGTAGGTCTTGTCCGGTGCCTGTGGGTCCGGGTCGTAGTACAGCTCGGGGTCCCACCGTTCCGGTGGGACGTCACTGATCGAGTACCGACCCGAGGTGATGTTGGACCAGAAGGCATCACCGTTGGGGGCATCCGGCATGATCGCCGACATCCCTACGATGGCAACAGGTTTCGGGGAGGGCGACGGCGAGGTGGAGGTCACATCTGGTCCTTCCGGTAGATCGCGTCTGCGATCGTGTTCATGTCGGCGAGCAGCCCGGCCTGCGCGGTGCGGACCTCGGCCAGTGGCATCTGGGCGGCCAGCGCTGCGGCCTGCTCGCCCGTTCCCTCGGCCGCGCCGACGACCCAGCGCAGACCGTCCTCCGCGACCTTGAGGGCGGCGTCCCGAGCGAAGACCCGGCTGACCGCAGCCAGGGTCGCCGCGCCGAAGCGACGGTCGCTCTTGGGGTGGGAGGTGCCGGACGCCGCGGCGGCGGCGCGACGCGCGGCGGCGGCGGCGGTCTCGGTCCAGGCGATCAGCTCACCGAGACGGAACAGCACGTGCTGGTTGCGGGTGAGCCGGCCGGCCTGGCAGGCCGACAGGACGGCGGCCAGGCATTCGTGGGCCAGGGCCGCGGTGTCCGCGCCGACCCCCGGCGTGGTGGCGTGCAGCTCGCGCAGGGTGCGCGCGGCGTCGAGGTAGTGCGCGCCCCGGGACTTCAGGTGGGCCTGCCAGCGGTCCCGGGCAACGGTCATCTCGAGGATCTCCGAGGTGCCCTCGTAGATCGTGGTGATCCGCACGTCCCGCTTGATCTTCTCGACCAGGTAGGGCTTGGTGTACCCGTAGCCGCCGTGGGCCTGGATGGCCGCCTCGGCCGCGACGTTGCCGAACTCGGAAGCCAGGTACTTGGCGATCGCGCCCTCGGTGTTCAGCGCGCCGTCCGCCCCCTCGCCGGAGTCCAGCCGAGCGGCGGTCTCCTCGACGAAGGCGCGGGCGGCCTCCAGCCGGACCAGGTTGGGGATGATCAGCTTGTGGGTGTAGCCCTGCTTCTCGGCGAGCACCGACCCACCCTGCTCACGGTTCTGGGAGTATTCGATCGCCCGCTGCAGGGCCGACCATCCCCCGCCGAGGCCGAACGCGGCGACCATCACCCGGGTGTAGCCGAACACCTGCTGGGCCTCGATCAGGCCCTGGCCCTCGACGCCGCCGACCAGGTTCTCCACCGGCACCACAACGTCGTCCAGGAACAGCGCCGCCGTGTTCGACAGCCGGATCCCGTGCTTGTCCTCAGGGGGCGCGGTCGTGAACCCCTCGGTGCCCTTCTCCACCACGAACCAGGTCGGTCCGCCCGGGGTGAGCGCCAAGATGGTGGTGGCGTCGGCGATGGTCCCGTTGCTGATCCACTGCTTGCGGCCGTTGATCCGGTAGTGCGTCACGGCGCCGTCACCGTCGGTGACCGGGACGGCGGTGGTGGACATCGCACCGAGGTCACTGCCGGCGTCCGGCTCGGTCGCGCCGTAGGCGAAGACGACCCCCTTCTCGGCGATCATCCCGAGCCACTGCTGCTTCTGCTCTTCGGTGGCGCCGACCAGGATCGGGTCGCTGCCGAGGAAGGTGGCGAACACGGCGGTGGCCAGGCCGATGTCGAACGTGGCCATCTTCTCGCACACCCGGTAGGAGTCGAACGCCCCGCCGCCCATGCCCCCGTAGTCCTCGGGCACGAACACCAGCTGGACGCCGAGGTCGTCGCTGCACATCGACCGGACGACGTCCTCTGGACAGACGTCCTCGTGGTCCAGCTCCAGCTGACGTTCGGTGGGCAGGGCCTCGGAGACGAAGTCGCCGAGCGCCTCCAGCATCAGGTTCAGGGTTTCGGTGTCGAGGCCCTCGCCGGACATCGCGCTCATCGTATGGTCCCTTCGGCGGTTGGTTCGGCTTCGCTGGTCTCGGTGGGTTGGCACGAGCGCAGCAGGATCTCGGCGATGTCGCTGACCTCGACGTCGCCGGCATCGCTCGCTCTGGTGCCGGCGCGGTCCTCGCCGGCCAGGATCACGGTCATCACCATCATCGTCAGGCCGAGGATCATCCGAAGCAGCACGTGCGCGTTTCCTCCATCCTCGGCCTGCCTGGCGACCGGCGCGGTCAGCCCTTGCGTCGGGCGATCTCGTCGGCCAGCGCGGGGAGCACTGTGTGCAGGTCACCCACCACGCCGAGGTCGGCGATGGCGAAGATCGGGGCCTTGGGGTCCTTGTTGACGGCGACGATCGACTTTGCCCCCTGCATGCCGGCCCGGTGCTGGATCGCCCCGGAGATACCGGCGGCCAGGTACAGCTGCGGCGCGACCGTCTTCCCGGTCTGACCGATCTGCATCTCGTGCGGGTACCAGTCCTGGTCGGTGGCCGCGCGCGAGGCGCCGACCGCGCCGCCGAGGCGGTCCGCCAGCGTCTCCAGGACCGAGAACGCGTCAGCCGAGCCGAGGCCCCGCCCGCCGGCGACGACCACGGAGGCGTCGACAAGCTCCGGCCGGCCGGTGGACTGCTTGGCCGTGCGCGAGACCGTCTGCACGACACCGGCCAGGTCGCTGAAGGCGACCGAGACGCTCTGGAC
Organism: uncultured Actinomycetota bacterium; assembly: GCA_963724535.1. Classification (GTDB taxonomy): domain Bacteria; phylum Actinomycetota; class Actinomycetes; order Actinomycetales; family Kineosporiaceae; genus JADJPO01. The sequence goes on from CAVRVD010000011.1 coordinate 408,975, forward strand.
CGTCGGCGCCCCGCCGTCCACCGGCTGCGGAGTGACCGCGTTGGGGCGCATGGTGATCACTGGGACGCCGCGCACGACCTCGCTGGTGGCCACCCACTCGCCGGCCACCACGGTCTGGGTGGCCTGTGGCCCGTTCGGGCCGGCGACCACGTCGACGGCGTCGGTGACGATGCCGCTGTCCAGGGCGACAGCGAGCCGACCGGCCACGTCCTTGCCCTCAGGACCGGAGGTGACCAGAACGGCGGCCACGTCACCGGCACCGGCCAGCTGGGCCAGTGCCTCGGCCTTGGCCACGGCGAGGTAGCCGTCCGCCCCGGGGACGACCGGGGGGTCGATGGTGTAGACACTGGCCGCGCCGAACCGGCCGAGCTCGGCAACGATCTTCTCGTCCGCCGGGCCGAACAGCACCGCCTTGGGGGTGCCCAGGCGGGTGGCCACGGTGAGCAGCTCGGTGGTGGCCTTGCGCAGGCCGGACGCGGTGCGCTCGGCGCGTTCGGCCAGGACCAAGACGTCGGACACGGTGCACGCTCCTGTCGTGGAGTAGGGTGGACTGCTCAGATGAAGCCGCGGGTGGCGAGGAACTCGGCGATCTCGCCGGCTCCGTCGCACCCGTCGGCGCCGTCCACCAGCACGGCGCCCGCCTGCCGCGGCGGCGCCGGGGCGAGCAGGGTCACCCGGCAGGAGGCAGCGGCCAGACCGACTGCGCCGGAGTCGATCCCGAGGTCGGCGAGACTGAGTGTGGTGACCGGCTTCTTCTTCGCCGCCATGATCGCCTTGAAGGCGGGGTAGCGGGCCTCACCAGTCTGGTCGGTCACCGAGACCATCACCGGGGTGCTCGCGGACAGCTCGGCGACGGAGACATCGGCGTCCCGGCGCACGGTCACCCGCTCGCCGTCGACGGCGAGCGAGGCGGCGAAGGTGAGCTGGGGGAGGTTCAGCCGCTGGGCCACCATCGAGGGCACCACGGACATCTCCGCGTCCGTCGAGGCCATGCCGGTGATCACCATGTCGAAGCCCACCTGCTGCAGCGCGGCGGCCAGGATCTGGGAGGTGGCCATCGCGTCCGAGCCGGCGATCGCATCGTCCTGCACGTGCACGCCGCTGTTCGCCCCCATCGCCAGCGCCTTGCGCAGCGCACTGCCGGCTGCGGCGGGCCCCATGGTCAGGGCGACCACCTCGGCGTCCACTCCGGACTCGACGAGCCGGACCGCCTGTTCGACGGCGTACTCATCCAGCTCGCTGAGACGACCCTCGACGGCGCCGCGGTCAAGCGTCAGCTCGGGGGTGAAACTCCAGGTACTCGTCGGTTCGGGTACGTACTTGACCGGAACGACGATCTTCATCGGTTGTCTCCCTGACAATCGGGTGGACTCGCGCGTCGGTGCACCAGCGCACAAACGGGGACTCGGCTAGACCGTAGGGCGGCGGCGACCGGGACCTCCTAGGACCAAGGGGCCAGGTTCGACCGTCTCCGTGGATCGAGCACTACCAGTGTGGACCCCACAGGACGTTTTCCCCACCGCAGCCCCCACCGGCAGCCACCCGCCGGGCCTGGCCTGGATGGCTTGGGGGAGACAGGACGTCAGGACAGGCCCGAGATCCGACCGGCCTCGTCCAGGTCGATGCTGAAGGCGGCTGGGGTCTTGGACAGGCCGGGCATGGTCCGCATGTCCCCACAGATGGGGTAGACGAACCCGGCTCCGACCGAGGCGCGCACCTCACGCACCGGCAGCCGCCACCCCGTGGGGGCGCCGCGCAGCTTGGGGTCGGAGGAGATCGACAGGTGGGTCTTGGCGATGCACACCGGTAGCGATCCGAACCCGTTCCGCTCGTAGTTCTCGAGCTGGGCCGAAGCGGCGAAGTCGTAGTCCACGCCGTCCGCGCCGTAGACCTTGGTCGCCACGATCTCAATCTTCTCGCGCAGGCTGGCACCGTCCGGGTAGAGCAGCTGGAAGCGCGAGGCGGGCTCGGCGGCCTCGGCGACCGCCTCGGCCAGCTCTACCGCACCCCGGCCACCGTCGGAGAAGTGGGTCGAGACCGCGGCGGCCGCGCCGGCCTCGTTCGCGATCTGCTCGATCGCCTTCCACTCCGAGGAGTGGTCGGTCGGGAAGGCGTTGATCGCCACCACCGCCGGTACACCGTGCAGCCTGATGTTCTCGATCTGCTTGCGCAGGTTGTCGGCGCCGGCGAGGACGTCGTCCGGGTTCTCGGCGAGCAGGGACGCAGGGAGCGGCCGCCCGGCGACGATCTTGTACCGGCCCGAGTGGGCCTTCAGCGCCCGGACGGTGGCCACCACGACCGCGGCGTCCGGCACCAGGCCGGAGGCCCGGCACTTGATGTTGAAGAACCGCTCGGCGCCCATGTCGGCGCCGAAGCCGGCCTCGGTGAGCAGGAAGTCCCCGCTGCGGATGCCGATCAGGTCGGCCAGGATCGAGGAGTTGCCGGTGGCGATGTTCCCGAACGGGCCGGCGTGTACCAGGACCGGAGTGTGCTCGAGGGTCTGCAGCAGGTTCGGCTTGACGGCCTCTCGCAGGATGGCCGCCATCGATCCAGCAGCCTGGAGGTCCTCGGCGGTGACCGGCTCACCGGAGCGCGTGTAGCCGACCACCATCCGGCGCAGCCGAACCTTGAGGTCGTCGAGCGAGGAGGTCAATGAGAGCAGTGCCATCACCTCGGACGCCGCGGTGATGTCGAAACCGGTCTGACGCGTGACCCCGTCCTGGCGGCCCCCCAGGCCGATGACGATGTTGCGCAGCGTCCGGTCGTTGACGTCGAGCACCCGGCGCCAGGTGATGTTGTGCAGGTCGATGTCCAGCCCGTTGCCCTGGTGGAGGTGGTTGTCCAGGATCGCGGCGAGCAGGTTGTGCGCCGCGGTGACCGCGTGGAAGTCGCCGGTCAGGTGCAGGTTGAGCAGCTCCATCGGCACCACCTGGCTGTAGCCGCCGCCGGCCGCCCCGCCCTTGATCCCGAACGTCGGCCCCATCGAGGGCTGCCGCAGCGCGATGGTGGCCGACTTCCCGATGTGTCGGAAGGCCTGGCCGAGCCCCACCGTGGTCGTCGTCTTGCCCTCGCCGAGCGGGGTCGGCGTGACGGCCGAGACAACGACGTACTTCGCCCTCGGCCGATCGGCGAGCTCGTCGATCGCTTCGAGCCGGATCTTGGCAACCGACTCACCATGCGGCTCCAGCAGATGCTGCCCGATGCCCATCGACGTGGCGATGTCGGCCAGGGGTGCCAGCCGGGCGCCCTGGGCGATCTCCAGGTCCGAGGGAAACGCCATGGTCGTGCCTTCCTGATGACTGGGCCTGATGACGGGGCCTGTTGACGGGTCGGGCGATGGGGGGCAGCGTGTGAGACACCTCACCGCAAGAGTGCTGAACGAGCGAACGCTACCCGCTAGCAGATCCGTCGTCTATCGTCATACGCACCACAAAGCGTCATACGCAACAGTAGTGGTCGACTTTGTCCTTTCCACCGGACACTGCAGACGACCCACCGTCGCCGCCCTAGCGAACCGGTCACCACTTGTCGAAGGATGTAGACCGTCGAGCCAGGATCCCGTCGACGTCCCTTGAAAGCACCAGTCGACCGCCGCGACCCTCGGCGGGTAGACGAGGAGGCCATCCCATGACAGAGCAGTCCAACCACGGCGACCGTGAGGTCGTCGTCCTCTCAGCCGTCCGCACCGCCATCGGCAAGTACGGTGGCGGCCTGAAGGACGTCCCCCCGGTCGACCTGGCCGCGACCTGCGTGCGCGAGGCGGTGGCCCGGTCCGGGGTGGCCGTCGAGCAGATCGGTCACTCGGTGTTCGGCAACGTGATCCACACCGAGCAGCGCGACATGTACCTCGCGCGAGCCGCCGCGCTCGACGGCGGACTGGACCACGAAACCCCCTCATTGACCCTCAACCGCCTGTGCGGCAGTGGTTTGCAGGCGATCATATCGGCATCCCAGGCGATCATCCTCGGCGACGGCGACGCGGCCGTCGCCGGCGGCGCGGAGTCGATGACCCGGTCCCCGTACTGGGCGTCTGGGATGCGCTGGGGTCAGCGGATGGGTGACGGTCAGCTGATCGACGTCATGGTCGCCGCCCTGACCGACCCGTTCCACAAGGTGCACATGGGCATCACGGCCGAGAATGTCGCCGAGAAGTGGCAGGTCTCCCGCGAAGACCAGGACGCCCTGGCCCTGCAGAGCCACCGGCGCGCGGCAGCGGCCATCGCCGAGGGCCGCTTCAAGGAGCAGATCGTCCCGGTGGAGGTCAAGAGCCGCAAGGGCTCGGTGATCATTGACACCGACGAGCACATCCGCACCGACATCGACCTCGCGGGCCTGGCGAAGATGCGTCCGGCCTTCAAGAAGGACGGCACGGTGACCGCCGGCAACGCCTCCGGCGTCAACGACGCCGCGGCCGCGGTGGTGCTCATGGAGCGCAGCGCCGCCGAGGCCGCCGGGCTCACGTCGATGGGCCGCCTGGTCGCCCACAGCCACGTCGGCGTCGACCCCGCGTACATGGGCATCGGCCCGGTCCCGGCGGTCAAGAAGGCGCTGGAGCGGGCCGGCCTGACCATCGACGACATCGACGTCTGGGAGGTCAACGAGGCCTTCGCCGCCCAGGCGCTGGCCGTAGTGCGCGATCTCGGTCTGCCGAACGAGAAGACCAACGTCAACGGCAGCGGGATCAGCCTTGGCCACCCGATCGGGGCGACCGGCGCGATCCTGGTGGTCAAGGCGATGTACGAACTGGCCCGCTCCGGTGGCCGGTACGCCATGGTCACCATGTGCATCGGCGGCGGCCAGGGCATCGCCGCGGTGTTCGAGCGCGGGTGATCGAAGTGGCGCAGCCGACCGACCCCCTGGCCAGTGCCTACTCCGCCTACGAGCAGTTCGAGTCCCGGCTGTCGACGGCCATGGACCAGCTCGTGGGGACGAACGGCTTCGCCGAGCTGTTCACGACGTCCGCCTCGGCCATGATGGCGATGACCCGCACGGTCAACGGGGCGCTCGACGAGGCGGTCCGGGCCACTCGCCTGGCCGCCCGTCAGGACGTGACCTCGCTCGCCCGCCAGCTCGCTCGGACCGAGGACAAGATGGAGCGGCTGCTCCAGCTCGTCGAGGACATCTCGGACCGACTCGAGGCCGTCGAGGTGGCCCGCCTCGATGGGGCCGGCCCGGCGGCGAATGCGGACGGCGCGGAGTCGGTGCGGACCCGAAACAGCCGGGCACGCACCGCACGCCCGGCGGCCAGGCGGACCTCGGGAGGCTCGTCGTGACGACAGAGTCGGGAGCGTCCCGCCCGGACGCTCCCGACCTGTCCTACCTCAACCTGTCCTCCGACCCGGCGAAGGCGATGGCGGCCGTCCCGGGGATGTCGATGGTCGAGACCCTGGCGAGCATCCCGGTCGCACTGATCAAGACGGCCGAGATCATGCTCACCGTCGAGGACGCCAACATCGCCGCGACCCCGAAGGAGGTGGTGTGGACCCATCGCAAGACGACGCTCTACCGCTACCACAGCGCCAACCGGAAGCACCCGATCCCGGTCCTGCTGGTCTTCGCGCTGATCAACCGACCGCACGTCTACGACCTGCGGCCGGGCAACTCCTTCGTCGAGTTCCTGCTCGAGGAGGGCTACGACGTCTTCCTCGTCGACTGGGGCGTTCCCGGCGAGGAGGACGACGACATGGGCGTCGCGGACTACGTCTGCGACGAACTGCACTGGGCGGTGCGCGAGACGCTGCGTGCCGCCGGCCAGGAACAGCTCACCATGGTCGGCTGGTGCATCGGCGCCACCCTGGCGGCCATGTACACGGCGATCAACGCCGAGCTGGCGCAGGTGCGCAACCTGGTCGTGCTGACCATGCCGATCGACGTCCGCGGCAGCGTCTACGAGATGTGGGTGAACCGGGACTCCTTCGACCTCGACGTGATCACCGGCAACGGCGGCCTGCCCGGAGCCGCGATCGACTTCGCCAACCGGATGCTCAAGCCGGTGACGAACTTCGTCACCACCCGGCGCAAGGTGTTCGACCAGGTCCGGGACGGCTCGATCGACCGGGCCGGGTACCAGTCCATGTCGAAGTGGGTGCAGGACAACCCACCGTTCCCGGCGCAGTCCTACCGGGACTGGATCACCTGGATGTACAAGGAGAACCGGCTGATCAACGGCACCATGCGGCTGCGGGACCATCGCGTTGACTTCGGCGACATGGTCGAGGCCTCGGTGTTGGTGGTCACCGCCACCGCGGACCACATCTCGCCGCGGTGCAGCACGATGCCGTTCATGGCGATGTGTGGCTCCAAGGACCTGACCCACTTCGACCGCCGGGGCGGCCATATCGGCCTGATGGCCGGCTCCAAGGCCAAGAACCAGACCTGGCCCGATATCGCCGCCTGGATGTCCCACCGGTCCGGCGCTCCAGAACTGGCCACTCGGGAGTCCCCCACCGGCTGACCCCACCGGCTGACTCACCCCCCGCTGATCCCCCCACTGTTCCCGTCCGATGTCACCCACCGAAGAGGAGCATGTTGATGACCACCGACACCACCCCGCAGGCCGAGCCGTTCCACGTCGACCGGGGCAAGCTGAAGGGCCGGGTCGCCCTGGTGACCGGCGGCACCCGGGGGATCGGCGCAGCCATCAGCCGCAGCCTGGCCAGCCAGGGCGCGGCCATTGCCGCCGGGTACGGCAGCAACGACGAGGCCGCGCACGCCTTCGCCGAGATGTTCCGCGAGCAGCACCTGGACGACGACGAGCGGATGACCCTGCACAAGGGCAACATCGGCATGGGTGACGACTGCCGACGTGTCGTCCAGGAGGTCATCGACCAGCACGGCCGGCTGGACATCCTGGTCAACAACGCGGGCATCACCATCGACCGCACCGTGGCGAAGATGACCGACGAGGACTGGAACAAGGTCATCGCGGTCAACCTGTCCGGCGCCTTCTACCTCTCCCAGGCCGTGCTGACGCACTTCCTCGAGCGCGGAACCGGGCGCATCGTCATGGTCTCCTCGCTGATCGGCGAGATCGGAGCGCTCGGGCAGGCCAACTACGCGGCCTCGAAGTCCGGGCTGTTCGGCCTGACCAGGACGCTGGCCCGTGAGGCTGAGTTCCAGCTCAAGCGGGCCGGCAAGCAAGCGGACAACCGGATGGGGATCACGGTCAACTGCGTGACTCCCGGGTACGTGGTTACCGACATGCTCGAAGGCGTTCCAGAGAAGGTCCTGGAAGGCATCAAGGGCACCATCCCGGTCGGCCGGCTGGCAGAGCCGGACGAGATCGCCCGCGTGGTGCACTTCCTCGCCGCGGACGCCTCCGGCTACATCACCGGTCAGACGTGGGGCGTCAACGGTGGCCTGGACATGCACTGAGTGGACATGAACTGAGTGTGTCGATCGGTGCCGTTGCGCCCGAAGGGTTCTTTCTTGCCTGGCAAGGGCACAACGGCACCCAGGCGGTGTGAGAGATTCGACCCGCACATGGGTTAGCAGTGTTAGCAGGCGACTGCTAATTTGGCGAGATCGGCTTCACGCCGTCCCGACCCAGGAGCATGCCATGCAGACCACAGCCACCCTCCCCACCGACAGGCCGTTCAACCCGCTGGGGGTGGACTACGCCCCGTACGACCAGGCCGTGGCCCGGATGCAGGAGTTGGGCGAACGCCTGCTGGAGGGCACCCGGATGACCACCATGACCGCGCTGGACGCCTACGACAAGGCGGTGCGGACCATGGCGGGTGCCCAGATCCGGTTCGCCGAGTCCAGCGGAGTCGACTGGTTCGCCACCCAGGCTCGCCTACAGGCGGGCTTCTACCAGGACCTGAACACCTCGCTCACCCAGGCGATGCGGGCCGCGCTCGGCTGACCCGCCAGGCCGCGCCGCCCGACGCACCCCGACTGTTGCAAAGCCCACACACCAGGCGCTCCCGCCCGGTGACGGGTCGCCGCATGCTCGATCTGTACCGAACCGCGACCGACACGCGGCACCCGACTCAACGACGAGAGCGGAGTAGGCACCGATGACCAGTACCCCGACAGCGCCGCAGGGATCCGGCGGACGTCGCGCCGCCATCGTCACCGGTGCCGGCAGCGGCATCGGCGCGGCGATCGCGGCGCGACTGATCAAGGACGACGTCGACGTGCTGTCGGTCGACCTCGACCCGAGCCCGCAGACCGCGGGCGTGCCACTGGCCGCCGACCTGACCACCCGCGAGGGCAACCGGCTGGCGGTGGACACCGCGCTGGAACGCTTCGGTCGGCTCGACATCATCGTGCCGAACGCCGGTTTCCAGCACGTCAGCCCCATCCCGGACTTCGACGAGGACCGCTGGGACGCGCTGCTGGCCATCCTGCTCACCAGCCCGTTCCTGCTGGCCAAGTACGGCTGGGAGCACCTGGTCGCATCCGGTGACGGCCGCATCTGCGTGATCGCCTCAGCGCATGCGCTGACCGCCTCGCCGTTCAAGTCCGGCTACGTCTCGGCCAAGCACGGCGTCCTCGGGCTGGTCAAGACCATCGCCCTGGAAGGCGCGGACTGCGGCGTTCGGGCCAGCGCCCTGTGCCCTGCCTACGTGCGCACCCCGTTGGTGGAGAAGCAGATCGCCGACCAGGCGGCCGCGCACGGCCTGCCCGAGACCGAAGTGATCGAGAAAGTCATCCTCGCCTCGCAACCGGTCAAGCAACTCATCGAACCCGAGGAGGTGGCCGAGATGACCGCCTTCCTCACCGGCCCGTACGGCCGGTCGGTCACCGGCGTGGCAATCTCAATGGACATGGGGTGGACAGCACGATGAGCAACGAATCGACTGGAGCGGCCGGGACCGCCACCGGAGGCGGCGGGCATCATCCACACACCGCGCTGCCGAGCCAGCGCACCACCAGGACCCGGCTGAAGACGATGGCCAGCCGCCAGTCCGGCAACGTCGAACCCACCGGCACCCCGACCGTTCGCCAGCGCGGCAGCCTCGTGCACTGCCCTCCGGGCATCTACGACGCCACCGCGGAGTCGATGTACGAGATCGCCGGCTCGATCATCCGCAGTGGGGTCGACTACTGGAGCCAGCTCGTCGAGCGCGGCGCCCGTCCCTGGGACGCGGCCCGCGACCTGGTCGAGTGGACCCGGGAGATCAACCGCCGGGAGAAGCCGACCTGGGCCAGCCCGCACACCATCACCCACGAGTGGCCGCTGGCCCGGCTGCGGGACTTCAGCGGGCCCGAGGAACCGCACGACGTCGTGCCAACCTTGATCCTGCCGCCCCAGGCGGGCCACGACTCCTGCATCGTCGACTACGCCCCGGGGCAGTCTCAGGTGCACACCGCGCTGGAGGCGGGCTGCGTCCGGGTCTACTCGATGGACTGGGTCGGCGCGACCAACGACACCAAGGACGCCAGCGTCGAGGACTACATCGAGACCATCAAGGAGGCCGCCGACACCCTCGGCGGCCACGTCAACCTGGTCGGCGACTGCCAGGGTGGCTGGCTGGCCACCATCTACGCCGCTGTGCACCCGGAGACCGTGCACACCCTGTCCATCGCCGGGGCGCCGATCGACTTCCACGCCGGTGAGCCGCTGATCCACGACTGGATGCAGCTGGTCTCGCCGCTGGGCCAGATCGACTTCTACCAGGCCGCCGTCGAGGCCAACGGCGGGGTACTGCCAGGTGACTTCCTGCTCACCGGGTTCAAGCTCATGCAGCCCGAGGCGGAGATGCAGCGCCAGATGGCGCTGCTGGCGAACATCCACGACAAGCGGCACGTCGAGCGCTACCGCCGGTTCGAGGACTGGTTCCAGTGGACCCAACCGATCCCCGGGCCCTTCTACCTGTGGATCGTCGAGCACCTGTTCATGAAGAACGAGTTGCTGCACGGCACGCTCGACGTCGGCGGGATGCACGTGGACCTGGCCGAGATCCACTGCCCGCTATACCTGCTGGCCGGAGCGAAGGACCACATCACCCCGCCCGCGCAGGTCTTCGCGATGGCCGACTTCGTCTCCACGCCGAAGGACGACATCACCCACCTGACCACCACCGGTGGTCACCTGGGCATCTTCATGGGCCACGAGTCGCTGCAGAACTACTGGAAGCCGGTGTTCGCCAACATCGCCTCGCAGTCCCTGATCGAGGACGCCGAGCCCTAGAAAACCCCCGCGACCGTCACGACCGACGGCGCGCCTCGTTGGCGTCCAGAAAGCCGCGGTAGACCTCGGCCATCGCCCGTCGTTGCGCCGCGGTGAGTTCGTCGGCGGCCGCGATCGCCTCCAACAGCGGCGGCTGCGCGGCGCCCACCGGGCGCAGCCCTGCGGCGGCGTGGCCCGCCTGGGCGTACAGGTCCTCGGCCGTGGTCTGCAGGCAGCTGGCGATCGCGGCCAGGACGGCGTCGGAGGGCGCCCGCAGGTCGCGCTCGATCTGGGACAGGTAGGGGTTGGAGATGCCGGCGGCCGTGGCCAGCTGGCGCATCGGTAGGGCGGCGAGCTCGCGCTGGCGACGGATGATCGTGCCCAGGCTAGGAGCGGCGACGTTAGCCATGAGCACAGAGTAGGGCGCAAGGCCGGTCCGCCGGCGGGGGGCCGGGGCGCCCTCAAGCGGCGGGGGTCCGCGCGCGCCGTACGAACACCCGGTGTGACAATGGCCCTGTCCGGCCACAGGACTGGTGACGATAGCGTGAGCAAGGTGGTCCCGTTGTGGCGGGCGCAGGTGACGGCGACGGTTGTGCGTCCTGGCATCGCACAACCGCGCCAAGGCGTAGAGGAGGTCCCGTGATCTGGAGACTGGTCATCGGTCTGGGGATGACGGCCGTGGTGCTGGTCCTCGCGGGCCGTCGAGTGCTGTGGCTGGTGAAGGTCATCAGATCGGGCCAACCGGACCGCGAGCGCCAGGACCAGCTGGGGGAGCGCCTGCGCGCCGAAGTGGTCGAGGTGCTGGGCCAGCGCAAGCTGCTCCAGTGGTCGATCCCCGGCGCGGCTCACTTCGTCGTGATGTGGTCCTTCTTCATCCTGCTGACCGTCTACATCGAGGCCTACGGCGCGCTCTTCGACGAGAACTTCGCGATCCCGATCATCGGTCGCTGGCCGGTCCTCGGGTTCATGCAGGACACCATTGCCGCGCTCGCCATCATCGGGTTGATCGTGTTCGCCGTGATCCGGTACCGCAACGCGCCGGAGCGCCTGCAGCGGGCGTCCCGCTTCTACGGGTCGCACACCGTGGGCGCCTGGGTAACCCTGTTCATGATCTTCAACGTGATGTGGACGCTCTTCGTCTTCCGGGGCGCCGCATCCGCCCTCGGGCACCTCCCGTTCACCTCGGGCGCCTGGGGTTCCATCGGCGTCGGCCGGCTCCTGGACGGCTTGTCCGAGGGCACGCTCGAGGTCATCGAGAGCGTCGGCCTCCTGCTGCACATCGGCGTCATGCTGATCTTCCTGCTCATCGTGCTGCACTCCAAGCACCTGCACATCTTCGCCGCCCCGGTCAACGTCTCGGCCAAGCGGCTGCCGAAGGCCCTGGGCGCGCTGCTGCCCATGCAGTCGGGCGGCAAGCCGATCGACTTCGAGGACCCCGGCGAGGACGACGTCTTCGGCCGCGGCAAGATCGAGGACTTCACCTGGAAGGGAATGCTCGACTTCGCCACCTGCACAGAGTGCGGTCGCTGCCAGAGCCAGTGCCCGGCCTGGAACACGGACAAGCCGCTGTCCCCCAAGCTGCTGATCATGGATCTGCGTGACCACATGCTGGCCAAGGCGCCCTACTCGCTGGCCGGCAGCGAGGAGCAGGAGCGGATGGCGGCAGCGGCCGCGAACGGCCACGCCGAGCCTCACGCCAACGGTCACCACGTCCCGGAGGCCGGCTTCGGCCGCCTGAGCACGCCGGGGGCGGCCCAGGCGGAGCGGCCGCTGGTCGGGACGGCCGACGAGCTCGGGGTGATCGACCCGGACGTGCTGTGGTCGTGCACCACCTGTGGTGCCTGCGTGGAGCAGTGCCCGGTCGACATCGAGCACGTCGACCACATCGTCGACATGCGCCGGTTCCAGGTGCTGATGGAGTCGGCCTTCCCGGCCGAGCTGGGCGGGACGTTCAAGAACCTGGAGAAGACCGCCAACCCGTGGGGGGTCCCGCCCCGCACCCGGATGGAGTGGGCCGCGAAGCTGCCGTTCGACGTCCCGCAGGTGGGTGTGGACGTCGAGGACCTCACCGAGGTCGACTACCTGTTCTGGGTGGGCTGCGCCGGCGCGATCGAGGACCGGTCCAAGCGGACCACGCAGGCCGTCGCCGAGCTGCTGCACCTGGCCGGCGTCAGCTTCGCCTGCCTGGGCGAGGGGGAGGCGTGCACCGGCGACCCGGCCCGCCGGGCGGGCAACGAGTTCCTGTTCCAGATGCTCGCGGCACAGAACATCGAGGTGCTGAACGAGTCCAAGGCCACCAAGATCGTTGTCACCTGCGCTCACTGCTTCAACACGCTGAAGAACGAGTACCCGCAGGTCGGTGGCGACTACGAGGTGATCCACCACACCCAGCTGCTCAACCGGCTGGTCCGCGAGCGCCGGCTCACGCCGGTCTCGCCGCCGGCCGGCAACGGGACGAGCGGCACGGTGACCTACCACGACCCGTGCTACATCGGGCGGCACAACGGGGTCTACACCCCGCCCCGCGAGCTGATCGACTCCCTGCCCGGGGTGCAGCTGGTGGAGATGCCGCGCAACGCCTCCCGATCGTTCTGCTGCGGCGCCGGCGGTGCTCGGATGTGGATGGAGGAGAACCTCGGCACCCGCATCAACGACAACCGCGCCCTGGAGGCGGTGAACACCGGGGCCGACCAGATCGGGGTCGCCTGCCCGTTCTGCCTCGTGATGCTGACCGACGGCCTGACCAACGCCAAGGCCTCGAAGGCCGCACGGCCCGAGGTCGAGGTGGTGGACGTGGCGCAGATGCTGCTCGCGGCCGTCCGACGGGGCGCCCAGGGTGCGCAGGGACCGACGGTCGTCGAGGAGGACGCCCACTAGTTCTCCGGCCGCCGGCCCCGCCGGGCACCCCCTGCGCAGCCAGGCCCCCGGCCCGGTGAACACCACGATGCGCGGCGCGGCTGGGGCTGAGCCGGGACACCTTCCCGGTCAGTCGCCGTCCGGCTTGGCCGGAGGGCTCTCCGTCCCGGGCGGGGGCGCCGGTCGCGGCGAACGTCCCGGACGTGGCTTGGCGATGCGCTGCAGCCGGTCGGCGATCGGGCCGAGGTCGGTGCCGGCGTTGGCGGCGGCCGCGTTGGCCGCCTGTACCTCGGCGTAGACCTCGGCGCGGTGCACCTGGACGCTACGGGGGGCCTCGATCCCCAGCCGCACGGTGTCCCCGCGGACGTCAAGGACGACGACGCGCACGTCGTCACCGATGACGATGCTCTCCCCAGCTCGTCTGGTCAGGACCAGCACTGCGGGCTCCCTCCATGGATCCCGACGCGACCGCCGGGTCCCGGGCGGGACCGGCTAGGCGACGGTGGCGCGGACCGGCCAGTCGGTCCCGGACAGGATGATCTGGGCGGCCGACCGGTTCCGGGCGTTCACGACGACCGGTGCCAGAAGGTTAGCGGTCGTAGACGCTGCGTCATCACCAACCGTGAGGACGACGAGCACCAGGGCGTCCGCGGCGTCCCGGAGCGCCAGGTCACCTACCGCCTCCTCGTCCAGCTCGATCTCGTAGTCGGGGAAGAAGGCCGCCGCCGCCGCCACGAGAAACCGCACGTCAGGGGCCTGCAGGCTGCGCAGCTCGAACAGCAGGCCGGCAGGGTCGCCGTCCGAGAGAGCACCCGGGTCGTCACCGACACCAGCCGGTCCATCCCCGGCATCGGGCGCATCTTCGGCGTGGTCCAGCCGAACCAGTGCGAAGTGGGTCAGATGCCCGAAGCCCGGCAACGGACGCACGAAGCTCAGCGCGGGCAGAGCCGCGGTCTCCCGGTCGGAGGAGGCCTCACCCGGACGTGGTCCAGGCAGGGCACCTGCCGTCGTGACCGCATCTGCCGGGCCGTCGACGGCCCGGCTGTCCTCGGCGATGGGGGCAGCGGCCACGAACGTCACCTCGTTCATCGTAGGAAGTCCAGCAGCGAGGTCTGTAGCACCCTGGCAGTCGAGGAGAGGGCCGCCTGATAGCCGACCTGCTGGGCCTGCAGGTTCATGATCGTCTCGGGCAGGTCGACGTCCTCGTTCTCGCTGATCCGCGAGACCAGGTCCAGGCGATGGGACTCCACCGTGTCCCGAGTGTTCTCCAGCCGCTGGGTGCGCGCCCCGACGTCGCCGAGCGCCCGCTGGACGGTCGAGAAGGCGCTGTCGATCGCGGCGAAGTCCGCCGAGCTCGCCCCGCCCGCGCCGCCCACGCTGGCCGCGACCGCGGCCAGGGCCGCCGGCAGCACGTTCGCGGCGGCATCGCTGCCGGCCACGTCGATCCGCAGGGTCGCGTCCGCCGAGATCCGCACCTCGATCCCGGCGTCGTTGCCCAGGTAGGCACCGCTGCTCGGGTCGACCGCCTGCTGGCCGGTCACCGTGCCGCCGAAGACCGGCCGGTCGAGGTAGGTGGCGTTGTACAGGCTCATGATCTCCTCGCGCACCGAGGTGATCTGGCCGGCCAGCGCGGTCCGGCCGTCGGAGTTCAGGGCACCGTTGTTCGAGGCCACCATCAGGTCCCGGACGGCGCGCACCCGATCGCTGATCGCCATCAGCGTCGAGTCCGTGACGGCCAGCCGACCCAGCGCCTGGTCGCTGTTGCGCTGGTACTGCTCGTCCGCCTGCTTGGCCGAGCGCATCCGCATCGAGGACGCGGTGGCCACCGGGTCGTCGCTGGGCCGGAACAGCCGCTTGCCGCTGGACAGCTGCTCCTGCAGGTTCTGTACCCGCCCTAGGCTGCCCTGCAGGCCGCGCAGCGCCGTCGTCGCGGTCGTCGAGTACGTGATCCGGGTCGTCACGGCTTACCTCCCGACCGTACCGGTTCGGTTGATCAGTGTGTCGATCATGTCGTCGACGGTGGTGATCACTCGGGCAGAGGCCTGGTAGGCCCGCTGGAACATGAGCATCCCGGTCATCTCCTCGTCCAGGTTGACCCCGGCGCTGGAGGCGACCGCGTCATCGGCGGTGTTCACCACCGACTCCTGCACCGACAGGGCCGTGGCCAGGCTCTGCACCTGCCCGCCCAGGGTGGTGGTCAGCGTCCGCCACCGCTCGGAGGGGCCGGGCCCGCCGAGCACGGCCGAGCTGGCGGCGGCCGAGGACAGGTCACCGATCCGGCGGGCCACCGACCCGTCCACGGTGCCCGGGGCCGAGGCGATGGCCAGCTGCGCGATGTCGGTGGAGGTGAGCGCCAGGTCCCGGGCGCCGGTCCCGGTGAAGAAGGTGCCGCCCGCAACGCCCGCCAGGGTGAACCCGCCTGCGTGCACGGTGTTGACGGCGTCGGCCAGCGAGGTCGCCACCTCGTCCAGGGCCGTGAGCACGGTCGGCAGGTCGGTGCGCAGCGTGGCCAGGTGCCCGGCGGCCGCACCGGTCTCGACCGGCACCGCGGTACCCGCCCATCTGATCGTGGGTGGGTCGGTGACGGCGTTGTCGATCGAGCTGGCGCCGGTCAGGGTCAGCTGTTGTGCAGTGTTGCCGTGAACCAGGGTGATCCCGTTGACGGCCACGGTGATCTGGCCGTCCTCCCCGGGCAGCGCGTACCCGCCGACCAGCTCGGCCAGGGTGCGCACCAACGTGTCCCGGCGGTCCATCAGCTCGTTCGCGGGCTGACCGCCGGCCACGACATCGGCGATCTTCAGGTTCACCGCGGCCAGGTCGGAGGCAGCGGCGTTGGTCTTGGCAACCGTGTCCTCCAGCCGCTGGTGGGTCTCCTGCCACTGCGCCGTCAACCCGTTGCCGACCGTGTGCAGCTGCCCGGTGACCGCCAGGCCGCGCTGGATGACGGTGGCTGCCGCGGCGGTGTCCGAGGGGTTGAGCGACAGCTCGTGCCAGGAGGCGAAGAACGCGTCCATCCCGGCCTGCAGGCCGGTCTCGCTGGGCTCGTGGATCAGGCTCTGCGCTCCCCTCAGCGTGGTGTGCTGGGCGTCGAGGGCGGCCTGTCGCCCACCGGCGGCGGCACGGGTGGCTTCCATGAACGCGTCCCGGACCCGGATGACCTGGTCGATCCGCACCCCACCCAGGGGCGTGGCGGTGCCGGTGTGGAAGGTGGCGTTGGTGGTGACCCCGACCGAGGACTGCTGCACCCGCTGCCGGGAGTAGCCGGGGGTCGCGGCGTTGGCCACGTTCTGGCTGGTGACGTCCATCGCCCGCTGGGCGGCCAGCAACCCGGAGACCGCCGTGTTCAGAGTGCCGAAGCTGCTCATCGCCGACTCACAGGGCCCGGTCGACGACGGTCGCCCCGCCACCGGCGATCAGCTCCTGCCGTCCCCGGGCGTCGTACCCGATCGAGCTGGTGCCCTGGCGCAGGCCGAGCCCGGCCAGCGCCTGCTCGACGGCCTGCAGACCCGCAGACATCAGGTGGCGGTTGGTCTCGGCCAGCCGGGTCAGCTCAGCGGTGAGGGTGAGCAGGGCGTTGCGGTGCTCGATCAGGACGCCGGTCCACGGCGGCTCGGCCCCGCCGGCCAGCTGCTCCAGTGGCGCGCCGATGTCCAGGCCAAGATCGGTGGCGACGGCATCGGCGACGCCGGACCGCTGCAGTTCGACGATGCCCAGCTCGGCGAGCAGGGTCTCCACCTCGGTGGTGGCCAGCGGCAGGAACCGGGTCCGGCCGGCGGCCAGCAGCAGCTGCTCGCACTCGAGGCGGTACACCAGACGCTCGAGCAGCTCACGCTGCCGCCACAGCACGGCGGCAAGGTCGGGAAGGCTCATCGCGGCGCTCCATCGTCGAATGATCGGGATCCGCGCCGTCGGGTCGACGGTCGCTGCGTCCTGGAGGTCAGATCGGCATCACCAGCAGTGACATGAGCCCTTCGGGGCATCGGAGTTGGGCCGGCTGAGTGATTCGGGCGTGGGAACGGGCCCGCATCCGTTCAGCCGCGAAAGCCGACGCCGGGCGGGGCCGATGCCTGTTCCGTGCCTGCACCCACGGTGGACGTCGACGAGCTCGTCACGACGCATCTCGCCCTCGTCGGCCATCTGGCCCGTGAGGCGGCCTCACGACTGCCCCGGCACCTCGACACCGACGACCTGATCGGTGCCGGCGCACTGGCACTGGTGCAGGCCGCGCATGCCTTCGACCCCTCGCTCGGCGTCCCGTTCGCCCGCTTCGCCACCACCCGGGTGCGCGGGGCGATGATCGACCAGATGCGCCAGCGCGACTGGGCCACCCGCTCGGTGCGCTCGCGGGCCCGGGCGCTGGCCGGCGTCACCGAGGAGCTGACCCGCGCGCTGCAGCGCACCCCGACCGAGCCCGAGCTGGCCGCGGCCAGCGGTATGTCCACCGACGAGGTGCGCGGGGTGCTGCACAGCACCGACCGGGCATCGCTGCTGAGCCTCGACCCGGTCAGCTCGGACGACGACGGGCTGGGTGCCGGGCTCGCCGACTCCTCACCCCGCCCGGAGGAGGCGCTGATCGCCGCGGAGCGGCTCGGCTACCTCCGCGACGCCATCGCCGAGCTGCCCGACCGCACTCGGACCGTGGTCGAGGGCTACTACCTGCAGAACCGCCAGCTGACCGAGCTGGCCGCCGAGCTCAAGGTCACCCAGTCCCGGGCGTCGCAGCTGCGCGCCGAGGGCCTGGACCTGCTCCGCGAGGCCATGTCCACGCTGCTGAGGGACGACGGCCGGGCCGAGGTGGGTGCGGGCCTGGAGCAGGACGGCGTGAAGGCCCGCCGCCGGGATGCCTACGTGACCTCGGTCGCCCAACGGTCCAGCGTGCGCGAGCGGGCCGACGTCCAGGCCTATCTCGACGGCGCACCGATCGGCGGCGGGCCGTCCGCCCGCCGACCCGGTGACCCGACCACCTCAGCTCTCCGGCGGGCGTCGGGCGCCGGAGACCGCACCGCTGCACCAGCGTGACCTGTTCGAGAGCGGGCTCTTCCCCCTGCTGCTGGGGGAAGAGCCCGCACTCAACGAGATCACGCCGTGGCTGACAGCGCTGCGCCGGGAGCGGTCACGTTGGCAGCCTGCCCGTCCGTGCATGTGGTGTGTTCGAGCGCGGGGCACCCCAGCTGGTGAGGTCAACCCGCGCTCGAACGGACCACCCGGGGCCGATCACCCGCATGGACCAGACCGGTTGACTCAACACCACCAGCCAGGCGCCGATAGGAACCACATGCCGGTCCACGGACGGACCGGTGAGGGACCCTAACCAAGGAGGACACCGTGGGTCTTCGCATCAACAACAACATCGCCGCGTTCAACGCCTACCGGAACCTGTCGGTCACCGACGGGCAGATGAGCAAGTCCCTGGAGAAGCTGTCCAGTGGCTTCCGCATCAACCGGGCCGCCGACGACGCGTCGGGTCTGGCGATCTCCGAGGGTCTGCGCGCGCAGATCGGCGGGCTCAAGGTCGCCGTTCGCAACGCCCAGGACGGCATCAGCGTCGTTCAGACCGCTGAAGGCGCCCTGACCGAGACCCACTCGATCCTGCAGCGGATGCGGGACCTCGCCGTCCAGGCCTCCAACGATGGTGCGCAGAGCACCGAGTCGAAGGCCGCGGCGAACGCCGAGTTCGCCCAGCTGGTCACAGAGCTGGACGACATCGCCAGCAAGACGACCTTCAACGGCACCAACCTGCTGGACGGCAGCTACTCCGGCACCTTCCAGGTCGGTGCGCAGGCGGGCGAGACCCTGTCGGTGTCGGTGACCACCGCCATGAGCTCCACCGGGCTCAGCGTGAACTCGCTGGACCTGACCACGGCGGCCTCGGCGGCGATCACCGCGGTCAACACCGCGATCAACACGGTGAGCACCACCCGGGCCGACCTCGGTGCCTCGCAGAACCGGCTGGAGCACAAGATCACCAACCTCAACGTGGCGGTGGAGAACCTGACCGCCTCGGAGAGCCGGATCCGCGACACCGACATGGCCCAGGAAATGGTGTCCTTCACCAGGTCGCAGATCCTGTCCCAGGCGGGCACGGCCATGTTGGCCCAGGCCAACCAGGCCCCGCAGTCGGTCCTGCGGCTGCTGCAGTAAGCCCACCCGCGGGGGTGGCGGACCACGGTCCGCCACCCCTGCGGCCGGCCCGCCCGCCCGACGCGCCACCCCTGCGCCGGAGGGCCTCCCGTCGAGCATCACCACCTGCCCCATCCGCCGGCCATCGGCCCGGCGCACCGCTGCGAGCGCGGTAGGAAGCGAGGAGGGTCGACATGTCCCAGATCAGCGTCTCCGGCGCCGTCTCCGGGGTCGACACCGCCAACATCATCAACGCCCTGGTCTCGGTGCAGCAGAACCAGCAGGCCCTGCTCAAGCAGCAGCAGACCAAGCAGCAGAAGGCCGCAACCACCTTCGGCAACCTGATCAGCTCACTGAGCAACCTGTCCAACCTGGCCAAGCAGGTCGCCAAGACCGCGGACTGGAAGGGCCTGAGCACCTCCTCGTCCTCGACCGGCGTCACCGCCACCGCCAGCGGCACCCAGGCCGCCTCGATCACCTTCGACGTCACCTCGACGGCCAAGGCGCACTCACTGGTCTCACAGAACACGGTCGGCTCGCTCGGCGCCCAGGTCGCCTCCGGCCCGCTGACCTTCACCCCGGCTGACGCAGAGCCCGTCGAGGTCCAGGTCGCCTCCGGCTCGCTGGCCGACGTGATCGCCGCGGTGAACGCCTCCTCGGCCGGCGTCACCGCCTCGGCGGTGCAGACCTCGCCCGGCCAGTACCGCCTGCAGCTGTCGGCCATCGGCACCGGCGCGGCCTCGCAGTTCTCGGTCACCGGTCTGGACGGCTTCGCCGGCATCGACGTGCTGACCGAGGGCAGCGACGCCGTGATCACCGTCGGTACCAACCCGGCCACGGCCTTCACGGTCAGCTCCTCGACCAACACCTTCTCCGGCGTGGTGCCCAGTCTGTCCTTCGCCGTCAGCCGGGTGGAGAACGGGGTCACGGTCAGCTCCACGATCGACGGCAGCGCCGTCGGCGGCGACATCGCCAAGTTGGTCGATGCCGCCAACTCGGTGCTGAACAGCATCGAGTCGGCCACCCAGTGGAACGCCACCACCAAGACCGGCGGAGCCCTGGTGGGCGATTCCACGACGCGTAGCCTGCAGCAGTCGATCCTCAACCTGGTCGGCTCCGCCGGGGCACCGGGGGTCTCGCTGACCCGCACCGGCCGGCTCAGCTTCGACGAGTCGGCGTTCCAGACCGCCTTCGCCGCCGATCCGCGCGCGGTGGCCGCGAGCTTCGGTGCCACGGCGTCCTTCTCGCCGGCATCCGGGGTCGGCGGGACGGTCCGGTACTCCTCCTCGACCACCCAGACCAAGGCCGGCGCCTACGCGGTGCACATCGACTCCCTGGCCGCCACCGAGAGCTGGCAGGTCGACGGCTCGACCCCGTTGACGGGCAAGACCATCGAGCTGGCCCGGGGCACGACCACCGCCAGCTACACGGTGCAGGCCGGTGACACCCTGGCGGACGTGGCCACCGCGCTCACGGCAGCGGCCACCTCCGCCGGGCTGGGCATCTCGGCCAGCGTGGAGGGCACGAACCTGGCTTTGTCCGCGACCGCGGCCGGCAGCGCCGGCGCCTTCGGTGTCACCCTGGACACCCTCACCCAGGCTCGGCTGGTGGCCGGCGCCGACGTCCAGGGCGCCATCGACGGGCAGCCCGCCACCGGCACCGGCAACCTGCTGGCACTGACCTCCGGCGACAGCGGCGCCCGGGGCCTGGTGCTCGACGTCGCGCTCAGCGCCGGGGACCTGACCGCCTCCGGTGGTGACATCGGGTCGGTCACGGTGGCACCGGGGCTGGCGCAGCGGATGGTCGAGCTGGTCTCGGCGCAGACCGCCACCGGCACCGGCATGCTCACCTCGGCCAAGTCGGGGCGGGAGAAGGCGGTCAAGGGCCTGCAGGACCAGATCGAGGACTGGGACCGCCGACTGACCGCCTACCGGGCCTCGCTGCAGGCCCAGTTCACCGCGATGGAGACCACGCTGGCGGCGCTGAAGAGCCAGTCCAGCTTCCTGGCCAGCTACGGGAGCAGCGTCCAGCAGCAGTAGCCGTCGTGGCGCGTCGGCCCGGAGTACCCCAACGGAGCACTCCAGGCCACGACCGGACCGGTCGACCTACTACGAGAACCGCTGAGCGCGAATCTGGTTGAGCCCATTGCCAACCGGACGAGGCCGGAAGGAGGCACGCGGCATGTCGTACGGCCTGGCTCAAGCCCGGTACGCCAGCGACGCCAGCCAGACGGCCTCCCCGGCCCGGCTGCTGACCATGCTCTACGACCGGCTGGTCGTGGACCTGTCGATGGCGCACGACGCGATGCTGCGCGGCCAGATCGCCGTGGTCGGCGAGCGGATCAGCCATGCCAGCGAGATCCTGCTGGAGCTGCACTCGACCCTGGACGTCGAGGTCTGGCCGCAGGGTCGCTCCCTGGCCGCCCTGTACGGGTGGCTGGTCCAGGAGCTGATGCAGGCCCGCCTGCGCGATGACCCGGGCCGGGTCGCAGCCTGCCGAGACCTCGTGATCCCCCTCAGAGACGCCTGGCACCAGGCCAGCGGGAAGGCCGGCCCGGCTGTTCCCGAGGATTACCACGCGCAGGGAGGCGCTGTTCAAGGAGGCGCCGCATGACGCCGACCACCACCGCCACCCCGGCGGCCGACACCACCGCCCCGGCCAGCTGGTCGGACTACCTGGACGCCGTCGAGGCGGCCGTCCTGGACGTCCAGGCCTGCCTGATCGAGGGCCGCACACCGCAGATGCCGGTGCTCACCCTGCCGGCCGGACCCCCTCCGGTGGGCGCGACGTCCCGGCGGGAGACCGTGGCGACCCTGCTCGCCGAGGTGACCACACTGCTGCAGAGCCACCGTGACTCGGTCGGCGAGCGGCTCGCCGGCCTGCCCAGCCGGCGCCGCCCGGGGGCCGGCTACCACACCGTGGCGGCGGGCGGGCAGTTCGACGTGACCGGCTGAACGACAGGAGGTTCGGCCCGCTCGGCCGCCGACCCCTCGGATCGGTCGAACGGGGGAGGTCGCGGCGCCTGTAGCCGGTGGCTGCGCCGGCCGAAGCACACCGGGTGAGCACTCCGCGCCGACGCCCACCTCCCCTGCTCGCCGCCACCCTCATCGTCAAGGACGAGGGGGAGAACCTCCCCATCTGCCTGGACAGCCTCACCGGGCTGGTCGACGAGATCATCGTCTACGACACCGGATCCACCGACGACACCGTGGCCGTGGCCCGATCCCATGGGGCCCGGGTCGTCGAGGGCTACTGGGACGGCGACTTCGCCCGAGCCCGCAACGCCGCCCTGGACGCGGCGCGCGCCGAGTGGTTCATCTGGGTGGACGCCGACGACCAGCTCTCCGGCTCGGCGGGGCCGGCCCTTCGCGCCTACCTGAATGGCGACACGGGGGTGTTCCCCGGCGCGCCACCGGCCTCCCGGATCGACATGATCCAGCTGCGGGTGATCAACGTCTCGGCCGCGGACCGCAGCATGCACGCCCTGGACTCGATCCGGCTGGCCCGGCGTACCCGAGTGCGCTGGCACGGCCGCATCCACGAGCTGCTGCAGGTGCACGGCAAGGCCCAGGGCGAAGGTCGGGCGATCCAGCTCGAACCGCAGCTGCTGCATGTTCGGCACCGCGGCTACGCCGACCCGGCCACCCTGGCCGTCAAGGCCGGGCGCAACGTGGCGATCGCCCAGGCCCAGCTCGACGACCTGGTCGCCTCCGGCACCGAGGACCGGCACCTGGCCTCCCGCGCCGCGTTCGACCTGGCCCGGTCCCTGCTGATGGCCGGTCGCACGCAGGAGGCCGTCGACGCCCTCGAGGTGGTCCGTGAGATCGCTCCCGACGGGCTCTACCGCGCCGAGGCCACCCTGATGCTCACCCAGACCCTCCTGGACGCAGGCGGTTTCGACCAGGCGGGGCTGTACCTGGCCAAGGAGCTCGCCGAGGGCGGGCTGGTCTCGTCGCAGTTCTGTGACTGGCTGCGGGCCCAGGCCCTGGCCCGCCTGGGTCGCCGACCCGAGGCGCTGGAGCTCATCCGAGGCGTCACCGAGCTGGTCGACCCGGTCGGCAACCGCCAGAGCCTGGAGCGGGTGCTGATGGCCCGGGCGTTGTTCGCCGGCGCAGAGGGGCTCGTCGAGGAGTCCTCCCAGGCGATGCTGGACCTGGTGATCGGCTACGGCCCTCGCGAGGACCGTTGCCGGTTGCTGCTCAAGCTCTGGCAGAACCGACCCGCCGAGCTGGCCGCGCAGCTGGCCCTGGACGGCGGACCGTTCCGCGAGGACGTCCTGGACGCCCTTGCCCGGCTGGGCGAGGCCGGTGAGCGGGTCGCCGAGCTGGTTCGCACCGGTTCGGCCACCGACTCGGTCACCGAGGAGACCACCCCGACGGACCAGCCAACCCCAACGGGCTAGCCCACCGCGCTGGACGGCGTAGTCCGGATACCCAGCGTGCACAGCGAGTTTCGGGCCCTTGGGCCGGACGGCGGACGCTGCGCCGGGTGACCGGCCGACGCCTCAAGCACTTCGCGCAGGGCGACGACGTCACTGTCAGAGCATGGACCGCTCAGTAGCGCCACGGACTGGCGCACGGCAGATCCGACGACGCCCGCGCACTTCGCCGTGCCGCGGGGACTGGCAAGGGGTCCTTGATGCTCGACGATCTCTCGATCAGCACGCTGCACGCTGCGCTGAACGGCCTGTCCGCCCGGCAGCGGGCGATCAGCGACGACATCGCGAACGTGAACACCCCTTACTACCGCTCGCGGTCGGTCTCGTTCGAGGCGGACCTACGCCGGGCGATCGACCGCGGTCGGGATCCCCTCGAGGTTCGCCCGGAGGTGGTGTACTCCCCCGCCGCGCCGGGCCTGACCCACAACAACGTCAACCTGCCGGACGCCACCGTCGCGTCGGTGAACACCCAGCTCGCCTACGAGCTGGTGATGCGGGCCACCGGTGACCGGTTCTCGGTCCTGCGTGCCGCCGCCCGAGGGGCCTGAGCCGTGTTCGAGTCGCTGAACATCTGCCGGACCTCGATGAATGTCCACCAGACCTGGCTGGACGCGGTCTCGGACAACATCGCCAACGTCAACACCATCCGGCCGATGGACGCCTCCGCCTTCCAGGCCCGCTACGTCGTCGCCCAGGCGATCGAGGACGGCGGCACCGGTGCCGGGGTCGCCGTGGCCGGCATCGACACCAGCTCCCCGGAGGGCCGCATCGTGTGGGCCCCCGAGCACCCGCTCGCCGACGAGCGCGGTCTGGTCCGGCTGCCCGACGTCGACCTCGGTGAGCAGATGACCCACCTGGTCATGGCCCAGCGTGGCTTCCAGGCCAGCGTGTCCAACCTGTACCGGGTCAAGGCGTGCTACGACGCCGCGATCCAGATGGGACGGGCCTGATGGCTGTCGAGGGCGTCGGCGCGCTCGGCGCCGGCGGGGGCGCGGACCTGGTCGCCAAGCTGTACGCCCAGCGTGCCGCCGAGGTGCACGGTGCCACCGGCTCGACCGGCGCCGCCGCCGTCGACGCAGCCGGGCGCGGTGCCGACTTCGGTGGCCTGATCGGGGAGAGTCTGGGCCGGCTCGCCGGCATGGAGCAGGTCACGAACACGCGAGCCGCTCAGGCCGCCACCGGTGACCTGGAGGACATCCACGACTACGTGATCGCCGCGACGTCGATGCAGACCGCGACCGAGCTGACCACAACTGTCCGCAACAAGGCCATGGAGGCCTTCGCCGAGATCATGAGGATGCCGCTGTGAGCCAGGCGATGTCGGGAGCGATGGGTCGGGCCAAGCGGCTCACCGCCGGGTTCACCCCGGGTCAGCGCGGCGTCATCGCGGTCGCGTTCGTCGCCCTGGTGATGGGCGCGATCGCGCTGACCAACTGGGTCGCGCAGCCGTCGTGGACCCCGCTGTACAGCCAGCTGTCCGGTTCCGATGCCAGCGCCATCGTCGAGGAGCTGCGCAGCCAGAACGTGCAGTACCAACTCACCGACGGAGGCAGCACCATCCTCGTTCCGCAGTCACGGGTCTACGACGTGCGGGTGTCGCTGGCGGGTAAGAGCCTGCCGGCCAACTCCGACGGATCCGGGTGGGACATCCTGGAGCAGCAGGGCATGACCGCCACCGACTTCCAGCAGAACGCTGCCTACGAGCGCGCCCTGGAGACCGAGCTGGGCAAGACCGTGGGCGCCATCACCGGGGTACGCACCGCGGTGGTCAACCTGGCGATCCCGAAGAAGGATGTCTTCGCCGAGGAGGAGGACGCGCCCACCGCCGCCGTCCTGGTCCAGCTGGTCCCCGGGACGACGCTCAGCAAGACCCAGGTGCGCTCGGTCACCCACCTGGTGGCCGGCAGCGTGCCCGGCCTGGAGCCGGACGAGGTCACGGTCAGCGACGGCAACGGCTCTCTGCTCACCAGCCCGAACGGGGACGCCGACCCGGCCTCGGCCGCCGGGGACGTCGACCAGCAGATCGCCCTGTACGAGGACCGGGTCAGCAGCTCGCTGCAGGAGATGCTCGACCGGGTCTTCGGCCCCGGCAAGGCCGTGGTCCGGGTGAACGCCCAGCTCGACTACGACACCCGCGAGACCACCCGCGAGGTGTACCTGTCCTCCCCGGCGGTCACGCCGCTGTCCGAGGCGACCAGCCGGGAGATCTACGGTCCCGGGGCCGAGGGCGCCGGCGGCCAGCTCGGCGTCATCTCCCCGACGCTGACCCCGTACACGGCCGGGGCCGGAGACCAGGGCTACGTCAAGGAGGAGCGGACGGTCAACAACGCCATCGGCAAGGAGCTGACCACCGAGAAGGCTGCTCCCGGCGGCGTCGAGCGGCTGAGCATCGCCGTCGTCCTGGACGCGACCACGCTTGGGGCCACCGACACCACCACCGTCCAGCAGCTGGTCGCCAGCGCCACCGGGGTGGACGCCGCCCGCGGCGACATCGTCCAGGTGGACAAGCTGCCCTTCGACACTGCGGCCGCCGAGGAGGCCCAGAAGGAGCTGGCGCAGGCCGAGTCCGCCGCCCGCACCGCGGGCTATGTGGACATGGGTCAGAAGGCCGGCCTGGTGCTGCTCGCCGTGATCGTCGCCATCGTGTTGATGATCCGGCGCAAGAAGTCCGCTCCGGCCTCGGTCGAGGTCTCCGCCAGCGACCTGCCGGACGGCGTGCTGATGCCCGCCCGCCTGGAGGCACTGGCCGCCGAGCGGCGGCGCGAGCTGGGTCCCGGCCCGGCGCAGGAGGGCCTCGCCAACCCGGCCCTGGAACGGGACCAGATGCGCGACCAGGTCGCCTCCTTCGTGGACTCCCAGCCCGAGGAGATCGCCCAGCTGGTCCAGGGCTGGCTCACCCAGCGGGGTAGCTGACCGCGATGACCGTTGCCACCGTTGGGCTCTCCGGCCTGCGCAAGGCCGCGATCCTGCTCGTCCAGCTCGGCCGGGACCGGGCCGCGAAGGTGCTGTCGATGCTGCCCGAGCAGGTCGTCGAGGACCTCACCGCGGAGATCGTCCGACTGCGGGATGTCAGCTCGGACGACGCCAACGCCGTACTGTCCGAGGCGAACGAGACGCTGAGCAGCTCCGACGTCGCCGGTCGGGGCGGGTTGGACCTGGCCAGATCGTTGCTCGCCGACTCCCTCGGCACCGAGCGGGCCAACGAGATCATGGAACGGCTCGGGGCGACCCTGGCCGAGATGCCGTTCGAGAACATGCGCAAGGCGGACGCGCGCCAGCTGGTGACCTTCCTGTCCGATGAGCATCCGCAGACCATCGCGCTGGTGCTCGCGCACCTGTCGCCGCAGCAGTCTGCACTGGTGCTGTCCGGCTTCGAGCAGGGCATGCAGGCCGAGGTCGCACACCGGATCGCGTTGATGGAACGGGCCTCCCCGGACGTCATCCGGCTGATCGAGCGGGAGCTGGACCGGCGGATGTCGACCGTCATCGGTCCGCAGGAGCTGTCCTCAGTCGGTGGCGTGCCGCCGCTGGTGGCGATCATCAACCGCGCCGACCGGGGCACCGAACGGATGATCCTGGAGGGCCTGGAGTCGCTCTCACCGGAGCTTGCCGAACAGGTCCGGGCGCAGATGTTCATCTTCGAGGACATCGTCAACCTCGACGACAAGGCGATCCAGCTGGTGCTGCGCAACATCGAGACCAGCGCTCTGTCGCTGGCACTCAAGGGCACCAGCGCCGAGGTGCGCGAGAAGATCATGCGCAACCTGTCCACCCGCGCCGCGGAGAACCTCGCCGAGGAGATCGAGCTGCTCGGCCCGAAGCGGCTCTCGGAGGTCGAGGAGGCCCAGGCCAAGGTCGTCACCGAGATCCGGGCCCTGGAGCAGTCCGGCCAGATCGTGATCATGCGGGGGGGCGATGAAGCGCTCGTCGACTAACCCCGGCCACGGCGAGCCGGCCACCGAGCCGGCCACCGCGACAGGCACCGGGTCGGGCACCGTGCGCGCCGCGCAGTTCGACCGTCCACTGCGCCACGGCGCGGGTCGGTCGTTCGGGGACGCCGAGGTCGACCGCCAGGTGCAGGCGGCGATCGAGCAGGGGCGCCAACAGGGTCGCGCCGCCGGGTACGCCGCCGGCTGGGCACAGGGCCGTCAGGCCGCGGCGGAGCAGGCCGAGCAGGCGGCGCAGGTCCGGGAAGCCGCTGAGGTCAGTCGACGGGCCCAGGACACGATGCGGCTGCAGGCGCTGTTCGCCGAGCTGTCCCGGCTGACCGGGGAGCTGGACCGCGCCCTGTCCCCGGCCTGGGACGAGGTCGCCGACGCGGTAACGGACGGCGCGCTGCGGATCGCCCGGGCGGCCCTGGGTCGGGAGCTGGCCGACCTGGACCAGGCCCGGCTCAACACCGTCCGCACCGCACTGCGCACCATCGGCGACCCCGGTCACGCCGTCGTCCGGGTGCACCCGGACGACCAGGCCCTGCTCACCTCGGCCCTGACCGCGACGAGCACCTCACCCCTGCCGACCGGGGTGCGGCTGGTCGCCGACCCCGCACTGGTCCCGGGCGAGGTCCGGGTGGCCACGCCCACCCAACGGCTGCGGATGCACCTGCCCGACGCCCTGGCCGCCGCGGAGGAGGTGCTGCGCGGATGAACGCCGTCACGGTGCGCACGACGCACGCCCTGGCCGAGCTCGCCGGGCTCCTGGCCGACCGGTTCGAGGTCGCCGCCCACGCCGCGACCGCCGACGTCAACGGGGTGGTGGCCGACGTGGTCGGTCTCGGCATCCGGGTCGAGGGCGTGCAGACCGGCGTCGGTCGGCTGGTCGAGGTGGTCACCGCCGGCGGCGTGCTGCCCGCCCAGGTGGTCGCCGTCCAGCGGCACGGAGCCACCTGCATGCCGCTGGGCACGACCGCCGGGGTCAGTGCCGGCGACGAGGTGCGCGACACCGGCCAGGTGCCCCAGGTGTCGGCCGGGTTCGGGTTGCTCGGCCGGGTCGTCGACGCCCTGGGCCGGGTGATGGACGGCGCCGGGCCGCTCACCGACGTGGAGCTGGTGCCGCTGGAGGCCAGTGCCCCGAACCCGTTGCACCGCAGGCGGGTCGACACGGTATTGCAGACCGGGATCCGGGCGATGGACACCCTGGTTCCGGTCGGCGCCGGGCAGCGGGTGGGGATCATGGCCGGCTCCGGGGTCGGCAAGTCGACCCTGCTCGGCATGGCGGTGCGCGGCACCTCGGCGCCGGTGCGGGTGGTTGCGCTGGTCGGCGAGCGGGGCCGGGAGGTCCGCGAGTTCCTCGAGGACACGCTGGACGAGACCACCCGCGCCGAGACAGTGGTCGTGCTGGCGACCGGTGACGACCCGCCGATGCTGCGACTGACCGCGGCGTTCACCGCGACCCGGATCGCCGA
Organism: uncultured Actinomycetota bacterium; assembly: GCA_963724535.1. Lineage (GTDB taxonomy): Bacteria > Actinomycetota > Actinomycetes > Actinomycetales > Kineosporiaceae > JADJPO01. The sequence continues at coordinate 437,913 of CAVRVD010000011.1, forward strand.
ATGGTTCCGCGACGCCGGTCACGACGTCCTGCTCGTCGTCGACTCGGTGACCCGCACCGCACTCGCCCAACGGGAGGTTGCCCTGGCCGCCGGCGAACCGCCGGCCACCCGTGGCTACCCGGCGAGCGTGTTCGCGATGCTGCCCCGGCTTCTGGAGCGAGCCGGACCGGGAGCCGCGGGCAGTATCACCGCGCTCTACACCGTGCTCGTCGAGGGCGACGACCTGCAGGATCCGATCGGGGACACCGTGCGCGGAATCCTCGACGGACACGTGGTGCTCTCCCGCCGCCTGGCCACCGCCGGGCACTTCCCGAGCATCGACGTCCTGGAGTCGATCTCCCGAGTCGAGCGTGCCGTCTGCACCCCCCAACAGCTGCTGCTGGCGGTAACTGCCCGGCGGCTGCTGGCCGCCTACCGGGAGGCCCGGGACCTGATCGAGGTGGGCGCCTACGCCGCCGGCAGCGACCCGGACATCGACGCGGCGATCCGGCTACGGCCGGCGCTGGACGCCTTCCTGCGGCAGGCACCGGACGGCGTGGAACCGGCCGCCGCGTCCTGGGCCGAGCTGGCCCGACTCCTGGAGACGGTCCGATGAGCCGGCGGTTCCGGCTGGCCACCCTGCGGCGGCTGCGCGAGCACGCCGCTCAGGAGGCGACCGCCGAGCTGGGCCGGGCCCAACGGGTGCTCTCCGCCGCCGAGGTCGAGCTGGCGAGCGTCCAGCAGGCGCTGGTCGACTGCCTGCCCCCGGCCCGGGCCACTCCGGCTCAGGTGCAGGTGGCCGCGGCACACCGGGACGCCCTGCGGGCCCACGCCGAGGAGGCCGCGACGCAGGTCAGCACCGGACACGCCGGGCTGGCCGCCGCGACCGAGCACTGGCACCGACGGCGGGCCGAGCTGCGCGTCGTGGAGAACCTGCACGCTCGGCACCGGCTGCTGCTGGCCGAGACGGACGCCCGCCGGGAGCAGCGCACCACCGACGACCTGGCCGGCACCCGGCGGCGACAGCCGACCCGGACCGGCCCCACCGACCACCACCCGGGGGGCGAGGCCGCATGAGCCAGCCGACCTACACGTCCGTCGCCGCTGCACCGCAACCGGTCTCAGCACCGGGCTCGGTGCAGGCCGTGCAGAGCCGAATCGCTGAGCTGCAGTCGATGCTGGGTCTGCGCAGCCAGACGGCAGCGGTGCTGGGCAGACGCGCCGACGCCTTCGCCGACAGCCTGAGCCAGGCCCTGGCCGGGTCCGGCGCGACGACCGGGGCGACGGGCGGAGCGGCGGCCGGGGCGCTCGCTCGCGGCGACCTCGGTCAGGCCGCGGTCGCCACGGCACGCCAGCACTTCGGCACGCCCTACCTGTGGGGCGGTGAGGACCCGGCGACCGGCGTCGACTGCTCCGGACTGGTCCAGAGCGTCTACGGCTCGCTGGGGATCAGTCTGCCCCGGGTGGCCGCCGACCAGTCCCGGGCCGGGGTCAAGGTCGGCTCGCTGGACCAGGCCCGCCCCGGGGACCTGGTGTTCTTCGGCTCGCCCGCCCACCACGTCGGCATCTATGCCGGGGACGGGAAGATGATCGACGCGCCCCGGGCCGGCAAGACCGTCGGCCTGCACGACTTGTGGGGCACCCCCTCGGCGATCCGCCGGGTGGTGCCCGAGTCGTCCGGTGTGGTCGCCGCTGCGGCCACCCCCGGTGCTCTGGGCGGCGGGGCGGCGCCGACCGGTCCCTACGCCTCGCTGTTCGCCTCGGCAGGCACCCGGCACGGGGTGGACCCGGCCCTGCTCAGCGCCGTCGCCAAGGCCGAGAGCGCCTACAACCCCCGAGCGGTGAGCCCGGCCGGGGCCCAGGGCCTGATGCAGCTGATGCCGGGAACCGCCCGCTCTCTCGGAGTGGACGACGCGTTCAACCCGGCCCAGGCGGTGGACGGCGCGGCGCGACTGCTGTCAGACCTGCTCTCCCAGTTCGGCGGCCGGGTCGACCTCGCCCTCGCGGGGTACAACGCCGGCCCGGGCGCGGTCCGTCGCTACGACGGCATCCCGCCCTACACCGAGACCCAGAACTACGTCCGGCGCGTCAACCAGTACTGGAGGGAGCTGTCGTGACGATGGCCGCACACGGAATGACGACATCAAGGCTCGGACCGAACCGTTCCCCGATGCTCGGCGCACCGGGGGAGCAGGCCCCGGTCTCCACCGAGACCATCGCCGCCTTCGGCCGGGTGCTGGCCCAGCTGGTCGGTCCCCCGGCCCGACCGGAGCGCCCCTCCCGACCGGAGCACCCGGGTGATCGACCGGTCCGAGCGAACCGGCCCGACCGGCCCGAGCGACAGCAGCGGCAGGACCGGCCCGAGCGTCCCGAGCGTCCAGAGCGACCCGAGCGTCCTGACCGTCCTGAGCGACCTGAGCGTCCAGAGCGACCGGGCCGGTCCGAGCGACCTGACCGTCCTGAGCGTCCGACCGGCTTAGAACCACTCCTGGCCGGGCGGTCCGACCCCGACGAGCCGGACTCGCTGTCCCCGGAGGTCGTCATCGCGCCGACCGCGGCTGACCCCGCGGCCGATCCGCAGTCGACGGTCGCCTCGGCCACCCTGGTCGCAGCGACCGTGCCGAGCCCACCGACCACACCGACCGTGCCGAACCCAGCGATCACGGCGGCCGTCTCGACCACACCGACCGCGCCGAGCCCACTGATCACAGCGGCCGCCTCGACCACACCGACCGCGGCGAACCCGGATGACCCTGCCGCGCCGGCAGGCCTGCGGATCCCCCAGATGTCGCCGAGCGGGACCCGGGCCGAGCCGCCGGGCGGCCAGGAGCAGCAGCAGCCCGGTGCACCGGGCCCGACCGAGCCGGATCCGGCACCCGGCTCGAGCCCGAACCAGGTCCACGCGGCCGTCGCCGGCGCGTCCCCGCCCAGCCTGGCGACGTCCGCCCGTCCCGGGGCTGCGGCCCCGGCCGGTCCGCAGGCCGGCGCGACGACGGCGGCCGAGGGTCTCGCCGCCGCGGCCGGCCAGAGCACGCCGCAGGACGGTGAGCCGGCCCCGCCGGCCCGCCCAGACGCCGCGGCGGGACGGGCGACGGGCATGCCTGAACGGCTCGGCGCGCGCCTGCCAGACCATGCTGCACCGGTGACCCAGGCAGTCGTGGGAGCGGCCGACAGCCTCGCCGACCGCCTTTCCGGCGCAGCGGGTCCGACCGGGTCGGCAACCGCAACCGGCACGGCCGGCGGTGCACCACCGCAGGCCGGCCTGGCCGCCGTCCAGCAGGCCCTCGGGCGGAGCGAGCCGACAGGGCAGGCCGCGGCCGCAGTGACCCGGGCGACCGCCGGGGCCGGCGTCGACCAACCGGCGCCGCTCGGCCACCCCGGGTTGAGCGGGCCCACGGCACCGACACCGGCCGCAGGCGGCACCACTGCGGTCCCACCGAGCGGTCCGCACGTCACCCCGCAGGACCTCGCCCAGCAGGTCACCCGGCACCTCACCGGGTTGCGCACCCTGACCGACGGCACCCACCGGACCGTGCTGCACCTGGCCCCGGAGCACCTCGGTGAGCTCACGCTCACCGTTGACGTCCGGGCCGGCACCGTGGCCCTGGCCATGTCCGGCCAGGACACCGCCCTGACCGTGCTGCGCGACGGGCTCAACCAGCTCCGGGACGCTCTGGCCAGGTCGGGCCTGGACCTCGGCCAGGTGTCGATGACCGTTGCGGATCCGGGCTCGGATCGCGGCCGTGACCCGCAGCAGGACAAAGCCTTCGGCGCCCAGGACGACCGGGCCGAGGGCGACGGGCGCGACGCGTCGGGAGGGACGAGATCGGACCGGTCGGTCCTCGACGGCGACGACGCGAGCCGCCCGAACCCAGCTGTCGTCCGGGCCGGCACACAGCCCGGGGCCGGTCTGGACCTCAGCATCTGACCGCCACCCGGGTCGGCGCCGCCGTCCACCCGAACCCCATGTCCACCAGAGCGGATCGACCGGCGGCAGACCCGTGGCCGGGCCTCGATGCACCACCACCGGAAGGGACAGCTGACCAGATGACCAGCCTCAGCGGCATCAGCGCCGCGACACCCACCACCCCCACTGTGATCGGCTCCGACGGGACGACGTTCTCCGCCGGCATCGACCGGACCGCCATGGACACCAACACCTTCCTGAAGCTGCTGGTCGCCCAGCTGCAGTACCAGGACCCGAGCAACCCGGCCGACTCCAGCCAGTTCCTGGCTCAGACCGCACAGTTCACCGCGGTCGAGAAGATGCAGCAGCTCACCGACCTGCAGCAGCAGGTGCTGGACGCCTCCCGGGGTCTGACCGCGACCAGCCTGGTCGGCCGCACGGTCACCTACACCGACGTGTCCGGCATCCCCCGGACCGGCCTGGCCACGGCCTGCACGGTGGGGGCGGGCATGCCCCGGCTCACCGTTGACGGGGTCGAGGTGGAGATGTCCTCGGTGACCCGCGTCTCCGAACCGACAGCACCGCCCACATCCCGACCCGAAGCCACGCCCCCCACCGCCTGACCCGTTCCGCCCGGACAGCTCCACCGACCCGCGACCGCCCCACCCATCCGCCGGCCGCCACGGCCGACACCCAGGAGGATCCCCGTGCTGCGTTCCCTGTTCTCCGGCATCACCGGCCTGCGCGCCCACCAGACCCAGATGGACGTGGTGTCCAACAACATCTCCAACGTCAACACCACCGGCTTCAAGTCGAGCGCCACCACCTTCCAGGACACGCTCAGCCAGACCCTGCGCAGCGCGGGCCTGCCCACCGGCAACCTCGGCGGCCTGAACCCGGCGCAGATCGGCCTGGGTGTGCAGCTGGCCGCGATCACCACCAACTTCGGCCAGGGGTCGGCGCAGACCACCGGTCGGACCACTGACCTGATGCTCCAGGGCGACGGCTTCTTCATCCTGGCGAACGGCGTGCAGCAGGCCTACACCCGCGCCGGGGCGTTCAACTTCGACACCAACGGCCGCCTGGTCAACCCCGAAGGCATGCGGGTGCAGGGCTGGGCGGCGGTGAACGGCGCGGTCAACACCGACGGCCCGCTGAGTGACATCATCGTGCCGGCCGGCACCCAGATCCCGCCGACCGTCTCGACGACTGTCACCGCGGCCGGCAACATCTCCGCCGGCACCGCCACGCCGCTCACCCTGGGCGGCACCGTCTACGACACCGCCGGGGTCGCCCATTCGCTCAGCATCGTGCTGACCCCGACCGGCCCGAGCTCGTTCGACGTGAACGTCACCGACACCAGCGACCCCGGCTCGACCCCGGTCGCCGGAACCCTGAGCTTCCTCGCCAACGGTAGCTACGACACCGGCTCGACGTCCGCGACGATCACCACTGCGGACGGCACCACGGTCGCCATCGACCTGACCGGGACGACCATGTACGGGGGGCCGAAGGCGCTGTCGGTGATCAACGTGGACGGCGCCTCGGCAGGCACCCTCCAGCAGTTTCAGATCGACCAGGACGGCACGATCATCGGGGTGTTCAGCAACCAGCAGAAGCAGGCCCTGGGCAAGATCGCGCTGGCCAACTTCACCAACCCGGCCGGCCTGGAGAAGATCGGCTCGACCGCCTTCGTGCAGTCCAGCAACTCCGGGCTGCCCCAGATCGGCGTGGCGGGCAGCGGCGGTCGCGGCACCTTGCTGGGCGCCACGCTGGAGATGAGCAACGTCGAGCTGGCCCGCGAGTTCACCAACATGATCATCGCCCAGCGCGGGTTCCAGGCGAACTCACGAGTGATCACCACCAGCGACCAGATGCTCCAGGAGCTCGTCGACCTCAAGCGCTGACCCAGGCCTGAGGCACCCCGGGGTCCGCCACCGGCACCGGTGGCGGGCCCCGCCCGGCCGGCCGTGGGCCGCTGTCAAGACCTCATAGGGGGAAACAGCCTGCCGACGGCACAGGTAGGGCGCCGTCGGCGGCGACACCCGAGCACCGACCCGACTGACCAGGACGGACATCGTGATCATCTTGACGAGACTGGGCGGCCACGAGCTGGCGGTCAACCCAGACCTGATCGAGCGGGCCGAGCCGACCCCGGACACCGTGCTCACCATGATCGACGGCCACAAGATCGTCGTCGTGGAGAGCGTGCCGGAGGTCGTCGAGCTGGTGCTCTCCTGGCGGGCCCGGGTGGCCGCCCAGGCCTACGAGCTGTCCCGGGGCCCGAGCGGCGGCATGGACGCCCACGGTGCCGACGAGCCCGACGGCACCGACGAGCTGGGTGAGCACGTGGCCATCGAGGCTTCGCTCGCCCGGGTGCTGCGCCTGCCGCAGCGGGGGGAGTGAGTCGTGGATCCGGCGACGCTGATCGGTCTGGTGGTCGCCTTCGGGGCGATCCTGATCACGAACCTGCTCGAGGGTGGCAACCCGATGCACCTGTTCGCGCCCGGAGCCCTGATCCTCATCTTCATCGGCACCTTCGCGGTGTCGATGGCCTCGAGCACTCTGCCCGCCACCATCGGCGCGATCAAGTGGATGCTCTACGCGCTGACCGCCAAGAAGACCGACCTGCACGGGGCCGTCGACCCGCTGGTGAAGATGGCCGAGAAGGCGCGCCGCGAGGGCCTGCTGGCCCTGGAGTCGGAGATCGAGAACGTCGAGGACGAGTTCATGAAGCGGGCGCTGCAGCTCGCCGTGGACGGCACCGACCCGGACGACCTGTACGAGATCCTGTCCACCGAGGTTCGCGCCAAGAAGGCCGCCGCGAAGAAGGGGGCCTCCTTCTGGAGCGACGCCGGCTCCTACGCACCGACCATCGGCATCGTTGGCACCTGTATGGGCCTGATCCACGCCCTGGGCAACCTCGACAAGCCTGAGCAGCTCGGTCACATGATCGCCGCGGCCTTCCTGGCCACCTTCTGGGGCATCCTGTCGGCCAACGTGATGTTCCTGCCCTGGAGCAAGCGGATCGCCGCGTGTGTGACAGGCGAGGCCAACCGCATGGAGATCATCATCGAGGGCGTGCTGTCCATCCAGGCCGGGGCGAACCCGCGGGTGGTGGCCACCAAGCTCAAGTCGAAGATCGTCGCCGACGCACCGGGGGCGGCCACCGAGAAGGAAGCGGCGTGAGCGGGGGCGGGCACGGCGGGCAGGGGGCCAAGGCCCGCCACCACGAGGAGGAGCACGAGGAGCACGAGAACCACGAGCGCTGGCTGGTCTCCTATGCGGACATGATGACCCTGCTCATGGTGCTGTTCATCGTGATGTTCGCGATCAGCCAGGTGGATGCGAACAAGTTCGCCGCGATCAAGAGCGGCCTGGCGGCCGGCTTCGGCGCCCCGGTGACCATCCTGCAGGGCGGCGACGCGCTGCTCGACCCGGGCGGCGCTGTCGCCCCGGACGCGGTGAACCTGGCCGGCGAGGCGCGCGGGGAGACGCCCTCGCCCAAGACCGACCCGATGCCCAGCGCCGAGCAGGTCGCTGCCGTCGTCCAGGCGACCACCCGAGCGGCGGTCAGCAAGGAGGTGGACCGGCTCACCGAGGCCCAGGAGCAGCTGCAGCAGGCCCTGATCGAGGCCGGGCTGAAGAACGGCGCCACGTTCCGCATCGACGAGCGCGGGCTGGTGGTCACCATCGCCACCGACGACGTCCTGTTCGCCAGCGGCAGCGCCGTCCTGGAGCCACGGGGCCGGAAGATCCTGGACGCCATCGTGCCCACGATGGCCGGCATGCCCAACCGGGTCAGCGTGGACGGCCACACCGACTCGGTACCGATCCGCACCCAGCGCTACCCGTCCAACTGGGAGCTGTCCACCGACCGCGCGACCGGTGTGCTGCGCTACCTGGCGCCCAAGGTCCCCACCGCCCGGATGTCCGCCACCGGCTTCGCCGACACCCGGCCGCTGCGCACCGGACGCGCCGCCACGGCGCTGACCGCCAACCGCCGGGTGGAGATCGTCCTCCTGGCCACCCTGGACAACGCCGCCGGCCGGGCGCTCGCCCAGCAGGCGAACGCGCCCAAGCACAGCAAGACCGGCGCCGAGCCGGACACCTCGGACAGCACGGACACCTCGGCCGGAACCGACCACGCCAACACGTCAAGCGCGACGGCCGAGAGGTCGAGTCATTGACCGAGGCCTCCGTCGAGGCCGGGGATGGTCGACGTGAGGCAGGGAGACAACGATGGCAGACAAGGACGAGCCCACCGACGCCGGCGAGGCCGGCGAGGCCGGCGGCGGCAAGAAGAAGAAGCTCATCATGATCATCGTCGTCGTGGCCGTGCTCGGCGCAGGCGCCTTCTTCTTCCTCAAACCCGGCGGCGACGCGCAGGCGGTTCCCGGGGGGCCAAGCCCCTCGCCGTCCTACGAGCCTGGCCCGGTGGTCCCGCTCGATGCGATCACGGTCAATCTCGCCGGCGGCCACTTCCTCAAGCTGGGGATGGCCCTGCAGACCACCCCGGACGCCGCCGGGCACGGCGAGCTGTCCGGTGCCCTGGCGCTGGATGCCGCGATCGAGCTGTTCAGCAACATGAGCATGGACGAGCTGGCCGAGGCCAAGGGCCGTGAGCACGCGAAAGGGGAGCTGATCGAGGAGGTCAAGCACCTCTACCACGAGGATGTCTACGACATCTACTTCACCCAGTTCGTCATGCAGTGAACCCGTCCGCCCCCCGCCGCCCACCCCCGGCGGGCGTACTCAAGACGGGTGGTCCAACTCCCGATGCCAACCGATGTGACGACCACCGGCTCCGCTGCCAGCACACGCCGCCGGCGCGGGGAGGCTCGCACGTACGACTTCCGTCGACCGGTGCGGCTCGCGCGCGAGCACGCGCACCTGCTGAGAGTGGCGATGCAGACCTTCGCGCGGCAATCGACGACGGTGCTCACCACGAGCCTGCGCGTGATCTGCCAGATCGGCGTCCCGCAGATCGACGAGCTCAGCTACGACGAGTTCCTCGGCGGCGTCGGCGAGAACACCGTCTGCGCGGTGTTGACTCTGGAACCGTGGGCCGGCAAGGCCCTGATGACCTTCGAGCTGTCCGCGCTGCTGACCATGGTCGACCACCAGCTCGGCGGGCTCGGCGGGGACAAGCAGCCGGACCGGCCGTTGACCGATATCGAGCAGGCCCTGTTGCGCCAGCTGTTCGCCCGGATGCTCGGCGAGCTGAGCTATGCCCTGGAACCGATCGCGAAGAACGTCCGCCCGCAGCTGATCACCCTCGAGTCCGACGCCCGGTTCGTTCAGGCCGCGGCCTCCACCGACCCGATGGTGATGGCCACCATGGACCTGGCCATCGGAGCGCGGGAGAGCCGGTTGGCGCTGTGCCTGCCCTACGCCATGCTCGCCCCGGCCCTAGAGCTGGCCACCCAGCACGACAACCAGGAGCAGGCCCGAGTGCGGCAGGCCGCGGCGGCGCAGACCCAGCGCCGGCTCACCAAGGTGGACGTGGACGTGCGGGTGCGGTTCGAGCCGGTCCGGATGTCGTCGCAGTCGATCGGCCGGCTCAAGGTCGGCGACGTGGTCACCTTCCCGCACCGGACCACGGCGCCGCTGGCCGTCACCTCGGCGGCCACCGTCTTCGCCCAGGCCATTCCCGGTGCCTCCGGCCGCCAGCTGGCCGTCCTGATCGTGTCGGGACAGTGAACGCCATGGTCACGCCTCGAACCCTGCGGGAGTCATCGTGAGCTTCTCGGCCTCGCCACTCGTTCCGGGGCAGCAGACACCCGGTCAGGACGACCCGTGGGCACGCGCGGCCGCTCACGTGATCGCGGCCGTCACCGAGGCGATCGCCCAGGTGCCCAGCGCCAGCCCGCTCACGCCCGGCGATCCGATCGCGGACGCCGCCTCGGCCACCCTGCCCGACCCGGCGGGGGCAGCGGTCACCGGGTACATCAGCGCGGGCGCGGAGGGCAAGGTGCTGCTCGTCGTCGGGCAGGAGCTCGTCGACGCCCTGGCCGGCACCCCGTTCGGTGCCGTCGAGCCAGCCCAGGCGCTCAAGCCGGCTCTGGAGACGATCGCGGCCCGGGTCGGCGGCCAGCTGGACGGCGACACCACCGGGATCGGGGTCGAGGACTGCCTGGAGGTGCTCGCCGGTGGGACCACGGTGCTGGTGCCGCTGCTGACGGGGGACGGGGCGGACGCCACCGTCGCGGCCCTGGTCGGGGTGAGCCTGGACGTCGTGCCGGCTGCCGCGCCCACAGCACCAGGCGGCGGCCCGGGAACGGGGACCGCCGGCGTGGCCGGCCTGGCCGGACTGGCCGGTGTGGCCGGCCAGATGGCCGGGAGCACCTGGGGAATCGACATGCTGCGCGACGTCGAGATGGAGGTGACCTGTGAGCTCGGCCGGACCCGGATGACGGTGCGCCAGCTGCTCGCGCTGGCCCCCGGCGACGTCATCGAGCTGGACCGGCTGGCCGGGGCCGCGGCGGACCTGCTGGTCAACGGGACCCTGCTGGCCCGCGGCGAGGTGGTCGTGGTCGACGAGAGCTTCGGGCTGCGGATCACCGAGATCGTGACCCAGGACGCCACATGATCCGTGCCGGCACTGCCACCACGGGTACGGCGGGCACCGACGCGGCCTCGGAGCTGGTGCTGCTGGGGCGGGTCACCCTGTCCCTGCTGGTGGTGCTCGTCCTGGCGGTGCTGGCCGGCCGGCTGGCCCGCCGCACCCGGCTCGGGGCGGGAGGAAGCGCCGCCCGGGTGCACAGCCGGGTGGGGCTGACCCGCGAGGCCAGTGTGGCCGTGGTCGAGGTCGCCGGTCAGGCCCTGGTACTCGGGGTCACCCCTTCGTCGGTGACGCTGCTGACCACCCTGGAGCCGACCGCCCTGCAGCCGAGCGCCCTGCAGACCGACCCGCTGCTGGTCGAGCCGCCGGCCGCGGGGGGCAGGACCGGACCCCGCGACGGAGCGCAGTGGTCGCCGCGGGCATTCCTGGAGTCGCTGCGCGATCGCACCGTCCGGAGGTCGCCATGACCGGGCCGGCGGCGCGTTCCGGTCACCTGATCCGCCTGTTCGCCGCGGCGGGAGCGCTCGCTGTGGCGCTGCTCGTCGTCCTGACCCTGACCGCCGAGCTGCCGGGCGCCTCCGCCTCGGTCAACCAGTCGGTGGTGCAGCCGGTCGCCGTGGGCGAGCCGGTCGAGCCCAGCCCACCGACCGCGCCGGACGTCGAGGACCCCTCGATCACGGTGAACGTGCCCGGGGAGCCCAGTAGCGTCGTCCAGCTGATCGTGTTGATCACCGTGATCGGCGTGGCCCCGTCGCTGCTGCTGCTGTGCACCGCATTCACCAAGATCGTCGTGGTGCTGTCCCTGACCCGCAGCGCGATCGGCACCCAGGGGGTGCCGCCGAACCAGGTGCTCATCGGACTGGCGCTGTTCCTGTCCCTGTTCGTCATGGGTCCGGTCCTGGACCAGGTGAACGAGCAGGGCATCTCGCCGTACATGGGCGGGACGAAGACGGCCCAGCAGGCCTTCGACGACGGGTCGACACCACTGCGCGAGTTCATGCTCGACCACACCCGGGACGAGGAGCTGGCGCTGATGACCAAGGCGGCCGGCCAGTCGCTGCCGGAGAACCGGGACGAGGTCTCGTTGCGAGCCCTGGTGCCGGCCTTCGTGATCAGCGAGCTGCGCGCGGCGTTCATCATCGGGTTCGTCGTGTTCATCCCGTTCCTGGTGGTGGACATCGTGGTGGCCGCGATCCTGATGTCGCTGGGCATGGTGATGCTGCCGCCGGCGCTGGTCTCGCTGCCGTTCAAGCTGTTGCTGTTCGTGCTCGTCGACGGCTGGACGCTGATCGTCACCACGCTGCTGGGCACCTACAGGTAGCGGGCCCCGCCATGTCGGACTCGATCATTCACATCGTGGCGATGGCGCTGCTGACCGCCGCGAAGATCTCCGGGCCCATCCTGATCACCGCCCTGGTGATCGGGTTGCTGCTGTCGATCGTGCAGTCGGCGACCCAGATCCAGGAGCAGACGCTGACCTTCCTGCCCAAGCTCGCGGTCTCGGCCCTCGTGCTGGTGCTGACCGGGGCGTGGGCACTGCGGGTGATGGAGTCGTTCACCCTCGAGATCTTTGCGATGGTCCCCCGGCTGCTGGCCGGCTGAGCCACTGAGCCACTGAGCCACTGAGCCACTGAGCCGAACGGACCAACAACCGCACCAGCTGCGCCGGACGGCTCAACGCCGTCCCGCCCCGCGCCGACGAACTCCCCGAGACATGTCGCCGCACCGGGGAGAGCACTGATGCGCCTGCGCAGCTGGGCCAGCCGTCGAACCGTCCGGATCACCGTCGCCGTCCTGGTGAACGGGCTCGTGGGAGCGCTGCTGGCCGAGTCGCCGGCCAGCGCCTGGTACGCGCTGCCCGGTGGCCGACCGACGTTCGTGGTCAGTGCCATCGCCGGACCGACGAACGCGATGTCGGTGCGGGTGGCCAAGTACCAGTTCCGGACCAACGGCACGGTGACCCAGGAGTACTGGAGCTGGCGACAGAGCAGCATCTCCGGCAAGGATCAGGGGTACTGGACCAAGCCGAGCAGTGGCTACCGCACCCAGGGCTGCCGCTACAACTGCGTGATCCGGACGCCGTACGGCTTCCAGAGCGGCAAGGCCGGCAGGTTCCGCACCGGCACCTTCTACGTCTCCCGCGGCACGGTGACGATCCGCTGGAGCTCGAGCTGGATCGAGCGGTGGCGGGTCGACACGAGCCAGCCCAAGGTCGCCGGACTGAAGCTGCTCTCCTCGGATCAGTCGGCCCGCGGGTGGGGCCTGGGCTCGAAGGTGGGTCTGGCACGGGCGGTGAACACCAGGGCGATCTACGACGCCAAGCGCTTCTACGGCCCGTTCGCCAGCAACGCCTACGGGGTACCCACCAAGTTCAGCAACGTCGGGTTCAGTTACGCCGACTACACCCTGTGCGGCAACGGCCTGTGCATGCAGGGCAAGTACGTGACCGACCGGGACAAGCGCAAGTGGTACTCCTCGTACTACGCGGCGAACCCGGCCAAGGACGGACGCAAGGTGTTCCGCAACCACCAGACCGGCGTCGTCCAGCAGACCGAGTCGCCGGGGTCGACGTGCATCAGCAAGGGCGGCGGCCACACCGAGGCGATCCTGCAGGCGCTGGACGACTCGGGCCGGATCGTGGGCCTGCTGGGCGTCGAGGCCAGTCTGAGCCAGCGCAAGACCGGGCAGGCCGTGGTGACCGCCTTCGCGATGGTGCACCCGACGGTCAGCTCGGCCATCGACTGAGTACGTCCTGGCCCAGTCGGGCTCGAGGTGACATGAACGGACTGCAGCTCGCCGTCGCCGAGAGCACCCTGACCGCCTACCTGTTGGCGCTGGCCCGCACGGCCGCGTTCGTCCTGGTCAGCCCGCCGTTCAACGCCAAGAACATCGCGGCGCGGGCGCGCGCCGGACTGGCCGTGGCCCTCGCTCTGCCGCTGTCGGCGGTCGCCCAGGAGCGGGGCCCCCGGCTGGGGTCGCCGGGCATGTTCGTCGCCGCCGTCAGCGAGGTGCTGATCGGGGTGACCCTGGGCTTCCTCGTGCTCATCGCCGTGGCCACGATCCAGGCCGTGGGCGAGCTGCTGGACCTGGTCGGCGGGTTCACCCTGACCGCGTCGCTGGACCCGTTGCTGCTGGTGCAGACCTCGGTGATGGGTCGGCTGCACCAGCTGACCGCCATGGTCGTGCTGTTCGCCACCGGTGGGCACCTGATGGTGTTGCACGGCCTGTCCCGGAGCATGACGCTGGGCGCGGGCTCGCTGCTGGACGCCGAACAGGTCGCCAGGGCGGTGGTGGAGGACGTCGCCCAGCTGTTCCTGTCCGCGGTCCAGATCGCCGCGCCGGTGATTGCTGCGATGCTCGTCGCCGACGTCGCCCTCGGCCTGCTGACCCGGGCCGCACCGGCGATCAACCCCTTTGCGTTGAGCTTCCCCCTGAAGATCATCTTCACCCTGTTGCTCGCCGGGCTGGTCCTGACCCGGCTGCCGCAGGCGCTCGGCAGCGCGGTGGAGCAGGCGGTGCTGACCATGCTGGACCTGGTGCGTGCCGCCGGCGGGGGGTGAGTCGTGGCCGACGATGCCGGCAAGACCGAGAAACCCACCCCGAAGCGCCTGCGGGAGTCGCGCAAGGAGGGGAACTTCCCGCGCACCCAGGACGCCTCGACCTGGGTCTCGATCGCCGCCGCCACGGCGTTGTTGCCACAGACCGTGCGGAGTCTGGACGACCACTTCCGCGAGCTGATCGCGTTCCTGCCGGAGGTGGCCGCCGACCCGCGGCCGGAACGGGCGCTGGCGGTGCTTGCCGAGGTGCCGATGACCGTGGTGGTGGTGGTGGGGCCGTTCGCCTTCGCCGGTGCGCTGGGCGCGGTGGTGGGCGCGGCGTCCCAAGGGGTACACCCCACCACCAAGGGCTTCAAGCCGAAGTTCAAGAAGATGAACCCCGGGCCGGGGCTCAAGCGGATGTTCGGACCGAAGGCGGCCTGGGAGGCACTCAAGGCGCTGCTCAAAGTGATCGTGATCGCTGCGGCGGTCTGGGCGGTCGCCCGGAACATGATTCCGGACCTGGTCGGTGCGGGCATCATGCCGCTGCTGGTGACCCTGGATCGCACCCAGACCGGGCTGCTGCTGCTGATCTGGACGGCGATCGCCGCCGGTCTGGTGCTGGCGGTCGCCGACTACGCCTACCAGCGGCACACGGTGATGAAGAAGCTGAAGATGACCCCGCGCGAGGTCAAGGACGAGGCCAAGCAGGCCGAGGGCGACCCGTTGATCAAGGGCGCGATCCGGTCCAAGCAGATGCAGATGAGCCGCAACCGGATGCTCAGCGAAGTGGGCGAGGCGGACGTGGTGCTGGTCAACCCGACCCAACTGGCGGTGGCCCTCAAGTACGAAGCGACCAAGGGGGCGCCGCGGGTGGTGGCGATGGGCAGCGGGGCGCTGGCGGCGAAGATCCGGGAGCGGGCCCGTGCGCACCGGGTGCCGGTGGTCGAGGACAAGCCGTTGGCGCGGTTGCTGTTCCGGGTCTGCGACCTGGGCGACGAGATCCCGGCCGAGCTCTACGAGGCGGTGGCGCGGATCCTGGCATTCGTCATGGCAGCCGGCAAGCCGTCCCGCAAGGCAGGCGCGCGGCGTCCGACCTACACCACGAAGCTGCCTGAGCTGCCGGCCAAGTCGGTGTTGCGGGCCCGGCGCTCGCGCGAGGACCGCGCGGCCAAGTCGGCGTCACGGTAGCCGTCGGCTGGCCCGGGAATGAGCTGATCACCGGCACACTTCATGGGGTGAGCGGCGCACTCGGACTCCACCCGAATGCTTCGCTGGCGGCCCCGGCCGTCGTCCGCCCATGACGACGACAAGTGTCGCCCAGGTGGCCAGCACGGCACCGCCGATCGGCAGGTAGTCGCCGTTCTGCAGCCAGACCACCGGGCGGCCGACCATCGGCACTACCAGCCGCAGCTGGCCCTTGACCTGTTCGGGTGCAACCGGTCTGGTGTCCGCGGTGGCGTTCGCGTCCCCCTTGGTGATGACCCCACCGTCGGCGTCGTAGCCAACCACCCGGTGCAGGTAGTAGCCGCTGGCCATATCCTCGTCACGCACCAGGACCACCCGGCCCCTGGGCAGCGTCGCCGACCCGACCACCGCCGGACCGATCACCGAGACATCACCCGGCTGGACCACCGGCATCATCGAGCCGGTGAGCACCACCCGGGGTTGCCAGCCGATCAGCTGCGGGGCGTGCGACCAGAACAGCAGGCTCACCACCAGGGTCAGGTAGACCACGGCGACGAACTGCAGGCCCGCGACGGCGAGCGTTCTCAGCCGGCCCATGGCACACCTCCTTCCCCCGCCCTGTCGGCGTGCGCCCTCTCGTCATGAGCGGAGTGGACCAGGACCGGCGCAGGTCAGGAGCGCGCCTCCCAGGAGAAGGTGACCACCGCGGACTGGCCCTGCACTGCGTTTGGCGCCGAGGTGCTGACGGTGTAGGCGAAGCGGTAGACCCGGTACTGCCCCGATCCGGTCGGAGCGAACGTGCCCAGACCGGTCACGTAGTCGGACGCCGCCGCATTCATCCCGCTCAACGTCCCGCTGTACAGCGGGTTTCCGGAGAAGGCGGCGCATCCGCCGGCGTAGGACCCGCTGTTGCCGCCCGTCGTGGCCTCCTGGACCACCAGGTTCACATGCGGCGCCAACGCGCCCGTCGCCGGGCTCGCGAAGAGCCTCACCGGCGCGGTGATCGACCCGGTGTAGGTGACCCTGATGCACCGCTCGCCGGAGTCGCCCGGGTACAACCCGGTCGCCGAGAACAACGCGCTGCCGGTGTCGTCGTCACCGACCCCGACGGTGCCACTGGCCCAGGAGCTGGCCGGGTTGTTGGTCGAGTCGGTGAACGCCGCCCGGGTCCGATGCATGATCAGCCCGGCGGCGAGCAGGACAGCGCAGATCACGCCCGCGACCACGGCTCGCGAGCGAAGGCGCCACGGCTGCCACGCGGCCGTGGAGTGCGCTGCCTGGAAGATCACGCAGGGGGCTCCTTCTGGGTCTGCCGTCCTCCTCGCAGATCGGCAGATCGTCACGCCCGGTTGATACATGCCCCCCAACGGCGCAACGCCGTCACCCGGTACGGCCCCGGCCCCTCAAGGCCCGGGTCACCTCGTCCGATGTCAGCCCAGAGGCCATGGAGGGCTCCCCAGAGCAGTACCGCACAACGGGAGGTCTGTATGGCGTCGGGCCGCCTCACCCGCCTCGCGGTGCCCGTCATCGTGGTCATCGTCGTGGTGATGATGGTGGTGCCGCTGCCAGCGGCCCTGCTCGACGTGCTGATCGCAGCCAACATCGCGATGTCTCTGTTGGTGCTGCTGGTCTCCATGCAGGTGCGGCACCCGCTGGAGTTCGCGGTTTTTCCCACCCTCGTGCTGGTGCTGACCATCTTTCGGTTGGCGCTCAACGTGTCCTCGACCCGGCTCGTGCTCCGCGACGGCTACGCCGGAAAGGTGATCGACGCCTTCGGCCACATCGTGATCGGCGGCTCGCTGATCATCGGCCTGGTGGTCTTCGCGATCCTGGTCATCATCCAGCTCACCGTGGTCACCAACGGGGCCGCGCGGGTCGCCGAGGTCGGGGCCCGGTTCACCCTCGACGCCATGCCGGGCAAGCAGATGGCGATCGACGCCGACCTGAACTCGGGCCTCATCGACGAGGACGAGGCCCGCCGGCGCCGCAAGGAGATCGGTGCCGAGGCCGACTTCTACGGCGCCATGGACGGTGGCACCAAGTTCGTCAAGGGTGACGCGATGGCCGCGATCATCATCACCCTGGTGAACCTGCTCGGCGGCTTCGCGATCGGGATGCTGCAGCGTGGCCTGTCCCCCGGCGAGTCGATCACGACGTACAGCCTGCTGTCCGTCGGCGACGGTCTGGTCTCCCAGATCCCGGCACTGCTGATGTCGGTGGCCACCGGCGTCATCGTCACCCGTTCCACCAGCGAGGGGGACGTCGGGGACGACCTGGTCTCCCAGCTCGGTCGCCACACCGAGGCGCTCCGGATCGGCGGCGGCGCCCTGATCGCTCTGTGCCTGGTGCCCGGCATGCCCCGGATGCCGTTCCTGATCGCAGGCGGCGTCATGCTGCTCGCCTCGACCCGCAGACCCACCGACGAGGACGGCGCTGCGCGACCGGTCCCGTCCAACGCCCCTGCCCTGCCCGCCGCCCCCGGTATCCCCCCGGAGGGCGCCGAGCCGAACACCGACCCGATCAGCGACTCGCTCAAGGTCGACCCCCTCGAGCTGCTGCTCGCGCCTGACCTGGTCGACCTGGTCGACCCGGCCCGCGGCGGCGACCTGCTGGACCGGGTCCGCGCCCTGCGCCGCAAGACCGCCCTCGACCTCGGCCTGGTCCTCCCCCCGGTCCGCACCCGGGACGGTGCACAGCTGCCCCCGGGCTCCTACGAGATCCGGGTCGGTGGTGTCGCTGCGGCCACCGGGGAGGCGCCCGCCGGCCACCTGCTCGCGATCGGCGACACCCAGGACCACCTGCCCGGACGCCGGACCACCGAACCGGTGTTCGGCCTTCCCGCCGTGTGGATTCCGACCGAGCACCGGGCCACGGCGGAGCTGACCGGCGCCACTCTCGTCGAACGGGCTGCGGTGGTCACCACGCACCTGGCCGAGATGGTCCGTCGGCACGCCTCGCGGCTGCTGTCCCTGGACGACACCCGCGAGCTGCTCGAGGTGCTCAAGTCCGAGCGTCCGGCCGCCGTCGAGGAGCTGGTGCCCAACCTGCTGCCGTTGTCCGCCGTACAGCGGGTGCTGCAGGCGCTGCTGGACGAGCAGGTGTCGATCCGCGACCTGGGCCGGGTGCTTGAAGGCGTCGGGCAGCGGGCCCGGCAGACCACCGACCCTGACGCCCTCCTAGAGGCCGCCCGCGCGGCCCTCGGCCCGGCGCTGACCGGGCCCTACCTGAACAAGGGTGTGCTGCACGCCGTCACGATGGACGCTGGGCTGGAGACCGAGCTGGCCGAGGGGCTGCGCGCCGCCGAGCACGGCGTGGTGATCGCGATCGACCCCATGGTCGGCAACCGGCTGGTCGGCGACCTGTCGGCACTGGTGAACGCCGCCGAGAACGCCGGGGCGACCCCGGTGCTGCTGGTCGCCGGACCACTGCGGCTGCCGCTGCGCCGGCTGATCAGGGCCAGCATCCCCCAGCTACCGGTCATCGGCTTCGCCGAGACCGCCGGGGTGGAGACGATCGAGACTGTGGGGCAGGTGAGCCGTGGCCACGAGTTTGCTGCTTGAGGGCGACAACCTGGAGGAGCTTCTGATCCGGGCTCGGAACGAGGGCGGACCGGGGGCCCGCATCGTCCGGGCCGAGAAGGTGCGCCACGGCGGCGTGCTCGGCTTCTTCGCCCGGGAGCGTTTCGAGGTGGCCGTCGAGATCGCCGACGACGGGTCCGACACCGACCCGAGCGGGACCGAGCACCCCGTCGACGACCTCGCCACGGCCTTGGCGGCCGCCCTGGCAGCCGGCTCCTCGGCGTCGCAGGCCACACCGGGGGGCCTGGTCGGCGATCTCGAACCGGTTGCCGACCCGGCCGGCCCGGCCGAACAGCTGCTGCGCCGGCGCCTCGAGCGGTTCCACGAGACCGACCCCACGCCGGACGACAGCTCCGCGGCGTCCGTTCTCGCCGAGGCCGCCATCGAGCCGGACCAGCCCGCCGAGCCGGAACCGCCGGCCGAGACCCCACGCACCCCTTTCGCACCGTTCGGCCAGGTGTTCGAGGCGGCTCGAACCGCCTTCAGCATCCAGGTGACCGAAGCGGTCGAGCAGTCCCGGGCCGCGGCCGAGGAATCCGACCACGAGGACGTGGACGACGCACCGCACCTCGAGACGCCGGACGACGTTGCGGCACCGGTCGTCGCAGTCGACGCCGAGGGCGAGGCCGCTCCCACCACCGAGGCCGAGGCCGACCCCGAGGCCGACCCCGAGGCCGAGGCCGACGCCGAGGCCGAGGCCGACTCCCGAGCCACCGAGGCCGCTCCCGACCACCGAGGCCGACCCCGAGGCCGAGGCCGACCCCGAGGCCGAGTCGGACGTGGCGTCCGTCGAAGGGATGCCAGCCCACGCCAGTCCCAGGGCGGACACCCCGACCGGCGGAGCCGACCGTGGACCAGGCCGGTGCCGAGCCCAGCGCGATCGAGGAGGAGCCCCGCCCGCTGCTCAGCCCGGTGCTGGCTGCCGAGCGCAACGCCGCGCGCAGTGTCGCCGGCCAGCCCCTGGCCGAGCCCGCCGAGATCCTGTTCAGGGTGCCGGTGCCCCGCACTGGGCCTGCGCCGGAGGGGACCGTCGACCCGAACCGCGAACGCGAGCTGACCGAAGCGGCCCAGATGGCGGCCTACGCGGCGGTCTACGCCACCGTCCACGAGGACGGCGCGACCCGGACGGACACCCGCACCGAGGCCTATCGGGCGCCGTCGCTGCCGCCGTCACCGCCCGCCCCGCCCCCGCCGGCACACCCTGGCCCGGTTGCGCTGCCCCCGGCCACCGGCCTCGCCTGGGACCGACCGCACCCGCGATCCGCCGAACGGGCGACGGCCGCACCATCAGGTCACTGGCGTTTCGTGCCGACACAGTCCCACATGGTCACCGGATTTCCCCCCGTCTCGGACGCCAACGACTCCGCGGCCCCCACCGGCCCGCTCGGCGTCCGTCCCGAGTTCACGGCCCTGCTCGAACAGCTGCGGGCCGAAGCAGGACCGACGGCCGACGACTCCGGTCGGCACGCCGCCGAGCCCGCCTGGGCCGGTGACGAGCCGGCCGGACTGATCCTCGAGCCGATCGCCGCCGAGACGGCCTGGTCGGTCGTGGAGCAGTTCACCGACACCGACCCGGCCGTGCACGCCATCGAGGTCGACGCCACCCCGGTCGGCGTCGACGAGGACCTGCCAGGCTCCCACGCCGACGCCCTCGGCGACGTCGCGGACGACGAGGCCCACGACCAGACACCCGAGCCCGTCCTGTCGTCCGGGGACGTCGAGCCCTCCCCGTCGATCCCGCTGCCGCGCGGTGGGGCTGCGGTCCAGACCCCGGCGCCCGACCCCAGGCGGCTGGCCGCCGACCGCGCGGTACTGCGCCGCCTCGGCCTGCCGGCGGCCTGGATCCGGCGGCTGCGCGGCGGTGACCGGTACGCCGACGTCTGGCAGATGCTGGCCTCGCTCGCCGAGGTCGACATCGACCCGCGGACCCGCGTGGTCGCCGTGGTGGGACCGGCCGAGACGGTGCTGCTCGAGGCGCACCGGGTCGCCGTCGACCTGGCCCCGGACGACGCTCCCCGGCCGGTCGTCGTCGTCCCACCGGTGACCGGAACCGAGCGCGCCGCCGCGCTGGTGCAGGCCACCCGGTCGGCTCCCTGCGTCGTGGCCGTGGTGACCGGGGGCGAAGCCGATGCTGGTGCAGGAGAGCGTGACCGCGGTCGGCGCCGGCGCGGTGATCGTCCAGCTGGACGCCACCAGCACGCTGGAGGAGGCCCAGACCGGGCTCGACGCGCTCGGCCCGGTGGACGCGATCGCTGTGGAGCGGGTCACCGAGTCGGCGGCACCGATGCAGCTGCTGCAGCTCGGCGTCCCGATCACCCGGCTCGACGGCATCCCGATCGACCGGATGACCTGGACGGCGCTGCTCTGCGCCCAGCTCGAGGCGGCCAACCCGGCGGACAGCCTCCGGGGTGAGTGATGCCAAGCTGGTGCTGACGTGAGCCCGCTGCGGATCGGCGCAGCTCTGGCCGCGCTGGTGGCCGGACCGCCGCTGTACACCCTGACCCAGGACGGCGCCATCGACCCGATGACCGCCCTGGCCCGCGGCGGCATCGTCGCCGCCGGCTGCGTGCTGGGCGCGACCCTGCTGGTGCGGGTCGTCACCGGCTTCGAGCGTGACCAACACCTGGCCGCCGCCATCCGCCAGCGCGAGGCGGTCGCGGCCGCGCTGCGCGAGCTCGAGTCGGCCCAGGACGACGGCGAGCCGCCGCCTCGCTGAGCGCATGTCATGCGCTACCCGGCGGTCACTCCTAAGGTGTGCCAGGGCCCTTGGTCCTACCTGGCCCCGGGGCCGGGCGGCGGCGGAGCGTGGAGGTCGCGATGGCACAGCTGCGGCGCGTGGCGATCGTCAATCGGGGCGAGGCGGCCGTCCGGGTGGTGCACACCGTCCGCGAGCTGTCGGCGCGGACCGGGGAGCGGATCGAGACCGTCGCCCTGCACACCGACGAGGAGCGCACGGCGATGTTCGCCCGCCAGGCCGACCTCGCGGTCGCGATCGGCCCGGCCGCCGCGCGGCCCTACCTCGACCACGCCGTCCTGGAACGCGCGCTGCGCGACAGCGGGGCGGACGCCGCGTGGGTCGGCTGGGGTTTCGTGGCCGAGGACCCCGCCTTCGCGGAGCTGTGCGAGCGGATCGGAGTGACCTTTGTCGGCCCGTCCGCGGCGGCGATGCGCGCACTCGGCGACAAGATCGGCGCCAAGCTGCTGGCCGAACGGGTCGGCGTGCCGGTCGCGGCGTGGAGCGATGGTGGTGTGGACGACATCGCCGTAGCGCTGGGGCACGCCCGCCGGATCGGCTACCCACTGATGCTCAAGGCCGCCGCCGGCGGCGGCGGCCGCGGGATCCGGGTGGTGACCAGCGACGCCGAGCTGGCGGCGGTCTTCGACCGGACCCGGGCCGAGGCCGAGCGGGCCTTCGGGTCGGGGGTGGTGTTCCTGGAGCGGCTGGTCACCGGCGCCCGGCACGTCGAGGTGCAGCTGATCGCCGACGGCCGGGGCACCGCATGGGCGTTGGGGGTGCGGGACTGCTCGGTGCAGCGGCGCAACCAGAAGGTGATCGAGGAGTCCTCCTCCCCGGTGCTGGACGACGAGCAGGTGCGCCTGCTCAAGGACTGCGCCGTCCGAATGGCCCTGGCCGTGGACTACCGCGGAGCGGGCACCGCCGAGTTCCTGTACTGCCCGGCGGATCGCAGCTTCGCCTTCCTGGAGGTGAACACCCGGCTGCAGGTCGAGCACCCGGTTACCGAGCTCACCACGGGCCTGGACCTGGTCGCCCTGCAGCTGCACGTGGCCACCGGTGGGCGGCTGCTCGGAGACCCGCCGGCCGAGAGCGGGCACGCCGTCGAGGCCCGGCTGAACGCCGAGGACCCAGACCGCGACTTCGCCCCGGCACCGGGCCCGATCGCGCTGTTGCGCCTGCCCACCGGGCCCGGGCTGCGGATCGACACCGGGGTCGCCGAGGGCGACGTCATCCCGTCGGAGTTCGACTCCATGATCGCCAAGATCATCGCCTACGGGGTGGACCGGGAGCAGGCCCTGGCCCGGCTGCGCCGGGCGGTGGAGGACACCACCGTCGTCATCGAGGGCGGGACGACGAACAAGTCGTTCATCCTGGAGCTGCTGCACCGGCCCGAGGTCGCCACCGGCCGGCCGGACTGGGCGGACACCGGCTGGATCGACCGGGAGCGGACCCGCGGCGGGCTGGTCACCCATCGCCACGCCGGGGTGGCCCTCGTCGCCGCCGGCATCGACGCCTACGCGGGGCTCGAGCAGGAGGAGCGCTGGCGGTTCCTGGCCACCGCCCACGGCGGACGGCCACAGACCCAGCACGAGGTGGGCCGACAGTTCCAGCTCGGGCTGCGCGGACGGACCCACGCGGTCGCGGTGGCCCAGGTGGGTCCACACCGCTACCGGGTCGGGGTGGACGGCGTCCAGGTCGAGGCGGAGCTGGAACGGCTCGGCGGCTACGCGGGACGCCTTGTCGTGGAAGGGGTCTCGCGCCGGGTGGTGATGGCCACGCATGCCGCCACGCACCTGGTCGAGGTGGATGCCGTGGTGCATCGGATCACAAAGGACGAAGGTGGCGCGGTGCGCTCACCGGCCCCGGCACTGGTGGTCTCGCTGCCGGTGGCGGTGGGTGAGGAGGTGGAGGCCGGGGCGCCGGTGGCGGTGCTGGAGAGCATGAAGATGGAGACGGTTCTGCCCGCTCCCTTCCCCGGGCGGGTGCGCGAGCTGCTGGTCGCCACCGGCGGCCAGGTAGGCGCCGGGGAGGTGCTGCTCACCCTGGAGCCGATGGCCGACGCGTCGGCGCCGGTCACCGCCGACGACGACGCCGAGATCGAGCTGCCGCAGGCCCACGGCTCGCTCACCGTGAACCACCGGGCCCGCAGCGCCCTGGCCGACCTGCGCAACCTGCTGCTGGGCTTCGACCTGGCCCCCGAGCACGCTCGGCGCCTGGTCACCGAGTACCGCCGGCTGCGGGCCGAGCAGGCCCTCCGGGACGGCGCCGAGGAGCTGCTGGACGACGAGCTCGGCGTGCTGGCCGTGTTCGCCGACCTGTGCGAGCTGACCCGCAACCGCCCGCAGGCCGGCGACGGCGTCCGGGACGGGGTCGGCGACCCGGTGCACAGCCCCCGCGAGTACCTGCACTCCTACCTGCGCTCCCTGGACGCCGACCGGGCCCGGCTGCCGGAGGACTTCCGAGCCAAGCTGACCCGGATGCTCGCCCACTACGGGGTGCACGGCCTGGAGCGCACGGTCGACCTCGAACAGGCGATGCTCCGGGTGTTCCTGGCCCAGCAGCACACACAGGTCCTGACCCCGGCGGTCAGCTCCCTGATCGAACCGTGGCTGGCCGAGCCGGCCCCGAAGAACGGGATGGCCCGCCGCGCCCGGGACGTGCTGGACCGGCTGGTGCACGCCACCCAGCTGCGTTATCCCGTCGTCGGCGACCTGGCCCGCAGCGCCCGCCACCGTTGGTTCGAGGCGCCGCTGACCGAGGCGGCCCGCGACCTGGTCTACGCCAAGGTCCGCGAGCAGCTGCACTACCTGGCCGACCACCCGCAGGCCGACGACTACGAGCGCCAGGTGGAGGAGCTGGTGGCCAGTCCCGAGCCGTTGGTCCGGTTCCTGGCCGAACGCCTGGCCCGGGACGTCGCGGAGGTGCAGCCGATGCTGGAGGTGCTGGCCCGTCGGCACTACCGCGAGTACACGCTGCACGGGCTGACCTGCCGCCAGGTGGGCGACCGGCCGGTGGTGACCGCCGACTACACCCTGGACGAGCGGCCCTCCCACCTGGTCAGCACGGTCGCCCGGATCGGCGAGCTGGTCGAGGCGGGCGGGGCGCCGTCCTCGTCGCTCGTCGACCTGCTCACCGCCGAGGTGGACGCGGCGCCGGCCGGGCACCAGACGGTCGTCGACCTCTACTTGGACTGGCCGCAGACCCCGACGCAGGACGACGCCGTGGTGGCCGAGCTGGTCGAGGTGCTCTCGGCACTGGCGGTGGCGACCAGGGTCCGGCGGATCGCGGTCGGGGTGTGCGCCGGGGACCGGCAGGTGCGTCACTTCACCTTCCGGCCGAGGCTCTACACCGGGCCGGCCGGCCCGCTCCTGCCCGTGACCACCCCCGCCCGCGGCCCGGCCCGCCCGGTCGGGGGCACCGGGACCGAACCCCGGATGGTCGAGGACGTCCTGGTCCGGGGGCTGCACCCGATGGTCGGACGGCGGTTGGACCTGTGGCGCCTGCGCGACTTCGCGATCACCCGGCTCGACTCGCCACCGGACGTGCTGTTGTACCGGTGCGAGGCCCCGGACAACCCCGCCGACGTCCGCCTGGTGGCGATGGCCCAGGTACGCGAGCTGACCGTGCTGCGCGGCCCGACCGGGCGGGTCAGCGCGTTGCCGCAGGCCGAGCGGGCGGTGGCGGCCTGCCTGGAGGCGATCCGGCGGGCCCGAACGGTGACCGCGACGGCCGGCGGTGTCGGCGGAAGCGGTCGGGTGCAGCTGGACATGAACCACGTCTGGCTGCACATCTGGCCACTGATCACCACCGAGGTGTCGCAGCTGACCGCGCTGAAGAGCACGATCGCGCCGATGACGGTGGGCGCCGGCATCGAGGAGGTCGTCGCCCAAGGTCGGGTGGCCCGCGCCGACGGCGAGGCCATGCCGGTGTCGGCCCGGTTCTACTACCAGCCCGGCTCGGGGGTGGAGGTCGCGGTCAGTGGGCCGCCGACCGGTCGGCTGGCCCCGCTGGACGACTACGCGCAGAAGGTGATCCGGTCCCGGCGCCGCGGCACGGTGTACCCCTATGAGGTGGTCCCGCTGCTCATCGAGCGCGGCGGCGAGTTCATCGAGCACGACCTGGTCGCCGGCGTCGGCGGCGACGCTGCGGCGCGCCCCCGGCTGGCGCCGGTGGATCGGTCCGCCGGACGCAACTGCGCGGGGCTGGTGGTCGGTGTGGTGAGCACCCCGACGCCGCGGTTCCCGGAGGGGATGCGTCGCGTCGTCCTGCTCGGTGACCCGACCAAGGCGCTGGGCGCGGTCGCCGAGGCCGAGTGCGCCCGGGTGGTGGCGGCGCTCGACCTGGCCGAGCACCTCGGCGTGCCGGTCGAATGGTTCGCGCTGTCGGCCGGGGCACGGATCTCGATGGACTCCGGTACCGAGAACATGGACTGGGTGGCCCGCGCGCTGCGTCGGATCGTCGAGTTCACCCAGGGCGGCGGCGAGATCAACGTCGTGGTGACCGGCGTCAACGTCGGTGCGCAGCCGTACTGGAACGCTGAGGCCACGATGCTGATGCACACCAAGGGGATCCTGGTGATGACCCCGGACGGCGCGATGGTGCTGACCGGCAAGGCGTCGTTGGACTACTCCGGCGGGGTCAGCGCCGAGGACAACTTCGGGATCGGCGGCTACGACCGGGTGATGGGGCCGAACGGGCAGGCGCAGTACTGGGCGGTGGACCTGGCCAGCGCGGTGGACGTGCTGTTCGCCCACTACGAGCACACCTACCTGGCCCCGGGTGAGACGACAGCCCGGACGGCGCGCAGCAGCGACCCGGTGGACCGGGACGTGCGCAGTGCCCCGCACAACGGCGACGGGGCGGGGGAGTTCACCACGATCGGCGACATCTTCTCCGCCAGCGCCAACCCGGAGCGCAAGAAGCCGTTCGACATCCGCTCGCTGATGCGGGCGGTGGCCGATACCGACCACCCGGTGCTCGAGCGCTGGGCAGGCATGGCGGACGCCGACACCGCGGTGGTGTTCGACGTCCATCTTGGCGGGCGCCCGGTCTGCCTTCTCGGCATCGAGTCCCGACCCGTTGCCCGGCGCGGGTTCCCGCCCACCGACGGTCCGGACGCGTGGACCGCCGGCACCCTGTTCCCGCGCTCGTCGAAGAAGGTGGCCCGGGCGATCAACGCGGCCAGTGGCTCCCGGCCGCTGGTCGTGCTGGCCAACCTGTCCGGTTTCGACGGCTCACCGGAGTCGATGCGCCGGCTGCAGCTGGAGTACGGCGCCGAGATCGGGCGCGCGGTGGTGGACTTCGCCGGCCCGATCGTGTTCTGTGTCGTGTCGCGTTACCACGGCGGCGCGTTCGTGGTGTTCTCCAAGGCGCTCAACGACCGGATGCAGGTGCTTGCCGTGGAGGGCTCGTACGCCTCGGTGATCGGCGGCGCCCCGGCTGCCGGGGTGGTGTTCACCGCCGAGGTGGACACGCGCACCTCGGCGGACCCGAGAGTGCGTGCCCTGGAACGGTTCCTGGCCTCGGCCGGCGAGGTCGAGCGAGCCCGTCAACGGGCCGAGCTGACCGAGCTACGGGCCGCCGTCCGGGCCGAGAAGCTGCGCGAGGTGGCCGCCGAGTTCGACGCCGTCCACTCGATCGAACGCGCGGTCCAGGTCGGTTCGGTGGACGCGATCATCCCGGCGGAGCAGCTGCGCCCGGAGCTGGTCGCCGCGGTCGAGCGAGGACTCGCCGAGGGCTGATCACGGCTGGGGCACGAGCGGGCCCACGCCGTTCCCATGGGCCATACGCACACCCACAACCACACTCACCCCTGCGCACACCCGCACACTGATCTCCACAGTGATCTTCACAGTGATGCGTGAAGATCACTGTGTCCGCAGCGGGCTGCCATAGCAACCGGGACCGCTCACGCTGATCTTCACACCCATGCGTGAAGATCAGCGTGCCACCGGGTGGTCGTAGCACCCAGCGTCACCACCGGTCGACAGGGCCCGTCAGCAGGCAGCGTCCTCGGCCCCCTGCAACCGGTGAGGGTGCTCGTCACTCCTCGGTAAGGCCGTGGACGACGGTGAGCGCCTCGCTCAGCGCCTCCAGGCAGGCCCGGGAGACGTCCAGTGGCACCAGCCCGGTGGCGGTGACTCCTGTGACGTCGTCGTTCTCATGGGCCAGGACGGCGGTCAAAGCCACTCCGGCCATGCCGGTCCGCTCGACCAGGGCAGCCCGGGCGGCCCCACCAACGCCCGACCCGGAGGCGACCGACTCGGCGTCCACGCCGAGCAGGTCGGCACACCCGGACAACAGACCCACGGTGTAGGCCAGGTCCGGTTCGGCGTGGGACAGCTTCTGACAGGCGATCGCCCGGGCCAGGATGCTCCACAGCTCGTCACTACGGTTGCGGGTCGCGCCGCCCTCAAGCAGCGTCAGCACCACCCAGGCCCGCAGCCGGCGCGGGCCGAGCAGCACGATCGCCTGACGCAGCGAGGTGACCTCGCTGCGCACACCGCTGGACGCCGAGTTCGCCGTCCGCAGCAGCCGCATGCTCAGCCCGGGGTCGTTGCCGACCAGCTGCTCGATCCGCGACCTGGGCGAGTCCTCGTCGCTGAGCAGGTTGAGCAGGCGAACGCACACCAGCTGGATCGGGGACAGGGTCTTCCCCTCGATCACGCGGGGCTGCTGCAGGAACGGTCCCTGGAACAGCTCGAAACCCATTGCCTGGCAACGCTGTAGTGTGGCCTCGTCGGTGATTCCGCCGGCGATCAGAGTGGCACCGACCTGGCGGACCTGCTCGATCAGGCCGGTAAGCATCCCGACCGGGGTCCGGGTGACGTCCAGAGCGACGAAATCGGCCAGGTCCAGCAGCACGCCCTGGCCGACGTCCCCGCGGTAGTTGCGCAGCGCCACCCGGTAGCCGGCGTCGATCAGGGCGCGCACCCCGAGCACCAGCTCGTGGTCGGGCACCATCGACTCGTCGATCTCGACCACGACCTCACCCGGGTCGAGCGGAATCGGGATCACCCCGGTGATGAACGCCCGCGTGAAGTTGACGAACACCGCCCGCCCGGCCGAGATCGACTCGATGTCGAAGGCCCCGAAGGTGCTGGCGATCAGCTGCGAGGTGCCCTGTTCGGCCGAGTCGTCGTGGGCGCTGCAACGGAAGAGCAGCTCGAAGGCGGCGATCGACCGGGATGCGTCGTAGATCGCCTGGCGCAGTACCAGGGTGCGCCGGACCAGGTCGGGAGACGGGGCCGCACGAGGGGCCGGTACCGCCCCAGCGGTCCCGATTGCCTCGTGGGCCACGGATTCGGACATCACCAGCTCCTGAGTCAGCGGCAGACCAGCGCCAGCTGACCCGAGCCGTAGCCGTGGATGTCGGTGATGATGTCCATCCGGTTGCCCACCGCCGCGCTCAGCGCCGCGACGTCCTGGGGCACACTGCTGCTGGGACCGAACATCTCGTACAGCCGCACGTGTGGTGCGTTCGGCACGTTGAACAGCGACGAGAGCACGTTGAGCACCTCGTAGCAGTTGTCCCGCAGGGCTGGAGACAACTCCTTGGCCTCGATCGCCTCGTTGACCCCACCCCTGGGCAGCATGGCCAGAGCACCGCCGAGGCGGGCTCCGGCCTCGATGCTCACCACCGCGAGCGCCGAGGTGGCCAGCCGGTCGGTGACATAGACGGCCACCAGGTTGGACGCCTTGGGCGGCAACGGTGGCGCGTCCCTGACCTCGACGTCACGCCCGATCATGCCCTCGAGCAGAGAACGGACGGCGTGCCGGCTCGGCAGCGGGGACGTGGTTGTCGTGGTCATGGGTCACCGCCGCTTCGAGGGGGTCTGGGGCAGGGTACGGACGACGATCATCCGCATCGCCTTACTGTCGTCTGTCACACGGATCTTCATTGCTGGCTCTCCTGTAGCTCGTCGATCGATGCGGGCCAGTAGATGTCGGGGTTGATCTGGTGGCGGGTCATCGGGCGCACCGCCAGCTCCACAAGGTGGCCGAGCACGCAGGCACCGACCCTGACCGCCCCGTGTCCCTCCTGGTCAGCGTCGTCGAGGACGTCGAAGGCCGAGGCGGCCGGCAGCGAGAGCTGGCAGTGGTGCCCGATCAGGGCCTTGACGTTGCCGGCGACGATGTTGCCCAGCTCGGCAAGCGTGTCGAGCAGGTCCTCCGGGCTCGGGTCGGGGACCGACATCATCCGGGCGGCGATCATCCGGGCGACGTTCGCGCCGGTGCGGACCTCCACCGACGCGTAGGAGTGGTCCTCGGTATCGCGGATCGCCAGCTGGGACAGCAGGCCGGGCGCCTCGAGCATCAGCTCGGGCCAGGCCGGGCCGACCTCATCGGCGTCCATCAGGAACCCGAGCACCTCGACCAGCAGCGCCTCGAGCTCGTCCTCGGCGTTCTCGAACTCCTCCACCACGCTCATGCTTCACCTCCAGCGTGCCGGAACACGACCGTCCGGCCCAGCTCGGTGCGGTGGAAGGCGTCATCCAGGGAACACGTGGACTCGGCCCCGCCGAGCACCAAGAAGCCCCCGGGCCGCAGCACCTCCCGCACGTTGGCGAGAACCGTGCGCTTGGTGTCGACGTCGAAGTAGACCAGCACGTTGCGCAGGAAGACAATGTCGCACTGCGGCATACCCACCGGCGGTTGCACGAGGTTGACCCGGTCGAACCGGCACATGTCGCGCAACGGCTGACGGACCACCCAGTCCCGCCCTTCCTGGTCGAAGTACTTGACCAGGAAGGGCGCCCGCATCCCGCGGTTGACCTCGATCTGAGAGTACCGGCCGGCCCGAGCCCGCTCGACCATCTGCGAGGAGATGTCGGTGCCCACGATCCGGCAGGACCAACCAGGATGCGCGGGCAACCACTCGGCCAGCAGAATGGCCAGCGAGTAGGCCTCCTGGCCGCTGGAGCAGGCCGCTGACCAGATGGTCAGCTGGCGACCGGGGTTGGTCCGGACCATCTCGGGCAGCAGGTGTTCCACGAAGGCATCGAAGGGCTTGACGTCCCGGAAGAACGACGTCTCGTTGGTGGTCATCGCATCGACGACGCACTCGCGCACCCGCTCGTCGCCCTGGCGCATCCGGGAGACCAGACCGCCTATGTCGGTGCCCAGCCCGCGGGCAACAGTGGCCAGACGACTCTCGACGAGGTGTACCTGGCCGAGCTCGAGGTCGATCGAGCTGCGCCACCTGACCATCCGGGTGACGAAGGCGAAGTCGACGGCGGGGATGGCCATCAGCGCACCCCCGCCGGAGTGGCAGGGCAAACGGCGGCCACGATCTCAGCGGCAACTCGGTCCAGCGGAACCACCGTGTGCGCCACGCCGGACGCGGCGACCGCACCCGGCATCCCCCACACCACACTCGTCGCCTCGTCCTGGATGATGACATCACCACCGACCGCCCGGATCTGCGTGGCGCCCCTCTCGCCGTCCCGACCCATCCCGGTCAGGACGAGCGCGAGCAGCCGGTCACCGTAGACGGCTGCAGCGGAACGGAACAAGAGGTCGACAGCCGGGCGGCAGCGGTTCTCCGGTGGCGCATCGGTGAGCGCGACAGCCGCGCCGCCCGAGCGGTTGCGGATCTCCATGTGTCGCCCCCCGGGCGCGATCAGCACCCGACCGGGGATCACCTCGTCGCCGTCCACGGCCTCGCTGACCTGCAGGGGGCAGCACCGGTCGAGCCGCTCGGCGAGCAACCCGGTGAACAGCGGCGGCATGTGCTGGACGATCAGCACCGGGACGGCCAGAGAGGCCGGCAGCGCGGACAGCACCGTGGCCAGGGCGTCCGGGCCGCCGGTGGAACAACCCACGACGACGGCGCGCGCCGGCCCGCCACGCGCAATCCGGCGGGCCGCCGGCACGGCCGGGGCGGGCGGGAGGATGGGTCGCGGTGAGTGCGGCGCCGGGAGGCCGATCCCGGTCAACGCCTTGAGCTTGGGGGTGAGCTGTTCGCGGATGTCGGCCAGGCTCTGGACGAACCCGGCGACGTTCGAGGGCTTGGTGACGTAGTCGCTCGCCCCTGCGGTCAGCGCGTCCAGGGTGGTCGAGGCGCCACGCTCGGTGAGCGTGGCGAACATGACGATCGGCAGCCGGGGGTGAGTGCGGCGGATCGCCCGGACCGCCTCAATGCCGTTCATCACGGGCATCTCGATGTCCATGGTCACCGCGTCCGGGGACAGCGAGGCCACCCGCTCGACGGCCAGCGACCCGTTCGGGGCGGTGCCGATCACCTCGATCTGCGGGTCCGCGGCCAGCGCGTCGGTGACCAGCTTGCGGATCACTGCGGAGTCGTCGACCACGAGGACCCTGATCCGCCGTCCACCGGGGCTCATGCGCGCACCAGGCCGAGCAGGGCGAGCTTGTCGGTGATGATCTCGTCGGTGAACGGCTTGATCACGTACTCGTCGGCACCGGCCGCCAGTGCGCGGGCGATGTTGGCCTGCTCGCTCTCGGTGGTGACCATCATCAGCGCGACGCCCCGGTACTCCTCGCGGGCCCGCACCCGCGTGATGAAGGTCAGGCCGTCCATGACCGGCATGTTCCAGTCGACCAGGACGACGCCGGGGGTGGGCCCGGAGTCCATCACCACCAGCGCCCGGGCGCCGTCACCGGCCTGGGCGACCTCGAAGCCGAGCCCTGCCAGCAGCCGGGTCAGGATCGACCGCATGGCTGACGAGTCGTCGACCACCAGTGCCCGCATCGTTCTCCTCGATGACGTCGTCGGCGCGTGGCGGGCCGGCGAAGTGTCTCCCCCTGTGTCGGCAGATCAGGGCCGCGGCTCGAGTTTCGACGTCCAACGTCCGTTCGGGGGTGAGGGCGAGCAGCACCGTGGTCGGTCGCGGGTCACAGGGTGTACCGGTCTAGACGGAACCCGTCCTCATCGGTGACAACGCCGCCGCTGACCTCGACAAGGGCGTGGGCGACGGCGTGCACGACCGGCCGCACCCGTTCCCTGGCTGCGACGTAGGACGGCGAGGGCCGGCGCCGCTCGCGTTCCTCAGGCTCGGGGCAGGACCAGCGCACCTCGTAGCTCACGAACGGGTGAGCGGCCCAGTCCTGGTCGGCGACCGACGGCTCGCCGGGGTCGCTGACATGCACAAGGACCTCGACCGCGCCGTCCACGCCATGGCCATCGGCGCCGCGCTCGCCGAGCTCGGCGACCACGGCGTAGGCGTCGATGGTGTCCTCATCCGCCAGGGCCTGCAGGTCGTTCTCGTCTGCCACGACGTGCAGGGCAGCGAGCTCCTCGGCCACAAGCGGGTCCTCGCCGGTGTCGCCGGCGATCCGGGCCCCGGAATACGCCTGCTCGTCCGGTCCGGCCCAGTCGGCGGCGTCGACGGCCAGCTCGGCGTGGGGCAGGACGCGCAGGACGATGCCGTGGACCAGCTCGGGGTCGAGCCAGGTGGGGGAGTGGACGAGGATGTCGACCGCCCGGTCGGGGTCGGGCTGCAGCATCCCTCCCCCGGCGACTCGGACGGCGCCGTGCACCCGCCGGGCGAGGCCGACGAGCAGGCGCAGTGCGCGCTCCTCCTCCCGCCAGGGCAGCCCGTCGGGGAAGGCCCGGGCCAGGCCGTCCCGGTCGTCCAACCCGGGGGGCGGAGGGTCCTCTCGCTCGTGGGGTGCCTCCAGGGCGTAAGCGAGCGTCCACGGCATCGGGACGTCGGCGTCCACAGCCTGCTCCATGGTCAGCTCGAAAGGTCCCGACAGGCGCGAGTGCCGACCGAAGCGCACCTCGCCGTCCCGCAGCAGGGAGCCGGACGGGACCCGGCAGCTGACCAGCTCGCTGATCTCGGCAACCGGGCAGGTGCTCGGCACCAGGAGCAGGTGCCGTTCTCGCAAGGCGGGCTGAGCGGGGCGGCCCCAGCGCGCCATCTCAGACCCTCGTGCGATGGAAGGACTTGTGGGACAGGCTCGCGGTCGGGCCTCGCTGGCCCTGGTAGCGCGAGCCGTAGCCGGTGGTTCCGTAGGGGTGCTCGGCGGCGCTGGAGAGGCGGAAGAAGCACAGCTGGCCGATCTTCATGCCTGGCCACAGCGTGATCGGCAGGGTGGCCACGTTGCTCAGCTCGAGGGTGACGTGCCCGGAGAAGCCGGGGTCGATGAAGCCGGCCGTGGAGTGGGTGAGCAGACCGAGCCGGCCGAGGCTGGACTTGCCCTCCAGGCGGGCGGCGACGTCGTCCGGCAACGTGACCACCTCGTAGGTGGAGGCGAGCACGAACTCGCCCGGGTGCAGCACGAACGGCTCGTCGGGGTCGACCTCGACCAGGCGGGTCAGGTCGGGCTGAGGCTGGGAGGGATCGATGACCGCGTACTTGTGGTTGTCGAAGAGCCGGAAGTAGCGGTCGATCCGCACGTCGATGCTGGAGGGCTGGACCATCTCGGGCTCGTACGGATCGAGGACGACGCGTCCGCCCTCGATCTCGTCCCGGATGTCACGGTCGGACAGCAGCACGGGGCCACGTTAGCCGGTGATGGGCGTGGCCGGAGTCGCACAGCGGGTGCTGGTGGGCGGGGTCACGACCACCACGCTGCACACTGATCTTCACGCTGATCTGCACGATGCGGGTGAAGATCACCGTGCAGCGCAGCGGCTGCCATAGCGACCCGTGGTCCGCACACTGATCTTCACGCATACCGGTCCGAGCACACCCAGCGATCGGGTTGCTACGATGCGACGGGTTGGCGCCCGAATGGCGCTCTGCGGGTGTAGTTCAATGGCAGAACATCAGCTTCCCAAGCTGACAGTGCGGGTTCGATTCCCGTCACCCGCTCCAGGGAAACGTGCAGGTCAGCGGCTTGTTGGCGAAGACATCACATTCCGGGCCAGCGTAGCTCTTTGGCCGCTATGTACCTTTCGAGGCCCTCATAGACCGTTCTATAGCCCACGTATAGCCCACGCCAGCTAGGCACCCTCGGCAAAGTGGCCGCCGCCGGACGGCCTCGGTCCTGGCCCGGGTGTGGAGCATGCTGGCCAGGATCCCAGCTGCGCGGGTGAAGTGGTGCGCGATCGCCTACAGCACGGCCCAGGCCGCGTCGCCTGGAACGACGCCGAGGGCAGGTTAGTGGCGTGTGGGGCCAGGCGGCGGACCACGGCCAACGCCTCGGCCGGGACCGGGCCCTCCAAACGTCGACGGACTCCCCCCGCCGCAGCCAGATCCCGGCCACCACCGGGGGCGCAATTGGGGTCGACACCACCGCGATCAGCGGGTGCAGTGTCTTCTTGCCTCTCAGTTCGCCGACGCCAATGTCCTCAGGTGCTCTATCACGTCACAGGGAACCCGTGTGGGACCGTTCCAGGTCCGCGAGATCAGCGTGGCCTGCGATGGGTGTAGCCAGGTCATCCAGGCCTCGATCGGCTCCGCTGATGCTGCCTCGATCAGTCCGGCCCACACCTTCTCGACGTCCAGCAGCGCGGGAACACCCTGCCCGGCCGGCCCGGCTGTGGGCGGCCGGTCCGAGGTCGCCGATGCCGCAGGGAGGGACGGGTGCTCGGCCCGGGACCGGGAGATCGCCGCCGGCGGGCACGCCGACTCCAGCGCAGCCACCACCTGCTCGACCTGGGCGGCGCCCAGCCGGGTGCCGCGACGCAGCAAGTCCAGGCTCAGATCCAGCTCCCCGACAACGTGGATGTCGCCGAGGCGGGCACGGGTGTTCCGTCGCCGGGCCAGCACCAGCAACGGGACCACCTCGGCCGGTGCGAGCCCCTGCTCGATCAGCACGGCGCGCACGGCGGCCGCCTGAGCGCGCAGGTTGCCGGTGGCCTCGTCGGCCGGCTCCTGCCCTCGCCACAGCCGCCCCTCGGCGACCCGGACATCCCGCCAGTTCTTCACGTCCACGACGAACACCCCGCCCGGCCCGGCCAACAGGACGTCGATGTTCGCTGCCCTGGTCCCCGGCCAGCGGCGGTCGGGCAGCACTGTCCACCCGGTGTCCACCATGTCGACCAGCACCCGGACCACCCGCTGCTCGCCCTCGGCCCCGGCAAGGAACCGGCCCCGGCGTTGCCGCAGCTCGCCCAGCACCTGAGTCAGGCTGGACACCTGCCGCTGCACGCCCTCGATGTCCAGGCCCAGCTGCACCGCCTCACCCAACGCCGACCGTCCACCCGGGTCCGGCTCCACCACGGGCGGCTCACCGGGCAATTCGGACGAGCCCACACTCACATCATGACCTCGACCCGTCCCAGACGAACCTGTAGCCATCGATCAAGGAAGACCCGTCGTCCTACCCCGTCCGACGCGCCACGGCAGATCCCGACGTTGGTTGGCCGAGCAAGCAGACCTCGTCGCGGGCGCTCCGACATGATGAACGTATGGAGGCGACTTGGACCCTCAACGAGCTACTGGAGGAGCTCCACCGCTTCGAGCTTGCCGCGAGAAACGCCGGACTGGCTAAGAAGTCTGTAAGAACGTACGTAGATCGTTCGCGGATCTTCCTTCGGTGGCTAGCAGGCGAGTACGAGTTTCAGGGACCTCGATAGAGCGATTCGAGCGGGCTCGCAGAGCAGCGTCGTTCGCGACTAGTTGCATGCATCCAGCACCACCAGCGACAACGTATTGCCGCGCCACTCGCGCCATGTGCGGTTGGGCTACCAGGGTAGCCACCTGGGTACTACCAAGGTAGTATTACGGCATGAAACTCAGCATTAGCCTGTCTGACGACGAGGTAGCGGCTCTCGACAAGTACGCTCAGGCCGCGGGGCTCCCCTCGCGGTCGGCGGCGATCCAGCGGGCCATCCGACTACTGGGGGACCCAGAGCTCGAGGACGCGTATGCCGAGGCGTGGGACGAGTGGCAGGCCTCGGGCGACGCGGAGGCGTGGGAGTCCACCGCGGGCGACGGGCTGGTCGATGCTGCGCGGTGAGATCCGACTGGTCGACCTCGATCCGGTTCGATCTGGCGAGGCGAACAAGCGACGGCCAGCGGTCGTGGTCAGCAACGACCGTGCGAACACCACGGCAGCTCGGCTCGGGCGAGGAGTGGTGACCGTGGTCCCAGTGACCAGCACGATCACACACGTCTACCCGTTCCAGGTGCTGCTCCCGGCCAACGAGACCGGCCTTCGGGCCGAGTCCAAGGCGCAGGCCGAGCAAGTTCGCTCGGTCTCCGTCGCGCGCCTTGGCCAAGTGATCGGCAAGGTGCCCGTGCATCTCATGGCACACCTCGACGACGCCCTCCGGCTTCACCTCCAACTCTGACAGGCATATGGCAGCCCCCGTTCGAGGTTCACATAGAGCCCGACAGCGGCAGAGGAGTGTGTTCAGGCGTAGTCCGCCGAGACTTCTTGCGCTTGTGCGTCGACGGTGAGGTGACCTCCGTAGGGGAGGATCCATTGGGGTCGGGTGTGGCCGAAGGGGACGCCGACGCAGACGACGGCATCGGGGTTGTACCGGTGGACGATGTCGACGGCAGTGTCGCGCTGGGCGGCCCGATATGCGGCACGCCCGGCGGCGTCCGGGCGGTGCTCGAAGCTGGACGCCGGCGGCCGGGCGACGAGTACGGCATCAACTGCGTCGATCAGTCCTCGCTCGCCCAGGGATCGCAGGATCCAGCCGAACTCCCGTGCGGGGATGAGGTCCTCACTGGACTCCAGCAGGAGCACGCCGCCGTCGAGGACGCCGGGGTCGGCGGGGAAGCGGCCCGCCGTCAGGATCCACTGGACCACCTCGATGCAGCCGCCCCAGGTCCGCCCGGTGACCGTCCGGGACGGCCCCGCCCAGGTCCACGGCTCGGTCGGCTCGCGGTCGCCGTACTCGCACAACGCGGCCGGGTCCTGCCATTCCTTGCCGATGTCCTCGGACTCGCCGGGTTCGGTGACCTGGACTCGCTCCCCGGTCAGCAGCGCAGCGCGCAGCGCGGCCTCGTGACTGGGGTCCAGGCCCGGGCCGGGCCCGAGGTGCACCTGCGTGGAGCCGCCGTAGAACCCGGCGACTCCATGGGTTCACAACCAGGACAGGATGTTCGTGTTGTCGCAGTAGCCGAGGAAGGGCTTGGGGTCGGCGCGGACGGCGGCAGCGTCCAGGTGGGGGACGACGGTGATCTGGTCCTCTCCACCGATGGTCGCCAGAACGGCGCGGATCCGCGGGTCCGCGAACGCTGCATTCAGGTCAGCCGCTCGGTCACCGGCGGAGGCATCAAGCTGGCGCGTCGTCGGGTACTCCACCGGGACCAGGCCGGTGGCCTCCGTCAGGCGGCGCATCGCCTGCACGTGCACAGCCGCCCCGACGGCGGGCGCGGCAAACGACGGCGACAGCACCGCAACCCTGTCACCGGGGGAAGCCTTGCGCGGACGCACGAGATCGAAGGTCACACCACATCGAAGCACGAGCAGGACGCCACGTACCTGCTCGTCACCGCTCGCCGACACGATGCCGCGGTCCACCCGGCGGCACGAACAAACGCTGCGCGTCCACCCCGCGGCTGACCGGGCCAAGACGGGAACGCCGCAACCATGACCGGGCGGCGAATGGCCGCAGAGCGGCAGGAGAGTCTGTCAGCACGGGCCGTGGCGGGACCGGAGGCCGACCGGGGAAGGGCATCGCAGCCTTCTCCTGCTGGGACACTCTCGAGGTGCCCTGGAAGCCGTCCTTCACCAGCGCCGTTCAGGTCGACCATCGTCTCGACCCCTATCGGGATCGAGGGGCCTCCTCTCGGACATCGATCACCAGGTTTGCGTTTGTACGTCCAAGTCGGCGCCCTGTGCACCCAGATGTCAGGACATCCTTGGTGGCGGAGGTGGTCAGAGCCGCGCGAGTTCGTCGTAAACCTTCACCCTGATCACGAATGCGCCGGATCGGTGGCAGCGCGTAGCGGCCGGTCGGTGGTCGCAGCCGGCGTTCGAGTGTCGGTTGTCAGGTGACGACGGAGCCGTCGGGTATCCAGACGTGTCCGAGGAACACGTCGAGCAGGGTCTTGAACTGGTCAAGGCCGTGTTTCGCGGCGGTCGTGAGGTAGCCCAGGATCCGGTACCGGTCTTGGGTTCTGGGGATGCTGGTGAGCCGTCCGGAGATCTTCTGCTGGATCTTCGAGGGGCGCAGGCCGCGTTCGGCATCGTTGGACGATCCCAGAGTCGAGTGCACTGGTTGATGGTGTAGCTCAAGGTCTGGTCCTGGTGCGGGTGACGCACCGGTTCCACCCGCTGTTTGGCGGCGAGTTCGAGTTCGTCAAGCGGCGCAGGAACTGGGCAGCCGACCGGGTGTACGTCTTCGATCCCGATGGTGAGTTGTTGTCGCTGCCCGTGGAGTGGACCGACCTGGCCGCCCAGGACCCGTTCGTGGTGGTGGCTGCGGGGCGTTCACCGTTTCGGACGCAGGATCTGTTGGAGTTGGCCGCTCTGGTCCAAGTCCTCACCCAGGGGTGTACCGGTCGGCCGGTCGGTGAGCGGACTGTCGAGCGGATTACACCGTGACTGTCCATGGGATTCCGACCGGGTTGCTTGGCTGGCTCTATCTAGCTCGCGGCTCCCCGTGAGGGAATCCTTTGCTGTGGAGGAATTCACTGGTTCCGCGTGGCGTGTCATGGTGATTCTGGTGATTCTGTCCGGCATCATTAGCTGGACCGAATGGGCTGGGAGGCGTCATGGCCGGGCGAGCCGAACGGGACGGGAAACTAGAGGCGTTGACGGCGTCACGGACGTTGAACCCGCACCCGGCGGCGGTGACGGATCCGGTGTTCGTGGCCGGGGAGTTCTTCGATGCCCGCGACCTGCTGCAGGTCAAGTACGAGATGGTGCGCCAGGTGGAGACCGACCAGGTGCCGGTCGCGAAGGCTGCGGCGGCATTTGGGTTCTCCCGCCAGTCGGTGTATACCGCCCGGCAGACGCTGGCCCGTGGCGGGATGGCCGCCCTGATGCCGGGCAAGCCCGGCCCCAAGGGCGGGCACAAGCTGACCGAGCAGGTGCTCGACCACCTGGTACAGATGCTGGCCGGCGACCCGGACCTGGGCTCGAAGGAACTGGCCGCGATAGTGGCCGAGCGGTTCGGTGTCACGGTGCATCCCCGGTCGGTGGAACGAGCCCTGGCCCGGCGGCGCGCGGGCGAGGACGCGCCGAAAAGCGACTGACCCGCAGGCCGCCGGCGCCCCGGACGGCCCGGCCGCGCAGGATCGACCGGCCGCCGAGGTGGCCGCGCACGCGGATCGGTATGAGCAGGCCCGTCAGGTCGCCCTCGGCGGCGGCGTCCAGGGCTGGCGGTATGGCCTGGGCGTGCTGGCAGCACGAGGACTGGCCGCCTGGATGGCCGCGTGGGCCGCCCTGGTCTCGCCCGGTGCGCCGGACCCGTCGGGGACGAGCGGGCAGGCCGAACCACCCTCAACCGCCGATCGACAGGAAGGAGGTGCCTGGTCTACCGGTTCGGCCTGCACCCCGTTCCCGACCCCGGCCGCCGATGCGGTCGTGGCGGTTCTGGCCCAGATGACGCTCGCGCATGCCCGAAACCCGATCCAGCAGAAAGGACCCTCCCCGTGAGCATCCAACCCGTCCGTGCCGGGCACGGCGAGCAGAAGGTCACCGCCGCCAGGCTCTCCCGCGACGCCTACCTCTACATTCGCCAGTCAACTCTCCACCAGGTCGCGAACAACACCGAGTCCACGCTGCGCCAGTACGACCTCAAGGGCCGCGCGGTCGCGTTGGGCTGGCCCGGCGACCGGATCCACGTGATCGACGTCGATCAGGGGCATTCCGGAGCCTCGGCCGCCGACAGGGAAGGATTCCGGCACCTGGTCGCGCAGGTGTCCCTGGGCCGGGCCGGGATCGTGCTCGGGCTGGAATGCTCCCGGCTGGCCCGCAACAACGCCGACTGGCATCGGCTGCTGCAGATCTGCGCCCACACCGACACGCTGATCTGTGACGAGGACGGCCTGTATGACCCAACCACCTTCAACGACCGGCTCGTGCTGGGCATGAAAGGCCAGCTCAGCGAGGCTGAGCTCCACTATTTGCGGACCCGGTTGCGGGGCGGCATCCTGGCCAAGGCCGGTCGCGGGGAGCTGCGCCTGATGCTGCCGGTCGGGCTGGTCTACGACGGTGCCGACCACGTCGTCCTTGACCCCGACACCGGCGTGCGGGCCGCGGTCACCATGGTGTTCGACACGTTCGCCGCGACCGGGTCGGCATTCGCGGTGGTCAAGGCGTTCCGCGATCAGCACCTGACGTTCCCCGGCCGTCACCACACCGGACCCCAGCACGGGGAGCTGTACTGGAAGCCGTTGTCCCACACCCAGACCCTCAAGGTCTTGCACAACCCGCGGTATGCCGGCGCGTACTGCTACGGGCGTTCCCGGCATACCAGCGACCTGGACGGCCGCCACCACACGCACGCCAAACCGGTCCAGGACTGGACCGTGCTGATCCCCGACGCCCACCCCGGATACATCACCTGGGCCCGGTACCAGACCAACCTGGCCACCCTGGCCGCCAACGCCGTCGCCCACGACCCCGACCGCGCAGCTCGCAGGGCCGGGCCCGCCCGGGAGGGTCCCGCCCTGTTGCAGGGCCTGGTCGTGTGCGGACGCTGCGGACGGCGGATGACGATCCGCTATCACACCCTGACCGACGCCACCGTCGTGCCGGACTACGTCTGCCAGACCGAAGGGATCAAGACCGGCACCCCGATCTGCCAGTTCATCCCCGGTGCCGCCATCGACGCCGCGGTCGCCGCGTTCATCCTGGCCACGCTGACCCCGCTGGCCCTCGAGGTCGCGTTGACGGTCAGCGACGAACTGATCGAACAGGCCGAGCACGCCGACACCATCCGGGCCGCCGGCGTGCAACGCGCTCAGCACGCCGCCGACGCGGCCCGACGTCGTTACCTGGCCGTCGACCCCAGCAACCGGCTGGTCGCCGACACCCTGGAGGCGGACTGGAACACCGCCCTGCGAGATCTGGCCAGCGCCCAGGACGACTACGCCAAAGCCAAGACCGACCCCGCCGGTCTGCTCAGCGACGCTCAACGGGCCCGGGTGCTGGCCCTGGCCAGCGACTTCCCCACCCTGTGGAACGACCCGGGAACCCCGATGCGGGAACGTAAACGCCTGCTGCGGCTGCTGGTCACCGACGTCACCCTGACCCGGCACGACCCCACCGTCACCGTGCAGCTACGCCTGCCCGGCGGCCAAGACCACACCATGACCCTCGACATCCCACCCCAGCGCTGGCACCAGCACGCCACCCCGGCCACCACCCTGGCCGTCCTGGACGACCTGCTGAACACCCTCACCCTCGCCCAGACCGCCGCCGAGTTGACCGCGCAAGGCCTGACCGACGGCGCCGGACGGCCCTTCACCAGCCACCGGGTCCGCTACCACTGCTTCCACTACAAGATCCCTACCAGGGTCGAACGCCTGCACGCCCGAGGCCTGCTCACCCTCACCGACACCGCAGCCCGGCTCGGCGTGCACCCCTTCACCGTCAAACGGTGGCGCGAGCTGGGCCTGCTGACCGCCGAACAATCCACCGACGCACCCAGCTACCTGTTCCACCCCGACCAACCCCGACCCGACCTCACCCAGGTCTGGGCCGCCGAGAGCGCCGACCGGCACGGAACCCCCAGCCGCCACACCCGGCTGCGCGCCGCCGGCCTACTCACCCAGGACGAGGCAGCCGCCGAACACGACGTCGCCCCCTCCACCATCCACCACTGGCGCGAACTCGGCCTGCTCACCGCCGAACGCAGCGACCTGAAAGACCGATGGCTCTACCACCCCCACCAGCCGACCCCCACCCGACCCCAGGTCCTCGCCGCCGTTCACGCCGCCAACCGGGCGACCGTCAATCCCTGACCCGACCGCGGCCAGCACCGACCGCATCGGCCAGAATCCGCGCCATGAAGACTG
Source organism: uncultured Actinomycetota bacterium (assembly GCA_963724535.1). Classification (GTDB taxonomy): domain Bacteria; phylum Actinomycetota; class Actinomycetes; order Actinomycetales; family Kineosporiaceae; genus JADJPO01. Next base: position 480,243 of record CAVRVD010000011.1, read on the forward strand.
TCGGTGGCCCGCGCCATGATGAGGCCCAGACCCCGCACCAACCGATCACCCCACCCAAACCCTGCAGAACGCGAAGAGAAGGTGCAGTGTGAAGCCCCATCGGAGGTGGGTGGGACGTCCAGGTTGTCCACGAACCGCAGGATGTCGTTGGGCCTGTCGCGGAAGGCTTCCAGCAGGGCGCGGGCCTTGGCTTCGCCGGGCCGGTCGCCGTGGCTGGTGGTGTCGGACAGCCCGGCCAGCACGCCGTGCCGCAGGGTCTTGAGCAGTTCGGCGCGCAGGTCGGGGTCGATCTGGTGGGCGCCGACGTCGCGGGCGAGGTTCGTCTGGTGGATCAGCCCGCGCAGGGCGTCGGCGATCTGGCCGGGCCACACGGCGTCGGGGTAGGTCTCGCCGGCGCCGGCCAGGTCTCGCAGCAGGTGCTGGGTGCACAGCTGGTGGACGATCCCGGCGAAGGCCTTGTTGTCGTAGAGGTTGTACCGGTCGTGGACCACGACGGTGCCGGCTGCGACGTCGGCCAGCACGGAGGCCTTGAAGGTGTCCAGGTCGCGGTCACCGAGCAGGAAGTGGGTGTAGAGCGTCGTGCAGGCGATCAGCAGGTACTTGTCGGCCTTCTTCCGGCCCGGGCGTGGGGTT
>CAVRVD010000012.1:0-19740 GCA_963724535.1 uncultured Actinomycetota bacterium
CCCCGAACCCGCTGATTAAGAGTCAGCTGCTCTGCCAGTTGAGCTAACGGCGCGAACGCTGGTCGAGGCTACCAGCGCGGCCTGGCCCGGATGAAATCGATTGGGCCGCCCGGAGGGGCGTGTGCGGGGTGTCACGCAGACCGCGTCCAGCGAACCGGCGCAGCCGGACCGGTCGTGTCTAGGCTGAGCCCATGCGCCCGACCGGGATCACCGTGGCGACGTACAACCTCTACCTCGGCGCGGACCTGACCCAGCTGTTCGGCGAGGTCGAGCCGGACCGGTTGGCCGCCCGAACGGCCACCCTCTGGTCGGCGGTCGAGGCCTCGCGGCCGTTCGAACGGATGCGGGCCGCGGCAACAGTCCTGCTGGCGCGGCTGCCGGACGTGGTCGCGGTTCAGGAGGCAGCTCTGTGGCGCTCCGGGACCGCCGGTGCCACCCGGGTCCACGACCTGCTGCAGACCCTTCTGGACTCGTTGAGCCGCGGCGGCGCCGACTACCGCGTCGCCGTCGAGAACCACGTCTTCGGCAGCGGTGATCTCAGCGGCGCGATCACCCGGGCCACCGGGCAGGTGGTCGAGCTCTTCGACCGCAGCGCGATCCTGGTCCGCGACGACCCGGCTCTGACCGTGACCTCCACCGCCGCCGGCACCTTCACAGACCGGATCGTCGTGCGAGTTCTCGGCCAACCGGTCGAGGTGGTCCGGGGCTGGTGCTCCGCCGACGTGCGGGTCGACAACGCCGACGTGCGGGTGACCAACACCCACCTCGAGGCCTATGACGCGCACGTGCGCGCCGCCCAGGCCCGCCAGCTCGCCGACGAGCTGGCCGACACGACCGACGGCATGGTCCAGGTGCTGCTCGGCGATCTGAACTGCCGCCCACCCCGGTGCCGCACCGAGCGTGAGACGTTCACCGACGCGATGGTCGAGATCGACGGCGACGCGTACGAGACCCTGCTCGGCGCCGGGCTGGCCGACGCCTGGACCCTGGCCCACCCCGACGCCGAGTGTCGCGGAGCGACCTGCGGTCAGGCGCCCGCCCTGCGCAACCCCGTCTCGGCGCTGGACCACCGCATCGATGTCGCGCTGGTCGACCCGAGCCGGTTCACCGTGCGCCGCGCCGACGTCGTCGGCGCCGACCCGGACGACCGCACGTCGTCCGGGTTGTGGCCCTCAGACCACGCCTGCCTGGTCGTCGAACTCGAGATCTGACGGGTCGTTCCCCCTTCGCAGCGCGACCCCTCAGATGTCACCGGCCGAACAGTCCGGGCCGGCCCGATCGGCCTACCGGGTGTCGCTGAGCAACGATGTTCTCTCCTGCGACAGCCTCGCCCGGGCGCACTCCAGCCGGGCAACCGGCACCCGGAACGGGGAGCAGGAGACGTACCCGATAGCGATCGACTCGAAGAAGTGGATCGAGTCTGGGTCGCCCCCGTGCTCACCGCAGACTCCGATCGTCAGCTCGGGCTTGGTCTCCTTGCCCTCCCAGGTGGCGATGGCGACCATCCTGCCGACACCGGCCGTGTCGATCGACTCGAACGGGCTGACGGCGAAGATCCCCGCATCCATGTACTGCGGGAAGAATGCTGCCTCGACGTCGTCCCGGCTGAAGCCCCACACCGTCTGAGTGAGGTCGTTGGTCCCGAAGGAGAAGAAGTCGGCCTCCTCGGCGATCCGGCCCGCAGTCATCGCTGCCCGTGGCAGCTCGATCATCGTTCCGATCGGGATGTGCAGATCGTCGCCGGTCTCGGCAGCGACCCTGGCCAGCGTCTTCTCCGACTCGTGACGGATGACCACCAGCTCCTCGACGGTGGCGATCAGCGGGACCATGATCTCCGGCTTCGGGTCCTTGCCCTGAGCCCTGAGGCGGGCCGCCGCCTCGGCGATCGCCTGCACCTGCAGCTGGAACAGCTGCGGGACGACCAGGCCCAGCCGGACGCCGCGGGTACCGAGCATCGGGTTCTGCTCATGCAGCCGCTGCACCTGGCGCAGCAGCTCCTCCGCCGCGGCGTCACGCTTGCCGCTGGCCTCGGCCAACGCCACCTTCACCGACAGAGCGGTGAAGTCGGGCAGGAACTCGTGCAGTGGCGGGTCGAGCAGCCGGACCACCACCGGCAGCCCGTCCATGGCCTCCAGGATCCCGACGAAGTCCTCTCGTTGCAGGGGCAGCAGCTCGTCGAGGGCGGACTGGCGAGTCTCGGGCGTACGGGCCAGGATCAGCCGCTCCACGATCTTGCGTCGCGGGCCGAGGAACATGTGCTCGGTGCGGCACAGGCCGATCCCGCCGGCGCCGAAACCGCGGGCCCGCGCTGCGTCCTCCGGGGTGTCGGCGTTGGCCCGCACGCCCATCCGGCGGTGCCGGTCGGCGTGAACCATGATCCGCCGGACCGCCTCGAGCAGCTCGCGCTCCTCGTCCGTGTCGACCTGCACATCCTCGCCGCGCAACACCTGAGCCACGGGGGACGGGGTGACCGGGACGGCGCCGAGGAACACCTCTCCGGTCGAGCCGTCGATCGAGATCACGTCACCCTCGGAGAACCGCTTGCCGTCGGTGGTGGTGACCTCATGGTGCTTCGGGTCGACCCGCAGCGCCTCGACGCCGACGACGCAGGTACGGCCCATGCCGCGGGCGACCACGGCGGCGTGCGAGGTCTTACCGCCGCGGCTGGTCAGGATGCCTTGGGCGGCGACCATCCCGCCGAGGTCGTCGGGGTTGGTCTCCCGGCGGACCAGGATCACGTCCTCGCCCTTGCCGGCCCACTCGACCGCCGTGGCGCTGTCGAAGGCCGCCCTGCCGACCGCCGCCCCCGGGCTGGCGGCCATGCCCTTGGCCAGGGCGATGCGCGGCGCCTTCGGGTCGAACTGCGGGAACATCAGGTTGGCCAGCTGCTCCCCGGTGACCCGGGTGATCGCTGTGTCCATGTCGATGGAGTCCTCGTCGACCAGCTGGACGGCGATCCGGAAGGCGGCTGCCGCCGTCCGCTTGCCGATCCGGGTCTGCAGCATCCACAGCTTGCCGCGCTCGACGGTGAACTCGATGTCGCACAGATCCTTGTAGTGGTCCTCGAGCTTCTGCATGATCTCGACCAGCTCGTGGTGCGACTTGTGGTCGAGCTTGGCGAAGTCGTCCAGGCTCAACGTGTTCCGGATCCCGGAGACCACGTCCTCGCCCTGCGCCTTGGGCAGGTAGTCGCCGTAGGAACCGCGCTTACCGGTGGCCGGGTCACGGGTGAAGGCCACGCCGGTGCCGGAGTTGTCGCCCAGGTTGCCGTACACCATGGCCATCACGTTGACGGCGGTGCCCAGGTCGTCGGAGATCTTTTCCTGGCGGCGGTAGAGCCGGGCCCGATCGGTGTTCCAGGACCGGAAGACCGCCCGTACCGCCTCCTGCAGCTGCTCGACCGGCTCCTGCGGGAAGGGCATCCCAGTCTCGGACAGGATCACGTCCTTGAACACCTCGACCAGGGCCTGCAGGTCGGCGGCATCCAGACCGAGGTCGTTGGTCGTCCCCTTGGCGGCCTTGGCCGCCTCGAGATGGGTGTCGAAGGCCTCGGCCTCGATGCCCAGCACCGTCTTGCCGAACATCTGCAGCAGGCGGCGGTAGGAGTCCCAGGCGAATCGCGGGTCACCGGAGTGCTCCACCAGGCCCTTGATGCTGCGGTCGTTCAGCCCGACGTTGAGGACCGTCTCCATCATCCCGGGCATCGAGAACTTGGCCCCGGAGCGGACCGAGAGCAGCAGAGGGTCGTCGTGCTGGCCGAGGTCGCGCCCGGCCTCCTTCTGCATCCGGGAGAGGTGCTCGGTGATCTCGACCTCGAGGCCGGCCGGCTCCTCGTCGTGGCGCAGCCAGTGCGTGCAGGCCTCGGTGCTGATCGTGAACCCCGGCGGTACCGGTAGCCCGAGGTTGGTCATCTCGGCGAGGTTGGCTCCCTTCCCGCCGAGGAGGTCCTTCATGTCCTTGTTGCCCTCTTGGAAGTCGTAAACGAACTTCGGCATCATCAGCCCCTCACGGCAATGGTGGAAAACGCTCCTGGTGGACTCCCTACCAGTCACCTTGTCGGGTGTCCCCACAGTGACCCTAGGACCAAGGTCTAGCCGAGCCGCCGCACGACACGGTCCGGGCGGTGGACGGCGAACGGCCGCGTCCTCAACGCAGATCGCCCGTGTCCCCCCCGGCCGGCGACGCCGGACCCGCAGTAGGGCGTGGTCAACGGCGCTGGGGTGATCTGCCTGGGGTGAGTGACGGGACTCGAACCCGCGACCCTCTGGACCACAACCAGATGCTCTACCAGCTGAGCTACACCCACCACGCCGTCCGAGCAGGGTCATGAGACCGCCGGAAGGACAGGCGCAGCATACCCAACCAGATCAGCCGGACGCGCCACGGTATTGCGCCGCCACGGCCCGGGCGGTCGCCGAGTCGGGACCGGGCTGTGGCACGAACACCGTCTGCCGGTAGTAGCGCAGCTCGTCGATGCTGTCGCGGATGTCGGCCAGGGCCCGGTGCGCGCCGTTCTTCTCCGGTGAGGCGTAGTACACGCGCGGGTACCAGCGTCGGGCCAGCTCCTTGATCGAGGACACGTCGACGATCCGGTAGTGCAGGTGTGCCTCCAGCTCGGGCATGTCTCGGGCCAGGAAGGACCGGTCGGTGCCCACCGAGTTGCCGGCCAGTGGCGCCCTGCGCGGCTCGGGCACCCACCGGCGCACGTACTCGAGCACCGACCGCTGCGCCTGCTCGAGCGTCGTCCCGTCGTCCAGGGCCTGCAGCAGCCCCGAGGCGGTGTGCATCTCGCGGACCACGTCGTTCATCTGCTGGATCGCCGCGGCGGGCGGGCGGATGATCACGTCGGCACCGTCGCCCAGGACGTTCAGTTCGGAGTCGGTGACCAGGACGGCGACCTCCACCAGGGCGTCGTGCACCAGGTCCAGCCCGGTCATCTCGCAGTCGATCCAGACGATCCGGCTCTGTGACCGGTCGCCCGACCGGTCCTGCCTGGTGGAAGCGTTGTCCTGGGTCACGGCGGTCACTCTACGACTCACCGTGGCCGGAGTACGGCCGGTGTGTACCGCAGGTGGCTCCGGTTCGCTGACCCGGCATCGTCGTCACGTTGTCACGGCGGGATCGGGTGGATGTGGTCGCGCAGCCGCGCCGGATAGCCTCGGGACACGATGAGCTCCTCCCGACCACCCGGCGCCACGCCGTCCGGAAACCGCCGACCGGGCCCACCGCCGATGGCGGGCACGCCCTACGCGAGCCGCCCGCCGGGTCGGCCGCGGGAGCCAACCTCGGTCGGTGCCGTGGTCGTGCACGTCGGGGTCATCGTGCTGAGCCTGCTGTGCGGCACCGCGACCATCGCGGCGATCGCCACCGAGACCGGGCCGGCGGGGCTGCTCACCGGCTCTCTGCTCGCCGCGATCCCGGTCTTCCCGGTCGTGGCCACCTTCCTGTGGCTGGACCGCTACGAGGCCGAGCCCGCCTACCTGCTCACCTTTGCCTTCATCTGGGGAGCCTCGGTCGCCACCTTCGCGGCCCTGGTGATCAATACCGCGTCGGTAGCGGCGCTCCATGCGGCCGGCAACGATCCCACCGTCACCGCGGTGGTCGTTGCGCCGTTCAGCGAGGAGCTGTTCAAGGGCATGGCCGTGCTCGGCGTCCTGCTGCTGCGCCGCCGGGAGTTCGACGGTGTCATCGACGGCATCGTCTATGCCGGGATGGCGGGCGTGGGCTTCGCCTTCGTGGAGAACATCCTCTACTTCGGGCGCACCCTGGAGGAGGGGGGTGTGGCCACCGGCGTGGTCTTCGTACTGCGCGGAATCGTCTCCCCGTTCGCCCACCCGCTGTTCACCAGTGCCATCGGCATCGGCCTGGGGATCGCCGCCCGCACCCGGCGGCCGGTTGTCGGTGTGCTGTCCACCGGCGTCGGCTTCGTCGTCGCCGTCTTCCTGCACGGTGCATGGAACCTGTCGGCCAGCTCCGGGCTGAACGGGTTCGTCGCCGGCTACGTCCTGCTACAGGTCCCGGTCTTCATCCTGTTCATCGGTCTGGCCCTGCTCGCCCGGCGGCGGGAGGGCCGGCTGATCGAGCAGAACCTGGCCGTCTACCGCAACACCGGATGGCTCGCCCCGGCCGAGGTGGGCATGCTCGGCTCGCTGGCCGCCCGACGGCAGGCGCGCATCTGGGCCCAGGGCAACGGGGGGGAGGCAGCCGAACGGGCGATGCGCGCCTTCCAGGACCTGGGCAGCGAGCTGGCCTTCCTGCGCGAACGAATGATCCGGGGCACCGCCGCGCCGAGTGCCCGGCAGCGGGAGCTGGAGCTGCTCACGGCCATGGCCGGGATGCGGCGCGTCTTCACCACACCGACACTTCGCCGATGACCCACCCCGGCGAGTGCCGGTCGCCGCACCCGGCCAGACATGGATGTCGAGGACCACTGGGCAGGCCCGGAGGGACTCGAACCCCCAACCAGCCGGGTAGAAACCGGATGCTCTGTCCATTGAGCTACGGGCCCTGGCCGCGACCGCGACGTGGCGCGGTCCCGAGGTCCCAGGGTATCGACGGATGGGGCTGGGCGGCGCTGCTCGGCGGTTATGGTTCACCGACCGACGGTGACACGGCGACCACCTCTCGTCACAGGATGTTGCTCCCGGTGGCGTACGGATGGGCGGTGCGACGACATAGCACCTCGATCGTTTGGCACAATGCGCTGGTCGGGGCAGGCTAGCCGCGGAGAACCGTGGTCAGGTAGCACGAAGCCGGGCGTCCTCTTGGACGGGGACGTCCGTCGTGTCGTGCCGGAATCCGGGAGGGAGGGAGCGTGCAGGCGGCGTCGCAGTTGCCGGCAGAGGACGAGGAACCCCTCGACCTGCTCAAGGCCACCGAGTTGCTTCGCTCCGAGCTCGTCGGTCTGCAGCTGCCGCTCGCCGTGGGAGAGGTCGACCTCGGCCGTCGCGAACGTGACCAGCTGCTCACCCAGCTCGATGACTACCTCTTGCCACGACTGCACCGGATGGACGCCCCCGTGCTCGCCGTCGTCGGCGGCTCCACCGGCGCGGGCAAGTCGACCCTGGTCAACTCGTTGGTGCGCCGCGAGGTGACCCGCAGCGGGGTGCTGCGCCCGACGACCCGCTCGCCGGTCCTGGTCCACAACCCCTATGACTCCGGTGCCTTTCTGTCCCAGCGCATCCTGCCCGGGCTGGCCCGGGTCACCTCCGAAGCGCCCGAGCCGGCCCAGCCGATCGACGTCGACGCGCCCAAGCTCACCGCCTTGCGTCTGGTCCCGCATGACGGGATGCCCTCGGGAATCGCCATCGTCGACGCCCCGGACATCGACTCGCTGGTCGACAGCAACCGGGAGCTGGCCTTCCAGCTCCTCTCCGCCGCCGATCTGTGGATCTTCGTCACCACGGCCGCCCGGTACTCCGACGCCGTCCCGTGGCAGATGCTGCGCCAGGCGGTCGAGCGGGGGGTCTCGGTGGCCGTGGTCCTGGACCGGGTGCCGCGCACCGCGATGCAACAGGTCCGAACCCACCTGGCCACGATGATGCGTGACCGCGGCCTGGCCACCTCCCCCCTGTTCAGCATCCCGGAGTCGCCGCGCTCGCCCGAGGGCTTCCTGCCGCGCGAGGTCGTGCAGCCGCTGGTCGCCTGGCTGACCCGGTTGGCCCGCGACTCGCGCAGCCGCGACGTGGTGATCCGTCGGACGTTGGTCGGAGCGTTGGACAGCCTGCGGGACCGGATCCCGGTGATCGCCCGCGCCGCCGACGAGCAGGTCGCCGCCGACGAGCGACTGCGCGACGACCTGGATGAGATCTACGCCGGTGCTGCCGAGCGGCTCGAGGAGCGCCTCGGCGACGGCACGATGCTGCGCGGCGAAGTGCTCGCCCGTTGGCAGGAGTTCGTCGGGACCGGGGACATCTTCCGCAGTATCGACGCCACCGGCACCCGGCTCGGGGACCGCCTGGGCGGCACCGGCCGCGACCACCCCGCACCCACCCAGCACCTGGACGAGTCCGTCCGCACCGGGGCACACGCCCTGATCCGGGCCGCCGCCGAACGGGCCGCCGACGCCGCCCTGACCCGATGGCGACACCGGCCCGAGGGCGCCGGGCTGCTGGCCACCCCGGCCGGGCGCCGCCTGGCCGAGCAGCGCCTCTCCTCCGACTTCGACGCTCGGCTGGCCCGCAGCATCCGAGACTGGCAGAGCGGGGTGCTCGATCGGGTCCATGCCGAGGGCTCGGCGAAGCGTTCCGGAGCCCGTGCGATGTCGTTGGGCGGCAACGCCGCCGGGGTCATCGTCATGCTGACCGTGTTCAGCCTCGGTGCCGATCAGCGCGACAGCGCCGCAGCGCCCGGCGAGATCGCCGCGGACACCGCCGCGGCGGGCCAGCGCCTGCTGGAGGCGGTCTTCGGGGAGGCGGCGGTGCGGTCGTTGACCACCACGGCACGTCACGACCTGGTCGTCCGGGCGACCGCCGTGCTGGACGCAGAGCGGTCGCGTATCGAGACGGTGCTGGACGACGTCGAGGTCCGCGACGGCCGGGGTGAGATGCTGCGGGCACTGGCCACCGCGGTCGAGGAGGCACGCTGAGGTGGGTCGATCTGAGCTCGGTGTCGCCGGCAGCGCCGACCTGGCCACCCGGGCCGAAGGCATCGAACGGGCCCTGGCGATCGGCGGTGACCGGCTGGACCCCCAGGCCATAGCCTTCGCGCGCACCGTGATCGAGCGGACCGGGCAGCGGCTCCGGCTCGGGGCGGGCTACACGATCGTGGCGCTGGTCGGAGCCACCGGTAGCGGCAAGTCCAGCCTGTTCAACGCGCTCGCCGGCATGGACCTGGCCGAGGTCGGGGTCCGCCGGCCGACGACCGGCCGCGCAGCCGCCTGTGTGTGGGGAGACGTCAGCGTCGACCCGCTCCTGGACTGGCTCGAGGTGCCGCGTCGACACCGGACCCTGCGCGAGACGGTGCTGGACGCCGACCGCGAGGCCGAGCTGCACGGTCTGGTGCTGCTCGACATGCCCGACCACGACTCCACCCTGCTGTCCCACCGGGTGGAGGTGGACCGCCTGGTGGAGATGGTCGACCTGTTGGTCTGGGTTGTCGACCCGCAGAAGTACGCCGACGAGGTCCTCCACCAGGGCTACCTGAAGCGGCTGGCCAACCACGACGGCGTGATGATCGTGGTGCTCAACCAGATCGACAAGCTCGGGCCGCGGGAGGCCGAGACCTGCCGCACCGACCTGCGTCGGCTGCTGGACTCCGACGGGCTGGAGTCGGTCCGGATGCTGGTCACGTCGGCCGAGACCGGGCTCGGGGTCGAGGACCTCCGCCGGCTGCTCGCCGAGGTGGTGGACGTGCAGGGGGCCGTGGCGGCCCGCGCCGCGGCCGATCTGGACCGGACCGCCCGGCGGCTGCTCGACGGCGTCTCTCCGGGCGAGCCGGAGACCAAGGACCTGCGTGGTGCTGACGATCTGGTCGGCGCCCTCGCCCAGGCGGCGGGGGTACCGGTGATCCTGGACGCCGTCACGGCCGACTACCAACGGCAGGCTGACGCGGCCATGGGCTGGCCCTTCCTGCACTGGTACCGCCGACTACGTCCGGACCCCTTGCGGCGGTTGGGTCTGGAGCACAACACCGAGGGCGAGCTGCGCAGGCTGACCCGCGGGGCGCTGCCCGAGGCCACCCCGTCCCAGCGTGAGCGGGTCGAGCTGTCGGCGCGAACGGTGATCAGCGGGGTGACCGACGTGTTGCCGCGGCGGTGGGCCGACAGCGTGCTGGCCGTGGCCAACCGCCCCGGCGCCGACCTGTCCGAGGCGCTGGACGACGCGGTCGCCGGTGTCGACCTCGCCGTCCACCGGCCGCCCTGGTGGCGGGTCGTGACCGTGCTCCAGCTGGTGTTCGCCCTGACCACGCTGATCGGGTTCGGCTGGCTGGTCGCGCTCGGCGTGCTGGCCTTCCTCCAGGTCGACGTCACCACGCCTGACCTGTGGACGCTGCCGCTGCCCCTGGTGCTCCTCGGCGTCGGACTGATCGGTGGCGGGTTCACCACCGCGGCGGCCTGGCTGGCGCGGCGGACCGGTGCGACCCGGCGCCGGATGGCGGTCGCGGCCGCCATGCGCGAGGCCGTGCAGGACGTCGCCTGGTCCCACGTCATCGCCCCGGTCGCCGAGGTCCTGGTCGACCACCGCGCGGTGCGCGAGTCGCTCAGCCGGGCCATGTAGCCGCCTTCTCGGCGCCGGCGGCCGCCGCGTCGCGGTCGCGGCTCGTGGCAGGTCGCGACGTTCTCGACGTCGCGTCCCCCGTGGCCTGCGGTCCGGGCGCTGTCCACAGGACGGCCGAGCGACATCGTGGATGGTCGGCCTGACCGAACAGGCTCGTCCCCGTCCGGCATGGCGCCGGAGGGAGGAGAACCGACATGAACGACAACACCGTCGCGATCACCGGCAGGGTGGGCACCGCGCCCCGGTTGCGCACCGCCAAGAACGGCCAGGCCGTCAGCGAGTTCCGACTGGCCCGCACCCCCCGCTACCAGGACCGCGAGAGCGGGGATTGGGTGGACGGCCGGACCATGTGGGTCACGGTCGTCTGCTGGCGTTCACTGGCCCGCAACGTGGCCAAGTCCGTCGGCGTCGGCGCCCTGGTGATGGTGCACGGCAAGCTCGCCTACGACCAGTGGGACGGCTCCGACGGGGGTCGGCGCTCGGAGGTGAAGATCGTCGCGGACGCGGTCGGCTTCGATCTGAGCGCCGGGATCGCCGAGTTCCACAAGATCCGTTGGTCCGGGCCGGCAGCGGCCGAGCACGACGAGTCGGCGTCCGAGCAGCCCGCCGAGGGCGCCGCCGCGGAGGCGTCGGACGGGCCCGACGCGGGCCGGCGGTCGGTCTGGGTTGGCGGCGAGGACCCAGGCGAACCGGACCTGCCCGACTACCTCGCGGACGACGAGGACCTGCCGGCCTCGCGCGCCGAGCCGGTACCGGCGGCAGCACCCGTACCGATCTGACGGCGGCCGGGCCTGGCCGGTTGGGGTCTGGCCGGTTGGGTGCGGCAGGATCGGCGGATGCCTGGTGACCCGACCGCCGTGGGCCTGGCCCTCGGGGTGATCGCTGACGTGCTGGTGGGCGACCCACGCCGCGGGCATCCGGTGGCGGCGTTCGGTCGGGCGGCGACGGCTCTGGAGCATCGGCTGTACGCGGACCGCCGTGGTGCGGGAGTCGTCTTCACCGGTACCTGCCTCGCCGCCACCGCCGGTGTGGGCGCCCTGGCCGCCCGGGCCAGCGGCGAACGGCCGCTGCTCCGGACGATCCTGGTAGCGACTGCCACCTGGGCGGTGCTCGGTGGTACCTCCCTGGCCCGGGAGGGGTCGGCCATGGCGGCCCAGCTTGACGACGGTGACCTGGCTGGGGCCCGGTACCGGCTGCGCAACCTGTGTGCCCGGGACAGCACGGAGATGACCGGCCCCGAACTGGCCCGAGCGAGCGTGGAGTCACTGGCCGAGAACGCCTCCGACGCGGTGGTCGCCCCGCTGTTCTGGGGCGCTGTCGCCGGCCTGCCCGGGCTGCTCGGCTACCGGGCCGTGAACACCCTCGACGCGATGGTCGGCTACCGCAACGACACCTACCGCCGCTTCGGCTGGGCCGCCGCTCGGGCCGACGACCTCGCCAACTGGGTTCCGGCTCGGCTCAGCGCCGTGGTGCTGGCCGGGTCCGCCCCGGTGGCCGCCGGGTCGGTCCGGCGGGCGTGGCGGGTTGCCCGCCGGGACGCCGCAGCCCATCCCAGCCCCAACGCCGGGCACCCGGAGGCCGCTGTGGCCGGTGCGCTCGGGGTGCGCCTGGGCGGGGCGAACACCTACCACGGGCAGGTGGAGCGGCGGCCGGTGCTGGGCGCCGAGGGTGTGGCGGTGACCGTCGCCGACCTACGCCGGACCGTGCGGATGGTCCGGGCGGCCACCCTCGTGGCGGCGACGGGTAGCGTGGCGGCCCGCGTCGCCGTCAGGGCCGCGGCGCGAGAGGTTGCCGGGCGACGCTGTCGGCCGGACGACCGGACGAGTCGGTGGACGACGGACCAGCTGACCAGGCCTCGACGAACGACGAGAGGTGAACCGTGAGCGCTGACGCCGTGGGGCCGGTGGGCCTGCCGCCGCAGCAGGGCAGGGCCAGCGAATCGGTCCGGTCGCTGCTGGAACGGCCTGCGGCACCCGACCGGACCGCTGCCGCCGCGGCGGCCGACCGGCAGGACCGGCTGGTCAAGCCGCGCGGCGCGCTCGGGGTGCTCGAGGACGTCTCGGTGCAGCTGGCCGGGCTGGCCGGCAGCTGCCCGCCGCCGGTTCCGCAGCGGGCCGTGCTCGCGGTGTTCGCCGCCGACCACGGCGTTCACGCCCGTGGCGTCAGCCCGTGGCCGCAGCAGGTCACCGCCCAGATGGTGGCCACATTTCTGGCCGGTGGTGCCGCGGCGAACGCGCTTGCGGCCACCGTCGGGGCACAGGTGCTGGTCTGCGACGTCGGAGTGGCCACCGCGGTGCCCGCGCCTGCGGGCACGTCGGCCGGCACAGAAGCCGCCGGTCTAGGAGCGGGGGGCACGGGAGCGGGCGGCACAGCACGGTTGCTGCGGCGTCGGGTGCGCGCCGGCACCCGGGACCTGAGCCGGGAACCGGCGATGACCCTCGCCGAGGTCGAGCAGGCGCTGCTGGTCGGTGCCGAGGTCGCCGACCGGCTGGTCGCCGAGGGCGCCGAGGTGCTGCTCACTGGGGACATGGGCATCGCCAACACCACGGCGTCGGCGGCCCTGGTCGCCGCCTTCACCGGCGCCGACCCCGACCGGGTCACCGGCCGCGGCACCGGCATCGACCCGGACACCTGGCGGCTGAAGGTCGACGTCGTCCGCGGCGCCCTCGACGTCCATGCCGACGTCGTGGCGTCCGCCGCGGCTGACCCGCTGGCGGTGCTGGCCGCTCTGGGCGGCCTGGAGCACGCGGCGATCGCCGGCTTCGTCCTGGCCGCCGCGGGCCACCGGGTCCCGGTGGTTCTGGACGGCGTGATCGCCGGCGCGGCGGCACTGGCCGCGACCGCACTGGCGCCGCTCGCGGTCCATGCCTGCATCGCCGGGCATCGGTCGGTCGAACCCGGTCACGCCGTCGCACTGGACCGGCTCGGGCTGCGTCCGCTGATCGATCTGGACCTGCGTCTGGGCGAGGGCACCGGCGCCCTGCTCGCCCTGCCCGTGGTCCGGGCCGCTGCCCGGGCACTGCGCGACATGGCCACCCTCGACCAGCTCGGTTCCGAATCCGGGGTGACGCCGTGAGCCACGGGCACTATCTGGCCGGTCTGGACCTGGCCGGGCGTCGCGTGGTGGTCGTCGGCGGCGGCGGCCTGGCGCAGCGCCGGCTGCCGGGCCTGCTGGAGGCCGGCGCCGACGTCCTGGTTGTCTCCCCGGCGCTGACCCCCACCGTCGAGGGGTTGCTCGGCGCCGGTGGGATGACCTGGCAGCGGCGCGAGTACGCCGACGGCGACCTGGATGGCGCCTGGTACGCCCTGGCGCTCACCGAGCGGCCGGAGGTGAACACGGCGGTCGCCGCCGAGGCGGAGCGCCGACGGGTCTTCTGCGTCCGCGCCGACGTCGGCTCTGCCGGGACGGCGCGCACCCCGGCCACCGGCCGGGACGGCGCGGTCCAGGTCGCCGTCCTCGGCGGTGCCGACCCGCGGCGCGCCGCGGCGGTCCGGGACGGGATCGTCGAGTCGATGCGCCAGGGCCTGCTCGACGTGCGGGCCCGGCGACGGTCCCCGGACGGCGTGCTGCCGGGGGTGGCCATCGTCGGTGGCGGCCCAGGCGATCCTGAGCTGATCACCGTACGCGGTCGGCGGCTGCTGGCGCGTGCCGACGTCGTGGTCGCCGACCGCCTCGCCCCGCAGCCGCTGCTGGACGAGCTCGCCGTCGACGTCGAGGTGGTCGACGCGGCCAAGCTCCCACGGGGGCGGGCGATGGCCCAGCCGGCCATCAACGAGATCATGCTCGACCGGGCCCGGTCCGGTGCCTTCGTCGTCCGGCTCAAGGGCGGCGACCCGTACGTGTTCGGCCGCGGCAGCGAGGAGGTGCAGGCCTGCGTGGCCGCCGGGGTGCCGGTGACCGTGGTGCCCGGCGTCACCAGCGCCCTTTCCGTGCCCGCCCTGGCCGGCATCCCACTGACCCACCGCGGCCTGGCCCACGAGGCGGTCATCGTCTCCGGGCACCTGGCACCGGAGGACTCGGCGAGCCTGGTCGACTGGTCGGCCCTGGCCCGGCTGCGCGGGACCCTCCTGGTGCTGATGGGGGTGGACCGGTTGCCGGAGATCGTTCAGGTGCTGCTACGCCACGGCAGGGCCGGCGACACCCCGGTCGCCGTCGTCCAGGACGGGTCGCTGCCTGGGCAGCGGGTGGTCCGGGCGCCGCTGTCGCAGATCGCACGGGCCGCCGCCGACGCCCGGGTCAGCGCGCCGGCGGTGATCGTCATCGGGGCGGTCGCCGGGCTGGACGTCAACCCGGCGTGATCTGGACGTGAGCGGTGCGCCCCCGGCTGCGTTCGGACCGGCGGCGCATCGCTCCGGTCAGCCGGCCAACCAGACGGCAGCGTCTGCGGGCAGCCGGCGGATGCGGTCCTGCTCGTCGAGGTCGACACTGGCCAACAGCACCTCGCCGTCCGGCAGCCGAACCGGCGCGGCACCGGTGTTGACCACGCACACCACGCCGGTGCCCTCGCGACCACGACGGAAGGCCAAGACGTCCTCGCTCTGCAGGTCGCCGTCCAGCCACTGCACCGAGGCGGCGTCCCCGGCGCCGAGGACGCCGCGGGCGGCCAGCTCCCGGCGCAACCGCAGCGCCGTCCGGTAGAACGCCAGCATCGAGGCGGGGTCAGTCTGCTGGGCCTGCACCGAGAGGCCACCAGGACCTCCCCAGGAGCTCGGCTGCGGCAGCCAGCCCGGGACGGCGCCGAAGCCCAGCGACGGACCGTCGGTGGTCCAGGGCAACGGCACCCGGCAGCCGTCCCGCCCGCGTTCGGTGTGCCCGGAGCGGACCCAGGTCGGGTCCTGCAGCAGCGCCTCGGGGAGGTCCTCGACCTCCTCCAGGCCGAGCTCCTCGCCCTGGTACAGGTACACCCCGCCGGGCAGGGCCAGCTCCAGCAGCAGCGCGGCCCGGGCCCGGCGCCGGCCCAGCTCCAGGTCCGCGGTGCCATGGTCGTGGCCCTGCAGCGGGTCCGGCACCCGCCGGGCGTCGGGGCGACCCAACCGGGTGGCGTGCCGGATGATGTCGTGGTTGGACAGCACCCACATCACCGGTGCCCCCACCCGGTCGTGGGCGGCCAGGCTGGAGGTCACGGTCCGGCGCAGCGCCTCGGCCTCCCAGGGGGCCTGGACCACGTCGAAGTCGAACGCGGTGTGCATCTCGTCGCTGCGCAGGTAGGCGGCCAGACGGTCGGGGCCGGCCACCCAGGCCTCGGCGACGAAGACCTTCGGTGGGTCGTAGGAGTCGGCCAGGCGTCGCCAGGCCCGGTAGATCCCGTGCACGCCCGGACGGTCCCAGTGCGGGTGGTCGGGGCGGTCCACGGCGTCGAGCAGGCGAGGCTCGGTGTAGTCCAGGTGGGAGCGGCCGTCCAGGTCCGGCAGTGCGGGGTCCTTGACCAGACCGTGGGCCACGTCGATCCGGAACCCGTCGGCGCCGCGGTCGAACCAGAACCGCAGGATGTCCTCGAACTCGGCGCGGACGGCCTCGTCGTCCCAGTTCAGGTCCGGCTGCTTGGCGTCGAACAGGTGCAGGTACCACTCGCCGGGGGAGCCGTCCGGCTCAGTGATCCGGGTCCACGCCGAGCCACCGAACACCGACCGCCAATCGTTGGGCGGCCGGCCGCCGTCCGGGCCTCGACCAGGCCGGAAGTGGTAGCGGGCCCGTTCGGGCGAGCCCGCTCCGGCGGCCAGGGCAGCGACGAACCAGGCGTGCTCGTCGCTGGTGTGGTTGGGCACGATGTCGAGCAGCACCTTCAACCCGAGCGCGTGCGCCTCGTCGATCAGCGCCCGGGCGTCGGCCAGGGTGCCGAAGCCAGGGTCGATGTCGCGATAGTCCGACACGTCGTAGCCGGCGTCGGCCTGCGGCGAGGGGTACCACGGGTTGACCCACATCGCGTCCACGCCGAGGTCGGCCAGGTAGGGCAGGCGCGAGTGGATCCCGGCGACGTCGCCGAGCCCGTCGCCGTCGGCATCGGCGAAGCTGCGGATGTAGACCTGGTAGGTCACCGCCTGGCGCCACCAGGGCGTCGGCTCGGCGGGGCCGGCGGGGTCGGTGGTGGTGGTGGCTCGGTCGGCCGCCTCGATGGGGGACGGCCCGGACCCGAACGGCACAGCGGTGGACGACACGACCGAGAAGCCTAGCGAGGTGCCGTCCGGTTCAGCGGCCGGTCATCGACTCGACGTCCAACGCGGCGTCCAGCTGCTCGGCGGTCAGCTCACCTCGGTCGACGAGGCCGAGGTCCAACACTGCCTCCCGGACGGTCATCCCTTGCGCCACAGCGTGTTTCGCGATTCGGGCGGCTGCCTCATAGCCGATCAGCCGGTTCAGCGGGGTGACCACGGACGGCGAGGACTCGGCATAGCGACGGCACCGCTCGGCGTCCGCGGTGAGACCGACGACACATCGGTCGGCCAGCAGCGTGGCGGCGGCGGCGAGGAGGTCGCAGGACTCCAACAGGGCATGCGCGGTCACCGGCATCATCACGTTCAGCTCGAACGAACCGCTGGCCCCGGCCCAGGCCACGGTGGCGTCGTTGCCCACCACTCGGGCGCAGACCTGCAACACCGCCTCGGGGACCACCGGGTTGACCTTGCCCGGCATGATCGAGGAGCCCGGCTGCAGGTCGGGAAGGCGGAGCTCGCCCAGCCCGGTCATCGGACCGGAGGCCTTCCAGCGCAGGTCGTTGCAGATCTTGGTGAGGCTGACCGCGATCGTGCGCAGCACCCCGGAGGTCTCCACCAGCCCGTCCCGCGCTCCCTGGGCCTCGAAGTGGTCGCGGGCCTCGGTGACCGGCAGCCCCGTGCGGCGGGCCAGCTCGGCCACCGCCCGGGCTGCGAAACCGTCGGGGGTGTTCAGCCCGGTGCCCACCGCGGTGCCGCCGAGCGGCACCTCTGCGAGCCGCGGCAGCGCGGCGTCCAACCGTTCGACGCCGCGGCGGACCTGCGCGGCGTAGCCGCCGAACTCCTGGCCGAGGGTGACCGGGGTGGCGTCCATCAGATGTGTGCGGCCTGCGGTCACCACATCGGCGAGTCGTTCGGCCTGGCCCTGCAGGGCCTCGGCCAGGTGCTCCAGGGCGGGTCGCAGGTCGGTGAGCACCGCGCGGGTGGCGGCCAGGTGGATCGCGGTGGGGAAGGCGTCGTTGCTCGACTGGGAGGCATTCACCTCGTCGTTGGGGTGGACTCGGCGACCCAACCGCCGGCCGGCCAGGTGCGCGACCACCTCGTTGGCGTTCATGTTCGAGGAGGTGCCCGAGCCGGTCTGGAACACGTCCACCGGGAAGTGGTCGTCGTACGTGCCGCCGGCCACCTCGTCAGCGGCGGTCTCGATCGCGATGGCGGTTTCGCCGTCCAGCACGCCCAGCTCGGCGTTGACGACCGCGGCGGCCGCCTTGACCGCGCTCAGCGCCCAGATCATCGACCGGCCCAGCCGCAGCCCGCTCACCGTGAAGTTGTCCACCGCGCGCTGGGTCTGCGCGCCGAAGAGGGCCCCGGCCGGCACCTGGACCTGCCCCATCGTGTCGTGCTCGATGCGGACGGCGCCGGGCTGGTCGGTCGATGCTGGGTGGGGCGGGCCGGTCGCACGACTGTTGTTGCTCATCGGTTCAGGCTGGCACGCTCGGCGCATCGGCGCCGGGTGAGCCGGCACCGGCGAGGTCACGATGTCGGAGCATCCCGCCACGGCGGATAGCCTCTCGGGCATGGCGGAGTTCATCTACACCATGACGAAGGCCCGCAAGGCGGTCGGGGACAAGGTCATCCTCGACGACGTCACGATGGCCTTCTTCCCCGGTGCGAAGATCGGCATGGTCGGCCCGAACGGCGCCGGCAAGTCGACGATCCTGAGGATGATGGCCGGGTTGGACCACCCCTCCAACGGTGAGGCCCGGCTGTCGCCCGGGTACACGGTCGGCATCCTGCTCCAGGAGCCGCCGCTGAACGAGGACAAGACCGTGCTCGGCAACGTCGAGGAGGGCCTGGGCGAGATCAAGGTCAAGCTCGACCGGTTCAACGAGATCGCCGAGAAGATGGCCGTCGACTACTCCGACGAGCTGATGGTCGAGATGGGCCGGCTCCAGGAGGACATCGACCACGCCGACGCCTGGGACCTCGATGCCCAGCTCGAGCAGGCCATGGACGCGCTGCGCTGCCCGCCACCGGACGCCGACGTGACCGTGCTGTCCGGTGGTGAGCGCCGCCGGGTGGCGCTGTGCAAGTTGCTGCTCGCCAAGCCCGACCTGCTGCTGCTCGACGAACCCACCAACCACCTGGACGCCGAGAGCGTGCAGTGGCTGGAGCAGCACCTGGCCGCCTACGCCGGCGCGGTCATCGCGGTCACCCACGACCGGTACTTCCTGGACAACGTGGCTCAGTGGATCGCCGAGGTCGACCGGGGCCGGCTCTACCCCTACGAGGGCAACTACTCCACCTACCTGGAGAAGAAGCAGGAGCGGCTGCAGGTGCAGGGCCGCAAGGACGCCAAGCTCGCCAAGCGGCTCGCCGACGAGCTTGCGTGGGTCCGGCAGAACGCCAAGGGCCGCCAGACCAAGTCCAAGGCGCGGCTGGCCCGCTACGAGGAGATGGCCGCCGAGGCCGAGCGGACCCGCAAGCTCGACTTCGACGAGATCCAGATCCCGCCCGGACCTCGGCTGGGCAATATCGTCATCGAGGCGAAGGACCTGACCAAGGGCTTCGGTGACCGCGTGCTCATCGACGGTCTGTCGTTCTCGTTGCCGCGCAACGGGATCGTCGGCGTCATCGGTCCGAACGGGGTCGGCAAGACCACCCTGTTCAAGACCATCGTCGGGCTCGAGCCGATCGACTCCGGCCAGCTCAAGGTGGGCGAGACGATCAAGATCTCCTACGTCGACCAGGCCCGGGCCGGCCTCGACCCCAAGAAGACGGTCTGGGAGACGGTCTCCGACGGCCTGGACCACCTCAAGGTCGGCAACGTCGAGATGCCCTCGCGTGCCTACGTGTCGGCGTTCGGCTTCAAGGGTCCGGACCAGCAGAAGCCGGCCGGGGTGCTGTCCGGCGGCGAGCGCAACCGGCTGAACCTGGCGCTGACCCTGAAGCAGGGCGGCAACCTGCTGCTGCTCGACGAGCCCTCCAACGACCTGGACGTCGAGACCCTCGGCTCGCTGGAGAACGCGCTGCTCGAGTTCCCCGGCTGCGCCGTGGTGATCTCCCACGACCGGTGGTTCCTGGACCGGGTGGCCACGCACATCCTCGCCTACGAGGGCGACGACCAGGACCCGGCCAAGTGGTTCTGGTTCGAGGGCAACTTCGCCGGCTACGAGGAGAACAAGGTGGCCCGGCTCGGGCCGGAGGCCGCCCGTCCGCACCGGGTCACCTACCGCAAGCTCACCCGCGACTGACCCTGCGTCAAGCGCGTCGGCCTGACGCACCGAGGGTCCGGCCCGATCTGCACGCAAGGGTGAGGACACCAGGAGGGCACGATCAGCGGTGAGGCACCGCTGGCGCGGATCCGGGCCGG
>CAVRVD010000013.1:0-532408 GCA_963724535.1 uncultured Actinomycetota bacterium
CTCGACAACGACTGGATCATGATGGACGGGCGGCCCTACTTCGTCGCCGGCTACACCTCAGCCGGCTTGCCCTACGGCATCTTCCACGACGAGATGCACGACCTCGACCTCGACCACGACCCGGACGACCGGCCGTCCCCACCCGACCTCTACCCCTGCGGGCCACACGACGATGACCGAACCGGGACGTCCCGCCCACCCGAAGCCACCCTCCATGACGAGGCATCCCATCCCCCACCGTTCTAACGGCGGCAATTCAGTGTGCGTCCCTCGCCCTGGCGACCGGCTGGTCGTCTAGCTATACTTCTGGCTATGTCAGCGTCTGAGCAGATGCCACTGGCGGATGTGAAGAACCGCCTGTCCGAGGTCGTGGAGCGCCTGGAGCGCGAGCACGGCCGAGTCGTGATCACCAAGCACGGGCGCCCGGCCGCAGTGGTCTTGAGCTTCGAGGACCTGGAGTCCCTGGAGGAGACCCTGGACGTGATGGACAGCGCGTCCCTGCTGGCGGACATCCGCGAGGCACTGGCAGAGCTGGACACCACCGGCGCAGCAACCCTGACCAAGGACGAAGCCCTGCGGTTGATCACTGATCGATGAGTACGGAGCAGTTCGCGATCGCGTGGACGGCGCCGGCTCGGCGTGCGTTGATCCGGATGCCGGAGAAGGTGTCGGCCGCAGTGGTGGAATTCCTGTACGGCTCCCTGGCGGCCAACCCCCACCGGGTGGGCAAGCCGCTCAAACTCGGCCTGGAGGGCCTGCACAGCGCCCGTCGAGGCGACTATCGCGTCATCTACCGCATCAACGACACAGACCACCGCGTCGATGTGCTCGCCATCGAACACCGCTCCGACGTCTACCGACTACGCAAGGCGCCCCGACCGCGACGGCCGTGACCCGGCGGCTGGCGGCGGCGACCAGGCCCGGGAGCCGAGCGCCGAGCACGCTCAGCAGCCTTATCGTGCGTCGCGCACGGACAGCGGCATTTCCGGATGTGGGTCATGGGGTTTGCGGACTCGGGCCCAGCGATACGTTTGATTGGAGTTCTTTCGGCCAGTGGCAGTGAGGATGATGCATCGGGTAGGCGGCGATACATGGGTTCTACCCAGGTTCTACCCGGGAGGTCGCGTGATCATCTGACCCTTCCGAGAGGGTTCCGCGGTTCAGGCCCAACGGTCGGGTGGCGCGACTTGCTCCCTGGCGATGACTCGGCGTATGAGAAGGCCATGGAGCGACCACCTGGGGTGCCGGCATCGTTCGACGTCCGCACGATCGTCTACCTGCGGCGCGGGACCAAACCTCCCGATCTGGCTGAGGAGGAGTCCACGGCGCTGCATCACGCCCACTTGGCCTACCTTGCGGACTTGGGCCGGCGGGGCATCATCGCCGCCAACGGTCCGCTGCTGGACCAGTCCGACGAGACGATGCGCGGCATGTCCGTCTACACCGTCGATGCTACGGAGGCGCGGCGCCTGGCCGAGCAGGACCCCGCGGTTCGCGCCGGACGATTCCGCGTCGACGTGGCCCGCTGGGCTGTTGCCGCCGACCGGATCGCCTTTCCGGAGAACGACGGTCCGGTGGGCGCCCGGGTTCGGTTTCGGGACCTCTGAGCGCGCACGCCGAGCGGCAGAAGCGTAGGGCCGCGCTACAGGGTCCCGTCATTGTCGTGTTTCAGCTGGTCAGCAGTGTGATGATCTTGTCGGGGTGGGCTTGGTGGTGGCGTAGGGCGGCGGCGATGTTCTTGGCGCCGGCGAGGCGGAGCAGGCTGATCGAGGCGTTTCTGAGGCCAGGACACCACTGCGGCGAGCAGTTCCACACGCCGCGGCCCCCTTGTTGATCATGGGCGGCTGTTCGGCCGAGGACCATCATCACGTCTGTGGCGGCGCCCGCGGGTGTATGCCGGAGATCTCGGAGTCGGCCACCGAGGCCGCGAGGGGATCACGATGTCCTTCGAGATCACTGACCGCGTCGCTCCTGTTCGGCTTGCCAGGATCACTGGTGGCCTCTACCTGTTGTTCATCGTGTCGTCCGTGCTGGCCGACGTCTTCGGGCACATCGGCCTCGGGGACACGGCGCAGGTCTACCTCGGCTATTCATGAGGGTGCCCGGATAGGTTGATCAACTACGCGAAAAGGTGCCCCTGACCTGGGATAATGGGACTTGTCGAAGGTCCAGTATCCGCAGCGGAGGGAGCACCTTTTCAGTGTCCAAGCGTACGGGATGGGCCCGCGATCTGCGGGTGCGGGTGGCGGGCAAGGGCGTGGTCTCTCATGTCGGGTCGGCGCTGCTGCGGCTGCTCGGGGATCGGGTCGGTTTGACCGACCGGCTGTCGAAGGCGTTGCAGGTCCGCGGCTTCCACCCCGACATCGACCGGGGCCGGGTGCTGGCCGACCTGGCGGTGGCGGTCGCTGACGGCGCGACCGCGATCGATGACCTGCGCGTGTTGCGGGACCAGGGCGGGTTGTTCGGGCCGGTGGCGTCCACGACGACGGCGTGGCGGTGTCTGGACGAGATCGACGGGGTGCAGCTGGCCCGGATCGACCGGGCCCGGGCGAAGACCCGGGCCTGGGTGTGGCGGCAGATCGTCACCCGGCACGGGCAGATCCCCGCCGCGAGAACGTGTTACGGCGATCTCGGCACGACGGTCGTGATCCGCCTGGACGCCTCGATCGTGATCGCCCACAGCGACAAGACCGGGGCTCGGGGGACGTTCAAGGGGACCTACGGCCACCACCCGCTCCTGGCCACGTGCGACAACACCGCAGAGCTGCTGGTGGCGCTGCTGCGCCCGGGCAACGCCGGCTCCAACACCGGCACCGACCACGTCACGGTCCTCGACGCCGCGATCGGGCAGATCCCCGCCCCGCACCGGCGCAACCTGCTGGTCACCATCGACGGCGCCGGCGCCGGCCACCAGATCGTCGACCACATCACCGCCCTGAACGCCCGCCACGGCCACCGCGTGGAGTACTCCATCGGGTTCGACCTCGACGACCGCGCCCGCACCGCGATCACCCGGTACGGCACGACCGGGTGGGAACCGGCCCTGGACGCCGACGGCCGGCCCCGCGACGACGCCCACGTCGCCGAACTGACCGGCCTGCTCCGCCACTCCGTCGGCCCCGACGGCAAGGTCACCGACCAGCTGTCCACCTGGCCGAGATGATCTGCGGGTCATCGTCCGCCGTGAACCCATCCCCGCCGGGATGCAGGTCTCCCTGTTCGAAGCCCACGACGGCCACCGCTACCAGCTCCTGGCCACCAACACGACCACCGGGCAGCTGCAACGCCTCGAAGCCCGCCACCGTGTCCACGCCCGCGTCGAGGACGGCGTCCGCACCGCGAAAGCCACTGGCCTGCGCCGGCTCCCGTCGAAGTCGTGGGGCATCAACGAGGCCTGGTGCCAGGTCGTCGCCCTCGCCGTCGACCTGCTCGCCTGGACCCGCCACCTCACCCTGACCGGCGAGCTGGCCAAGGCCGAACCGAAGACCCTGCGCTACCGGCTGCTGCACACCGCCGCCCGGATCACCCGAGGCCAACGCCACCACTGGCTGAACATCCCACCCGACTGGCCCTGGGCCGACGACCTGGCACGCCGCCTTCACCCGCGTGATGGCCCTGCCCGCACCGACCTGACCCGCGGCCCCGCCGCCCCACCGACCCAGGAAGGAGACCCACGACCGGCCCGTGGACCCGGCGCCCGGCGCGACCGCCGGCACCCCCGCCTACCCACAACGCCACCCACAAGATCAACTCGGCGTCAACCCATCAGGCAAGGGCACGACGCCACAGCGGCGAAAAATCGAGGTCTATGACGCGATCGCGACGCGACCCGGGGCGTTCCGGCTCGCGCTGGCTTTCGCGTTCGTGTCGACCTTCTTCTTCCTGATGGCGGCGTGGGGTCTCTACGTCCTGCTGCGTCGGGTCAACCAGGACCTCGCCCTGCTGTTCCTGCTACTTAATGCGGTCGGCGTCGCCGTCCAGTGCGCGAGCATGCTCGGACTCGTGTCGGCCCTGTTCCTCGGCGCCCCGGGCGAGGGTCCGGCAGCCTTCGCACCACCGCAGGTGGACGCTCTGGCGCGGGGCGATATCGACGTGTACCGCTCCGGCTTCGCCATCGCTCAGTTGTTCTTCGGGACGTGGCTGTTCCCGCTCGGATACCTGGTCTTGAGGTCAGGGTTCCTGCCGCGCTTCCTGGGCGTCCTGCTCCTCCTGGACGGTGTCGGTGAGCTGGTGTGGTTCGTCCAGGCTCTGCTGTTGCCGGCGCATCCCGAGATTACGACTCCCGGGACGTTCGTGAGCCTGCTCGCCGAGGTGGGGCTGGCCCTGTGGCTCCTGGCGCGGGGTGTCAAGGACGCCGGTCCCGTCCGTGCGGGCCCGCCCGGCTCGACGGTGGCGGGGGTCGGTGACCGCGGGGTCAGCCCATGACGGGGACCCGCGCCACATGTCGTCACACCGGATCCGGGGACGCCTGCTCGGCCTGTCGCTCGCGGGCGGGCTTGCGTTCTGGGTCGTCAACCTGGCGATCTCGCTGACACCGATCGCGGCTGAGTACAGGTCCGCCCTGTCCATCGCGTACCTGCCGATGCTGCTCGAGGCGTTGCTGGGTGGACTTCTGGTCGCGCTGGGTGTGGCTTACGGGCTGCTTCGGTTCCATGAGGCGATCCCCGGCCGGAGCCCGGTCCTGAAGGCTGGGCTCCTGAGCCTCGTCGCGTTGCTCTTGGTGACGACGCTGCTCGAGGTCCCAGCCAAGTTCTTCACGCCGACGCCACACGCCATGCGCTACTTCCTCATCGGGACGGCGTTCAACGTCTTGAGGATCCTCGCGCTCGGATTGGTCGTCGGTCTGCTGTTCGGACGGCGCGATCGGTCCGGGCAACCGAGCGCCCGGCCCCTTCGGCCGTCAAGGCCGGTCCGGTGACCTGCTGGTCGTGATCGGCGAGCCGGACGGTACGAGCGTCGGATTATCTCGCCACGACCGAGCGGTCAGCGACCAACAGGGTCGCTCTCGGTGACCGCGCAACCCGGATGGGCGAAACGAGCCGCCGCAAGAGCCGCGCGGATCGCGGCATGAGCGGGCGGTGGCGAGGAGCGCGAAGCTCGGCGGCTCTGCTCGACAACCGATGCACGATGAGCGCGTGCCGCGCTCTGCGGCGTTGTTCGGATCGGATCTTGGGCCGGGGTAGGTACGGGCGAGGAAGGTGTGTCACCAGCTGGGTGGACGGCGTCGGCTTGGCCCGATGCAAGGTCCTGTCGTTCATCAAAGGCGCCCTCTGTCGCGACCCTGAGCCGATGATGGAGAGACTGGGCCCATGGCTTTGCTGGCTGATGCTGTCCTGCCGCTGATCCGCACCCGGGCAGACCTGCACCGTTGGAGCGCCTCGAACGCGCACGGGCGTCAGATGCACGAGGGCGTGGACGTCCTGGAGGCGGCGATCCCGGGTACCGATCCGTCGCAGGTCTACGCCGTCACCCACAAGGCGCTGGTCTCCGCCGTGAAGGTGATTGCCCGTGCTGACGACTCCAGCGGAATCATCGGGGACGCCTGCCGGCGACTGTTGGCGCTACACCCGAAGGCTGCCGCGCAGGCCCGCGTCCCCGCGGGCCGGCTCGTGGACTGGATGATCACGTTCCAGTTCGACGGCGACGTCGACTACTTCGAGCTCGACCCGGTCGCCTATGCGCCAGCCCTCGGCGAGATCGGCATCGCCGCTTGCCGGGCGAAACTCGACGAACGTCGCGCGCCCCTCGCCCCGCAGCCACCCCAATCCCAGTCCTGGTCGGTGCCCGACAGGCATGAACGGTGGGTGCTGGAGTGGAACGACCGCCGGCTCGCTGTGCTCGACCATGACATCGAGGCGATCATCCGGACACACGCCAAAGACCGGAAGGTCGCGGCCTGGTTCCAGGACACCGCCGAAGCCCTCGAGGAGATCGGCGAGATGGCGCTCGCCATCGACTGGGCCCGCCGGGGCATGGACGTCGGCCCGAGCCACCAATCCCTGCAGGCCGCCGAGTTCTGGTGCCGCCTCCTGCAGCAACACCGTCCGGCCGAGTTCCTGGACGCTCGGCTGCTCACCTTTCGTCGGTGGCCGTCGTCCACCACAGCAGCCCGGCTGCACGATGCCGCCGGCCCCGCCTGGCCCTGCCACCGCGAGGAGGTGCTCGCCGCGCTGGCGTCCAGACCGGCCGACGCCGTCCTCTTCGCGCTGCTCACCCTCAAGGACCCCCGCCTGGCATGGGATCTGGCTCACTCCCTCCAACTCGACGACGACCGTGCCTGGCACGAGCTGATCAAGGCGTACGAGAAGATCGACCCGCTGGCCGTCCTGCCGATCCACACCAAGCTCGTGGAGAAGGATCTGGTGCAGGCGGACGCCCAGCGCTACCGGCTGGCGGCCCGCCGCCTGGTCAAGATGCGCAGGATCGCCGCTGGCACCAGCAGAGCCGCCGACGTCGACGCCTTGATCAAGGAACTTCGCGAAAACCACCGCCGCAGACCCCGGCTGCAGCAGGAATTCGACCGCGCCGGACTGCCCTGAACTGCATCCCAACCGACGGAATGCCCCGGCCCGAAGCGGACGACGGATCATCTCAGCCGACGAACCCGTATGCCTGGAAGACGCCCACGCCGTCGCGCAGTCGCGTGAGCGCGCCCGGATCGGGCAGCCCTGGAAGGCCTCCGCGGCCTGTCCGAATGTTGCTCCTAGTACCCAAGCTTGAGGGCTCCTGGTCCGCCGCAAGAGCGACCAGCCGAGCAGAGAGCGGGAGGCCATGGACGCGCTGGAGGCGGTGCTGAGCCGTCCCGGCGGCTTGGAGTCGATACTCGGTGAACTCATCGGTCCTGGCCTGGGGGAGTTCGCCCTGCAGCGACCGAAACTGGTGGAGCGGGAACGACGGAAGGCCCTCACGCGGCTGGCGGAGCTACGCAGCCGACCGATGGCGAACCACCGGATGCGCTGGGCCATGGCCGACGCCTACCACGGCATCGAACGAGCGCAGCTCGTCGTGGTCAACATCCGCGACGACACCGAGAAGGACACGGGCGTAGCCCTGCTCACCGAGGTGGCACGGCTACGCAACGACCGTGAGATCTTCACCGATGTCATGGGCCCTCGCGGCAACCGAGTCCCCATCACCGCCGTCGTCGTCAACCTCACACAACCCACCGACCCGGGCACGAAGAAGGCACTCAGGCGCATCCGCCGAGTCATCACAGCGAACAGTTGAGAGACGACCGAGCCTCTCACCGGCCTCTTCCCATGACGGTCGCCGGATCTCCTCAGGCTTGCGGCAGCGCGCAACTGCCGGAATCGGGACCACAGCTCAGACGGGCCGACCGGCTCAATCACGGGTCCAGGATGTCGGATGCTGGCCAGCAGAGACGGCCAGGTTGTCTGCATCCAGCCGCCATCCGTTGCGCCGCGGATTGGTCGAGGCAGGGATCGCCAGGCCCGCCTTCTGCAGGGCCCTGAACGCGGCGTAGGCGTCCTCGACGGAAACACCGGTCCGGTTCGCGGCGCCGGTCGGGGTCAGGTAGGAGACCGAACGGGTGTTGGGTGCGGGAGGGAACTGCTCCCGCCGTCCCGGCCCGGTGACGGTGACCATTGCCGCGAACACCTGGAGCCGGACAGGATCGACCAGCGCGGCCATCATCGTGGCCGGATCGGGTGGGCTGCTCACCCACCCCATTCAACATCGTAGAGTCCGGCACCTCGACACGGCCTGCCTGTCAGACTCGCCGACGCGACAGCCCCAGAGACGCCACGCTCACCATCCGTCACGGATCGCCTCCGAATCGGAATGACGTCCTTGCGGCAGAAGCGGACGGCACGGAACTCGGCATGGTCGGACGGGCCGGCGAGATGGCCCGGCCGCGGCCGGGTTGTCGACGATCTACATCCCGGATGGCAGGCGATGGGCTCGGCAGCGGCGGTTCGTCTCCACCCTCCGAATCCTTACTGACAACGGCGTCGGGCTAACACTTCGCATCGGCCGCCACGCTCTCAGCGAGCCCGGTGCTCAGCCATGAGGCGAGCGCCGTCCAGGGACAGGACCGTGCGGCCTGCAGCAGATCCACACGGCCGCGGTACACCGTTCGGATTCGGGAAGCTGCCGGGAGCCACGGAGCGCGGACAGGGTGCGTGTCGAGCTCACCCCCGGCATCCCCGGAAGGCCTGGGAACGGGCCTCACAGGAGATGGGAGGTCTTGATGATCTCGGCCTTGTAGAAGGTGTTCAGGTAGCTGAGCGCGTCGGCCTGGGCGTCGTCGTACGCGTCGGCGTACATGGGCTGGAACACACACGTTGCGTCGCTAGCGACCAGCACCTCGATGCCTCGGATGAAGGCGTCATACGAGGTGTGCCGGCAACAGCAGTTCGTGTGCTGCCCTACGACGATGAATCGGGCGATGTTGTGCACCCGGCAGGTAGCGTCGAGGTCGGTCTGGGTGAAGGCCGAGTAGTACCGCTTCGGGACGACGATGTCGCCCTCCTGGGCCCGCAGCTGCGAGATGACAGCGGCGCCTTGCGAGCCGGCGAGGGCGTGCTCGCCGAAGACCTTGAACTCGAAGTCACCCTGCTGGTGGGCGTCGTTCGCGTAAACGACCAGCCAGTCAGGCTCTCGCCGGGCCTTCTCCACGAGGCGCGCGATCGGGTCGATCACCGGGTGAGCGGCAGGATTGGCCAGCGTTCCGTCGACGAAGTCGTTGAGCATGTCCAGGACGACGACTGCTGTCTTCATGGCAGGAGCCTTCCGTGCGTGGACCGATCGGGTCAATGGTCATTCTTGACCGCACCAGGAGCGCTCGACGACGTGCCCGAGCGCCGGTCGTCGACCCCGGCCGAGGCGGCAGGCGCAGGGCTGAAGATCAGCACAGCACTACTCCAGCAAGATCAGCACACCGGGGCCTCCGGATCACGCCGGCGTGGGACGATGGCTCCCGGAGGAGGAGCCATGACTATGCCAACGACGTTCCAGGTCGTCATCCACGCCGAGGACGACGGCTACGTCGCCCAGTGCCTCAACGTCGACGTGGCCAGCGAGGGCGCCAGCGAGGACGAGGCCCGCGCCAACCTCCTCGAGGCCCTCCAGCTCTACTTCGACGAACCCACCTTGGATGAGCCCATCCCGCTCGTCCGCGGAGCCCACGTCGAGGAGCTGAGCCTCAAGAGTGCCTGAAGGCCCCTCCTCGGACGACGTGACCAAGGCGCTCGTCCGTCACGGCTTCTCGTTCGTCTCCCAGCGCGGCTCACACGCCAAGTACGTCAAGGCCGGCCAACCCACCCGCATCGTGATCGTGCCCATGGGCCGAAAGAAACCTCAAGATCGGCACCTTTCGTTCGATCTGCCGACAAGCCGGCCCGCAACCCAAGGACTTCTGAGCTGAGCCAGGCACCTCAGGATGAGGCAGGACGGGAGCGTCACGCCCAAGAGCCGAACGCCAGGGCCCCACAGCTCGCTGCTTCCTGCATCCTCCGGCTGCAGCGGCCACATGAGCGGCTATCCCGCACGCGGTCCGCAGCATGTGCGCAAACGGCAGATGTGAGAGCCAGAAAGCCGAAGAAGGCCACGTAGTAGCGCAGGTCAGGTTCCCAGTCGAGGATGTAGCAGAGACGGGGTCCGTACAGGGAACGGTGTAACTGGCCTGACAGTAGACCGGTGTGTCTGCCAGGAAACCGGGTGGGTGATGTTCGAGTTCGAGGGCTCTCTTGGCCCCTAATTGGGAAGCGATCGCTCCATGGCCCAGCCGCCCGCTCTACCCGCTCCGTGCGGCGGCCAGGGACTTCCTCGGGTCGAAGAACGGGCGGTCGACCACAGTTGCCCGACAGGGTCCGGAGTCGGTGGTGACGTCGACCTCGGTTCCGAGCTCGGCTGCACCCACCGAGACCATCGCCAAGGCGATGTTCTGGTCGAGCCGCGGCGAGTACACCGCAGATGTGACCTTCCCGACGGCGGCGCCTTCGTATCGAACCGGCCAGTATGTGGTGTTCGGGCCTGGCAGCGGGTCGCCCTCGATCACGAGACCGACCTGCTTCCGGCTCACACCCTCGTCGTGGATACGTCGGAGCGCTTCCTTGCCGATGAAATCCGCCTCCATGTCGAGGCTGACGAGTCGGTCGAGCCCGAGCTCGTAGGGGTTGGTGTCGAGGTCGGCGTCTGCGCGATAGGAGAGCATCCCGCCTTCGATCCGCCGAATCGATGAGGTGTGGCCCGGCCTGAGCCCGAACGATTCGCCTACGGCCATGATCTTCTCCCACAGCTCGTCGCCTCGTGAACCGTCCCGCAGGAAGAGCTCGTAGCCGAGTTCGCTGGACCAGCCTGTCCTCGACACGATGAGCGGGATCCCGTCCAGATCGACCTCGCGCAGCCAGTAGTACCTCAGGTCGTGGATGCTTTCGCCGAACAGCGCCTCCATCACCCTGCCGGACTTCGGCCCCTGTAGTTGTAGTGGTGAGACGTCGGGCTCGACGATCGTGACGTCCATGCCGGAGTGGACAGCGACACCCTGGGCCCACAGCAGCACGTCACTGTCGGCCAGGGAGATCCAGAAGTGGTTCTCGGCCAGCCGGAGCAACACCGGGTCGTTGATGATGCCGCCATCCGCATTCGTGATGAGGATGTACCTGCACTGCCCGACGACCATCTCGGACAGGTCGCGCGGCGTGAGCAGCTGCATGAACACCGGAGCATCGGGACCGGTGATCTCGACCTGACGCTCCACGGCGACGTCGCAGAGAACCGCGTCGTTCACGAGGTTCCAGAAGTTCTGCTCGGGGTCGCCGAAGTCCCGCGGGATGTACATGTGGTTGTAGACCGAGAAGGCCTGCGCACCCCACCGGACCGTTGCGTCGAAATACGGCGATCTGCGGATCTGCGTCCCGAACTCGACGCCGTCTGACCAGTTCACATGTCATCCCGCGAGAACGCAGCGATAGCCCTCGGGCACGAGCCCGCATGGTGGGGGCGTTCGTCGAGGGCTTGCACGAGCCGGTAGGCCGACGCCTCCGGTAGGTCGGGATGGGCACAGATGTCGACGACCGCCGCCCCGCCCTTGTGGCCGACTATCTCCGGGATCAGCGTCAAACGCTCGAGATGCACAGAAGTTTCCGTTCCAGCGAGTCCTATTCGGCACGGATGTGGAGTCCCAGGCTACGAAGCGCCCCGGTCGTGCGCCAAGACGTCTCACGAAACGAGCGCAGCTGTGGAGACGGGCAGCCCCCGTTGCGGGCCGGGGTATGCGGAGCCCGGCCGAAGCCATCAAGGCTCGACCAGGTCAGAGCGGCAATTCGGATGCGCTCAGGAGTTGTAGGCGTCGCGTCGGTGGTCGATGTCGAGGACATAGACCGTGTGCCCGGTTTCGTCGATGCGGTACCGGACGCGGTATTCGCCCCGCCGTGCCCGCCACAGGCCCTCGAACGGGGCTCGCAGGGGCGCGCCGACCACTCGGGGCCGCTCGAGCAGCGGTCCGGTGATGAACTCCCAGGCAGCGAAGGCTGCTGCGGTGGGAAGGGTCTCCGCGAGAGCTCGGCGTGCCCCTGGGGCGAGCACCAGGCGATAGGGATCGGTCTCGGCGTCGTCTTCAGGCACTCGGGCGTTCCCGCTGGCGGCGCTGTTCCATCTCGGCGGCCATCTGCTCTGGGGTGACCTGGTGTCCTGCCGCGAGATCCGCCTGGGCCTGCGCGAGGCGGGCCAGGGCGTCGGGGTCGGACAGCAGCTCCAGTGTCGCCTCCAACGACGCGAGGTCTGCCGCCGACATCAACACCACGTAGTCGCGCCCGTTCCGAGTGATGTTCACGCGTTGGTGGGTTCGTTCGACCTCCTCGGCGATCTCGGACAGGCGCGCCTTGACCTCGGACAACGGCAACGTCTCCATAGACCAGAATTCTAGTCCATCACAAGGGGCGTGTCGACCACCCCGAAGCGGGAAGGCGATAGCGGCTCAATCCACTCGATTCGGCAGTATTCCAACGTCCGACCATCGGCTGGACGGATCCGCACCTCAGCTTCAGCCACCCGCACGCTCCGTCGCAGCGCGTGCGCCAAGTGCCAGACCACGGCCGACGATCCTCACCTGGGCAGGTTGAGGTCTCCTAAGCTAAGGGAGGACGGCCCCGACGAGCGCGGACCGACCGAAGAACCCCCGAACTCAGCAACTCGTACACCTTCGAACGACTCACATTGAGCGCCCCGGCCACCTCGGGTACCCGATACAGCAGTCTCTCCTCCACCATCACTCCTTCCCCGCCTGCGAACAGGCACCTCACCTACCTACCTACCTACGTCGCCACAACGCCGTCGGCGCTCACGCCCACCACCACGTGTGGCGCCGCCGCGTCGTCCGCGACTGGGCCGGAGCCGGCGAGGTCTCACAACAGGCCCCCAACGAGGCCGGATGCCTTCCTCCGCCGAGCGCCATCGTCCACGCTCGGCCAGGCCTGACTTAGGCTTCCCGTTAGGCTCCCCGAGCGCCGAGAAGGCTAATCCGTGAACCTGGATCAGCCTTCTGACCTACGGTTTCGTGGTCGGGACGGCGAGAGTCGAACTCGCGACCCCTTGACCCCCAGAAGCCGAGGGCTCCAGCGGCATGCTCAACACCGTTTGCGCAGGTCGCGTCAGAGCCTACTTGGCCGAGTCAAGGGGTCGACCAATGCCATGTCCTCTGTCAGCCAGAGGCGTCACTTCGGTGGGAGATCTTGACGACCTCGACGACGACCTCGTCGTCCACAATCCGGTAGATCACCGGGTATTCACCCCGACGAGCGCTGCAAGCCGGCCTATCCCCCTGATCTACCTCCCTGATCTACCAGGAGGGCTGAGAGCCGGTTCGGGACGCGGGCCCTCCTCGAGCATGAGCACATCCGGTTCTCGGCCGCCGAGAGAGCGCTGCGAGAGGAACCACGTCCGGTCAGCCATCGGTAGCCTGCGGGTGTGCCGCCCCACGCCCGCGACCGCCTGGCCAGCCTGCTGAGAACGGTCGGTTCACCCGTCCCGCCGTGCGTCCAGCTGAACGTCAAGGCCTCCGGGCTGCGCCTCGAGGTCGACGGGGTTGGCAGGATCCGGTTCCCCATCCCGGCCAAGACGGCGCGCGCACTGATCGCGCTCGCCGCCCCGGCGCGGTTCGGACGCGGGGCGCGGACCCTCACCGACACTCAGGTCCGCGACACCTGGGAGGTCCCCCGCGACCTTGTGCATGAGAGCTGGACCGCGGCCCTCGACGCCGCCCTGGATACGGTACGCGAGCAGTTCGGGCTGCCGGCGACCGCACGCCTGGTCGCTGACCTGCACTCACTCCTGGTCTATGAACCTGGCCAGTTCTTCCTGCCCCACCAGGACTCCGAGAAGCACGACTGCATGACCGGAACCCTGGTCGTCACGTTGCCGACACGGCACACCGGCGGTGAACTTGTGATCTACCACGGGGATCAGTCCAGGACCCATCGAGGCTGGGCGTCAGATCTTGCACTGGTCGCCTTTCACGCCGACCGCCGGCACGAGGTCCGGCCGGTGACCTCCGGCTATCGGATCGCCCTGACCTACAACCTGCTCATTGAGGGCGAGACGAGCGGTCCCGAGGACGAGACCACGGCGGACGACGAGCAGCTCGCATCGTGCCTGCGGCAGCACTTCACCACCCGCGTCGTCCACCGCTACCGCGACGGGGACGGTGATCCGCCGCGGCGGCTGGTCTACCTGCTCGACCACGAGTACACCGAGCGAGCACTGGACTGGTCGCGTTTGAAGGGCAACGACATCGCGCGGACCGCTCGACTGCGGGCGGCGGCAGCCGCCTCGGACGCCGAGTGCGCCCTGGCCCTGACCGAGGTCCAGGAGACCTGGGAGGCCTACGAACCTGAGCCGGTCTACCGACGGCGCTACCGCGACGAGCCGGATGAGGAGCAGGACGGCGACGGGTTCGAGCTGCAGTACCTGATCGACTCCTCGATCACTCTCACCCACTGGGTCAACCAGGCCGGGGACTCCACGGGCACGTCACTGACCGTCTCAGGTGACGAGGTGTGCGCGAGCACGCCGTCTGAGGCGTTGCAGCCTTTCTCGTGGCAGTACGAGGGCTACATGGGCAACTGGGGCAACACGCTGGATCGTTGGTACCGGCGGGGGGCGGTCGTGGTCTGGCCGCGCGGGCAGGGCTTCGCGATGCGTGCCGAGGCCGCGCCGTCCTGGGCCCTCGAGGAGCTGCTTCGGACGGTCAAGTCCGGTGATCTTGCCGAGGCGCGCACCATGGCGGCCACCCTGGAACCCTTCTGGGACACCGTTTCGCTCCCGACGAACCAGTCCGCCCTGTTGGTCACCGCGCTGCGTGCCGCGGCGGCACTCGAGGAGCCGGCACTCGGTCGAGTGCTGGTGCGCCGGTTCCGCGTCGAGCAGCTCCGTCCCCGACAGATGGCCCCGCTGACCGCGCTCGCCAACCAGTACGGGGACGCCTGGGTAGACGACCTGTTGACGACGTGGTTCGGACGCGGCGCCGCGTGGTCGCCGGGCACCCCCGACCGGACGACCTGGCTGACGTCGTTGCCCGCCCTCACCGCGGCGCTGCTGAAGGTGAAGCGGCACGGCAGGACGACGGCCACCCGCCTGCTCGAGCTGGCCCGGGACTCGCTCCACCGCATGCTCGAGGAAGCCCTTGCGACGACACCGCCGAGCCGGAAGGCCACGGCGCTGACCGCCCTGGGCGAACCGTTGGCGGCCCTGTTGACGGCTGGAGCGATGATCGAGGCAGATGGCCTGCGGACCTCGACGATCACGTTCTGCGATGCTCACCCCGGGGACCTCGTGGGATGCCTGATGGTGGCGCTCCGCTCGGCCGCCGAGCTGTCACCCGACGCTCGCCGTCGAGGCGGCTTCGAGGAGTTGGCGGCCTTGGGCGCCGGCGCGCTCCGGGACCGGCTGGACCGGCCGGAGCGGGCGGACGACGACTGGTCGCTGGCCTTGCCGGACGGCTGCTCCTGCGAGCTGTGTGCCACGCTTAGGGCGTTCGTGCGCGACAGGGCTCGACGCACCCTCGAATGGCCGTTGGCCCAGGCACGACGCCAACACATCCACGGGCGGATCGACGCCGCCGAACTCCCGGTGAGCCACACCACGCGGCGGGTTGGCAGGCCCTACATTCTGGTCCTGAGCAAGCAGCAGACGCTGTTCGACGGCGAGCGCAGAGCGCGAGCCCGCGACCAAGGCGACCTGGACTGGCTCACCACGCACTGGTGAAGGGGTGAGGCACGACACACGCTGCATGCATAGCGCCACGAGTGCATCGCGGACCTCGTCCGGCACATCCCGGATCTGTAGTGCGGCCATCGGCGCCACCTCCTTGCATGCGCTCAAGCCCGAGCCGGAGGCCAGTCACTCCAGGCGTTCCTGCTCGAGCTCGTGAGACAGCAGGCCCCACGGGCGAACAACGCCGCACTGCTGGGACGTTTCGCCGCGCGTGACGACGGGCTCCGCAGCGCTCCCGGTGAGCTCTCGGGATTCGTCGCCGAGCAACGACGCCGCCGCGAAGGGGACCTCTCAGCATGATCGTCGTTGGCGCCAGCGCCTTGGCGCTGGCCTTGCTCGACGACGGTCCTCTCGGCGAAACGGCGCGAGACGTCCTCACCGGCGACACCGACTGGGCCGCCCCCGCACACCTCATCACGGAGGTCATGTCCGTCATCCGCGGTCACGTCCTTGGTTCCAAGCTCTCCATCGAACCAGCCGAGGACGCCGTCGAGGCCCTCGCAGGACTCACGATCGCCCTCAGCGACTGCCAGTCCCTCCTCGACCGCATCTGGGACCTCCGCCACAACCTGACCAGCCACGACGCCGCCTACGTCGCATTGGCCGAATCGCTGGACGCCCCCCTCGTCGCAGCAGATGGCCGGCGCGAGAACGCCGGGATCACCAGTGCCCAGATCCGCGGACTCTGAGCGCGCGTTCTCCTCAGCCGCTCTCGGACTTCACTCCGCAGCGGTCAGACGCCTGACCCGACAACACGGAACAAGGCTGCGACTTGTGGTTTCTCGAGTCGGGGCGGTGTTCTCGTTCAGGGCATCCTCGACAGGTCTCCGCCCAATCCCTGACTGCTGGTCAAGCGAGCCACGGCCACCCGTGCCTCGGCTCGCCACCGCACACCGCGTGCCCCTGAACTGCGGGTTCACCCGCACGGCAACACTCCGTCAGCGCAGGAACCGCAGCAGAGAAACCGGCCGAGTCAAGGGTTCCATGAACGCCATGCTCTCCTCGATCGCCACCTCAGACGCCTAAACCCTCGCCTCAACAGGGCTGTGAGCTGCGAAAACGTCCAAAGTCGGGACGGCGAGATTCGAACCCACGACCCCTTGACCCCCAGAAACCCGCCGATCATGCGGGGTCGGCGACCAGTTGCCGGTAGACCACGTCGGACAGGCGCCGTTTGAGGATCCGCAGGGCCTCCATCGGGGTCTTCCCCCGGGCCAACAGCCGCCGGTAGTAGGCCCGGCCCGGGGTGTCGTGGCGGACCTGGACGATGGCCATGATGTGCAGCACGTGGTTGAGCCGCCGGTTCCCGGCCCGGGACAGCCGGTGCCGCAGCTGCGCCCCGGAGGAGGCGTCCAGGGGTGCGGTGCCGGTCCAGGCGGCGAACCGTGCCTTGGTCGGGAACCGGGACACGTCGGCGACATCAGCGACCACGCGGGCGGCGCCGGCAGGGCCCATCCCGTACAGGTCCATCAGGTGCGAACCCAGAGCCCGCACGCGGCGGCGCAGTTCGGCGGTGACCGCCTTCAACTGCCCATCGACGGTGAACAGGTCGGCGAGCAGGTCGGCGGCGATCCGCCGGCGCATCGCCCCACCCGGGTCCCGGGGCCGGACCGTGGCCAACATGGCCTTGGCCTGTAGTGGGCTCAGATGCCGCCCCGCACCCCCCGGGACCAGCTCCGCGAGCAGGCGGTGCAGCCGGTTCAACGTCGCCGCCCGCCGACTCGACAACTCATCGCGGCGGTCGACCAGCACCCGCAACGCCGCCACCTGCCCGTCACGGGCCGACAGCTCCCGCAGCCCGCGCGTGCTCAGGGCGACCGCGGTGACCGCGTGCGCGTCCACGGCATCGGTCTTGCGGCCCTGCCCGGTATCCAGGACCCGGACCCGGGCGGTCAGCTTCGCCGGCACATCCCAGACCGCTTCCCCGTCGGCCAGTAGCCGCTGCGACAGCGGTCGGCCGGCGCCGTCAGCGCCCTCAACCGCCCACACCCGCTCCGGCCACTGCCGCACATAGCGCAGCATCACCGCGTACTGGCGGGCGTCGGTCCCGAACACCCCCGTCGCGGCGACCTTCCCCTCGCCGTCGACGACCTCGATCGTCACCGACGCCTTATGCGGATCCACACCAATGATCATCCGGCCCATATCCGTCAACCCCTCTGTCCCCGAACCATTTCCACTGGGTTTGAGCGAAGGTGGGCATCGCTACTTCGAGCGTGGGCAGTCCCCTCGTGAGCCACACCCCGCCAGCGGTGCCCGGCAGAGCACAGACCATGAGTGAGCCACACCGCGACACCGAACACCGCGGTGGGCAGCCGCAAAGGGAGCGACCTGCCGGGCACCTCGACACCAGCCTGGCCGGCCGACGCCGTAACCCAGCCAAGGCCGCTGAGCTGCGGAAACGCCCTCGCGAGCGCCCCTCGTGGGCACTCGATAGGACACTTGCAGACAGTGTCGGACAAGGGGTTGGCGTGTGTTCATGATCAGCACTGCACTTCGCTGAGCGCGGACAGCACACGAGGCAAGTCCAGCCAGCCGCACCGTGCGACGATAGAGCCACAGAGGAGGGACCCCGGTGACCGTGCCCGCGACGTTCCAGGTCGTGATCTACGCCGAAGGCGATGGCTACGTCGCCCAATGCCTCAACGTCGACGTGGCCAGCGAAGGCGCCACCGAAGACGAGGCACGTGCCAATCTGCTCGAAGCACTCGCCCTGTACTTCGAAGACCCCACCCTCGACGAGCCCATCCCGCTGGTCCACGACGCCCACGTCGAGGAATTGACCCTCAAGAGTGCCTGACTGAAGTTTCGCACTCTTCGTGATCTTCGCGTGGGTGGGCTGGTCGCGACACGCCCGTGCGGGGTGCGTGATCAAGGGGTGACATGGCGGAAGCATCGACGTGCTCAGAAACATCCCATTGGGGAGGTTCTCGTCGATGCTTCCAGCGGGCAGGGTACCGGTTTGCCTGGTGCAGGTGCTGGCCGGATGCCGGGGTGTGTTCACGGCGCCGACGTTCGCCACGTTCGTGCTGCTGGTCACGGGCGCGTTGGGCGGGAGTGGTGCCCGGACGGTGACCGGGATGTGGTCCGCGGCCGGGATGTCGACGGTGCGGCACTGGTCGAGCGCGCACCGGTTCTTCTCCCACGCCCGTTGGGACACCGACGCCCTCGGGCTGGCGCTGGCCCGGATCGTTGTGGCGGCCTTCGTCGCCCAGGACGCGGCGGTGACGGTCGCGGTGGACGACACCCTGTTCCACCGGTACGGCCGCAAGGTGTTCGGTGTGTTCTGGCAGCACGACGGGTCGGCCAAGGGCCGCGACGGGATCGGCCGCGGCAACTGTTTCGTGATCGCCGGGCTGGTCACCGGTGTGCCGTTCACCGACCGGAAGGTGTTCCTACCGTTGCTGTTCCGGCTGCACCAGCCCAAGACCAGCGAATCCAAGCCGGAGCAGGCCCGCCAACTGGTCGACCTGCTCGCCGCCACGTTGGTTGGCCGGCGCGTGCACGTGGTCGCGGACAACGCCTACAAGGGCCCAGCCTGGCGAGCCCTTCCACGGACCGTCACGTTCACCACCCGCCTGGCCTCCAACGCCGTCCTGTACGCCCCGGCCCCACCGCGCACCGGCCGGCGGGGACGCCCGGCCCTGAAGGGCGCCAGGCTGGGCACTCCGACCGATCTGGCCGCCACCGCGACCTGGGACCAGCTGACCGTGACCCGCTACGGCCACACCGACACCGTGCACGTCGCCGTGATCGGGTGCCTGTGGTGGGGCAGCCTGCACCGCACCCAGGTGAACGTGATCCTCCTGCGCGACCCCGCCAGCACCAAGGCCTACGACATCGCCCTGGTCACCACTGACATCACCGCGCCCGCCGAGCAGATCATCGCCCGGTACGCCGACCGCTGGTCGATCGAACAGGCGATCAAGGACGGCAAGGACCTACTCGGCGCCGGCGACGCCCAGAACCGCCTCCAGTTCGCGGTCGAGCGCACCCTGCCGTTCGCGATGCTCACCCTGACCATCCTGACGTGCTGGTACCACCAGAGCGGCCACACCGCCGACGACCTGGCCGCCCGACTGTCCGCCGCCCCCTGGTACCGCCACAAGCAGCACATCGCTGTCACCGACATGCTGATCGCGTTCCGCCGCACCCGAATTACGGCGATCACCGCAGGCCAGGACACACACCACTTAAACGATCACGACGCCCAGCCAGGGCAATCCGCCGCCGCGTAACCGCGAAACTTCAGGCCTGAAGGCCCGTCGTCTAACGAGGTTGACAAGACGCTTGCCCGCCACGGATTCACTCTGGTCCACCAGCGCGGCTCGCACGCCAAGTTCGTCAAGGCCGGCCAACCGACGCGCGTCGTGATCGTGCCCATGGGCCGCAAGAACCTCAAGATCGGGACGTTTCGCTCGATCTGCCGCCAAGCAGAAGCAGGACTGCAACCACGAGATTTCTGACTCATTGGACGCCCCGCGACTCGCCGCAGGAACGATTGCTCGCCCTGCTCCCCAACCGCAGCACCCCGAACAGGCTGGCGACCTTCAGCCAAGGACCCGGGGTGCCCAAGACTGCCATGCCGCGCAGGTGAAAAGCGCTCGGTCGCGGCTATGTCCGGATGCTCCCGCCGGCTTCCTCGAAGCTTGGTAGCACTTGTGCTACTGTCGATGGATGAGTGAAGTGGGGCTTCGCGAGATGCGTCAGAACGCTAGCGATCTCGTCCGGCGCGCCGAAGCCGGTGAACACGTGACGATCACCGTCGCAGGCCGTCCCGCCGCCGTGCTCGGACCCGTCGCTCCACGGGCCTGGCGACACTGGGAGGACCTGGCCGACGTGTTCCGCGAGCCGATGGACGACCAATGGGACGCCGACCGCGACCGCGTGGACGATGCCCTAGCTGACCCCTGGACCGGCCGGTGAGCCGAGGAATCCTCGACACCAGCATTCTGATCGCGGCCGACCTCCAACCGCTGCCTGGGGAACTGGCGATCAGCGTGATCAGTCTCGCCGAACTGCACTACGGCGTCCTTGTCGCGCAGTCCGCCGATGCCCGCGCGGTGCGCCTGGCCCGGCTGTCAGGCCTGCAGAAACGCTTCGACCCACTACCAGTGGACGAGGCCGTGGCCGACAGCTACGGTCGGCTCGCCGCCAAGACCGTCAGCCAGGGACGCCAGCCACGAGGGCGGGTGATGG
Source organism: uncultured Actinomycetota bacterium (assembly GCA_963724535.1). Taxonomy (GTDB): domain Bacteria; phylum Actinomycetota; class Actinomycetes; order Actinomycetales; family Kineosporiaceae; genus JADJPO01. The sequence continues at coordinate 20,431 of CAVRVD010000013.1, forward strand.
ATCTGCTCATCGCAGCCACCGCACATGCCCACTCGGCCACGCTCTACACCCGCAACGCCAACGACCTCCGCGGGCTGGAAGACCTCATCGACATCGTCACCGTGTGAATCGCCGAAATCCCGAAGGATTCCCGGCCGCGGGACCCACCAACAGCCTCACCGCGGCACGAGCGGAATGGCCGCGCGGATCGCGGCATGTCCAGAGCCCGAACGGGCGACCACCAAGATCGATCCACACAATACCCACCGGAAACAACCGCAGACGACCCGCAAAGAGCGGCTCGACCAGCAACAGTGGGATGGCAGCGCCGCTGACCAGAGGCTCCTTCGGTGACCGACGAGCGACGTCGAGCAACACCGATGGTGAATCAGCGGGTCCGGGGTCCCAGTCCCTGACGGCGCACCACCGGCGACCTGCGGCTCTGCGGCAGGTCGCCGGTGCGTTCCACCAGCATCGCTACGACATCCCTTCCGTAGGTCCCACCGGTCGATCCGCTCGCCGACCTGCGCGGGCGTCAGGTCCTCCGCGAGGATCGCGCGGGGGCTTTAATGAGGTGGAGCGTCATCTTCCTTCTGAGTTCGCGGGGCGGTTGCCGAGCAGCCGGCCGCTGATGGCTTCAGACCGCCACACCGAGCGCGTCCACGTAGGCGTGCAGGTCCGCAGCCCTGATCAAGCGCGTGCCGTCGATGCGGGCCGACCGAAGAACCCCCGAACCCAGCAACTCGTAACCTTCGAACGACTCACATTGAGCGCCGCAGCTACCTCGGGTACCCGATACAGCAGTCTCTCCTCCACCATGACTCCTTCCCGCCTGAGAACAGGCACCTCACCGGTGAAGGTGACACGGCTACCAGACACGAGCCCACCGATCATCGGGCGTCCACGCATCGAGGATCTCGCGGCCCCGGCCGAGGTCCTGGGCCAGGTCGAGCGCGACGAACACCGGATGCGCGACGGGCCACTGGATGGCCTTTCCCTTCAGGAAGATCCGCGTCTGCACGACCGCAGCCACGGGGGCGACACGCACAGTGGCTCGGGCTGGAGAGGTGTCGCCGGCCATACCGAGCATGGTGATCGCGCGCCGGACGATCGCCCGGTCGGGCACGAAGAAGTCGAGTGCTTGATCGGCGCGGACTGCCACCGGGGCACCGTAGGCGACGGCCGCGGCCGAGTCGGTCAATGCCCACCCGGCCTGTTCGACGTCGTCGGCGCCAAACCGCAGCGGCTTGGCCAGGCTGACCTCATCGGGTGAGGGCAGGCTGGCGAGGCGGATCCGCTCGGTGGGCCAGCGGTCGGCCACCTGCCAGAACAGCTGCGCGTCGGTGATGACGTTGCGGGCGTCGACGAGACCGTCACGGCGCAAGACAGCCAGGATCTCCGAGATCGTGCTCGGTGATCGCCCCAGCTCTCGCGCCAGCCCCCGGACCGTGGTCGCCTGCCCGGGCCGCCTCAGCAGCGCCGTGGCCACCTCCAGCCCCGCCGTCCCGCTGAGCGCGTCCGACCGTTGGGCACGCACCGTGACGGGCTCGACCTCGGCGTCGATGACCATGCGATCTGTGCGCAGCGCCAACCGACCCCGCAGATCCAGATAGCCGCCCTGGCGGGATGTCAGCACCGTGCGCGCCGCATCGGTGACTCGATCGGCGACGATCAGAGGGACTTCGGCTGATAAGGTCAGGTCTGCGAGCACCCGGTTCGCGACATCCTCGGTCACCAAAGATCGGCGCATCACCCGGATCAAACAGCCGACGCCGTTAGGGTCGAGCATCATCTCGGCTCCCCTGCCGGACCCGCCGACGAGCACCCGGGCAGCGATTCCCAACTGCGCGAAGGCGTCGACCACCAGGGCCTCGGTGTCCATGACGTCATCATGTCAAGTGTTCGGCGTTCGGTCAATACCGAACATCGAACACTGACTGGAGGCTGTCAGCGAGGCCGTAAGCCGCTCCTTCTCGCGGCCCTCTCGCCGATGATCTGGCACAAGGTTTTCCCGGAAGTGTCGGGGTCGACTGTGTCTTTCGTAGCGTGGTCCTGTGGAGAGCGCCCCTGCCAGGCCTACGGTTCCGGAGGACGACGTGGCCGTGGAGCTCGCCCGCCAGCGGGCGCTGGTCGAGCAGTTGCGTGCAGAGAATGCCCGACTGCGGGGCTTGCTGAAGCTGTCACCGCAGGAGGCGGCTCCCCCGGGGCCGACGCAGTTGGGTTGGTTCGAGTCCGCTCCGGGGCCGGTGCACGCCGGGTCGTCGCCGCAGGCCAAGGTGGCCTTCTTCGGTGCCCTGTTCGGGGCACGGACCGACGTCCACGCGCTGCGGTGGGAGAACCCGCGGACGGGCAAGGCCGGTTGGCTGCCCGCCGTTCGTGGCGGATGGCGACGCGGGGTCCGGCACCAGGACCGGGAGTATCTGCCGCTGACACCGGAGGTCGTCACGGCGCATCTGTCGGGGCAGGTTCATCTGGGCCTGTACCCGCTGCTGGACGGCGACGCGTGTTGGTGGCTCGCCGCCGATTTCGACGGGGCCACGGCGATGTTGGACGCCTTGGCCTACCTGAAGGCCGCCCGCTCCGAGGGCGTTCCAGCAGGCCTGGAGGTGTCGCGGTCGGGCCTCGGCGCCCATGTATGGGTGTTCTTCGCCTCGCCGGTGCCCGCCGACCTGGCACGTCGCCTCGGTGCTGGCCTGTTGCGGGAGGCGATGACGGTCCGGGGCCAGATGGACCTGGCCTCCTACGACCGGCTGTTCCCCTCCCAGGACGTGCTGCCGGTCGGCGGGGTGGGCAACCTGATCGCCGCCCCGCTTCAGGGACGCTGCCGTGCCCGTGGAGCGACGGTGTTCTTGGACCTGGCGACGTTCGAACCCCACCAGGACCAGTGGGCGTTCCTGTCGACGCTGTCCCGGATGAGCCCCCGGGAACTTCACCGGGCCGTCGACCAGGTGGGGGCGGTGTCGGTCGGTTCGCGGCTGAACCGGTTGGTCACCCCGACCTCGACCTCGGTCCAGCCGCACCCTGCACCGATCATCCGTGCCCAGTTGGGGGCCGGGGTCCGGCTGGCGATCGCAGAGCTGACACCACCGTTGCTGGCGACGCTGAAGCATGCCGCCTCAATGCCCAACCCGCTCTTCTACGAGCGGCAACGACGACGCGCCTCCACCTGGGGCGTACCCCGGTTCCTGCGCTCCTTCGACGAGACACTCGACGGCGGCCTGATCCTCCCCCGAGGCCTGACCGACAGCGTGGCACGACTGGCAGAGCAAGCGGGCAGCCGCCTGGAGATCACGGACGAGCGCGACTGCGGGACCCCGATCCAGGTCGACTTCACCACCACGCTGACCGACATCCAGCAGGAGGCCCTCGATACGGTGACCGGACACGACCTCGCGGTCCTGGTCGCTCCCCCGGGATCCGGGAAGACAGTGATCGCCTGCGCGGTGATCGCAGCCCACGCCACGTCGACCCTCGTCTTGGTGGACCGCAAGACCCTGGCCGACCAGTGGCGCACGCAGATCACAGCACTGCTCGGCGTCACTCCGGGGCAGGTCGGCGGAGGCCGATCGAAGCGCCGCGGGACGATCGACGTCGTGATGCTGCAGACCCTGGCCCGTCGTGAGGACATCGCCGACCTGGTAGCCGGCTACGGTCAGGTCGTCGTCGACGAATGCCACCACGTCCCAGCCGCCGCGTTCGAACACGCCGTCAAGCAGATCCCCGCCCGCTACTGGCTCGGACTCACCGCCACCCCCTACCGACGCGACAAGCTCGACGACCTCATTGGCCTGCAACTCGGCCCGGTCCGCCACACCATCACCCACGCACCCCGCACGGGCGGATCGAGACATGACCAGGAGCCGGCGGCCGATCAGCTCGCCATGGCCGTGTCGTCCACCGAGGCGAGCAGACGGCCCCGACCCATGCTGCACGTCCACCAAACCGGTTTCCGCTACACCGGCGACGCCGACCCGTCCGCCCCCGGCGGGATCGCGACGGTCTACCGAGACCTGGTCGCCGACCAAGAACGCACCACGCAAGTCGTCAACGATGTCACCGACGCTTTGGAACGAGGACGGCACTGCCTCGTGCTGACCCAATGGACCGCCCACCTGGAGACGTTCGCCGACATCCTGCGACAGAAGGGATTCGACCCGGTGGTGCTGCGCGGCGGCATGGGCGCCAACGCCCGCAAGGCCGCCATGAGCCGCCTGACCCCCGCCAACGACACACCCCTTCTGATCGTCGCGACCGGCCCCTACGTCGGCGAAGGCTTCGACTGCCCCACCCTCGACACCCTGTTCCTCGCCGCGCCCATCGCGTTCAAAGGCCGCCTCGTCCAATACGCCGGCCGGATCCTGCGCCCCAACCCGGGCAAGACCACCGCCGAGATCCACGACTACCACGACGCCGCCACACCAGTCCTCGCCGCCTCCCTGGCCAAGAGAGCCCCCGGCTACACAAGCCTCGGCTTCCCCAACCCCCGCACCAAGATCAAATGATCCCCTCGCCGCGAAAGGCCTCACCCGAGCCCTTGACTGCTGGTCAAGCGAAGCCAGGGCCTCTCGTGCCTCGACCGGCCACGCCGACCGTGTGCCCCTGAGCTGCGGGTTCACCCTCAGGGCGCTCCGCCAACCCGGGAACCGCGGCAGAGAAACTGGCCGAGTCAAGGGTTCTATGAGCGGCATACTCACATCGGAGGCCGCACCAGACGGCCACTCGCCACACTCAATCGGGCTGTGAGCTGCGGCAACTCCTGAAAGTCGGGACGGCGAGATTCGAACTCGCGACCCCTTGACCCCCAGTCAAGTGCGCTACCAAACTGCGCCACGTCCCGGTCGTGCCCCCGTCATCCTCGGGGCGTGTCGATGCTAACGCATCCCGGTGCTGCGCCGCGTCGACCAGCCCACGAACGTCGGCGAAGACCCCTACGAGGCACGGACCGACGCACAGGAGATCACCACTGCGCTGTACGTCGTGGACAACTGGCGCTGGCAGGGCACGATGGGCACACCCAGCGCCCAGCAGGCCCGCGAGCGGATCGACCCCGTGGGGACGAGATCCACCAGGCCGTGACCGACGTCCGGCACCAGTGACTGTCTGCCGCCGGTGCCGACAAGCGGGCGCTCCTTCGTACGACCATGGCTCAGGACCGCGGTAACCAGCTCATCGTGCGCAGTGTCGGGTAGCTCCGCCGCTGGGCGAGCCGCTCGGCTCGCCCAGCCGATCCGGCAGCCGTCAGCGACCTGAGCGGCCCTCCTGTTCTCCCTCGACGTCCCAGCCGGCGCGCCGGAACGCGTCCGCGATAGCGCCGCCCGGCTCTGAGCGCCTCCGCTGTCCTGCACCGCGCCGGGGACCCGAGCCCTCACCGGCCTGCTGACCGGACGGCTTCTCTCGCTGTTGGTCCCGCTGCTGCCTGCCGCCAGGCTGCTGCCCGTTTCGCCGGCTGCGGGCGCCGGACCTCTTCCCACCGTCCCGGTTGCCGGACCGCCCGCGACCCGAGCCGGAACGATCGCCTGGCTCGACCGGTTTCGGCCTCGCTTCGCGAGCCGCCCGCGGCGCCGGCTCCGGCGACCGCATGGTCAATGAGATCCGCTTGCGGTCGATGTCGACCTCGAGCACCCGCGCCCGCACCACCTGACCGACGGTGACTACCTCGCGCGGGTCCTTGACGAACCTGTCGGCCAGCTGGGAGACGTGCACCAAGCCGTCCTGATGCACCCCGACGTCCACGAACGCCCCGAACGCGGCGACGTTGGTGACGGTGCCCTCCAGCTCCATCCCGGCGTGCAGATCGGCGAGAGTCTGCACCCCGTCGGCGAACCGGGCGGTGACGAACTCCGGCCGCGGGTCCCGGCCGGGCTTGTCCAGCTCGGTCAGGATATCGGTCACGGTTGGCAACCCGAAGGCCTCGTCGACAAAGTCGGTCGGTGAAACGCTTTGCAGCACAGCGGTGTTACCGATCAGTGCGCCGATCTCGACGCCCGTGGTCTCTGCGATCCGAGCCACCACCGGGTAGGCCTCCGGGTGCACCGCCGAGGCGTCGAGTGCGTGCTGGCCGTCGCGGATCCGCAGGAAGCCGGCCGACTGCTCGAACGCTTTCGGGCCCAGCCGCGGGACGCCGCGCAGCTGGCTGCGGGATCGGAACGGGCCGTTGGCGTCCCGATGCGCCACGATCATCGTAGCCAGCCCCTCCCCCAGCCCGGAGACCCGGCGCAGCAACGGCACCGATGCGGTGTTGACGTCAACCCCCACCCCGTTGACGCAGTCCTCGACCACGCCGTCGAGGCTGTCCGCGAGCAGCCCCTCGGTCACGTCGTGCTGGTACTGGCCCACCCCGATCGACTTCGGGTCGATCTTCACCAGCTCGGCCAGTGGGTCCTGCAGTCGCCGGGCGATCGACACGGCCCCGCGCAGCGACACGTCCAGGTCGGGCAGTTCGGCCGAGGCGTACTCGGACGCCGAGTACACCGACGCCCCTGCCTCGCTGACCACCGCGGTCGTCAGGTTGAGCTCGGGACGGCGGGTGGCCAGCTCCGCCGCCAACCGCTCGGTCTCGCGGGAGGCCGTTCCGTTGCCGATCGCGACCAGCTCGACCCGGTGCTCGACGGCCAGCGCCGCCAACCGGTCCAGCGCGTGCCCCCACTTCTTCGCCGGCGGATGCGGGTAGACCGTGTCGATGGCCACCACCTTGCCGGTGCCGTCGAGGACCGCGACCTTCACCCCGGTGCGCAAGCCGGGATCCAGGCCCATCGTCGGGCGCGACCCGGCCGGCGCGGCGAGCAGCAGGTCACGCAGGTTGTCGGCGAACACTCGGACCGCCTCAACCTCGGCGATCTCACGCAACCGGACGCGGATGTCGCTCTCCACCCGCAGCGCCACCCGGGTCCGCCAGGCCCAGCGAACGCCGTCCAGCAGCCAGGTGTCCGCCGCCCGGCCCTGGTCGCGTAGCCCGGCCGAGTCGGCGACCATTCGCTCGATCTCGCTCAACGCCCCCAGCTCGACGTCCTGCGGGTCCAGCGCGAGGTCCAGAACCCCCTCCCGCTCCCCGCGGAACAGGGCCAGAACCCGGTGCGAGGGCGCCGTCGCCAATGCCTCGCGGTGGTCGAAGTAGTCGGCGAACCGGGCAGCCTCGCCCTGCTTGCCGTGTTCCTGCTTGGGCCTCTCCTGCGCCCCGGCACGCACAGTCGAGACGATCTCACCGCGGGCCCAGACCCGCGTCCGCAACGCGGCCAGCAGGTCGGCGTCCTCGGTGAACCGCTCGACCAGGATCGCCCGGGCGCCCTCCAGCGCGGCGTCGGTGTCCGCGACACCTTTCGCCGCGTCCACGTGGGCATGGGCGAGGGCGAGGGGGTTGTGCGACGGGTCCGCGAGCAGGGCGTCGAGCAGCGGCTCCAGGCCGGCCTCTCGCGCGATCTGAGCCTTGGTCCGCCGCTTCGGCTTGTAGGGCAGGTACAGATCCTCCACCCGAGCCTTGGTCTGCGCCGTACCGATCGCCGCCGCCAGCTCCCCGGTCAGCTTCCCCTGCGCGGCAACCGACTCCAGCACGGCGCGGCGCCGTTCCTCCAGCTCGCGCAGGTACGTCAGCCGGGCGGCCAGGGTACGCAGCTGCGCGTCGTCCAGGCCACCAGTGGCCTCCTTGCGGTACCTGGCGATGAACGGCACCGTCGAGCCGTCGTCGAGCAGTGCCACCGCCGCCTCGACCTGCCCCCGGGCGACCCCCAGCTCGTCGGCGATCCGCTGCGGCACCGGCGGCAGCACCGCCGCCGGCGACTGTGCAGCACTGCGAACAGCCTCTCCCACTGTCATTTCCGCTTCTCCCGCGGCCGGACCGACACCTCGATCGGGGTGCCTTCGAACCCGAACGTCTCCCGCAGCCGACGCTCGATGAACCGGCGGTAGCCCGCCTCCAGGAACCCGGTGGTGAACAGCACGAACCGGGGCGGGCGGGTTGAGGCCTGGGTGCCGAACAGGATCCTGGGCTGCTTGCCGCCGCGCAGCGGGTGCGGGTGCGCAGCGGCGATCTCGGCGAGCATCGCGTTCAGCCGAGCCGTCGGCACCCGCTGCTCCCAGGAACCCAGCGAGAGGTCCAGGGCCTTGGCGAGCCGGTCGACGTGCCGGCGGGTCTTGGCCGAGACGTTGACCCGCGGCGCCCACTGCGCCTGCACCAGGTCGGCCTCGTACTCGCGCTCCAGGTAGCGGCGGCGCTCCTCGTCGACCAGGTCCCACTTGTTGTAGGCCAGTACCAGGCCGCGGCCGGCGTCGACGACCATCTGGATCACTCGGGTGTCCTGCTCCGTCAGCGGCTCAGCGGCGTCCACCAGCACGACGGCGACCTCGGCCTTCTCCAGCGCTGCGCGAGTCCGCAGCGAGGCGTAGAAGTCTGCGCCGTGGCTCTGGCCGACCTTGCGCCGGATCCCGGCGGTATCGACCACCCGCCACGGCCGCCCGCCGATCTCGACCACCTCGTCGACCGGGTCCCGTGTCGTGCCCGCGGTCTCGTCGACCACGACCCGATCGGCGCCGGCCAGCGCGTTGAGCAGGCTGGACTTCCCGACGTTCGGCCGACCCAGCAACGCCACTCGCCGCAGCCCCGGCTCATCGGCCCCACCGACCGCCGACACCTCGGGCAGCACTGCGAGGCAGGCGTCGAGCAGGTCCCCGCTCCCCCGGCCGTGAATCGCCGAGACCGGATGCGGCTCACCGAGTCCCAGGTTCCACAGCGCCAACGCGTCGGCCTCGCCGCGAACGTCGTCCACCTTGTTGGCGGCCAGCACAACGGGTTTCCCGCTGCGCCGCAGCAACCTCACCACGGCGTCGTCGGTGTCGGTCGCACCCACGGTGGCGTCGACGACGAACAGGACGGCGTCGGCCAGCTCGACCGCGACCTCGACCTGCTCGGCGACCCGGGCCGCCATCCCCCGCACTCCGCGCTCCCAGCCGCCGGTGTCGACGACCATGAAACGCCGCCCGGCCCATTCGGCCTCGTAGCCGACCCGATCGCGGGTCACCCCCGGCACGTCTTCGACGACGGCCTCACGGCGGCCGAGCACCCGGTTGACCAGCGTCGACTTGCCGACGTTCGGACGGCCGACAACAGCCAGCACGGGTAGCGGGCCCTCGCCGCCGTCGTCCGCCGTATCGTCGCCGGGCCCGGCCAACAGGGCACGGTCGGCCTCGGTGAGCTGGTAGCTCTCCAGCCCGGCGAGCAGGGCGCGGGCGGTGTCCGGCCCGTCAGGGGTCTCGCCGACCTCGGAGCTGCCCTCGTGGTTGGTCATGCGCCCACCCCGGACGTCGCGGCGCAGGCCGTGAGCACCGCCTCGACCGTCTCGTCGAAGCTCAGCCCCGAGGAGTCCAGCTCGACCACGCCGTCGGCGGGGATGTGGAAGGTGGAGACGGTCGCGTCGTCGGCGTCACGGCGCAGCACGACATCCTGGACCGCGGCCACCGCCTGGTTGTCTGCCTGACCATGCACCTCCAGCGCCCGCCGCTGCAGACGTGCGGTGGCGCTGGCGGTGAGCAGGATCCGCACGTCGGCGTCCGGGGCCACCACGGTGGTGGTGTCCCGTCCTTCGGCCACGATGCCGGCACCGCCGTCCCGAGCCGCCGCGATGATCGCGCGCTGGCGCCGGCGCAGCTCTGCGCGCACTTCGAGGTTGGTCGCGACCGCGCTGACCGCGGCCGAGATCCGCTGTTCGCGGATGGCCGAGGTGAGGTCGATGCCGGCCACCACCACCCGCGCCAGCTCGGGGTCGGTGGAGATCTCCAGGACCAGCTCCCGGGCGTGCCCGGCCACCGCGGCCTGGGCGGCGACGTCCGGGCCCAGGTCGAGGCGAGCGGCCAGCGCCGACCAGGTCACCGCCCGGTACATGGCCCCGGTGTCCAGGTAGGCCAGGCCGAGGCGGCGGGCCACCTCGCGGGAGACGCTGGACTTGCCAGACCCGGAGGGCCCGTCGATCGCCACGACGAGTCCCCCGCGGCGCTGCGCGCCGTCGTCCACAGGCACTGTCGGACCTCCGCGGAGCTGCGTGGGTGAGAACCCTGGGATGCCGATCAGCGTATCCGTTCGGCGCAGGGCACCGCGCCAGGAGGCAGGTCTCGCTCCGTGCCGTTCGTCTCTGGCCACAGCTGCCGCGGCGAGCGAGGGTGGAAGGACGCCAATCTGGGAGTCGACGATGAACGAAGGCCAGCTCACCAAGATCACAACAGCGCAGGGATTCATCGCGGCGCTGGATCAGAGCGGGGGGAGCACCCCGAAAGCGCTCCGACTGTATGGGATCGACGAGTCCGGGTACTCCGGGGACACCGAGATGTTCGACCGCATCCACGAGATGCGCAGCCGGATCATGAACAGCCCTGCCTTCACCGGTGATCGGATCCTGGCCACGATCCTGTTCGAGATGACCATGGACCGTCAGATCGCCGGCAAGGGTTCGGCCGAGTACCTGTGGGAGGACAAGAACATCGTGCCGTTCGTCAAGGTCGACAAGGGCCTGGCGGAGGAGTCGAACGGCGTGCGGCTGATGAAGCCGATGCCCGGGCTCGACGAGCTGCTCAGCCGGGCAGGGGGACACGGCGTGTTCGGTACCAAGATGCGCTCGGTGATCTCGCTGGCCGACAAGGCCGGTGTCGCCGCCATCGTCGACCAGCAGTTCACGGTCGGTCGCCAGATCCTGGGCGCCAGTCTGGTACCGATCATCGAGCCCGAGATCGACATCCACAGCCCCGAGAAGGCCGCCGCCGAGCTGCTGCTCAGGTCGGAGCTGCTGGCCGCCCTGGACGACCTGGACGACTCCCAGCCGGTGATGCTCAAGCTGACCCTGCCCGAGGAGGACGGCTTCTACACCGACCTGGTCACCCACCCCCGCGTGCTGCGGGTGGCCGCGCTGTCCGGCGGATACACCCGCGAGGAGGCCAACGAACGCCTTGCCCGCAACCAGGACATGATTGCCAGCTTCTCCCGCGCCCTCACCGAGGGACTGAGCGCGCAGCAGAGCGACGAGGAGTTCGATGCCGTCCTCGATGCCTCCATCGGCTCCATCTACGCCGCCTCGATCACCTGACCGGCGCGGCCACCGCGGCGGCCAGCGATGGGTCGGCTGTCCGCCGCCGACCTGTCGAACTTCGTCTTCGAACGCCGTGGGCAGGCGTACGTGGTGGCGATGGTCGGGGTGCTCGACGCTGCTCCGCTGCTCGACGAGAACGGCCTGCCGGACCTGCCCCGACTGCGGCGGCTGCTGGCCCCCAGGGTCGACGCGGTGCCGCGGCTACGGCAACGGGTGCGCTTCACCCGCTGGGGCCAGGGGCTTCCGGTCTGGGTGGACTGCCCGGTCGACCTGACCCACCACGTGCGGTCCGGGCCGCGACTGGACGACGAGGCCGCGCTGGTTTCGCTGTGCGAGAGACTGCACGTGCAGCCCCTGCCCTGCGAGCGACCGCTGTGGGACCTGACGGTCTGCCCCGGGCCCGGGGCGGAGCGGGTCAGCGTCGTCCTGCGGCTGCACAACGCGCTCGCGGACGGAGTCTCCGGGGTGCGGATCATGGGCGCTCTGTTCGACGCTGGGGACGCCGGGGAGAACCGGTTCGCCGGCGATGCTCGCGCGGGCACCATGGCGCGGCCCGCCCCTCGTGCGCCGACGGGCTGGGGAGCTGACTCGGGACTCCTGGCGAGCCAGGTGGTTCCGCCTCATCGACCTGGCCACCCACCCGCACCGGTGGCCGGCCCGGTGGCAGACCGTGGCCCGAGGCGTCCTCCGGACCGCGGCGATCGCCCGCGGGGGAATGGCGCCGACCTCCCTGCTCGGGCCGTTCGGCATGCGGCGCAGCCTTTGCCTGGTGGCGGTGGACCTGGAACGGCTGCGGTTGCGTGCGCACGCCGCCGGCGGCACCGTGAACAACGTCCTGCTGTTAGCTGTCGCAACGGCCGCCGACGCCCTTCTCGACCGGCGCGGGGAACAGGCGCCGGCACACCTACCGGTGTCGGTCCCGGTCTCGCTACGAGGCCGCGACGCAAGGGATGGGGCCGAGAGGAACGAGGTCGGTGTGATGCGGGTACTTCTCCCGCTCGGTGAGCAGGACGCCACCGTGCGGCTAGGGCGGATCACTGCCGGCCCGCGCGAGCAGCTGTCCCTGGGCGGAGCGACGCTGCGGCACGCCTGGCCGCTGAGCGTCATCGCCGGCAACGTCCGGCTGGCCGTCGCGGCGTTCTCCTACGCCGGTGAGCTGCACGTCACGGTGATCGCCGATGCGGACTCCTGTCCCGACGTCGACGTCTTCGCCGACGCCGTTCGTTCGGCCCTGACGTCGGTCCCGGTCGAGGCCTGAGCGGAGTGCCGCAGGGGTCCTGCGACGTCCAATCCGTCCCTGCTTGCTGGGGGCCAGGGTGAGCGGGCGGCCGGGCGAGCCTCAGCCGGCGTTCGTGCTGCACGATCATCGCCGCCCCCGCCCGCATTTCGACCTTCGGCTCGAAGAGGACGGCGTGCTGCGCTCCTGGGCACTGCCACGTGGTTTGCCGACAGATCCGGCTCACAACCGGCTCGCAATCGAGGTGATCGACCACGACCTCGACCACCTTGGCTACGAGGACGCCGACAAGAGTGTTGCGGACACCGGGTGGTGGCAGCTGCACGACCGCACCGAGCGACGGACGGTGTTCACCCTGCACGGCCGCAGTGGTTCTCACCGGTACGCCCTGATCCGGACCGGGCAGGGCTGGCTCCTGCACCTGACCAAGGGCCAGCCGGGCGGCGACTAGCTACCCACGCGCGTCAGCCGAGTCCCAGACCGTCACCCAGCCGCGGGGGCCACACACTGGTTCTCCTGAGGCTGCTCCGCGGCGGTGCCCGCTGAGCCGGCCCTGGCGGCCAGGCCGTCGTTCAGAAAGGGCCTGTGCCGTTCTGGGCGTCGATGTGTGACGGGCCGGCGCGTCGAGCACCTTCAGCTCTGGTCGGTTCGCGCGTCATCAGGCTCCCGAGATGGGCTGCTCCTCCGAGCGGTAGGGCGTTCGGCCCGAGTGCCTCGCCGGACGGCCGGCCACCGCCCGGGCCCGGATGCCGCGAAGCAGGCCGAGCGCCATCACGTAGTCGGCCGGGACGATGGCCGCGTGGTAGGCGAGCGTCAGCCACCACGGGCTCGTCCGGCCGCGAACACGCAGATGCAGCCGGGTGCCGCCGTCGACCGTGGGACGCAGCACGAACGCCCACGTCCAGTCGATGGCGGCGCCCAGGCGTCGCCGCCACGACGGCGGGACGTGGCTGGTGGAGTGCAGCACCATCGTGTGCGGCGCGTCGACCTCATGGACGACGTACCACGCCGTCCCCGGTGCCCCGTCGGGGATGACGTCTCCGACGCGCAGGTTCCTGAGCAGCGCCGGGTCGGGGTGGTCCAGGCTCGGCCAGTTCGCCGGGAAGAGCAGCCGGTCCACCCACTCCGGGGTGTAGTAGCCGCCCAGATGCCAGCCCATCTGGGTCAGCCACGGCCAGACCCGCTCCGGAGGGGCCGCAATGGTCATCGCGTGGTCGGTGACGGCGATCGGGTTCGGCACCACGCCGTCGCCGGGCAGCATCGCCCGTCGTTCCTCCCGCGTCGAGCCAGCGGTCCGGCCGAGCACCTGCAGCACCGCGTAACCCTCGGCCGAAGCGGGGATCAGGAGCCGATACGCACGCATCCGACGACCTTCGGTGTTGCCGAGCCGGAAGAGGGAACCGCACAGGTGAAGCGTCACCAGTGTGCTGCGGCCACCGCCCGACCGAGGGGCCCTTGGGCCCCGCCCGCCCGAGACCGCACCCCTGGTCGCGGAGAGCCCTAGGCTGGGACGATGGACGGCAGCGGTGACCCGCGGGTCAGGGGCGTTCTCGCAGTGGACGCGGCCGTGAATCTCACACTCGGTGTCCCGCTGCTGGTCGCGCCCCGGGCTCTTGCTCGCTCGCTGGCTCTCCCGGAGACCCCGCAGACCTTCTACCCGCGGGTGCTCGGCGCGGTGCTGACCGGGATCGCCTCGGCGTTGATCCTGGAGCGGCGCCGAGTCGGGTCGACCGAGCTCGTCGGCCTGGGTGCCGGCGGAGCCATCGCCATCAACACCCTGGGCGGCGCAACGGTGGCCCTGTGGTTGTCCTCCCCCGAGGCCGAGCGGCTCCCAGCCCGAGGCCGGGCTCTGCTGGGGGCGGTCGCCACGACTGTGCTCGCCGTCGGCGCGGTCGAGGCACGCAGCGAGTACCGATCTCGCGGGCGCTCTGCGCGGCGCGGACCACGCCACCGATGATTCATCGAACCGCCCGCAGCGGTCCAGCACCCACGTCCGCAAGCCGCCCAGGGAGAAGGAGACGCCATGCTGAGGTTCGGGCTGTTCGGTGCTGGGCGGATCGGCCGGGTGCACGCCGAGTCGCTGACCGGCCACCGGCGTACCGAGCTGGTCGCCGTCCACGATCCGCTGCACGACGCGGCCACGGCGGTCACGACGGTCTACGGTGGCCGGACCGCCGCCTCGGCCGATGAGATCATCGACGATCCTGGCATCGACGCCGTCATCATCGGGTCGCCGACCCCGACCCACGTGCCGCTGCTGACCGCGGCGGTCCGGGCCGGCAAGGCGGTGCTCTGCGAGAAGCCGATCGACCTGGACCTGGCCCGGGTCGATGCCTGCTGGGCGGAGATCAAGGACCTGGGCGCAACCGTCATGATCGGCTTCAACCGCCGCTTCGACCCCTCCATCGCCGACGTGCAGGCCCGGGTCGCGGCTGGTGAGATCGGCCGGCTGGAACAGCTCACCCTCGTCAGCCGGGACCCCGCCCCCGCCCCGGCCGGGTACATCGCCACCTCCGGCGGGATCTTCCGGGACATGATGATCCACGACTTCGACCTGGCCCGGTTCTTCCTCGGCGACATCGTCGAGATGCAGGCGATGGGAGCCAACCTCATCGAGCCCTACATCGAGGCGGCCGGTGACCACGACTCGGCGATGGTCACCCTGCGGGCCGCGAACGGCGCGCTGTGCCACATCGTCAACAGCCGCCGGTGCTCCTACGGCTACGACCAGCGGCTGGAGGCATTCGGGTCGACCGCGGCGCTGAGCGTGGCGAACCAGACACCGACCAGCGTGCAGCGCTTCGACGCGTCCGGGACCGGGCAGGCCGCGCCATACCTGACCTTCTTCCTCGACCGGTACACCCCCGCCTACCGCGCCGAACTCGATCACTTCGTCACCAGCATCGAGAGCGGGACGGCGCCCAGCCCCGGGTTCGCCGACGGCCGGAAGGCGCTGACCCTGGCCAATGCTGCCGGGGAGAGCCTGCGAACCGGTGCCACCGCCCGATTGGCAGGCTGACCCCGGCTGCTTGGCAACCCGCACCGGTCATGGACAAGCATGTGCCCGCCGTTGCAGCGACAGCACTGCTACGGCGGGCGCCCTCGTCGTACGCTCAGCGTCACCACGCTTGACGTGCCGTCGTTGGTGCTCTGATCACCTGATCAGGTGTTGCCGCCCGCACCGGCGTTGGGGTCCAGCTTGTACAACTTGGCGCTGAGCTCCTCGACCCTGGCCTCGTCACCGAGGTCGATGGCCTCGTCGATCTCGGCGATCAGGTCGTGCACTACGGGATTGCCGCTGCGGAGATCCGGTTTGGCGGTCATCTCGATCCCTCCTCCTACCCTGGAACGCGGCTGAGGGATGGACGCCTCACAATCCATCCTGGACCCGGACAGCGCTGCCGGACCGGGACACAAGTACTGCATCCGCCCGCCGAACGTCCGCGCAGAGCTCCAGATTGTCTGAGTCAGCCGGCCGGTCGACCTCGCGGACGCCTGGGTCATGCACCTGTCCGATGGGGTCACGCCGGACCGCGGGGCGATCGAGGCACACGTCGACGATGGGGCGGAGACCGGGTTGTCAGTCGACCGGAGCCGGCGCGGCGCCGGTGGGGTCGATGCGTTCCTTCTTGCCGAGTGTCAGCGTCCGCCAACCGGCGCTCAGGTTGAACACGACGATGGCCAGGACGCTGGCCGCCGACAGATCTGATCCGGTATCGATGGCCTCGATTGCTGCGCCGATCGTGCCGACGATGCCGAGTCCGATCGTGAGCCAAGTGAGGCCGGGACCGAAGGCCGGGGTGCTCCGCATGGCGATTCCGAACAGGATGATCCCGATCGGGACGAGTAGCACGCCGGTCGCGAGCATGGTGTCGAAGACGCTCTGAGCGCCGTGCCAGGCGTACTCAATCATCTGCTGGTCGTCGGGAGGTGTGTCCGGGGCGCTGTACAGGTCGGCCAGCGGCGCTGTCGAGACGTGAAGCATGGAGGAGGCCGCCATGATGACGAGACCGGTTGCGGCTACAACTGTGCCGAAGAGGGCAGCGGCCGGATGCCCGGGCCTGAGCAACCTGTGTAGGACGAATGCATGAAGGGCGAACATGATCAAGGCGCCGAGATAGAGGAAGTGCTCGGCGATTCGTCCGGACTCGATGTCGGCGAAGTCCGTCAGGGTCTCGGGGTCGGACGCATCCGGCAGCGCCAGGGCGACCACGACAGCGACCGTACTCAGCATGAGGATGCCGCCGGCGATGGCGGCGACTCCGCCCCACCGGTTCAGCTGGCGTTCTCGAGATTGCTCCGATTGCGGTGATCGACCGTGCCCTTCCGAGGCCGCTTGGCCTGTTGACACGTTGGACCCTGATGGCGTGGCCATGTCCTACTTCCTTCGCTTCAGGAGACTGGTGTCGAATCCCTGGTTCGTCGGATCTGACGGTTGGCGGCCCGGCCATCGCATGGTCAGCTGCCTTTGACCTGCATGGCCCCCAGCCGTTCGCCGGCGTCGACGTTGCTGGCGGTGAAGGCTGATCGGTCGTCGAAGCCTTTGACGATCAACCAGAGGGCAAGTGCCAGCTCGTTGAGGGGAAGGGGGATGACGAAGATGGCCTCCATGGCCGAGTCCGAGGCACCGGAAAAGGTTTCGAGCATGATCAGCAAGGTTCCAACCAGCATCCACGCCGCAGATGCGAACCCCCAGACCGACAGCCATCGAGGAACCAGTCTCGTGCGATGGAGCATGGCGTAGAAGATCAATGCCCCCACGGCGAAGACGAGGACGTACAGCAGGAAGATCGCGTCCTTCTCGGCCAGGAGCGAATTGCCGAGGGCCCGGAGACCGGGGCCGTTGGTTGCATCGGCGTTCTGGTGGTCCCGGCTGAGGTCTACCAGTGCCAACACCTTGGCTTCGATGGCGATGAGGAAGGCCGCCTCCAACGTTCGGAAGCCGACATAGGCCAGGGCCATCGCCTCGTTGAACCGTTTCAGCACCGGGAACAGGAAGAACCCGATGAGGGGGATCGCCAGAACCGCGACGAACTCGATGAGCACGCCGAGACGTATCGTCGTCCTGCTCGGGTAGGCGCGTTCCAGGAAGTCCTCCGAACCGGTGGCGGGGCCATGGATCAGGCCTCCGACCAGGTACAGGACCAGGGCGACGATGAAGAGCACACCCACGATGACCGCAGTCCGGCGGTCCGTATCCTCCCCTGATTCGGTCCCCATCGCCCCTCGCCTTCGTTGGGTACGGCCGCTGCCAGAGCGACTCAGTCGAGTGCCGAAGCCTCAAGCCTCCCCCTTCGTGAGTGGCCGTAGCGATAGACCAACGTCGCTCGGCGGGAACCGATGCCATCCCGGCTCGGGTGCCTGCCCGGCCACGCCGTCGCCCTTCCGTGTGCCCGTGACCTTCGGCTCTGGGTGGGAGCGCCCCGATCGCGTCTAGTGAAGACGAGACCCTGGTGCGGCGGCCAAGGAGGTTCGATGGCAGGCAGCATCAGACGACTCCTACGCCGCAGCACCGATGGGCCACGGCCGGCGCCGGCAACGGTCCGAACGATCGGCCAGGGCGAAGTGATCGGTCTGATCGCGGAGAACGGGGCCCATGTCTGGCGGGGTATCCCCTTCGCCTCATCGACTGCCGGCGAGAAGCGCTGGCGGGCGCCCCAACCCGCTCCGGCCTGGAACGGGCGTCGCGAGGCGATCGAGTTCGCCCCCCGATGTGCCCAGCTCACCAACCAGGGTGACAAGGATGAGGGACTTGAGCCCGGGGTGGTGATCGGTTCGGAGGACTGTCTCGCTCTCGACATCTACGCCCCCGCCGATGCCGAAGGCGGGTCGCTACCGGTCATGGTGTGGATCCACGGAGGCGGCAACGTGTGGGGTAGGTCCGGCCTCTATGACGGCTCGCACCTCGCTGTCAACGAAGACGTCATCGTTGCAGCGGTCCAGTTCCGGGTGGGACCGCTGGGCTGGTTCTCCCATCCCGCCCTACGGGCGACCGCCGAGGAGCGCGTGGATCGGGCGGCGTGCTTTGCCACGCTCGATCTCATCGCCTCGCTGCGCTGGATCGCCGACAACATCGCCTCGTTCGGAGGCGATCCGGACTGTGTCACGATCTTCGGGGAGAGCTCAGGCGGTCACAACGTGGCGACGCTGCTGGCATCACCCCTGGCCGCGGGCCTGTTCCATCGGGCCATCATCGAGTCGGGCAGCTTCGACAGCGTGTCCGTGGCCGAAGCCGAAGGAGACGAGGGCGAGCTCGTGAACCCCTCGACCGAGATCGCACGACGACTCGGCGCTGACACTGCGCAGGAGCTACGGGCCGCCTCGGTCGAGGAGCTCTACGCCGCATGCGAGAGCGGCGATGGCTGGTTCCTCGACGTGCCCCGGGTCATCCAGGACGGAGTGGTGTTGCCCTCGACTCCCCTGCGGGAGGCGTTCACCTCGACGGAGACGTTCAACGCGGTGCCCGTCATCACCGGCACCAATCGCGACGAGATGAAGCTCTTCTGCATGGGCGACGACGAGATGACGAAGAAGCGATTCGGCGTCCTCGTCGTTGCCCGCGATGAGGACTTCTACGACGCGATGGCCGACTACGTCAGTCGGGTCTGGCGTATCCGCTCGGTCGTCGAGCCAGCCACTGCGATGGCCGACGCCGGGCACGACACGGTCTGGGCCTATCGGTTCGATTGGGACGACGGGGGCCATCTCCTGTTCATGGACTTCGGGAAGCTCCTGGGAGCGGCCCACGGTCTCGAGATCCCCTTCGTGTTCAACAAGTTCGAACACCTCGGCGACGCCGACCGGTTCCTGTTCACCACGAGCACCCGAAAGGACCGGGAGACACTGAGTCGGGCCATCGGCCAGTACTGGGCATCCTTCGCCCGCGACGGCAGACCCTCGTGCCCAGGTCAACCCACTTGGCCGCCCCATGCCACCGACGGCGGAGCGTTCCTCTGCTTCGACAGCAACAATGATGGCGGGATCAGAGTCATCAACGACGTCGACAGGCTCGACACACTGGCAGACGACTTGAGGGCCGACCCTCGCCTGGACCTCCAGCAACGGCGAGCGATCGTCGACGAGATGAGCGAATGGATGTTCACCAGACCCATCCAGGCCCACCTCCGGTCCGCAGTCGACGACGCCAAGAACAAGATCTCAAGTCAGGCGCCCCAGTCTGAGCGAAGCTAGGGGCCCGAACTGCGGCGTTCGTCTTGAGTCGTCGGGCGGGGTCTGCTGCCGAACCCCGAGACGCGGGAGCTGATGCCGATGACGCCGATGACGCCGATGACGAGGAACGACAGACTTGACGATCCGTGGGCCGCGAGGATGACCTGCTCCACAACTCGCAGCGCCCCCGGGTCCCACCGCCCAGCCGAAGCTCAGGATGGAACCGGCCCCACCGAGCATGGAACCCGCAGAACCGAACGACATGATCGAGCCGACCGAGAACACCGATTGGATCGAGCCGGTCGAAAGCTCGAACGGATGGACCTGGTGGACGGCAACGACTGAACGGACTCGTATCCGGCGCCGCCAGTTTCAGTCTGGACCGGCCTTCATCCCGTCTCCGGCTGCTGGGGGCGCACGGTGTTGACCGCCGGGATGTCCCAGGCCTCGTGGATGCGCCCGCCGAACACCCGCCACACGACGATCGCGTCAACGTCCAGCACGGTGCCCCCGAGGCTGATCGTGTTGGTCGCATACGCCACGACCAGCTCGTCGCCGTAGGGGGTGAGCGAATGAGGATCGTTGTGGAAGCCGCTGTCGCTTGCCTCTCCCACTCGTTCAAAGAAGCTGGCGATGCCGTCCAACCCGTGGTGGTCGCCGGTGAGGTCCGGGAGCTGCGGGTTGAAGAAGTGGAAGACGAAGCCGTCTGCGAACAGATCCTCGTCACGGTTGGCGAAGCCGGTGGCGATGAGAGATCCGGCTCGTGCCACGAGGTCCACGTTCGCCTGCTGGGCTGATTGGGAGGGATGCATGGGGTGTCTCCTGCCTGTCACCGCACGATGAGCCCGCGCGAACGGCACCGACCAGGGCCGAATGTCCCGTTCGTGGCAATAGCTGGACAGATCAGCCCGCCGGTGAGCGTCCGGCCTTCAGCACGGGACCGCTTGGCCTCGACCCGGCCTAGACCCGGCCTCGAACGAGGCGTCCACCCCCGTGTCACCCTGCCGTGTCCCGAGCGCGGATCAGATGGTGAGCTCGAAGGCGCCGATCTCCACGACCTGGCCGTTGATCAGGGCCTCGACGACGTGGGTGCCGGGATAGTGCCTCCTGGTGCTGTGCTGTTTCAGCGAGATCGTCTTGCGGATCGTGCCCGTGGTGCCGCTGGCCAGGTGCACGGCGCCGCCTCGAAAGACCTTGGGGCTCGCAGAACCGTTCGACTTCACGAAGTGCACCCGCAGATCGACCAGGGCGGCTGCCGTTTCCACGCCGGAATCACGCGGGTTCTCGACCGTGACCTCGATCTGCAGGCGATCGCCGATGGCGACCGTGGATGGTTCGATCGAGGCGCCGGCCAAGCGCGCCGGTGACGATGCGCCGAACCCGAGCACCGACAGGGCTGCTGGATCGCCCTGCTTGATCAGCGTGCGCAGTGCGTGGCGAATCATCCGGCGTTCGTCGTCGACGTGGGACCAGTCGGGTGTGGACCACCAACGACGACAGGTCTCCACGACGACGAGCGGATGGTCCTTGGCGATGTCGTTGAGGTTGTTGGCCACCGAGCGGCGCACGTACTCGGACGAGTCGTGCCGGAGCAGCTCGAGTAGAGCCAGTACGGGGGTCGGATCACTGATGAACTCCGGCAGCCGAGGCGCCCAGGGCAGGCGCGGTCGGGTCCCCTCGGACACGAGCCGCCGCACATGTTCACTCGGATCCGCTGTCCACTCTCGGAGCTGGTCCAGCGTCGCGTCCCGGTGCTGGCCGACGAGGTAGCTGCGAATCGAGAACTCGGCCGTGAACCGCTTGGTCAGCTCGTACTGCAGCTCCATGGCGGTCTGGAAGTGGCCCTGCCCGTGCTCGGCGACGAACTTGACGTGCGGCAGGTACCGGAACTGGCTCATACCGACCTCGGACCCCCCGTCCATCGCCGGACCCAACGACTCCACAAGCACCCGCAACGACCGGTCAGGGTCGGCCGGCAGATGTCGCGCCATCGTGTCGGCGATCTGTTGGGCGCGGGAGGTCAACTCGAGGTCTTCGAACCCGTCGAGACAGTCAGCAACGAACGCTTCGCGGTCGAACCCGTCCTCGGCGGTCGTCACCTCATCGATCGTGGCGGCGATCTGCCGGACGACGCTTGGTCCGAACCTGTTCTTCAGCGGCTCCGCCATGCGCCGAGTGTCCCAGGGCTCCTGCGAGGCGCACGAGCCGTGCTCACCACCGGCAAGCAGCACGCGAGCGCTTGCGCACCAGGAGCCGACCTCGGCACAGGATCGCCTGCACCCGAGGCGAACCTGTCAGCGACCGGCCGCGCGCAGCAGCGTGGTGACCGCCGACACGTCGTCACCCGCGGCGCGCAGGGCCTCGAGGTTCACGATCGCCCCGGCCGCGATCGCCGGCTGGGCGGCCCGGACCGGTCGGGCGGCAGCCGGACCGTGCGCCACCCCGCACACCGCGACCAGGCGGCCGTCGACCAGGCTCAGCACCAGGATGACGCCACCACCGCCGAGCACCGCCTGCTCGGCGCCGTCCGGGGCCAGGCCGCTGCTCTGCAGCACTGCGTCGTACTGGTCCGACCAGGACCAGGGCACCGCGGTGAACTCGGCGTCCTCACCGAGCATCGCCCGGGCAGCGACCTCCCCCTGCTGGCCGGCGGCCTGGTAGGACTCCAGCCGGATACCGCGCCCGTCGTCCACGGCGCTGCCGGTCCCGAGCATCCGGACCGCGTCACCGGCCGCGAACACGTCCGGGTGCGAGGTGCGTCCAGCCCGGTCCACGACGATGCCATCGTCCACGGTCAGGCCAGCTGCGCGGGCCAGCGCGTCTCGCGGGGTGATGCCGATGCCCACCACGACCAGGTCGGCGGGCAGCACGGTGCCGTCGGCGAGCCGCACCTCCTGCACCCGCCCGGCCGACGGGCCGTCTCGGCGAACGACCTCGGACGGCGCGACGCCGGTCCGGATCCGTACCCCGCGCTCGGTGTGCAGCCGGACCAGCCACTGCGCCACCGGCTCGGGCACCCCCCGACCCAGCACCCGCGGTGCGGCCTCGACGACCTCGACGTCCAGCCCGCGGGTGCGGGCCGAGGCCGCGACCTCCAGGCCGATCACTCCCCCACCGATGACGACCAGGCGCTGCGCGTCGTCCAGATCCTCGACCAGGGCGAAGGCGTCGCGGGCATCGCGCAGGTAGTGCACGCCAGAGTCGTCGAACCCGGGCAGGTCGAGCCGGCGTGGCACGGCGCCGGTGGCCAGCAGCAGCCGGTGGAAGGGGATCTGCTCGCCGTGCGCGGTGATGACCTGGTGCCCGTCGGGGTCGATGCCGGTCACCCGGGTGCCGGTGCGCAGCTCGAGGGTCCCGGGCCAGCCGCCGTCGTCCGGCCACAGCGCCGGGATCGATGGGGGTCGTTCGGTGAGAGCGGACTTGGACAGTACCGTCCGGTCGTAGGGGGCGCGGTCCTCGGCGGTGAGAACGACGACGTCGCTGCCGGCCTGGGCGAGCATCGCTGCGGCGGACGCGGCGGCCGGTCCGCCGCCGACGACGAGGTGGGGGCTACGCGAGGCGGTCACGGCTCGACCCTAGGCGTCGGCGTCGGCATGTTCTCGCGCGGATCACGTCAGGTGACGACGCGCCAGCCCCGATCGGCCAGCGAGGTCTCCAGGTGCTCCCGGACCCCGGGCAGCACCGACACCTCCAACAGCCCGACGGCCCGGCCGGGCGCGTGCTCCAGGGCCAGCTCCTCGACGTTGACCCCGGCGTCGCCGATGTCGGCGAACACCCGGGCCAGCGAGCCCGGCTGGTCGGGGATCACCGCGGTGACCACAGCATAGGTGGTCGGCCTGGCACCGTGCTTGCCCGGCAGCCGTTCCCGGCCGGCGTTGCCGGCGGACACCGCCCTGGCGATGTCGGCCCTGGCGCCGCGCGCCGGTTCCCCGGGCCCCTCGTCCGCCAGCGCCTGCAGCGCGCTCAGCACGCCGTCCAGGTCAGCACGCAAGGCCTGCAGTACCTCGGCCACCGCGGCGGCGTTGCCGGCCAGGATCTGGGCCCACAGCGACGGGTCGCTGCGGGCGATCCGGGTGAGGTCTCGCAGGCCCTGCCCGGCGATACCCACCGCCTCGTCGTCGGCGTCGCGCAGCCGCGCGGCGACCAGGCTGGCCACCAGCTGGGGAACATGAGAGACCAGGGCGACCGCGCGGTCGTGCTCGTCCGCCCCCATCATCACCGGATGGGCGCCGAGGTCGGTCACGGTGCGCCGCACCGCCTCGATCCGGGCGGCCTCGGACTTGGGGTTCGGGCAGAGCACCCACGGCCGGCCCAGGAACAGGTCACCGCGAGCCGCGACCGCGCCGGACCGTTCCCGGCCGGCCATCGGATGGGACCCGACGTACCGGTGCACCTCGCCGCCCCTGACCGCGACGGCGTCCAGCACGCCGACCTTGACGCTGGCGACGTCGGCGACGGTCGCCGCCGGGTGCTCGGCGAGCTCGGCGAGGACCACCTGGGCGGTGACATCCGGCGGCGTCGCCACAACCACCAGGTCGACCCGTTCGGTGCCCAGGTCGATCTCGCCCGCACCGAGGTCGCAAGCCAGCTGCAGCGCCGTCGGCGAGGGGTCGGCGAGCAGCACCCGACGTCCGAGCTGGCGCAGGCCCAGAGCGATGCTGGTGCCGAGCAGTCCGGTGCCCACGACGCGCACGGTGCTCCCAGCGGGATCGGTGCTCACCGGGTCAGGGTAGGCGTCACAACCCCACGGCGGCCATCAGGCTGCCCAGCTCCGGCCCGGCGATCACCCGGGTCCGGCCCGTCCGCAGATCGCCGAGCCGGATCGGACCGATCTGGGTGCGAACCAGCTGCAGCACCGGGTGACCTGCGGCCTCCAGCATCCGGCGGACCACCCGGTTGCGCCCGTCGTGCAGGGTCAGCTCGAGCAGCGCCTTGCCGGGCCGAGCGTCGACCACCCGGAAGGAGTCGGCCCGGGCCGGCCCGTCGTCGAGGTCGATGCCGTCGGTGAGGCGCCGACCCAGGTCGCGGGGCAGGCCACCGGCGACCGCGACCTCAGCCAAGTAGACCTTGGCCACCTCGTAGCTGGGGTGGGTGAGCCGGTTGGCCAGCTCCCCGTCGTTGGTCAGCAGGATCAGGCCCTCGGTCTCGGCGTCCAGACGCCCCACGTGGAACAGCCGCTCCGCTCGGTCGACGATCAGGTCCGCCACGGTGGGCCGGCCCTGCGGGTCGCTCATCGTCGACAGCATTCCGACCGGCTTGTTTGCCGCGAGGGTGAGTAGCGCGTCGTCCAGCTGAACCCGCAACCCGTCGACGTGGACGACGGCCCGGCGCGGGTCGATGCGCACCCCGAGCTCACGGACCACCTGCCCGTCGACCTGCACCCGGCCGGCCTCGATCAGCTGCTCGCACGCCCGACGCGAGCCCAGCCCGGCCTGGGCGAGCACCTTCTGCAGCCGGACGCCGTCCGGGTCGTGGACCTCGTGGCTCGGCGGGGCGCCGGCCCCCTTGGGCGGCGCGGACCGCGGTGGACGGCGCGGCGCCCGCCCGGGGCGGCCACCGCTGGGGCGTGGGGGTCGGCTCATGTGGTGCCCCCGACCCCGATCTCGTCGAGCACGTCCATCTCCGGAAGATAGGGCGCCAGCGCCGGGAGCTCGTCGATGGACGTCAGCCCGACCCGGTGCAGGAAGTAGGTGGTGGTCTGGTAGAGGACGGCGCCGGTCTGCGGGTCGTGCCCGGCCTCCTCGACCAGACCGCGGGTGACCAGGGTGCGCATCACGGCGTCGACGTTCACCCCGCGAACCGCCCCTACCCGGGCCCTGCTGACCGGCTGGCGGTAGGCGACGATGGCCAGGGTCTCCAGGGCGGCCTGGGTCAGCTTGGCGGTCTGCCCGTCGAGCAGGAACCGCTCGATGACGGCGGCGTACTCGCGGCGGCTGTAGACCCGCCAGCCGCCGGCGACACGGCGCAGCTGGAAGCCGCGGCCGGCCTCGTCGTAATCCGCAGCCAGCTCGGCGATCAGCTCGCTCACCTGGGGCACGGTGACGCCGAGCGCCGCGGCCAGGGAGGCCTCGCTGACCGGCTCGTCGACCACCATGAGCACGGCCTCGAGGGCGCCGCGAGCACCGGAGGGCAACGCGTCCAGGTCGAGCTGCATCTGGTCCGGCTCGCTCACGTCGGCGCCGGCCCCGTCCGGCTGCTCCTGCGCGGCGTCAGCAGGGGCAGCCCCGCCAGGGGGCTCGGCCGGGGGCGGCGGCCCGGTCACGTCATCGCTGTGGCTCACGGGGTCCATCCTCGCTGTTCTGCGTCTCGTCGAAGTCGTCGTCCACGTCGACCTCGCCGTCCTCGCTGCCGGTCCACCGGATGGTCAGCTCCCCGAGCGCCGCCGCCTGGTCGAAGGCGACCGCGCCCTCCCGGAACAGCTCCAGCAGGGCCAGGAACCTGGCCACCACGACGATCGTCGCCTCGGCGTCATAGACCAGGGCCCGAAAGCTCGCCGACCGGGTGCGGCGCAGCCGTTCGACGATCAGCGCAGCTTGCTCACGCACGCTCACCGACGGCGCGTGCAGGTGATCCAGGCCGACAGTGGGCACGGGTCGAGGCTGTAGTGCCCGCGCCGCGATCAAGGCCAGCTGGTCTGGGGTGGTCCCGAGCACCAGCTCGGGCAGCAGGGCGGCGAACTGCGGCTCGACGCCCACCGACCGGGGCGTCTGCAGCGCCTCGTCGGCCATTCGCTGTGCCAGGGTCGCGGCGACGTCCTTGAAGGCCCGGTACTGCAGCAGCCGGGCGAAGAGCAGGTCGCGGGCCTCGAGCAGGGCCAGGTCCTCGTCGTCCTCGACCTCGGCAGCCGGCAACAGCCGGGCGGCCTTGAGGTCGAGCAGAGTCGCAGCGACCAGGAGGAACTCGCTGGCCTCACCGAGGTCCCAGTCATCACCCTTGCCCCTGATCCAGGCGATGAACTCGTCGGTGACCGCGCCCAGGGCGATCTCGGTGACGTCCAGCTTGTGTTTGGAGATCAGGCCGAGGAGCAGGTCGAACGGGCCCTCGAAGTTGTCCAGGTGGACCTCGAACCCGCCGGGGTGTACGGGCAACACCTCCCCGGGGGTGGTGGGGTCGGACGGCGGCGCGGCGTCCGGTGCGCTCACCGCCACCCTAGGCGGCGTCGCCGCGAGCGATCAGTTCCCGGGCCAGCAGACGGTAGGCGTAGGCGCCGGCGTGCGAGGCGGCGTAGGTGGTGATCGGTTCGGCGGCCACCGAGGCGTCCGGGAACTTCACCGTGCGACCGATCACGGTGTGGAAGACCTGCTCGTCGAACGCCTCGACCACCCGGGCGACGACCTCCCGGCTGTGCAGGGTACGTGGGTCGAACATGGTGGCCAGGATGCCGTCGACCTCGAGGCGGGGGTTGAGCCGATCCTTGACCTTCTCGATGGTTTCGACCAACAGGGCGACACCGCGCAGCGCGAAGAACTCGCACTCCAGCGGGATCACCACTCCATGGGAGGCGGTCAGCGCGTTGACGGTGAGCAGACCGAGTGAGGGCTGGCAGTCGATGAGGACGACGTCGTAGTCGTCCAGGACCGGGCGCAGCACCCGGGACAGGACCTGTTCGCGGGCCACCTCGCTGACCAGCTGGACCTCCGCGGCGGACAGGTCGATGTTGGCCGGCAGCAGGTCGACGTCCTTGACGTTGGTGGGCCGAATGACGTCGTGCACGCGCGTGCTGCGATCCATCAGCAGCGTGTAGATGGTCCGATCGAGCTCGTGCGGGTTGATGCCCAGGCCTACCGACAGCGCTCCCTGTGGGTCGAAGTCGACCAGCAGCACCCGCCGTCCGTACTCGGCCAGCGCGGCGCCCAGGTTGATCGTGCTCGTGGTCTTGCCGACGCCACCCTTCTGGTTGCACATCGCGATGATCCGCGCCGGCCCGTGCGAGGTGAGCGGGGGCGGGTCGGGGAAGGCCGGCATCGGGCGCCCGGTGGGCCCGATCCCACCAGCGGCGAGGCCGCCCAGCCCGGCGAAGGCGTCCTGGCCATCGGTCACGTCGAGGACGACGGCCAGCCCGTCCTGTGCCTGGTTCACCACGTCGCGACCATCCTCCCGTGCGGTCCTGTCGGACCGGGTCCAGCCTGCGGCGCTGCTCCAGCCGCGAATACCACAATCCTCCCCCGCCTCGGGCTCGGAGGTCGCGAGGCTATCCGGCGCGTCGCGAGCGGCTCAAGCCCAAGATCCACATGCGTCACACCAGCCACATGTGTCACAGACGTTCTCGGTCGCCGATACGCGCGCCAGGTCACGTCGTGCGCATCGGGGTGGGCTCTGGTCACAGGGCGCGGGGGTGGGCGGCGACGTAGACCTCGCGCAGGGTGTCAGCGGTGACCAGCGTGTAGATCTGGGTGGTGGTCACCGAGGCGTGACCCAGTAGCTCCTGCACCACCCGGACGTCGGCGCCGCCCTCGAGCAGGTGGGTCGCGAAGGAGTGCCGCAAGGTATGCGGCGACACCTTGGCGCTGAGCCCGGCCCGCTCGGCCGCGGTGGCCAGCACCGCCCAGACGCTCTGCCGGCTGAGCCGGCCACCGCGTAGGTTGAGGAAGACCGCTGGGGTGCCGCGGCCACGACGGGCCAGGGCCGGGCGGACCCGAACCAGGTAGGCCTCCAGCGCCGCCGTCGCATAGCTGCCCAGCGGCACCACCCGCTCCTTGGACCCCTTGCCGCGCAGCCGGACCAGCGATTCATCGAGGTCCAGCTCGTCGACGTCCAGGCCGACCGCCTCGCTGATCCGCGCCCCGCTGCCATAGAGCAGCTCGACGACGGCGCGGTCGCGCACCGCACTGGGGGTTCCGCCGAGCGAGGCGGCCTCCAACAGTCGCTCCACGTCGGCCACACCGATCGCCTTCGGCAGCCGCTTCGGCGTGGTCGGCGCTCGGACGTCGGCGGCCGGGTCCCGCGCCGTCTGCCCCTCCAGGAGCAGGAACCTGTGCAGGCCCCGGACGGCGGCCAGCGTCCGCGCCGCCGAGCTGGCGGTCAACGCGGCCCCGGAGTCGGAGCCGGAGCGGATCGCGGCCAGAAAGCTGCTGACGTGCTCCTCGCGGACCTGACCGGCTTCGCTCACACCGAGGGATTCCAGGTGGGCCAGGTACCGGGCCAGGTCCCGGCGGTAGGCCGCGAGCGTGTTGACCGAGAGCCCCCGTTCCACTCCGAGGTGCTCCAGGTAGGCCTGGACGGCGTCGCGCATCAGCGGCACCGTACTCCCGGCTCCCGGCTCCCGGCGCTCCCGGTTCTCAGCCCTGCGCCGATGCACGAAGCCGGACAGCCGGTCCTCACCCGGATCCCGACCCGCCGCTGCTCCATGGGCCCCGAACCGTCACCGTCCTGAACGCACAGACCCCGGGTGCTCGGGCCAGGGCGCATCCAGCGGGCGCAGCGTCCCCCAGCCGGCGTCCCGGGCGGCGCACGCGGTCAGCAGACCGACAACGGCGCTCGGGTTGTGCACACGTCCGGTCAGGACCGCCTGCCGCGCCTCGTCCAGGCTCACCCAGTGCGCCACCATGCCCGCCTCCTCGGCGTCCCGCACGTGCCGGTCGGCCTGCGGCACCTCCGACAGGTCCCGGGCCAGGTAACAGCGCAGCGCCTCGTTCATGCCGCCGGGTGAGTTGAACCAGTCGATCAGCACGTCCCAGCGCCCGGCGACCAGGTCCGCCTCCTCGGCCAGCTCCCGACGGGCCGCATCCACCGCGGTTTCACCGGCGACGTCCAGCAGCCCGGCCGGCAGCTCCCACAGCGCCATCCGCACCGGGTGGCGGTACTGGCGCAGCAGCAGCACCCGGTCGTCCTCGTCGAGGGCAAGAACGCAGACCGCACCGGGATGGTCGACGAACTCGCGACGGACAACGCCCGCCGCCCCGAGGTCCACTGTGTCCCGGACGACGTTCCACATCAAGCCGTCAAAGACCCTCTCGGAGTGCAGGATCGGCAGGTCGACGAACTCGTCGCGGACGCGCTTGTCAGCCAACCGTGGCCTCCACGTCCACGTCCAGCAGCCGGCCGGCGGCCTGCCGATCCAGCGCCGCCCCGATCAGTCCGGAGAACAACGGGTTCGCCCGGTCCGGCCGGGACGTGAACTCCGGGTGGGCCTGGGTGGAGACATAGTAGGGATGCACCTCTCGCGGGAGCTCGACGAACTCGACCAGCTCCCGGTCCGGGGACTGACCGCTGATCACCAGCCCGGCGGCCTCCAGCTGAGCCCGGTAGGCGTTGTTCACCTCGTAACGGTGCCGGTGCCGCTCGACGACCCGCTCACCGCCGTAGGCCTTGGCGACCACCGAGCCGATCACCAGCACCGCCGGGTAGGCGCCTAGGCGCATCGTGCCGCCGAGATCGCCCTCGCCGGAGACGATCTGCTTCTGCTCCTCCATGGTGGCGATCACCGCGTGCTCGGCGTCCGGGTCGAACTCGCTGCTGCTCGCACCGGCCAGCCCGGCCACGTTGCGAGCGAACTCGATGACCATGCACTGCAGGCCCAGACACAGTCCGAGGGTGGGGATCTCGTTCTCCCGGGCCCAGCGCAGCGCGCCGACCTTGCCCTCGATGCCGCGTACCCCGAACCCGCCGGGCACGCAGACCGCGTCGACGCCGTCCAGCATCCGGAGGGCCCCGTCAGGGGTTTCGCAGGTGTCCGAGGCGACCCAGCGGATGTCCACCCTGGCGTCCCGGGCGAAGCCACCGGCGCGCAGCGCCTCGGTGACCGACAGGTAGGCGTCGGGCAGGTCGACGTACTTGCCGACCAGGGCCACCTCGACCCGGTGCGCGGGCCGGTGCACCCGGCGCAGCAGCTCGTCCCAGGCCCGCCAGTCGACGTCGCGGAAGGGCAGGGCCAACCGGCGGACCACGTAGGCGTCCAGGCCCTCGGCGTGCAGCACCTTGGGGATGTCGTAGATGGACGGCGCGTCCACCGCAGCGACCACGGCCTCGGTGTCGACGTCGCACATCAGCGCGATCTTGCGCTTCACGCCGGCCGGGATCTCCCGGTCGGCGCGGCAGACGATCGCATCGGGCTGGATCCCGATGCTGCGCAGCGCGGCCACCGAGTGCTGGGTGGGCTTGGTCTTCAGCTCCCCGCTCGGGGCCAGGTAGGGCACCAGGGAGACGTGGACGAAGAACACGTTGTCCCGACCGAGGTCGTGGCGGACCTGGCGCGCGGCCTCGAGGAACGGCAACGACTCGATGTCGCCGACGGTGCCGCCGATCTCGGTGATGATCACGTGTGGCGGGCCGTCCGGCCCCTCGAGGTGGGCCTGGGCCCGCATCCTCGCCTTGATCTCGTTGGTGATGTGCGGGATCACCTGCACCGTGTCGCCCAGGTACTCCCCGCGCCGCTCCTTGGCGATCACCACCGAGTACACCTGGCCAGTGGTGACGTTGGCCGAGGCGTCCAGCTGGACGTCGAGGAACCGCTCGTAGTGGCCGATGTCCAGGTCGGTCTCGGCACCGTCCTCGGTGACGAACACCTCACCGTGCTGGAACGGGTTCATCGTGCCGGGATCGACGTTGATGTAGGGGTCGAGCTTCTGCATGACGACCCGGAGTCCGCGTCCGCGGAGCAGGTGACCGAGGCTGGATGCGGTCAGTCCCTTGCCCAGGGACGACGCAACGCCGCCGGTGACGAAGATGTGCTTGGTGGATCCCTCAGGCATGCGCTGCACCACGGGGTTCGAGGCTATCAGGGGCGAGGTGGTCGTAGAGCGCCATCACCTGGTCCGCGGCGTGGCTGTCGGTCGGCAGCTCGGCCGCCCGGGCAAGCGCGCGCCGGCGCAGCTCGGCCACCGCGGCCGGGTCGGCCAGCAGCTCGCCCAGCACCTCGGCCAGGGCCGATGGATCGGCCGCGGGCACCAACCGGGCCGCGTCCCCGGCGACCGCAGCGGTGCCGCCGGCATCGGTGGCCACGATCGCGGCCCCGGCCTGCAGCGCCTCCTGGACGACGAGCGGCTGACCCTCCCACAGGCTCGGCACCACGACCAGGTCGGCGGCGGCAAGCAGATCGGGCACGTCGTCCCGGCGGCCGAGCAGCCGGACTGGCAGGTCCCGGGCGGCGATGTCGGCGGACAGGTCGCCGTGCATCGGCCCCTCACCGGCGAGGACCACCTGCACCGGCCGAGTCCCTTCCGGCAGGTGGGCGACCGCGTCCAGCAGCACCGGCAAACCCTTCTGGGGCGCCAGCCGGGCCACGCAGACCAGCAGCGCCACGCCGTCCGGCACCCCGAGCCGAGCCCGGACGGCGTCCCGCACCACCGCACCGTCCGTCCCGTGGGTCGCCGATCCCGCCCGTGACGGGGCCGGGACCAGGGCCAGGTCGACGTGTCGGGCGCCGAGACCCTTCATCCGCTCCCCCAGGTCCTCGGAGACCACCAGCACACTTGCCGCCCCGCGGGCCACCAGCGCCTCCAGGACGGCGTGCAGCCGGCCCCGCAGACCACCCTCGCCCAGCCGGGCGTTGTGCATGGTGACCACCACCGGCGCCCCGCGACGGCGACGGTGTGGACGGCCGGTCCAGCGGCAGGCGAGCACGCTGAGCGCCCCGGCCCGCAGCCCGTGCGCGTGCACCAGCCGGGCACGCCCGGCCATCCGTCGCAGGCGGCGCAGCGTCGCGAGGTCACGCACCGGGTTCGGCCGCTCGCCCACCTCGAGGGGGGCCACGCGCAGCCCGGCCCCGCGGAAGTCGACGGCGGCGATGGTCACCGAGGGCGCGACCACAACCACGTCCTGGCCGCGCTCGCACAGACCGCGGCCGAGGGCGAGCACGTGCCGACCGATGCCGCCACCGGACGGTCCGAGCACCAGCAGCACCGCGCCGTCCGGGATGGCTTCCGGGATGGCGCCGTCCGCCATGGTCAGGTCGGCGGCCGGACCGACCAGTGCCGCCGCGAGGATCAGCGCGGCCAGGGCCGCGACGACGACGGCCACGACCAGGCTGCGGACCAGAGCAGGCTCGCCGCCGAGCAGCCGGACGGCGAGCCAGGCACCGCCGACCGCGATCAGCAGCCCCGCCGGCACCGCCGCCGCCGCCGTTGTGGCCAGCCCGGTCAGCGCCGACCGCCCGGCCCGGTCGCGCAGCAGCAGGAGCGCCAGCACGGCGCCGACCGCCATGCCTGCGGTGCTACCGGCTGACAGGGCGACCAGGGTCTGCTCGGCCGGTGCGAGGAGGACAGCGACGACGGCAGCGAGGATCGCGGCCAGCCAGCCCACCGATGTGGCGAGCGCCGCGGCACCGGCCCGGCCGAGGGCGTATAGGGCCCGGCCGACGACCACGAGAAGACCGAATCCGACCAGACCCGGTGCGGCAACGAGCAGCGCCGTCTGGATGGGCCCGACGTCACCGCGGTCCAGCCCCCGGAACAGCGCCGCCACCGCGGGGGCGGTGGCGGCGAGCAGGGCGGCGCCGGCGGTGGCGGCGAGCAGCACCGTGCGCACTGACCGGGCGGCCAACGCCGCGAAGTCATCGCCCGGCCCGGCACCTGCGTCGTCCAGTGCTGCAGCCCGGGCCAGTCGCGGGAACAGAGCGGTGACCAGCGGAGCCACGAGCACGGCGTGTGGGAGCACGGTCAGCGCCTGGGTGTAGCCGAAGGCGACCAAGGTGCCGGTGGGGCCACGATGGTTGGCCAGCACGACGACAGCAAGGAGGAAGGCCTGCTGGGCCAGGACGGCGAGCACTCCGGAGCCGGCCAGCCGAACCACCTGCCCTCGGGTGCCGCCCGGCAGGGCCAGGGTAGGCGTGATCCGGAAACCGGCCCGGCGCACTGGGACCAGCAGCGGCAGGGTCATCGCCGCGACCCCCGCGGTGGTCCCCCAGGCCAGGGCGGTGAACGCGGTCGCCGGCAGGCCGTCCCCGGTGACCGTCGCGGCGTCATCGCCCACCACCGCCGCGTAGCCGAGGTACCCGGCCATCACGACCACGCTGGAGGCCACCGGGGCGAAGGCCGGCCAGCCGAACCGGCCCGCGGCCTGGAGCAGCCCGGTCAGCACCGCACCGATGCCGTAGAGCACCACCTGCGGCGCGAAGACGACGATCATGGCGGTGGCCAGCTCGCGCTGGCCCGGGCAGTCCTGCCCGACCAGCAGGGTGGCCAGCGGCGCCGCGGCCAGGACCAGGACCAGGACAACGGGGGCGAGCAGCAGCACCGCCCAGGTGAGCACGGCGGAGGCGAGCCGGGCCGCGTCGGCCGGTCGCATCGGCAGCAGCGGGGCGAGCAGCGGAACCAGCGCTGCGGCCAGGGCACCCCCGGCGACCATCTCGAACAGCACCGTGGGCAGCAGGTTCGCGGCGTTGTACGTGTCGCCGACGCAGGAGGCACCGACCGAGCCGGAGAACACCAGCTGCCGGACGAACCCAGTGGTTCGGGACAGGACGGTCAGCGCGGAGATCAGCGCTGCCGAGGCCAGCAGCCCGCTGACCACCCGCCGGCTCATCGCGGACGGCGTCCCAGCGCGTCGAGCTCGCGCAGCCCCGGGGTGGCCGCGATGACCTTGGTGAAGCTGACTCTCTCGCTGGCGAGCACCAGGGCGAGGACGACGGCGAGGGAGGCGAGCCGGCCGCGCCGCTCCAGCCCAGCCACGGCGGCGGTGCCGAGCACGGCGCCCAGCGCGTTCGCGCCGCAGTCACCGAGCATCGTCCGCTCGTCGAGGTCCTCGCCCAGCACCGCCGTCGAGGCACCGATGGCGACCGCGGTCAGCATGGCCTCCGGACCCGGGCGGACCAGCACCGGGACGTGCAGCAGCACCACCTTGAGCGCCCGGCCGGGCCGCAGGTCGAACAGGTTGACCAGGTTGGCCGTGCCGGCGACCAACGCGGCGGAAGCGGCCAGGTCGACGCCACGTCCGAATCGTGCGCGGTCCCCGGCACCGGGTCGGGACGCCAGGGCGGCGGCCACGACCCCGGTGACGCCGATCCCGGCGATCTTCAGCAGCCCGGTGGTGACCTCGCCACGGTGCAGCGCACCGAGGTGGCCGCGCAGCCCCTTGGCACTGCCCCGCTCGGCCAGATCGTCGAGTAGCCCGAACCCGCCTGCCCCGACGGCGGCCAGCACACCCGCAGCCCGCACCCGAGCCGGCAGGCCCGGTACCGCGGCCACGGCCAGCGCGGTGCCGGTGGCGAGCGCCGGACCCTCGAGCAGGCTGACCGGCTCCCCGCGGTGGTTGGTCCGCGTCCACCGCGGCGCCCCGCCCGGCGGTTGCGCGCTCAGCGCCCGGCGGACGAGTCGGGTCGCGGCGCCCGAGACACCCAGGGCGGCGCCGATCCGGACGACGCGACCGGTCACGGGCCGCTCACCGCGGTGACCCGGGCGGGCAGCGCGGCATTCGCCTTGGCTCCGAACCCGTAGGCACCGGCGCCGCCACCCAGCTGCTCCTGCAGGGCCAACGCGACGACGACGTCGCCCATCGGGGTGCCGTAGGTGTCGACCGTACTCACCTCGTCGGCCAGCTCGGAGGCGTCGCGGACGGCTGCGATCACCCCGCCCTCGGTGGCCGAGGACGCCGGGCCGGCCACGACCGATCCACTGCCGGCGCGGTCCAACTGCCCGACCAGTGCCGCCCAGCCGGTCAGGTCGGCCGCGCGCACCTCGGTGGGCGCGGCCCCGGGGGCGGAGCTCGGGGTGGCCGCCGAGGGGGAGCCCGATCGGGTGCCCGACGGCGTCATGGTCAACGCCGCGGGGGTGGACGGCAGCTGCACGCCGGTCTGGGCCGCCTCCACCGCCGGAGCCAGGACCACCACCTGGTCGGCCCGGTCGGTCAGCTCCTGGCGGACCCTGAGCAGACCCTCGTCGTCCAGGACCTCCAGGATCCGCACGCTGACCGGATCCACGGCGGCGCCGTCCGGCTCACGCTGCCCCGACGGGCCCGGCGCCGCCGCCTCGGGCAGGCGGGTGGCGGTCAGCAGCGCCCGGGTCAGACCGGCGTCCAGGTCAGCAGGCAGGGCGAGCGGGGTCAGCAGCGGGGTCAACCGCTCCCGGGCCGAGCCGCGGACGTCCTCGGCCTCAGGCTCGGTCCACGCGACGTCGAGCTCGACCTGGCTGGTGAGCGTGGCACCCGCCGCACGCAGGGTCTGCACCAGTGCATCGATAGCCGAGCCGTCGACCCCCGGCAGCAGGACCAGGGCGACGCGGTCGCCGGTGAGCCGGTCGGCGACCAGGTCCGGGGCCAGCTCGCGGGTGAAGGTGTCCCGGTTCGCCACTCCCGCCTGGGCCGCAGTCAGCTCGGTGCGCAGCTGGTTCTTCTCCTCGCGCAGCTGTTCGACTGAGGCGTTCAGCGACCGGCCGATCTCACCGCGCAATGGTCCGGCACCGAGCACCACTCCGACGGCGAGGGCGATGAACACCGAGACCAGGGAGACCAGGTGGTACCTAAAGTCGATCATGCAATCCACTCTGTGCGCAGGGCCGCCTCCGGCGGCGCTGTACCGAAGCCCGCCGCCTCCGGCGGCGCGTCGACAACGAACGAGCTGAGGAACGACCAAAGATCGTCGAGCCGGGCGCCGATCAACGAGAACACCGCCTGCCCACCGGGGGTGGCGGCCAACGCGACGACCAGCGCGAACAGACCGGCAAGCACCAGCACACCCAGCTGCAGGTTGCTGATCCGCTGCCGGTACAGCCGGGAGACACCCTTGGCGTCGACGAGCTTGCCGCCGACGCGCAACCGGGTCAGCCAGGTGCTCGCCATCCCGGCGCGGCCCTTGTCCAGGAACTCGACCAGGGTGTTGTGCGTGCCGACGGCGACGATGACCGAGGCCCCCCTGTCGTCGGCCAGCAGCATCGCGACATCCTCGCTGGTCCCGGTCGCGGCGAACACCACCGGCTCCAGACCGAGCGCGCGGACCCGCTCCAGGCCCGGGGCGCGCCCGTCCCGGTAGGCGTGGACGACGATCTCAGCGCCGCAGGTCAGCGCGCGGTCGGTGACCGAGTCCATGTCTCCGACGACGATGTGCGGGGTGTACCCGGCCTCCAGGATCGCGTCCGCGCCGCCGTCCACGCCGAGCAGCACCGGCCGGTTCTCCCGGATGTAGGGGCGCAGCGTGGCAAGGTCCTCGCGGTGATGGTAGCCGCGGACGACGATCAGCACGGGCCGCCCGTCCAGCGGGGTGCGGATGTCCGGGACGCCGATGTGGTCCAGCAGCAGGCCGCGTTCACGCTGCAGGTAGTCAATCGTGTTGGTGATGAACGCCTCGAGCTGGACGGCGAGCCCGTCCCGGGCGTCCTCCATCGCCGCCGCGATGCTCTCGGCGTCCTGGACCAGGCCCTTGGCCACGACGACATCGCCGCGATAGACGGTGTCCTCATGCACGCGCAGCAGCTGGTTGTCGCGGATCTCGTCCATCACGTCCGAGCCCACGTCGTCGAGCAGCGGGATGCCGGCCGCCACCACTGTCTCCGGGCCGGTGTTCGGATACCGCCCCGAGATGCTCGGCGCGGCGTTGACGACGGCTGCCGGGGCGCAGGCGACGAGCGCGTCGGCGGAGACCTTGTCGAGGTCGCGATGGTCGATGACGGCGATGTCACCGGGCTGAAGCCGCTTGGTCAGGCGCTTGGTGCGCCGATCCACCCGGGCCGGTCCGCACAACCCGGGGCCCGGCACCGGCCCCGACGTCCTGCGCACAGGCAGCATCCTCACCCCACGATCGTCCCACGTCGCCGGCGTCGGGCAGCATGGCCGTCCCGGCGTCCCGGCCGCGGCACCGGGTCGACGTCGGCCCGCTCGGCGCGCGCAGTGGCCAGGAGCTCCTCCGCGTGCGCCTGCGCGCTGTCCGAGGCCGCCATGCCGCCGAGCATCCGGGCCAGCTCGACGACACGACCGGCGTCGTCCAGGACCGTCACGCCGCTCTCGGTCACCTCGCCGTCGCTGGACTTGACCACCAGCAGGTGCCGGTCCGCGTAGGCGGCGACCTGCGGCAGATGAGTCACCACGAGCACCTGAGCAGTCCGGGCCAGCCGGGCCAGCCGACGGCCGATGCCCAGCGCAGCCTGACCGCCCACCCCGGCGTCCACTTCGTCGAAGACGAAGGTCGGCACCGGGTCGACGTCGGCAAGCACCACCTCAAGGCCGAGCATCACCCGGGACAGCTCCCCGCCGGAGGCACCGCGAGCCAGCGGCCGGGGCGGGGCACCGGGGTGCGGGGCGAGCAGCATCTCCACTTCGTCGGCACCGTCCGGGCCCGGCTCCCGGCCGGTGACCGCGACCTCCAGCCGGGCGTGCGGCATGGCCAGCTCGGCCAGTTCGGCGGTCACCGCGTCCGCCAACCGTTGAGCGGCCACACTGCGCTGCGCGGTGACCCGGTCGGCGAGCTCGGTCAGCTCGGTGCGCAGCCGGTCCCGCTCGGCCCGCAGGTCGGCGCGGCGATCGGAGTCACTGTCCAGCTCGAGCAGGCGCAGCCCGGCATCGGCGGCCCAGGCGAGCACCTCCTGGACGGTCTCGCCATAGCTGCGGGTCAGACCGGACAGCTCGGCGCGGCGGTCCTCGACAGCGGCCAGCCGGGCCGGGTCGGCGTCGATGTCCTGCAGGTAGCCGGAGCACTCGGCGGCCACGTCACCGGCCAGAACCGCCACCTCGGCGAGCCGGTCGCCCAACGCGGCCAGCACCGGGTCGTGCTGGCGGACCTGGTCCAGGCTCTGCCGGGCGGTGGTGAGCAGGCCCAGCACATCAGGTGCGGGACCGGTCCAGGTGGACGACTCCTCATCGCCGCTGAGGACCTGCAACGCCTGGCCGGCGGCCGCGCGGAGCTCCTCGGCGTGGCCGAGCCGCTGTGCCTCGGCCCGCAGCGCGGCGTCCTCACCGGACTGCGGGTCGACCCGCTCCACCTCGGCCAGCCCGAGCCGGAGCAGCTCGGCCTCCGCGGCGCGTTCGCGGGCCCGAGTGGTGATCTCGGCGAGCTCCGCCTCGACCTCGTGCAGCCGACGCCAGCGGGGGCGGTAGTCCGCCAGTAGTGCCGCCAGCGGCTCGCCGGCGAACCGGTCCAGCGCCTGACGCTGACGCTGCGGCGAACGCAGCCGGATCTGCTCGCTCTGGCCGTGCACGGCAACCAGGTCGGCAGCGATCTCGCCGAGCAGGGACACCGGGACCGACCTGCCCCCCAGGTGAGCCCGACCGCGGCCCTCGGCGCCGACGGTGCGGGAGACGATGAGCACGTCGCCGTCGTCCAGGTCGGCGCCGGCCTCGGCCGCCCGGGCGGCGACCGGACCGTCCGGCGGGACCGCCAACCGGCCCTCCACCACGGCGCGGTCGGCGCCGGAACGGACCGCGCCGGAGTCGGCGCGCCCGCCGAGCAGCAGGTCCAGCCCGGTGACCACCATGGTCTTGCCCGCCCCGGTCTCGCCGGTGACCACGGTCAGCCCACCGGTGAGCTCCAGGACGGCGTCCGCGATCACGCCGAGTCCCCGCAGGCGCATCTCGAGCAGCACGACGGCCAGCCTAGGTGGCGCGCTGACGGGCCCGGCCGCGCCAGCCGTGGACCGGCAGCTCGAACTTGGCGACCAACCGGTCGGTGAACGGGGGCCGGGCCAGCCGGGCCAGCCGCACCGGCTGAGCCGAGCGGCGCACCTCGACCCGGGAACCGGCCGGCAGGTCGATCGCGCGCCTGCCGTCGCACCACAGCACCGCCCCGGCGACGGCGACCACCTCGACGGCGGGCACCGAGGTGGGTGCGACCACCAGGGGCCGGGCAAACAGGGCGTGCGCGCTGATCGGCACCAGCAGCAGCGCCTCCACCTCCGGCCAGACCACCGGTCCACCCGCGGAGAACGCGTACGCGGTGGACCCGGTCGGGGTGGCCAGGACCACGCCGTCGCAGCCGAACTCGGTGACCGGTCGACCGTCCACCTCGAGGACGACGTCGATCATGTGCTCCCGGCTGACCTTCTCCACACTCGCCTCGTTCAGCGCCCAGGTCTGGCCGATGACCTTCGAACCCAGCTCCACCCGCACGTCGAGGGCCATCCGCTCCTCGACGTCGTAGGCGCGCCGGGCGATCCGGTGCACGGTCTCGGCGAGGTCGTCGTGCTCGGCCTCCGCGAGGAAGCCGACGTGGCCGAGGTTGACCCCGAGCAGCGGCACGGCACTGCCGCGGACCACCTCGGCGGCCCTCAGGATGGTCCCGTCGCCGCCGAGGACGACGACCAGCTCGATCGAGTCCAGCACTGTCTCGGGGTCGGCCACCATGACCATCGACCGAGCGCCGGGGCCCAGCGCCCCGGCCTCCTCCGGCGCGGTGTAGGGGTGGATCCCGGCGGCGTCGAGGAGGCCGACCACCTCCTCGGCCGCGTGCACCGCGGCCGGCCTGCCGGTGTGGGCGAGGACCAGCACCCGGCGCTCGCCGTCGGCCGGGGGGATCGGGCTCATCGACCGGCCTCCTGGGCGAGGTCCGGGCCCGACCCGGCCGCGTCGTTCTCAGGCCGGTCGGCGACGACCTGGAGCAGATCGTCCTCGTCGAGGGTCGGGGCGCCGCCGCGCAGCCACAGGAAGTACTCGACGTTGCCGCTCGCCCCCGGCAGCGGGCTGGCGCAGAGGCCGGCCACCCCGAGCCCGAGAGCGGTGGCGGTCGCTGCGACGTCCCGGACAGCGTCGGCGCGGGTCTGCCGGTCGCGGACCACGCCGCCCCTGCCGATCCGCTCGCGACCGACCTCGAACTGCGGCTTGACCATGACCACCAGGTCGAGGTCGGCAGCACCGACAGCCAGCAGCGGCTGCAGTACCAGCCGCAGGGAGATGAAGGACAGGTCGGCGACCACGAGGTCCGGTCGATACGGCAGGAGCCCTGGCTCCAGCTGGCGGACATTGGTCCGGTCCAGCACGCTCACCCGCTCGTCTTGGCGCAGGGACCAGGCGAGCTGGCCGTAGCCGACGTCGACGGCGACGACGTGGGCCGCGCCGCAGCGCAGCAGGACGTCGGTGAACCCGCCGGTGCTCGCACCGGCGTCCAGGCAGCGCCGACCCGCGACCTGCAGGCCGCGTGGCATGAAGGCGCCCAGCGCCCCCGCTAGCTTGTGGCCGCCACGACCGACGTAGTCAGGTTCGGCGGCCGCAGCGCCGGCGGCGGCGACGACGATGGCAGCGCCGATGTCGACCTGGGTGGCGGCCTTGGGCGCCAGTCGGCCGCCGACGCTGACCCGGCCGGCGGCGATGAGCTCGTCGGCGTGACCGCGGGAACGGGCCAAGCTGCGCCGGACCAGCTCGGCGTCGAGCCGGCGCCGGGTGGTCACCTCAGCCCTCGACGTCGGCCAGGCGGTCCTGCAGCCCACGGTGGACCGCCTCGATGACGGGCAGCTGGTCCTCCAGCGGGAGCTCCGAGGCGTGGGCGAGCTCGCGCAGGATCTCGTCCAGGCCTGGGTCGGTGGTGGCCGGCGGCTCGGGGACGTGGTCGACGTCCAGATCAGCCTCGGGCCGGACCGGCAGACCCTGCTGTTCGTCGCTGGTGGTCATCGGCTCCTCCGTGATGGACGGCGACCGCGGCCGCTGCCGCAGCGCCACGCTACCGCGCCCACCCCCGCACCGAGTCGAACCGGCTCAGCACGTCGAGCAGCTCACCGACGCCAACGGGCTCGAGGGGGCGGGCCCCGGGGCCGTCGGCCGCCGACCAGGCTGCGGCACAGCCGGCACGCAACAGGTCCACGGGGTCGGTGCCCCTGTCGTGGACGGCGAGCCCACCGGCGCCCGCCCCGACCCGGGCCGCCCGGCAGGTCGCCTCAACCGCATCCCCGCGGTGGGTCACGGTCACCGCGGGGTGGGCCTGCAGCAGGGTGGTGAGGTCGGATCCGATCTGGGTGGGGCGCTGGACGGCTGGGGCCAGGACGAGGTCTCGCGCCCCGGCCAGTCCGGACAGGACGGCCAGCGCGGGTATGCCCGCCGCCCGGGCCCCTTCCAGGTCGGTGTCCAGTCGGTCGCCGACCGCCAGGGGCCGGGTGCTGCCGGCCCGCCGGGCGGCGTCCAGGAACGGCTCGGGGCGGGGCTTGCCGGCGACCACGTCCGGCTCGCGGCCCGCCGCCGTGGCCACCGCCCGCACGAAGGTGCCGTTGCCAGGTGCCGGGCCGTGAGCGGTGGGCAGGGTGAGGTCGAGGTTGGAGGCGACCCAGAGCAGCCCGGCCCGGACGGCGCGGGTCCCCTCGGCCAAGAGCGGCCAGGCGAGGTCCGGGCTGAACCCCTGGACGACGGCCTGTGGCTCTTCGTCCATTCCGGCGACCGGGACCAGACCCTCCTCCTGCAGCGCGGTCCGCAATCCGGCGCCGCCGACGACCAGCACCCGCGCGCCCGCCGGCAGCCGGACGGCCAGGGCGGCGGCGGCCACCTGAGCGGAGGTGAGTACCTCCTCGGTGCGGGCCGGGATCCCGAGGTCGCGCAGGTGCCCGGCCACAGCCTGCGGGGTGCGGCTGGCGTTGTTGGTCAGGTAGCAGCAGCGGACGGCGGGCACCTCGCCGGTGCCGGCACGTAGGGTCTCGATGGTGGCCGCTGCCCCGGGGACGGCGTCCGGTCCGATGTAGACCACGCCGTCCAGGTCGAGGATGACCAGGTCATGCGCTGCGGCGAGGGGTCCGGTCGTACCCTGAAGTCCTTGGGCTGGAACAGGTCCGGTGGCGTTCATGGCGTCCCGTCCGGGGGCCTGGAGGCCGAGCCGGCGACCTGTTCGGCGACGAGGGGCGGGTCCTCGTCGAGGTCGACCAGCTCGAGGTCCTCGGCATCCTCGTCAAGCGGCCACCACGGCCCGACTCTGGCCGCCCACTGCTCAGCCTCCTCGGCGCGACCGGCGTTCGTCAGCGCCGTGGCGTAGGCGGCCCGCAGCCGGGCCCTCCACGGCTCCTCGCCGCTCCCGTCGAGCTCGGGGAGCTGGACGGCGAGCACTGCCGCCTCGAGCTGGCCGAGGTCGCTGCGGGCACCGGAGACGACGATCGCCAGCTCGATCCGCTGCTCGGTCGTCAGGCCTCCGGCCTCGGGCGAGGCGGCCAGCGCCAGTGCCCGCTCCGGGCGACCGAGACCTCGTTCGCAGTCGGCCATCATCGGCAGGTGCTCGTGGGACCCGGTGATCCGCCGTACGGTTCGCAGCTCGGCGAGGGCGTCGGCGAACCGGCCGGACCGGTAGGCGGCCAACCCGGCGGCCTCCCGAACCACCGCCAGCCGGGAGCCCCGGGCACGGGCGGCGACCGCATGCTCCCAGGCCGCCTCCGGGTCGTCGTCCAGCAGCGCGGCGACCATGACCAGATGGCGCGCCACGGTGTCCGCCACCCCTCCCAACCCGGCCAGCTCTGCCCGGACGCCCCGATCCAGCTCCTTGCCGGTCACCTCCTCCGGGATGGGTGGACCGGCGGGTCGAGGCGGACGACGCTCCCGATCAGCACGTCCGGGTTCACCACCGCCGGTGTCTCGGGGTCCCGCGCCGCGACCGTCCTTGCCCCCGGGGCCCGGGCCGCGGCGCACAGGATCACCACGATCTGCCCGGCGACCTCGGTCACCGGCCTGCCCCGACGCCCCACCGGGCGGACGACCCCGGCCACGCTGACCCCCCTTGGCCCGATCGGGCCTGGCACCCTCATCCCGTCCGCGCCCACGTTGCGGCCGCCCTCCGCGATCGGCGTTGCCCTCCACCGGTGATCCTTCCTGATTGGCGTCCGTGTTGACCCGGGTCCGACCCGAGATTGCCTCGTGTGGCGGGCCAGCGATCGACATCTACGCCGCAAACGACGATGGCGGCCACCCTCGCGGGTGGCCGCCATCGTGAAGATGTCCGGCGGCGTCCTACTCTCCCACCCAGTCCCCCGGGCAGTACCATCGGCGCAGACGGGCTTAGCTTCCGGGTTCGGAATGGAGCCGGGCGTTTCCCCGTCGCTATGGCCGCCGAAACTCTATGGAGATGTCGGTCACACCCGACCGTATCTCGGGAACCGCACAGTGGACGCGAGCAGAAATCTGTTAGGCAAGTTGTCGGCTTATTAGTACCGGTCAGCTTCATGCGTCTTGAGTCCGCACGTCCACATCCGGCCTATCAACCCAGTAGTCTAGCTGGGAGCCTCTCGGGGAAAACCCCATGGAGACCTCATCTCGAAGCGAGCTTCCCGCTTAGATGCTTTCAGCGGTTATCCCTTCCGAACGTAGCTAATCAGCCATGCTCCTGGCGGAACAACTGACACACCAGAGGTTCGTCCGTCCCGGTCCTCTCGTACTAAGGACAGCCCTTCTCAAGTCTCCTGCGCGCGCAGCGGATAGGGACCGAACTGTCTCACGACGTTCTAAACCCAGCTCGCGTACCGCTTTAATGGGCGAACAGCCCAACCCTTGGGACCGACTCCAGCCCCAGGATGCGACGAGCCGACATCGAGGTGCCAAACCATGCCGTCGATATGGACTCTTGGGCAAGATCAGCCTGTTATCCCCGGGGTACCTTTTATCCGTTGAGCGACCGCGTTTCCACATACCACGGCCGGATCACTAGTTCCGACTTTCGTCCCTGCTCGACATGTCTGTCTCACAGTCAAGCTCCCTTGTGCACTTACACTCGACACCTGATTGCCAACCAGGCTGAGGGAACCTTTGAGCGCCTCCGTTACTCTTTAGGAGGCAACCGCCCCAGTTAAACTACCCACCAGGCACTGTCCCTGATCCGGATCACGGACCGAAGTTAGACATCCAGAACGACCAGAGTGGTATTTCAACGTTGACTCCACCGACACTGGCGTGACGATTTCACAGTCTCCCACCTATCCTACACAAGCCGTTCCGAACACCAATACCAAGCTGTAGTAAAGGTCCCGGGGTCTTTCCGTCCTGCTGCGCGTAACGAGCATCTTTACTCGTAGTGCAATTTCGCCGAGTTCGCGGTTGAGACAGCGGAGAAGTCGTTACGCCATTCGTGCAGGTCGGAACTTACCCGACAAGGAATTTCGCTACCTTAGGATGGTTATAGTTACCACCGCCGTTTACTGGCGCTTAAGTTCTGAGCGTCGCCGTGAGGCTAACCCGTCCCCTTAACGTTCCAGCACCGGGCAGGCGTCAGTCCGTATACATCGTCTTGCGACTTCGCACGGACCTGTGTTTTTAGTAAACAGTCGCTTCTCCCTGGTCTCTGCGGCCTTCAAGAGCTAGCCGGCAAGCGGCTTCACTCCTCAGGCCCCCCTTCTCCCGAAGTTACGGGGGCATTTTGCCGAGTTCCTTAACCACGATTCTCTCGATCGCCTTGGTATTCTCTACCTGACCACCTGAGTCGGTTTAGGGTACGGGCGGCTAGAACCTCGCTAGAGGCTTTTCTTGGCAGCATAGGATCACCCTGCTTCCCGCTAATGCGGTTACCATCGAGTCTCAGGCACGTGAGGTGCGGATTTGCCTACACC
This sequence comes from uncultured Actinomycetota bacterium, assembly GCA_963724535.1. Classification (GTDB taxonomy): domain Bacteria; phylum Actinomycetota; class Actinomycetes; order Actinomycetales; family Kineosporiaceae; genus JADJPO01. The sequence goes on from CAVRVD010000013.1 coordinate 65,235, forward strand.
TCGCCCTACACTCTTGGACGTGGACTACCATCGCCACGCGGTGGCTACCTTTCTGCGTCACCCCATTGCTTACCTAGTGCCGGATCGGTTCGCGCGCTCCACGCAGATTAGTCCGAAGACCGGTCCACGCTTCAGGCGCTTAGCATCCCCGGGTTCGGTATGGGCGGTTCTTCGCCGGTACGGGAATATCAACCCGTTGTCCATCGACTACGCCTGTCGGCCTCGCCTTAGGTCCCGACTTACCCAGGGCGGATTAGCCTGGCCCTGGAACCCTTGGTCATTCGGCGGACGGGTTTCTCACCCGTCTTTCGCTACTCATGCCTGCATTCTCACTCGTGTGGCGTCCACGGCTGGGTCACCCCGCCGCTTCACTCGCCACACGACGCTCCCCTACCCATCCACACGCCTGGATCCGAAGACCTGGCATCTGTGTGAATGACACAGCTTCGGCGGTGTGCTTGAGCCCCGCTACATTGTCGGCGCGGAATCACTTGACCAGTGAGCTATTACGCACTCTTTCAAGGGTGGCTGCTTCTAAGCCAACCTCCTGGTTGTCTGTGCAACTCCACATCCTTTCCCACTTAGCACACGCTTAGGGGCCTTAGCTGGTGTTCTGGGCTGTTTCCCTTTCGACTACGAAGCTTATCCCCCGCAGTCTCACTGCCACGCTCTCACTTACCGGCATTCGGAGTTTGGCTGACGTCAGTAACCTTGTGGGGCCCGTTGGCCATCCAGTAGCTCTACCTCCGGTAAGAAACACGTGACGCTGCACCTAAATGCATTTCGGGGAGAACCAGCTATCACGGAGTTTGATTGGCCTTTCACCCCTACCCACAGCTCATCCCCCAGGTTTTCAACCCTGGTGGGTTCGGTCCTCCACGCGGTCTTACCCGCGCTTCAACCTGGCCATGGGTAGATCACTCCGCTTCGGGTCTAGAGCATGCGACTGATTCGCCCTGTTCGGACTCGCTTTCGCTACGGCTTCCCCACACGGGTTAACCTCGCCACATACCACTAACTCGCAGGCTCATTCTTCAAAAGGCACGCCGTCACCCCACAAGGAGGCTCCGACGGATTGTAGGCACGCGGTTTCAGGTACTATTTCACTCCCCTCCCGGGGTACTTTTCACCTTTCCCTCACGGTACTTGTCCGCTATCGGTCACCAGGGAGTATTTAGGCTTAGGGGGTGGTCCCCCCAGATTCGCACGGGATTTCTCGGGCCCCGTGCTACTTGGGAACACGCTCGGGAGTTCGCGTCATTTTGTCTACGGGGGTGCCACCCTCTGTGCCGGGACTTTCAAGACCCTTCGACTATGACGCGAATTTTTGACTCCCTGTCAGAACGGCAGTCCTGACTGAACGGTCCCACGACCCCGATCGCGCAACGCCTGCCGGCTATCACGCGCGATCGGTTTAGCCTGTTCCGCTTTCGCTCGCCACTACTCACGGAATCGCGGTTGCTTTCTCCTCCTGCGGGTACTGAGATGTTTCACTTCCCCGCGTTCCCTCCACATGCCCTATGTGTTCAGGCATGGGTGACTGGGCTTGCCCCCAGCCGGGTTTCCCCATTCGGAAATCCTCGAATCACAGCTCGGTTGCCAGCTCCTCGAGGCTTATCGCAGGCTCCTACGTCCTTCTTCGGCTCCTGGTGCCAAGGCATCCACCGTGTGCCCTTAAAAACTTGACCACAGATAATAAGATGCTCGCGTCCACTGTGCAGTTCTCAAGCTACGGGCGGGTACCCAACCTGTTCTCGGCGCCTGCCCTCCAGGTTGAGCCCCTGATGAGGCTGCTCCGGGAGAGTGGTTCGTCCGCAGGTCGGTCCGCGTCGGACGCCGGCCGAGGCCGGCACCGGAGGGGTGGGCCTGCGCCCGATCCCTCAGGACCCAACAGCGTGCCTGGCCACCGGGTGTCACCGCGACTGGTTCCGTTCCGGCGGACACGAGGTCCGGCCGGATGTACTGGGTCGCCACGCATCCGATGGCCAAGTAGTCGATGTTCCACCCTTGAGCAACCACCTCGGAACGTTCGCCCGAGACATGGCTCTGGACGCTGCGAACAGCGCCAGGTGCTCCTTAGAAAGGAGGTGATCCAGCCGCACCTTCCGGTACGGCTACCTTGTTACGACTTCGTCCCAATCGCCAGTCCCACCTTCGACGGCTCCCTCCCAAGGGTTGGGCCACCGGCTTCGGGTGTTACCGACTTTCGTGACGTGACGGGCGGTGTGTACAAGGCCCGGGAACGTATTCACCGCAGCGTTGCTGATCTGCGATTACTAGCGACTCCGACTTCACGGGGTCGAGTTGCAGACCCCGATCCGAACTGAGACCAGCTTTTTGGGATTCGCTCCACCTTACGGTCTCGCAGCCCTTTGTACTGGCCATTGTAGCATGCGTGAAGCCCAAGACATAAGGGGCATGATGATTTGACGTCATCCCCACCTTCCTCCGAGTTGACCCCGGCAGTCTCCTATGAGTCCCCACCATTACGTGCTGGCAACATAGAACGAGGGTTGCGCTCGTTGCGGGACTTAACCCAACATCTCACGACACGAGCTGACGACAACCATGCACCACCTGTGAGCGGCCCTTACGGACCCGACATCTCTGCCGGTTTTCCGCCCATGTCAAGCCTTGGTAAGGTTCTTCGCGTTGCATCGAATTAATCCGCATGCTCCGCCGCTTGTGCGGGCCCCCGTCAATTCCTTTGAGTTTTAGCCTTGCGGCCGTACTCCCCAGGCGGGGCGCTTAATGCGTTTGCTGCGGCACGGAACTCGTGGAAAGAGCCCCACACCTAGCGCCCAACGTTTACGGCGTGGACTACCAGGGTATCTAATCCTGTTTGCTCCCCACGCTTTCGCTCCTCAGCGTCAGTTATGGCCCAGAGACCCGCCTTCGCCACCGGTGTTCCTCCTGATATCTGCGCATTTCACCGCTACACCAGGAATTCCAGTCTCCCCTACCATACTCTAGTCTGCCCGTACCCACTGCAGGCCCAGGGTTAAGCCCTAGGGTTTCACAGCGGACGTGACAGACCGCCTACGAGCTCTTTACGCCCAATAATTCCGGACAACGCTTGCACCCTACGTATTACCGCGGCTGCTGGCACGTAGTTAGCCGGTGCTTCTTCTGCAGGTACCGTCACTTTCGCTTCTTCCCTGCTGAAAGAGGTTTACAACCCGAAGGCCTTCGTCCCTCACGCGGCGTCGCTGCGTCAGGCTTTCGCCCATTGCGCAATATTCCCCACTGCTGCCTCCCGTAGGAGTCTGGGCCGTGTCTCAGTCCCAGTGTGGCCGGTCGCCCTCTCAGGCCGGCTACCCGTCGTCGTCTTGGTGGGCCGTTACCCCACCAACTAACTGATAGGCCGCGAGCCCATCCCCAACCGATAAATCTTTCCAGACACATCAGATGCCTGAGTGTCTCGTATCCGGTATTAGCGCCGGTTTCCCGGAGTTATCCCAGAGTCGGGGGCAGGTTGCTCACGTGTTACTCACCCGTTCGCCACTGATTCCCCTCCGAAGAGGGTTCACCGTTCGACTTGCATGTGTTAAGCACGCCGCCAGCGTTCGTCCTGAGCCAGGATCAAACTCTCCGTTGATGTCTGTTGCGACACCTGACCCGAAGGCCTGGTATCGACATCTCTGAAGACGGTCCGAGGACCGTGATCTGGCTGAGCAGATGAACTCTAGCTCATCTATCTCTACCAAAGGAATCGCAGCGAGACGCTCTGCCGTGGCCGGAAGGCCAGACCGAGCCACCCCGCTGACGAGGTTATTTTGGCATCGACTTTTGGCACGCTGTTGAGTTCTCAAGGATCGGACGCGCACCGACGCCTGCCTTTCGGCTCTTGTCGGGGCAACCCTTCTAACTTAGGCCTTCTTCGCTCCCCGGTCAATTCCACCCAGTGAAAGTGGGGGATCGTAGTCGACCCGTCCCGCGCAGAACAGACCCGCCACCGAGGTGACGAACCTAGGGATCTGTGTGGGAGTCGCCTTGCGGGACCGGCCACCGAGGTGTCCGTTCCTCCCTACCGGGCAACACCCAGAACACTACGGAGGGGCCGTCAGGGAGTCAAATCGGCTCCGACGAGGCCCCCTTCACTCCTCTGACCTGCGCCGATGACGATCCGTGCCGATGGTCACCGACAGTGTCCGCCGACCGTCAGCCGGCGACTTCGACGACGGCCAGAGAGCGCCGTCCGCGGCGTAGCAACGCCCACCGACCGTGCAGCAGATCATCGGCGCGCACCGTTGCGTCCTCGCCGACCACCTTGGCGTTGTTCAGGTAGGCGCCACCCTCGGCGATCGCCCGGCGTCCGGCCGACTTGCTCGACACCAGACCCGTTGCTGCCAACAGGTCGGCCACCTGCTGGCCGGCCGGATCCAGCCGGGACCTGCTCACCCGCACCGTGGGCAGCTCGCGGACCGCGTCGGCGAGGGTCCCGGCGTCCAGGTCGGTCAGCTCCGCACGGCCGAAGAGCGCCTGGCTGGCCTGCTCGACCCGGGCCGCGGCCTCGGCGCCGTGCACCAAGACGGTCACCTCGCGTGCCAGGGCCCGCTGCGCGGCCCGAGCCTGCGGGCGCTGCGCGGTGGCCTGGTCCAACTCGGCGATCTGCTCGCCGTCCCGGTCGCTGAACACCTTCAGCAGGTCGACCACGGAGGCGTCCTCGACATTGAGGAAGTACTGGTAGAAGGCGTACGGGCTGGTCATGTCGGCGGACAGCCAGATCGCGTTGCCCTCGCTCTTGCCGAACTTCGCCCCGGCCGAGTCGGTCAGCAGCGGGGTGGTGAGTGCGTGCACGCTCGCCCCTTCGACCCGGTGCACCAGGTCCACCCCGGCGATGAGGTTGCCCCACTGGTCCGACCCGCCGGTCTGCAGAGTGCAGCCGTGGGTGCGGAACAGGTGCAGGTAGTCCAGCGCCTGGAGCAGCTGGTAGCTGAACTCGGTGTAGGAGATGCCCTCCTGGCTCTGCAGGCGGGCGGCGACCGCCTCTTTGCGGATCATCTGGTTGACCCGGAAGTGCTTGCCGACGTCACGGAGGAAGTCCAGGGCGGACATCGGCGCCGTCCAGTCGAGGTTGTCGACCAGCACGGCAGGGTTGTCGCCGTCGAAGTCGAGGAACGGGCGGACCAGCGCCGTGATCCGGGCGACGTTCTCTGCGGTGTCCTCCTTGGTCCTGAGCACCCGCTCAGCGCTGGGCTTGGGGTCACCGATCAACCCGGTCGAGCCGCCGACCAGGCAGATCACCCGGTGTCCGGCACGCTGCAGCCGGCGCAGCACGACGAGCTGGACGAAGTTGCCGAAGTGCAGGCTAGGCGCGGTGGGGTCGAAGCCGCAGTAGACAGTCACCGGAGCGGCGGCGAGCGCCGAGCGCACCGCGTCGACGTCCGTGCACTGGGCGACAAGGCCCCGCCAGGCGAGCTCGTCCATCACGTCATCGCTCACCCAGGCCTCGGGCACCGCGGTCTCGCTCACGATCTTGGCAGTCCTCTCACTGGTCCGTGTCCCGCCTCGGCCTGCGTGCCCCTCACCCATCCGCGGTCCGTCGGCGGCGCGCCACCGCCGGGCGGTAGGGCGAGACGGTCGGCTCGCCGTCCAGCCAGAACCGCCACGGGAAGCGCTGCGCGTCACCGCCCGGTCCCGACACACCGACCCTCGGGCCGGTGCACGGCCCATCCTGCCGGATCCGGGCCGGGGCCGGTTCCAGCCGCAGCTGGCCGGCGGAGCACAGGTCGGCGCCGTCGTGGCGGCCGTCCAGGCCCAGCGCCTTGGTGAGCCGAGCCGGTCCCCTGGCCAGGTCGACGTCCCGCGGCGACGCGCCGTCCGGCCGCCGCCGACGCCCGCGGGCGACCTCGATCCCCTCGACGATCTCCCCACCGCGCAGCAGGACCGCCGAGCACCTACCGTCTGGGCCGCAGACGACGTTGGCGCACCAGTGCATCCCGTACGTGAAGTACACGTACAGATGCCCCGGTGGGCCGAACATCGCCTCGGTGCGCGGGGTGCGCCCCCGGTAGCCGTGCGAGCCGGGGTCCGTCTCACCCGCGTACGCCTCGACTTCGGTCAGCCGGACGACGACGGTGCCGTCGGGGCGGGAGTGGACCAGACGGGCCCCGAGCAGACGCGGCGCCACCTCCACCGCCGCGCCCGCCAGCAGCCGCCGCAGGTCGTCCATGCCGGCAGCCTGGCACAGCGGCGCAGGCGCAGCGGGCGAGATGTGCGGAGCCCGGCGGGGCAGGCTGCGACACTCGGCGCCGTGCGCATCGGTATCCAGCTGCCCGAGGTCGAGTACGAGATCGCCTTCGCCGACCTGATCGCCCTGGCCCGTGACGTCGAGGACGCCGGGTTCGACGCGATCTGGCTCGGTGACCACCTGCTCTACGACCTGCCGGTCGGGCCGCGGGGACCCTGGGAGGTCTGGACCACGCTGGCAGCCCTGGCCGCCCGCACCGAGCAGGTGGCGCTGGGCCCCCTGGTCGCGGCGACCGGCTTCCACGCTCCGCCGATGCTGGCGAAGATGGCCGCAACCGTCGACGCGATCAGCGACGGCCGGCTGGTTCTGGGCCTGGGAGCCGGCTGGAGCCGGCGCGAGTACACCGCTTTCGGCTTCCCCTACGACGCCCGGGTGAGCCGGTTCGAGGAGGCCTTCACAATCATCCGTACCCTGCTCACCGAGGGGCACATCAACGTCCGGGGGAGGTACTACACGGTCGAGGACTGCGTGCTGCACCCACGCTCTCCGCGCCCGAGCGGTCCGAAGTTGATGGTCGGGTCGATCGGCCCCCGGATGCAGGCGATCACGCTGCCGTACGTCGACTCCTGGAACGTGTGGTGGAGCGACTACGGCAACACCGCGACCGGTTTCGCCGCCGTGAAGGCCACCGTCGACGAGCGGATCGCGGCACTGCGCCGGACCGGTCAGGTCGAGGCCAGCTGTGCCGTCTACGTGTGCCTGCCGACCGGCAGCGGTCGACAGATGGGCGACTACCCCAAGGACGGCGGGGAGCCGCTGCGCGGTGAGCCGGCTGAGCTGGCCGAGCGGCTGGCTGCGTTCGCCGCCGCCGGCGCCGCCGAGGTGCAGTTGGTTGTCGACCCGATCGTGCGGGACAGCGTCGAGCCGCTGGCCGAGACCCTGCGGCTGCTGCGCGCCGCCGCCCCGTAGGGTGCCCGTCGTGGAAGCGGAACAGCACGGCAGGACCCATCGCCTCGAGCTCGGCGACCAGACACTTCGGGAGTGGACCGCGACGGTGCTGGACGCCGGGCCGGGAGGTGTCGTCCTGGACCGCAGCGCCTTCTACCCCGGAGGCGGCGGCCAACCACCCGACGCCGGAGTGCTGCTGTGGGGCGGGGTGCAGACCCGGATCGTCGGCGTACGCAAAGGCGATGACCTGTACCTGCTGCCGGCCGAGGGCGACCCGGTGCCGCCGGTGGGCACCTCGGTGCGCGGCGCGGTCGAGGACGCCCGCCGCACCGCGCTGATGCGCACCCATTCCGGGCTGCACCTGCTCTGCGGCGTGGTGTTCCGCGAGTACGGCGCCTTGGTCACCGGCGGCAACATGGAGCCGCTCGAGGCCCGGATGGACTTCAACCTGCCGGCAGTGCCGGAGGGATTCCGGGCCGCCGTCACCGCGGCCTGCGCGGCCGAGGTCGCCGCGGACCGGGCCATCACCGCGACCACCCTGCCGCGGGAACAGGCCTTCGCCGACTACCCCGACCTGATCCGCACCGCGACGAACCTGCTGCCCCAGGACCTGGAGCTGGTCCGGATCGTCGACATCGCTGGCCTGGATACCCAGGCGGACGCCGGCACCCACGTGGCCTCGACCAGGCAGATCGGTGGCCTGGAGATCGCCAAGATCGAGAACAAGGGCAAGGGGTTCCGCCGCGTTCGGATCCGGATCACCGACGGCTGAGCCGGGCGCCGGTCGCGCGGGCGCTGTGTGACGCGACGCCCGTCTGACGGGCGCTGCGTGACGTTGCGCCCAACACCCACATGGGGCGTTGTGTGACACGACGCCCGTCTGACGGGCGCTGCGTGACGTTGCGCCCAGGAGGGGGGCGGGCTAGCCGATGGCCCAGGCGCGCAGCTCGGCGACCCGGGCCACCAGGCGCTCGCGCTGCTCCGTGACCCGAGCCGGCGCCGTCCCACCGTAGGCGTCCCGCGAGGCCAACGATCCGGCGACGTCGAGCACCTCGCGGACCGCGGGTGTCAGGCGCGGTGAGATCGCGGCGAGGTCGGCGTCGTCCAGGTCGTCCAGGTCGATGCCGCGGGCCTCGCAGATCCGCACGCACTCCCCCGCCAGCTCGTGCGCCTGCCGGAACGGAACCCCTTGCCGGACCAGCCACTCGGCGACGTCGGTAGCCAGGGAGAACCCGGCCGGGGCCAGCTCGGCCAGCCGCGCGGTGTCGAAGCGCACGGTGGCGATCATCCCGGTGAACGCCGGCAGCAGCACCCGCAGCTGGTCGACGGAGTCGATCACCGGCTCCTTGTCCTCCTGCAGGTCGCGGTTGTAGGCCAGCGGCAGCCCCTTGAGGGTGGCCAACAACCCGGCCAGGTTGCCCACCAGCCGGCCGGACTTGCCGCGGGCGAGCTCGGCGACGTCCGGGTTCTTCTTCTGCGGCATGATCGAGGACCCGGTGGCGTAGGCGTCGTCCAGCACGACGAAGCCGAACTCAGCCGTCGAGTAGACGATCACCTCCTCGGCGATCCGGGAGACGTCCACACCGATCATGGCGAGCACGAACGCGATCTCGGCGACCACGTCACGGCTCGCGGTGGCGTCGATCGAGTTGTCGCACGGCCCGGAGAAGCCCAGCTCGGCGGCGATGGCATGCGGGTCCAGGCCGAGCGAGGACCCGGCCAGGGCACCGCTGCCGTACGGGGAGGAGTCGGCCCGGGCGTCCCAGTCCCGCAGCCGTTCCACGTCCCGGGCCAGGGCGTGCACATGGGCCTGCAGATGGTGGGCGAGCAGCACCGGCTGGGCGTGCTGGAAGTGGGTGCGCCCCGGCATCGCGGCATCCGGATGGCGGGCGGCCTGTTCCAGCAGGGCCTGGCACAGGTCGAGGACGTCGCCGGCGACCGCGCGAGCGGCCTCGCGCAGATACATCCGGTACAGGGTGGCCACCTGGTCGTTGCGGGATCGTCCGGCGCGCAGCCGCCCGCCGAGCTCCGGACCGACCCGTTCGATCAGGCCACGTTCCAGCGCGGTGTGCACGTCCTCGTCGGCCGGAGTCGGGGTGAACGCTCCGGAGGCCACGTCGGCGGCCAACGCACCCAGTCCGGTCAGCATGTCGGCCAGGTCCGCCCTGCTGAGCAGGCCGGCGGCGTGCAGCACCCGGGCGTGGGCGCGGGAGCCGGCGATGTCGTAGGGGGCCAGCACCCAGTCGAAGTGCACCGAGGCGGACAACGCCTCCAGCGCGGCCGCGGGTCCGGAGCCGAAACGCCCGCCCCAGAGCTTGACCGGCGCTCCGGGGCGGGCCGGTGAGCCGGTGGACCGGGAAGCGGGAGCCTGGGTCACATCTCCTCCGGGGGTGCGTGTGCGGTGTGCACGTCGTCCGGGTCAGCCTCGTGGTCGCCACGGCTGCCGGCCAAATCGAGGAACCGGTGGGCCACCGCCGCACCCCCCGACGCCTCGCGGGTGACCACCACGAGGGTGTCGTCCCCGGCGATGGTGCCGAGCACCGGCGGCAGGTGGGAGGCGTCGATCGCCGAGGCGAGGAACTGGGCGGCCCCGGGCGGAGTGCGCAGGATCACCAGGTTCGCCGACGCCTCCGCGCTGATCAGGAGCTCCTCGCACAACCGGGCCAGCCGGGCGTCGAGCACCTCCTGGCTGATGCCGGCCAGCGGGGTGCGGTCGCCGCCCTCGCCCGGGACGGCGTAGACCAGCCCGCCGTGGTAGCGCACCTTCACGGCACCGAGCTCGACCAGGTCGCGGGACAGGGTCGCCTGGGTGACCACCACGCCGTCTGCGGCCAGCAGCTCGGCCAGCTCCACCTGTGAGCGCACCGCGTGCCGGCGCAGCAGCTCCGCGATGGTGTGGTGCCGCGCGGCCTTGGTGGCGGGCGCCATCACCGCATCGGTCCCGATCGTGGCAGCCCCGCTGCGCTTCGCAGCAGCCAGATGAGCAGGCCCTTCTGCGCGTGGAGCCGGTTCTCGGCCTCGTCCCACGCGGCCGACGCCGGGCCGTCCAGCACCGACGCCGCGATCTCCTTGCCGCGGTAGGCAGGCAGGCAGTGCAGCACGATCGCTCCCGGCGCCGCCCGGGCCAGGGCCTGCTCATCGATCATGTAGGGCCGGAAGACCTGCTCTCGGGCGGCGGTCTCCACCTCCTTGCCCATCGACACCCAGGTGTCGGTGGCCAGCACGTCCGCGCCGCTCGCGGCGTCCACCGGGTCCTCGGTCACCATGACCGATCCTCCGGTCCGCTGCGCCCGTTCGGCCGCGGCAGCGAGGATGTCGGGCTTGGGCTGGAAGCCAGCCGGAGTCGCCACCCGGACATGCAGTCCGGCGTTCGCCCCGGCCAGCAGGTAGGAGTGCGCCATGTTGTTGGCGCCGTCGCCGAAGTAGGTCAGGGTCACTCCGGTCAGACGGCCGCGCCGCTCGCGGATGGTCTGCAGGTCGGCCAGGAGCTGGCAGGGGTGGAAGTCGTCGGTGAGGGCGTTGACCACTGGTACCGCGCTCACCGCGGCCATCGCCTCCATCCGCGCCTGCTCGTACGTCCGCCAGACGATGACGGCGCACTGGCGCTCGAAGACCCGCGTCGTGTCCTCGATGGTCTCGCCCCGGCCCAGCTGGCTGGTGCCGCCGTCGACGATCAACGGGTAGCCGCCGAGCTCGGCGATGCCGACCGCGAACGAGACCCGGGTGCGGGTCGACGCCTTGTCGAACAGCACCGCCACCGCGCGAGGACCCGCCAACGGTCTGTAGAGGTAGCGCTCACGCTTGGCGGCGTCGGCCAGGTCGAGCACCTCGAGCAGCTCGGCCGGGCTCAGGTCGTCATCGCGGAGGAAGTGCCGGACGGCGCTGGTCCCCCCGCTCCGAGCGGTCACCTCGGACATCTGCCTCACCTGCCTAGGTCGGGGTCGGGGTCGGGTCGGGCCGCCGCATCGAGTGCATCCGGCAGGGCAGCGACGAACGTGGCCGCCTGCTGCGTGGTCAGGATCAGCGGTGGGGCCAGCCGGATCGCGTCCGGGGCGACGGCGTTGACGATGAACCCCCGCTCCAGCAGCGCGGCGGCCAGCCCCCCGGCCACCGGACGGGCGAGCCGGACGGCGAGCAGCAGCCCCACCCCGCGGGTGCCGGCCAGCAGCGGGTGGCCGAGGGCGTCGACGTCGGCGCGCAGCCGGTCGCCCACCATGGTGGCGTTGCGGCACAGATCGTCCCGCTCGATGACCTGCAGGGTGGCCAGGGCCGCAGCGGCTGCGACCGGGTTACCGCCGAAGGTGGTGCCGTGCTGCCCGGCGCCGAGCAGCTCGGCGGCGTCACCGTAGGCGAGCAGCGCCCCGATCGGGACGCCGCCGCCCAGGCCCTTGGCCAGGGTGACCAGGTCCGGGGTCAGGGCCGGCTCACCCGGACCGAGGACCCGCGGGTTCTGGTAGGCCAACCAGGTCCCGGTCCGGCCGACCCCGCTCTGCACCTCGTCGAGGACCAGCAGCGCACCGGCGGCCGCGGTCAGCTCGCGGGCCGCGGTCAGGTAGCCGGGCGGGGCGACGTGTACGCCGCCCTCACCCTGCACCGGTTCCAGGACGACCGCAGCCACCTCGACGTCGTCCGGGCCGGTCCCGCCGTCCAGTGCGGTCGCCAGGGCGTCGACGTCGCCGAACGGCACGTGCACCACCCCTGGCGGCAGCGGTTCGAACGGCTCGCGGTAGGCGGGTTTGTGGGTCAGCGCCAGGGCGCCGAGGGTGCGGCCGTGGAAGGCGCCATCGGCGGCGACCAGGCCGGTGCGCCGTCCGGGCGCGGCGAGGCGACGGGTGGCCTTGACCGCCGCCTCGGTCGCCTCGGCGCCGGAGTTGGTGAAGAACACCTTCGACCCGGCCGGTGCCCCGGACAGCTCCAGCAGCCGCTCGGCGAGGGCCACCTGGACCGGCGTCGCGAAGAAGTTCGAGGTGTGCCCGAGGGTGGCCAGCTGGGTGGTCACGGCGTGCAGGAGGAACGGGTGAGCGTGTCCGAGCGCGTTGACGGCGATCCCGGCCAGGAGGTCCAGGTAGCGGTGGCCGTCGGCGTCCCAGACGTAGCAGCCCTCCCCGCGGACCAGGACCCGAAGCGGCGCACCGTAGGTGCCGACGATGGCGGCGGTGTGCCGCTTGGTCCAGGTCGCTCCCGCCGACCCGGTGCCGCTCGATCCAGTCATGCTCGATCCAGTCATGCTCGATCCAGTCATGGCAGCACCATGGTGCCGACGCCCTCGGGGGTGAACACCTCGAGCAGCACGCTGTGCGCGATCCGGCCGTCGATGACGCTGGCCCGGGGCACTCCACCCCGGACGGCGCGCAGGCAGGCCTCCATCTTCGGCACCATCCCGGCCTGCAGGGTCGCCATCATGGCCTCCAGCTCGTCGGCGGTGATCTCGGCCAGCAGCGAGGACCGGTCCGGCCAGTTCGCGTAGACGCCCTCGACGTCGGTCAGCACGAGGAACTTCTGCGCGCCCAGGGCGACGGCCAGGGCCGCGGCGGCGGTGTCGGCGTTGACGTTGAGCACCTGACCGTCGACGTCCGGGGCCACGGTGGAGACCACCGGGATCCGACCGGCCTCGATGAGGTCGAGCACCGCAGCCGGGTCGACCCGGACCACGTCGCCGACCAGCCCGACGTCCACCTCGGTGCCCTCGACCAGCGCCGCACGGCGCTGGGCGGTGAACAGGCCGGCGTCCTCACCGGACAGGCCCACTGCGCGTGCGCCGCAGCCGTTGACCAGGCCGACCAGCTCCCGGCCGACCTGGCCGACCAGGACCATCCGGACGACGTCCATCGCCTCCGGGGTGGTCACCCGCAGGCCACCGCGGAACTCGCTGGCGATGCCGAGCCGGTCCAGCATGGTGGAGATCTGCGGTCCGCCGCCGTGCACGACGACGGGCTTGACCCCGGCGCTGCGCAGGAAGGCCATGTCCTGTGCGAAGGCCCGCTTGAGGTCGTCGTGCAGCATCGCGTTGCCGCCGTACTTGACCACCACCACCGCGCCGGCGAACCGCTGCAGCCAGGGCAGGGCCTCGATGAGCACGTGCGCCTTGTCGTGCGCGGTCAGGCCGGCCTCGCCGGCCACCAACCCGGCCGGGCGCAGGTGGGCGTGCGGATCGGTGGTCGCGGGTTGTGTGATCATGTCGAGTAGGCGCTGTTCTCGTGGACGTAGGCGTGGGTCAGGTCGTTGGTCCACACCGAGGCGTCGGCCGACCCGGCGTGCAGGTCGATGAGCACGTGCACCTCGCGTGGGCGCATGTCGACCCGGCCGCGGTCCTCGCCGACCCCCCCGGCACGGCAGACCTGGACGCCGTTGACCGTGACGTCCAGGACCAGGGGGTCGAAGGCGGCCGACGTGGTGCCGACGGCGGCCAGGACCCGGCCCCAGTTCGGGTCCTTCCCGAACACCGCCGCCTTGAACAGGTTGCTGCGGGCCACCGCACGGGCGACCTCGACCGCGTCCTCCTCGGTGGCCGCGTTCACGACCTGGACGACGATGTCGTGCGAGGCGCCCTCGGCGTCGGCGACCAGGGCCCGGGCCAGGTCGGCGCACACAGCTCGCACCGTCTCGGCGAAGACGGCCCGGTCTGGGTGTACGCCGCTGCCGCCACTGGCCAGCAGCAGCACGGTGTCGTTGGTCGACATGCACCCGTCGGAGTCGATCCGGTCGAAGGTCGTCCGGGTCGCGGCACGCAGGGCCGCGTCGCACTGCGCGGCGTCCACATCGGCGTCGGTGGTGAGCACGGCGAGCAAGGTGGCCAGCCCGGGGGCGAGCATCCCGGCGCCCTTGGCCATCCCGCCGACCGTCCAGGCGCCGTCCGGGCCGTGAGCCGTCGCGGTCTTCGGCACGGTGTCGGTGGTCATGATCGCGGTCGCGGCGTCCTGGCCGCCGTCCGGGCGCAGCGCCACGACCGCAGCGTCCACTCCGGCGAGCAGGTCGCCCATCGACAGCCGTTCGCCGATCAGGCCGGTCGAGCACACGGCCACGTCACCGGCAGCGACGCCGAGCAGGGACGCGAGGTGCTCGGCCGTGCAGTGGGTGTCGGCGAACCCCTCCGGGCCGGTGCAGGCATTGGCACCGCCGGAGTTCAGGACAACGGCGTCCACCCGGCCGTCGGCGAGCACCTGCCGGCTCCAGAGCACCGGCGCGGCCTGGACCCGGTTCGCAGTGAACACCCCGGCAGCGGCGTGCAGCGGGCCGTCATTGACCACCACCGCGACGTCGGACGCACCGGTGCCCTTCAGCCCGGCGGCGACCCCGGCGGCGCGGAAACCCGTTGCCGCGGTGACGCTCACCCCTCGTCCTCAACGCCGGGGTAGACCGTGAGCCCGGGCTCTACCACCTCATACCCGGCAGCCCGCCAGACGGCGGCGGCGGTGGGCACCTGCGCGGACTCCAGCAGCACCCAGTCGGTGTCGTAGGTGGACAACGCCAGGACCGGGATCCCAGCGTCGGCAAGGGGTCTGAGCAGCGCCACCATGATTCCGACCTGAGTGAAGTCCAGCACCTCGTCGACCACGACGGCGACGTAGGGACCCTGTACCGGACCGGGCAGCTCGTCCGGCAGGGCGGTGGTCGGGCAGACCACGCTGGTCTCGGACTCGGTGCGCGTCACACTGCTGAGCGGGGCACCCATCGCCCACTCCGGCGTCGGGGCGTCGGCAGGCAGCCGCACCATCGCAACCGACTGCGAGTTGACCATCAGTCGCATCCGTAGCTCCCTGTCGCAGTCCGGGTGAACGCCCCCCGGGTCGTCACGGGGCCAGCCCCTCGGTCGGCAGACCCAGGGTCTCGGGTAGACCCAGAGCGATGTTGGCAGACTGCACGGCACCACCGGCGGTGCCTTTGGCGAGATTGTCGATGGCGGCCACGACCACGACCCGGCCGGTCCGGCTGTCCAGGGCCACCTGCAGGTGGGCGGTGTTGGCCCCGAGGGTGTCGGCGGTACGCGGCCATCGGCCGACCGGCAGCAGGGAGACGAACGGCTCGTCTGCGTAGGCCTTGAACCAGGCCGCCCGAACCGTCTCCGTGACCACGTCGCCGACGGCGCGGGCCAGCGGGGCCGTACAGGTGGCCAGGATCCCCCGGGCCATCGGGGCCAGCATCGGGGTGAACGACACCCGCACCGGGCGGCCGGTGATCGCGCTGAGGTTCTGCTCCATCTCCGGGGTGTGTCGGTGCACCCCACCCACGCCGTAGGGGGACATCGAGCCCATCACCTCGCTGCCGAGCAGGTGCGGCCGGGTTGCCTTGCCCGCTCCGGAGGCGCCACTCGCCGCGACCACCACGACATCGGGGTGCAGCAGTCCGGCGGCGAAACCGGGGGCCAGGGCGAGGCTTACGGCGGTCGGGTAGCAGCCGGGCACGGCGATCCGCAGGGCTCCGCGAAGCCGCTCCCGCTGCCGGGTTCCGTCAGGCAGGAGCAGCTCGGGCAGGCCGTAGGGCCAGGCACCGGCGTGCCGACCGCCGTAGAACTCGGCCCAGGCGGCCGGGTCGGTCAGCCGATGGTCCGCGCCGCAGTCGACGACGAGGGTGGCCTGGGGCAGCTGCGCCGTCAGCTCGGCGCTGGCACCATGCGGCAGGGCGAGGAAGACCACGTCGTGCTCAGCGAGCCGTTCCGCAGTCGTCGGCTCGATCACCCGGTCAGCCAGACGGGGCAGATGCGGTTGGTGCTCGCCCAGGGTGCTGCCGGCGCTCGAGGACGCCGTCAGCGCCCCGATCTCGAACTCCGGGTGCCCGGCCAGCAACCGGATCAGCTCACCCCCGGCGTACCCACTCGCACCGGCCACCGCCACCCGCCACACCATGACGCATGAGTATACAGATACATGCATGAACATCCAGAACCGGTGTGTCGTCACCGACGCTCTGTCATGTCCAGCGTGTCGGCCACCACGGTTCACCGAGCGACTCGGGCACGAGCACCGGCTCCCGTGCGCAGGTCACTGCCGGGTCGTCAGCCGCGCAGCACCGCCCCGCAGTCCTGCGCGGCCCGGGCCACGGCGGCGTCGCGGACCTGCGCAGTCTCAGCTGCGGTCAGCGTGCGGTCGGTGGCCCGCATCCGCAGGGCGAAGGCCAGCGACTTCTTGCCCGCGTCGACCTGGGCACCGACATAGACGTCGAACAGGCGCACCGACTCCAGCAGCTCGCCGCCCCCGGCGCGCAGCGCGGCGGCCACCGAGGCGCTTGGGACGGCGCTGTCGACCACCAGGGCCACGTCCTCCTTGGCCGCCGGGAAGGTCGAGATCGGGCGGGCCACCCGGACCGGGTCGGCGGCCGCGATGAGCGCGTCGAGATCGAGCTCAGCGGCGCACGTCCGGGCGGGCAGCCCGAGCGCGGTGACCACCCGCGGGTGCAGCTCGCCGGCGTGCCCCACCGGAGGCCCGTCGGCTCCGGGCAGCGCCAGCCGGGCGCACCGGCCCGGGTGCCACGGCGCGTGCACGTCGGCCGAGACCACCAGGTCCAGACCGAGCCGGCGGCCGACCAGCAGGGCGGCCTGCACCGCGTCCGACCAGTCGGCGGCCCGCCCGCGGTCGGTCCAGCTGGGCAGCACCCGGTGACCGGCCAACACCATCGCCACTCGACCCGGCTGGGACGGGACAGCCCCACGCAGCGCCGCGAGCTGCTCCGGCGCCGGCAGCCGGGCCAGCGGAAGCTGCGGCGCCGTGCCGACCGCGCCGGAGGTCTCGTCGAGCCGGGTCACCAGCCCGATCTCGAACAGGCCGATGTCGGCGAAACCGCGGGAGACGTTGCGGCGCAACGTTTCCAGCAGTGTCTGAAGCAATGAGGTGCGCAGCAGCGGCTGCTCATCGGACAGCGGGTTGGCCAGCCGGACGGCGAGTCGGCGCGGATCGTCCTCGGCCAGGCCGAGGGCGTCGAAGACGGACTCGGAGACGAAGGGGTAACTGAGCACCTCGACCAGCTCGTGCTCGGCAAGCGCCCGAGCCACGGTGCGTCGGGCGCGCTGGCTGCGGCTCAGGCCCAGGCCGGGCGGTGCGAGGGGCAGCACCGACGGGATCGCGTCGTAGCCGCGCAGCCGGGCGACCTCCTCGACCAGGTCGATCCCGGCGCGCAGGTCGCCTCGCCAGCTCGGTGGATGGACCGTGAGCGCAGCCGAGCCGCCGGCCTGCTCGACGCGGCAGCCGATCTGCTCCAGGGTGGCCACCACCTGCTCCGGCGAGTAGTCGGCCCCGATGACCCGGGACGGCAGGGCGGCGTCCATGACGATCGGGTCGGTCGGGCGGCGCTCGTCGACATCGGTCACCGCACCGGGGGCTCCCCCGCCGTGCTCGACGAGCAGCCGGACGGCGAGCTCGGCCGCCCGGTCGGCGAGCGCGTGGTCCACGCCACGCTCGAACCGGCGGCTTGCCTCGGTGCCCAACCGGTGCCGGCGCGCCGACCGGGCGATGGTCACCGGGTCGAAGTGGGCGGCCTCGATGAGGATGTCGGTGGTGTCCGGGCCGACCTCGCTGCTGGCCCCGCCCATCACCCCGGCCAGCGCCAGCACCCGCTCGCCACCGGTGTCGGTGATCAGCAGGTCCTCGCCGTCCAGGGCGCGGTCGACGGCGTCCAGGGTGGTCAGCCGCTCCCCCACCCGGGCCCGGCGGACGACGATGGGCGCGGTGAGCGCCGCCAGGTCGAAGCCGTGCAGCGGCTGGCCGAGGGCGAGCATCACATAGTTGGTGACGTCGACGGCGAGCGAGATCGGGCGCATCCCCGCCTGCTCGAGTCGGCGCTGCAGCCATCGCGGTGAGGGCGAGGCGGCGTTCACCCCGCGGACGACGCGGGCCGCGTAGCGGTCACAGCCGGCTCGACCGCGCACGGGGGACATGTCGTTGAGGGCGACGGCGAACCCGTCCTCGGTCGGCTTGGGCACGTCCAGGTCGGCCGGGTCGGTGAACGTCGCGCCGGTGGCATGCGCGTACTCGCGCGCGATGCCGCGCACGCTCAGGGCGTAGCCACGGTCGGGGGTGACGTTGACCTCGACGGTCTCGCTGTCCAGGCCGAGCAGCGCGATCGCGTCGGCGCCGACCGGCGCGTCGTCCAGGCCCAGCTCGACCAGCCGGATGATGCCGTGATGGTCCTCGCCCAGGCCGAGCTCGCGGGCCGAGCAGATCATGCCGTCGGAGACGTGGCCGTAGGTCCTGCGCGCCGAGATGGCGAAGCCGCCCGGCAGGACGGCGCCGGGGCGGACCACCACAACCAGGTCATCGGCGTGGAAGTTGAGCGCGCCGCAGACGATGCCGACCGGTCGGGCAGCGCCGTCCTCGCCGACGTCGCCCACATCGACACTGCACCAGCGGATGACCTTGCCGTTCTTCTGCGGCTCGTCGGCGAACTCCAGCACCCGGCCGACCACGAGCGGCCCGGTGATGCCGCCGCCGTGGACGGCCTCCTCCTCCAGGCCGACGCGCACCAGGTCGGCCGCGACCTGCTGGCCGCTCACGCCGTCCGGCAGTGCGACGTACTCGCCCAGCCACGGCAACGGAACGCGCATCAGATGTCCATCCCGTAGTGGCGGCTGAACCGGACGTCGCCCTCGACCATGTCGCGCATGTCCTCGATACCGTGGCGGAACATCAGGGTGCGTTCCAGGCCCATGCCGAACGCGAAGCCGGTGTACCGGTCGGGGTCCACCCCGCAGGCGAGCAGGACGTTCGGGTTGACCATGCCGCAGCCGCCCCACTCGATCCAGCCGGTGCCCTTGCAGGTCCGGCACGCCGCGTCGGCCCCCGCGCAGACGAAGCAGCGCAGGTCGAACTCGGCGCTCGGTTCGGTGAACGGGAAGAACGACGGCCGCCATCGGGTGAGCGCCTCCGGCCCGAACATCGCCCGGGCGAAGTGGTCCAGGGCGCCGCGCAGGTGGGCCATGGTCAGGTGCTCGTCGACGGCCAGCCCCTCCACCTGGTGGAAGACCGGGGTGTGTGTGGCGTCCAGCTCGTCGGTACGGAAGGTCTTGCCCGGCGCGCAGACGTACACCGGCACGCCGCGCTCGAGCAGGGCTCGGGCCTGCACCGGCGAGGTGTGGGTGCGCAGCACCAGACCGGAACCTGGCGGGTGGACGAAGAAGGTGTCCTGCATCTGCCGGGCCGGGTGGTCCGGGTCGAAGTTGAGAGCGTCGAAGTTGAACCACTCGGCCTCGAGCTCGGGGCCCTCGGCGATCTCCCAACCCATGGCGATGAAGACATCGGCGACTCTCTCGGCGATCAGGGAGATCGGGTGGCGGGCGCCTTGCACGGTGGCGGGCTCACCGGCCGCCAGGGTGACGTCGACGGCCTCGGTGACCAGCACCCGCTCGTCCCGCTCGGCCTCGAGCACCTGCGCCCGTTCGGCGATGGCGTCGGCGACCCGGCGCCGGGCCGCGCCGACGCGCATCCCGGCGTCCTTGCGGGCCGACGGCGGCAGGGCGCCGATCTCCCGGTTGGCCAGGGCCAGCGGGCTGCGGTCACCGGCGACGGCGATCCTGACCTGCTTGAGCGCCTCCAGGTCGGCCGCGCCGCCGACGGCAGCCAGCGCGTCATCCACCTGGCGGGCCAGTTCCTCCTCGCCGAGCGCGGCGACCTCGACCGGGTCGAAGTTCTTGTTCGGTGCTGACATTCCGTACTCGTCCCTGTGGGTCTGGGGTCCGGCTCGGGCGGGTTCTGAGTCTGTCAGATGAGCTGGCCCGCCTTCGAACCGATATGGGCTCGTTCGGCGTCCCATCGGCACCCAGGCGGCACCCGATGACCTGGCCGCGACCGAGCCGGCGACCTCGGCCGGCCCTCAGGCGAGTTCGCGGCGCCGACCCGTCAGATGATCCGCCTCGGCCTGGTTGCCACACCGGCTCAGGGCGAGGTCGTAGGCCGCCCTGGCCTCGTTGACCCGGCCCAGCCGGGCCAGCAGCGCGGCCCGGACAGCGGGCAGCCGGTGGCTGTGCCGCAACGCATCGCCCAGCGAGTCCCACACCGTCCAACAGGGCCAGCCCGGCACCGGGACCATCCACCTCGGCCACCGCGACGGCCCGGTTGAGCCGGACCACGGGTGAGCCGGTGCGGGCCTCCAGCTCCTGGTACAGGTCGGCGATCCGTCGCCAGTCCGTGTCCGCCGCCCGGACGGCGACGACATGCTCGGCCGCGATCAGCGCCTGCAGCAGATAGCTCGCGGACACGTGGCCCAGCGCCGTTCGCTGCGCTGGCCCGCGCGCCGCCACCTGCCCAGTGAGCAGTCCCAGTGCCTGGGCGATCTCATCCTGCCGCCACCGGGAGCGGTCCTGGTCGGGTAGCAGCACCAGGCTGCCGTCCGCGGCGGTCCGGGCCTCTCGCCGGGAGTGCTGCAGGAGCATCAGCGCAAGCAACGCATCCAGGACCGGCCGGTCGGGCAACAGGTCACGCAGCAGCCGGGCCAACCGCACCGCCTCCGCCGCGGGTCCGGCCCGGACCACCTCCGGACCCGAGCCGGGGGCGTAGCCCGCGGTGAAGGCCAGGTAGGCGACGTGGGCCACCGTGTCCACACGCTCCGGCAGCGCCGCCGGCGAAGGCAACGCGAACGGCACTGCGGCGAGGCAGATCTTGCGCTTGGCGCGGGTCAGCCGGGCCGCCATGGTCGGTTCGGCGACCAGGAAGAGCCGGGCCAGGTCGGCCGTGGACACCCCCAGCACCAAGCGCAGGGTGAGGGCGGCCGCAGCCGGACGGGCCAGCGCGGGGTGGGCGCACACGAAGACCAGCCGCAACCGCTCGTCGGTCGCCACCAGGTCCCCCGGATCGGCCATCGTGGCCGCCAGCTTCTGCTGCAGCTCGGCGTCCACGACCAGCAGCGGGTGTCGGCGCGATGCCACGGCCTCGGCGCGGAGCCTGTCCAGCAGCCGGCGCCGGGCCGCGGTGAACAAACAGGCCGCCGGGTCGGCCGGCCACGCGCCATCCGACCAGGTCCACGCCGCCGCCTCGAATGCGTCGGCGGCACCAAGTGCTGCTGCCACGCCCCACCAAGGTCAGCCCTCGGACCGTCTCCGCACACCCGATCACGACCCTGGCGCCTGCTCCTCGATGTCCGCCTCGACCGGCTCGTCGCGGGCCAGCCGGCGGATCTCCATCGGGTCGCCGCTGCGGGCCAGCTCCCGGCAGACCTCGAGCAGATCACGCTCGTCGGGTGAGTCGATGAGGTAGAACCCGACGATCTGCTCGGTGGTCTCGGCGTACGGTCCGTCAGTGACCAGCACCCCGCCGTCCCCCTCAGGCCGCAGGGTGACGGCCCGCTCGGACGGCGTGAGCGGGCTCGCGGTCACGATCTGATGACCACGCTCGGCGAGCCGGTGGCGGAACTGCTCATGGGCAAGCATGGCCGCGTCGTGGGCAGTCGGCGGCAGCGCCGCCCACTCCTGCTCCGGACCGGGCAGCAGGATCAGGTATCGGTTCATGTCGGCCCTTCTCGTGGTCGCCCCACATCGTGGACCCGGCGGGTGCGCCGGCGGTCACGACTATGACGTGCAGACCGGCGCCGAATCGACAATCCTGCGCTACCTGTGCCCGAGGAGGTCGGGCCATGACGGAGGCCGTCGACCTGGCCCAGCGGCGGCCAGATCGCCCGCCTGGTCCCGCTCACGGGTGTCTCGACGCGAGTGGTCTCACCGGACCGACCGATCGGTGGTGCCGGGCCAGAAGACCAGCTGCCATCCGTCGCCGTCGACCGTGGCCTCGACGGGGGCGCAGTTCGGCAGGACCCGCTGGCGGCCCAGGTCGTCCGGGACGTTGTCGGCGAGGCGGGGCAGCACCAGCGACATCACGCCGCCGTGGCTGATCACGACGACCGTCTCGCCGCGGTGGACGTCGGCGAGCTCGCTCAGCGCGGCCTCGTACCGCCGGAGGACGTCGAGGCCGGTCTCGGCGCCGGGGGCGAACTCCTGAAGCCCGTCGACGGCCTTGGTCCGGACGCCGAGCGACGCGGCGATCACCTCGCCGGTCTGGATGGCGCGACTCATCCTCGAGGTGTAGAGCGCCGCCACCCGCCGGGCCGCGAGGGAGCCCGCCAGGCCCGCCGCCTGGCGCCGTCCGAGGTCGGTCAGCCGGCCGCCGTGGTCGCTGAGCGCGCCGGGGACCGGGTAGGCGGCATCACCGGGCCGGGCGACGAGGAAGGTCGCCGGACACTGCAGGTCGGACATGGAGTGAACCTACCCGGCGCAAACCCGCTTCACCCGATGCGGTCCGAGCGCCTCCGGTCCCGGACATGACGGCCCGCCAGACGCCACCACTGCCCCGTCGCCGATCCTCAGCCCAGCGGCTCGAACCGGGCCGTGAAGTGGCGCAGCGCCGGTGGCTCCCAGACGATCCGATAGCCGCGCAGTGCGTCCGCGCGCTCGAGCACCCGCTCGAACACCTCGACCACGTAGTCGATGTGGCTCTGGGTGTACGTGCGCCGCGGGATCGCCAGGCGGACCAGGTCCATCGCGGCCTCAGCCTCCGAGCCGTCCGGCTGGCGACCGAACATCACCGTGCCGATCTCGCAGGAGCGAACCCCGCCGGTCTCGTACAACGCCACCGCCAGCGCCTGGCCGGGGTAGGCCAGCGGCGGGACCTGCGCCAGCATGGCACGAGCGTCGACGTAGACCGCGTGCCCACCGGGCGGGGTCAGTACCGGGACGCCGAGCCGGCCCAAGGCCTCGCACAAGTAGGCAGTGGACCGGATGCGGTAGCGCAGGTAGTCGTGCGAGACCACCTCACGCAGCCCCTGGGCCACGGCCTCGAGGTCGCGCCCGGCCAGACCGCCGTAGGTCGGGAAGCCCTCGGTGAGGATGAGCAGGTTGCGGCAGCTGGTCGCCAGGTCGTCGTCGTCCAGCGCCAGCCAGCCGCCGATGTTGCCCATCGGGTCCTTCTTGGCACTCATCGTCATCCCGTCGGCGCAGGCGGCCAGGTCCCGCACGATGTCGGACACCTCACGACCGGCCTGCCCCTGCTCGCGTTCGCGGATGAACCAGGCGTTCTCGGCGAACCGGCAGGCGTCCAGAAACAGCGGCTTGCCGTGTCGGTGGGCGATCTCGGATACCGCCCGCAGGTTGGCCAACGAGACGGGCTGGCCTCCCCCGGTGTTGTTGGTGATCGTCATCATCACGCAGGGGACGTGCTCGCCGCGCTCGACGAGCAGGCGCTCCAGGGCCGGCAGGTCGAGGTCCCCCTTGAACGGGTGGTCGGAGTGCGGGTCACGACCCTGCGGGATCACCAGGTCGAGGGCCTCGGCGCCGGTGAACTCGACGTTGGCGCGGGTCGTGTCGAAGTGGGTGTTGTTCGGGACCACCTTGCCCGGCCCGCCGAGCACCTGGAACAGGATCCGTTCGGCGGCCCGACCCTGGTGGGTGGGGATCACGTGCCGGAAGGGGAACAGCTCCTGGACGGCGTCGCGGAACAGGAAGTAGGACGGCGAACCGGCGTAGGACTCGTCGCCGTGCTGGATGGCCGCCCACTGGTCACGGCTCATCGCCCCCGTGCCGGAGTCCGTGAGCAGGTCGATCAACACATCCCCCGCGTGCACCTGGAACAGGTTGTAGCCGGCCTCGCGGGCCGTGCCCATCCGGTAGGCGGCGGTGGTCATCCGTAGGGGCTCCACCGAGTGGATGCGAAAGGGTTCGACGACGGTGCGGTATTCCGGTTCGCTCATCGGCCCACTGTCTCACCCGCGCCCTCGACGCCAGCTCCGCGGGAACCGAACGACTCCACCGCCGTCGCTCACCTCGGGCCAGCCGACGCCGCTACCGCGGCGCCTGGCCCTGGACCGAGCCCGGGCCCTGGGTCTGAACCGGGTGATCGCGAAGTGCGGGGGGCGCCCCGGAGGACGTGGCACCTGACCCAGGAGCTCAAGTCTCCACCCCCCTGATCCCCCTGATCCCCCTGGCTTCTGGCTTGCCCGAGGCTACTTCGGTCAGCCCGGGGATGGTGGACCGGCTGTCTCGACACCCGGGCCAGGGCGTGGGTGCGGCCTCGGCGAGCGGTGGGCGCGGGCGGTCGCGTACAGACAGAGCGTCGCGGCAGTGGCCAGGTTGAGGCTCTCGGCGCGCCCGTGCACGGGGACGCGGACGACGTCGTCGGCCAGAGCGGCGTCCGCCTCGGGCAGCCCCCAGGCCTCGTTGCCGAACACCCAGGCCACCCGGCCGGCGAGGGGTCCGCGGCCGGCTGAGGCGTCGTCCTGCAGGTCGTCGAGGTCGGTCGGCCCGGCTCCGTCCGCGGCCAGAACGCCCAACCCCGCCGCTCGGACGGAGGTGACGACGTCGGCCAGGGGCAGACCGGCGACCACCGGCAGGTGGAACAAGCTTCCGGCGGTGGCCCGAACGCACTTGGGGTTATGCACGTCGACGCTGTCCTCGGTCACGACGACGGCGTCGGCGCCCGCGGCATCCGCGGCCCGGATCACGGCGCCGGCATTGCCGGGGTCGCGGACCCGGGCCAGGACGGCCAGCAGCCGTGGCCGGGCGGCCAGGACGGCGGGCAACCGATTCGCCGGGTCGCTCGCCAGCAGCCGGCACACGGCGAGCAGGCCCTGCGGCGTGACCGTGTCGCTCATCGCCGTCAGCACCTCGGCCGAGACGACCTGGGGGCGCAGCCGCGCGGCCTGCATGGCCTCGGCGATGTCGCGATGGTGCAGCAGCGACTCGGCGGTGGCGTAGACCGTCTCAACCAGCTGTGAGGTGACCGCCTCGCGGACCGCCTGCGGTCCCTCGGCGAGGAACCGACCCGCCCGCAAACGCGCAGCACGCCCGGACAGTCGCCGCACCGCCGTGACCCGGTCGGACCGGGGGCTGGTCGGGACCGCGACGTCCGGGCGCTGCTGAGGCAGGTGCTGCTCGCTCAGGCGGCGCTGACCGAGGGGCCGGGCGACGACGCTGCGGGCAGCGCGTCCTTGGCCACGCTCACCAGGGCGGTGAACGCTGCGGCGTCGTTGACGGCGAGCTCGGCCAGCATCCGGCGGTCGACCTCCACCCCGGCTGCCTTCAGGCCCTGGATGAACCGGTTGTAGGTCATCCCGTTGGCGCGGGCGGCGGCGTTGATCCGCTGAATCCACAGCCGCCGGAAGTCGCCCTTGCGGGCCCGGCGGTCGCGGTAGGAGTACACCAAGGAGTGGGTGACCTGCTCCTTGGCCTTGCGGTAGAGACGGGAGCGCTGACCGCGGTACCCACTGGCCCGCTCCAGGACTTCCCGGCGCTTCTTGTGGGCGTTGGTCGCCCGCTTCACCCGTGCCACGTGAACTCTCCTTCGTCGACGTCTGCGTCAGCGACTGCCTCGGCGGAACGGTCAGCGACCCAGCATTCGCTTGATGGCCTTGGTGTCGTTCGCCGCGACCTCGACGTCTGCGGCGAGCCGGCGGGTACGGGTGGAGGGCTTGCCCTCGAAGTAGTGACGGCGGTTGGCCTGCTCGCGCATGAGCTTGCCGGAGCCGGTGACCCGGACCCGCTTCTTCGCCCCGCTGTGGGTCTTCATCTTCGGCATCGCTGTTACTCCTCGTCGGTGGTGCCGGGGGTGATACCAGGGATGGCAGCCTCGGACTGCTCGCGGCGTCGGCGGTCCGACCGCTCGGCGCGGGCCTCGGCCTTCGCCTCGGCCTTCTTCTTGTGCGGTCCGATCACCATCACCATGTTCCGTCCGTCGCGCATCGGCATCGACTCGACGTAGCCGTACTCGGCCACGTCGGCGGCCATCCGCTGCAGGAGGCGCTCGCCCATCTCGGGGCGGGACTGCTCACGTCCACGAAACATGATCATGACCTTGACCTTGTCCCCGGCCTTGAGGAACCGCTCGACGTGGCCCCGCTTGGTGCCGTAGTCGTGCGGATCGATCTTCAACCGGAGGCGGATCTCCTTGAGCACCGTATGGGCCTGGTTGCGCCGGGCCTCGCGGGCCTTCATGTCGGCTTCGTACTTGGCCTTGCCGAAGTCCATGAGCTTGCAGACCGGCGGCCTTGCCTGCGGGGCCACCTCGACCAGGTCGAGGTCGGCCTCTGCGGCCAGGGTCAGCGCCTGCTCGATGCGCACGATCCCGACCTGCTCGCCGTTCGGTCCGACCAGCCGCACCTCGGGAACACGGATACGGTCGTTGATCCGGGGCTCGCTGATGTGCTGCTCCTTCGTCAGTGGTCCGAGCGTCCGCCACGACGAGGAAAGGCCCCCCGCCGCGAGCGCGTCAGGGGAGCCTCGGACTGCGGCCCCAGCGTCGGCCGACGCCGATCGTCCCCACCGAGATGGGGCCGAGGACCGGGACCCGCCGTCGACGCTCGCCCCCGGGGGCGTGGGTGACGACCAGGTGGGAGAGACTCCACTTTGCGCACCGGACCCGCGAGGGTCCGGTCGGTCAGTGCCACGGTATCAGTCGGGCCCGGCCAGGGACCAATCACCAGGGCCGGTCCGCGAGCGGTTCGGGCCGGCGGGGTCAGGCCGCCCGGCGGCGCCCCCACGCCTGCGCCGGAGCCCGGCCGAGGCGTTCGACCAACCACTTGGCGAGCCGACGACCCGGCGACGGTATCCCGGCCGCGCCGAAGGCGTAGACGAGCGCGCTATACGGCCCGATCGCCACCTGTGCACTGGCGGCCAGGCCGTCGTAACCGGACGGCTCGGCGACCAGGTCGGGGCTGTCGAAGCCGGCGAAGTCGGGGCTGTACCGGCTGGAGTCGCTGTTGAACGCCAGCGTCCACCGCCCGGCCGCGGGCATCCCGATGCGGTAGCCGATGCGTGGCTCGCTGGAGAGGTTGACCACGACCACAACGTCGTCCCCGATGCCCGGCCCGTCCGCCGGCCCCGCCCACCGGTGGTAGACCAGCAACGTGTCGGCCTGGTTGCTGTGGTATGCGCTCACGAACTGCCCGGTCAGCCCCCTGGTGGTGCCGAACGCGTTGCGCCGCAAGGCGATCAGGTCACGGTAGAGACGGACGATGCCGCGGTAGTCGGATCGCAGGTCCCAGTCCAGCGGCACGTCGTCGCGGAACCACTCCCCCTGCAGGAACTCCTGACCCTGGAACAGCATCGGGATCCCGGGAGCGGTCAGCACGAATGCCGCGCCGAGGGTGGAGCGCTTCTGCGCGTACCAGCCGGTCGGGTCACTCGGGTCGACCTCATGGGGCACCCGGGCGCGGCCGTTGGCGACCTCGTCGTGCGACTCGGTGTAGACGACCCGCTGGAAGGCGTCACCGTTGTAGACGACCGTGAGCGCCTCGCGCACCCGCTCCACCGACCGGTGCGCGTCGTCCGCGACGATCACCGCCTCTCGAACCGGGTGCACGAACGCGCCGTCCCACTGAGCGTGGAAGGCCGCCCCGTGGTGGTCGACCTGGCTGATTCGGGGGTCGGATTGCATGTCCTCGGCGATGGTGATCCGCCCCGGGTACTGCTCGCGGACGGACAGGTTGATCCAGCGCATCAGGTCCCAGCCCTCGGGCAGGTCCATCCCGGATCCGTCGACGCTGCGGATGTACGGCGTCATGTCCAGCCGCAGCCCGTCCACGTGGTAGTCGTGCAGCCACATCATGGCGTTGCTGTGGATGAACCGGCGCACCTCCTCCCGGCCGTAGTCGGGCCGGGTGTCCCCCCACGGGGTCTTGGCCCGGTGGTCGTTATAGAAGTAGATGCCGCCCTTGTCGTTCTCACTCCAACCGTCGAAGCGCCACAGGTCGAGGTCGCTGGGCCCGAAGTGGTTGTAGACGACGTCGAGGATCACCCCCAGACCCCGCCGGTGCGCCGCGCGGACGAAGGCCTTGAAGCCGTCGGGGCCCCCGTAGGCGGTCTCCACGGCGAAGGGGTGGGCCGGGTTGTAGCCCCAGGAGTAGTCGCCGGCGAACTCGGCCACCGGCATCACCTGGACCGCGTTCACACCCAGCCTGACCAGATGGTCGAACCGAGCCATGGCCCCCTCGAAGGTGCCGGGCGCAGTGTCGAGGCGGGTGGCGAAGGAGCCGATGTGCATCTCGTAGACGACCAGCTCGTTGTGGGGTGCGATGGCGGGCGCGTCCCCGCGCCAGTCGAATGCGGCGTGGTCGTAGACCACGGCGTTGCCGACCGAGTTGGTGACCTGGCGGGCGTAGGGATCGATCTTCACCAGCCTGTGCTCACCGGCGGCGATCAGGAACCGATACTCGTGGCCGGGGGCGGCCTGCGGCACGTCGACGTACCAGTGGCCACTGCCCTCCTCGCCGAGGGCGGTGGCGTCCTGGGACCAGTCGTTGAACGTGCCGACAACGTGCACCGCGTCGGCGTGCGGCGCCCAGACCCGGAACGCGACACCTCCGGCGTGCGGGATGGCTCCCATCCCGGTCTGCGGGACAGGACGATCCGTGGTCACGGGCTCATCGTGACGCCTCGGGGCGGCCCGGAGCCAGCCGGGGCCAGGGCAGACCCGCCGGGTCGGCCACCGTCTCCCGGGGTGTGCCCGGCCCACTCGTGGGAATGTCGGCTCAGTCGGCGCTCGACACGGGGACCGGACGCAGCTCGAGGGAGCCGGCCCGCTCGGTGAGCAACGGCAACCCGGCCAGCAGCTCGCCGGTTCGTTGCAGGACGTCGCGCAGCGCACGCTCGTCCAGACCCCCCTCGAGGCTGAGGACGACAGCGAGCTCGGCCTGCCGACCGGGCGCCAGGGTGACGGCCCGAGCCGGGACGACGTCGGTCACCGGTCGCAGGGCCGCGGCGACGGCGGCGGCCAGCTCGTCGTCCGCGTGTGGAGCGACCCAGGTCCGACCCTGGGCAAGGGCCCACAGCGGTGGCCGGCGAACGACGAAGGCGTGGTCGCTGCCGGGGTCGACCAGCAGGGCCGAGCAGCCCTCCTCGACCGCCGACAGCGCCGCCCGGGCGGCCTTGACCGGCACCGGGCGCGCCGAGGCGTCCCAGGCGGTCAGGGTCTCGGTGCCGGTGAACACCGGCATGGCGCGGATGCCGTCCGGGCCGCCGAGCAGAGGAAGGCTCATCTCGGCGCCGGCGTCGCCGCGGACGTGGTCGGGCAGCGGGTGCCCCTCGCCCACCGCGGCCACCACTGGCACCAGCACCCGGGCGCCCACCAGCGCCGCCAGCACGCCCGACTCGGTGCCACGTCCCACGGCGTGGTCGGTCAGGGCGGCGACCAGGGCAGGGTCGGCGCGGCCGTCGTCGTCGGCGAAGGGCTGCGCAGTCAGGGTCCGACCCCTCCACGCCACCGAGAAGGAGTCTGCGGGGACTCCGCCCGGAGCCGCCGATCCGGTCATGGCCGCCCGGCGACGTCCAGGGCCTGCTCCAGGGTGAACGCCCCGGCGTACAGCGCCTTGCCGACGATCGCTGCCTCGACGCCGTCGCCGACCAGAGCCCGCAACCTCACCAGGTCCTGCAGGTCGGAGATGCCGCCGCTGGCCACTACCGGGCGGTCGGTGGCCGCGCACACCTGGCGCAACAGCTCGACGTTCGGGCCGCGCAGGGTGCCGTCCTTGGTGACGTCGGTGACCACGTAGCGTGCGCAGCCGTCGGCGTCCAGGCGGGCCAGGGTCTGCCACAGGTCCCCGCCCTCGCGCGTCCAACCGCGCGCGGCCAGGGTGCTGCCGCGCACGTCCAGCCCGACCGCTACTCGTTCGCCGTGCTCGGCGATGGCCTTGCGGGTCCACTCCGGGTCCTCCAGGGCCGCGGTACCGAGGTTGACCCGGGCGCACCCGGTGGCCAGCGCCGCGGCCAGGGACTGGTCGTCGCGGATCCCACCGCTCATCTCCACCTCGACCTCGACCGCGTCGACCACCCGGGCCAGCAGCTCGCGGTTCGAGCCGCGCCCGAACGCGGCGTCCAGGTCGACCAGGTGGATCCACTCGGCGCCCGCATCCTGCCAGGCCAACGCTGCGGCCAGCGGGTCCCCGTAGGAGGTCTCGCTGCCGGCCTCCCCCTGCACCAGCCGGACAGCCTGGCCGTCGGCCACGTCGACCGCGGGCAGCAGCACGAGCCTGTCACGCACGGATTCCTCCATCAGCTCCATCGGTGGGTCCGTCCTCCATCGCCGTTCGGGCCTGCATCACGTCGTCGATGTCGCTACGCCGGCTCCACAACCAGTAGCCGACCCACAGCGCCGCCAGTGCGGCGCTGACCCCGATCCGCCACGGCCAGCTCGCCTGGGTGTAGACCGCCAGCAGGCCCAGCGCAGCCGCCGAACCCAGTGTGGTGGCGAGCTTGGGACGGCGCCGCCGCGTCGTCCGGTAGGTGGAGCGGCGGCCGGCCCGGCGCCCGGTCGTCGCCCGCCGCCGCGTCGTCGTCCGGCGGGTGCCGCGCCGCCGGGTGGCCATCACAGTGACCTCACCCAGTTGCGCAGCAGGTGCGCCCCGGCGTCCCCGGACTTCTCGGGGTGGAACTGGGTCGCCGACAGCGGGCCGTTCTCCATCGCGGCGACGAACGGCACGCCGTGCTCGGTCCAGGTCGGGCTGGGCGGGACGAACCGAGCGACCTCACCGTCGCGCACCGCGAACTGCCAGCTCTGCACCGCGTAGGAATGCACGAAGTAGAACCTGGCGTCGGCCACGCCGTCGAACAGCACAGTGTCTGCGGGCGGAGCCACGGTGTTCCAGCCCATGTGCGGAACCACCTGCGCCGGAAGGCGTTCCACGACACCGGGCCACTGGCTCAGGCCCGGCTCGTCAGGCTCGCCCTGGCGAACATGCTCGGTGGACCGCTCGAACATCACCTGCAGCCCGACGCAGATGCCGAGCACCGGTCGGCCGCCGGCGAGCCGGCGGTCGATCACCTGGTCGCCGCGGACGGCACGCAGTCCGCGGACCACCGCGGCGAACGCGCCGACGCCGGGCACCACCAGACCGTCGCAGTCCTGCGCCGCCGACCGCTGCGCGGTGAGCTCGACCTGAGCGCCGATGCGCTCCAGCGCCCGGACCGCGGAGCGGACATTGCCGAAGCCGTAGTCCAGGACCACCACGCGTGGCCGCCGGCCAGCGGTCACAGGGAGCCCTTCGTCGACGGGACCCCGACCACCCGGGGGTCCAGCTCGACGGCCGCCCGCAGCGCCCGGGCCACGGCCTTGAACTGGGCCTCGACGACGTGGTGTGGGTCGCGGCCGGCAAGCACCCGCACGTGCAGGGCGATCTGTGCGTTGAACGCCAACGTCTCCAGCACGTGCCGGGTCAACGACCCGACGTAGGACGTGCCGATCACCACGTACTGCTGCCCCTCGGGCTCCCCGGCGTGCACGCAGTACGGCCGACCGGACACGTCGACGACGGCCTGCACCAGGGTCTCGTCGAGCGGGACCACCGCGTCGCCGAAGCGCCGGATGCCGCTGGAGTCCCCGAGCGCCTCCCGTAGCGCCTGGCCGAGCACGATCGCCACGTCCTCGACGGTGTGGTGGGCGTCGACCTCGACGTCCCCGGCGGCCTGCACGGTCAGGTCGAACAGGGCGTGCTTGGCGAGGCTGGACAGCATGTGGTCGTAGAAGCCGACCCCGGTGCTCACCGAGGACCGGCCGGTGCCGTCCAGATCCAGGTCCACAGCCACCTTCGACTCGGCCGTGGCGCGTTCGATCCGCGCCGTTCGGTGGCGCTGTGGCGCGGCCGTCATGGTGCCTCTCCCAGGGTCGTCGTCAGGGCCCGTAGGAAGGCCGTGGTCTCGGTCTCGGTGCCTGCGGTCACCCGCAGGTGGTGCGCGACGCCGACGTCGCGGACCAGCACGCCCTGGTCCAGCAACGCCTGCCAGACGGCGGTGGCGTCGTCCAGGTGGCCGAACAGCACGAAGTTGGCGTCGCTGGGCACCGGCGCCAGTCCCAGCCCGGCCAGCTCGGCGACGATCCGGTCCCGCTGGACCTTGATCGCCTCGACGGTGGCCAGCAGTGCGTCGGCATGGGCAAGCGCGGCCCGGGCCGCGGCCTGGGTCAATGAGGACAGGTGGTAGGGCAGTCGGACCAGCCGGAACGCCTCGCACACGGCGGGGTCGGCGGCCAGGTAGCCGAGCCGGGCACCGGCCAACGCGAACGCCTTGCTCATGGTCCGGGTGACGACCAGGCGCTCGCCGTGCGGCGCGTCGAGCAGAGTGAGCGCGCTCGGCGTCCCCGCCCGGGCGAACTCGGCGTAGGCCTCGTCGACGACCACCATCGCGCGGCCGTCGACGACCGCGGCCAGAGCGGCCCGGACCACGTCCAGCCCGAGCGCGGTGCCGGTGGGGTTGTTCGGGGAGACCAGGAAGACGAGGTCGGGCCGGTGGGAACGGATCTGGGCGGCCACCATGTCCGGGCCGAGCTCGAATGGGGTGTCCGGCCCGGTGCCGCGGACCCCGTCCACCCAGGTCGTGTGTGTGGCGGCGGCGATCAGCGGGTGCATCGAGTAGGCAGGGGCGAAGCCGAGCGCGGACCGCCCCGGCCCGCCGAAGGTCTGGAACAGGTGCTGCAGCACCTCGTTGCTTCCGTTGCCGGCCCAGATGTGCTCGGGCCCCACCGGCACCGGCCGTGCCCCGGTGGCCGTGGCCAGATAGTGGGCCAGGTCAGCGCGCAGCGCACTGAACTCCCGGTCCGGGTAGCGGTTGAGGTCGGCCACCTCGGTGCCCAGCGCGGTCATGATCGCCTCGGCGACGCCCGGCGGCACCGGGTAGCTGTTCTCGTTGGTGTTCAGCCGCACCGGGACGTCGAGCTGGGGCGCGCCGTAGGCGGTGCGGCCGCGCAACTCGTCGCGGATCGGCGGTCCAGCTCTCGGTCCGGGCGGTGCCTCGTCCACGGGGCTGTGGGAGAGCGCGGTCACGCGGCGCCGTCCACACGGACCCGGATCGCCTGCCCGTGGGCGGGCAGGTCCTCGGCCTCGGCGAGGCGCATGACATGCTCGGCCACATCGAGCAGGCCCTGCCGGTCGTAGTCGATCACCTGAACGCCGCGCAAGAAGGACTGCACCGACAACCCACTGGAGTGGCAGGCGCAGCCACCGGTGGGCAGCACGTGGTTGGACCCGGCGCAGTAGTCGCCGAGGCTGACCGGTGCGTACGGGCCGACGAAGATCGCCCCGGCGTTGCGGACCCGCATCGCGACCTGCGCGGCGTCGCGGGTCTGGATCTCCAGGTGCTCGGCGGCGTAGGCGTCGACGACCTCAAGCCCGGCATCGAGGTCGTCCACGAGAACGACCGCCGACTGCTCGCCGCCCAGGGCGCTACGCACCCGTTCGACGTGCTTGGTGGCCGTGACCTGTCGCTCCAGCTCGGCCTGGACCGCCTCGGCGAGCGCGACCGAGTCGGTGACCAGTACCGAGGCCGCCATCGGGTCGTGCTCGGCCTGGCTGATCAGGTCGGCGGCCACGTGGGCGGCGTCGGCGCTGTCGTCGGCCAGGACGGCGATCTCGGTAGGTCCGGCCTCGGAGTCGATGCCGACCAGCCCACGGAGCAGTCGCTTCGCGGCGGTCACGTAGATGTTGCCCGGCCCGGTGACCAGGTCGACCGGCTCGCACACCCACGCCCCGGTCTCCTCACGCACCCCGTGAGCGAACATGGCGATCGCCTGGGCGCCGCCCGCCGCGTAGACCTCGGTGACACCGAGCAGGGCGCAGGCAGCCAGGATCGTCGGGTTCGGCAGGCCCTCGAAGCCGGCCGGGTTGTCCTTCTGGGCCGGGCTGGTCACCGCGATCTGCTCAACGCCGGCCTCCTGGGCGGGGACGACGTTCATCACGACGCTGCTCGGGTAGACCGCCAACCCGCCGGGGACGTAGAGCCCGACCCGGCCGACCGGGACCCAGCGCTGGTGCACCTGCCCGCCCGCGGCGACCTGGGTGGTCAGCCGTGCCGGTACCTGGTCACGGTGCACCCGTCGGGCCCGGGCGATGGCTTCCTCGAGCCCGGCTCGCACCGGCTCGTCAAGCCCGTCCAGGGCACGCTGCAGCGCCTCGACGGGCACCGCCACCGAGGCCGGCCGGACGCCGTCGAACCGCTCCGTGGCCTCGAGCACGGCGACCAGGCCCCGGGTGCGGACGTCGTCGCAGATCGGCCGGACGTCGGCCAGCGCGGCGTCCACGTCGAAGGCGGCCCGCGGGACGACGCCGCGCAGCTCGCGGGCGCGCAGAGCCCGGCCGCGCAGGTCCATCCAGCGGATCGGGGTCGGGGCGGTGAAGGTCACCGGGCAAGTCTAGGCGCCGGTCGCTCACCGGGCCGGTGACCCGCGGGTCGGAGGCTGCGTACGAGTGCGACCAGCCGCACCGACATGATCAGGACGAGCAGGACGATCAGGACCGCCAGGGTCAGGGTGAGGTCAGGAGCCCAGACCCAGGCGCTCGCCCAGCCGTAACCGGCCCCGGCCGGCAGCGTCGCCAGCAGGGCGATCGCGGCGCCGCGCAGGCCCACACCGAGCAGGGCCGGTAGCCGGTGGCGGGGATCCGTGCCGCGGCGGAACGACGCAACGGCTCGCCACAGGCTCCATCCGGCGACGCCGACCAGGAGCAGAACGATGGCGTCGAACAGGAGGTAGAAGCGCCTGGTCGACGGTCCGGTGTCGACGGGTTCGCCGAGCAGGGCGTCGACCACATTGCGCGAGAGCCGGTCCGGGGCGGAGGGGTTGCCGGGGACAGGGAGCTCGTGGCTGAGGTTCATCAGCGTCGCGACAGCCGTTCCCCGACCGGGTATCAGTGTGATCATCGCGCTGGAGTCGGGGGTGTTGCCCGGGTGGAACAGCACGGGCTCGGCCCAGGGGCCGCCGACGAACCAGCCCATCGCGTACCGAGCCGGGGCGCCGTCCGCCCATCCGCCCAGATGTGCCGCCGGGCCAGGGGCGGTCAGCACGCGCAGCCCGTCGGCGGACACGATCTGAGTCCCGTCCGGGCCGAGACCGCCACGCAGGTACATCTGCAGGTAGCGGCCCATGTCGGCGGCGGTACTGACCAGGTACCCGGCGGCGAGCAGCCCCGGCCGATGCGCGGGTCCGGTCGACACGGGGACGCCGAACCACAACCGATGTCCGGGGCTGACCACGCCGTCGTCGACTGCCACCGGCAGGCTGGTGGCGCTGCCGGTCATGGCGAGTGGGGTGAAGATCCGGCGTTGGACGTGCTCGGCATAGGAGATGCCGGTGGCACGCTCGACGACGAGTCCGGCCAGGACGTAGTTGGCGTTGGAGTAGTGCCACACCGCACCCGGCGGATCGCTGAGCCGAGCACCGGACAGCTCGCCGACGGCGTCCAGGGCGGTGCCGTCCGCAGCACTCTTGAGGATGGGCCCGCCGGCGGTCCCGGGCAGGCCGCTGGTCTGCTGCAGCAGATGTCGAACGGTGATCGTGTCGGCGGCGCCAGGGTCGGCGAGTCGCAGCTCTGGCACGTACCGTCGTACCGACGCGTCCAGGTCGACCAGCCCGTCGTCGACCAGTTGCATCACCGCCAGAGCGGTGAAGCTCTTGGACGTCGACCCGATCACGAACGGGGTGTCGGCCGTCACGTTCCGGCCGTCCCCGGTCTCTCCCAGGCCCTGGACCACGGCGTCGCCGTCCCGATCGACCACGGCGAGCGCCGAGCCGGGAACCCCGACGTCGTCCATCCGGGCGGCCAGGACCTGGCCGGCCCGCTGGGTGTCGCCGCGGTCCGCGGCGACGGCGGGACTGCCCCACCCGAGGAGAAGGGTCGCCATCACGGTGAGCGGCACCACCCGGCATTCCGCCCGCCGCGCCGGTCCGCTGCCCGAGGACCACCGCGGACCGCGGGGAAGAGACGAGAACGGTTCGCTCAGAGTGCCTTTGAGCGCCGCCCCGATGGAGGACGCCGCCAGGATGAACGCCGCAATGGGGTATCCCGGCTCACCGATGACCGCTTCAACCTGATCGACGAACACAACTGCTGCTGCCATCAGCCCCCACGACAACCCGAACAGGACAGCCGAGGACGGACCGAGGGTCCGGGTAGTCAGTGCCGGTGCATCTCGCCTCATGGCCGCTCTTTCGCGTAGAACCGCCTGCGGTTGCTGGGGTCACCCTGGAATCCGGCCCATGGTCTGCAGGCCGCCACCGCGGTGGCGAAGGCATCCCCGAACACCCGAGCGGCGGTGCGCTGAACCGTCCGGGGGCGATTCGTCCCGATCCTTCCACGGTCGGCGACGGCCGAGCTGAGCAATTGGTCCTCGCGCCGCGGCCGGTCGCCGGAGCCGGGGCCCGGCGTGGGCCCGGTGGCGAGTACGCCCGGGTGCCGTCGTCCGACCGCGCAGTCGATGCTGCCCAGGACACCTCACCTCCGCGGGCCTGGGGGCCGTCACTGCATACGGTCTAGCCTGGGTCGGTGCCACCGGTCCGCCTGCCCTTGTTCCCGCTCGGCTCCGTCCTGGTGCCCGGGCTGGTCCTGCCGCTGCATGTCTTCGAGCAGCGTTACCGGGTGCTGGTCGAGGCCCTGATGGCGCTGCCGGACGGCGCCGAGCGCCAGTTCGGCGTCGTGGCGATCCGTTCCGGCGCCGAGGCCAGCGATGCCCGGCCCGAGCTCTTCGGCATGGGCTGCACGGCCGAGCTGCGCGAGGTGACCCCGTACTCCGACGGACGCTTCGACATCGTCACCGTCGGCGAGACCCGGTTCCGACTGCTCGGCCTGGACGAGGACGCCGCGACTCCCTACCTGACCGGGCTGGTGGAGTTCCTCGACGAGCCGGACGGAACCGACGACCCTGCGGAGCTCGAGCACCTGCGGCGCTCGGTGGTCGCCCAGTTCGCCGACTACCGGCGCCGGCTGAACGTGGAGGTCACCGAGCTGCCCGAGGACGCCAGGGTGGTGTCCTACCTGGTCACCGCGGCTATGGTGCTGGAGCTGCCGGAGCGGCAGGGGCTGCTGGAACAGCCGGCCACCGCCCAGCGACTCCGGGCCGAGATCGACCTGCTGCGCCGGGAGCGGGCGTTGGTGGGCGCCTTCGGGGCGCTGCCGGCGGTCGAGCTCGGCCGCGGCGAGATCGGGCCGAACTGATGGTGGCCTGGCGGACGGCGATGTGATGGGCCGGAAGACCGGCGGCGCGCCGACCCCGGCGATCGCCGTCCTGCAGCGGGCAGGCGTGGCGCACACGGTGCGCCCCTACGACCACGACGCCACGGCATACGCCCGGGGACTCACCTACGGCCTCGAGGCCGCGCAGGCGCTCGGGGTCGAGGCCGAGCGGGTGTTCAAGACCCTGCTCGCTGACGTGGACGGGGAGCTGGCCGTCGCGATCGTGCCGGTCGGCAGCCAGCTTGATCTCAAGGCTCTGGCCGCCGCGGTCGGTGGCAAGCGGGCCACGATGGCCGAACCGGCCGCCGCCGAACGGGCCAGCGGCTACGTGGTCGGCGGCATCAGCCCGCTCGGCCTGCGGCGCAGGCTGCGCACGGTGCTCGACGTCTCCGCGACGTCCCACAGCACGATCCTGGTCAGCGGTGGGCGCCGCGGGCTGGACGTGGAGCTGACCCCCGGTGACCTGGTGCGGCTGACCGCCGGGCGGGTCGCCGCGATCGCCGACCTCCCGTGATCAACCACGTTGCGTGATCAGCCGACCAGGGTCTTGGCCGCCTCCCGGAACAGAGCGGTGTGCGTCTCGACGTCCGCCCCGGTGGTGTCCGGGCACATCAGCGCCATGTTGTGGAACGGCGTGACGAGCACCCCCCGGTTGCTCATGAACAGGTGCAGGTAGGCGTCCAGGTCGTCGTCCGCGGCGGCAGCCGACTGCGTCCCGGTCCGCGGCGCGGGCGCCGCGAAGCGGTACTCCGACCGGGCGCCGAGCTGGCTGACCGACCACGGCAGGTCGAACTCCTCGATCACCTTCTGCACGCCGGCGGTGAACGCGGTGGCCAGGGAGGTCATGTGTTCGAAGGCGGCGTCGGTGAGCACGTGCTCGAGGGTGGCGCGCATGGCAGCCACGCTCAGCGCGTTGCCGGCCAGGGTGCCGCCGACCCCGCCCACGTCGACCAGGTCGGCCTCGGGGTGGGCGCCGACGCGACGGGCGACCCCCTCGGTGATCCCGTACGCGCCGGAGGGGATGCCGCCGCCGATGCTCTTGCCGATGACCAAGACGTCCGGACGCAGGCCCCAAGCCGCTGTCGCCCCGCCAGGCCCGGCCGAGAAGGTGTGTGTCTCGTCGATCATCAGCAGGGTGCCGGTCTCGTCGCAGGCAGCACGGACGGCGTCCAGATAGCCGGGCTCGGGCAGCACGATGCCGATGTTGGTCAGGGCCGGCTCCATGAGCACGGCGGCCACGTCGCCGTGGGCGAGCGCGCGGCGCAGCGTTTCGATGTCGTTGAACTCGACCACCCGGGTGGTCAGCTCCAGCGGCACCGGCGGGGCGACGTTGCCGGGGCGAGCCACGGCCCGGCCGTCCGGGCCGGGCACAGCGAAGATCTCGTCGACGGACCCGTGGTAGCAGTAGGCGAAGACGAGGATCTTGGAGCGCCCGGTGGCCAGCCGGGCCAGCCGGACCGCCCACCGATTGGCGTCGGTGGCGGTCAGGGTGAACGACCACAGCGGCAGGCCGAAACGGCGGGTGAGCTCTGCTCCCACCCACTCGGCGTCCTGGGTCGGGAGCATCGTGGTGACGCCGCCGAGCTCGGCCAGGCGCCGGGTGATGGCCGCCACGGTGGGCTGCGGACTGTGCCCGGCCATCGCGCCGGTGTCGCCGAGGGCGAAGTCGATGTAGGTGTGCCCGTCGACGTCGGTGACCCGGTTGCCGCCGGCACGGTCGAGGTAGAGCGGGAAACCGCCACTCCATTTGTTCATCCAGGTCATCGGGACGCGACCGAAGAGGTGCCCGGCGCTCTCGAAGAGGTCGCGGGACCTGGGGTGGTCGGCGACGTACCTCGTGCGTTCGGCGGCCACGAGGTCGACGAGCCGACCGTCGTTGGGTTGAGTCATGCCTGGATGGTATGTGGAAACAGTGGCCTGGTCACTCATGCGCGATTGAATCAGTTGTCCAGCGCCTTAGTCCTTGACCGAATCCTCCATATCGAGCGGGTGATCTGATGACGGGTCTTCGGCGGCCGCCCGCCCTCGGTCACCGATCAGCAGACCGACGGTGGCCACCAGTGCGGTGATCAGGGCGGTCGCCCATGGCCAGATGAGCAGACCACCCCAGGCCACCAGCACCGGTCCACCGAGCGCCCAGCTCACCGCGACGGCGAGCCCGGACGCCGCGACGGCGCCACCGAGCAGCAGCGCCAGCCGCAGCGACGGCCGCTGCCCCGGACGTCGCAAGAACGCCAGCGCAGTGACCCCGCCGAGCGCCGCGGCCATCACGAAGAACGACGCGTCGACGGCGACCTGGCTCTCACCGCGGTCGCTGGCCCCGGACAGGACCGGCGCGACCAGCCGCCAAACCACCCCGAGTGCCAGGCCTGCGCCGAGCACTCGAAGCAACGACGCGGACATGGGCACACCCTAGACAGCCGACCCGTCCGGGTCACCCGGAGCCGGGGTGCAACCACGTCCCACCCGCCTACCGGGCGGCCCGACCCGCCGAGGCCGCCGTTCAGGTGACGCTAAGCCGCAGATCACCCGGCCTTACGCCAACGCCACCTACCGTTGGCGATGACGTCGACGCCAGCGGCGCGCGATCATCTTCCTGTCCGGGTGCCGGCCGCGCGACGTCCGCGAGCCCGCCAGGAGTCGGCCCGAGTCCTGGCGGACCTGGCCGGTCCCGGCTCCCCCCCGCCGGGGCCGGTCAGGTGGGCATCGTCGTGCGCCGTCCGGGCTGCGCCCACCGGCAGGTCCACGGCGATCTGCGCACCGCCCAACCGGCTGCGACCGATCGTGAGTCGGCCACCGCAGTCCTCGGCAACCCGGACCACGATGTCCAGACCGAGGCCCGTCGACCCGACCCCGCTCGCCCCGCGGCGCACTGCCCGGTCTGGCTCACCGATCCCCGGACCGGCGTCGCCGACGACCACGCAGGCTCGGTCCACGTCTGCGCTGAGCTCTACCGCGAAGCCGCAGCCCTCAGGCGTGTGCAGGAAGACGTTGTTCAGCACGGCGTCCACGACGGCGTGCAGATCGCCGGCACGGACCGGAACCCTGATCTCCGGTGCATCGGGCAGCCGCAACGACCACGGCCGGTCCTG
The DNA here is from genome assembly GCA_963724535.1 of uncultured Actinomycetota bacterium. GTDB lineage: Bacteria > Actinomycetota > Actinomycetes > Actinomycetales > Kineosporiaceae > JADJPO01. Next base: position 105,360 of record CAVRVD010000013.1, read on the forward strand.
GTCGTCGGCCAGTGCGCCCCAGAAGTCGAGTCGGTCCCGCAGCACCGCCACGGCATCGCACTCGGCCGGCTGGGTGGCGTCGCGCTTGGTCCGGGCCTCGCGAATGACGGCGTCCACCTCCTCCTCCAGCCGGACGGTGAGGGCGCGGACCTGGTCACCCTCCAGCCCCGGCCCGAGGGAGCGCCCGGCGAGCACCAGCCCGGCCAGCGGGGTCCGCAGCCGATGGGACAGGTCGGCGACCAGCTCGCGCTCGGCGAGCAGCAGCCGGCCGACCCGGTCGGCCATCGTGTTGAACGCCCGGGCCGCGTGCCGCAGCTCGGTGGGGCCCTCGGGCAGCACCCGGACGGCGAGGTCCCCGGAGCCGAGCCGACCGGAGGCCGCCGCCAGCCGCTGCGCGGCCCGGACCACCCGGGCGGCCAGTCGGTCGGCCAGCGCGACCGACCCGACAACCATCAGGACCGCGAAGGCCGCCAGGGTCACCCGGGCCCGCAGAACCCCGGCGTTCAGCACCGTCCTCGGCACGTCGACCTCCACGACGGCCACCAGACCGGCGGCGCCGAGTACGGGCTGGAGCACCGCGACGCCGTCCTCGACCGGGGCGGTGGCGGCCCGGCCGGTGTTCATCACGGCGTTGACGGCGGATTCCGAGGCCGCCGCCGGACCGACCGTGGTCGCCGCCGGCGGGCCCGCGCCGCTTGCAGCGGGCAGGTGCACCGAGGTACTGCCCGTCGACCCGGTCGGCGGGTCGGTCACGACCTCGGACACCCGGGTCGGGGACGGGTCCAACGCGACCAGCGCCGCGGTGGCGGAGGCATCACGGAAGGCCTCGGCCAGGGCCCGGTCCCGAACCAGGTCGCCCACCAGTACGAGCAGCGGAACCAGGAAGGACACGGCGACCAGGGAGGTGACGGCCGCCGAGATCCAGGCCAGTGACCGCCTCACGCAGGCGCTGCCAGGCGCACTCCCACGCCGCGCACGGTGTGCAGGTACCGCGGCGTGGCCGCGGACTCGCCGAGCTTGCGGCGCAGCCAGGAGATGTGCACGTCGATGGTCTGGTCCTGGCCGTAGGCCTGCTCCCACACCTCGCTGAGCAGCTCTCGGCGGCTGATCACCTGCTCAGGCCGGGCCGCCAGGTAGGCGAGCAGCTCGAACTCGCGGCGGGTGAGCTGAACCGGCTCGCCGGCCAGGCTGACCTGGCGACGCACCGTGTCGACGACGAGCTCACCAACCTCGAGCACCGGATCAGGGCTCTGACGCCGAGTGCGGCGCAGCACCGCGGTGATCCGGGCGTGCAGCTGCTCGCTGGAGAAGGGCTTGATCAGATAGTCGTCCGCGCCCTCGTGCAGCAGCCGGACCACCTCGTCGTCCTGGTCCCGGCCGGAGGCGACGACGACCGGGGTGTCCTGGTTCACCGCGCGCATCATCTTCAGTGCCTGCGCGCCGTCCAGGTCGGGCAGGTTGAGGTCGAGGATGACCAGCTCTGGGGTTTGTGCGTTGAACTCGCGCAACGCCTCCAGCGCGTTCGGGACGCTGCGGACGACATGGCCGCGGTCGGTCAGGTCGTGGGTCAGGACACGGCGCAGCAACGCGTCGTCCTCCACCAGCAGCAGGCAGGCCACGGGCACATCGTAGGTCGTCCATAATGTCCCTCGTGCCCAGGCTCTTGCGCTATGCCATCAGCTGGGTGACCGTTGCGGCGGCGCTGGTCTGGTTCTCCTTCGCGGTGATCGGCTCGGTGATCGGTCCGAGCCCCTCGGCTGTCGGACCGAGCCAGACCTGGCCGGTGGCCGCTGACCTGGCGGACGCCCCGTCACCAGGCTCGTCGGGTGGCTGGCTATCCCTCGACCGGTCGGCCCGGCCGGTCGACGTCCCACCCCCGGCCGACGCAGGGGTGGTCGGCTCGAGCACCGACCAGCTGGGCGCCCCCACCGCGGCGAGGACGTCCGACGTGACGGCGACAGGGGACCCGACCTCGACAGCCCAAACCTCGACCGGCCAGACCTCGACAGCCCAGACCTCGGCAGCCGGCGGGATCTCCGCTGCGCGGGCGTCCTCCCCGCGCCCAACAGACCCGTCGACCTCCGACCGGGGGGCCACCGCCCGCGTTCCCACGGCCACCGGGGCACCGACCCGCACCGAGTCCGCCCGGCGCAAGACGGTGACCATCGAGGTCACCACCTCAACGTCTGGCAACAGCACCCAGGTGCGGGTGGCCCGCTCCACCAGCGTGCGGCAGGTCGCCGAGAACACCGACGGCGCGCCGGGGTCGACGTCGCTGCGCAGCATCTCGACCCGCGGCGGCACGGTGGTGCTCGAGCTCGGGTACGACGCACCCATCATCCGCTCAGTGACCCCGAACCCCGGTTACCGGGTGACCACCACCAAAGGCAGCTCCTCGCTGGTGATGGATCTCGTCGGTGAGTCGGTGCGTTCGACTCTCACCGTGCGGTGGCAGAGCGGTCAGACCCTGATCCGGGTCAACGAGGGCTGACCCGGCGACCAGACCCGGCGACTCAGAGCAGACACTGTGGCCCGAGCAACGCCTTGAGGTCACCGAACAGGGCCGGCGAGGGCGCCACCCGCAGCGCGTCGTCCAGGCGCATCACCGTGGCCCGGCCGGTCCGAGTCAGCTTCAGGTGCACCTCGGTGGTGCCGGGGTGGGTGGCCAGCACGTCCTTGAGCCGTTCCACGACCGGCGGCGTGCACCGGGTCACCGGCATGGAGACGACCACCGGGCCGTGACCGGTCTCGCTCAGGTCCGGGATCCGCAGCTCCTGCGCGTAGATGGTCGGCACGTCGTCCCGACGGTTCACCCGACCCTTGACCACGACGACCAGGTCCTCGGCAAGGGCGTGCTGAACGGTCAGGTAGGTCTGCGGGAAGAACAGCACCTCGATCGAGCCGACCAGGTCCTCGACGGCGGCGATCGCCCACGGGTTGCCGTTCTTGGTGAGCTTGCGTTGCAGCGAGCTGATCATGCCGGCGATGGTGACCGGGGCACCGTCCGGACGGCCCTCGTCCGCCGTGAGGGCGGCGATGGAGCAGTCGGCCTCGCGGGAGAGCAGGCGCTCGAGCCCGAACAGCGGGTGGTCGGAGACATACAGGCCGAGCATCTCCCGCTCCGCCGAGAGCAGGGTCTGCTTGTCCCACTCCCCGGGCGGCACGTCGGGCAGCATCGAGGACTTCGGGGTGGCCTCGTCCAGGGAGTCGAACAGCGAGAACTGGCCGCGGTCCTGCTGGCGCTTGTCGTCGACGACGGCCTCGACGCACTGCTCGTGAACAGCGACCAGCCCCTTGCGGGGGTGGCCCAGGGAGTCGAACGCCCCGGCCTTGACCAGCGACTCGATGGTCCGCTTGTTGCAGACCACGAGCGGCACCTTGCGCAGGAAGTCGTGGAAGGAGTCGTAGCCGCCCTGGCTCTCCCGGGCCGCCACGATCGCGTCCACCACGTTCACGCCGACGTTGCGGATCGCGGTCAGCCCGAACCGGATGTCCTCGCCGACCGGGGTGAAGTCGGCTGCCGAGGAGTTCACGTCGGGGGGCAGCACCTTGATGCCCATCCGGCGGCACTCGTTCAGGTAGAGCGCGGACTTGTCCTTGTCGTCACGCACGCTGGTCAGCAGCGCCGCCATGTACTCGCACGGGTAGTTGGCCTTGAGGTAGGCGGTCCAGTACGAGACCAGCCCGTACCCGGCGGTGTGCGCCTTGTTGAAGGCGTAGTCGGAGAACGGGACGAGGATGTCCCACAGGGTCTTGATCGCCGCGCCGGAGTAGCCGTTCTCGCGCATCCCGGCGTTGAACCCCTCGAACTCCTTGTCGAGGATCTCCCGCTTCTTCTTGCCCATCGCCCGGCGCAGCAGGTCGGCCTTGCCGAGGCTGTATCCGGCCACCTTCTGAGCGATCGCCATGACCTGTTCCTGGTAGACGATCAGGCCGTGGGTGGTGTCCAGGATCTCAGCGAGCGGCTCGGCGAGCTCGGGGTGGATCGGGGTGATCGGCTGCAGGCCGTTCTTGCGTAGGGCGTAGTTGATATGCGAGTTGGCGCCCATCGGCCCGGGCCGATACAGGGCCAGGACGGCGGAGATGTCCTCGAAGTTGTCCGGGCGCATCTGGCGCAGCAGAGTGCGCATCGGGCCGCCGTCCAGCTGGAAGACGCCGAGGGTGTCGCCGGCGGCGAGCAGCTCGTAGGTGGCCTTGTCGTCGAGGGTGGTCGACAGCTGATCGAGGTCGACCGCCTCCTTGCCGTTGGCCACGACGTTGTTCAGGGCGTCGTCGATGACCGTGAGGTTGCGCAGCCCCAGGAAGTCCATCTTGAGCAGGCCGAGCGTCTCACACGTCGGGTAGTCGAACTGCGTGATGATGGCGCCGTCCTGCTCGCGACGCATGATCGGGACGTGGTCGATCAGGCGCTCGCTGGACATGATCACACCGGCGGCGTGCACACCCCACTGCCGCTTGAGGTTCTCCAGGCCCCGGGCGGTCTCGACCACCTTCTGCGCGTCGGCGTCGGTGGCGTGCAGCTGGCGGAACTCCTCTGCCTCGCCGTAGCGGGTGTGGGCCGCATCGAAGATCCCGGACAGCGGGATGTCCTTGCCCATCACCGGCGGCGGCATGGCCTTCGTCAGCCGCTCCCCCATCGAGAACGGGTAGCCGAGTACCCGGGAGGCGTCCTTGAGGGCCTGCTTGGCCTTGATCGTGCCGTAGGTGACGATCTGGGCGACCCGGTCTTCGCCGTACTTCTCGGTGACGTAGCGGATCACCTCGCCCCGTCGGCGCTCGTCGAAGTCGACGTCGACGTCGGGCATGGACACACGCTCGGGGTTGAGGAAACGCTCGAAGATCAGCCCGTGCTGCAACGGGTCGAGGTCGGTGATGCCGGTGGCGTAGGCGGCCAGCGACCCGGCGGCGCTGCCGCGGCCCGGGCCGACCCGGATGCCCTGGGCCTTGGCCCAGTTGATGAAGTCGGCGACGACGAGGAAGTAGCCCGGGAAGCCCATCTGGCAGATGACGTCGACCTCGAAGTCCGCCTGCTTGCGCGCCTCGGTCGGGACCCCACCCGGGTAGCGGCGATGCAGTCCGACCTCGACCTCTTTGACGAACCAGGACTGCTCGCTCTCCCCCTCGGGCACCGGGAAACGGGGCATCAGGTTGGCCCCCTCGGTGAAGGTCGCCTCGCACCGCTCGGCGACCAGCAGGGTGTTGTCGCACGCGTCGGGCAGCTCACGCCAGAGCCGGCGCATCTCCTGGGGGGACTTGAGGTAGAAGTCGTCGGCCTCGAAGCGGAACCGCTTCGGGTCGGCCAGGGTGGAGCCCGACTGCACGCACAGCAGCACCGAGTGCGCCTTGGCGTCCTCGGGCCGGGTGTAGTGCAGGTCGTTGGTGGCCAACAGCGGCAGGTCGAGCGCCCCGGCCAGCCGGAGCAGGTCCTCGCGGACCCGTTTCTCGACCGGCAGGTTGTGGTCCATCAGCTCGCAGTAGTAGTTCTCCGCACCGAAGATGTCCTGGAACTCCGCGGCCGCCTCGAGCGCCTCTCGGTACTGGCCCAGGCGCAGCCGGGTCTGCACCTCGCCACCGGGGCAGCCAGTGGTGGCGATCAGGCCTTTGCGGTAGGTCTGCAGCAGCTCCCGGTCCATCCGGGGCTTGTAGAAGTGCCCCTCGAGGCTGGCCAGGGAGGCCATCCGGAACAGGTTGTGCATCCCGCCTGTGCTCTCGGCCAGCAGCGTCAAGTGGGTGTAGGCGCCGCCGCCGGAGACGTCGTCCTGGCCGACCTCGCCCCAGCGCACCCGGGTGCGGTCGAACCGGCTGGTTCCCGGGGTGAGGTAGGCCTCGACCCCGATGATGGGCTTGACCCCGTACTTCTGGGCCTTCTTCCAGAACTCGTAGGCGCCGAAGACGAACCCATGGTCGGTGGTGGCCAGCGCGGGCATGCCCATCCGGGCAGCCTCGGCGAACAGGTCGTCGATCTTCGCCGCGCCGTCGAGCATCGAGTACTCCGTGTGCGCGTGCAGATGCACGAAGGAGTCGGATTCCCCGGGCCCCGGCGACGGCATGCGGCAGTCCTCTCCATACCTGCTGCGGCACGCCGGCCCGGGGAAGCCGCTGCCGCCGAGAACCGGGCATCCGGGTGGACGGCGGGCGGGCAGCCGACGCGTACAGGTCGCCGACGAGGTCTGGTCGACGGCTGGGTGACCAGTCTAGGCAACCCCACCGTCAAGCCCGGCAGCGACGCGGCGGTCCGGGCAGCCCGTCGAGGCCGAAGCAGCTCGTCGCAGCCGGTCGGGGCCGGTCGCAGCCGGTGATCACGGCCGAGGATCGCTGGCGTCGGCCGAGGCGGCAGCGACTAGAGTCGACCCGGACGGGCCGGCGGCGGTGGACCACCGCCCGGGCGGAGCGAAACCGGGAGGGATCGCAGTGGGACTCTTCGACGGGCTGCGCAGCGAGTTCATCGACATCATCGAATGGCTCGACGACAGCCGGGACACGATCGTGTGGCGATTCCCGCGCCACGACAACGAGATCAAGATGGGTGCCAAGCTCATCGTGCGGGAGAGCCAGAACGCGGTCTTCGTCAACGAGGGTCAGATCGCCGACATCTTCACCCCGGGCACGCATACCCTGGAGACCCGCAACCTGCCGGTCCTGACCACCCTGAAGAGCTGGCCGTACGGGTTCGACTCGCCGTTCAAGGCCGAGGTCTACTTCGTCAACACCCGCCAGTTCACCGACTTCAAGTGGGGCACCCAGAACCCGGTGATCGTGCGCGACGCCGAGTTCGGCATGGTTCGGCTGCGGGCCTTCGGCGCCTACGCGATGCGGGTCACCGACCCGGCCAAGCTGTTGCGCGAGCTGGTCGGCACCGACCCGCAGTTCCGCACTGAAGAGGTCTCCGACTACCTGCGCCAGATGATCGTGAGCAAGCTCGGCACCGCGCTGGCCACCTCCGGGGTGTCCCTGCTCGACCTGGCCGCCCACCAGCAGGGCATCGGCCAGCGGATCGCCGGGGTGCTCTCGGAGGACCTGGCCAACCTCGGGATCACGATCTCCAACTTCATCATCGAGAACATCTCCGTGCCGCCGGAGGTGGAAGAGGCCCTGGACAAGCGCACCCAGATGGGGGTGGTCGGCGACCTGGACCAGTACACGAAGTTCCAGACCGCCGAGGCGATCGAGGAAGCGGCGAAGAACCCTGGCGGCGGGGGCGCCGACGGCATCGGGATGGGCGTCGGGCTGGCCGTCGGGCAGCAGATGGCCGAGGGGATGCGGCGTCAGTCCGCCCCCGAGCCCGCCCAGACCGCCGCCCCGGCGTCCGCCGCGCCACCCCCGGTGCCGGTCGTGCAGTGGTACCTCGGGGTCAACGGGCAGCAGCAGGGCCCGTTCTCGGGTCCAGAGCTGCCCGGCAAGGTGGCCTCCGGTGAGCTCACCCCGGACACCCTGGTCTGGACCGCGGGCATGGAGCAATGGCAACCGGCCCGGGAGATCGCCGCCCTCGCCCCGGTTCTGGCGATCGCTCCGCCGCCGCTGCCCCCGGTCCCGGCTGCCGCACCGCCGGCACCCGCCGAGCCGGTGAGCGCGCAGCCGGTCCAGCCGGGCGCTGGCGAGCCGGGAGAGCAGGAGCCGACGGTGCCGGTCGGCACCGAGCCGGCTGCGACGGGTGAGCCCGGTCCCGAGGACCCGGACCGGGGCAGCTCCTGACGACGCACATGACGACACCACCCGACCTCCTTGGCCCGATGACACCCCCTGGCGACCCGAACGATGCCTGCTGACCTGACCGGTGCAGACCCGTCCCCCTGGCCGCGACCCACTCGCGGTGTGCACACTTTCCCCTGCGTCAGCTGCGGGGCCCGGCTGGAGTACGCGCCGGGCACGACGACCCTGCGCTGCCCGTACTGCGAGGCCGAGCAGCCGGTGGTGGCCGGTGCGGACGACGTCATCGACGAGCACGACTACCTCACCTGGCAGACCTCGCCGATCAAACCGACGGCCCGGCTGGGCGATCACCTGCTTGCCTGTCCCCGCTGCGCCGCCCAGATGGAGAGCGACGACCTCTCGACGTTCTGCTCGTTCTGCGGCTCACCGATCGTGGCCGAGGTCGACCCGGCCGAGCAGATCGTGCCCGAGGGGGTCGTCCCGTTCGCCGTCGACCGCCGCGGCGCCCAGGACGCCGTCCGCGCCTGGGCGGGCTCGCGCCTGTTCGCCCCGAACCGGCTCAAGCGGGTCAGCACCACCGAGTCGCTCAAGGGCACCTACCTGCCGCACTGGACCTTCGACGCCGCCACCATGACCCACTACTCCGGCATGCGGGGCCAGCACTACGTCGAGACGGTCCCGGTCACCGTGATGGTCAACGGCCGGCCGCAGACCCAGATGCGCAGCGTGGTCAAGACCCGCTGGTGGCCCGCCTCCGGCAACGTCTCGCGCTCCTTCGACGACGTGGTGGTCGTGGCGACGACCCAGCTCTCCCCTGACCAGATCGCCGCGCTCGAGCCATGGCACCTGGGCACCGCCAAGGCCCACCAACCGGAGTTCCTGGCCGGCTACCAGACCCTGCGCTACGACGTGGAGCCCGACGCCGGTCTGGAGAACGCCAAGCAGCAGATGCGCTCGGTGATCATGGGCGACTGCCGGGCGGACATCGGCGGCGACGTGCAGCAGGTGCACTCGATGGACACCCGGTACAACGACCTGATGTTCAAGCTGATGCTGCTCCCGGTGTGGATCGCTGCCTACCTGTACGGCGGCAAGAGCTACCAGGTGTTCGTCAACGCCTATACCGGGGAGGTGATCGGGGAGCGCCCCTACAGCATCCCCAAGATCGTCGCAGCCGTCCTGGCCGGCCTGGCCGTGATCGCCGTCGTCGCGTACCTGGTCATCCAGCAGCAGGGTGGCGGCACCCCCGTCAGCTACGGGTGAGGCCGACCACCACGACCGCCTCCGGTTCATCGCTGCTGGCCAGCCGCGTGCCGAGGCCGGCGTGCTCGAACAGGGCGACCAGCCCGTCCACCTGCGCCCACGAGGTCTCGACCAGCAGGGCGCCGTTCGGGGCCAGCCACGTCGCGGCCCCGGCCACGACACGGCGGGCCACCGCCAGACCGTCCGGCCCGCCGTCCAGAGCCGTGACCGGCTCGTGGAGTCGGGCCTCCGCCGGCATCAGGGGCAGCTGGCCGGTGGGCACGTAGGGCGGGACGGCCAGCAGTAGCGCGGTCCGGCCGCGCAGCCGGCGCGGCAGCGCCGCGTACAGGTCACCCTGGTGCACCTGGACGACGGCCGACTCGGCCGACGCCACTCGCGCCAGGTTGCGCCCCGCCCAGCGAAGCGCCACCGGGTCCAGGTCCACCGCGTGCACCTCGACCCGCCGATCCCCCCTGCTTAGCAGGCCGCAGGCCACTGCAGCGCCGACGGCGCCGCAGCCGCAGCAGAGGTCGACGACGACAGCCGGCGGCGTCGGGCCCGAGTCGGGCACCGCCGCCGCCGGCAGGCCCAGCGCGGCGGCGACCAGCAGTTCGCTGCGCCGGCGCGGCACGAAGACCCCCGGCCCCAGCGCCACCTGAAGGCCGGCGAAGTCGACCCGGCCGAGGACATGCTCGAGTGGCTCGCCGGCGATCCGGCGTGCCGCCCTGGCTGCCAGCTCGGCCGGGTCGGCCGCTGACTCGACCAGCAGCCTGGCCTCGTCCTCGGCGAACACGCATCCGGCGGCCCGCAGCCGCTCGGTGAGTGCCCTCAGGGCCGCCGGACGCCCACCGGTCACCGCCGCAGGACCTGCAGGGCCTGGTCCAGGTCGGCCGGGTAGCTGCTGGTGAACTCGACCGGCTCCCCCGTGCCTGGGTGGGAGAAGGCCAGCCGGACGGCGTGCAGCCACTGTCGGGTCAGTCCCAGCCGGTCGGCCAGGGCCGGGTCGGCGCCGTAGGTCATGTCCCCGACGCACGGGTGGCGCAGCGCCGAGAAGTGCACCCGGATCTGGTGGGTACGCCCGGTCTCGAGGTGCACCTCCACCAGGCTGGCCGCCCAGAACGCCTCGAGCACGCCGTAGTGCGTGATGCTCGGCTTGCCGCCGGCCACCACCGCCCACCGATGATCCTGGACGGGGTGGCGTCCGATCGGCGCGTCGACGGTGCCGGTGCTCGGGTCCGGGTGGCCCTGCACCACCGCGTGGTAGACCTTGTCGACGCTGCGGTCGCGGAATGCCTGCTTGAGCCTGCTGTAGGCGCGCTCGCTCTTGGCCACCACCATCAGGCCGCTGGTCCCGACGTCCAACCGGTGGACCACCCCCTGCCGTTCGGCGGCTCCCGAGGTGGCCACCCGGTAGCCGGCTGCGGCCAGGGAGCCGACCACGGTCGGTCCCGACCAGCCAGGGCTGGGATGCGCAGCGACCCCGACCGGCTTGTCCACGACCACGAGCTCCTCGTCGTCGTACACGACGTCCAGACCCACCGGCGGCCCCGGGTCACCGGCCGGTTCGGGCGGGTCGGGCAGCTCGATCTCCAGCCAGGCCTCGGGCGGCAGCCGGTCGGACTTGCCGGCCACCCTGCCGTCGACGAGAACGGCCCCGGCCATGGCCAGCTCGGCGGCCGCCGTTCGGGACAGACCGAGCAGCCGGGCGAGCCCAACGTCCACCCGCTGGCCGGCGAGCCCGTCCGGCACCGGCAGACTGCGCCGTTCAGGCATCGTCGGCACCCGCTGGATCGGCGGGACCCGCGGTGTCGGCGGCATGATCTGGGCGCCGCCCCTCCAGCGGCACCTCGCGCAGCCCGAGCAGCGCGATCAGCAGGGCGCTGACCACGATGGACGAGTCCGCGATGTTGAACACCGGGAAGTCGATGACCGGGAATCGCAGGTACTCGATGAAGTCGACCACGTGCCCCCGAGCGAAGCCTGGCTGGCGTAGCAGCCGGTCGACCAGGTTGCCCATGGCCCCACCCAGCAGTAGGCCCAGGCCGACCGCCCAGGGCCAGCTGCCCAGCCGGCGGGAGATGCGGACGACGACGATCGCCACCACGACGGCGATCAGGGTGAACAACCAGGTCGTCCCGGTGCTCAACGAGAACGCCGCCCCCGGGTTGCGCACCAAGCGCCACTGCAGCCAGCCATCGACCGCCGGGACCGGCACGTTCGGGATGAGCCGGTTGATGGCGAGAGTCTTGGTGGCCTGGTCCACCATGAGCACCAGCGCGGCGATACCCAGTGCGACAGCCGTCAGCCGTGGACGGGCCGGAGAGGGATCCATGATGGGTCCAGGGTGCCATGCCCGAGGGGGTCGGCCGGTACGCCGGTCCGCTCTCGCGCGGGCCCTAGCCGGGGCGGTTCACCGACGTTCCTGCTGCTGCTTGCAGGCAACACACACCGTGGCCCGCGGGAAGGCCTGCAGCCGCGCCTTGCCGACCGAGCCGCCGCACGACTCGCAGATCCCGTAGCCACCGTCGGCGAGCCGCCGCAGCGCATGGGCGGTTTGGGTGAGGCCCTCCCGAGTGTTGGCCAGCAGGGTCATCTCCTGCTCTCGCTCGAACGCCTTGGTGCCGGTGTCGGCCTGGTCGTCCCCGCTGCCGTCACCGCTGTCCCGCAGCACGTCGGCGATGCTCTCCTCGATGGTCCTCAGCTCCGCCTGCAACCGGGCCAGATCGGCCTCCAGCTCAGCACGCAGTCCAGCCAGCTCCGTCGTGGTCCACGGCTGCTCGCCGGCGGCGACCACCGGGGCGGTCGCGGTCCTCGGCGCTGCCTTGGTCGCGGCTGCCTTGGTCGCGGCTGCCTTGGTGGTGGCCGCCTTCTTCGCAACTGCCTTCTTCGCGGCCGCCTTGGTGGTGGCTGCCTTGGTCGCAGCTGCCTTCTTCGCAACCGCCTTGGTCGCGGTGGTCTTCTTCGCAGCTGCCTTGGTGGTGGCCGCCTTGGTGGTGGCCGCCTTCTTCGCAACTGCCTTCTTCGCAACTGCCTTGGTCGCGGCTGCCTTCTTCGCAACTGTCTTGGTCGCGGCTGCCTTCTTCGCAACTGTCTTGGTCGCGGCTGCCTTCTTCGCAGCTGTCTTGGTGGCGGCCGTCTTGGTGGCAGTCGTCGCAGCGCGACGAGACGACGTGCCTGCGCCAGCCCGCTTCGCCGGTGCACTGCGCTGTGCCATCGGTTCCTCCTCGCCCGCGACGCTGCGGACCCCCTCGACTGCCCCTGGCCGTGGACCGACCTCGAGTGTCGTCGCAGCGATCCGATCGGTGCCCTGATCATGCGCCAAACCTGGTCCGGTCCGTCAACGACACGGCGTCCGGAAGCGGCAAGTATGACGACCGGGACGACGACGAGCCACCTGCTCCCGCGCAGGTGGCTCGTCGTGACGTGCAGTTACTGCTCGTACAACTCAGATCGAGCCCTCACGGACTGATCGAGAGTCCGCCCGTGCTGGGCACCGAGCCAGGTCAGCCCCGGTCGCCGAACGGGAAGCTCTGAGCCGGCTCGGGGGTCTGCTCCGCGGCGTAGGCCCCTCGACTGGGCAACGGTCCGTTGTAGGAGCCACCACCGTTACCACCCGAGACGGCGGCCTGCTGGCCTCGGTTCGGCACGACCGCAGCCTTGGCCTCGAGCTCGCGGAGCTGTCCCTCCAGGTAGGACTTGAGGCGGCTGCGGTACTCGCGCTCGAAGGCCCGCAGCTCGTCAATCTTGCGCTCCAACAGGGAACGCTCCTGCTCCAGGGAGCCGAGGGTCTGGCGCTGCTTCTCCTCCGCCTCGCGGACCAGCCGCTGAGCGTGTTCACGGGCCTCGTTCACGATCCGGTCCCGCTGCTGCTCGCCGTTGCGCACGTACTCGTCATGAAGCTTCTGGGCCAGGGCGAGCATGCCTGCGGCCGCCTCCGGGCCCTGACCGCCCTGCGCCGCGGCCTCAAGCTGAGCGGCGGGCCGCATCGGCTCGGGCGGGGCCACCGGCTGTGGCGCGGGGGTGGGGGTTGGGGCGGGGGGAGGCTGCATCATCGGCGCCGCCACCGTGGCCGGCGCTTCCGGCTCGGGGGCGCTCTCGCGGACCGCCGACGCCCGGGACAACTCGCCGACCCGACGCTCACAGGTACCGAGCTTGTTGCGCAGGTCCTCGTTCTCCTCGTTGAGCCGGCGCAGCTCGTTGACGACCTCGTCCAGGAAGTCGTCGACCTCGTCCTGGTCGTAGCCCTCACGGAACTTCGTGGCTTGGAATCGTTTGTTGACAACGTCCTCGGGTGTCAGACCCATGTGGTCACCTCGCGGGAGAGACTCGGTCGGTGGTGCGGCGTCGCCGTGTCACCGTATCGGATGCCTGGCATGGTGAACGAACCGCCCGGTCAGGGCCTCGGTCACCTCTCGGTTCACCTGTCGATCAGTAGGCACCGTAGGTGCTCTGCCGTCGCTCGTCCATCGGCTGTCACGCCCGCAACAGGTTCCACAGGATGAACACCAGGATGAACAGGACGGTGAAGGCCAGATCGATCCGGATCGCGCCAAGACGTAGCGGAGGGATCACTCGTCGCAACGCCTTCAGCGGGGGATCGGTCACCGAGTAGACACCCTCGGCCACCACCAGGATCGGCCCACTCGGCCGCCAGTCCCGAGCGAAGGCCTGGATCCAGTCAAAGATCAGCCGGCCGAACATGGTCAGGAGGAATAGGAAGACGACGAAGGCAAGGAGCTCGACGATCACCGACACGGCAGATCCGTTCGACAGTGGAACGATGGGAATGTCCATAGTGCGTCACGAGCCGGGGCCACGGCGAACCGGAGCCCTGCCGGCGGACGCCTCGGGTCCGGTGGGCCTCGCTCGTGGACGCCGTCAGCTCTGGTTGAAGAAGGTCCGCTCCGGCACCTTGACCTTCTCGGCGGGAGCCACCTCGACGTCCGCAGGTGTGAGCAGGAATACCTTGCTGGTCACCCGTTCGATCGCGCCATGCAGACCGAACACGAGCCCGGCCGCGAAATCCACCAGACGCTTGGCGTCGGCGTCGTCCATGTCACTGAGATTCATGATCACCGGAGTGCCGGCGCGGAAGGCCTCGCCGATGGTCTTGGCCTCGTTGTACGTCCGCGGATGGATCGTCGAGATCCGGTGCAGCTCCGTGCGCACGGAGGTGCTGTGCACCACCCGGGTCATGTGGCCACGGTTGATGGGGGTGACCGGAGCCGGGCGGGACTCCTCGTCGTCACCGTCCATCCGTGGCTCACGCCGAGCGCCGACCGGCTCGGGGGTGCGCCGACCCCGGTGCTCGTCGGCCTCGGCCTCGTCCTCGGGGAAGTCCTCGTCCACGTCGTAGGCGTCGTATCGGTCGTCATCCTCGGCCAACCCCAGGTAGACCATGGTCTTGCGCAATGCGCCGCCCATCGCTACTCCTTGCATCGGTTCGATGGTCCCAGTCACCACGGTGCACCCCTACGGCCACCCTGAGTCGCGACGTTACCCGAGCGGCGGGCGTGCACCGAGCACCGCAGTGCCGACACGCAGGTGTGTCGCCCCTGCCCCCACGGCGGCTTCCAGGTCCCCGCTCATACCCGCCGAGACGATCCAGGCGCCTGGGTCAGCCGCACACAGCCTTTGCGACAATCCGGGCAGGACGGCGAACGCGGCCACGGGGTCGGCACCCAGCGGCGCGACCGCCATCAGGCCGCGCAGTTCGAGCGCCGGCACCGCGGCCACCTCCTCCGCCAGCCGGAGCATCCGGTCCACCCCCGCGGCCCCGTCGTGGACGGGGACGCCGCCGCGGGCCGGGTCACCGTCCAGGCTGACCTGCACCAGCACGCCGAGGCGCCGGCCCCTGGCCTCCGCGCCGCGGGCCAGGGGCAGCACCAGGGCTGAGCGGTCGAGGGAGTGCACCAGGTCGGCGAAGGCCGCCACCCTGCGCGCCTTGTTCGACTGCAGCCGTCCGACGAAGTGCCAGACCAGGTCCGCGGCCAACCCGGGAACGGCATTCAGCGCCGCGTGCTTGAGGCTCGCCTCCTGCTCCCGGCTCTCCCCGACGTCCCGCTGGCCCAGCTCGGCGAGCCGGCGCACATCGTCGACGGGGTGGGTCTTGGTCACCACGACCAGGGTGATCCGCGTCGGGTCCCGGCCCCTGTCCGTGCAGGCGGCGGCGATCCGGTGGTGGACCCGGTCCAGGGCCGCCGCCAACTCGGCCCTGCGGGGGTCGGCGGGCAGCTGCGTCACGGTAGGAGTCGTACCACGCCGGCAAAGCGTCCGGTGGACCGGCCCGCGGCACGCCGGTAGCTGAACCAGGTCTCGTTCTCGATGGTGCAGCCGTCGATCTCGTCGACGCGGGCGAGCCCGGACCCAGCGAGCACCGCTCGGCAGCCGGCGCGCAGATCCAGGGACGGGGTGCCCCAGGTCGTCCGGGCGGACAGTGCCGGGATCGCCGCGGCGGCCTCGCGGGCCATCTCCTCCGGCACCTCGTAACAGCAGGCCCCGGCGCACGGGCCGAGCACCGCCCGGGTGTGCGCCGCCGCGGCCCCCTGTCGCTTCATCTCGGCAAGAACGGCGGTCAACACCCCACGGAGCAGCCCCACCCGGCCGGCGTGCGCCGCCGCCACCACACCCGCCCGCGGGTCGGCGAGCAGGACCGGCACGCAGTCGGCGACCAGAACCCCGACGGCCAGGGTCGAGGTGGTCGCCACCAGGGCGTCGACCCCGGTCGCCGCTGCATCATCGGCCCCGCGCAGGTCGTGGAGGTCGGGACGCCCCGGCGGCGACGCACCGACCCACGCCGCGACGCTGCCGTGCACCTGGCGACCGAAGACCACCGGGGCACCGACCCGCTCGCCCAGCAGGCGGCGCCGTTGCGGGGCTGAGTCGGGGTCAGCGCCGGCATGCCGGGCCAGGTTGCCGGCAGCGGCCGTCGTGAACAGGGCTCGCACGCCGAGGCCGAGGTCGACCTCGACCTCGGTCGGGCCGGACCGGTCCGGTCGATGCACGGGCGCGGTGACCTACTTGAGGAACTCGGGGATGTCCAGGTCGTCGTCGAGCGCGAAGGAGGAACGGCTCGCCGTCCGAGGGACGCGCTCGCTCGGCAGCTCCGCCGATCGGGGCGCGGGCTGTGAGTCTGGCGAGCCACTGCCGTCGTCCGTCCCACCGCCGGCGCGATCGGTCCGCAGCGACTCCGCAGCCGGGCTCAACGGACGTCCCATCGCCGACGACTCAGTCGACGACTCGGTCGCCGGCGTTGCGGCGGCCGTCCGGGGTTGGCTGGTCACTGGGTCCGCCACGGTCGGCGCACCGACGTGCCGCTCGGTGATCGGCTCAGCGTCCAGGGGCCGGGGCCGCTCGGTCGCGGCGTACCCGGGCTGCGGGGTCGGTAACGAGCCGAGACCGCCGGAGGCCGAGCCCGAGGTACCCGCCGGCACCGGCGCGGATCGCGCAGGCGAGGCAGAGCCGTTGCCCGAGAACGACTCCGACGAGTACGACCCGGAGTAACCGGTGTCGGCTGCGCCGCTGGCGCGCCCGGAGACCTGGCCGAGGGCCCGGTCGTCCCGCTTGCGTGCCGGGGCGCCGCCGTCGAATCCGGCGGCGATCACGGTGACCCGGACCTCGTCCCCGAGGGCGTCGTCGATCACCGCGCCGAAGATGATGTTCGCCTCGGGGTGCGCCGCTTCCTGGACCAGCCGGGCCGCCTCGTTGATCTCGAACAGGCCGAGGTCGGAGCCGCCTTGGATGGACAGCAGGACCCCGTGCGCACCCTCCACGCTGGCCTCGAGCAGCGGCGAGGAGATCGCGGTCTCGGCGGCCTGGACGGCGCGGTCCTCCCCGCGCGCCGAGCCGATGCCCATCAGAGCGCTGCCCGCGCCCTGCATCACCGACTTGACGTCGGCGAAGTCGAGGTTGATCAGGCCGGGCGTCGTGATCAGGTCGGTGATGCCCTGGACGCCGGACAGCAGCACTTGGTCGGCGGAACGGAACGCGTCGAGCACACTGACGTTCCGATCGCTGATCGACAGCAGCCGGTCGTTCGGGATCGTGATGAGGGTGTCGACCTCCTCACGCAGCGAGGTGATCCCGGAGTCCGCCTGAGTGGCCCGGCGGCGGCCCTCGAAGGTGAACGGGCGGGTCACCACACCGATCGTCAGGGCGCCGAGAGAACGGGCGATCCGGGCCACCACCGGCGCGCCGCCGGTACCCGTGCCACCCCCCTCACCCGCGGTGACGAAGACCATGTCGGCCCCCTTGAGGACCTCCTCGATCTCCTCGGTGTGGTCATCGGCGGCCTTGCGGCCGACCTCGGGGTCGGCACCGGCACCCAGGCCGCGGGTGAGCTCACGGCCGACGTCGAGCTTGACGTCGGCGTCGCTCATCAGCAGGGCCTGGGCGTCGGTGTTGATGGCGATGAACTCAACACCCTTGAGGCCCACCTCGATCATGCGGTTGATGGCGTTGACCCCACCGCCGCCGATGCCGACGACCTTGATGACTGCCAGGTAGTTCTGCGGTGCTGCCACGTCGGGTGCCTCTCGCTCGCGGATCGTGGACCCGGTCCCCCGGTCTGCTCAACCCTCTTGTCCGGTGAGCTCTGCTGAACTCTCACCCTCAGGTAGAGGGTTATAGTTATGTCAACCTCGTCGTTGCAGTGACCGTACGGTCGCCCCCGGAGCGATTCAACGACCGCCAGGGTGTGTCGGGTCGTGCTGCCGTTCGGGACCCCTCCCGCCGGCGGCTACCGAGGGCGGACGGCGGGGTTGAGCGGCGCGCTGACGTCGTACGACGCGGCGTCACGGGTGTCCTGCGCGGCCATCAGCACCTGCAGCACGCCGGCCTTCTGCTGCCCCTGGGACGAGTCACCCCAGACCACCCGGATCGAGGTGTCCGCCGAGGCATCCAGACGGAGCCAGACCCCGTCAGGAGAGGTGGCACCGATCTCGACGACCTGGGCGTGCAGCGACGGCGGCAGCCCGTCCAGCACGTCCAGCGCCGCGGCCAGGGTGGCCACCGACCCGGGCCCGCCGGCCAGGTCGACGTCCAGCACCGGCACGTCAGACGGCCGGCGGGACACGGTCTCGACCTCGACGCCCTCCCGGTCGACCAGCCGGTAGTCAGGACCGGCCGCGACCGCGGCCACCGGCAGCCGCTCGGTCACCGTCACGGTCAGCGTCGCCGGCCAGCTGCGGCGCACCTGCACCGAGCGGACCAGGGGCAGTGCGGCCACCTCGCGGGCGACGTCGGACGGGTCGAGCAGCACCATCGGCCGACCCAGCTCGGTCTCGGCCACCATCCGGACCTCGGCCTGCGGGACGCGGACGGTGCCGCGGACCTGCACCTCCTGCAGGACCAGGTACGGGGAGAGGACGGCCAACCAGACCCCGGCGACCAGCAGCGCGAGGCTGGCCAGCACCACGGCGAACCGGCGGCGCCGACGCGAGCGCACGCGCGCCGCGAACCGCTCGGCGCTACCAGCGGAGGCGGCCCGCCGCGCCGGTCCGGCCCGGCGGGCGGTAGCCGTCCCGGGCCGGTTCACCGCTCGGCTCCGGGGACGTCGTCCCGCTGGTCGGCGCCGAGCGCGGCCAGCACCAGGTCCCCAAGGAGGGTCACGTCACCCGCGCCGACAGTCAGCACCAGGTCCCCGGTCCGGGCCCGCCCGACCACCCGGGCCACCGCCTGGTCCGCACTCTGGGCGAACAGCACCCTTTCGGCCGGCAACGGCACCCGCGTACTGATCGTCTGCCCGCTCACCCCTGGCTCAGGGTCTTCTCGGGCTGCGTAGACGTCCAGGACGACCACCTCGTCGGCCAGGGCCAGAGCGTTGGCGAACTCGTCGGCGAAGATCCGGGTCCGGCTGTACAGATGGGGCTGGAAGACCACCAGGACCCGCCCCGTCGTCGCCTCGCGCGCCGCCCGCAGCAGAGCCGCCACCTCGGTCGGATGGTGGGCGTAGTCGTCGCGGACCACGACCCCGGCCGCCTCGCCCTTGAGCTCGAAGCGCCGCCGCGTGCCGCCGAAGGCGGCCAGCCCCTCGGCAACGCAGCCGCCGTCCAGCCCGAGCCAGACGCCCACGGTCCAGGCCGCGGCGGCGTTCGCGCCGTTGTGCACCCCCGGGACCTGCAGCGTCAGCCGGGCCGGCGGCGGCGCGAGCCCACCGGGGACCAGCGCTGCGGCGGCGACGAGGTCCACGGTGATCCCGACCGGCGTGGGGCGTGCCCCGGTGATCCTGACGTCGGCGTCCGGGTACGCCCCGTAGCCGATCACGTGCACCTGGCCGGCTCGCCGCCGCCGGACCGCCTCGGCCAGGCGACGCGCCCCCGGGTCGTCGATGCCGACGACCAGCACTCCACCGGGCACGATCCGGTCGGCGAAGGCGTCGAAGGCGGCCGCGACCGCCTCCGGGGTGCCGTAGTGGTCGAGATGGTCCGGTTCGACGTTGGTGACCACTGCGACGGTGGGGCGGTAGCGCAGGAACGAGGCGTCCGACTCGTCGGCCTCGGCCACGAACACGTCCCCGCCACCCTCGTGGGCGCTGGCGACCTCGCGGGCCGCCCCGGTCAGCTCCCCGCCGATCGCGAAGGACGGATCGGCACCGCAGTGCCGCAGGGCCACGGTGATCATCGAGGTGGTCGTGGTCTTGCCATGGGTGCCGGCCACCGCGACCGCGCGCCGGCCGGCCATCAGCGCGGCGAGCGCCTGGGAGCGGTGCAGCACCCGCAGCCCGGCCGAACGCGCTGCGGCCAGCTCCGGGTTGGTCTCGCGGATCGCCGAGGACACCACAACCGTGTCCGCCCCCACGACCGCGCTCGGGTCGTGGCCGACGTGCACGAGGGCGCCCAGCCCGGCCAGCTCCTCGGTGACCGCCGACCTCTTGGCGTCGCTGCCGGAGACAGGGGCACCGCGGGCGAGCAGGATCCGGGCCAGACCAGACATGCCGACCCCGCCGATGCCGATGAAGTGCACCCGGCCCAGCGCCGCCACGTCCGGCACCCCGTCGTCACCGAGGTCCATCTAGGCCTCGCCCTGACCGGCGCGCAGGACCAGGTCGGCGAGCCGCTCGTCGCCGTCCCGGATCCCGAAATCGGCTGCGGCCCGGCCCATCTCGGCCAGTTCCTGCTCGTCGGCGAGCAGCCCGGGGCTCCCCGGCGCACCAACCAGCTCGCGGCGCACCCAGTCGGGGGTGAACTCGGCGTCCGCGACCACGCGCCCTCCCCCGGCCTCGACCACGGGCACTGCGTTGAGCCGCTGCTCGCCGTTGCCGATCGGCAGCGGCACGTACACCGCAGGGAGTCCCAGCGCGGTGACCTCGGCGACCGTGCCGGCGCCGGCGCGGCAGACGACGAGGTCAGCCACCGCGAAGGCCTGGTCCATCCTGTCCAGGTACTCCCGCACGACGTAGCGGGGCAGCCGCTCGGCGGCACCGGGCGGTAGGTCGACCTGCTTGCCGCGGCCGCACAGGTGCAGTACCTGCACCCCGGCGTCGCGCAGGTCGGCGGCACAGGCCCCCACGGTGGTGTTCAGCCGCTGCGCCCCGAGCGAGCCACCGGTGACCAGCAGGGTCCGGTGGTCGGCGGACAGGCCGAAGCCGGCCAGCGCCGTGGCCCGCAGCCCGGGCAGGTCGGCGGTGGTGATCTCGCGGCGCAGCGGGATGCCGGTGACCACGGCACGGGGCAGCGGGGTGCCGGGGACGGCGCAGGCCACGTGGCGGGTCAGCCGGGCGCCGAGTCGGTTGGCCAGGCCGGGCCGGGCGTTCGCCTCGTGGACGACGATCGGCACCCGGCGCCGCCGCGCCGCCAGGTAGGCCGGAGTGGCCACGTAGCCGCCGAAGCCGACCACGACGTCCGCCTGCGCCGTCTCGATCGCCGCCGCGGCGGCGGCGACGGCGGCGCGCAGCCGGCCGGGCAGCCGGGTCAGGTCCCGGCCGGGGCGGCGGGGCATCGGCACCCTCGGCACCACCGCCAGCGGGTAGCCGGCCTGCGGCACCAGCCGCGCCTCGAGTCCCTCGGCGGTGCCGAGCACGGTGATCCGGATCGCGCCGTCCCGGCGGCGCAGGCAGTCGGCCAGGGCCAGCAGCGGGGCGACGTGGCCCGTCGTCCCACCCCCGGCCAGCAGGACTGACAGGCTCACCGGGGCCGTCCGGCCCGCCCAGAGCCGCCCCGGCGGGCGGTGCGCGCCGAGCGGGCCCGGGTGCTCACGGCTCGGCCGGGCAGCACGGCGACGCTGCGGCGCAACAGCTGTGGCCGGGCCGCCAGCGCCTGCTCGGCGCCTGGCACCCGGCGGGCGAAGCCGACCACCATGCCCAGGGCGATCATCATGGTGACCAGCGCCGAGCCGCCGCTGGAGACCAGCGGCAGGGGCAGCCCGATCACCGGCAGCAGACCCAGGACGGTGCCGATGTTGATGACCGCCTGCCCGAGCACCCAGGCCAGCACGCCGCCGGTGGCGATCTTGACGAACACGTCGTCGCTGGCCAGCACCAGCCGGAACAGCCCGACGCCGAGGGCGCCGAACAGCAGCAGCACGGTCAGCGAGCCGGCCAGCCCGAGCTCCTCGCCGATCACGGCGAAGATGTAGTCGTTGTGTGCCTCGGGCAGCCAGGACCACTTCTCCCGACCGGCGCCCAGACCGACCCCCCACCAACCGCCCGTGGCCAGCCCCCACAGGCCGTGGATCGGCTGCCAGCAGGTCGAGTAGTAGTCGCACTCGACGGTGCCGGACAGCTGACCGGACCAAGCGCCCAGTCGGGCCATCCGGTTGGGACTGCTGGTGACCAAGGCGAAGACCGCCGCCGCCGCGGCAACGCCGCCGATCAGGAACACCCGCAGCGGTGCGCCCGCGGTGAACAGCAGCCCGGCGACGATCCCGATCAGGACCAGCGCGGTGCCCAGGTCGTGGCCGAGCAGGACCAGCGCAAGCAGCAGCACTGCGCCGGGGACGACCGGGACCAGCACGTGCGAGACGCGACCGAGCAGCTGGTGCTTGCTGGCCAGAACCGCTGCCGCCCAGACCACCAGGGCCAGCTTCGCGCCCTCGGAGGGCTGCAGGGTGACCGGACCGAGCACGATCCAGTTCTGGTTGCCGTTGACCGTGGTCCCGGCGACCGCGACGGCGGCGAGCCCGACCAGCCCGAGGCCCAGGGCCGGCCAGGCCATTGCCATCCAGAACCGCTCCGGCAACCGGGAGGCCAACCAGGCCAGGGGCAGCCCGAGTGCGGCGAACACGGCCTGCTTGGAGAACACGGCGTACGGGTCGCCGGACTCCACCAAGGACTCCACGCTCGAGCTGGACAGAACCATGACCAGGCCGACGGCAACCAGCGCGGCACTGGAGCCCAGGATCAGGTAGTAGGCGGCCAGGGGCGACTCCAGTCGGGACAGCCACACCGAGCGCTGCGTCGTCCCCGCGCTCGCCGATGCGGTCGCCGTCCCGGCGGCCACTGCTCAGCCCACCCGGCGCCGGACGGCCTGGGCGAACTCCCGGCCGCGATGGGCGTAGGAGACGAACCGGTCCATCGACGCACACGCGGGCGACAGCAGGACCACGTCGTCCGGCCGGGCCAGCTCGCCGGCCCGAGCCACCACCTCGTCCATCAGCGCCACGGGTCCGGTCACCGGATCAGTGTCGTCGACGTCCACCTCGACCACCACGACCTGTGGGGCGTGTCGCGCGAGCGCCTCGGCGATCAGCCGGCGGTCGGCGCCGATCAGCACCGCCGCCCGCAGCCGCCCGGCGTGCGCGACGACCAGGTCGTCGAACCGTCCGCCCTTGGCCAGACCGCCAGCCACCCAGACCACCGAGTCGAAGGCGCGCAGTGCGGCGTCGGCGGCGTGGGCGTTGGTGGCCTTGGAGTCGTCGACCCAGCGCACCCCGCCGGCGGCGACGACCTCGGCGATCCGGTGCGGCTCGCCGGTGTAGCCACGCAGCCCGCGCCGGACGGCGGCTGCCGGCACCCCGTAGGCGCGGGCCAGGGCGGCGGCGGCGAGCGCGTTGGCGACCGAGTGCGGGGCCAGGGTGCCGCCGGCGGCGGTGCGCACGTCCTCCAGGGTGCCCAGCTCCGCGGCGCTGGTGCGCCGCTCGGCGACGAAGGCCCGGTCGCACAGCACGTCCTCCACGACACCGAGCATCGACACCGCCGGCACACCGAGGGTGAAGCCGACCGCCCGGCAGCCCTCGACCACGTCGGCGTCGCGGACCAGCTGCTCGGTGACCGGATCGCCGACGTTGTAGATGCAGGCCACCTGGGTGTCGGCGTAGACGCGTCCCTTGTCCGCGGTGTACGCGGCCAGCGACCCGTGCCAGTCGACGTGGTCCGGGGCGACGTTGAGACAGGCGCTGGCCAGTGGGCTGAGCGAGTGGGCCCAGTGCAGCTGGAAGCTGGACAGCTCGACCGCGATCACCTCGTAGGGATCAGGGTGCAGCACTGCCTCCAGGACCGGGGTGCCGACGTTGCCGGCGGCCATCGCGCGCCGACCGGCGGCGGTGAGCATGGCGGCGAGCATGCCGACGGTGGTGGTCTTGCCATTGGTGCCGGTAAGGGTCAGCCAGGGCGCGGGTCGGTGACCGTTGCCAGGGCGGGTGCGCATCCGCCAGGCCAGCTCCACCTCGCCCCAGACCGGCACCCCGGACGCGGCGGCGCCGGCCAGCAATGGGGCGTCCGGCCGCCAGCCCGGTGAGGTGACCACCAGGTCGAGGCCGTCCCGGCGGTCGACTAGCTGCCCGAGCAGGCCGAGGTGGGACGCGGACCCCAGCCGGACCTGGGCGCCGAGCACCTCGAGCACGCCGGCCTTGTCCCGCTCGCCGTCGCCGTCCCGCTCGTCCACCACGACCACGTCGGCGCCCCGCTCGGCCAGCGCCGCGGCGGCCGCGTAGCCGCTCACGCCGATCCCGGTGACCAGGACCCGCAGCGCCGACCAGTCGGCGTCGCGGTGGGTGAGCTCGCCGAGGTCAGGACGGCCCGGGCGGCCCCACCGGCTCGGCGCGGTCACTGGGTGCCCACCACCCACTCGGCGTAGAACACCCCGAGCCCGAGTCCGCAGAACAGGCCGGCGATGATCCAGAACCGGATGACGATGGTCACCTCGTTCCAGCCGGCCAGCTCGAAGTGGTGCTGGAGCGGGGCCATCCGGAACACGCGTTTTCGGGTCAGCTTGAAGTATCCGACCTGAACCACCACCGACAGCGAGATGATCACGAACAGGCCGCCGAGGATGACCAGTAGCAGCTCGGTTCGGGTCAGGATGGCCATCCCGGCCAGCGCCCCTCCCAGAGCCAGTGAGCCGGTGTCACCCATGAAGATCTTCGCTGGGGAGGCGTTCCACCACAGGAAGCCGAAGGTGGCCCCGAGCAGGCAGGCAGCAACCACCGCCAGGTCCAGCGGGTCGCGGACCTCGTAGCACAGGGCGTTGGTGACATCGTCGACGGCTCGGGCGGCCTCGCCGCGAGCGCAGGACTGGTTGGACTGCCAGGTGCCGATCAGCAGATAGGAGCCGGACACGGCGACCGTGGCCCCGCTGGCCAACCCGTCCAGGCCATCGGTGAGGTTCACCCCGTTGCTGGTGCCGGCGATCATGACCAGCGCCCAGCCGACGAACAGGGCCAGCCCGAGGGCCGGTCCGGCGAAGGCCAGGTCGATCGGGGTGTCCCGGATGAAGGAGATCTTCGTCGAGGCCGGGGTGAGCCGGTTGCCGTTGTCGACGGTCAGCGCGACCACCGCGAAGACCACCGCCGCCAGGGACTGCCCGATCAGCTTCGGACCGGCTCGTAGGCCCAGACTGCGTTGCTTGGAGATCTTGATGTAGTCGTCGAGCCAGCCGACGAAGCCGAGCCCGGCCATCAGGAAGAGCACCAGCAGCCCCGACAGGGTTGGCCGCCACATGGTGGCCAGGTGCGCGATGCCGTACCCGGCCAGGGTCGCCGCGATGATCACTGCACCGCCCATCGTCGGCGTGCCGCGCTTGGTGTGGTGGGCGGTCGGGCCGTCGTCCCGGATGAACTGGCCGAAGCCGCGGCGGACCAGGAACCGGATGTACAGCGGCGTGCCGAACAGCGAGCACACCATGGCGACGGCGGCCGCGATGACGACCGTCTTCACGCCACGACCTCCCCGGGCTGGCTCGTCGGATCCGGGTGCGGCCCTGAGGTGGACCGCTCGCGGTCATCCTGCCCCGTCGACGGGCGCGATTCGAGCAGGGCACGCGTCAGGGCGTCCAGGCCCACCGCCCTGGACGCCTTGACCAGCACCACATCCCCCGGCTGCAGGGTGCGATCGAGCACGGCCAGCGCCTGGGCGACGTCCTCGACCCAGGTCGCTGCCCGGTAGGCCCCGGCCCCCGGCCCGACCGCCACCAGCTGGCTCACCCCGAGCTCGCCCGCCAGCACCCCGATCCGCTCGTGCTCGGCCGCCGAGTCGGCACCGAGCTCCAGCATCTCCCCGAGCACCGCCCAGCGCCGCCGGGTCGGACCGTTCGGGGTCTCGATGCGCACCAGGGCCCGCAGCGCGGCCGCCACCGAGTCCGGGTTGGCGTTGTAGGAGTCGTCGATGATGACGACCCCGTCCTCGCGCAGCCACACCTGCATCCGGCCGGCGCTGGCCGGAGCGGCCCCCGACAGTGCAGCGGCCACGTCGGTCAGGTCCATACCCAGCTCGAGGGCGACCGCCGCCACCGCCAGAGCGTTGCCGACGTGGTGCTCGCCATGCAGTGGCAACCGCACCGAGGCGCTGCAGCCCCGCCCGGACAGGGTGCTGACCAGGGTGAACGCGGGACAGGCCGCGGCGTCCAACCGAACCTCGCGGGCCTGGACGTCGGCCGCCTCCGACCGGCCGGTGCGCACCACCCGGGCCCTGGTCCGCTCGGCCATTGCGCAGACCAGGTCATCGTCGGCGTTGAGCACGGCCAGGCCGTGGGGCGGCAGTGCCTCGACCAGCTCGCCCTTGGTGGCCGCCGTCGCCTGACGGCTGCCGAACACCCCCACGTGGGCGGCCCCGACGTTGAGCACCACGGCCACCTGGGGGGCGACGATGCCGCACAGGTAGGCGATGTTGCCGACCTGTCGGGCACCCATCTCGCTGACCAGGTACCGGGTCTGCTCGTCACAACGCAGCACGGTCAGCGGCACCCCGATCTCGTTGTTGTACGAGCTGGGTGGGGCCACCGTGGACCCGAGCCGGGCGAGCACCTGGGCCAGCAGGTCCTTGGTACTGGTCTTGCCGCTGGAACCGGTGACGCCGATGGCGGTCAGCTGCGTCAGCCGGTCCCGCACGGCACGAGCCAGCCGACCGAGTGCGACGACCGGGTCCGCGACGAGCACGCCCGGTCCCCCGGTGGGTCGACTGCCGAGCACGGCAACGGCTCCGGCACGTCGAGCCGCGTCGGCGAAGTCGTGGCCGTCGACGTGCTCCCCCGCGATCGCGACGAACAGCGAGCCGGGACCGGCCCGTCGCGAGTCGATCACCACCTCGCCGGTCACCGCGGCGTCCGGGTCGGCGCCGCCGACGAGCCTCCCGTCGACCGCCGCGGCGACCTCGGTGAGGGACATCAAGATCATCGAGTTCTTCCCGTCTGCGCACCCGTGTCCGTCCCGGCCCGTGTCGCCCGCCCCACCTCGGCCAGGACCTCGGCCAGCACCCGGCGGTCGTCGAACGGCAGCACCCTGCCGGCCACCTCCTGCCCTCTCTCGTGCCCCTTGCCGGCAAGCAGCACGACCCCGCTGCCGTCGGCGGTCCAGGCCCGGCGCACCGCCTCGGTGACCGCCGCCCGGCGCCCGGCCACCTCGAGCACCTCGGCCCCGCTCGAGCCGGCGGCCTCCCGTGCCCCGGCGAGCAGTGCGGCCCGGATCGCGGCCGGATCCTCCGAGCGCGGGTTGTCGTCGGTGACGACGATCACGTCCGCGGCGGCCGCCGCGGCCCCCATCGCCGGCCGTTTGCCGCGGTCCCGGTCCCCGCCGGCACCCAGGACGATGACCAGCGGCTTGGCACCAGAGCGCAGGGCGGCGATGACGACTGCCACGGCGTCCGGGGTGTGTGCGTAGTCGACGACGGCCAGCGGCTCCCCGGCCAGCCCGAGCGGGCCGATCCGTTCCATCCGTCCCGGCACCTCTCCGGCCCGGGCCACGGCGGTGGCCGCTTCCTCGGCGGCCAGCCCGGCCTCGACCAGCATGGCCACCGCCAGGACGGCGTTGGCGACGTTGAAGTCGCCGGGCAGTGGCAGGCTCAGCGGTAGCCGGTCCCCGACGGGAGTGCTCAGCAGGGCCACGCCGGCCACCTGATCGACCTCCAGCACCTGCCAGTGGCCGGTGTGTCGCGCGGGTCGGGGCGCGGGCCGCGACGTCCGGACGCCGACCGTGGTCACCGGCACCTCGACCTCCTCGGCGAGCCGGTGCCCCCACTCGTCGTCGACGCAGACCACCGCGTGGTGGGCCTGTGTCGGTGTGAACAGCCGCGCCTTGGCGGCGTAGTAGCCCGGCATGTCCCCGTGGTAGTCGAGGTGGTCCTGGGAGAGGTTGGTGAAGCCGGCCACGTCGACGGTGAGCCCGTCCACCCGACGCTGGTCGAGGGCGTGGCTGGAGATCTCCATGGAACAGACCTCGACGTGGTGCTCCACCATCACCGCGAGCAGGGCGTGCAGGTCCGGCGCCTCGGGGGTGGTCCCGGTCGCCGCGATCTCCTCCTCGCCGACCCGCAGGGCAACGGTGCCGACCAGCCCGGTGCGGCGACCGCAGCTGCGCAGCGCGCCGTCCAGCAGGAAGGTCGTCGTGGTCTTGCCGTTGGTGCCGGTGACGGCCAGGGTCTGCAACCGCTCGGCCGGGCGGCCGTACAACCAGGCGGCCAGCGGGCCGAGCCGGGCCCGGGGCTCCTCGACCACCAGCAAGGGCACGGTGCAGCCGGCCGCCCGGCGGGCCCCGTCGGCGTCGGTGAGCACCGCGACCGCACCGGCGGCCTGGGCCTGGTCGACGAAGTCGGCGCCGTGTACCCGGCCACCGGGCAACGCGGCGTAGAGGTCGCCCGGGCGCACCGTGCGCGAGCTCAGGGTCACCCCGCTGACGACCACGCCCGCCGCGGCGTCCGGGCCCGGCCCGACGGGACAGACCAGGTGCGCCGAGACCTGCTCGGCAACCTCGTGCAGGGCCCGCGCGGGCATGTGGGCGGGCCGGGGGCCACCGGGGATCGGCACGTCGCGAGGCTATCGCGGTCCAGGCCCGGGACTAGGACCAGGTACTGGGGATGGGAGTCGCCGTCGTGGTGCTCGGCGGCACCGCCCGGTGGGCCAGGGCGTAGGTCATCAGCTCGCGGAAGATCGGACCGGCGACCTCACCGCCGTAGTGCCCGCGCACCGGGCTCTGCAGCACCACCGCGACCACCAGCGCGGGGTCCTCGGCGGGGGCCATCCCGATGAAGCTGGCGGTGTAGCCGCGGTAGCCGCCGCCGTCGACGGCGCGCTGTGCGGTACCGGTCTTGCCGGCCACCCGGTAGCCCGGCACCGCCGCCTTGACCGCGGTACCCCCTTCGACGACGACGCCCTCCATGATCTGGCGCACGGTGCGGGCGGTGTCCTGGCTGATCACCCGTACTGGCTCGGCGGTCTGAGTGGCGTGGTACGTGCCGTCCATCTCGGTGTAGCCGGCCACCACCCGAGGCGGTACCCGCAGCCCGTCGTTGGCGATCGTGGCGAACACCTGGGCGGCCTGCAGGGTGTTCACCGACAGACCCTGGCCGAACAGGACCGTGTACCGCTGCGAGCCGTTCCAGTCCGCGGCCGGGGCCAGGATGCCCGGCGACTCCGGCAGGCCGATCCCCGTCGTGTCGCCCAGGCCGAAGCCGCGCAGGTAGCGCTCCATGGTTCCCGGGGGTACCCGCTCGCCGAGCAGGATCGTGCCGATGTTGCTGGACTTGGCCAGCACTCCTGCGGCGGTCAGCTGCTCGACCCCATGCTCCTCGGAGTCGCGGAAGGATCGGTCGGCCCGCTTGAGCCGGTTGGGGACCGTGACGTGGGTCAACGGGTCGGCGTGCCCTTCCTCGAGCACGGCGGCCAGGGTGATCACCTTGGACGTCGAACCGGGCTCGAAGACATCGAGCAGGGCCCGGTCGCCGCGGTCGGCCGCCACCGACCGCCCCGGCGCGTTCGGGTCGAAGGTGGGCGAGGTGGCCAGGGCGAGGACCTCCCCGGTGCGCGGGTCGAGCACCGCGACGGACCCGGACTCGGCCTCCCGCTCCCGCACCGCCTCGGCGATCAGGCGCTGCGCCGTCCACTGCAGGTCCCGGTCGATGGTGAGCCGGACGCTGCCGCCGTCGCTGGCCTGCCGCTCGACGACCTGGCCGGTGGGGATCCGGGTGCCGTCCTTGGCCCGCTCGTAGCGGACCGATCCGGGGGTGCCCACCAGGATCTCGTCGAACCCGCCCTCGACCCCGCCGTAGGCCACATCGTCGGCGGCGACGAAGCCGAGCACGTTCGCGGCAAGCTCGCCGCTGGGATACGACCGACGGGTGGACGGCTCGGTGTCCACCCCCGGCACCTGCAGGTCGAGCACCGTGCGGGCCACCTGGGGGGTGACGTCGGCAGCCAGGGTGAACCCGCGGTTGGTCCCGGTGAGCCGCCGGGTGGCCTCCTCGACACTCATCCCGAGCAGGGGCGCGAGATCCTGCGCCGCGCCGGCGAGCCCGGCCCCAGTCGCGTGCTCGCCCTGGCGAGGCTGGTAGCCGGCGACCAGGGTCTGGTCCACGAGGATGTTGCGTCGCTCCACCGTGGTGGCCAGCACGTTGCCCGTGGAGTCGGTGATGTCCCCCCGCTTGGCCAGCTCAGTGTGCCGGGCCTCACGAACGGTCATCGCGGCGGCAGCCAGCGCTGAGGCGTCCAGACCCTGCAGCTGGATCAGCCGGCCGCCGAACATGCTGAGCACGAACAGCATGACCACCAGGGCCGCCCGCATCCTCCGGTCGGGGTTCGCGGGGGGTCGCGGCGGGCGCGGCGGGCGCGGCGGGCGGGGCGGGCGAACCGGGCGGGGGGCGGGACGAGGGGCGGGTCGACGCTGCGCGCCGTCCCGGGAGGACGACGCCGTCCGAGACGACGCGGTCCGAGACGACGCGGTCCGAGACGACGCCGTCCGAGACGACGCCGTCCGAGACGACGCCGTCCGAGACGACGCGGTCCGAGACGACGCGGTCCGAGAGGACGCTGGGCCGGGCTGCCGTGGGGCAGGCCTGCGCTGCGCCGCTGGCCCGGACGTGGTCGGGACTCGGGTGCTGGCCATGGTCGTTCACTCAGCCGGTCGGGGCGGCGGAGGTGCCCGCCGGCGCCGCAGGGACAGGCTTGACGGGCTTGGCCGCGGCGGGGGTCGCGGCGGGTCTGGCCGGGTCGGCGGTGGGTGTGGCAGCCGCCGTGGCCTTGGGTGTCGCCGTGGCTTCAGGCTTGGCGGCAGGCTTGGCGGCGGGTTTGGCGACGGGCCTGGCGGCGGGGGCGGCGACACGGGCCGGAGCCCGGGGGGCGGGACTCGCCTCACCCAGCACCGCACCGTCGCTCAGCCGCATCACCGCCGAGTTGGGGGCCGGGACCATACCGAGCTCGCGGGCCTGCTGGGCCAGGGCGGCGGGCGCCTGCAGCGCCGCGATTCGCTCGGCCAGCCCTTGGCGCTGCTCGATCAGCCGGGTCTCGTCGGCCCGCAGCCCGCGCATCTCGTAGGCACCGCGCTGCAGGTTCACGGCGAGCACCAGCAGGACTACCAGCCCCAGCGCGAGCACGGCCAGGCTGGTTGTCACCAGGGCGGCCCGCGACTGGAGCCGCTGCGGCGCCGGAACCAGGCGCAGCCGCGCGGTCCGGGGAGCGCCGACGGGCAACGCGGCGCGCGTTCGGGGAGTGCGTGCGGTCGCGGTGCTCATGCTGCGTTCTCCCGGGTGGTGGTGCCGGACCTGCGTCCGTCTCGGATCCGTTCGGCGGCCCGCAGCCGCACCGAGGCGGCCCGCGGGTTGGCGCCCACCTCGTCGTCGGCAGCGCGCTCGGCACCCCGGGTCAGCAGCCGCAGCCGGGGGGCGTGCTCGGGAAGCTCCACGGGCAGCCCCGGCGGCGCGCTGCTGCGCGCCCCCTCAGCGAGCACCCGTTTGACGATCCGGTCCTCCAGCGAGTGGTAGGCCAGGACGACGATCCGCCCGCCGACGGCGAGCGCGGCGACCGCGGCGGGCATCGCCCGGGTCAGCGCGGCCAGCTCCCCGTTGACCTCGATGCGCAGGGCCTGAAAGGTGCGCTTGGCCGGATGGCCACCGTGGCGGCGGGTGGCCGCCGGAATCGCGTCCCGGACCAGTTCGACCAGTCGGGCACTGTCGGTAAACGGCCGGCGGGCACGTTCGGTGACGATCGCCTCGGCTATCCGCCGGGCGAACCGCTCCTCGCCGTACTCGCGAAGCACCCGGGACAGCTCGGTGACGGAGTAGGTGTTCAACACCTCGGCCGCCGTCGGGGCCGCCGACCCGGCGTCCATCCGCATGTCCAGCGGGGCGTCGTTGGCATAGGCGAAACCACGCCGGGGCTCGTCCAGCTGGAGCGAGGAGACACCCAGGTCCAGCAGGACTGCGCTGACGCGGTCATGGCCGTAGTCGCGCAGCACGGTCGGCAGCTGGTCGTAGACGGCGTGCACCAGGTGGACCCGATCGGCGAACCTCGCAAGCCGCCGTCCGGCCGCGGCCAGGGCCTGCGGGTCACGGTCGATGCCGACCAGGCGGGCGTTCGGGCAGCGGGCCAGTAGCGCCGAGGAGTGTCCGGCCAGCCCCACTGTGGCGTCTACGACGACACTGTCCGGGCGCTGCAGCGCCGGGGCGAGCAGACCAACACACCGCTCGAGCAGCACCGGAACGTGCCGGGGTGGCTGGAGCCCGTCCGCGGCCTCGCCCAGGCCCCCCGCACCGTCCGCCATCTCGACCCTTTCGCTCACCCGTGGGTGTCTCGTCGAACCGCCACCGACCCGGTCCGGGCATCCGTCCTCGACATCCGCACCGCTGATGAGCGACGGCGGTCAGGTCTCCATCCGCTCCGTCCGGACGGCCTGACACCGGGGAAGGTGCGTCAGGACGTCCCGGGCGGCTGGAGACCTCACCGCCGCGCTCGGGGACCGGGCCAGATGGTCGGTCCCGTCTTGCTGAGAGCGCCGGGCTCAGAACACGCCGGGAACCACCTCCTCGGCCTGCTCGGCGAAGGCGCTCTCCTGCTGGGTGAGATAGGCCGTCCACGCCACCGCGTCCCAGATCTCGACGCGTTCGCCGGCCCCGATCACCGCGCAGTCACGGTCGAGACCTGCGTAGGCCCGCAGGGTCGCGGGGACGGTGATGCGTCCCTGCCGGTCGACGGCCTCGTCACTGGCCCCGGACAGGAACACCCGCAGGTAGTCGCGGGCCTGCTTGCTGGTCACCGGGGCCTGGCGCAGCTGCCCGGCGATCCGCTCGAACTCGGCGCGCGGGAAGACGTAGAGGCAACGCTCCTGCCCACGGGTCACCACCACGCCGTCCTCCAGCTGCTCGCGGAACTTCGCCGGAAGGATCAGCCGGCCCTTGTCATCCAGGCGGGGGGTATGGGTGCCGAGGAACATCGCTGCACCTCCTCACCCCGATCCGCCCGTTGCCCCCACTGTACTCCACTTCCCTCCACGATCAACGATCAGGACCCCGCGTTGCCGTTGATCCGCAGTCAAAAGTCCAGATCAGCGGCGTGGTGGGAAGTGGAGGTCTCAGCTCGGAGTTCACCCGTCTGCGGACCACGGCATCGGGTGGTCGGAGGAGTGCCGGACGGCGGAAGCATCTGCTCAGGCGCAAGGGCCCGCTAAATCGGAGCAAACTGCAGTGTCGACGTCCGGGGCGCAGCCAGCCGGTGGTGGGAGGTGGTGGGGCGTGGGGGCGCGGGGTGCGGCCTCCCCGACCGAGCGCGCCTCGCGCCGCCAATGTGACTGTGTGTCGTTCCAGGTGCCGGGTCTGTGCGGTATTGCCCTGGGTATCACTTACCTCAGCGTGGGGGTCGGGACCGGCCACCGTCCTGACCCCTGTGGCCGGCGCACGGACCGCCTCGGCAGCCACGGTCGCAGCGACGGGATGAGGCATCCGGCGGAGCCTGAGAGACTGATGCCTCAACAACAGGCTGATGCCTCTGGGACAGCACGCGACGACACTGTGCACAGGCACTGTGCGGCGCCTCTCGACCGGGGTTCCCGCCGCGGCCGGTCGCCGCGGTCGTCAGGCCGCCAGAGCCGTGAGGCAGAAAGGCAGGACAGAGGGTGACCACCACGATCGCACCCCAGACGGTGGACGGGTTGCTGCGGACCACCGACCAGATCCGCCAGGCCGTGGAAAGGGTCATCGACGGCAAGCCGGACGTGGTGCGCCTGGCGGTCACCGTCCTGGTGGCCGAGGGCCACCTGCTCCTCGAGGACGTGCCCGGGGTCGGCAAGACCATGCTCGCCAAGGCGCTGGCCCGCTCGATCGGGTGCTCGGTGCGGCGCATCCAGTTCACCCCCGACCTGATGCCCAGTGACATCACCGGGGTCAGCGTCTACAACCAGGAGCGCGGCGACTTCGAGTTCAAGCCCGGGGCGATCTTCACCAATGTCGTGGTCGGCGACGAGATCAACCGGGCCAGCCCGAAGACCCAGTCGGCCATGCTCGAGAGCATGGAGGAGCGCCACGTCACGGTGGACGGCGTGACCTATCGACTGCAGCCGCCGTTCATCGTCATCGCGACCCAGAACCCCATCGAGATGGAAGGGACCTACCCGCTGCCGGAGGCCCAGCGGGACCGGTTCATGGCTCGGCTGTCGATGGGCTACCCCTCCGGCGCCGCGGAGCTGGAGATGCTGGACCGGCACGGCGAACACGACCCGTTGGCCACCCTGTCCCCCGTGTGTGACGCCGACACCGTTCGCTCGCTGGTCGCCACTGCCAAGTCGATCTACGCCGCCGACGTGGTCAAGGAGTACGTGGTGTCGCTGGTCCAGGCCACCCGGTCCACCCCGGACCTGCGCCTGGGTGCCTCGCCCCGGGCCGCGCTGCACCTGTTGCGCGCCGCGAAGGCGCACGCCCTGCTGGAGGGGCGCAACCACGTTCTGCCCGACGACATCCAGGCCCTCGTGGTACCGGTGCTCGCCCACCGGGTGCTGCCCAGCGCCGACGCCGCGATCGGCCAGCGCCGGCCGGAGGACGTCTTGGAGTCCCTGCTGGCCCAGGTGCCGCTGCCGCGGCCGCGGGCCACCGCCTGAGCGCCGGAGCCCAGACCCGAATGGCCATCTCCCGCGCCGCGTCCTCGCTGCGACAGACTTCTGGTCGATCGGCCACGGATCGGTCGAGCCCGGGACGCCCTCCGCCCTCAGGCGCCCCCGGTGGCGGGACAGCCCCGGGCTGGTTCCGGGCCGGACTGCGCGGGCTGACCACCCGGGGACGCTCATTCGTGGCATCCGGTCTGGCCGCCTCGGCCTGCGCCTTCCTGCTCGGCCAGCGGGACCTGCTGCGGGTGGGCGTGCTGCTGGTCGCCGTCCCGCTGGTCTGCGCGGTGATCGTGGGCCGGGCCCAGCTCCGGGTCTCCCTGGAACGCACGATCACGCCGCCGCGCGTCGTGGCCGGGGCGGTCGCCCGGGTCCGGCTGGAGTTGACCAACCTGGACCGAGTCGCAACCGCCGTGCTCCTCGCCGAGGATCACCTGCCCTACCGGTTGGGTTCCTCGCCGCGGTTCGTCGTCTCCAGGCTGCCCGGTGGTCGTCGGGCGGCCGTGACCTACACGCTGCGCACCGCCGTCCGCGGCCGATACCCGATCGGCCCGCTGGCACTGACCACCTCGGACCTGTTCGGGATGTGTGAACTGACCCGCTCGTTCACCGCTACCGACCCCCTGGTGGTGCTGCCGAAGAGCTGGCCGCTGGAGGGTGCCCCCTCAGGAGGTCAGTGGGCCGGTCACGGCGAAGCGATCCGGGGCAGGGTGGCGGCCAGCGGCGAGCACGACCTGGCGGTGCGCGAGTACCGGCACGGCGACGACCTGCGCCGGGTGCACTGGCGGTCCACCGCCCGCCGTGGCGAGCTCATGGTGCGCCGCGACGAGCAACCCCGGCAGATGCGAGCCACCGTCGTGCTCGACACCCGTCACCATGCTCATCGCGGCGAGGGTCCGACGTCGAGCTTCGAATGGTCGGTCAGCGCCGCGGCCTCGATGGTGGCCCACCTGTGCGCACTGCGTTACGCCGTTCGGCTGATCGCCGGGGAGGGGCCCTCCCCCGCTCCTGCCTCCAGCGTCGCCGGCGGGGTCGAGACCGAGGTCCTGGAGCGACTGGCGGTGGTCGAGCAGGGCGGGTCACAACCGCTGACCGCCATCGCCGCGACGCTACATGCCTCCGCGCACGAGGGGGTGGTCGCCGCGGTGCTCGGCGATCTCGCCGAGGCGGACGTAACGGCGCTGTGCACCGCCCTGCCGCAGCAGACGGCTGGCGTCGCCGTCCTGCTCGACCTGCCCCGCTGGAGCACGGTGCCGCCGGCGGTGGCCCACGAGCTGGACGAGAACCGCCGCCGGGCAGCCCAGGCGCTGCGCGGCGCCGGCTGGCTGGTCGCCGAGGCGGGTCCGCACCAGAGCGTCCAACAGGTCTGGCGGTCGGCGGTGGGCGGACCCGGCGCCGCGGGCCCGGCGGGGCCGTCCGGGGCGGGGGCCGCTCAGGCGCTGCATCTCGCCTCGCTCACCCCATCCACCGGGGGCAGATCATGACGGCGACGGTGCCCCCGCCGTCGCCGGTGCCACCGCCCCCGCCGACGCGTTCGCGGCCCTCCCGGCGGACGGGCACCGCGGACCCGCAGGGCGCCGGCCATGACGAGGCGCCGGACCGACCCACCCTGCTGGCCGGCAACCTGACCCTGCCCCTCGCGGGGATGCTGGCGACGGCCTGCGCGAGCGTGACGCTGCAGCCGCTGCTGGACGACCTCAGCTGGGTTCTCCCCACCACCGTCACCGTGGTGGTGGTGGTGCTCACGGGGCTGGTGGTGCGCCAGTTCACGCAGCTGTGGCCGCTGGCGGCCGGGGCCCAGGCGGCAGCCCTCGCCGTGGTGCTGACCGTCTTGTTCGCCCGGGACGTCGCCGTGTTGGGGGTGCTCGCCGGACCGGAGGCGCTGCGCGCGCTGGCGGCCGGTCTGGCCGAGGGCGGCGAGGTGATCGGGCAGTCCGCGGCCCCGGTGCCGACCACGGCTGGAATGTCGCTGCTGGTCGCGCTCGGCGTTGGGGTGATCGCGCTGCTGGTCGACCTGCTCGCGGCCGGGATGCAGCGCCCTGCGGCTGCCGGTCTGCCATTGCTCGCGGTGTACTGCGTGCCCGCGACGGTGCTGCCCGACGGGGTGAGCTGGCTGCACTTCGTGCTCGCCGGGATCGGCTACCTGGTGCTGGTCAGCTCGGACGCCCTGGAGCGGATTCGTACCTGGGGCCAGGTGCTCGGCGGTGCGCCCGAGCGCAGTGGTCTGGACGTCGGGCCGTTACGCGGGGGCCGACGTGTGGCGGCGGTGTCGCTGGCCGTTGCGGTACTCCTGCCGATGGTCACCCCCGGGCTCGACAACCAGCTGCTCGGCCAGGGCGACGGCTCCGGCGAGGGCCGGGGCAGCGGCCGGATCAACGTGGTCAACCCGATCATCGGGCTGCGGGACAACCTGCGCGCCCGCAGCACGGTCCCGGTGATCAGCTATCGCACGACGGTCGAGGCCCCCGCGCCGCTGCGGATCGCCACCGACGACGAGTTCGACGGGGAGGGCTGGGCACCGTCGACCGGACAGATCTCGCGCAAACAGCGTGTGCAGGACGGGTTGCCGCCCGCCCCCGGGCTCGGCGAGGACGTGGCGCGCAGCCGCGAGGAGACCTCGATCTCGATCGGCGCACTGAGCCAGACCTACCTGCCGCTGCCGTACCCGACCCTGCTGGTGGAGGTCGACGGGGACTGGCTGTACGAGGAGACCTCGCTGAACGTGGTCGGGGACGGTCAGCGGACCGAGAACACCTCCTACGTGGCCCAGCACCTGTCCCTGGCGCCGACCCGTGAGCAGCTGGACGCCGCGCCGGCACCACCGGCCGAGATCCGCGAGCCGTTCACCGAGCTGCCCGACGGGCTGGCCCCGCAGGTCCGCACCGAGGCCCGCCGGGTGGCCGGCGACGGGTCGGACTACCAGCAGGCCCTGCGGTTGCAGGTCTACCTGCGCGACGAGGGCGGGTTCGTCTACGACGAGGAGGCCCCGGGCAGCGACGGGGACGACAGTGGCAGCGACGCCGTGCTGCTGTTCCTGGAGCAGAAGCGCGGCTACTGCGTGCACTTCGCCTCGACGATGGCGGTGATGGCCCGAGCCCTCGGCATCCCGGCGCGGGTGGCGGTCGGTTTCCTGCCCGGCACCAAGGACGGCGACGTCTACCAGATCAGCCTGCGTGACGCCCACGCGTGGCCGGAGCTGTACTTCGAGGGGATCGGCTGGACCCGGTTCGAGCCGACACCGTCCGAGCGTGTCCCCCAGCTGCCGGGGTATGCCGAGCCGGTCGCGCCCGACCCGGAGCAGTCGGCGGCGACCCCATCGGCGTCCGCGTCGGCCGCGCCGTCGGCAGCGGCCAGCAACCAGGCCGAGCGCCGGCAAGAACAGGACGACACCATTGGCGCCGAGGAGGAGAGCCCGCCGTGGTGGCAGCGGATCCCGTGGCGGGCCTTCGCCGGCCTGGCCCTGCTGGTGCTGCTGGGGGCGTTACCGATGCTGTCTGCCCGCCTCTACCGCGCCCTGCGCTGGTCGCGGGCCAGCAGCGGCCAGCAGGCGGTCGAGACGGGCTGGGCCCAGCTGCGTGAGCGCCTCGACGACCTCGGGGTGCGCTGGGTCGGGTCGTGGACCCCGCGGGCCGCTGTGCACCGGCTCGCCGAGGACCACCGCCTCGACGAGGCCGGTCGGACGGCGCTGGGCCGGTTGGCCGGCGACGTGGAGACGACGCGGTACGCCCCACCGGGCGAGGTCATCGCTCGGGCGGTGCCCGAGGTGCGGGGCGACGTGGACCAGGTGGTCGCTGGGGTGGCCGTCGGCCGCTCCGCCGGTGACCGGCGGCGAGCGACCTTCTTCCCCCGGTCCGGGATCACGGCCATGGGTCGGCTGGCGGTGATGCCCTTCCAGCGGCTGAGCGGATCGGGTGGCCGCGGTTCAGGCGGTGACGCCCCGCTCGACTCCGGGTCGGCGGCCGGGCCGTGGTCGCCCGGCGGGACCACCGATGTGATGACCGTTTCGAGCCGGAACGGGCAGCGGAGCCTGGAATAGGTCAGCGCTGGATTAGGTCAGCGGTCGTGGAGTAGGTCAGCGCTGGTGGAGTGGGTCAGCGCTCGTCGCGGCGGCGGTCCCAACGCTGCTCGATGCGCTGCATGAAGCTGCCCTTGCCGGCGCGTGACTTCGCGGTGCGCCGGACGCCGCCGCTGCCCGTGACCACCCCGGTGGGACCGGTCCGCTTCCGTGACGACAGGGCGTAGGCGGTTCCGGCCAGCATGAGCACGAACCCGATGACGCCGACGACCACCTCCGCGCTGGCCACCCCCAGGACGAGGACCACCAGGCCGCCGGTGAGGCCGGCGATCCCGATGGCCATCCGTGGCATAGAGCCGGGGCGAGCGGCACCACGCATCGTGGAGGCGAACTTGGGGTCCTCTGCATAGAGGGCGCGCTCCATCTGCTCGAGCAGACGCTGCTCGTTGTCGGAGAGCGGCACGTCGACCTCCCATGGCAACTACGTGCGATGAGCACCAGGATAAGTCGGCTCAGGCCGAGGCGAAACCCGGTCCTGCGCATCCTCGGAGGACCCGGCGCCGAACTTGACCGAAGTGTGCCTCGCCGAGCCCTGCCCAGACAAGGTAGGCCCGAGCCTGCAGTCGGTGCGATAGGTCGCCCGAGTGAGTCAGCCGGGTGGGCCAGTCGGGCTCTCGGCCGGGTCGTGACTGGCCTCGACCAGACTCGCCGGCCGTACCGAACCGGCCCCGAACCGGGCGCTGGCCCGGTCGACGGCGCGCTCCGCCTCCCGCCAACCGTGCTCGCGCTCGTCGAAGGCGAGCTGGTGATGGCCCTGGCCGGCCTCGGTCAGCCCCTCGACCCGCACGCCGACCAGGCGCAGCCGGGCCCGTTCCAGGCCCAGGGCCTGGTACAGCGCGGACACCATGGCATGGACCAGCCGGGCCACGTCGGTGGGCTCGGTCAGGGTCCGGGACCGGGTGATCGTGGTGAAGTCGGCGAAACGCACCTTGAGCACCACGGTGCGTCCGACCACGCCGGCGGATCTCAGTCGGGCGGCGACCCGTTCGCTGAGCCGGAGCAGCTCCCGGGCGATCACCGCCGGGTCGTCGACATCGCGCGGGAAGGTCTCCTCGGCACCGATGCTCCGTTCGACCTGCTCGGCCACGACCGGACGGGGGTCACGACCCCAGGACAGCTCGTGCAGGTGGCTGCCCAGGGCCGCGCCGAGGGCCCGTTCCAGGGTGTCGACCGGGGTGTGCGCGATGTCGGAGACGGTATGCAGCCCGAGCCGGGCCAGCGCCTCCTCGGTGCGCTCGCCCACCCCCCACAGGGCACTGACCGGTAACCGGTGCAGGAACGGCACGGTGTGGGCGGCCGGGACGACGAGCAGCCCGTCGGGCTTGGCCCGCCCGGAGGCCAGCTTGGCCACGAACTTCGTGGTGGCCACGCCCACCGAGCAGCTGATCCGTTGCTCGTCGGCGACCCGCTCCCGGATCAGGGCTGCGATCCGGGCCGGCGGGCCGACCCTGCGCAGTGCGCCGGAGACGTCGAGGAAGGCCTCGTCGAGGCTCAACGGCTCCACTCGGGGTGTGATGGATCGAAAGATCTCCATCACACCACGTGATACCTCGCCATAGCGCCGGTGGTCGGGGGCGATCACCACCGCCTGCGGGCACAGCCGCCGGGCCCGACCCATCGGCATCGCCGAGTGGACGCCGAACCGGCGGGCCTCGTAGGTCGCCGAGAGCACCACCGCACGGCTGCCACCGCCGACGATCACCGGACGCCCGCGCAGCTGTGGTGAGTCGATGAGCTCGACCGAGGCGTAGAAGGCGTCCATGTCGACGTGCAGCAGCATGCAACCGGCGTCGTCGTCCCCGAGTGGGACCGCCGTGCCACCGGAGCGATCGAGCTGGCGTCGGCTCATGGCGTCCGCGGGTCAGCCGGCCGGACCACCGAGGGCCTCGGCGACGACGTGCAGCTGGGCGGCGATCGTCGCCAGCTCCGGGAAGACGGGGTGGTTGCCGGCGGCGCGCTCGAGGTCCAGCAGGGCGGACGCGGCGGCCGGATCGCCGTCCACCAGGGCCCCGGGCAGCAGGTCGGCGAACAGCCGTACCCCGTGCACGTCCCGACAGACCAGCCCCTGCCGGGTGAGCAGGTCCAGCACGTCCGAGCGGTCGAACCGGCGCGGCACCGCGTCGTCCGGCCCGGATCGACCGGCCGGGTCCTCGAGCAGGCGACGGGCCTCGGCGAACCGACCGGCCAGGGCCCGGGCCAGGACGGCGCCGAGCCGCTGCAGGACCAGCAGGCTGAGCACCCCGCCGGGGCGCAGCACGCCGACCGCGTCGGCGACGGCGGCCGGCGGGTCGTCGGTGTACTCCAGCACCCCATGGCACAGCACCAGGTCGGCGCTGCCCGCCCCGACCAGGGCGACCAGGTCACCGGCGTCACCCTGCACGGCGCGCACCCCGTCGGCGACGTCGGTCTCGGCGACCCGCCGCTGCAGCGCGGCGAGCGCGTCCGGGCTCGGATCGACCACGGTGACCCGGTGCCCCAGCTCGGCCAGCGGGACGGCGAACCCGCCGGTGCCGCCACCGACGTCGAGGACGTCGAGGCGACGGCCCAGGCGCCTGGCGGTATCGGCGGCGAGCTCGTCGAGGACGTCCCAGACCACGGCGGTGCGAACGGCGGTTCGGGGGTCGCCGCGCAGGCTCCAGCGACGCTGTGCCGGGTCCGGCGCCGGGTCTCGCGCCGGCTCCGGTGACGAGGACTCGGTGGTTCGGGCAGGGTCAGGCACGAGCACCACCCTAGAGGGGTCCGCACCCTGTCCCACCAACGACTGTTACGTACCACTGCCGCGTCTCACCACCCGCTGCTGCCGGGGCTGGAGTGCCACAGCTTGCGGCCCGGACGGGACGCCGGGCGGGAGGTGTCGTCCGCGTCGGAGTCATCCTGGTCGGCAGCCATCCGCCGGGTGTTCCGGACCTCGCCGCCAGGGGTCTTCAGGTCGGCGTACGGGGACTGGACGTACCCGGTCGGAGCGACCAGCACCCGGCGCAGGTGTACCGTCCCGCCGCCCATCCCTCCGGCCCGGTCGCCGACCGGCAGCCCGGTGGCGGCCGCCGCCGCGGCGGCGGCCTCGGCCTCCTGCTCGGTGGTGCGGACGAACCCGCCGCCGAAGGCCGCCGCGGGCAGGCGGGGGGCCTCGGACCGGACAGCGCTGTCGTCGACGCCCGGGTCCCAGCCGGCCAGCACCTGGTCCACTGCGGCGAGCCCGCCACCGGTCCAGGCGTCCCAGACCAGCGGCAGCTCCCAGGCCCCGGTGGCCCGCAGGGACACCCCGCGCCGTCCGGTACGCCGCAGCACCCCGCGGACCAGCAGCAGCCAGGAGTGGAACACCGTGGCGGCGTAGGGGCCCTGGACGTCCTCGAAGAAGGTGGCGTCGACCGGACCGGTGGCGTCGTCCAGGGTGAGGAAGACCACCCGGCGCCCGGAGCGCACCGGCGGGGTCTGGGTGGCCACCTTGACCCCGGCGACGAGCAGCTCGCTGCGGCTGCGCCGGCCCAGCAGGTCGCGCGAGCGGGTCACCCCGAGCGCCTCGAGCAGCGGCAGGTAGTGGTCGAGTACGTGCCGGCTGGCGTCCAGCCCAAGGATCTCCAGCTCGGCCCGGGTGCGCTCGGCACCGGTCATCTCCGGCAGCCCGCTGGCCCGGGTCACCTCTGGGGCGTCACCGAGGTCGAGGGCGAGCTGGACGGCGTGCTCGGCCGCCGTCGGGGTCGGCAGCGGCGCTCGCGACTGGGCCGCGGCGGCCTCCCGGACGGAGTCGTGACGAGCGGCCCACCCCGCGAGAGCACCACGGTGCGTCGATGCGCCGGGCGGGGAGTTCGCGGAAGGGACGTCAAGCGAAGCAGTCCCGGAGCGGACTCCCCGCATGGCGTGCCCGGACCGACCCGTTCTCGCACCCCTCCCCCAGCGGTCCAGCTCGGCGACCTGGAGCAGCAGATCGCGGCGGGTGAGCCGGTTCCTGGTCCGGACCGGCAGCGCGACGTCCAGCCCGTAGAGAGCGTCGAAGGCGCCGGCCAGGACGAGGTTCTCCAGCATCGGTCGCGCCGGGGCGGCGCGGTGGTAGACGTCGGCCAGGTCGGTGTACGGCTGGCCCACCACGATCCGGGTGACCTCGCCCTCGGCGATCCCCTTGACCTCCGACAGCGGCACCCGGATGCCGTAGCCGCGCCCGTCCGGCAGGTCCGGGCCGGGGTGGGGGACGCACCGGGGGTCTGGGTCCTGCGGGTCCGGTGGGAGCCGCTCGACCCGGTAGACGTCGCCGGAGGTGTTGACGTCCAGGGGCAGCACGGCGATGCCGAGGTTGCGGGCGTCGTCGAGGATCAGCCGTTTGGGATACATGCCCGGGTCGTGGGTGAGCACCCCGGCCAGGAAGGCCGCCGGGTGGTGGGTCTTCAGCCAGGCCGACTGGTAGGTGGGCAGGGCGAACGCGGCAGCGTGCGCCCGGCAGAACCCGAACGAGGCGAAGGCCTCAAGCACCTGCCAGATCCTGGCCACGGTCGGCTCGTCGTAGCCACGCTCGAACGCCTTGGGCACGAACCAGTCCTTGACCTGGCGCTGGTCGTCCCTCGAGCCCATCGCCCGGCGGATCTCGTCGGCCTGGGCCAGGGTGCAGCCGGTGACCGTCGCAACGATCTGCAGCACCTGCTCGTGGAAGACCACCACCCCGCTGGTCTCGGCCAGTGCCTCGATCAGGCTCGGGTGCAGGTACTCGACGGCTTCCCAGCCGTGCCGGGCCCGCAGGAACGGGGTGATCATGTCGGACTTGACCGGTCCGGGCCGGAACAGCGAGATGTCGATGACGAGGTCGATGAAGGTCTGCGGGCCGAACCGGCCGATCAGCTCGCGCTGGCCGGGCGACTCGATCTGGAAGCAGCCCAGGGTGTGCGCGGTACGGATCATCCGGAAGGTGGGCTCGTCGTCCAGCGGCACGGCGTCCAGGTCGACCCGTTCGCCGTCGACGCGGGCCACCTCGTCGACGGCATAGGCCATCGCCGACTGCATCCGGATGCCGAGCACGTCGAGCTTGAGCAGGCCGAGGTCCTCGACGTCGTCCTTGTCGAACTGGCTCATCGGCAGCCCGTCCCAGCTCGCCTCGACCGGGGTGCGGTCCAGCAGTGCGGCGTCGGACAGCAGCACCCCGCACGGGTGCAGGGCGACGTGCCGAGGCAGTGCGTCGAGCCGTTCGACCAGGTCGAACAGCAGGTCGAGATGGGGCGCGTCCAGCCCGGCGACACGCAGTTCGGGCAGCTCCTCCACGGCGTGGCGGACGTCGCGGGCCCGGATGTGCGGGAACGCGGTGGCGATGGCACCGATCTCCGCCGGCGGCATGCCGAGGGCGGCGCCGGCGTCCCGGATCGCGTGCCGGACCCGGTAGGTGTCCATCATCGAGACGCAGCTGACCCGGTCGGCGCCGAACCGGTCGAGGATCTCGGCATAGACCTCCTCGCGGCGGGCGGACTCGACGTCGATGTCGATGTCGGGCAGCTGGGCGCGCAGCGGGGAGAGGAACCGCTCCATCAGCAGGTTGTGCCGGATCGGGTCCACTCCGGAGATGCCGAGCAGGTGGTTGACCAGGCTGCCCGCCCCGGACCCGCGGGCGGCCACCCGCACCCCGATCCCGCGGATGTCGTCACAGACCAGGCCCACGGTGAGGAAGTAGGAGGCGAAGCCCAGGGCCTCGATGGTGGCCAGCTCCTCGGTCAGCCGCCGGGTCACCGTCTCCAGCAGCCGGCGGTCGGCGCCCGGGTAGCGATGCGAGATGGCGGCGTCGCACCTCTTGCGCAGCACCGCCAGCGGGTCCTCGTCCGGGCCCAGGCCGAGCAGGAACGGCTCGGGCAGGTGCACGGTGCCGATCCCGAGGTCGGCCCGGGCCTCCAGCCGGCAGCGCCCGGCCAGGGCGGCGGTGTCGGCGAGCAGCCGCCGCCCGCCGTCACCCTCCCCCGCCGCCTCGGCGACCTCGGCGGCCGTGCGGACCAGCTCGGCAGGACCGATGAGGTGGCCGGCGGCGTTGACCCGGTCGAGGTGACGGGCCGCCAGCGGCACCAGGCGACGGGCGGCGTCCAGGACGTCGACGGTCACCGCGTCCTCGGGGCGGGCGTACCGGACCGCGTTGGTCAGCACCGCGGGCAGCCCGGCCCTACGGGCCAGGGCGAGCATCCGGGCGGCGTGACCAAGACTGAGCGGACCGCCGGGCGGGCCGTGGTGGCAGACCACCTCGATGGCCAGGGCACCGGGCGGTAACGCCCGGCGCCAGGCCTCCAGGACGGCCAGGGCCCGGTCGTCGCGGCGGGCCAGGACCGCCCGGCCGACCTCGGAGTCGGGGCCGAGCAGGACGGCGAGCATCGCCGGGCCGGACCG
This sequence comes from uncultured Actinomycetota bacterium, assembly GCA_963724535.1. Classification (GTDB taxonomy): domain Bacteria; phylum Actinomycetota; class Actinomycetes; order Actinomycetales; family Kineosporiaceae; genus JADJPO01. Next base: position 149,896 of record CAVRVD010000013.1, read on the forward strand.
GCCGGTCCTGATCCCGGTCCGGTCGCCGATCCGGTCGGCGGCGTGCTCGGTGACCAGGTCCAGGGTGCTGACCGGGGCACCCCGTTGCCCGCGAAGGTGGGTGGCCGAGACCAGCCGGCACAACCGTCCCCAGCCCTCCCCGGCCAACCGGCCGGCGGTCAGGTCCGCACCGAGGGCGAGCACCGTGACCCGGGGATGGCGGGGGTCGCGGCTGAGGCCGCCGCGGGCGGGGGTCCGCCTGGTCCGCGGCGGCGGTCCGAGGGTTCGCTCCGGGACTGCTTCGCTTGACGTCCCTTCCGCGAACCCTCCGGTCGTCCCACCCCGAGACACCGGCTCGACCGCGAGGTCGACCCCGAGCAACGGGCTCAACCCGGCGCCCTGGCAGGCTCGGACGAACTTCACCGCCCCGTACAGGCCGTCCCGGTCCGTCAGGGCGAGCGCGGACATCCCGTGCCCGGCGGCGGTCTCGACCAGCGTGGCCGGGGTGGATGCCCCGTAGCGCAGCGAGTAGCCGGAGGCGACGTGCAGGTGGACCGGCTCAGCCGCAGGACGGGACCGCATCGGGCAGCACCGGGTACTGGGGCAGACCAAGGGCGGCCTCCACCGCGTGCTGGAACGCCTCGGCGTCCCGGAGCAGGTCGTCGGCCTCCCGAGGGGTAACCGCCTCGTGGCGACCGGCCTCGACGGCGGATCGGCGGGCGGCGGTGGCGGCGAAGAACGCCGCCCACTCGGTGAGCTCGGGGGCCACCGCGGGCACCAGGTCCCAGACGCTGCGCGGACCGCCACGGCTGCGCCGGCCCCGGACGGCGAGCACGGCGGCGGCCGACCGTAGGGCGGCAAGGTGGGCGGTGACGTACCGCTCCGCCGCGGTCCGGGCGGCACAGGCCTGCAGCAGCCCGGCCGCCGACCGGTCCAGCAGGGTCAGCGCCGCGGTGGGCACCGGAGCCGGTCGGCTCGTGGGTCGGGGGCGGCTCAGGGTAGGGGCCGTCATCGGGATCTCCTCTGGTCGGTCTGGTCGGGCTGGTGGCTCTCGGTGGTGGGGTCGGTGGTGGGATCGGGGGGCCGATACGTGGGGCGGGTCAGTCGACGACGCGGAGCAACTGCCAGGACCCGATGTCCGGGTGAGCGCCGGCGTCGTGGCACAGGTCGTAGACCCCGGTCGTCGCGTGCAGCCCACCGCAGGAGCGGGCAGCCTCGACCCGCCAGACCTCGTACTCGTCGACCAGCGCGGCGTTCCTGCTGCGGGGGCTCTCACTGCGGGGCGTCGGCAGCTCACCGGCCCACCAGGACCGACGTTCTCGCCAGTGGCCGAGCACTTCGTGCACCACGTAGCGGTTGCCTCGCCACCGGAAGGCGGTGGGCCGCCGGCCCTGGACACCGACATGAACCATCTCAGTGACGCGTCGCGACATCTGCGCACCTCCCCACTCACGGGCCCACCGGGAGAGCAGACCCGGACGACGTACCGTCCGTCCCCGGGGAAGGAGGGACATCCGACCACGGGTCCCGGGGCGCTTCCCCACGCCCCGCCCCGGACCCGTTGACGTGAGCCGTGACGGGGCGGGGTCGAGTCGCCCCGCCACGGACCCACCACCGGCCGGGAGTCCGCGCGCCCCGCCAGGTGATCGAACATTTGTTCGAATACATCGACTGTACACCGCGGCCGGAAGGTGTCAACAGCTGAGCGGGCCGCCGGTCGGGGTGTCGTTGCGGACGACCAACCGCCCTCTCACGCGAGGCGAAGGCGGAGGTAGCCCCAGGCGATGTGCCAGACCAGGTAATAGGTGAGCCGGAAGATCATCATGGCCATGAACCCGAAGCGCCGGAAGATCACGAGTTCGACGGCGCCGACGACGAGGAGGTGGGGGCCGACGAACCACGCCAGGCGCTGATCGGATCCGCTCAGCGCGTCGACGGTATGAAACAGCGCCTCCAGGCAGGCCACGACGCCGACCGCGACCCACACCCGCCGGTCGTCGCTGCGGGGCTCGAACCTCCAGCCCAGAGCGAGAACGAGTAGCGCCAGGGGCACCAGATGGAAGGCGACCTCGGCGACGAAGGCGATCGCCGGATAGAGCAGGGTCGACTGCGGCCACGGCACGTTCATCTCCTGCGGGAACGGCACCAGGTTGTCGAACGCCACGGCGACGAGGGACAGCCCGACCCCGGCGACCACCGCCCATCGAACGCCCTCAGGGGCGACCTCTGGTTCGCCACGACGGGGAACCTGGTACCAGCCTCGGTCCGCCAACACGCGAAGAGACCCAGCACCGATGATGGTCGCCGCACCGACGACCACGAGCGGAGGAACCCGCCCGAAGAACCGCCCGAACCCGTCGTCGCCGTTCAGGCTCAGCACTGCGGTCGCACAGAAGGACCCGGCGGCCACCATCCAGTACCCCAGGCCGCCACAACGACATCTGTGACGCCGGGTGGCGACCCCCGGCCTCGGACCAGCGGCACGTCCCGGAGGTGGCTTCGGCTGTAGGCCAATCATTACAACCTCGTCGGCGACGCCATTCGCTACGGGTCATTGCGGCTATTGCTGCTCAACCGTGGCCTAGGGGACCATTGCGACACTAGCCATCCGAGCTGGCGTGGGAGTCGGGCCGGAGGTCCCGCTCGATCCCTGCGCCACCGCCTCAGGCCTTTCCTCTGGTCCGCGCCGGGTGGGCGGCAGTGTCGCTGGTGGAACCCCTGGGACCGGCCATGATCGGCCCGTTGGCGCCTGGCGTGATCTTCATGGCTGCGAGCGCTTGCCGCAACCGGCCTCACCGATCGTCCAAACGTCACTAGGCGCGCTCTGTAGTGGCGTTTAGCACCCGCCAACGTAACTATGGAGCCGGACCTCGAGCCGGTCACCGTCGCCGTGGTGCCCCGCACGGCGCCCTCTACGTCCCACCCCTTCCGGAGCACGTGCCCGGTCTGGTCGCCGACCTGGTGGCCTTCTGCAACCGGACCGACGTGGACCCGATCGCCCAGGCGGCCGTGGCCCACGCCCAGTTCGAGACGATCCATCCGGTCACCGACGGCAACGGGCGGACCGGCCGAGCCCTGGTCCACGTCGTCCGGCGTCGCCGGGGTCTGGCCAGGCGCACCGTGGTGCCGATCTCCACGGTGCTGCTGGCCCCGGACCGGTTCGGCCTCGGCCCGTCTGCTCCCTGCACTGCTTCGCCGACCGGTGGTCGACATCGCCGGTCTGCGGGAGCTGACCGACGGGGTGGCCGACAAGAACATCTACGCAGCCGTCGACCGGCTGACCACTGCCGGCGTCCTCACCGAGATCTCCGGCGACGGACGCAACCGGGTCTGGGCGGCGATGGGCGTACTCGACCTGCTGGAGCGGGTGGAGCGCCGGCTCGGCCAGCGCCGGAGCCGGCTCAGCGCACCGTGACCCCCAGCTCGGCCGCCAGCGCCGGGGCGATCTCGATCAGCTGGCCGTGATCGATCGTGGCCCCGCGCAACGCCGTCCAGCCCCGGGACAGCTGAATCCGACACCCGCGCAGATCAACCTGCGAGAGAACGGCTTTGGTCAGGTCCACTCGTTCCAGGGTGCATCCGTGCAGGCGGACCCCGGTCATCTCGGCCCCGGCCAGGTCGACGTCGCGCAGCACACAGTCGGCCAGCTCGACCTCGTGCCACCGGCTCTGGCGCAGGTTCACCCCGTCGAGCACGCACCCGCCGAGCCGCATCCGGGTCCACGAGGACCGGTACAGCTCGCAGCCGGCCACGGCGGACTCCTCGATCCTCCCGCCCACCCACTGGCTGCGGGCCAGCACCACCCCGGTGAGCCGCACGGAGCCGAGCCGGCAGTCGCGCCAGGTCGAGCGTTCCAGGCTGCCGCCGGTGACCGTGACCGTTGTCAGCTCGCAGTCGAGCAGCCGTATCCCGGGTGCCTCGACCTCCGCCAGCGCGGCGCCGTCCAGGCGCACGGCGTCCAGGTACCCGTCTGGTTCCCAGACCGTTTCGACGACCGGTTCCCGACGCGAGACCATGCAGAGCCTCACTCCCCTGTGCGCGTGATCCGGACCCTGAGTGCACATCGACCGACCAGCCGGTGCCCTGGGTGATCCTCCCCCAGGTTCAGGGTGGCTCCGCGATCCCGAGGGTGCCCACCGACCGACAGAAGCCGACCACAGGGCCTGTTCGACAAGATCAAGGGCGCCGTTACCATCGACGAGGAGCGCGCCGAGGGGCGAACAAGGCCGCCGCGGCACCGGTTCCGGTCCCGGCGTCGGGGGGACCGGACCCGGTGCCCTCGGTGTGTCATCGTCCACGCGTAAGGTCCCCTCATGACCGACCCGACCAGCGACACGACCACCGAGGCGTCGTCTCGTGAGATCTGCCGCGAGGTGCTGTCCCACCCGGGGGTGATCCGAGTGCTGCAGACCCTGACCCGCCTCGGCGCACCCGAGGCGGCGGGTCGGGTCGTGGTACTGGACGACCATGCGCGGACCGCCACCGCAGCGGCCGAGCAGCTCGGCGTCCAGGTCGGCCAGATCGCGAACTCGTTGATCTTTGCCGTGCCGCAGGACAACCCGGACGGCGCCGGCCCGCGGCCGCTGCTGATCCTCACCTCCGGGGCGCACCGGGTCGACGTGGCCAAGGTCGCCGCGCACCTCGGGGTGCCCCGCCTGGACCGTGCCCCGGCCGACTTCGTGCGGGACAGAACGGGTTTCGTGATCGGCGGGGTCGCCCCGGTGGGGCACCTGGAACCGGTGCAGACCCTGGTGGACCTCGCCCTGGCCGACCACCACGAGGTGTGGGCTGCGGCCGGACATGCTCGAACGGTGTTCCCGACGACGTTCGCCGAGCTGGTCCGGATCACCGGCGGCGCCGCGGTCGACGTGGCATGACCCACGCGGCCACACCCACGACCGCGGCCGACGCCCTGCGCCTGCTCGACGGCGAGCCGACCGACGTCGCCGAGGGGATGGCGTTCACCCGTACTGGCCGGCCGCCGGGCACCGCCCCCGCCCTGCTGCTTGTCCACGGTGTCGGCTCCGCTCGGTCGGTCTGGTCACCGATCCTGCCAGCCCTGGCCCGGCGCCACCACGTCGTGGTCGTCGATCTGCCCGGCCACGGGCGGTCCGCCCCTCTGGATCCGCGGGACGGCGGCGCCGACTGCGCCGCCCTGGCCCGTCGCCTGGCCAGGGCCTGGACCGCACTGGACGGCGGGGGCCCGGACGGCGATCGCCGACGCCCGCACGTGGTCGGCAACTCCCTCGGCGGCTGGATCGGGCTGGAGCTCGCCGCGGACGGTGACGCGTCGTCCCTGGTCGCTCTGGCCCCGGCCGGGCTGCGGCTCCGGCCGGTTCCACCCGGACCTGTGCTGCGGTTGAACCGGGCACTGGCCCGGCGCACCAGGGGCTTCGTGGCCCCGCTGCTCGAGGTGGGTGCGATCCGCCGGGCGACGTTCGCCACGGTCAGCGCCAGACCCGGGGCGGTGCCGACCGAGCTGGCGCGTTCCGCCGCAGCGAACCTGGCGCGATGTTCGGACTACGAGCGGATGCTCTCCGCGGCGACCAGGCGCCGGTTCGAACGAGGCCGTGAGATCCGGGTTCCCACCGTGATCGTCTTCGGTGACCGGGACGTGATCCTGCCGCCGGGCGCCCAGCGCCCCGAGCTGGCGCCCGCCCAGGCCGAGTGGATCCGGCTCCCCCGCTGCGGGCACACCCCGATGTGGGACGCCGTGGAACAGACCATCGACATCGTGACCCGCACCGTCGAGGACGCCGAGGCTCGCCTCACCGCGACGGCTGACGGACGTCCCGGCTGAGCGCTGGGCGACGGTCTCGACCTCGCCCGCGTGGCGATCAGGACTGCCGGGTGGCGAGCCGACCCGACCGGGTGCGCAGTGCGACGACCAGGGCCCCCGCGACCAGCCAGGCGGCGATCACCGCGAGGTGGCCCCAGGCGAACCCGTACCCGGTGGCACCGACCGCGTAGGCGTCGGAGACGGCCCGGGTCGCGTGCCGCAACGGCGAGGCCCAGCCGATCACGTTCAGGACCGTCGGGAACGTCGCCCCGATCAGGAAGATGTCCGACACGAAGGACAACGGCAGCAGGGTGCCGAGCGCGACCGCGTTCACGGCCCGGGAGCTGCCGAGCAGGGTGACCAGCATGACGCCCAGCACGGCGAAGCACATCGTCGACAGGACGATCGTCACCACCACCCCCGGCCAGGTTTGCGGGACCGGCACGTCGTAGAGCACGCCGGCCAACCCCAGCACCGCGACCAGGGTGAGCAGGGCGATCCACACACTGGACAGCACCCGGCCGAGCAGCAGCATCGGCATCGGTAACGGGGTGCCGCTGAGCCGATGCAGCACACCACGCTCGCGGGCGCGGGCCAGGCCCTCCGGCATGTTGACGTATGCCGTGACCGCCGCGCCGTAGACGGCCATGGTCGGCGCATAGAAGCGCGGCAGCGGAGTCCCGTCGTCCAGGATGACGTCCGTGCCGAAGATCTGCGGCACCAGCAGCACCAGCAGCACCGGGAACGCGACGGCGAAGAAGGTCGATCCGGGATCGCGCCACAACAGGGCATCCGCGTGCCGGACCTCCCCGACCAGCAGGGTCCCGATCGACGGCCGTCCGACCCGGGCCGACCGCTCGTCCCGCGCCTCACGGCCCTGAGTCGCCACCTGACCCGTTGCGGCGGAGGCCTTCCCGTGGCGGGGCTCCAGCGACAGCCGGCGGACGGCGACCACTGCGCCGAGCAGGCCCCAGGCCGCCATCACGGCCAGGTGGTCGGGGTAGAACCCGGAACCGGTGAGGTAGGGGTTGGTGGCGTCGCCGAGGGCGTTCGCCAGATGGCGCAGCGGGAAGAACCAGCCGATGACATCGAGCCAGCGCGGCAGCTGGGTCGCCGCAGGCGCGAAGATGTCCGAGATGAAGGACAGCGGGACCACCACGCCGGTGGTGAGCGCTATCGCGACCTGGCCGTTCGGGGCCAACGCGGCCACGGCAAGGCCGAGCGCGCTGAAGCAGAAGACGCCCACCAGCAGGGTGAGCAGGGTCGCCGGAAGCGTCCGCCAGACGATCTGGACGTCGTAGGCGAGCACGCCCACCACCTGGAGCAGCAGCACCGCGCCGAACGCCACCGCCCCCCCGGCCACGACCCGACCCGCGATCAGCACCGCCGGAGGCAGCGGGGTGCCGCGCAGGCGCTTCAACACGCCGTCCTCGCGAGCCTCGGCCAGCCCGATCGCGAGGCCGGAGAAGGTCGCCATCACCACGCCGAACGCGGCGAAGGCCGGGGCCATGAACTGGGCCACCCGCACCCCGGCCCGCTCGTCGATGGTGGCGTTGCCGAACAGCGCGCTGATGATCACGAAGAACAGCAGCGGGAAGATCAGGGCAAAGAACAGGGCCAATGGCTCGCGGGCGATCGAGACCAGCTCGTGACGGCTCTGGTGGGCCACCAGCTGCGGTATCCCGCGACTATCAGTGCGTGGCGCCGACCCGCCCGAGAGGACGGCGCGCTGGCGGGCCAGCTCAGGCATCGCCGACCGGCTCTCCTGCGGCCGCCGGCACGGACTGGACCTCGCGACCGATGAGTTCGAGGTAGACCTCCTCGAGCCCCGGTCGGGTCAGGGCCAGAGCGCCGAGCTCGATCCCGCGCTCCAGGGCCCAGCTGGTCAGCGTGTACACGTCACGGGTCGGGTCCGGGGTCAGCACCTCGGTGCTCGTTCCGGCCGGATGCACGACGCCGGCCAGGGCAGGCAACTGGGCGGTCGGCACGGCGCGAGGCAGGCGGAACGACACCACGGTGCGGGAGCCGCCACGGGCCGCGAGTTGCTCGGCGGTCCCTTCCGCGACCACCCGGCCCCGGTCGATCACGATCAGCCGGTCGGCCAGGTGCTCGGCCTCGTCCATGTAGTGCGTAGTCAGCAGGATCGTGGTGCCGAGGTCGCGCAGCCGGTCGACCAACTCCCAGGCCTTGCGCCGGGCCGCCGGGTCGAACCCCGTGGTCGGCTCGTCGAGGAACAGCAGCTCCGGATCACCCACGATCCCCAGCGCCAGATCGAGCCGGCGACGCTGACCGCCGGAGAGGGTCTTCACCCGGGCGTTGCGCTTCTCGGCCAGACCGGCCACCTCGATCACCTCCTCGACCGGACGGGGGTGCGGGTAGTAGCCCGCGTGCAGCCTGACCAGCTCGAGCACCGAGAACTGGTCCTCGAACCCGGCCTCCTGAAGCACGACGCCGATCCGCTCCCGGAACCCCCGGTCGGCGTTCTCGGGGTCGATGCCGAGCACTTCGACCCGGCCCGAGTCACGCCGTCGGTATCCCTCGAGGATCTCCACCGTCGTGGTCTTGCCCGCCCCGTTGGGGCCGAGCATCGCCACGACCTCCCCGGGCGCGATCTGCAGGTCGACGCCGTCGACCGCGCGTACCTGCCCATAGGACTTGCACAGTGCCTCGACCACGACGACTGGTCCCGACCCGGCCATGGGCTCCTCCCCAGCGGGCTCGGGCCCGCAGCGGGGGCGGGCCCACAGTGCCATCTTGCTCCGCGGGCCACCGCGTACCAGGAGGCAGAGGTCCTGAGACGCGGTGATGGCCTACGAAGGGCGCCCGCAGCCGGCCGCGCCCGGCCGGTTCGGCACGGTGGTGTCCCTGCCCGGCCCGCTCAGCACGCCGAGCACCCGGAAAACAGTCGGCGTCCGAGCTGACGTCGTCAGCGAGGTCAGGCGAAGGCGGACAGGACGCCGCCGAGCTCTGCCAGGCTGGGCCGGTCGGCGGCAGAGGGCTCCAGCGCAGCGTCGATGGCGTTGCCCAGACCGGCGGGCACCCGCCGTAGGCTGCGCAATCTGGGGGCCCGGGACCCTAGCTGCCGGTAGTCGGTCCGCTGCCCGCATGCCGAGCACCGTTCGCTGGCGCAGGAGGAGGCGGCGTCACTGCCGGCGGGTACGGCGTCCGACGGGCGACGGTGACGCTCGAACGGGCTGGCTCCCGTGGCGCCCTCGTAGAGGGTGACCCCGAGCCCCCAGACATCGGCCGCCTCACCCACCTCCTCGCCGCGGGCCTGCTCGGGGGCCAGGTACGCCGCTGTTCCCAGTCCCTGTGGGCAGGGCCCCGGCGGTTGGGACAGGCTGAGATCGATCAGCTTGGCCCGCCCCGCCTCCACGATCACGTTGCCCGGCTTCACATCCAGGTGCAGGTAGCCGTACGCATGCAGATAGCGCAGCGCCGAACACAGCTGGGTGCCCAACTCGGCCAGATCGCGGGTGCCCAGCCGCCCGGAGCTGCCGAGCAGGTACCCGAGGGTGGCGCCGGTGACGGTCTCCAGCACCACGACAGGACGCCGTCCCCGGCGCAGCTCGTATCCCCGGACGAGATGCGGGTGGTTCAGCGCGGTGAGGATCTCCCCCTCTCGGACCAGGCGGACCGTGGTCGAGCGACGCGCCGGGCGATCGGTGCGCGGCGTCTTGACCACGCAGCGGGAGAAGCGCTGCTCGCTCCAGGCGTCGTAGGTGTCGTAGTCGTTGCCGCGCCGCATCAGGGCGAGGATCCGGTAGCCCGACGCGATCTTCGCCATGGCCGGGTCCACCGGCCCGTTCCCGATCATGTCCTCGCTCTGCGCCAGCACGCTCATGACCACCAGCTCTCGCGTCGCCACCATCGTCGGTACTGCCAGCCGACCGGGTCCTCCCGCTCCAACACCTCTGGTAGCGCCGGGCCGGGGCGGGCGGGCGACGCCGGGCCGTTGTCGTCGCCGGTCCACCACGGTGGCGCGGTTCGGGCTGTGCTCGAGCCGTTGCCCCGGTACAGCCGCGTGAACGCGCCGCCTGCCGCCAGCAGTGCGGCCGGAGCGCCCCGCTCGGCGATCCGACCGTGCTCCAGCACGACTACCAGGTCGGCCTCCATCGTCGAGGCCAGGTTGTGGGTGATCATGATCGTCGTCCTACCGCGCATCAGGCGTCGCAGCGGGGCCAGGACCCGGTCACTGGTCTCGGCGTCCAGGCCAGTGGTCGGTTCGTCGAGGATCAGGATCGGGGCGTCCCGAAGCATCGCCCGGGCGATGGCCACCCGTTGACGCTCCCCGCCGGACAGCCTCCGTCCCCGCTGCCCGACCCGGGTGTCGAGCCCCTCCGGCAGGCGCTCGACGACCCGGTCCACGTCGGCGGCGTGGATCGCTGCCTCGAGCTCGCTGTCGGTGGCGTCCGGCCGGCTCCACAGGATGTTGTCCCGGATGGTGCCGTCGAAGATCAACGTCTCCTGCATGACCACGGCCACGTTCTCCCGCAGGCTGCGCAGGTCCCAGCTGCGCAGATCGTGTCCGTCGACCCGCACCGTGCCGGACGTGGGGTCGTAGAACCGCAGCAGCAGCTTGGCCACGGTGGACTTGCCGGCACCGCTCCCGCCGACGATGGCGACCCTCTGGCCGGGCTCGATGCTCAGGCTCATCCCGCGCAACGACTCGGCGTTGGACTGCGGGTAGCTGAACCGCACGTCGTCCACGACCACCGCGCCGGCGGACCGGGCTGCTCGGTGGCCGTCGGCCTGCTCCTGGACGGCGGGACGGGTACCCAGCACCTCGAGGATCCGCTCGGCACCCGCGGCGGCCGAGAACAGGGAGTTGGACAGCCGGCCGACTCCGCGCAGCGGGCTGGCGAGCTGGCCGAAGTAGGCCATGAAGACCAACAGCTCACCGAGGGTCAGCTCGTTGCGGGTCAGCTTCCAGGTGCCGAGCCCGATCACGAGCAGCAGGCCGACCAGCTCGAACAGGTCACCGATCGGGGTGTACAGACCACGCAGCCGGGTCGCGCGCAGCTGTGACTGCATCACCGCGACGTTCCGCTGCCGGAACCGCTCGACCTCACCGTCCTGCCGGTTGTAGGCCTGCACCAGTGAGACGTTGCCCAGGCTCTCCTCGGCGACCGCTGTCATTGCTCCGGAGGTGCGTCGGTTCTCCCTCGAGGCTTCCTTGAGCCGGCGGGCGAACACCCGCGACATGGCCCAGAAGAGCGGTGCCACGACCAGCGCCAGGCAGGCCAGCTGCCACTCCAGGTAGAACAGGGCGCCCCCGTAGAGGAGGATCCGCAACCCGTAGGAGATGGCTCGGGTCACCCCGGTGAGCACCACGCCCTCGATGGCGGCGATGTCACCGGTCAGCCGGCTCAGGATGTCACCGAGGCGTTGCCGGTCGAAGAAGTCCATGGAGAGGCCGTGCAGGTGCCGGAAGACGGCGGTGCGCAGGTCGGTCAGGAACCGCTCGCCGACCCAGACCGAGACGTACCGGTCGACATAGGAGACAGCCCCGCCGACCACGGTGAGCGCGATGTAGGCGCCGACGATCCACGGGAAGGGGCCGAAGTCGCGAGGTGTGAGCACGTCGTCGATGAGGAGCTTGAACATCCAGATCGAGGCGGCGTCCAGGGCCGGGGTCAGCGCGACGAAGAACAGCCCGCCGAACAGCCATCGACGGTACGGCCGGGTGTACGGCCAGAACGCGGCGAAGACCCCTCGGACGGCGACCGCCGGCGCCGCGGCGGCCTGGGTGTCCCCGAACAGCTCCCGGGAACCCCGATCAGCGGTGGGAGCCCGGTCAGCGGTCACGGCCGGACGGCCAGGCCCAGGACCGCCCGCAGCACGGCCACGCCGGGCGGTGCGGGATCGCCAGACCCAGCGGGCGCGTCTGGGCGATTCGCGGCGCAGCATCATGGTCCGATCGATGGGGCGATCAAGAAGAGCCGTGCAGGCGACGGCGGCCCGGCGAGGCCGGACCGCCGTCAGAGCCGCGACCTAGCAGCGGCAGCCGCCCTTGCTTCCGCTCTTCTTGCTCTTGCTCTTCTTGCTCTTGCTGCTCTTGCTCTTGCTGCTCTTGCTCTTGCTGGAGCCGCCCCCGTACCCGCCACACGCAGGAGCGAAGCCCTTCATAACCCGGTTCGACATTGTGGCCTTCCCGATCGCTTTGGGTGATGGTGCCTGTCTTCCGACCAGTGCCGGCGCAATGTGACAGAAATACTAAGTCCGCCCAAAGTTTCTCTGTAGCCTCAAGACGTCGCCTCTGGGGGGCCCGAACTCCCGCACCGCCACCGGAGCGGGAACGCGACGCCCATGACGGGAGGACAGTGGCTGGGCAGTATCACGGCTATCAGGTCGCCGGCAGCGAACCCGCGACCTACCTCGACCCACCGCACCTGGGCCGGGGCGGTGAGCTCCTCGTGCGGTGTCGGGACGGCGACTCCTCGGCCTGGGAGGAGCTCGTCGGGCGGTACGAGCGACTGGTCTTCGGGGTGGCCCTGCGTGAGGGACTGGACCGGGACGACGCCGCGGACGTCGTCCAGACCGTGTTCGAGGCTCTGCTCACCTCGTTGCACACGATCCGGGAGAGCGAGCGGGTGGCCTCGTGGCTGCTCGTCGTCACCAGGCGCCAGGTCTGGCGACTGCGTACCCGGCGTCTTCGGGAGCACCCGGTCTCCGAGGTGGATCCGAGACTGGGTCTCGTGCCCGGCCAAGCACGTGACGGAGTCGAGGACGCCGACCGCGTCGTGGACCTGTACGAGGCGCTGAGCCACCTCAAGGCACCGTGTCGGGACCTGCTGATGGCCCTGTACTTCGATCCGTCGGAGCCCTCGTACGAGCAGGTGGCGCTGCGGCTGGGTCGCCCGGTGGGCAGCATCGGGCCGTCGAGGGCCCGGTGCCTGGAGCACCTGCGCCGGATCCTTGCTTCGGAGAACTCCGAATGAGCGGTGAGCGCTTCGTGCCCACCCCGGAACAGATCCTCGACTGGCTGGAGGGCCGGTTGTCGCCCGAGGCGGCCAGAGCCGTCGAGGCGGAGGCCTCCCGCCCGGGCTCGCCGGCCGCTCGGTTCGCCGACTGGGCGCGGGACTTTGGACGCCTGCGCGGCCAGCTGCCGCTCGCCGAACCGCCCCCGCTGGTGAGCCAGCGCCTGAGACGCCTGCATGCGGTGCAGCGCGGCCGCGTTGGGGCGAGCCGACGGCTGGTGGCCCGACTCGACATCGACAGCCGGCAGCCGGACGCGATGGTCGCCCTGCGCGGGCCGTTGCTGGAAGCGAGCAGTCGTATCCAGCTCACCTTCACCACCGAGGCCGCCGATGTCGTCCTCGACGTCGCCCCCGCCGGTCCAGGCACCGTCGACCTGCGGGGCCAGGTACTGCCCCGACGACCCATGCCGCCCGCCTTCGAGGCCACGGCGAGTGGTCCTTCGGGGTCCATCGGCACCATCGACGGCGACGAGCTGGGTAGCTTCGTGCTGGAGCAGGTCCCCGTCGACACCGAGATCATCGTTCTGACCAACGACGAGGTGCGCATCGAGGTACCCCTGTCGACCTCCCCACCGTCGACGTGATCGACGACGGCCTCCTCGACCGGCTCCTGACCGCGCCCCAGAGCGGCAGCGCCATCCTGCGCGAGGCCGGCGGACTCGACTCGGAGCACCTGAGCGCGTTGCTGGTGCGCGCCGCCGACCTGGCCCACTCCGATGCCGAAGCGGCACAGCGGCTGGCGGACCTCGTCCAGGAGGTGGCACCCGACGCGCAGGCACCCGAGGTCGGCCCCGCCGCCGACCATCTCAGCGCCCGGTTGCTGGTCCAGTCCGGAGACCCGGAGTCGGCACTGCGCTATATCGGACGAGCCCGGGACGGGTACCAGCGGCTCGGCGCGGACCTGGCCGCGCTCCGGACCGACCTCGGGCGGATGCACGTGCTGGACGACCTGGGCCGGCACGCCGAGGCGACCGCCGTCGGCCACGTCATGCTCACGGCCCTGACGGCGATGGCAACGACCTCGGAGATCGCGGGACTGCGTGCCGCCGCCTTCGGCAACGTCGGCGTCTCACTGGGCTTCACCGGCAGGCATGAGGAGGCCATCGAGGCGTACCGACGGGCCGAGTCCATTTGGCGTGCACTGGGTCAGGACCGTGAGGCCAGCGCTGATCTGGCGAACCAGGGGATCGAGCTGGTGGCGCTCGGCGATGCCGCGGCCGGGCTGGCCTGCCTGCAGCGCGCCACCTCGGAGTTCGAGACCGGCGACGATCCGCAGTGGTTGGGCAAGTGCCTGGGACATCGGGGGGCGGCGCTGGCCACGCTCGGTCGCTACGTCGAGGCGCTCGCCGACTACGAGCGCGCTCGCACCCTGCTCGGTTCCGTGGGAGACGGTACCGAGTGCTGGCGGCTGTCGATCGAGACCGCGGCGACACTGCTCGCCCTCGGCCTGGCCGACGAGGCGGCCGGTCTGGTGCTGGAGGTGGCCCCGAGACTTCGCCAGGCCGGCCTGCACCACGACCGGGCCACTGCCGCAGCGGTCCTGGGACGGGCCCAGGCAAAGGCCGGGCGGCTGGACGCCGCTCGCGCAGCGTTGACCGAAGCCGCCCAGTTGTACGAGCTGGTGAACGATCCGCCCAACCGCGCCGGTGTCCTGCTCGACCTGTCCCGGGTGAGCGAAGAGGACGCCGTCGCCCACGCCCGGACGGCGGCGGATCTTCTCCACGGGCGGTCCTGGCCGGGGGTCCGCTGCCTGACCCAGGTACGGCTGGCCGAGCTGACGGCGCACGACGTGGTGACTGCCTCTGATCACCTGGCCGAGGCGCAGCTCCTGGCCGACGAGCTGGGGATGCCGCACCTTCGCCTGGCCGTCGCCGAAGCACAGGGTGCCCTGCTGCGGCGAGCCGGCGATCTGGACGGCGCGATCCGCCGGTTCAGCGAGGCGGTGGCTCTGGTCGAGGGGGTTGGCACCGCGTTGCTGGACGAGATCCTGCGCTCGGCATTCCTGCGTAGCAGTGGCTCGGCGCGGCAGGGCCTGATCAGCGCACTGCTCGAGCGGGGGACACCCGAGGACGTCGACCGGGCCGCGCGGCTCGCCGACGAGGGCAAGGCCAGGACGCTGGTCGACGTGCGGTACGGGATCGCACGGCCGCGGGCCGTCGGCGCCGACGAGATCTCGCTCTCCCTCGCAAGCCAGCTCAGCGTGGCCTACTCGGCGCTCTTCAGCGCTGATCCTGATCGCCGGGAGGCGGTTCGGGCGCGGGTCGAGGGCCTCGAACGACGCATCGCCGTGCATGGGGCCCTGGCACCGCCGTCGAGCACGCGAGCCCGGCCCGCCGCTGCGCAGCCCAACGGGCCCACGCCTGCGACCGTGACGTATCACGTCATCGACGGGCAGATCGTGGCCTTCGTTCCCCAACGCGGCGGCGGGTACGCAGTACAGAAGGTGAGCGACGTCGCAAGCGTGTCGAGCCTGCTCGACGACCTCGAGGCGCACCTGGGCCGGCATGCGGCCGGCGTGGTCGCCCGCTACGGCGCGGAACGCGCGCAGGCATGCCAGCGGGTCCTGGCCGAGCTCTACCTACGCATCTTCGCGCCGGTCCGCCCGATGCTGCCACCGCCGCGTGGCGTGCCCCGCCCGCTGGTCATCGTGCCGCACGGCCTGCTGCACAGAGTGCCGTTCCACGCCTTGCACGACGGTCGGGACCACCTGCTCGCCCGCTGGGTGATCACGATCGCGCCGAGCCTGGCCGCCGTCCAGCTCGGTCCGGCGCCGGCGGCCACGACGGCAGCCGCCGTCGTGGGCGTCGCGGACCAGACGACTCCCCTGATCGAGGACGAGGCACGCGCGGTGGCCGCGGCGATGGCCGAGGGAGCCACTGCCGCCCGGCTCCTGCTGGGTGCAGACGCGACCCTCGCCCGGGTGCGCGACGTGATGGACGGGGCGGCGATCGTGCACCTGGCGTGTCATGGCCTGTTCCGGTTCGCCAACCCGGCTTTCAGCTCGCTGCGGCTGGCCGACCGATGGGCTCGCGCGGCCGACCTCGTCGATGCCTGCTTGGACGGCGCGACCCTGGTCCTGAGCGCTTGTGAGACGGCGCGGGTCGACCCCGACCAGGGCCATGAGGCCACCGGTCTCGCGCGGAGCTTCCTGGCCGCGGGAGCGCGCTGCGTAGTGGTCAGCCAGTGGGTGGCCGACGACCGATCCACCCGCGAGCTGATGGTGCGCCTGCACGAGGGCCTGGCCCGCGGGGCCGATGCCGCCGCCGCCCTGCGCGCCGCCCAGCTGTGCACCATGATCGACTTTCCGCACCCGTTCCACTGGGCGCCGTTCATCGCCGTCGGCGCGCCCTCAGCCACGGAGGACAGCTGATGCCACGGATCCGGCCACACACCCGCTCACACATGCCGTCACCACGTCCCGGACGATCGGCGACGTCAGCAATCCGCGGCTGCGTCGTGGTGGGCCTGGCCGGCGCGGTCACGCTCGGCTGCCTCCCGGTCGCCGCCGCAGCGAGGTCCGGCGTGGACCGGTTCGAGGTCGCAGCCGCTCCCGGCTCGGAACCCCCGCAGACCGGGCAGCTGGTGGTGAAGCTGGCGCCGGGCGTCGACGTCGAGGCGATCAACCGCCGACTGGGCTCGACCACTCGCTCCACCCTGCTCGCGTCCCGGTCGATCTACCTGCTCGACGTGCCTTTTGCGACCGACGAGACGAGCCCGTCGAAACGCGACAAGGCCTGGGCGAAGCAGGCCAAGAAGACCATCGCGGACCTGCGCAAGAACGCCTCGGTGGTCTACGCCGAGACCAACCACGCTACCGACACCGCAGAGGACGACCGGTTCCACCACTGGCCCAGCGGAGGACTCACCTGCGGGCAGGGTGACCTGGCGTCCTACCTGACGCAGCCGGCAACCGGGCAGCTCTCTCTCGACGCCGTGCACCGCCGGGCTACCGGGGCAGGTGCCGTGGTCGCCGTCCTGGACACCGGTATCGATCTCGACCACCCGTGGCTGGAGTCCAGGATCGCTCCCGGTGGCTACGACTACGTCGACGACGACGCGACTCCGGGGGAGGTGTCGGACGGCCTCGACCAGGACGGCGCCGGCGGGGTCGACGATGCCTACGGCCACGGCTCGTTCGTGGCCGGGGTGGTCGCTCTCGTCGCGCCCGACGCCCGGATCCTTCCCCAACGCGTACTGGACTCCGAGGGTCAAGGTGACGTCTTCACCGTCGCCGAGGCGGTCTTCGACGCCACCGCTCGGGGCGCCGACGTGATCAACATGAGCTTCGGCATGGTGGACAAAGTGGAGTCAAAGGTGCTGAAGGAGGCATTCAAGGCCGCTCAGAAGAAGGGCGTCGTCGTGGTCGCGGCCGCCGGCAACGACGGGTCGGGAGCGGAGCACTACCCGGCTGCGGTCGACGGTGTGGTGTCGGTGGCGGCCCTCGATGCGGACGCCGTGAGACTGGCCCCGTTCTCGGCGCACGGCAAGTGGGTCGATCTGGCGGCACCGGGTGTCGACATCATCAGTACCGTGCCGTGCGGCTACGGCACCTGGACCGGGACGTCGATGGCAGCGCCCTTCGTCGCCGGCGCCGCGGCGCTCACCGTCGGTGCCGGCGGCACGTCCAAGCAGGACAAGGCGAGCGAGGACGTCCTGAAGAGCGGTCGAGACGTCAAGGGCCTGGCAGTGCACGACGGTGTGGTCGACCTGCGTCGGCTGCTGAAGCTGACGTAGCCGCACCACCACCAGACCGCGCGAACGCCAGGCCCATCACGTCGAACGGCGGTTCGGACAGGAGGCGAACCGGCTGGCCGGGCTGCTGCTCCCACAGTCCCTCGTGGTGCCGAGCATCAGGCGCTCGCCGTCGAGAGCCAGGTTGTGGACGTGGCCCCATGCCACGTCGGCCGAGCAGCCGGACAGGCCTGGACGGCGATGGCGAGGGCGGCGACGCGGTGCGGCCGAGGCACGAGGGCCATCATCCGGCATCGACATCGGTACCCGGCGAGTGGTGAGGCCCTCCCGGCCGGCCGCGTTGAGGTCGCGAACCGCCGCGCGGTACAACCCTGCTCCGTCTGAACCCGTCCGACATGCTCACGAAGGACTGGGTCAGCGGTACTGCGGGTTCGGGTCCTCCGTGCGGCTCAGGTCCCAGTTCGTCGTCACGTTGCCGTGGGCCGGCAGGCCACCGGCGTCGGTGAGCCGGCGCGCGGTGTGCAGCAGGTTCCAGGCGGCGAAGACGGTGTTGCGCGTCGTCCAGTGGTTCTGGGCGCCACGGCCGTCGTCCAGGTACGACGGACCCGGTCCGGCCTCACCGACCCAGTAGGAGTCGGACTGGGGCGGGATCGTGAAGCCGATGTGCGCCAGGGCGTAGAGCAGCTGGGCGGAGCAGTGTTTGCCGCCGTCCTCGTTGCCGGTGACCAGCACGCCGCCGACCTTGCCGTAGTACGACCACTGTCCGGCGGCGTTGAGATCGCTCGACCACCCGTACAGCCGCTCGATCATCAGGCGGGTCATGGACGACTGGTCGCCCAGCCAGATCGGCGTGGCGAGGACAACGATGTGTGCCGGCTCGATCAGGTCGCGGTAGATCTGCGGGAAGTCGTCGGTCTCCCAGCCGTGCTCGCGCATGTCCGGGTACACCCCTGGCGGGACGACATGGTCCACGATCCGAACGGTGTCGGTCCGCACTCCGAGGCGATCCATGATGTGCCGGCTGATCGCCACCAGCCCCTCGGTGTGGCTCGGCTCGGGCGAACGCTTCAGGGTGCCGTTCAGGAAGACCGCACGCAGGTCCGAGAAGTCGGTCGGGCTGGCGTCGACCTCGGCATCGATGAATCGTTGGACGGACGTCGCAAGCATGGTCAGACCCTCCTTGTGGACGGCGCGTCGCCGTACGACGCGATGCTCGGATCCTGCCCCTCGAGACGCAGGGATACCAGTGCCGGCGTCCGGGTCGCACAGCCTCTGGATCGCACAGCCTCTGGATCGCACAGCCTCTGGATCGCACAGCCTCTGGATCGCACAGCCACGTGGTCGATGTGGTCGATGTGGTCGACCTGTGCGCCTGATCAGGCCGGGGGAGCAACGCTGCGCCTGGCCACCCAGAACCCGGCGAGTAGCGCCCCCAGAGTGCCCAGCGCCTCGTCGCCGAGGGTGTCGGTGTAGGCGGTGTCCAGCTCGGTGCCGTGCCGGATGAAGGTGTACCACTCCCCCAGCTCCCAGACGATCGCCAGCACCGCGCCGATCCCGGCGACCATGGTGACCACCTGCCAGCGCCGGGTGATGCCACCGACGACGAGCAGCCCGATCCCGGCGGTCAGCAGCGCCCAGTTGACGAAGTGGTTGGCGTCGTCCCACCACCAGACGGTGTCGTACAGGTCCAAGGTGTTCCCGGTGACGTCGATCAGGAACGGAGCCATGACCAATGTGAACGCCGTCCAGGGCACCGCCGCCACCCGGCGTCTGTACACCAGCCACCACCAGAGCGGGACGATGAGCATCATCACCGGGTAGGCCGCCAGCCGGGCGCCGAACGCCTTGCCCGCGAACTGCTCCAGGCCGGGCACGAAGGCACCGACCGCGAGCTGCGCGACGGTGCTGACGAACACGGCGACACAGACCGCCTTCGCGCTCCTGCCGCCCCCGGCCGGTGCCGCGGCCGGGTCGGGGGTGGCGTTGCGCACGGCCGTCACGACAGCCTCTCCGTCAGGAAGGCCAGGTCGTCCTCGTGACCCGCGACCGGGGTCTCGATGATCACGTCGCAGCCGGCGGCGCGGCACACCGCCGCGATCAGCTCTGGGTCCACGGTGCCGGTGGCGAAGTTGGCGTGCCGGTCGGCACCGGAGTTGAATACGTCCCGGGAGCTGTTGGCGTGCACCAGGTCCACCCGACCGGTGATCGCGCGAACCCGGTCGACGATGTCGGTCAGCTCCTCGCCGCCGGCGTGGGCGTGGCAGGTGTCCAACACGAACCCGGGCCCGAACTCACCGACCGCGTCCCAGAGCATGGCGAGGCGGTCGAAGCGGCGGGCCAGCGCGTTCTCGCCGCCGGCGGTGTTCTCGATCAGGATCGGCAGCCCGTACCCGCCGTCCGCCTCCGCCTGGCGGAACGCCTTGCGCCAGTTGTCGAACCCGACCGCCGGGTCGTCCTTGGCGGTCACGTGCCCGCCGTGCACGACCAGCCCGACGGCGCCGATGCCGCGGGCCGCCTCGGCGTGCTGGGCCAGGATCTTGCGGCTCGGGATCCGGATCCTGTTGTTGGTGCTGGCCAGGTTGACCAGGTACGGCGCGTGCACGTACACGGTCAGACCGGACTCACGCAGCACGTCGGCATGGGGGTACGGCGGCGGCCGGCGCCAGCTCTGCGGGTCGGACAGGAAGACCTGGATCGCCTCGGCGCCGATCCGCCGGGCATGGCCGAGCGGGTCGTCCGGGTCGACGTGGGCACCGAGCAGGGGTCGGGGCGCAGTCACCGTTCGGCAGCCCTCCTCAGTCCAAGGACCATTGGACGGCGAGGCTCACCTGGACGGCGACGCTGCCCGGCTCGACGCCGATCTCGGTCGTGGCGTCAGCCGCCATCCGGGCGGCCGTCATCATCGGCCGCGGCGGTCCGCCGAACTCCTGGGCCTGCTCGGCGATCTCCTGGACCGCGCCCAGGGAGCGCCCGGCCAGCTCGGCGAGCTGACCGGCGCGACGCAGCGCGTCCTGCCAGGCCAGCTCCCGCGCCCGCTCCCGCAACGCGGTGGCGTCCTCCACCTCGAAGCCGACGTGGTCCAAGCGGACCTGGTCACCACCGGCGGCCAGGGCCTCCCCCAGCACCCGGCCGGCAGCATCGAGAACGCGCAGCGTGAGCGCCAGCTGGTGGTCGCTGCGGTAGCCGGTGATCCGCGGACCGGCCTGCTCGGACCAGACCTGCTCGGCCTGCACCGACAGACCGGCGGTCGCGGCGTCCGCGCCATCGACACCCCGCCGGGCCAGCGCCGCCCGGATGGCGGCCGCCGTCTCCTCCGCGGCGGCCAGGGCCGCGGCCACGGTCGGCCGGGTCACCGTCGCGGCCAGCTGCACCCGCATCACCTCCGGCGGCCCGGCCGCCCGGCCGGAGCCCACCACGCTGATCATCCGACGGCCGCCGTTCGCGGGGTGAGGTTCAGCCCGTCGAACACCTCGAGCGTGGCCGTGCACCGGTTCAGGGTGTAAAAGTGCAGGCCCGGCGCTCCGGCGTCGAGCAGCTCGCGGCACAGCGAGGTGGCCAGCTCGACACCGATTGCCCGCACCGCGTCCGGGTCGTCCCGGACGGCGTCCAACCGGTCCACCACCGGCTGCGGCACCGGGGTGCCGGACAGCCGGGCGAACCGCTCCAGCTGGTTGAGGTTGGTCACCGGCAGGATCCCGGGGATCACCGGAATGGCACAGCCCAGCGCCGCCAGCCGATCCAGCAGGCCGACGTAGGCGGCGGCGTCGAAGAAGAACTGGGTGACCGCGAAGTCGGCCCCGGCCTCGGCCTTGGCGGCCAGCACCTTGGCGTCGTGGGCCAGGTCCGGGCTCTCCGGATGACCGTCGGGGAAGGCCGCCACACCGACGCCGAACCCGCTCACCTCGCGGACCAACCGGACCAGCTCGACGGCGTGGTCGAGACCGTCGGGGTGAGCGATCCACGGCGTGCCCGGTCCGGTCGGTGGGTCGCCGCGCAGCGCCATCACGGTGTGCACCCCGGCATCGGCGTAGCCGCCGACCACCTGGCGCAGCTCGGCGCGGGAGGCCCCGACGCAGGTCAGGTGAGCAACTGGGGTGAGCGTGGTCTCGGTCGCGATCTGCCGGGTCACCCGAGTGGTCCGGTCCCGGGTCGAGCCGCCGGCACCGTAGGTGACCGAGACAAAGCTGGGAGCCAACGGCTCCAAGCGGCGGATGGCCCGCCAGAGCACCTGCTCGCCGGCGTCGTCCTTGGGCGGGAAGAACTCGAAGGAGAACGACCGCTCCCCTCGGGCCAACCGCTCGGCGACGGTGAGGCCGGTCATGCTTGAGCCGTCCGGGTACACGATCGGGTCGCCATGCCTCAAGGGTATGTCTAGGCTCGGGGCGTGCCGCGAAGTCCGCTCGATGTCGCTGACTTGCGGGAACGCGTCCACAAGCTGCTGGACGGCTTCGTGGCCGATCGCCTGGACGTGCTGACCTCGGTCTCGGCCGACTGCGTCCCGCTCGCCGACGCGATCGGTGACCTGCTGCGCGGCGGCAAACGGCTGCGGGCGGCGTTCTGCTACTGGGGCTGGCGCGGCGCGGGCGGGGCGGACGGCGAGGAGATCGTGGCCGCCGCATCGGCGATGGAGCTGTTCCAGGCGGCCGCGCTGATCCACGACGACGTCATGGACGACTCAGACACCCGCCGCGGGCTGCCCGCGGTACACCGCCGCTTCGCCTCCGCGCACCGTGCGGGGAGCTGGCACGGTGACGGCGAACGGTTCGGGATGGCCGGCGCCGTCCTGGCCGGCGACATGTGCCTGGTCTGGAGCGACGAGCTGTTCTCCGGCTGCGGGCTGGACGCCGCGGCCCTGGGCCGCGGCCGGGTCCCCTTCGACCGGATGCGGACCCAGCTGATGGCGGGGCAGTACCTGGACATGCTCGAGCAGGCGGTGGCCACCGGCCGGGACCCGGCCGCGGGCCAGGTCGCCACCGAACGGGCCCGGCAGGTGATCCGGTTCAAGAGCGCCAAGTACACCATTGAGGAGCCGCTGCAGATCGGCGGCGCTCTGGCCGGGGCCGACGAGGCTCTGCTCGCTGGATACCGCGCCTACGGGCTGCCGCTCGGCGAGGCGTTCCAACTGCGCGACGACGTCCTGGGCGTGTTCGGCGACCCGGAGCAGACCGGCAAGCCGGCCGGGGACGACCTGCGCGAGGGCAAGCGGACCGTGCTGGTGGCCAGGGCGTTGGCAGCCGCCGACCCGGCTCAGACCGCCGATGTGCGCCGGCTGCTCGGCGACCCGCACCTGGGCGGCGTCGGTGTGGCCCGGCTCCGCGAGATCATCGTGGACACCGGTGCCCTGGCCGAGGTGGAGGCCCTGGTCGACGACCTCGTCGCGGCCTGCCGGCAGGCCCTGGCCGAGCTGCGCGGACTCGGCGTCGACGAGAGCACCCATCAGGTGCTGACCGACCTGGTCGTGGCCGCGACCGCCCGCGCCCGATGACCCTGCGTGCCCGGCACCCGATGAGGATCAGCGAATGAGAACCGTCAAGGGACCCACCGATCATGTCGTCGTCGTCGGGGCCGGGCTGGCCGGGCTGTCAGCCGCCCTCCGGCTGGCCGGCGCCGGACGTCAGGTGACGGTGCTGGAGCGGGAACCGATCCCAGGTGGGCGCTCAGGGCAGATCGTCACCGACACCCCCGAGGGCAGCTACCGCTTCGACACCGGACCGACGGTGCTGACCATGCCGGACCTGATCGAGGACTGCTTCGACGCGGTCGGTGAGTCGATGCGGGACTGGCTGGACCTCACCCCGCTGGAGCCGCTGTACCGGGCCACCTTCGCGGACGGCTCCTCGATGGACGTCCACGCCGACACCGCCAGGATGCAGGCCGAGATCGAGCAGGTCTGCGGACCGGACGAGGCCGCCGGCTTCGCCCGGTACGTCGACTTCGTCTCGCGGCTGTACCGCTACGAGATGCGCGACTTCATCGACCGGTCGATCTCCTCCCCACTCGACCTCATCTCGCCGTCCACCCTGCCGAACCTGGTCAAGCTGATCGCCGCCGGCGGGTTCCGGCGCCTGGCCCCGACCGTG
Organism: uncultured Actinomycetota bacterium; assembly: GCA_963724535.1. Classification (GTDB taxonomy): domain Bacteria; phylum Actinomycetota; class Actinomycetes; order Actinomycetales; family Kineosporiaceae; genus JADJPO01. The sequence goes on from CAVRVD010000013.1 coordinate 173,406, forward strand.
GCCCGCTACCTCAAGGACGATCGGACCCAGCGGCTGTACTCCTTCCAGGCCATGTATGCCGGGGTCTCCCCCTACCAGGCGCTGGCGATCTACGCAGTGATCTCGTACATGGACGCCGTTGCCGGCGTCTACACGCTGCGCGGCGGCATGCATGCCCTCCCGTCGGCGATGGCCGCCGCGGCGACCAAGCACGGCGTCACCTTCCGCTACTCCACCGAGGTGACCCGCGTCGAGCACTCAGGACGGCGGGCGAGCGCCGTCCTGACCGCGGACGGCGAGCGGATCGCCGCCGACGCAGTGGTGCTGAACCCGGACCTGCCGGTCGCCTACCGCGACCTGCTCGGGTTGACCCCGCGCCGGGTCAAGCGGCTGCGGTACTCACCGTCCTGCTACCTGCTGCTGGCCGGTTCGCGGGCCCGCTACCCGCAGCTGGCGCACCACAACATCCACTTCGGAGCGGCCTGGGAGCGGGTCTTCGCCGAGCTCGACGCCGGTCGGCTGATGTCCGACCCCTCGGTGCTGGTGTCCAACCCAACCCGTTCCGACGCGGGTCTGGCACCACCGGACCGGGAGATCTACTACGTGCTGTTCCCGACCCCGAACACCACGGCGCCGCTGGACTGGCAGCGGATCGGCCCTCAGTACCGCGAGCACGTGCTGCGCACGCTGGAGGACCGTGGCTACCCGGGCTTCGGCGAGGCGATCGAGGTCGAGCACGTGACCACGCCGCTGGACTGGCAGGAGCTCGGGATGGAGGCCGGCGCGCCGTTCGCGGCGGCGCACACGTTCACCCAGAGCGGACCGTTCCGCCCCGGCAACATCTGGGGTGACAACGTGGTGTTCACCGGGTCCGGGACCCAGCCCGGGGTCGGCCTCCCGATGGTGCTGATCTCCGGGCGGCTGGCCGCGGAGCGGGTCACCGGGCCCGATCCGACCTACCGGTCGCGGGCCTGGCGGTGAGCGCGCGGGAGGACCAGGCGAGGGAGTCGAGATGTCGCTGACGAGCCGGGCGGCACTGGACGCCGCCGGCGTCGTGGAGCCGCCGCTGCGCCACGCCTACGAGGCATGCCGCACCCTGCACCGTCAGCACGGGCGCACCTACTATCTGTCCACCATGCTGCTGCCGCCGGCCAAGCGTCCCTACGTGTGGGCGCTGTACGGGTTCGCGCGACGGGCGGACGAGTTCGTTGACTCCCTCACCGACCCCGACCCGCAGGCGCTGTTGGACTGGGGCAAGGCGTTCCTGGACAACCTGTCCACGATCGGCCAGCCCGGTGGCCGGCCGCACGAGGTGGACCACTCGGACCCTGTGGCGCTGGCGATGGCGCACACCATGCGGCGCTGGAGCCTGCCTCGGGCACACGTCGAGGCGTTCCTGGAGTCGATGCAGCTCGACATCACCGTGATCGGCTACCCGACCTACGCCGACCTGGAGCAGTACATGTACGGCTCGGCGGCGGTGATCGGCCTGCAGATGCTGCCGATCCTGGAGCCGATGGCCCCTGAGGCCGGAGCCCGCGCCCGGACCCTGGGCGAGGCGTTCCAGATGACCAACTTCATCCGCGACGTCGGAGAGGACCTGCAGCGCGGCCGGGTGTACCTGCCCCAGGAGGACCTCGACATGTTCGGGGTGACCCGACAGCTGCTCGCCGCCGGGCGGGTGACCCCGCCGATCCGGGAGCTGCTCCGGTTCGAGATCGAACGGACCCGGGCGCTGTACGCGTTCGCCGAGCCCGGCATCGACATGCTGCACCCGACCAGCCGCGACTGCGTGCGGACCGCGTTCCACCTCTACGGCGGGATCCTCGACGAGGTCCAGGCGGCCGGCTACCAGGTTCTGGCGCAGCGGGTCAGCGTGCCGCTGCGACGCCGGCTGGCGGTGGCGCTGCCGGCCTGGCGGCAGGCCCGCGCCACCCGGCGGGAGGAGGAGCGCTGGCAGGCCGCCTGAGTTCTTCGGGCGGCGATGGGGACGAGGCTCAGAACGCCAGGGCCTGGGCCCGGCGGCGGACCTCGGTCTTGCGCCCGGCGCGCAGCGCCTGAAGTGGTGAGCCGGGCAGGGTCTCGTCGTCGGTCAGCAGCCACTGCAGCGCCTCGACGTCGTCGAACCCGGCGTCATGCAGCACGGTCAGGGTGCCGGGCAGCTGAGCCAGGGTCCGGTCCTCGTCCAGCAGGTCGACAGGCACGCTGAGCACGGACCGCTCACCTCGGCGGACGGCGATCAGGAACCGTTCCTGGACCAGGCGACGGACGCCGGTGACGTCCACGCCCAGCCGCTGCGCGGCGTCCGGAAGGGTCAGCCAACCGCCGACCAGGCGGTCGAGGTCGTCGTGACCGGGCCCGCTCGGCCCGCTCGCCCCAGCGTTCATCCGCCCAGGATGTCGCAGGGCGGGTGTCGATGTCGCGCCGTGTCGTGCCGCAATTCGTCCCTTTGTGCGCTACGGTCACACACGCATCACAGAACCCACATGTCACATGCGTCTCAACGTGACGGCCACAGGGCGGCCACGGGACGGCCACAGGACGGAAGGGACTCCCACCAGTGACCCCACGATCGAGGGACGGACGCCGCATCGCGCGCCACGCCTCAGGGACGTCGGACCACCTCGACCAGCTGACCGCCAGCGTCCCTGACGTGCTGCGCATCGCCGGTATCCCATTGGTCACCGCCGCACTGGTGGCCGGCGGCAACACGCCGGCGCACGGCGCCGCCGGTGCCCCCGGCGCCGCTCCCGGTGCCGGCGGCCTCCTGCCGACGGGCTCCGACGCGCGGGCAGGGGCGCTGACCCTGACTGCGCTCCCGGGCGGCGTCCCCGGGGCCGCCCAGCCCAGCTACACGGTCAAGCCGGGTGACACGGTGACCCACATCGCCGCCCGCACCGGCATCCCGATCCAGACGATCATGACCGCGAACCAGCTGCCGCCGTCCGGCCTGATCCGGATCGGGCAGCAGCTCGTCCTGCCGGGGCTGAAGGCACCGCAGGCACCCGCCAAGCCCGCCGCGGCGCCGCCGGTGGTGCACACGGTGGCGGCAGGCGACTCGGTGATCGAGATCGCCGCCAGGCACCGGATCAGCCCGAACACGATCATCCGCGCCAACAAGCTGGCCGCGCCACACCTCATCCATCCGGGCCAGAAGCTCGTGCTGCCCGGGGTGAAGCCGCCCGCACCGGCCAAGCCGGCCGCCAAACCGGCCGCCAAACCGGCCGCCAAACCAGCGACGACGACCTACATGGTCAAGGGCGGCGACTCCCTGATCGGGATCAGCCAGTCCCGCAAGGTGTTGCTGCCGATCGTGCTGGAGCTCAACGGGCTGACCCGGGCCAGCGTGATCCACCCTGGGCAGAAGCTGCTGCTACCGGCGCCGCCGAAGCCCAAGGTGCCCAACACCTTCCTCGGCCGCACCTACCCCGATGCCGTGGCCGAGGCCGCCGCCGCCAACCGGACCGCCCTGGCCAAGCGGAAGGTACCCGACCGCGACCAGATGCGCGCCATGGTGCACGGCACCGCGAAGTCCATGGGGGTGGACCCGGCACTCGCCCTGGCGGTGGCCTACCAGGAGTCCGGCTTCAACCACCGAGCGGTATCGCCGGCCAACGCGATCGGCACGATGCAGGTCATCCCCGGCACCGGCAAGTGGGCCTCCGACCTTGTCGGGCGCAAGCTCGATCTGCTCGTGCCGCAGGACAACGTGACCGCCGGGGTGGCCGTGCTGGCCGCGCTGCTGGCCCGCGCCGACGAGGACGACGCCATCGCCGGGTACTACCAGGGGCTGGCCTCGGTGCGCAGCCGGGGCATGTTCAAGGACACCAAGTCCTACGTGGCGAGCATCACCGCGCACCGCAAGAAGTTCGCCAACCAGCTCGCCGCCGGCTGAGGCCCACCCGCCCCGCCGCCGTTTCCAACCTGCTTGAGCACTGCCCGACCACGTGCTCGCACGGTCCACCGGGGTCGACCCGAAGTCCGCCCCGGGGCCGGCTCCGGACGGCGGGTCCGGGCCGCAGCCGTCCCGCACCGCCGCGGTGATCATGGTCACGACCGTAGACTCCGGCGTGTGGACACCACGGTTCGGGACCCGTTGGTCGGGCGAGTGCTCGACGAGCGGTACGAGGTGGGGTCCCGCATCGCCCGCGGCGGCATGGCGACGATCTACGCCGCGCTCGACCGCAGACTGGACCGCCGGATCGCCCTGAAGGTGATGCACCCGCACCTGGCCGACGACTCCGAGTTCGTCGAGCGGTTCATCCGGGAGGCCCGCTCGGCGGCCCGGCTGTCCCACCCGAACGTCGTCCAGGTCTTCGACCAGGGCAGCGACGGCGACGTGCTCTACCTGGCCATGGAGCTGCTGCCCGGCCGGACCCTGCGGGAGGTGATCACCGAGCGCGGCGTGCTCACCCCACGTGAGGCGCTCACCGTCGCCGAGCCGGTGCTGGACGCGCTGGCCGCGGCGCACCGGGCCGGGCTGGTGCACCGCGATGTCAAGCCGGAGAACGTGATCCTCACCGACGACGGGCGGGTCAAGGTGGCCGACTTCGGGCTGGCCCGCGCGATCAGCGGCGGGGCCACCCAGACCGCGGTCCTGATCGGCACCGTCGCCTACCTGGCCCCCGAACTGGTCGCCCGGGGACGTGCTGACGCCCGCAGTGACGTCTACGCGGCCGGGATCGTGCTCTTCGAGATGCTGACCGGGCGCCAGCCGTTCACCGGCGAGGTGCCGATGCAGGTCGCCTACCGGCATGTGCACGAGGAGGTGCCCAAGCCCTCCAGCCTGGTGCCCACCCTGCCCAGCGAGCTGGACGACCTGGTGACCGCCGCCGCCGCCCGCGACCCGGACAACCGACCGGTGGACGCCGGTGCCTGGCTGACCGCGCTGCGCAAGGTCCGGACCGCACTGGCCGAGGACGTGCTCGACGCCCGGCCGATGGCCCCGGCGGTCGCGCCGTCCGGGTCGGGCGAGCAGCCCTTCGGAAGTCCGACCGAGCTGGTGGCGCCCGTGGTCCGGCCCAACCCCACCCAGACCCTCCCTCAGCTCAGCGGCCTGCGCAGGCTGCGCGAACGCAGCCGACGCGAGGCCGACGAGAACGACGGATACCCGGTGGCCGGCTTCGACGTCCTCGATGAGGCCGGGGAGAACGTCGACGAGGCCGACGCGGACCTCCACGACCGGGATGGGCCGGACGGGTCCAACGGGCCGGACGGGGGCCGCCGCGCCAGGTCAGAGGTGGGCGTGGACCAGGCCACATTTTCGGCCGGTCGCCAACGCAACGGCCGGGGTGCGGCGCCGGCCGACGCATCCGAACCGGCCGCGGTCGTGGAGGCAGCAGAGCTACGTCAGCTGGCGCGGGCACGGCGCCGCCGCGGCCTACTCGGGCTGCTCGTTGTCATGGGTGTGACCCTGTCGCTGGCCCTTGGATCCTGGTACCTCGTCGCCGGGCCCGGGGCGTTCACGGTGACCCCGTCGCTGACCAACCTGACCGAGGTCGAGGCCCGTTCCGTGCTGCAACAGGACGGCCTGGAGATCCGGGTCGAGCAGGGCGACTACAGCGACACCGTCGAGAAGGGCCGGATTCTGCGCACCCGACCGAGCGCCGGTAACCGGATCCGCAAGAACGGGGCCGTCTCGGTCTACCTGTCCCAGGGGACGGCGGTGCGCGGCGTCCCGAAGCTCGTCGGGTTGGACCGCGAGCAGGCCGAACGGGCCCTGGAGAAGGCCGGACTGCAGCTGGGCGCGGTCTCCGAGAAGTACAGCGACACCGTCGACGAGGGCCGGGTGATCGGCACGGCGCCGGGAGCCGGCAAGGAGCTCAAGCTCGGCTCGGCGGTCAACGTGGTGTTCAGCAGGGGGCCCGAGCCGGTCCAGCTACCGGACGTCCGGGGCTGGTGGCTGGACGACGCCCGACAGGCGCTCGCGGAGATCGGCCTGGTCGTCGAGGTCACCGAGGCCGTCAACCAGGACTTCGAAGCCGGTCGGGTGCTGGAGCAGGACCGACAGCCGGGCGAGACGGTGCTGCGGACCTCGACCGTGAAGCTGGTCGTCGCCCAACAGGAGCAGCTGGTCCAGGTGCCGGACGTCGTCGGTCAGGACGCCGACGCGGCCCGGGCGGAGCTGGAGCGGCGAGGCTTCCAGGTGGACAGCCGCGGCGGCGGGCCGTCCAACAAGGTGCGTGACCAGAAGCCCAACGCGGGCGAGGAGGCCGCGACCGGCAGCACCGTCACCATCCTGGTGTTCTGAGTCGGGCCCCCAGGACGCTCCCCCTCGCCATGCCGACCTGATCGCCGTCGCGGCACGGCACGGCGGCGCCCCGGCCTACTCCTGGTAGGAGTACCGCTCCTCACCCCACGGGTCGCCGTGCACGTGGTAGCCGCGCTCCTCCCAGAAGCCGCGCCGAGGTCCGCGCAGGTACTCCAGGGCACGCAGCCACTTCGGGCCCTTCCAGGCGTACAGGTGCGGCAGCACCAGCCGCAGCGGGAAGCCCCGCTCGGGGGTGAGTGGCTCCCCGTTCAGGTGGGTCGCGAGCACGGTGTGCTGGTGCGCCAGATCCTCCAGCCGCACCGTGGCCGAGTAGCCGTACTCGGCCCAGGTCATCACGTGGGTCACCCCGGCCGCCGGCGGCACCGTCTCGAGCAGAGTCCGACCCAGCACCCCGCCCCAGACGTTGTCGGACGTCGTCCAGCGCTTCACACAGTGCATGTCGGCGACCACCTCATGCACTGCCAGCTCCCCGAACCGGGTCATGTCCAGATGGTGCTCGGCGCCGTCCGCGGTGGCACCGTTCACCGTCAGGCGCCAGGTGTCCGGTCGGAACTTGGGGACCGGCCCGTAGTGCACCACCGGGAGCTCTCCGACCAGCTTCTGGCCAGGAGGTAGGGCGGCGGCGTCGAACCCACCGGCGTCCGTCACACAGGCCATCCTTGCACTTCGACGACGCTGCTCCGGACACCGGTGCAGCCCACGCCGGCAGTGCAGCGGTTCAGCGCTCGGCGAGACCTTCGGCTACCAGGAAGGCCATCTCCAGGGCCTGCTGGTGGTTCAGCCGCGGGTCGCACAGCGTCTCGTACCGGCTGGCCAAGCCTGCATCGTCGATCAGCGTCGCCCCGCCCAGGCACTCGGTGACGTCGTCGCCGGTCAGCTCGACGTGCATCCCGCCTGGCACCGTCCCGAGCGCGCCATGCACCTCGAAGAAGCCGCGCACCTCGTCCATCACGTCCTCGAACCGGCGGGTCTTGTACCCCGACGCCGACTCGAAGGTGTTGCCGTGCATCGGGTCGCACACCCACAGCACGTGCGAGGCATCTTCGCCCAGCCCGTCGACCAGCTCGGGCAGCACCTCCCGGATCCGCCTCGCGCCCATCCTGGTGATGAACGTCAGTCGCCCCGGCTCCCGCTCCGGGTCCAGCCGGTCAATCAGCTCACGGGCCTGAGCCGCAGTCGTGGCCGGCCCCAGCTTGACCCCGATCGGGTTGCGCACCCGCGAGACCAGGTCGATGTGCGCGCCGTCCAGCTGCCGGGTCCGCTCCCCCACCCAGACGAAGTGCGCCGAGACGTTGTAGGGCGTCCCGGTCCGTGAGTCGATCCGGGTCAGCGGGCGCTCGTAGTCCAGCAACAGCGCCTCGTGGCTGGAGTAGAAGTCGACGGTGCGCAACGCGTCGAAGTCACCGCCGCAGGCGGCCATGAACCGCATCGCCCGGTCGATGTCGCGGGCCATCACCTCGTAGCGGACGTTCGCGTGGTTCGCCACGAAACCGCGGTTCCACTCGTGCACGTGCCGCAGGTCGGCGAACCCACCCTTGGTGAAGGCCCGGATCAGGTTCAGCGTCGCACTACTGGTGTGATAGGCGCGCAACAGCCGGCGCGGGTCCGGCATGCGACTGACCCGGTCGAAGGCGTAGTCGTTGACCGAGTCCCCCCGGTAAGCAGGCAGTTCCACGCCCTCCCGGATCTCGGTGGGCTTACTGCGCGGCTTGGCATACTGGCCGGCCATCCGGCCCACCTTCACCACCGGCATGCTGGCCCCGTAGGTGAGCACGACCGCCATCTGCAGCATCGTCTTGACGTTGTTGCGGATCCGGTCCGCGGTCGCGTCCACGAACGTCTCCGCGCAGTCACCGCCCTGCAGCAGGAACGCCTCGCCCCGGGCCGCCTCGGCCAGCCGGGCCTTCAGCTCGTCGCACTCACCGGCGAACACCAGCGGTGGGTAGGAGCTCAGCTCGTCGACGACGTCGGCGAGCGCTTCCGGATCGGGCCACTCGGGCTGCTGGGCGGCCGGCAGGGCCTGCCAGAGCTCGGCCAGGGCCGGGTCGTCCTGACGGGCGCGGAGCGCGGCCACAACGCCGTCGTCCGCCACCGGGGCGTGCTGCATGCTCATGCTCACCGGGCAAGACTAGGTGAGCGGTGGGCTCCGACCCGAACCGCTTTCGGCATCCGCAGGACGATCATGCCGGACGGCGGGGCCGCCATAGCCCCTGCCGCTGCCCGTCAAACGGGGCGACGACCTCCCCGACCAGGTCGTAGTCCCCCGGGAACGCCCTGTCCAGCACCGCCGTCGCGTGGTCCGCGACCGCGTCGTCCTGGCCGACCGGAACGAGCAACCAGGCCTGTTGCCACGCCATCGGATCCTCCTGGCGCAGCGCGAACGCGGCCGACCCTGCCGGGTCCGGCCAACCGGGAAAGGCCGGTAGCAGCACCGACGGCGCCCGCCCGTCCACGACGAGTACGGACGCGGGGTGCCAGGTCAGGTCGAGCAGCGGCGTGCCGGGGGTGAAGCCACCCAGGTCGGCCAGCGCCCGCAGACCGTCGATCCAGGACACCGTGTCGGCGTCCAGCAGAAGCGGCGGCGACCCGGCCGTCACCGACCGGGGGATGGTGTGGGCGTCCAGGGTCGCGATCCGGTAGGGGGCCCGTTCCCGGGTGGTGGGCACCAGGACGGCGCCGAGCAGGACGGCCGCAGCAGCCACGGCGCCGACGGCAACGTCGCGCCCGGGCCGGGGCAGCGCGGCCACGCCGAGGACGGCGGCGGCCACCAGCACCGGGAACGCTCCGTGCAGCTGGGTCGAGTACTCGACGTTGGTGCCGACCGGGTAGACCACGCCGAGCGCGGTCAGCGCGGCGGCCGCCAGCGCGGCCCGCCCGGGACGGCCGCTGGCCGTGACCGACCGTCCGATGGCGCGCAGCACCAGGAGCAGCAACGCGGTGAGCACCCCCGCCTCGGCGAGCATCACGGCTGCGGGCGCGGACAGGCCGAGCCCGGCGACGCCCCCCGGATAGACCGGCAGGATCCGAGCCAGCACCAGCGCCCAGACCCCGGTGACCGTCACGGCCAGCACCAGTCCCGGCCACGCACCCGAGGACGCGCTCGCGAGCGCCGCCGCCACCAGAGCCGCGAGCACCAGCAGCGGCAGCAGCACCAGGTACGGCGCGGGCCGGTCCACGAGCACGTTGCGCAGCCCGGCCAGGACCGTGCCCGGTACCGCACCGGCCGCGTAGTGCCCGGGGTCGACGACGGCCAGCATCGCGGCGGCGCGCCGGTAGGCGGCGGCGGTCTGCACCGGCGAGGCGACCAGCGCCGTGTGCAGCACCGCCAGCACCGATCCGGCGATCAGCCCTGCCGCCGCGGCCCCGGCCAACCGGCCCCGGACCGCGCGGGAGGCGCCCACCACCAGCACCGCGAGGACGACCACCGACACCGCGGCCGCGGCCAGCGCGGTGGTGGCCTTGCCCACCGCCGTCCAGAACAGCCCGACCGCGACCAGCGCCCCGGGGGCGCGGCCGGCCCACCCGGTCCCAACGGCGTCCTCGACGCTCGTCCGGAGCAGGTCGAGCAGCCCCGCGGCGACCAGCATCAGCCCGAGGGCGGCGAACCAGTTGTAGCTCGGCGTACGGACGAACACGGTGTAGTAGCACAAGGCCACCCCGACCAGCGCCGGCGGCCAGGCGCCGCGCAGCCACGCCGGCCAGGGATCGCTGCCGACCTGCTCGGCGCAGCGACGCACCGCCCGGGCCAGCACCAGCGCCACTGCGACGAGCAGCGCGGCGGCCAGCACTCGCAACGCCCCCAGATCGTCACCGACCAGGCGCAGCAGCGGACCGGAGTACCAGCCGAACACCCCGTTGAACGCCTTGTCCTGCGCCCAGGGCTGGGCCGCCATCAGGTAATGGCTCTCGTCCATGGCGTCCAGGCCACGGTCGATGTCGGCCAGGACGGCGCGCAGCACCGGCAGGTCCGCCAGCCAGGTCACCGCCGCGGCCGCCGGAGCGGACCATCCGGACCGACCCGCCCACCCCGCCCATCGCCCGGACGGGGCACGACGCGCCGCCTCAGGCGGTGCGCTCACCCGGCTCCTCGAAGCCGGCGGCCAGTGGGCGGCCCACCTCGGCGCGCCCGGAGACCACCTCGGATGCAGGCTGCTCGACCGGCCCAGGCTCGACCAGCCCAGGCTCGACCAGCCCCGGCTCGACCAGCTCCGGCTCGACCGGCTCAGTCGCGCCGTCCGACCCCTTGACCCGCTCGGTGATCGCATTCGCGGCGGCCACCGCGGCCTTGACCGGGCTGGGCTTGGCTGCCCGCCGGGCCGCGGCCAGGCGCTCCTTCATCGTCGCCGCGTAGACGTCGACGTACTCCTGGCCGGACAGCTCCATCAGCGCATACATGATCTCGTCGGTGATCGAGCGCAGCACGTATCGGTCGTCCTGCATACCGTCGTAGCGGGAGAAGTCGAGCGGCTCACCGAAGACGATCCCGACCCGATGGCCCAGGTTCGGCATCTTGCGCCCGATCGGCTGCACCTTGTCGGTGCCGATCATCGCCACCGGGATCACCGGCACCCGACCCTCCAGCGCCATCCGGGCCACGCCGGTCTTGCCGCGGTACAGCCGCCCGTCCGGGGAGCGAGTGCCTTCGGGATAGATACCGAGGGTCGAGCCGCGGCGCAACACCTTCAGCCCGGTGTTCAGCGCCGCCTCGGAGGCCTTGCCACCGGTGCGGTCCACCGGCAGCTGCCCCACGCCGCGGAAGAACGCGGCGGTCACCCGGCCCTTCAGGCCCGCACCGGTGAAGTAGTCCGCCTTGGCCAGGAAGGTCACCCGCCGCTTGACCACCAACGGCAGAAAGATCGAGTCCGAGAAGGACAGGTGGTTGCTCGCCAGAATGACCCCGCCGGCCTCGGGGACGTTGTGCAAGCCCTTGACCCACGGCCGGAACAGGGGGAACAGGACCGGGCCGAGCACGATCCGCTTGAGCAGCCAGTAGAACATCGCCGCCTGCCCTTCTCATCGCGCCCGATCCCGTCGCGCCCCGACCGGGTGTGCCGGGCCGACCTTGTCTGGCCAGCCTCGTCTGGCCAACACTGTAGAGAATCCCCGGCCCGGTTGGTCGCACCTGCGCCCGAGCGAGGCCGCCCGGCACCCCGCTTGACCCACCCTGCCTCGCGCCCGGCCGTGCCCACGTGCCACCATGACCGAACCAGCGCAGCGGCCGGCGCCGGTAGCGGCGTCGGGGAAGAGGAGGCACGCGTGTCGGTGCTGCCCGGGGCAGAGCCCATCCACCACGACGGCTCCGACGTGGGCGTTCTGCTCTGTCACGGGTTCACGGGCAACCCGGCCAGCCTGCGGCCATGGTCCGAGCACCTGGCCGAGGCCTCGTTCACCGTGTCCGTGCCCCTGCTGCCCGGACATGGGACGAGCTGGCAGGACGCCAACCGCAGCCGCTGGCCGCAGTGGTACTCCACCGTCGACGTTGCGCTGTCCCAGCTGCGCCAGACCTGCAAGGTCGTCGTCGTCGGCGGGTTGGCAACGGGTGCTGCCCTGGCCCTGCGGCTGGCCGAGCAGCGCGGCACGGACGTGGACGGGCTGGTGCTGGTCAACCCTGCGGTCCGCCTCGAGGACCCCCGGCTCCCGCTGCTGCCGGTGCTCAAGTATGTCCTGCCGTCCCTGCCGGCGATCGGCGACGACATCAAGAAACCCGGTGTCACCGAACACGCGTACACCCGTACGCCGCTGCGCGCGGCACATTCTGCGCTGGACCTGTTCGCCACGGTCCGCGCCGACCTCGGCGCGGTCACCCAGCCGCTTCTGGTGTTCCGCTCCCCGCAGGACCACGTCGTCCCCGCCTCGAGCACCGCGGCGGTCCTGAACTCGGTCAGCTCCGCCGACGTCACCGAGGTGATCTGCGCGGACAGCTACCACGTGGCCACCCTGGACCACGACGCGCCGCGGATCTTCCGCGACAGCGTCGACTTCGTGCAGCGGATCGCCGCGGCGTCCACCTCCGGCTCATGAGCCCGGATCATGGGTGGGGACCATGACCGCGTCTGAGCCGGAGCGCGAGGACACCGGCGCCGACCGGGACGCCGCATCGGCCGAGCCCCGGCCGGGGATCGACCCCGACTTCGACTACGACGCCGCGTTCGCGGCGTTGGTCGCCCAGTTCGGCGCCGCACAGGCACCGGCGGCGCAGACCGATCGGGCCGCGCCGGAACGCCCCGAGACCGACCCGCAGTCCCGACCCGAGCCCCGCCCAGAGACCGATCCGGAACCTGGGTACCCGCGGGAGCTGGACGAGCACTACGAGCCACCGGAACCACCGCCGCTACCCCGCGGCGACACGCTCTCCCGCGCCGCCTGGGCCGGGGTGCTCGGCGGGCCGGCGGTGCTGCTGCTCGCCGCCGTCGTCGGCGGCACGTTGCCGTCCTGGATGGTGGTCGCGGCCCTGGCCGCCTTCGTCGCCGGCTTCGTCACCCTGGTCGCGCGGATGCCGGCAGAGCGCGACGACGACGGGGACGACGGCGCCGTCGTCTGAGCGCTGCTCAGCGTGCCCGCAGCAGCGCGAGCACCGGGCGGTGGTCGCTGGCCCGGCGCACCAGGTGGTCGGCAACGCCGCCGTCGGTGTACGCCAGGACCTCCAGCCCCGGCCCGACCAGGATGGCGTCGATCCGCCGGTCCGGCGAGCGGGCGGGGAAGGTCGGTGCCGCTGCCGGGTCCGGGTCGGCGGCGAGCCGGGTGAGCAGCTGCCAGGCGACGCCGTCCGAGGTCTCGTTGAAGTCCCCGGCCACCACCACGGCACCGCGGCGGGCCAGGGTCGCCGCCGCGTCCGGTGGACCGTTGAGCAGCACCTCGTGCACCAGGTGGGCGTGCTCGAGCCGCTGCGGCTCGGTCAGCGGCAGGTGCACGCTGGCCACGGCCAGCTCGACCGGACCACGTCGCAGCGCGACCACCGCCACCCCTCGGCGGCGATGGTGCCAGGCGGCCACCGGCAGCCGGACCGCGCGCGCAGCCAGCACCGTCGTTCCCGCGGCGACCAGGACGGCGGTGCCGCCGCTGCGCCGGCCACCGACCGCGTGCCGCAGCGCCGCCGTCCGGGCCAGGGGCGCCGTGCGCAACCGCACCCCGCCCGGACGTCGCGGCGCCTCCTGCAGGCACACCACATCGGCGTCCAACGCCCGCAGCACGGCTTCGAGGGCCATCGGGTCTCCGGACAGGTCCCGCACGTTCCAGGACGCGACCCGGACCAGATCGGCATCGCCGGTCATCGCGACCCCTTCACGATCGCCCCGCCACCACAGCCCGTCGTCAGCCCAGGCGGGCCAGGTCGGCGGCTCCGACCAGGCCCGCCTCCGGACCCAGCCGAGCGACGACGATCTCCGGCTCGGGTCGGAAGCCGCGGCCGGTCAGGGTACGCCGGAAGGACTCGCGGGCCGGGCGCAGCAGCAGCTCTCCGGCGTCGGAGACACCGCCCCCGATGACGAACATGCCCGGATCCAGGGCGGCGGCCAGGTTGGCCAGGCCGACGCCCAGCCACCGACCCACGTCCTCGAAGAGCTCCACCGCGCACGGGTCGCCGTCCCGGGCCGCCTCGGTGATCAGCGGGCCGATCAGGGCGTCGATGTCGCCGTCGACCCGTTCCACCAACGGCACGGTGACCGGTGAGCCGGCCCGGGCCAGCTCGCGGGCCTCTCGGCCCAGCACGTTGCCGGAGGCGTACTGCTCCAGGCAGCCCCGGTTGCCACACTCGCAGCGGTGCCCGTCCGGCACCACCACCATGTGGCCGAACTCCCCCGCCATCCCGTACTGGCCGCGCTGAACCTTCCCGTCCAGGACGATGCCACCGCCGATTCCGGTGCCCAGGGTGACGCACACCAGCCGGGACTGACCCTGACCGGCACCGAAGCGCCACTCCGCCCAGGCCGCCGCGTTGGCGTCGTTCTCGACCACTACCGGCAGGTCGAGAACCTGGGCGACGGCTGCCTGCAGGGGCTCGTTGCGCCAGGCCAGGTGCGGTGCGAAGAGCACCCGGGAGCGGGCGGCGTCGACGAACCCGGCCGCCCCGATGCCGACGGCCCGGATGTGATTCTCGGCCCGCAGCGCCTGGACCACCTCGACGATCGTCGACACCACGGCCTTGGGGTCCTTCGAGGGGGTCAGCCGGCGCTGCCGGGCCAGCACCCGGCCCTGCCGGTCCACCACCCCCGCGGCCACCTTGGTGCCACCGATGTCCACACCGACCGTCAGCATCGCCACCACCTGTCCTGGTCGGCTACCGGTACCGCGCGAGATCGGCGGCCCCCACCAGGCCGGCGTCGTTGCCGAGCGCGGCGGTCACCATCCGCAGGTGTGGCCGGTAGCTGCCCGCGGACAGCTCGGCTTCGTACGCCTGCCGCGCCGGCTCCAGCAGCAGGTCACCCGCCTCGCAGACCCCCCCGCCGATGACCACCAGCTCCGGGTCGAGGACGTCGGCCAGGTCGGCGATCCCCTCGCCCAGCCACCGGCCCATCTCGGCCAGCAGCTCGCGAGCGGCCGGGTCGCCGGCCAGAGCGGCGCCGGTCACCATCCGTCCGTCGACGTCCTCGGCCCGGCCCCCGGCCAACTCCAGCAACACGGCGCCGCGTTGCGGGCTCCGGCGACACAGGGCCCTCGCCTCACGCTCCAGGGCGCTGCCGGAGGTGTACTGCTCCCAGCAGCCCCGGCTGCCGCAGCCGCAGGGCAGCCCGCCGGGCACCATCCGTACATGCCCCAGCTCGGCGGCACCACCGAAGCCGCCGCGAACCAGCGCGCCGTTCATCACGATGCCCGCACCCAGACCGGTTCCGATCGCGATGGTCACCACGTCGCCGACACCGCGACCGGCCCCGAACCGGTGCTCGGCCCAGGCCGCCGCGTTGGCGTCGTTCTCCACCACCACCGGCAACCCGACCCGCTCGCCGATCAACATCCGCAGGGGGCGGTCGCGCATCGGCAGGTTGGGCGCGAACCGCAGCACCGACCGGCTGCGGTCGACGAAGGCGGCGACGGCCAGGCCCACGGCGCCGACCGCATGCCGCCGGCGCAACTGGTCGACGGCCGCACAGATACCGGCCTCGACGGCCTGGGCGGTGGCGCCCGGGGTGGGCAACCGGACCTGCTCGTGGATCACCCCGTCCAGGTCCACCACCCCAGCGGCGATCTTGGTCCCGCCGACGTCGACCCCGATCGTCCACTGCGTGCCGCCGGGTCCATCCGGACCGCCGATCGCGTCGGACCCCGGCCTCACTCGGCACCCTCGCCGATCTCGATCCGCTCGACCTCGATCGGTTCGGTGCGCATGGGTTCTGCTTCACCGGTCTCCGTGTCGGCCGGCTCCGGCTGCGGACTCAGCAGGGCCCGGACCCCGGCGGCGGCGGCGGAGACGGCCACGGCGAGGTGCTCGTACGCCTCGGGTCGCACCTGACGCAGCACGGCCAACCCCTGGCACACCGGGCAGGCGCGGCAGGTCTCGCCTGCGCCGACCGGGTGGCCGGGCGCCATCGGATCGGCCTGTCCGACGGCTCGCACCGCCTCGGCCAGCCAGGCCTGCTCGGCGGCCACGTCACGGACGGAGTGGAGCAACCGGGCCAGGTCGTCGGCCAGGTCGTCCTCGGGACGCTCCGATCGGCTCATCGGGACCCGCTCACGGCTGTGGCCATAGCTCGGGGTCGGGCTCGAAACGCACCCGCAGCGCGGCCTCGAGCCGCCCCGGACGATCCAGCGCTGCCGCGGTGATCCGGCATCGGCGCAGCACCGCGGGCAGCCCCACCACCGCCGGTGGCAGGTCGCCCGCCGAGACGTCGAGCACGAGGTCGTCACCCAGCCGGTGCAGCTGCAGATCGGCGCGCCGCGCGTGCGGCAGGTCGAGCAGCAGGTCGTAGCCACCCGCCTCGGCCACCACCCGCCGGGCCGGTTGTTCCACCCGGTCGGCGTCGGCCCCGGCCGCGCCGCCATCGACGTCGTCCGGAACCGGCCGCACCCGGCAACCGTAGGCCGCCAGTCGCGGTGCCCAGTGCGCGACCTGGTCGATCCGGCCTCGGCGATGCAGGAGCCATAGGGCGCTCCCCTCGTCGGCGAGCACGTCCTGGGCGGCGCGCAACCGCTGCCGGACCACGTCGGCCAGCCGGCCGGCCGGGTCGGCGGACATCGTCATCGCCCGGTGGATGCGCCGTCCCACCGGAAGCGCGTGGTCGACCAGGGCGTGCAGCCCGGACGGCGCGGCCAGCAACCGGGCGGCCGACCGGGCCCCGCCCAGGTCCACGACCATCAGGTCGGCCGGGGCTCGCGCCAGGTCGTCGGCCAAGCCCAGCAACCAGGCGATCTCGGCCAGCCCGGGCAGAGTCGGCATCAGAACGTCGGGAAGGGGGTCCAGCCCCAGCTGGGCGCCGAGCTCAGCCAGCAGCGACCGGGAGCCGGGTTCGAGCGATTCGGTGTCCTGGCCCTGCCCATGGCCAGACCCGGTGAGGTCACCACCCACGATCAGGCCCGGCTCCTCGACGACCGGCCAGTCCCGTGGTCGAGACGCAGGGCCGTCCAGCAGCGCCGTCTTGACACCCTGGCGCGCCGCGCCCGCCGCGAGGGCAGCGGTAACCGTCGTGGTCTCGACGCCGTCGGCGCCGGTGACCAGCAGAACGCGCAACGGACTACCCCTCGACGCGCTTCTTGAGCTCATGGAGCGCGGTGTCGATGATCATCTTCTCTGCCTTACGTCGAAGCATCCCCAGCATCGGCATCCGGACCTCGACGGCGAGCTCGTAGGTCACCTCGGTGCCGCCGGTGACCGCCCGCAGCCGGTAGGCGCCGTCCATCACCTTCAGCACGTTGCCCTCGACCAGGGTCCAGGAGACCACCCCGGTGCCCTTCTGAGTGACATCCCAGGTGTAGGCCAGCACATAGCTGTCCTTGATCGCACCGGCGTCGAGGGTGAAGGCCACCTGGTCGGCCCAGCCGTTCTCGTCCTCTGCGATCACCTCCGCGCTGCGCACGGCCCCGGTCCACTCGGGATAGGCCTCGAAGTCGGCGATGACGTCGAGCACCTCCGCAGGCTGCGCGGACACGACGACGCTCGACTCGGTACGGTCCGCCATGGCCAGACCGCCCCTTTCTCCCGGGACACCGGCCCAGGTCGCAGATCTGGCCGGTTCAGCGCGTCAGGCTACCTGGCCGGCCGACAATCCTGCAGCATCAGGTCGCTGCCCCGGCCGGCGCGACAGCGGATGGGCGCCTGCGGCTCACAGCAGCAGACCCGTCAGCCACATCATGGCCAGGAGAACCCCCAGGACCGCGCAGATGCCGCCGAGCGCGAGCAGGACCCGTGAAGCAGGGGACGGCGCGCTGGGTCCGCCTCGGCGGACCCAGGCGAGGGCGCCGGTCGAGGGATCCTTCGCGGACAGCTCAGCCATCAGCTCCAGCATCCGGTCCTCACTGACTCGTCCGCCGACCAGGCTCGGCAGTCCTGGCGGCGTGCGGACCACCACGGTGGAGATGGGGCTGTGGCACTGCGGGCACCAGGCCTGGTCGGCCGGCACCCGTGCTCGGCAGCGCCGGCAGCGTCCGGGGACCGGCCGGGGGTGCGGGCGCGGAGCGGAGGCGGGCGTCACCCCTCCTCGATCGGCCCGCGACCTGATCCGGTTGAGTCCATCCGCCGGGCCTGGCGTGCCGGTCCACGCACCGGATGTTCTCACGTGGCCGACTTGTCCGAGTCGTCCTCGGACGCTCGGATTGTGCTGCACACTGACTGCTGTGCCAGCGCGGCGGGACGGCGCCCACCGCAGGCCGTCCACCATCCAGCCGACCCCCAGGTGCCCATGACAGCGATCTTCGACCCCGACCACGAAGTCGCGGTGGCGCTGCGTGCGGCGCTGGAGATGCCCGACCCGGCGGTCCCGGTAACCACACCCGAGGCCCTCGCCGCCTTCCTGCAGAATCACCCGGAGACCTCCGCCATCGTGTTCGGCCCGTCGGTCAGGTCCTCCGCCGCCCTGTCGCTGGCCACCTCGGTCCGGGCCGACCGACCGGACCTGGGCATGGTGCTGGTTCGGCATGGGCTGGACGACACCCTGCGCGGGCGAGCGGTGCGGTCCGGGATGTCCGAGGTCATCGAGCTCGGCGACACTCCGGGCCTCAACCGCGCCGTCCAGGAGTGCTTGGACGAGCCGAGCGGGCTCGGCCGGGTGGTCACCGTGTTCTCCACCAAGGGCGGCAGCGGCCGGACCACGTTGGCCACCAACCTGGCCGCGGTCCTGGCCGGCGCAGGCGCGCGCGCGGTGGCCCTGGTCGACCTCGACTTCGTCTACGGGGACGTCGCCACCGCGCTGCACATCTCCCCCAGGGCCACCCTGGCCGACGCCGCCGAGCACCGCGGCCGGTTGCACCCCGAGGACCTGTCCGGGCTGCTGACCCCGTACTCGCCCGGGCTCGACGTCCTCGTCGCCCCGATCGCCCCGGCCGCGGCCCGACGGGTGAGCCCGATGCTGGTCGCCGAGGTGCTGCACGTGCTGCGCCGGCAGATGGACTACGTCGTCGTGGACACCCCGGCCGGTTTCGACGACCAGGTGCTCGCCGCGCTGGACCTGTCGCACCGGGTCGCCCTGATCACCACCCTGGACCTGCCGGCGTTGCGCAACCTCAACTCCACCCTCCAGACTCTGCGCCTGCTCGGGTACCCCGAGGACCGCTGGCGGGTCGTGGTCAACCGGGCGGACTCGCAGGTGGGGCTGCCCCTGCAGGACGTCCAGGCCATGCTCGACGCGCCGATCGCCGCCTACATCCCCAGCTCGGGCGACGTGCCCGCCAGCGTCAACCGCGGCGCGCCGATCACCGTCGCGGATCCGACGCACCCGGTCAGCCGGGCCGTGCGCGAGCTCGCCGCGCGGCACCTCGAGGCGTACTGGCTGACCCAGCCGGCGGAGACCACCGAGCACGGTCCGGACGACGAGTCCGTCCCCCGCGCCGGCCCTCGCCTGGGATGGCGGCTCGGTCGCCGGCGATGAGGCGTCCGGCGGGTGCCTTGCCTGCCGGTAGCACGTGGGGGCTGCCGGGTCGGGTCTTCGGCTGGTCACCTGGAGACGGTTCAGTGCAATGATGCGGGGGGCCGTTGTCGACGACGGCCACGCCCGGGGAGCCGGACGACCGCACGCACCTGCGTCGCGGGGGAAGGGAGTTTTCAGGGGTGGCACGTCTGCTCGTCGTCTCCCGGTCGATGGCGCTCTCCATGCGCCTGGCAGATGTCCACGAGGTCATCGAGCACCCCGTCGAGGCAATCGACCAGCTGAACCCCGAACTGGACGTGGACGCCGTGGTGCTCGACGTCGGGGAGCCGACGGTTGCGATCCACGCGCTCGACCAGCTGCGGACCTACGACGAGTCCGTCCCCGTACTCATCGTCTCCGGCTACCAGCCCGCCTGGGCTGGGCTGGCTTCGGTCGACATCCCCAAGGTCGTCGTGGTGCCGCTGCCGATCACCCGCTCTGCCCTGCTCGCAGGTGTCGACCGGTTGGTGCGGCTGCGCAACGCCGACCCCGGCGTGCCGCAGGACAGTCCTAGGGCCTGGGGTACCGAGCCCGAGGACACCTCACCCGAAGGCCGCGCCCAGTCCCACGTCGCCGAACCCGCACACCACGAACCCGCACACCACGAACCCGGCTTCGCCGAGGCGGACGACGGCGGCGACCCGGTGGGTCTCGACGACACCGCGGTGCCAGACTCCGGCGCGGCGGGGGTCGACCCCTACCCCCTGGACGGCTCCGACGCCGTTCACGCGATCCCCGAACCGATTCCCGAACCGATTCCCGAACCGGTGATCGAGATCGAGCAGTCGGTCGAGCCGGCCGTGCTCCCGATTGTCGAGCTTGCTGTCCCGTCCGTCGGCTGGGCCGCTGTCGAGCCTGCTCCCGATCCCGCCGACGCGGCCCTGCCGGAACCGGACACAGATCCCGCCGGGCCGCCGGTCGGCAGTCAGGTCGAACCGGGCTCCGACGACGCTGTCCTGAACTGGGATGAGCTGATCGCCCCCAGCCGGTCCTCAGAGCGGGGTAACCCTGCACACATCGCTCGGCACACCCGTCAACACGCGGCCGACTCCCGTGAGGAGGTCCCGGTCGACGAGGACGCCACGGCACCCCAGAGCATCGCGGCACCCCGGGAGACCGCGACCCGGCAGGAGACCGCCAACCAGCCAGACCACCTGCCCCCTCCGCCGCAGCCGGATCCCCCGCCACCGCTTCCGGCCTTCGAGCAGGCATCGACGTGGTCCACGCCATCGCGCCGAGCACCTGACCAGACGCTTGAGGGGCGCACCGCGTCGGACCCGCACTGGACGGTGGACGACGCCGCCGAGCAGGACGTCCCGCAGTCTGCGAGGCCAGCCGCGCCGGGGCAGGTGTCTGTGGGCCTCCCCCCGCCACTGCCGCCGATCCTGCCGGCTCAGCAGGCACCTGCGCGCGAGGCAGCCCCCCCGGGGGTCGGCCGACCCGCGGCCCAACCACCGCCGCTGCCGAGCACCGCCCCGCAGGATCCGCCTCCACTACCGCCCCCGACGCCCTCCGCCGGCGAGCTACCGCAGCGCGGTCCCAGCCCGGCCGGGGACACGAGATCGTTGATCCTGCCCTTCCCGATCGACGACGCGCACCGCGGCGAGGCGGTGGACTGGGCCGACCAGGAGTTCGACTGGTGGCGAACGGCGCGATCGGCGACCACCGAGGTCGGGCCGGCTGACCCGGACGGGCGCGAGCGCGCGGAGCCGCACGAGATTGCCGACGGCGCTTCCGGCCTCCTCGAGGGGTGGGACCCGCCGACGGCGACCGAGCACGTCATCCTTTCGGACAGCTGGAGCGCCGCACGACCTGGCCCGGCCCCGCAGCAGGATGCCGACGACCCCCTGGCCGACGAGACCGGGCTCGTCGAGCCCCCAGTCGTCGAGCCCCCGATCGACGAAGGCCCTCGCGCGGCGGACCCGGTCGATGACGAGGGGATCGACGACCACGAGGGGATAGGCGATCGACGACCAGGAGGGGTTCGATGAGGAGGGTTCAGACGTCGAGGGTCTGGCCGACTGCGAACCTGCCGACGAGGTAGGCGACGACCCGGCCGCTGCCGCCCCGGTGGATGACGTCGCGGGCCCGCCCGTGGCGGCGGGCCCGGACGGCCAGGTTCAGCACTTCGGACCCCCACCGCTGCCGCCGGTCACTGGGCCGTCGGTGGTCGAACCGGCAGCTGCCGCACTGCCGCCGCCGCTTCCCCTGCCACCCGAGCAGGAATCGACGGAGCTGCCAGATAATCAGGTCGAGCCCCCAGAACTGCGTGACCCAGAGCTGCGTGACCCAGAACCCTTGACGCTCGGGTCCACCAACAGCCATCCCGGTACGGAGCCGATCGGGCCAGAGCCCATGGCGCCGTCGGGCGCTGCCGAGCCGGCCGGCGACGACCCGACCTACGACGAGCCGCCCGCCCCCGAGCCGGCGCAGCAGCACGACCCCGAGCCGGTTCCGGTAGCCGAGGCCGACGACGACGACACACGCCGCTACCTGGAACCGGCCGCCGCCACGCTCGCCCGGCGACGCTCACTGCTGGGCCTGCCTGCGGTCCCAGACGGCCCCTCGGAGTTCGAGGAACGAATGGCCGACACCACCGCGGAGACCGAGCCGGCACCTGTCCCGCCCGAGCAGCTGGAGCCCGAACCGGCGCTCAGCCCGCCGACCATCCCGATCGCCGCACCCATCGGCGTCGCCCCCGTTGGGCCGCTGATCGGATCGCTGGACGCGCACAGCGGCACCCACGAGCTCGACACCGGCGCCGAGATCACGGCGCGGGCCGCGCCGAGCCCAGCCGCGCTGGCGACCGACGTCCTGTCCGACCGGGGTGCGCGGATGCGGACCGATCCTGCTCCGTCCGGGGTCCACGTCGACCTGCCGCACCGGACGTCCACCAGCGCATTGGTGGAGTCGATCAGCGAACGCGTCGGCGAGCTGTACGGGGTCGGCGACACCGCCCAGCTGCTGGCCGACGAGATCGTCGAGATCGCCGACGCCGACGCCGCCGCGGTGCTGGTCCCGGACGGTGGGCTGTGGCGGGTCAGCGGAGGCGTCGGCCTACGCCCATCGGAGCGCAGGCTGGTGCTGGACGCAGGGCACTGGCTGGTGGCCGAGATCGCGATCGGCGGTCGGGCCCTGCTCGTCGAGGACACCGACATCGTCCGGCCCAAGCTCGCCGGGGCACCGCTCGCCGCGTGGCGCCATCTCCTGGCAGTGCCGATCCCGGAGGTGCGCTCGGCCGTCGTCCTCGCCCGCGGCTACGAGGCCGGAGCGTTCAGCGAGCAGGACCTGACCGCCCTCGTCCAGCCGGTGCGCCGCAGCGTGTCGATGATGCGGTCGGCGCTGATGACCCGCCAGCTGGCGCGACTGCTCGCCCCACTGCGGGAGAGCGACCCGCTGCACTGAGCGCCCGTTCCAGGGAGCCATCATCGGGTCATGTCGCGCTAAGTGTTTGTTTGACTCCTCTCCGGATCGTTCTTGTGGCAGATTGGCTCCGTGCGGGTCAGGACGAGGGGCGTCTCGGGTACCCGGCTGATGCACAGCCTGCGGCCGTCCGGCCCGCGGACCCCCCATCTGGCGGTACCGCCCCTGTCCGCTCGGCCACTGGCCGTGCGGCTGCTGATGATCCTGGCCTGCTCGGCGCTCTCGCTGCTGCACCGGCCGCCGGCGCAGGTCGGTGGGCTTGCCGTCCTGCTCACCCTGGCCGCGCTCGTCGGCACCGTCGCCACCGCGACCCCAACCCAGTGGCAGCCCGTCGCGGAGGCTCTGGCGGCGGCCGTGCTGGTCGCGGCCCTGGCGCCCACCGGGTCCGCCTTCGTGGCCTACCTGGTGCTGCCGGTCGGTCACGCCGGACTCCGGCACGGCACCCACGCAGCGCTGACCGCCGCGGCCGTTGTCGCCGTGGCCCTGACCGCCGTCGAGCTGGCCGGGCCGGACACACCCGCCTCAGACGGCTCGCTGTTGCAGACCCCCCCGCTGTGGTGGGTACCGCTACTTGTCGTGGTCGCCCTCGGCTCGGGCTGGATGCGACGGGTCGGACAGGCAGACCCGCCGGTCATCGAACCCGCCTACACCGACGCCCATCGGCTGCTGTCCGAGCTGAACCTGGTGGCTCGCCAGCTGAGCCTGGGACTGGATCCGCACACGTTGGCCACCGCCCTCGTCGAGGAGCTCCAGGGCCTCGTCGCCGGAGCCCGTGCCACCGTCCTGATCCGCTCTGCCGCAGGACGTTTTGTGCCCGTCGTCGGTGACCCGCCGAACCCGCTTACCGAGTCCGCCGTCCTCGATGCCTGGGTGTCGGCCGACCTGGTCCGTCGGGGCCGCAGCGGCGTCACGGTGGCAGCGCTGCCGGTGCTGATGGGTGAGCGGGTGGTGGCGGTGGTGGTGCTCGCCGACACCACCGGGGCCCATTCCCTGGGTGACGAGTCGGTGCAGGCCTGCCGCACGGTGATCACCGAGGCCGGGCCCCGACTGGCATCGGCCCTGCTGTTCGACGACGTCCGCCGGCTGGCCACGGTCGACGAACGACACCGGCTGGCCCGGGAGATCCACGACGGAATCGCTCAGGACATGGCCTCGGTGGGCTACCAGATCGACGACATCGCCAGCGACGCTCCGGCTGAGGTCAGCCGGCGCCTGCACGACCTGCGCGAGCACCTGACCACGCTGGTCGCCGAGCTGCGGCTGAGCATCTTCGACCTGCGCACCGGTGTCGACGAGTCAGTGGGCCTGTCCCGGACGCTGGGCGACTACGTGCAGCGGGTCGGGAAGCAGGCGGGTCTGGTGGTGCACGTCTCGGCCGACGAGTCGCCCCACCGGCTGCCGCTGGCCACCGAGGTGGAGCTGCTGCGCATCGTCCAGGAGGCGGTGACCAACGTGCGCCGCCACGCTTTCGCCAACAACCTGTGGCTCACCGTCGTCGTCGACCCGCCGAACGCCCATGTGATCGTTGCCGACGACGGTCGCGGCCTGGGACCTGCCCGACCGGACAGCATGGGGATCACGGGGATGGCCGAGCGGGCCGGACGCATCGGGGCCCGGCTGACTGTGGCCGACCGGACCGACGGACCGGGCACGGTTATGGAGCTGGTGATGGACACGGCCGGGCGGCCGGGACGCCGTCCGGTGCGTCGCTACAGCCCTCCGGTGCGACAGCAGGATCGACACAGAGTGATCGTGCGATGACGGATGCGCGACATGGGGTGGTCATGGCAGACTCCCCCGACGGAAGCGCCGGGACCGGCGCCACATGGGAGGGAACCTCGTGACGGGGGTGCAGGAACAGATCACCGTGCTGCTCGTGGATGACCATCAGCTCATCCGCGAGGGATTGCGGCGCGCCTTCGACCGCGCCGGTGACGTCGAGGTGGTCGGCGAGGCCGCCAACGTCGCGGAGGCGGTCGACGCACTCGGCCGGCTCGCGCCGGACGTGCTGGTCACGGACGTGAAGCTGCCGGATGGCGACGGCATCGCCCTGGCCGAGAAGGCCCGCAAGTCCTCCCCTGGGCTGGGTGTGGTGGTGCTGACCATGTACGCCGGCGACGACAAGCTGTTCGCCGCCCTGGATGCGGGTGCCTCGGCCTTCGTGGGCAAGGACGCACCGGCTGAGGAGGTCGTGGCCGCGGCCCGACACGCCGCGGCCAACCCGCGGGCCTTCACCGCCCGCGACCTGCCCGAGGCTATGCAGCGACGGATGAACGCTCCGGCCGGCCCCAAGCTGTCGCCGCGGGAGCGGGAGGTGCTCGACCTGCTCGTCGACGGGCTGGCGATCTCCCAGATCGCCAGGCGGCTGTACATCAGCGAGTCCACCGCCAAGACCCACGTGGCGAACATCTACGAGAAGCTCGGCGCGGGTAACCGCGCCCAGGCGGTGATGGCCGCCGTCCGGCTCGGCATGGTCGAGGGCCACGTCTGAGACCGATGGCACAACGCGAGCCCGGGCTGTCCGCCCTTGAGGCAGCCCTACTGATCGCCGCCATCACAGCTGTGGTGATCGGCGTCGTCATGGGACTGGAGTCGCTGCCCTCCGTCCCGAGGTGAGCACGGCCCCCGCCCGCACCGTCAGCGCCCCTCAGGTGGGCAGGGTGCCCCTGGCCAGGCTGTCCCCGGAGTGGGTCGGGTCGTCGTCGAAGGCCTCGCTGGAGACATCGACCACGACGTAGCCCGCGTCGAGCAGGCTCTGTGCGATCGGGAAGGTGGCGGGCACGGTGACGGACGCGGCGCCGGTGTCTGGTGCGGCGTCCAGGACACCGACCGAGACCATGCGTTGTCCGTCCCGATTGATCAGCCACACCTCCAGGTAGCCCTTCCCGGCGGCCGGCAGCTCCTGCGCCGACAGGTCGAGGTCCAGGCTCAGGTCCAGATGCCCGGACTCCCTCCGCACGGCGGCCGCCCCGACGACCTGGGTGGAGTCCAGACGCTGCATGCCGGTGCTGGCCACCGTGACCGACTCCGTCGGCGAGCCCGCCCAGACCGCACGTCCGGCCAGCAGACCGACCAGAGCGCTCGCTGCGGCGACCCCGGCCAACCACAGGCCGGACCGGGAGGCGAGGGACCGGCCCCCGGCCCGCGTCGCCGAGCGGGACGACGCCGCGCCAGACGGTACTCCTTCGGTCCGTGCGCGCCGCCGTCGTGCCGGATCCAGCTCCACCGGCGGAGCGGGCGCCGGGCCGGCAGGATCCGCGGCGTCGGCGCCGGAGGATTGCGCTCCGGACGGCTGCCGGGGCGGGGCCAGGTCCTCGTCGTCGAGCGCCGACTCGATGCGAGACCAGAGGTCGTCGGGTGGCCGCTGCCAGGGGACGTCCTCGATGGCAGCCCGGCGGGTCAGGCCCAGCGTGGAGCGCAGGGCGTGCAGTTCCTGGGCGCAGTGGGGGCAGCCGTCGATGTGCTCGCTCAGGGTCGGCTCGACCGGTTCCCCGAGGGCGAAGTCGACGAGCAGTCCGTCGTCAGGGTGTGACACGGGACACCTCCTCCAGCTGTGAACGCAGATGCATCAGTCCGCGGCGCACGTGGCTCTTCACGGTGCCGATCGGCAGTCCGAGCCGCTGCGCGATCTCCTCCTGCGGGCGGTCTTCGAGCACGGCCATCCGCAACACACTGGCCCGCGGTTCTCCGATCCGGTCCAGCTCGTGCGAGACCATCATTCGGCCGGCCAGGTCGTCGTCCAGGTGTCGTACCGGCTCGGGCTGGGCCAGCGCGACGGCCCGGGCATTGCGCGCAGCCCGCATCCGCTGCGCCTGCGAGTCGGCGATCCGGTGCCGGGCGATGCCGACCAGCCACCCGGGTAGCGCCCCTGGACCGGGTCGTAGGGTGTGCCTGCTGCGCCACGCCGAGACGAAGACCTGCTGGGTGACGTCCTCCGCGTCGTGGTGGCTGCCCAGTGCCCGCAACGCCACCGTGTACACCAGGCCCGACCATCGCCGGTAAGCCTCTCCGAGAGCCTCCCGCGACCCGGCGTTGAGCTCGGCCGCGATGTCCTCCGGCGCGGCGCCTACATCCTCAGGTGCCAGCATCTCCACCACAGTAGTCATGTGCACACCATTCGGGGATCAGGTCGCCACTCACGAGCCCGGAACCCGGGTCGCAACGGCGATCACATTGTCCTCGTAGCGTCGTTGCTCGGCGTCGAACTCACCGCCGCAGGTGATCAGGTGCAACCGCTCGCCGCCGCTGCGGCTGAACAGCTCGTCCAGGTCGACCTCGGCCTTGTCGAGACGAACCACGCTCACCACCTCGTAGCGGTACCGGGTCGCGCCGGTCGACACCTCGATCGCGTCACCCTCGACCAGACGGTCCAGCCGGGCCAGCGGGCCCTTGCCGTAGGAGCGGGTGTCGACGTGTGCGGCGATCACTGTCGCCCCGGTGTCCGAGCCCGGCTGCGGACTGTACCGGTACCAGCCGGCCACGGCCGGGCTCTCCGGTAGAGCCATGAACCCGCGGTCGTCCAGGGCCGTGGCCTCGACGGGCATCGAGGCCGCCAGGGCCGGGACGACGAGCCGCACCGGGGGCTGCGCCGGTGGGGGCACATCGTCACCGGCGCCCAACCGGGCGTCCCGGCTGGAGATCTGGCGCACCGGCCCGGTGCCGGCTGCCGGCGCGGAAGGACTCGGCGACGACAGGGCCTGCAACGTTTGGCGGGCCGCCTGCGGGTCATCCTGCACCGCACCGTCGGACCCGGCGGTCAACACGAACGCCAGTCCGGCCGCGGCGAGGGCGGCCGCCGAAGCGGCGGCCGCCCTGCCGGCGAAGCCGGTCACCCTGATCATTTGACCAGCTCCGTTCCTCGGACCCGTTCCCGCGGTCCCTCAGCTCAGTCGGCTACCGTCTGGCGCCGACGCAGGAGCACCAGGCCAGCGGCCGCGCCACCGGCCACAAGCACCATCGCGGTGCGCGCAGCGGTGTCGTCCTGAGCCGCCTGGCCACCGGAGCCGGCCGGCACACCACCTGGTGCCGAGTGCAGACCCGGGATGCTCTGGACGGCGAGCTGCAGGTTCGAGTCGGCAGCGCTGCCCCAGGCGTAGACGATCGTGTTGGTGCCCTCGGCCAGGTTCACGTCGGCCGGGCCGAGCGCCACGGTGTCGGTGCCGGCCAGGACCACGTCAGCCGAGACCGTTCCGGCCGGCAGGTCGGCCTTGGCCTCATTCGGGTTGGTCAGACCGGCAAAGGCGACCTCGCCACCGGCCCGCACGTCGACCGCCGGAGCAGCCGCGGTGTGCCGGACGGTCAGCCGGGCCTGACCAGCGTCGACCGTTGAGGTGTCGTTGACGAACGGGGTGAGCACGGGGTTGCCGTCGGCGTCCAGGTGGGCCACCACGGTGATGTTCGCCCCTGCGGGCACGGTGACGCCGTTGGCCTCGATAACGGCCTCGCCGTCCGGGCCGGCGTCGGCCGCGGTGACCTTGAGGTCGTAGTCACCGGCGGGCAGGGACACCGGGTCGGTCAGGGTGCCGGGGGTGAAGTCGGCGAGCAGCTCGTCACCGTTGGCGTAGACGTCCACGGTGGCGCCGGGCACCCCGTGCAGGACGGAGACGGTGGCCTCGTCGGCGGCGCTGGCCGGGACGGCCAACGCGATCGATCCGGCCCCGAGTGCGGTGACGGCGAGCAGGCGGGGGATGGTCATGTCGATGTGTCCCTTCGTTTGGAGGATGCAGCGGGTCGGTATGACGTGCTGTCCCTTCTTCCGCACCGATGCGTCGTGAGGATGCACCTGCCGCCAGAAAGTTGAAACATCTAGGAACTGGAGGCGCCGACGGCAGCGGACCGGACGGGTCGGACGGCGCCCGTAGGCTGACCGGGTGCCGCCGCCGAACGTCGAGCATCCCGCATGGCCCCGGCAGCGTCTCGCGAACTGCCGGACCGGCGCCGCCCGTCGGTCCAAAGTCGCCGTGCTCGCGCCGCCGCTGCTGGTCGGGGTGATGGGCCTCGCCTGCTACAGCGTGGTCCGTTACCACCCGGCGATCGTGGCCGGCTACGTACTGGCCGCCGCGGCCCTGGTCGCCCACCTGGTCCGACCGGGCGCCTGGTCGGTGTCGGCGCAGCGGCGCGGGACGGCGGC
This sequence comes from uncultured Actinomycetota bacterium, assembly GCA_963724535.1. GTDB lineage: Bacteria > Actinomycetota > Actinomycetes > Actinomycetales > Kineosporiaceae > JADJPO01. The sequence goes on from CAVRVD010000013.1 coordinate 202,261, forward strand.
CGCGCTGGCCACGGCCGGGCTGCTGACCTGGTTCGTGCCCACCTTCACCTACCTGCCCATGGGGCCGCACACGGTGGTACGCGCGGTGCTGGGCGGGGCCGCACTGCTGGCCGCATCGGCACTGGCCACCGCTCGGCCGTCCTCGGGTGATCTCGCCCTCGGGCTGACACTGACCGGGTACCTGGTGTCCGCCACGCTGCTGATACGTCTGGACCCGGCCCCCTCAATCGACGTCTGGTACACCCTGCAGGGTGCCGCCGACGCCCTCGCGGCGGGCCGTGACGTCTACCGGGAGGTGTGGCTCGGCCCTCCCGGGGTGATGGCGGCCTTCACCTACCTGCCGTGGACGGCAGTGCTGCTCGCCCCGGGACGGTGGCTGGCCGGTGACGTGCGCTGGGCCCTGGTGGTCGTCACCGTGCTCGCCGCACTCGCCGTCCGGTTCCTGCCGACCCACCGCCCGAACCGAGCGGCGGCGGCCGGCCTCGCTGCGTTGCTCCTCGTGGTGCCCGGAACCGCGACCCAGGTCGAGCAGGCCTGGACCGAGCCGCTGCTGCTGGCCTGCCTGGCCGGTGCGACATGGGCCCTGCGGCGGCGCCGGGTAGTCGCCGCGGTGGTGTTGCTCGCCCTCGGAATGGCCTGCAAGCAGCACCTCGCGCTGCTGCTGCCGCTGCTGGCGGCCTGGCCGCGGTTCGGGCTGCGACGGGCCGTCGCGACCGGAGCCGTGGCGGGCGTGCTGGTCAGTCCGTGGCTGGTGCTGGATGCCCGTGCCTTCCTCGACGACACGGTGCTCCTGCTGGTGCGGTACCCCGAGATGCTCTTCGCGGACACCCTCTACGTGCTGTCGGTCAACGAATGGGGACTGGTGCCGCCGTTCTGGTTGACCGGTGCAGTGATACTGACCGCGGTGGTGTCAGTGTCGGTCCGGGTGCGTCGCGACGAGGTCGACGTGGCGGTGTGGCTGCGCTACGCGGCGCTGGTGCTTCTGGTCGCCAACCTGGTCAACAAGCAGGGGTTCTACAACCAGTACTGGCTGGTCGCCGCCCTGGTGCTGCTGTCCTGGGCAGCGGCCGAGCCGGTCGCCGAGCCCACCGACCGGCCGGACAGCGGCGTGAGAGCCAGCCCGGACGACGAGGCGTCAGATCCGCAGGACGGCTCAGAGCCGGACAGCGGCGGTCAGGCGACCGTCCAACCGGGCTGAGGCGATCCTGATGACGTCGCCGGTTCGGGGCGCGTGGATCATCAGCCCCTTGCCGATGTAGATACCGTTGTGGCTGATCGGGCTGTAGAAGAAGACCAGGTCACCGGGTTGCAGCGTGCCGGCGGAGACCCGGGTGCCGTAGCCGACCTGCATACCCGCGTTGTGCGGCAGGGACACTCCGGCGGCCGCCCAGGACGCCTGGGTCAGGCCGCTGCAGTCGTAGCTGCCTGGGCCGCCACCGCCCCACCGGTAGGGCTTGCCGAGCTGGGCGCAGGCGAAGGCGATGGCCTTGGCGGCCCGGGTGTTGGGTGCTTTGATCCCGACCCCGTCGCAGTCCAGCCGGCCGTCGGCGGACACCTTCACCCCGAGGTCGGCCAACGCGTCGCCGTCCATGCTGCGGCTGACCTGCTGCAGCGCCCGCCGCTGCTCACCGTCGAGCCGGGCCAACAGGGCCTTGCTCTGGCTGAGCTTGTCCTCGACCGTCTTCTTGGCGCCGGCCAGCCGGGTCCGGGTCTCGCCCAGCTCACGCTTCTGCTCGGCCAGGGCACCCCGGTCGGCGTCAAGCTGCTCTTGCTCGGCGAGCAACGCCGCCACGCCCCGGGCCTTGCGCTCACCGAGGGAACTGCGCAGCCCGCTGGCCGCGAGCAGCGCCTGCGGGTCGTCATCCAGCAGTAGCAGCAGGCCGTTCAGGTCTCCGGACTTGTAGGTCTCGGCGGCGAGCCGGCCCAAGGCCTGCCGGGCGCGTTCCACCCGAACCTGCTGCTGGACCACTCGGACATCGGCGGCCTTGACGGCGACGGTGATGCTGGCGAGCTTCTCCCGGGCAGCGTTGTAGGACTCGGTCGCCTCGGCCGCCTTGCGGTCGAGCTGCTCGACCCGCTTGCGGACGGTTTCGATGTCCGGAGCCGGGTCGGCGGCGGCGGGAGCGACGCCAAGGGGAAGCATCAGCAGAACCACAAACAGTGACAAGGCGGTGGCGAGGTGGCTGCGATGCGATCGTCCGGGTTCTGTCAGGGCCACTGAACCAGTGCTCCGTTCCTCGACCAGCCCCCGGACCTGACGTCCGGACCGTGTCGCGGCGAGCACCCTGGCCGGCGCACCACGACGTGATCGTGACGTCCCTGCGGTGACCCTAGGCCCGTCGACCTACGAGCGCCAACGTCGCTGAGAGCCAATGCGACGCTAGCCGAGTCCCCGGCCTGGTTCGACGCTCGGCGCCGAAAGGCCTACCCGGTTGCCCGTCTCTTCACGGTCCCATCACCGTCCTTTGACGTTGACCGTCCAGACCCGGCGACACCGTCGGCCTCCTGCTCCGGTGACGGCCCGGTCACCAGACGCAACGGCGGCACCAGACCCGAGGAGGCGAGCACGGCGATCGCGGCACGATCAGCGCCGTCCAACTCCACCCCGCCCGGCTCCGCGCCGCCCTCCTGCTCGCCCCGCGGCGGGCCGAGCAGCACGCCGACCACGCAGTCGCCGCAGGCCAGGCCTTGCACCTGGCAGGTGTCACAGTCGATGAGCACGACGCCCTCCTCGAACCGCACGTCGCCACCACCGGCGACCGCCTCGAACGAACGCTGCTGACGCTAGACGGCACCACCGACAACCCGCCTTCCCGCCCGCCCGGGCCCGGACAGACGGCGTGTCCCTCACCCTGCGGTCGAAGGGCGCCTCGAGGCGGTCGACGAGGTCTGGCCGGCGGGGTGATCTGAAGCCGGTCCGAACCGCGGACGGTCCCCGTGACGGCGCGCACGCTGCCTCGGGGACCGTCGCTCAGGATCGCCTCCCCATCGGGGTGCTCTCTGCCGATCCCCTCCCCCGGCGGTCGAGCAACGACCCTGGCAGCTCACACTGTTGTGCACCTTCGTCCGCCGCCACCAGGGTCGTTCACCGCCGGGGTCCGGACAGGTGCCCGCATCGGTGGACACAAAGGAGACGGGTTCGCGACAAAACCCTGTCGTGACCTTCCGATGGACCCGAGGACCTTCCAGGATCAACAGATCACTGCAGGTCACAGAGGCTGTCTCGGCCACGCGCCGCCGGGAGGGAGGGACGCGATGGGTCCGCTCAGGTCCGGGCCGACGGCGCCTGACACCACCGATCTGCGCACCGCGCTGCGCGCGGCGAACGCGACGCTGGACCGGGGCTGCCTCCTGCCGGGACGGAGCACCGACGCCTGGCGCGCGGTGCGGGAGGTCACCGACGAGATCGTTGCGGCGGCCTGGTGGCTGGCTGAGACCGACCCCGGTGGCGCTGTTCACTGCCTGGAGCTGGCCCGACGCACGGTGACCGCAGCGGCCACCGGAGCCGAGGATCTGTCGACCGTCCTGGCCGAGGTCGAGCATCTGGCGGACGTCGCCGACATCGATCCGGGCCTGGACGGGGTGGCCATGGCGGGGATCGGCCGGATCCGCGCCGCCGCCAGGAGGTCGATGGCCCGCGCCGTGGTGTACCTGGCGCCGCCTCCGGCCTGCGGTGGGTCCGGGCGGGCGGCCCGCTGCCGGGTCCTGGTGGCCGTGGTGAGCGCCACGGGCGAGGTGAACGTGTGGACCCCGGCCACCCACGGCGACGTGCACGACCTCCCACTCGACGAGCTCGCCCGGCCCTGGCCGGCCCGCCCCGACCCCACGGCCCTGCGGCGCATCATCACCTGGGCCGGGCCGGTGATGACGACGGTGATCGCCCGGCTGGGCTGTGACGAACCCGCGCCACCGGGGCCCGCCGAGGCGAGACGGGCGACTCGACGATCGCAGCGGCACCTGGTACTGGTACCGCACGGGCCGCTGTCACTGGTTCCCTGGCACGCCGCGCTGGTCGGTACTGCACCGGCCCGGTATGCCTGTGAGAGCCTCACCCCGAGCTACTCCTGCTCAGCCCGACAGCTCGGCCGCGCGCGCCAACCGTCGGGTATTGGCCCCGGCCCGGGGGGGATGGTGACCGTGGTCGCCGACCCGGCCGGCCAGCCGAGGCCGTGGGCCGGTCTCAGCGCCTCCTCGATCACCCGTCATCCGTTCCCACGAGCTCGGCTCTGGGGACGGGTGCCGGGGACCGAGCGGTCTCGCGTCACCCCGCAGGACGTGCTCGATCTGATTCGGGACGGCGCGTGCGTCCTCGACCTGACCGGACATGCCCGAAGCGACATGGAGCCCGATCGAGCCGGGCTGGCCCTGGCCGGCGGATGGCTGTCGGTCTCGGCGGTCCTGAGCCGCCCGGCGGCTTCGACGCCCACTGCGGGGCTCCTGGTCCTGCCCGGGTGCTCCTCGGCGATCCCGGTCGCCGACCACGACCAGGCCCTCACCCTGCCGGAGGCGATGCTGGGCAGCGCGGCCCACGCCGTGGTGGCCACCCACTGGCACGTGGACGACGCGTGGGCGGCGACGATGAGCCAGGTGTTCCACGGGTTCCTGGCGGCCAGGATGCCGAGCGGAGCGGCCGGAGGGAGCTGGCCGGACAGCGCCGGGGCGCTGGCCGCGGCGCAGCGGTGGTTCCTCTCCCCCGGACGCCAGCGGCCGGCCTGGATGGTCGAACTGTTCGACGCGGTGCTCACCCAGCTGGACGACCCGACCTCAGGCGACGCGCTCGCCTGCTGGGCCGCGTTCACCCATCACGGCACGGGGCAACGGCTCGAGGCCGAACCGGCCGACCACCTCACCGGCACCGACCTCGGTTCGGGCACCGATTTCAGTCCTCGGTTCGGACAGCGACCTCAGTACTGCCAACGCAGCCCGTAGCTGAGCCCCTCCCGGGGGTGGACGGTGCGGAACTCCACCTCGCCCGCGGTGTCCGGGCTCACCTCGGGCGTGCCGGGTGGCAGGTCGTCGACGATCCGGTACGGAACACCGGCCAGCCGCCACACCCGCGACGGCAACGGGTCGAACCGCAGCCTCAGTTCGAACTCGTCGACCCGGCGGTGGGGGCTCAGCACGAAGTATGGACGGAAGTCCCGCCGGTCCAGCGCCGTGACCCGCACGCCGAAGGAGTGGGCCTCGCCGCGGTGCAGCGGCCGCGGCAGGCGCAGCTCGCCGGCCCAGATCGTCGAGGTGGACAGGGTGATGGACTGCACCAGGGTACCCCCGAAGATCATCTCGGCATGGAGCGGATGGCGGGGCAGGGATCCGGCCGGCCCGGGGAAGCTCCAGGTGGCAGTGAGTACATCCAACCGGCTCACGGTGCAGACGATCGTCCGCTCCTCGAACAAGGTGACCGGGTCACCGGTCAGGTGCAGGATCGACCGGAGCCGTCTGACGTACCAGCCCGGCGGGGCGTAGGGACTCGCCGGGTCCTGCTCCACGGCCGGGCCGTCCAGCAGCAACGACTCGGCCAGCAATGCGAAGCCCTGATCGGCGCGGCGCATCACCGTGCGCGGGTTCCGGTCGATCCGATCGGCGAGCCAGCGGATGCGGGACTCCAGGAACCGGTTGCCCGGTGCAGGATCGAGGGCCAGCGCGGCAGCCAGCACCATCCGCACGTCCTCGGGCAGGGTGGCGATCGCGGTGGCCAGCTGGTCAGTGAGCTTCTGACGGGCCTCGCCGATGTCGTCGCCGTCCCCGATCCCGCACACCCGCCGCAGCTGCGGGCCCAGCCGGGCGAGTAGATCGGGCTCGTGGACGCCGAGACCGCGGCGCATCTGTTTCAGCTCCGCGACGAGCTCGTCACGCGCCACAGTCGACCCGTCCCGGCACCCGGCGACGGCGTTCGTGACGAGACCACCGTGCCATGAAACCGACCCTAGCCAACGCCGTGCCGGGCGTGGAACCACGCCCGGCACAGCGGCTCAGGGTGTCACCACAGTCCGGCGACGAACCCCCACAGCGTCGAGATGAACGAGAGCGGGATGCTGAAGTGCGTCTCCACGGCCGTTTCCTTTCGGCAGGTCTCGACAGCGATCTGCTGTCGTGACCCAGCCGACGTGGCAGGCCGTCGCGCTCCGTGGTCCCTTTCCGGGCACACCCGGCCGCATTCGGGGCACTTTCCGGACGGCTCGTCCCGACGTTCGCCAGGACGTCACCGATGGCTGGCCGTCGGGGTTTCTGCCGAGGGCTGTCGCTGGCGTTTCACGGGCGATTGTTGGGGGGCCTCGCGAGTTGTCGGCGGGCCTCGGAACCGCGAGGCGTCAGCATCGCGACCACCGCCGAGCGGGCGGCGCTGGGCGAGATCTGGTGCTCAGCCGAGCTCGTTGGCGAAGATCGCGGCGAGGAAGCCGCCGAGGGTGGACAGGCCCACCACGCCCCCGCCGCGGTGGTACGCCTCCGGCAGCATGGTCTCCGCGATCATGGTCAGCATCGCCCCGGCCGCCAGGCCCTCAACCAGAGCGAACACGGAGGCGGGGGCGCTGGCGAGCAGCACCGTGCCCAGGGCGGCCCCCAGGCCGGTGATCACCATCAGGCCGGTCCACATGGTGACCACCCGCCGGCGGCTCATCCCCTGCTCGCGCATTCCGACCGAGCTGGACAACGCTTCGGGGAAGTTGGCCAGGAACAGACCCGCAAGCAGTGACAGGGTGACCGTCCCACCGACGAGTACGTTGGCCCCGATCACGAAGGACTCCGGGATCCCGTCGAGCAGGATGCCGAGGAACATCGCCATCGCAGCGCCCTCGTGCCCGGCCAGGGTCCGAGTCATGTCGGCCAGCGAGGGCAGCACGTGACCGCCCTCGACGGTCTTGGCCGCTCGGTCCATCCAGGAGGCCGCGGCCCGCGGGTCCAGTGAGCGGCGACCGGTCAGGTACGCGGTCACCCCCTCCTCGCGCAGGAAGTCGGCCAGCCGGGTGCGCAGCTCGGGCAGCTCGACGACGAGGTCGTCGAGCTCGTCCCGGCGCAGCACCGCGACCCGGCTGGGCTCCGGGCTCACCGCGGTCGCCGAGTGCAGACCACCGGTGAAGAAGGACAGGGCACCGAAACATTCGCCCGGGCCCACCTCCTGTGGTTCCCCGGACAGGTTGTCCGGGTCCACCAGGAGCACCCGACCGGAGCGCAGCAGGTACATCCGGTCGGCCGGCTGACCGGTGCCGAAGTAGGTATGGCCGGCCGGGTACTCGGCCAGGATCAGCTCGTCGGCGACCCGTTCGAGCACCGGTCGTGACAACGGCGCGAAGAAACCACACCGGTGCTCGGCGGCCAGCTCGTCGGCCAGGACGGCGCCTGGCGTGGCACTGGGCAGCCGTGGCGGGGCCCAGGTTGACCCGTCGTCCAGGTCGGCGACCGCCTCCGCCTGCCAGCGAGCAGCCTCCTGCGCCCCGATCCCGTGTCGATGCTCCAGGTAACCGGTCACCTCGGGGTCAACGATCAGCCGGCGCAGGGCTGCCCGCAGCTCGACCGAGGACTCGGCGAGCTCCATCAGCGGCTCCCGCGGGATCGCCAGGACCCGGCAACCACTGGGCGTGTAGGCCTCCGTGGCCCGGGGCAGCCCGGACAGGAAGCTCATCCGACCGAACGCGGCGTTGCGCCCGAGCTCCTCGAACACCGCGCCGCCAGACTGCGGGTCGCGCAGCTGGACGACGCCGTCCTGGACGATCAGCAGGTGCTTGGGCGGCTCTCCGGCCCGGTGCAGCCAGGTCCCGGCCGGGACGTCGCGGACCTGGGTGATGGACAGGATCTCGTCCTTGACCTCCCCGGGCAGGTCGCCGAGCGGACGGGTCCGCTGCAGTCCGACCAGCACGGTGTCCAGGCGCCGCCGGGCCTGCCCATGCCAGTAGGCCACGGCCGTGGAGTGCTTGCGCAGGTAGCCGCCACGCCGGTTGACCAGCCGGTCGAGCAGCTTGAACAGCACTCCGCCGGTCACCGCTCCGAGGGCGAGGTCGCTGAGGTGGCCGCGGCTGACACCCGGTGCCACGAGGTCGAGGGTGAGCGCCGCCAGGAGGGCGCCGCCACCGAAGGCCAGCAGGACGGCGAGCACCCTATCGCCCGGTTGCCAGCTCACCCCCAGCGCGGCACCCAGCGGCAGGGATGCCGCGCTGAGCAGGCCGAAGAGCAACGCAGTCACCGCCACCGACCCGTTCACCGTCGCCCACTCCCTCCTTCTCCCGCACCACCGCGGCCGAGCCGGCAGGCGCGGTGCGATCTCGCCCCGACGCCGCGGCAGCGGCCCCTGCATGCTGTCAGCCCCTTCGCACCGCGAGGCGGAACCGGTGGTTGACGGTCGGGTGTGCGACACGAACGTAGGTGAGCGGGATTGGTGCAGGTAGGCTCGTAGTCTGGTTGCGGATCTAACAACCAGACTAGGGAGGGCCCGGTGGCCGATCCGCAGCGGGGTGAGGGACTGGAGGACCTGGAAGGACAGCGGGCACGGCTGTTCGAGGAACTGGCCGCGGTCGGGGACTTCCGGCGGGGTTCGGTGAGCGTGAACTACCGCCGCTGCGGCAAACGCTCGTGCGCATGCGCGCAGCCGGGGCATCCCGGGCACGGCCCGCGGTACTTGTGGACCCGGACGGTGCCCGGGCGCGGGACCAAGGGGCGCCAGCTCGCGCCGGGCGAGGTCGACAAGGTCCGGGCCGAGCTCGCCGCGTTCGAGACGTTCGACACCCTGTCCCGAAAGATCGTGGAGGTGAACGAGGCGGTCTGCGAGGCCCGACCGGTCGAGCCCGAACAGCGGGTGCACCCACCGGCCAGGTCGAGGCCGGAAAAAGGGGGCTCTCGGCCACCCAGGTAGCCCAGCTCGCCGTCGAGGTGAGCGCGCAGGTCAGCGCCGAAGTGACCCGCCTGGCCCAGGCCGCCGCGACGGCGCTGGCCACCGGCAGCTCAGACAGCTCAGGCGGCCCGGCGGGGCTGGAAGCAGTCGAACTGGCGATCCGCGCCGGGATGCTCCACGCCGGGGCCACGCTGCTGGCCGCGCTGCTGGCCGCCGATGCCGGGCACCGCGGTCAGCGGATCGACTGCGGCGCCGGTCATCACGCGCAGTTCGTCGGCTACCGGTCCAAGACCGTGCACACCGTCCTGGGCCCCGTCCGCCTGCGCCGGGCCTACTACGACTGCACCAGCTGTCATCGCGGGATGGCCCCCCGCGACGGCGACCTCGGCGTCGACGGCACATCGACGACGCCCGGGCTGCGCGCGATCCTCGACCGGGCCGGCGCGACGGTGCCGTTCGCCCGCGCCGCGGCTCTCCTGCACGACCTGGCAGGGATCGGGGTCAGCACGAAACGGGTCCAGCGGACCGCCGAGGCCGACGGCCAAGCCGCCGACGCGGCCATCACGGCCCGCGCTACCGCGATCAAGGAGCGGACCCTGCTGGTCCTGCCCCCGGACCCGATGCCCGACAAGCTCTACCTCGCCGTCGACGGCACCGGCGTCCCGATGATCGGCGCCGAGGTCGACGGCCGGGCCGGTAAGCACCCCGACGGCCGGGCCCGTACCCGCGAAGTCAAACTCGCCGCCGTGTTCACCCAGACCAAACTGGACAAGGACGGCCGACCGGTCCGCGACCCTGACTCCACCAGCTACCTGGCCAGCTTCGCCCCCGCAGTCCAGTTCGCGCCCCTGCTGGCCGCCGAGGCCCGCCGCCGCGGCGCCGACCACATCCGCCAACTCGTGGTCCTGGGCGACGGTGCGGCCTGGATCTGGAACCTCGCCGGCCACCACCTACCCGCCGCCACCCAGATCGTCGACCTCTACCACGCCCGCGAGCACCTACACACCCTGGCCGACGTCCTCGCGTTCATCGTCCCCGACCCCGACCAGTGGCGCACCGACCGATTGGCCGACCTCGATGCCGGCGACATCGACGCCATCACCGCCGCCGCCCACGAATACCCGCTGATCGGCGTCAAAGCCGTCGACCGGGACAAAGCGTTGGCCTACTTCACCACCAACGCCGTCCGGATGCGCTACGCCCACTTCCGCGACCTCGGCATGTTCATCGGCTCCGGCGCCGTCGAAGCAGGCTGCAAAGCCGTCATCGGCCAACGCCTCAAACTCTCCGGCATGCGCTGGTCAACCCCCGGCGCCACCGGCATCCTCACCCTGCGAGCCCAGCACGCCAGCGCCCCCTGGGAGCAGGTCCGGCAACACACCAACAACCAGACATCAGCCCCCGACCTGGCCACCAACAGATCCTGATCTTGGTCACCTACAAACCTGTCCCACACCCTTGACGGTCTCGGGCACGGCTGAATGTCGGGGGTCACCCCTAGCGTCGTCGTCGTGGCAGTCGGACGGGTGGCGGCCCAGGTCAGCGGGACGCAGATCAGCTTGGCGGAGCTCGGCACGCCGCTGCGCGAGGTGACCTTCGTCGTCGTCGACCTGGAGACCACTGGGGGCAGCGCCGGCGAGGACGAGATCACCGAGATAGGCGCGGTCAAGGTGCAGGCCGGCGCGGTGCTCGGCGAGTTCCAGACCCTGGTGAACCCGGGCGGGCCGATCCCGGCGTTCATCTCGGTCCTGACCGGCATCACCGACGCGATGGTGACCGGGGCGCCCCGGCTGGGGTCAGCCATGGCCGCCTTCCTGGAGTTCGCCCACGGCACCGTGCTGGTGGCCCACAACGCCCGGTTCGACGTCGCGTTCCTGCGCGCGGCCTGCGAGCGCACCGGTCGCACCTGGCCGAGCCCGACCGTGATCGACACCGTGGGTCTGGCCCGAGGAGTGGTGAACCGCGACGAGTCCCGCGACCACAAGCTGGCCAGCCTGGCCCGCCTGTTCGGCTCTCCGGTCACCCCCGATCACCGGGCACTCACCGACGCCCGGGCCACTGTGCACGTCCTGCACGCGCTGCTGGAGCGGCTCGGCCCGCTGGGCGTGACCAGCCTGGAGGAGCTGGCCGCCTACAGCAGCCGAGTCCCGGAGACCACCCGTCGCAAACGACATCTGGCCGACGGCCTGCCCAACGCCCCCGGCGTCTACCTGTTCACCGACGGCACGGGACGGGTCCTCTACGTCGGCACCTCACGGGACATCCGGTCCCGGGTGCGCAGCTACTTCACCGCGACCGAACGCCGCACCCGAATGGCCGAGATGGTGGCCATCGCCGAGTCGGTCATCCCGGTGGTCTGCGCGACACCCTTGGAGGCCAGGGTGCGCGAGCTTCGCCTGATCGCCGAGCACACCCCGCCGTACAACCGCCGGTCCCGGTTCCCCGACCGACAGCCCTGGGTCAAGCTCACCGCGGAGCCCTACCCGCGCCTGTCCGTGGTGCGCGCCGTGCTTGGCGACGGCGGCACCTACCTCGGTCCGTTCACATCCCGGCAGCAGGCGGACGCCGCAGTCGCCGCCCTTCATGCCGCGCTCCCGCTGCGCCAATGCACGACCCGGCTACCGCGCGCACCGAGCGGCTCGGCCCGAGCGTGCATGTTGGCTGAGATCGGCCGGTGCCCGGCGCCCTGCGTCGGTGGGATCGAGGTCGCCGCCTACGCCGAGATCGCGGACGCGGCCCGTCGAGCGATCACCCGCGACCCCGCCGGCGTCGTGCAGAGGCTGCTGGACCGCGCCGCGCAGGCCGCCGATCACCAGCGCTACGAGGACGCCGCGGTGCATCGCGACCGGCTGCTCGCGCTGGTCCGGGCGGCCCGGAGAACCCAGCGGCTGGCCCCGCTGGCCGCGATCCGCGAGCTGCTCGCCGCGCTGCCCGACCCAAGAGGCGGCTGGGAGCTGGTGCTGGTCCGCCACGGACGGCTGGCCGGCACCACGGTCAGCCCGAACGGGGCCGACCCATGGCCGTTCCTGAACGCACTGCGCAGCACCGGCGCCCAGGTGCTTCACCCCCCGCCGGCGCCGATGCCTGCCGCGCACCCCGAGGAGACCGAACAGCTGCTGCGCTGGCTCGAGCAACCCGGGGTACGGCTGGTCGGGGTGGACGGGGAGTGGAGCTGCCCGGTGGACGGCGCCGCCGCTCATCTGGACCGGTTGTCACCGGGCTAGGCTCGTGAACGTTCGCGCGGCCGGCCGGCACCGCCCCCCACCCAGCCCCCGCAACCACCCAGCCCCCGCAACCACCCAGCAGAGCCGGGCAGAGACCGAGGTGACGTCGTGATCACAGCCATCGTGCTGGTGCACACCCGACCCGATGCGATCGGTGAGGCCGCGAAGGCGATCGCCGAGATCGACGGGGTCAGCGAGGTCTACTCGGTCACCGGCGACGTCGACCTGGTGGCCATCGTCAGGCTGCCTGAGCACGAACAGCTGGCCGACGTGATCGCCGACCGGATGAGCAAGGTCGCGGGGGTGCAGCGAACTCAGACCTACCTGGCCTTTCGTGCTTACTCCCGGCACGACCTGGAAGCGGCCTTCGCCATCGGCCTCGACAGCGCCTGAGGACGGCTCGGCTCAGCTGGAGCCGGCCGCCACCCAGCGCCGCAGCACCTCGGCCGCCTGACCACCGTCGACCGCACGACCCACCTCCTCAAGGGCACCGGCCATCCGATCGACCAACGGTTGCGTCGCGGGGTCGTCCGGGGCCCAGACGGGTTCGGTCAGACCATCGGCGGCGACCACGGCGGCGGCCGCGTTGAGCAGCACGGCGTCGCGCACCGGACCCTTGTCGCCCTCCAGGACCGACCGGACCACCATCGCGTTGTGCGCCGGGTCAGCTCCGGTCAGCGCCGACAGCTCGACCCGCGGCAGGCCCAGGTCGACGGCGTCCAACCGGGTCGGCACCACTCGGCCGGCGCCGACCTGCCACACCCGGGAGGGAGCCGCGGTGGACAGCTCGTCCAGCCCGTCCTCACCGACGAACACCAGGGCGCTGGCGCCCCGCTGCGCGAGGACCCCGGCCAGGATCGGAGCCAGCCGCGGGTCGGCGACCCCGACGGCTGCGGCGGTTGGCTGAGCGGGGTTGGTCAACGGGCCGAGGGCGTTGAACACCGTCGGCACCCCCAGCTCACGCCGGACCGGACCGGCGTACCGGAAGGCCGGGTGGAAGACCTGGGCGAAGCAGAAGGTGATCCCGACCTCGGTGGCCAGCTCCGCCACGCGCTGCGCAGGCAGGTCCAGCCGGACGCCGAGCGCCTCGAGGACGTCCGCAGCGCCGCAGGCCGACGAAGCGGCCCGATTGCCGTGCTTGACCACCCGCCGTCCAGTCCCGGCGACCACCAGGGCGGCCGTCGTGGAGATGTTGACGGTGTGCCGGCGATCACCTCCGGTGCCGACCACGTCCACCGTCGGGCCCGGCACGTCGATCCGTACTGCATGGTCGAGCATCGTCCGGACCAGTCCGGCGACCTCCTCGACGGTCTCGCCCTTGGCCCGCAGCGCCACCAGGAACGAGGCGAGCTGGACCGGGCTGGCGGAGTCCGTCATCACCTGGTCCATCGCCCAGGCGGTGTCCTCGCGGTCCAGGTCGGCGCCGCCGAGCAGAGCGGTCAGCAGGTCAGGCCAGGTGCGGTTCCCGGAGGACATCACCGGCGGCTCACGCGGTGGTCAGGCGCCGGCGCGCCAGCTCGGCGACGGCCTCGGCGACCGCCACCGGGTCCAGCGGGTGCGGCACGACCTGGTCGGCTCGCGACCACGTGGCCAGCCAGGCGTCCTCGGGCCGGCCGATGAGCACCAGGATCGGCGGGCACTGGTAGATCTCGTCCTTGAGCTGCTTGCACAGGCCCATGCCGCCGGTCGGCACCGCCTCGCCGTCCAGGATCAGCAGGTCCAGGCCCCCGGCGTCGACCGCCTCGATCACCGCGGGCGCCGTGGCGCACTCGCTCCAGGCCACCGCCGGCAGGTCCGCCGCCGGCCGGCGGCCCACCGCTAGCCGCACCGCCTCGCGGGTGTCCACGTCGTCGCTGTAGAGCAGGACGGACAGGCTGGGTGTCATCAACGCTCTCCGGACTGGGTCGATGTGTTGCGGTTCGCTGGTCACACCCGGCCGACGCCGGGCGCGCCCGCATGCTATCGCCGACCGCTCGCCGCACGGGTGGCGCGTCTCACCCGGCCACGGCACGCCGGTTCCGTCCCCCCCCTACGGCTGCGCTCGCCGATCAGGCAATAATGGCCCCCGTGGCGACCGCATCCGCCGTAGACGGCGTTCCTGTGACGACTCCTGCGTCGGTCAACCGACCCAACATGGTCCAGGTTGGCACCATTGTCTGGCTGGCCAGCGAGCTGATGTTCTTCGCGGGTCTGTTCGCGATGTACTTCACGCTCCGCTCCGTACTCCCGATCGAGTGGGCCGCTGAGACGCAGAAGCTCAACATCCCGTTCTCCACGGCCAACACCATCAACCTGGTGCTCAGCTCGTTCTGGTGCCAGTTCGGTGTCTTCGCGGCCGAGCGCTACCAGGTCAAGTCCCTCGGCCCGTGGTGGACGCCGTGGACCCGTGAGCACGGCTGGCGGAACTGGGGCATGCGCGAGTGGTACGTGCTCACCTACATCGCCGGAGCGTTCTTCGTCTCGGGGCAGGTGTACGAGTACGCCCACCTCATCGAGGAGAACCTCACCCTGTCCTCCAGCGGCTACGGGTCGGTGTTCTACATGACCACCGGATTCCACGGCCTGCACGTGACGGGCGGACTGATCGCCTTCCTGCTGATCATCGCTAGGAGCTTCGCGGTCCGTCGCTACGGGCACCACGAGGCGACCGGCGCCATCGTCACGTCGTACTACTGGCACTTCGTCGATGTGGTGTGGATCGCCCTGTTCCTCGTCATCTACGTCTTGAAATAGGACTCCGTCCTGGTGCTAGGTCGCCCCAGAACGAGCTGCTCAGCCCGGCCCACCCGTCCGTCCGACCAGGAGAACGATGTGAGTGCACTCGCAGCCCGGCGGCGACACCCGCTGGCCACGGCAGCGTTGGTGATGATCGGTCTGTTCATCGTCGGCCTGCTCTACGCCGCCGCCACCCCAGGTCGTGCCTCCGCAGCCGCTGCGTCCCAGGACGACGTCGCGGCCGGCAAGGATCTGTTCCTGGCGAACTGCGCCAGCTGTCACGGCCTGAACGCCGAGGGACGGCGCAACGCGCCGTCCCTGATCGGGGTCGGTGCGGCCGCGGTGGACTTCCAGGTGGGCACCGGGCGGATGCCGATGCAGGTAACCGGCCCGCAGGCACCCAAGAACACCGTCATCTTCACCGACGAGGAGACCAAGCAGATGGCGGCCTACGTCGCCGCGCTGGCTCCGGGGCCGGCCATCCCCTCGGCCGAGCAGGTCGACCCGGCCGGCGGTGACATCGCCGAGGGCGGCCTGATCTACCGCACCAACTGCGCCATGTGCCACAACTTCGCCGGCAGTGGCGGTGCGCTCACTCGCGGCAAGTACGCCCCGAACCTGGCGGGGGTCACCCCGACGCACATCTACGAGGCGTTGGTCACTGGGCCGCAGTCCATGCCGGTCTTCACCGACCAGACGATCTCACCGGACAACAAGCGCGACGTCATCGCCTACCTGAAGGCGATCGAGGCTGAGCCCTCCCCCGGTGGGCTCAGCCTGGGGTCGTTCGGCCCGGTCACCGAAGGTCTGGTCGCCTGGTTGCTGGGGCTCGGCCTCCTCGTCGGTTGCGCCGTGTGGTTGGGAGCGAAGGCATCATGAGCGAGAGCAACGTGCCCACGAGCGGTGACGGGTCGGTCGAGCCGTACGCTGCCGCCGGCACCGTGGAGCGCCTGCCGGAGCGGTTCGACAATCCAGGACTACCCGCCCATCGGCACCGGCTCACCGACATCGACCCGAAGGCCGCCAAGCGGGCCGAACGGCAGGTGGCGGCCTTGTTCGGGCTCTCGGCAATCGGCACGATCATCGCGATGGTCGCCTACTTCGCCGTGAGGCTGGACGGCGAGACGTCGAACGAACGCCTGAGCCAGGTCCAGCTGTCGAACGTACTGATCGGACTCGGCCTGTTCCTGGCCCTCTTCGGCATCGGGGCCGGCGCCGTGCACTGGGCCAAGACCCTGATGACCGACGAGGAACGGGTCGAGGAGCGGCACGATCTGCGCGGCAGCGACGAGGACCGGGCGGCGGCGCTGGGCATTCTGTCCGAGGGGGCTGCCGAGTCCGGGATGGGCCGTCGGCCGCTGATCCGCAACTCGATGCTCGGGGCCCTGGCCTTGGTCCCGCTGCCCGCCGTGGTCTTCCTGCGTGACCTGGGCCCGCTGCCCGGCTCGAAGCTGTCGGAGACCGTGTGGGAGGAGGGCACTGCGCTGGTCAAGGACCCGGAGGGCGGCAAGATCAGACCCGCCGACCTGGTCCAGGGCTCCGTGGTGCACGTGATGCCGGAGCGGATCGAGGAATTCGAGGGCACCGGGGAGTACCTCAACGAGAAGGCCAAGGCCGCCGTCCTGCTGGTCCGCCTCGACCCCGACCTGCTCGGCGAGGAGTCGAAGGCCGGTGCCTACGAGGGCATCGTGGCCTACTCCAAGATCTGTACTCATATGGGGTGCCCGGTGGCGCTGTACGAGCAGCAGACCCATCACCTGCTCTGCCCCTGTCACCAGTCCACGTTCGACCTGACGCAGGACTGCAAAGTGATCTTCGGGCCGGCCAAGAGGCCCCTGCCGCAGTTGCCGATTACAGTTGACGACGAGGGTTACCTGGTCGCCAGGAGTGCCTTCACCGAGGCCGTCGGACCGAGCTTCTGGGAGCGCGGATGAGTACCACGACAACACAGCGGACGGCCGCCGGGCTCAGCAACTGGACCGACGAGCGGCTCGGCGCCAGCAAGGGCGTCAAGTTCCTGGCGCGCAAGATCTTCCCGGACCACTGGTCGTTCATGCTCGGTGAGGTCGCCCTCTACAGCTTCATCATCCTGTTGCTGTCCGGCACCTTCCTGACCTTCTTCTACGTCCCCAGCGTCGGGCACACGGTCTACGAGGGCTCGTACGCGCCGCTGGTCGGCGAGACGGTCTCGGAGGCGTACGCCTCCACCCTGTTCATCTCGTTCGACGTGCGCGGCGGGATGCTGATGCGCCAGGTCCACCACTGGTCGGCGCTGCTGTTCGTGGTGGCGATGACCGTGCACATGCTGCGCGTGTTCTTCACCGGAGCCTTCCGCAAGCCCCGCGAGCTCAACTGGGTGATCGGCTGCATCCTCCTCCTGCTGGGCATCGTGGAGGGCTTCGCCGGGTACTCGCTGCCGGACGACCTGCTGTCAGGTACCGGCCTGCGGATCGCCTCGAGCATCATCCTGGCCATCCCGGTGGTCGGCTCCTACATCAGCTTCTTCACGTTCGGCGGGGAGTTCCCCGGTGAAATATTCATCCCGCGGCTCTACACGATCCACGTGCTGATCTTGCCGGCGATCTTCCTCGCCCTGATCGGGGCCCACCTGGTGATGCTGGTCATCCAGAAGCACACCCAGTACCCCGGGCCGGGCCGCAAGAACACCAACGTGGTCGGCTACCCGCTGTTCCCGGTCTACACCGCCAAGGCGGGCGGCTTCTTCTTCATCGTGTTCGGTGTCATCACCCTGATGTCCGCGCTGATCACGATCAACCCGATCTGGGCCTACGGCGCCTACGACCCCTCACCCGTCACCGCCGGGTCCCAGCCCGACTGGTACATGGGCTGGCTGGATGGCTTCGTCCGGCTGATGCCCGGCTTTGCCGAGTTCACGGCGTTCGGGTATACGGTCTCCCTCGCCATCCTCATCCCGGCCCTGATCCTGCCCGGCCTGATGACGATCCCGTGGATGCTCTATCCCTGGATCGAGCAATGGGTGACCGGCGACCGCCGCGAGCACCACCTGCTCGACCGGCCGCGCAACGCCCCGACCCGGACGGCGCTGGGCACGATGGCCCTGACCTTCTACACGATCGGCTGGATCAGCGGCGGCAACGACATCATCGCGGTCCAGCTGCGGCTGTCGATCAACGACATCACCAACACCCTGAGACTGCTGATCATCGTGCTGCCCCCCCTGGTGTTCATCATCACCAAGCGGATCTGCCTCGGTCTGCAGCGCCGCGACCGGGAGAAGGTCCTGCACGGGCGGGAGACCGGAACCGTCGTCCGCACCGAGACCGGCGAGATCTTCGAGGTCCACGAGCCGCTCGATGAGTACACGCGGTGGAAGCTGGTCCAGCACGAGACCTACGCGCCGGTCGGCGAGCTACCCGCCGAGGACGCCAACGGCGTCCGCCGTCCCGGGGATAGGCTCGGTGGCCTGCGGCGGAGGCTCTCGAACTTCTACTTCGAAGACCGGGTCATCCCGGTGACCCCGCCCGAGCTGGAAGCGGCCCACCACGAGCACGCCGCGCACGACGGGCACACCGACGAGGTGGAGAGCGAAGCAGGGCACGGTCACGCCGGGATCGGCAGCGGCTCGCACTAGCAGCACCGTGGTGAGTGGGGGCCTTCTCGTATCGGGAGGGCCCCCGCCCACATGACCGTCCACGATCGCATCGACACGATCGCATCGAGGAAAGGGGAAATGGTCGGTCCTGCGGCGCTAGTGCGGGCTCAGGTGCTGGCCACGTACTTCTCGAACGGCATGTTCCACTCGGTGTAGCCGTTGCCCCACTCGAGCTTGCGCGAGCCGTTCTTGAACACCACGAGGTCCCCGATCAGCGTGTGGTCGTAGAGCCACTTGGCGTTGGCCGTACTCATGCCGGTGCAACCGTGGCTGACGTTGGCCCGGCCCTGGGAGCCGACCGACCAGGGAGCCGCGTGCAGGTACTCACCGCTCCAGGTCACCCGCATCGCGTACTTGACCTGAAGGTCGTAGTACTCGGGGTCGGTGGAGTCGATGCCGGTGGTGGCGGCGTCCATCCGAACCAGCGCCTGCCGGTCCATCACCACCTTGACGCCGTTCCTGGTGGCGAAGCCCGACTTCCCGGTGGTGACCGGGATGGTCTTGAGTACCGACCCTCCGCGACGCACCGTGAGGGCGTGCCGAGCGATGTCGACGGTCATGACCTGCGAACGGCCGATGGTGAACGACGAGGTCACCGTGCGTTTGCCCCAGGCGCCGTCGGCGAGCTCGACCCCCGAGGTGGCCGCGCGGACGACCACCTTGGTGCCGACCGGCCAGTACTTCTCCGGCCGCCAGTGCACCTCGGTGTCGGAGAACCACCGCCATCCCCCGGTCAGTTGGGTCGGGGTGGTGGCCACGCTCAGCGCCGCCTCGACCGCGGCCCGGTTGGTGACCGCACGGGAGAACACCACGATGACCGGCATGCCGACCCCGACCTCCCAGTCGTCACCAGGCACGAGGGTGGTTGACACCAGGCGCGATGCCTCGGCCGTGGTGAAGCTCGCGGTCTCGGTGACCATGGTGCCCGCGGTGCCGTGAGCTCGCGCGGTGACCGTGTACCGACGGCCGGAGGCCAACGGGTCGGTGTTGCGCCAGGTACCGGTGGCGTCGACGGCGCCGGCCAGGTGGAGTCCCGAGTCGTCGGTCAGGGTCACCTGGCTCAGCTCGCCATTGACCAGGCTGACCGCGACCGGACGGTCCGGACGGACCGACGTGGACTCCGCGGTCGGAGTGATGCTGAGCAACGGCGCGTCGTCCGAGGCGTCGGGCGACGGCGAGGTGGTGGTGGCGACTCCGGCGACGGTCTCAGACGCCTCACGGTTGGAACCGGTCGCGCCGTCCGGAGGGGCCCCGGCCTGGCAGCCGGCCACCAGGACGAGGCTGAGCACTGTCGCTGCAACAGCGGCAGCCTGCCGTCGGGGACGCGATCGACTCACCACACCATGGTGACGCCTCGCGGGTCTGGAAGGTTGCACGAACCGTGATTCAGTGCGCGTGTTCGCCGCGGTAGAACTCGAAGACCCAGCCGACGATGGCGAAGACGCTGAAGACGGCTCCGATGTAGAACAGCCACCAGCCCGCTGCGAGCCCCATGAAGGTCATCCCGGCGCCGAGCGCCAACGGCAACGGCCACCAGGACTGCGGTGCGAAGATGCCCATCTCGCCGGCGTTCTCGTGGATCTCCCCCAGCGGGTCGTCCTCCGGCCGTGGGTCGATGTGCCGCCCGGTGTAGTTGAGGTAGAAGGAGATCAGCGCGGCGAGCAGCCCGGTGAGCAGCAGGGCGGGGAACCCGAGCCATTCCTTCCAGTCCGTCATGAATCCGTACACGAACGCCGCGAGCAGGAAGAACGGGACTCCCCAGGCGAAGATGCGGGTTTCGACCTTCATCGCTGTCCCCCGTCGTCGGATCGCCTCGCGTCCGGATGCCCGACGTCAGCCGGCCCGTACAGACTGGTCAGCAGGTCGCTACTGGGACGGGTGACCGACACCGCAGCAGCCTCCGGGTGGTGCAGGTCGAACGCCGGCCGTTCGCTGCGGATGCGGGGCAGCGAGGTGAAGTTGTGCCGCGGCGGCGGGCACGACGTGGCCCACTCCAGCGAGGCCCCGAATCCCCACGGGTCGTCGACACCCACCCGGGGTGCCCTGGTGGTGGTGATGTAGATGTTGTACATGAAGGGCAGGAAGCTGATCGCCAGGATCGCTGCACCCGCCGTGGAGATCTGGTTGTAGAGGGTGAACCCGTCCTCGGGAAGGTAGTCCGGGTAGCGCCGCGGCATGCCCTCCACCCCCAGCCAGTGCTGGATCAGGAAGGTGGTGTGGAACCCGAAGAAGGTCAGCCAGAAGTGCCACTTGCCCAGCGTCTCGTTGAGCATCTTGCCGGTGAGCTTGGGCCACCAGAAGTAGAAGCCCGCGTACATGGCGAACACCACGGTGCCGAAGATCACGTAGTGGAAGTGGGCCACGATGAAGTAGGTGTCCGAGACGTGGAAGTCCAGCGGCGGAGCGGCCAGGATGATGCCGGTCAGGCCACCGAACAGGAAGGTGACCAGGAAGCCCAGGCTCCACAGCATCGGCGTCTCGAAGGTCAGCGAGCCGCGCCACATGGTGCCGATCCAGTTGAAGAACTTCACCCCGGTCGGTACGGCGATGAGCATCGTCATGAAGGCGAAGTACGGCAGCGAGACCTGGCCGGTGACGTACATGTGGTGGGCCCAGACCGCCACGGAGAGGGCGGCGATGGCCATGGTCGCGAACACCAGACCCTTGTAGCCGAAGATCGGCTTGCGGCTGAAGACCGGCAGGATCTCCGAGACGATGCCGAAGAACGGCAACGCCAGGATGTACACCTCGGGGTGACCGAAGAACCAGAACAGGTGCTGCCAGAGCACCGGCCCGCCGTTCTCCGCATCGAACAACTGCGCACCGAACCGGCGGTCGGCACCCAGCCCGAGCAGGGCGGCAGCCAGCGGAGGGAAGGCCACGAGCACCAGCACGCTGGTGATCAGGATGTTCCAGGTGAAGATCGGCATCCGGAACATGGTCATGCCCGGTGCCCGCATACAGATGATCGTGGTGATGAAGTTGACCGCACCCAGAATGGTGCCGAAGCCAGCCATTGCCAGACCGAAGATGCCCAGATCGGCACCTAGGCCCGGTGTGTAGGTCGCGTTCGATAGGGGTGCGTACATGAACCAGCCGAAGCTCGGCGCCCCCTGCGGGGTGAGCAGGCTCGCGGCCGCGATCAGGCCGCCGAAGAGGTACAGCCAGTAGGCGAACATGTTCAGTCGCGGGAACGCGACGTCAGGCGCTCCGATCTGCAGCGGCATGATCGCGTTCGCCCAGCCGGCGAAGGCCGGGGTGGCGAACAGCAGCAGCATGATCAGGCCGTGCATGGTGAAGAACTGGTTGTACTGGTCCTTGGTCTGGAAGACCTGCATCCCCGGCGTGTAGAGCTCGGCCCGGATGAACAGGGCCATCAAACCGCCGATGACGAAGAAGAGCATCGACGAGGCCAGGTACAGGTTCCCGATCACCTTGTGGTCGGTCGTCGTCAGCCACCGGGTGACCACCTGGCCCTTGCTGGGCCGCGGCGGCACAAGAATCGGGGTGGTCCTCGGTTCTGCTGTCGCGGTCATTCGTTGCTCCCGGGGCCCTGGTCGACGTACTCCTCGTTACCCGGCACCGCGCCGGGACCCGGCGGGGTGTCCGCGCGGCCCAGGCTGGGGTCGAGCCGGCCAGTCTGGCCCTTGGCCCGTAGCTCGGCCAGGTGGGCCTCGTACTCAGTCTGCGAGACAACCCTGACGTTGAACAACATCTCGGAGTGGTACTCCCCGCACAGCTCGGCGCACTTGCCCTTGAAGGAGCCCTCACGCTGCGGGACGACCTGGAACGTGTTCCGGACCCCCGGGATCGCGTCGATCTTGTACAGGAACGAGGGCACCCAGAACGAGTGGATGACGTCGCGGGCCACGACCTCGAACTCGACCCGCTGGTCGACCGGCAGGTAGAGCGTGGGCAACTCGTCCAGGACGCCGGGCTCACCGTCCAGCTCGCCCTGCACGCCCACCTCGTAGACGTCGGCGTCGAGGTAGTTGAAGTCCCACGACCACTGCTTGCCGACCACCTCGATCCGCACGTCCGGCTCCTCCGAGACATCGGCGATCGCCGACTGGTCCCGCACGGTGAACACGAACAGGACCGCGATCATCATGACCGGGAGGATCGTGTAGAGGATCTCGAGCGGCACGTGATAACGGATCTGCGGGGGATAGCCCGTATCGTCCCGACGGCGCCGGTAGGCCACGATGCACCACAGCATCAGTCCCCAGACCAGGACACCGACCAGCAGCGCGGCGATCCACGACCCGTTCCACAGGGACATGATCCGACCGGTCTGGTTGGTGGTCTCGGTCGTGGAGGGCAACCACCCTCGCTGGACCTCGGCCGTACAGCCCGACAACACCAACATCAGCGGCACGGCAGCCAACGCCACACGGCGACGCAGACCACGACGCAGGCGGCTCTCATCGTGCGACAGCAAGGGCGGCCCTTCCCAGGATGACGGCCCGGCGGTGGTGACCGGGAGGGGTGATCCGGCTAGCTAGCGAGCACATTACCGTCTGTGCCTCGCTCTGCGGAGGTGGGGTGGGTCTCGGTGGGATGTGGCGCGCCACACGGCGACGGGGACACGACGAACGGGACCTCACCGGCCGATCCCGGATCGGCGGCAGGGCGCCGGGTCCGGTCAGCCGCCGCCCGTGGCCACGACCCCCTGCGGCCAGCTGGGCGCCGGGCACAGCAGGGCCACCCTCAGCCGGGAAAGGTACTCGCCGCGCTTGACCTCGACGGCGCCGAGGCTGGCCAGGTGCGGGGTGGCCCACTGCACGTCGAGCAGGCGGCGCTGCTCGCCGTCCGCAGCGAGCAGGTCGACCAAGGCCACCAGGGCGACCTTGGAGGCGTCCCGCTCCCGGTGGAACATCGACTCACCGGCGAACAGCCCGCCGACCCCCACGCCGTACAGGCCGCCGGCCAACCAGTCGCCGCGCCAGCACTCGACCGAGTGCGCCCACCCGAGCCGATACAGCCGCTGATAGGCGGCGAGCACCTCGGCGGTGATCCAGCCGTGCGGGCGTCCGGGGGCCGCGCAGGCGGCGATGACGTCGTCGAAGGCGGTGTCGACCCGGATCTCGAACCGGCGGCACGCCGTGCGCAGCGAACGCGGCGTGCGCAGCCCGGACAGCGGCAGCACCCCTCGCGGGTCCGGGCTCCACCAGCCGAGCGGCGACCCGCCGTCCCGACCGGCTCCCATCGGGAAGACCCCGGCCCGGTAGGCCGCCATCAGGGTGTCGGGCGCAAGGTCGGCGCCGAGCGCGACCAGATCCTCTCCCGGCGGCGCCTGCGCCACCGCGGCCGTGAACGCCTGCCGCAGGTCGGGTCGGGGCACCATCTCCGTCTGCGCGCGGTCGCAGGTCAGCCGGACAGATGCGCCATGTGCCGGGCGAGCTCGTCGGCCGCCCGCGGCCCGTACGCCTCGGCGAACCGGTGCAGCGCACGGTCCCTGTCCAGCACGTACTCCTGGGGTCCGACCGTCTCGATGACGTGTGTGGCGAGCAGACAGCCGAGCTGTGCACACCGCTCCAGGGGCAGCTGCCAGGACAGGCCGGCCAGGAAACCGGCACGGAAGGCGTCACCGACCCCGGTGGGGTCGACCACCTCGGTCGCCGGGACGACGGGGACCTCGACCCGCTCGCCGTCCCGAGTCTGGACGACGACGCCCTCCTTGCCGTGGGTGGTGATCCGGACCCGGACCCGCCGGCTGATCTCTGCGGCGTCCCAGCCGGTCTTGGTGTGGATCAGGGCCGACTCGTAGTCGTTGCTGAACAGGTAGTCGGCGCCGTCGACCAGCTGGCGCACCAGGGGTCCCTCCGACCAGGCCAGCTGCTGGGACGGGTCGGCGGCGAAGGGCAGGCCGCGCTGACGGCATTCGTCGGTGTGCCGGGCCATCGCCTCGGGGTCGTTCGGGCTGACCAGCACCAGGTCCAACGGGCGCGCCCGGTGCAGCGGCCCGAGCTCGATCCGGCGGGCCTCGCTCATGGCGCCCGCGTAGAACGAGGCGATCTGAGCCTGGTCGAGGTCGGTGGTGCAGACGAACCGCGCGGTGTGCAACAGCTCGCTGGTGTGCACCGCCGAGCAGTCCACACCGTGCCGCTCCAGCCAGGAGCGGTAGTCCACGAAGTCCTCCCCGACCGCCCCCACCAGGAGCGGACGCACCCCGAGCTGGGCCAGGCCGAAGCAGATGTTCGCGGCGACCCCCCCGCGGCGGATCTGGAGGTTGTCGACCAGGAACGACAGGGCGACCCGATCAAGGTGTTCCACGATCAGACTGTCCGCGAACCGGCCGTTGAAACTCATCAGATGGTCGGTGGCGATGGATCCGGTAACGGCAATGTGCACCGGGTCACGCTACCGCCACTATCAGATCCGACGACCACCACATCCGACCGCCACCACATCAGACACGCGATGGCACGCAGCGCTCGCGGCGGCTACCGGTGAGCCGCGCCCGGACCGGTCAGCAGAAGCTGTCGCCGCAGGCGCAGCTGGCCTGGGCGCTGGGGTTGTCGATGGTGAACCCCTGCTTCTGCAGCGTCTCGACGTAGTCGATGGTGGCGCCGACCAGCTTGTCCCGGCTGAACTCGTCCACCACGAGCTGCATGCCATCGAAGTCGCGGACGGCGTCGCCGTCGAGCAGCTGGTCGTCGAAGGTGAGCTGGTAGGACAGGCCACGGCAGCCGCCAGGGGCGACCTCGACGCGCAACCGCAGGTCGGCGCGGCCCTCCTTGTCCCGCAGCGACTTGGCCACCGCCGCCGCGGACTCGGTGAGCAGCACGTCGTGATTCGGCTGCTGGGTGTTCTCCGGCTGGGTCTCGACGGTCATGGAAACTCCGTGATCCTCGTTTGCCCGTGATCTTCGTGATCCGGGGGGCGGGGCGTGGGACGGTGCGTCTCGCCACGTCAGCGACGACGAAAGCCTGTTCATTCCCGGCCGGGGCTGCCCGCTGCCGGTGTTGCCAGGATACGTCGCCCGCACTCGCTCGGCACCCGAGGAGTCAGCCCAGCCTGCGCCAGGTCCGAGCCACCCGGGCCACCCGCTCGGCCAGTGCGTCCTCGTCCGCGGCGGTACGGGGGTCGTCGGAGCCGGCCACCGGGTAGGCGGCGTCCACCCCGATCGACTGAGCCTCGCGACGACCCACCTGCACCTGGCCGGCGACGACGACCACGGGGACGGCGCGCTGGCCGGCCAGCGCAGCAATCTCGGTGACCGGGCTGTTCCGCAGCGAGCGCCAGTCGAAGCAGGCCTGACCAACCAGGACCAGGTCAGGTCGGGTCCTCGGGTCGGCCACCCGGTCGGCGAGGCCGACCAGGTCCAGGGCGAACCGGGCCTGCGGCACCAGCTCGGCGCCCAGCAGGGCTAGGCCGTAGCCCAGGCCGCCACCGGCTCCGGAACCCGCCCGCGCGGCCGGCCCCCGCGCCGATGCGGGCTCGCCGAGCACCCGGGCCACTGCGTGCACGAGGTCACCCAGCGCCCGCTCCAGGTGCTGGGCCTGCTGCGGGCTGGCGCCCTTCGCCTCTGCGGTGGTGGCCGACGTGCCGTGAAAGCCGAGCACCGGCGCCGCGGTGTCGACCACGGCCACGAGCCGGGTACCCGCCAGGTCCGCACGCAGCCGGGGCAACCAGGACAGCTCGTCCTGGCCGACCCCCGCCAGCGCGGCGCCGCCGCCCCGCAGCCGGCTCCCGTCGTGCCCGGCCAGAGCGGCCAGCAGCCCCGCACCGGCGTCGTGGCTGGCCTCACCACCGAGGGCGACGACGACCCGGTCGGCACCCAGCCCACGGATCCGGCGCAGGAGCTCGCCGACCGGCGCGCTGCTGACCCGGCCCGGGTCCACCTGACCGGGCGGCAGCAGCTGCCGGCCGCAGACCTGGGCGGTCTCCAGGTAGGCGGTGGTCCCGTCGGTGTCCGTCACCAGCAGAACCGTCGCCGGGACCGGCGCGCCCGTTGGCCCGGTCACGGTCACCAGCACCGACGCGGTGTCCAGGACGGTGTCGAGGGTGTCGAGGAAGCCGGGGCCGGCGCCCGCCAGCGGGCAGGCGGCCACCACGTCGTCCGGGGCCTGCCTCACCCACCCCGCCGCCATCGCTGCGGCTGCCCGCGGGGCGGTCAGCGCGTCGGCGAACGCAGCAGCGGCGATCAGGACGCGCATCGGAGCAGCCTCTCACGTGCCCGGATCATGCTCCCGGCCGATCAAGGCCGGCCGAAGGGGGGTCGATGTCATCGCCAGGACCGGAGAGGGCGGCTGGAGGAACGGTATGGAGCTCGTGCTGCGTCCCGGCATGCGCTTGATGCGTCGCCTGGGCGTCGCGGGCAAGTTCGGGTTGATCGCCGTCCTGCTGCTCCTGCCGCTGTGCACCAGCATGGCGGCCGGCTTCCGGGACGCCACCAAGCAGATCTCGATCGTGCACACCGAGCGCGACGGCCTGGCCTGCGTCAAGCCCTTGGTCCGGCTGGTCATCGAGCTGAACCAGTCCCGCAACCTCGCCCTGCACGGGCAGCGCCCCGGCGACACGTGGGTGGGCATCGTGCGGGAGCTGGAGGACTCGGTCGCCATGTACGGCGACGAGTTCGGGATCAACGGCGACTGGGCCACGTTGCGCCAGGAGGTGAGCCGCGTCTATGCCGCGGACACCGAGCTGCCCGAGCTGGCCGTTCGCGCCGAGAGCGCTGCCCGCCGGACGAACCAGATCATCAAGCAGGTCGCCGACACCTCAGCACTGACCCTGGACCCGCAGCTGGACAGCCACTACCTGACGCGGATCCTGGTGGACCGGCTGCCCCGCCTGGTGATGGCCGCCGCTGACGCCCAGGCGTTGCGCGGGCAGGAGCGCGCCCCCGACGCCCTCGAGCTCGGCGTGAGCACCGGCGACTTCAACGAGGCCGCCCGACAGCTCAACTACGACCTGACCACCGCGACCACGACCACCGGCTGGCCGGCGCTGCGCCACCATGTGGCCGCCGAGTCCTGGGCGCTGAACTCCGCCGTGGCCCAGTACGCGAACACCCTGATCGGCGGGGACACCCGGCAGCCCCGGGTCCCGGCCGCCGACCAGCTGGACATCGCCGCCCTGTCCACCGCCGCGGCGGCGCTGAGCAACGTCACCTCCACCTCACTCGACCAGCTGCTGGTCCAGCGTGGTGAGCGCTTGATGGGCGAGCGCACCCGCCCGCTGCTGCTCACCCTCGTCGTCCTGGCCATCGTGTTCTATCTGCTCACCGCTCTGTTCCGGGCCACCACCCGGGACGTTCGGACGGTGCTGGAGGACATCAGCACGGTGACCAACGGGGCACTGAACCAGACCAGCCCACTGGGCGGGTCGGACGAGTTCAGCCAGATGAGCCGCGCCGTGATCTACGCCCGGGACCGGCTGACCGCCCTGGTCGGCACGCTGAAGTACCAGGCGACCCATGACGAGCTGACCGCACTGGCCAACCGCAACCTGTTCACCGAGAAGGTCGAGGAGGCCCTGGCCGCGGCCGCAGACACCGGCAGCGGCCCCGCCGGGGCCGTCCGGAAGGGACCACAGCGGGTCGGGGTCCTGCTCATCGACCTCGACGCGTTCAAGGCGGTCAACGACAGCTTCGGACATGACCTGGGCGACCGGCTGCTGCGCACGGTCGGCGCCAGGCTGCACCGCAGCGTGCCCCGGCGCAGTGTCGTCGGCCGCCTCGGCAGCGACGAGTTCGCCGTCCTGGTCACCGACCCGCGCCACCTGCGCTCGGCGAAGGACATGCTGACCCGGCTCGAGGAGGCCCTGGCCGCGCCCGTCGACATCGAGGGACGGCTGATCACCGTGCAGGCCGGCATCGGGTTCGCGCTGGCCGAACCGGACGCGGCGGTCAGTGCCCTGGAGCTGATCCGCAATGCCGACGTCGCGCTCAGCTACGCCAAGAACCACGGCAAGGGCCACAGCGTCGTCTTCGAGCCGTCCATGCACGCGGCCACCCGGGAGCGAACCGAGCTGTCCGCCGAGCTGGTCACGGCCATCGAGCGCGGCGAGATGAACCTCGTCTACCAGCCGATCGTCGACCTGCACACCGGCACGCTGCACGGGGTCGAAGCCCTGCTGCGCTGGGACCACCCGACCCGCGGGCAGGTCTCGCCGGCGGTGTTCGTGCCGCTGGCCGAAGCGACCGGCCAGATCACCCGGATCGGCCGCTGGGTGCTGCAGCAGGCCTGCGAGCAGCTGGCGCAGTGGCAACGCGGCTTCCCCGACGCCTACCCGCTGGTCATGGAGGTGAACCTGGCCACCGAGCAGCTCGCCGACGCCGGCCTGGTCGCCGACGTCCTGGCCACGGTGCAGAGCAGCGGGATCGACGCCTCGGCCCTAGTCCTGGAGATCACCGAGTCATCGCTGGTCCGGGACGTCGACATCGCCCTGACCCGCCTCGGTCAGCTCTCGGCGATGGGGCTGAAGATCGCCCTGGACGACTTCGGCACCGGGTACTCCTCGCTGAGCTACCTGCGCCGGCTGCCGGCGACCGTGCTGAAGATCGACAAGTCGTTCGTGACCGACGGCTCCACCGAGGGTGAGTCCCTGCTGCGCAGCATCGCCGACCTCGGCACCGGGCAGGGCATGCAGATCGTCGTGGAGGGCATCGAGACCGCCACCCAGGCGCGGTTCGTGCGCACGGCGGGCTGCCACCTGGGCCAGGGCCACCACTGGGCACCAGCGCTGCCCGCCGAGCAGATCACCGAGATCATCCGGCGTGGCGGGCGGATGCCCGCGGGGGCGACGGACCAGCTGCCCGTCCAGCGCGGAGTGGAGGTCTGGCACCACAGCTGAGCAGGTTCCCGAGCCGATCGGTTCAGGAGCTGACCGGGGCCAGCGCCGCCAGCAGCAGGGTCTCGGCGAGAGCGGCCCGCTCGAACTCGGCCAGGTGCAGCGACTCGTCGGCACCGTGCGCGCGGGTATCGGGGTCCTCCACACCGGTGACCAGCACGACGGCGTCCGGATAGACCTCCTGGAGGGCCGCGATGAACGGGATGGATCCGCCGACCCCCATCAGCACGCAGTCGGTTCCCCAGGCCTGCCTCAGGGCCCAGCGGGCGGTGTCGTAGACGGGTCCGCCGACCTCGCCCGTCCACGGCGAACCGGTCTCGCCGAGCTGCACCTCCAGCTGCGCCCCCCACGGCACGTGCGCCTCCAGGTGGGTGCGCAGGGCCTGGTAGGCGGCCTGCGGGTCCTGTCCGGGCGGCACCCGCAGCGAGAACTTCGCGCGGGCTCTCGGCTGCAGGGTGTTCGAGGCCTGCGCCACGTCCGGTGCGTCGATGCCGATCACCGTCAGCGACGGTCGGCACCAGATCCGTTCCGCGAGCGGTCCGGTCCCGATCAGTTGGACGCCGGCCAGCACGGCGGCGTCCGCGCGCAGGTCCGCCTCAGGGTACTCCGGTGCCCCCGCCGGTGCCGGTCCGCCCAGAAGGCCGGGGAGGGCGACGTCGCCGGCGTCGTCCCACAGGGTGGCCAGCAGCCGCAGCAGCACAGTCATCGCGTCCGGCACGGCCCCGCCGTACATCCCCGAGTGCACCGCGTGGTCGAGGGTGCGCACCTCGACGAAGCCGTCGACCAGCCCCCGCAGGCTGGTGGTCAGGGCGGGCACCCCGATCCGCCAGTTGCCGGAGTCGGCCACGACGATCACATCGGCGGCGAGGGCGTCGCGGTGTTCGGCCAGGAACGCCTCGAAGGTGGGCGAGCCGATCTCCTCCTCCCCCTCGACGAAGACGGTGACCCCGACCCCGACGTCCTCGGCCAGTGCCCGGAGCGCGGCCAGGTGCAGGCAGATGCCGGCCTTGTCGTCGGCGGTGCCCCGCCCGTAGAGGCGGCCGTCCCGCTCGGACGGCTCGAACGGCGGTGTGGTCCAGGCGCCGGCATCACCGGGGGGCTGCACGTCGTGGTGGGCGTAGAGCAGCACGGTGGGCGCACCAGGGGGTGCGGCACGGCGGGCCACCACGGCGGGCGCCCCCTCGACCGGCGCCTGCGGCGGACCGACCCGCAGCACCTGGACGTCGGGCAGACCGGCGTCGCGGAGCAGTCCAGCCACCACCCGGGCACTGTCCTCGACCCGGCCGGCGTCGAAGGCCCGCGCCGAGACGCTCGGGATCCGGACCAGCGTCTCCAGGTCGGCGCGCAGCCGGTCGCGCTGGGCGGCCAGGCGTGCGGCCAGAGCGGGGACGTCCACGGCCGGAAGCCGGCCCGCGGGTGGGGCGGGGACGGTGGTGTCAGCGGACATGACCGCAACCTAGCCCGTGCCCGTCCCGCTGTCGTTCGGCGCCCCGTCCTCTAGGCTGACGACGTGTTCGGTTTCGGGCGAAGGGCCAAGGGCGACACCGCCTCGGGTGCGGAGCCCTCCCTGCGCACCTCGACCGAGGCGGGCGGCGACGGGCAGCGCTTCGGCAAGGGTCGACCGACACCGACCCGTCGTGAGGCCGAGAGGCGCAACTACCGACCGGTGGTAGGTGGCAGCGGGCCGGGCCCCAACGCCACGAGGGCGGAACGCAAGGCGGCCCGCAAGGCCCGGCGCGAGGTGGCCAACGCCGAGCGCTCGCTGCAGCGCCAGGCGATGTTCAGCGGTGACCAGAAGCACCTGCCCGCCCGCGACCGGGGTCCGGCACGGCGCTGGGTCCGCGACTACGTCGATGCGCGGCGCGGCCTCGGCGAGTACTTCCTGGGTTTCGCGGTCATCGCCCTGGTGATGAGCCTGGTCCGAAGCCCGGTCATCCAGCTCGCGGCCACCGCGCTGATCTGGTCGGTCATGATCGCCGTGGCCGTGGAGAGCTACCTGCTGCGGCGCACCATCAAACGCGAGACCGAGAACCGGTTCGGCGACCAGGCGCACGGCGCGGCCACCTACGGGATGATGCGGTCGCTGCAGCTGCGTCGCACCCGGCTGCCTCGGCCCCAGGTGGCCCGCGGCCAGTTCCCGGGCTAACCAACCGCCGGGCCCGACCCTCGGGCGCCGCCGGCTCACTCCAGGGGACGCAGGCTCATCGGCCCGTACACCGGTTCACCGTCGCGCAGCAGGGTCACCGATTCCACCCCCGCGTCCAGGAGCTCGCGCCAGCTCTCCCCCACCCAGGTCTCGGCATCGGCCTGGCTCGGGAAGCCGGCCTCGTCCGGCTCGAAGACCTCGGCATCGACGGGACTGCCATCGGCGGCGTGATAGCGCCAGGTCCATCCGCTCATGGCGCCACCGTAACGGGGGCCGAGCCGGATCCGTCCCGGCCGGCCCGTTCGCTGGTCCGCTGGGGCTCGCTACTCTCGGCAGGTGTTCTGCGTCACCGGGTCGAGGACGATGCCGCGCACCTTGGTGGTGGCGACGTCGTCGACCAGCACGGTCCTGCTGACGGTGGACGGCCTCGCGCCTCGCGGCGAGCCGACCCCTGAACCGGGCATGACCCTGCGCCGGGGCGGTGTCCGGGTGCTGGCCCTGCCCAACCAGAGCGGCGGCACCGGCGCCCTGGTGGTCGGGCTGGATGGGCGCACCCTGCTGTGGGCGCCGGTGGCCGGCCGAACCCACGGCCGGGACGGGGAGCCGTTGGCCGCCACGGCCTACCAGGCGCTGGCCGGGGCCGACCTGGACGGCCTGGTGCTCGACCTGGACATGCCCGGCGGTGCCGCGGCCGTGGCGGCGGACCTGGCCCGGCTGCGACGCGCGGGTGCGCCGTCGCCGGGCTGCGACGTGGTGGCGATCGGCGAGGGCCGCGGCGACGGACCCGACCCGGCGCTGGCCGCGCGGCTGGCTCGGTGGGGGGTGCGCCGCGCCGCCGATCGGGAGCCGGTGGCCGAGGGCGGGCCCGTCGCGGCAACGCCGCCACGGCGGACCCTCGTGCTGGGGCCCGCAGCCTCCGGCAAGTCGGCCCTCGCCGAGGACCTGCTGCTGCCGGAGGCGGAGGTGGTCTACCTGGCGACCGGACCGGCGCCCACCGCTGACGACACCGACTGGGCCGACCGGGTGCGCCGGCACCGCCTGCGCCGACCACCGAACTGGCAGACCGAGGAGTCCGGCGACGCCGACCTGCTGCGCCGGCCGGGTCCGCCGTTGCTGTTCGACTCGGTCGGGGGGTGGGTCACGGCGACCCTGCAGGACTGCGGAGCCTGGTCCGACACCGCCGGGTGGCAGCTCAGGTGGGAGCGGGAGGTGGCGACCCTGGTCGAGGCCTGGCGCGCCGGCCTTCGTCGGGTCGTGGCGGTCTCCGAGGAGGCCGGTTGGGGGGTGGTGCCGGCCACCGCGTCCGGTCGGCTCTACCGGGACTGTCTCGGTCTGGTCAACCAGCAGCTGGCCCGGCACGCCGAGCAGTGCCTGCTCGTCGTGGCGGGACGGGTGGTGCGCCTGGATGGACACTGACCCGATGGACGCCGACTCGATGGACGCCGACTCGACAGACACCGACTCGATGGACGCCGACTCGACAGACGCCGACTCGATGGACGCCGACTCGACGGACACCGAACCGGCAGCCGAGGAGTTGAGCCCGATACTGGCCGAGCTGGCCGGCCGGGTCGGCGACCCGGACCCGGTGGTGACCAGCCGGACCCGGCTGCGCTTCGGTGAGAGTGGGCTGACCCACAGCGCCGGGCAGCTTGCCGACCTGGCGTTGTGGTGGGCCGGCGTGCGCGGTGACGACCGGGCGCCGGCACCGGAGGAGGTGCTGACCCTGCGGCTCGCCGCGACGACGGTGCCGACCGCAGGCGCCTTCGGCTGGGGCCGTGCCCTGGTCGAGCGGGCCGTGGACGCCGGCACCGACCTGGTACTGCTGTCGGCGCAGGACGACGCGGCGGCCCGGCTCGTCGCCGCCGCGGTGCTGCAGCTCGACCCGGTCGAGGCGGCCGGCTGGCCGATGGCCCGCCGCGTCGCCGACGAGGCATGGATGGGTGAGGTGCTGGCGTTGCGGGACGGGCTGTCCAGACTGCGCCGGCGCACCGACGGGATGGGTCCGGTCGGCGCCGACGTCCTGGTGGAGGCGATGGCCGGGCCCGTGCTGGGCGCGGCCGCGGCCGTCGCGCTGACCGGCGCTGCGCGCCGGACCCCGGTCCTGCTGGACGGCGCCGGCGCGGTGGCCGCGGCCCTGCTGGCTCGCCGGGCGTCCTACCCGGCCAACCAGTGGTGGCGGCTTGCCCATCCCGGGGCCGGGGCGCCGTTCGACAAGGCGGTCGAGTCGCTCAGCCTGGTCCCCGTGCTGGACTTCGGGCTGACCCTGCAGGACGGCATCGGGGCCCGGTTGGCGCTCGCCGTGCTCACCGAGGCCGCGGGCCTGCTGGGTCGATGACCTCACCCGACCCGCCGGCCGGTTCGGCCGAGGCCGCCGCCGACGCCGTTCGGCTGGCGGTCGGCACCCTGACCCGCTGGCGGGTGCCGGAGCCGCGCAGGGTGGACGTCACCCGGGCCGCCGGCGCGATGCTGCTGGCTCCGGTGGTCGGAGTCGCTCTGGGGACAGCCGGGGCGGTGCTGGCCTGGGTCGGCGGCTGGATGGGTCTGCCCGCCCTGGCGGTGGCGGCGCTACTCGTCGCCGGGTTGGCGCTGGCCTCCCGGGGGCTGCACCTGGACGGTCTGGCCGACACGGCCGACGGGCTGGGGTCGGGCCGGCCCGCACCCGGTGCGCTGGAGGTGATGCGCCGCGGCGACGTCGGACCGATGGGGGTTGCCACCGTGGTCCTGGTGCTGCTGGCTCAGGTGGTGCTCCTCGGCCAGGCGGTGCTGGTGCACGGGGTGGCCGTCTGCGTGGTCGCCGTGGCGGCCTCTCGGCTGGCTCTGCCCTGGGCCTGTCGGCGGGGGGTCCCCGCCGCGCGCCCGGAGGGGCTCGGCGCGGCGGTGGCCGGCACAGTGCCGGTGCTCGGGGCAGCCCTGGTCTCGGTGGCGACCGCCGTCCTGGCCCTGGCCCTCCTCGGCTGGGCCGGGATCGCCGCGGTGGTCGCGGCGGTGCTGGCCAGCCTGCTGTTGACCCGGACGGTCCGGCGCCGGCTCGGCGGGATCACCGGAGACGTGCTGGGCTGGCTGGTCGAGCTGGCGCTGCTGGTCGCCGTCCTGGTCCTGGCCGCACCATGGTGAGCCGCCGGCGCACGTGGCTCGATCTGCCCTGGAGGATGCGATGTTCCCCGTCGTCGTGCTCGGCAGCCTGAACGTCGACCTGGTCGTCGACCTGGACCGGCTGCCCGGTCCAGGTGAGACCCGGCTCGGCCGCGGGCATCGGCGCGAGTGCGGCGGCAAGGGTGCCAACCAGGCCGTGGCAGCGGCCCGGGCCGGGGCGCGGGTGGCGATGGTCGGCGCGGTCGGTGACGACGCCGAGGGCGAGCTGCTGCTGGACGCGCTACAGGCCGACGGCGTCGACACCCGCGCTGTGCGCCGGGCGGCGGCCACTGGCCTGGCCATGATCATGGTGGCGGACGACGGGGAGAACCTGATCGCGGTCTCCCCCGGCGCCAACGCCGAGGTCGGCTGGAGCGAGGTGGCCGCGATCGAGCACCTGCTGGCTCCGGGCGGGATCCTGCTGGCCCAGCTCGAGGTGCCGCTGGCCACGGTGGTCGCGGCAGCGGGCGCCTGCCGGGCGCGTGCGGGCCGGGTCGTGGTCAACCCGAGCCCGGCGCCGGCACAAGCCAGGGACCTGGACCAGCTGCTGGGGCTGACCGACGTCGTGGTCGTCAACGAGAGCGAGGCGCAGGCCCTGTCCGGCATCGCGACCGGGGCGGCCCCCGGGATCGGGCCGGACTGGCCACGGCGCGCGGCAGAGGTGCTGCGCGAGAAAGGGTCCGGAGCCGTCGTGGTGACCCTCGGCGCCAGGGGCTGCCTGGTGGTGGACGGCGGCGGTGCGCACCCGGTGCCTGCCGTGCCCGTCATCGCCGTCGATGCGGTCGCCGCCGGTGACTCCTTCCTCGGCGCGCTGGTCTGCGAGCTCAGCCGCGGGCGGTCCTTGGCCGAGGCCACCCGGGTCGGTTCAGCGGCGGGCGCGCTGGCGGTCAGCCGGGCCGGGGCGCAGGCGTCGATCCCGCACCGCGCCGAGATCGAGACGCTGCTCGCGGGGGGCTGAGCCGGCTGGTCAGTCCTGGCGGACGTTGGTCTGCACGAACGGCGGGTTGACCACCTGGCATCGCAACCGCCGGCCCCGGACGTCCAGGCCCACCTCGGACCCGACCGGCACCGACCGGTCCAGCAACGCCAGGGCGACGCCCTGGCCGAGGGTCGGCGAGAACGTGCCGGACGTCGTCCGGCCGACGCCGGTGGAGTCGCCGCCGGTGCCGCCACCGGCGAGCACCGTCATCCCGGCCCGGGGCACACCCCGGTCCAGGGCGAGCAGGCCGCGGGCGATCGGACCGTCCTTGCGCTCGCGCTGGGCCAGGAGTGCCTCCCGGCCCCAGAACGCCGGCTTGTCCCAGCCGACCGCCCAGCCGAGCCGGGCCATCACCGGGCTGATCTGCAGCGACAGGTCCTGCCCGTGCAGCGGGTACCCCATCTCGGTGCGCAGCGTGTCCCGCGCCCCGAGCCCCACCGGCAGGCCCCCCTCGGCACGCACCTGCTCGAGCACCGCGTCCCAGACGCGGCCGGCGATCTCGCTCGGCGGCAACAGCTCGTAGCCGCGCTCGCCCGTGTACCCGGTCCGGCACACCGTCATCGGGACACCGTCGAAGTCGGCCTCGACGAAGTGCATGTAGTCGTGTCCGCTGGGCAGCTGGAGGGCCTCGAGCACCTCGTCGCTGCGCGGCCCCTGGACCGCCAGGACGCCGAAGTCGGTGTGCCGGTTGCGGACGGTGACCGCCTCCGGAGCGGCCTCGGCGAGCCGGTGGGCAACCTCGGCGCAGTTCGCGGCGTTCGGCACCAGCAGCACGTCCTGCCGGGAGCGCAGGTAGACGATCAGGTCGTCGACGGTGCCGCCGTCCTCGGCGCAGCACAAGGTGTACTGGGCCTGGCCGGGCGAGATCCTGGCCAGGGCGTTGGTCAGGCAGGAGTCGACCAGCTCGGCCGCCCCCGGTCCGGACACCTCAACCTTGCCCAGGTGGCTGACGTCGAACAGGCCGACCCGCTCGCGCACGACCCGATGCTCGCGCAGCACCCCGGCCCCGGCGTACTCGATCGGCATCAGCCAGCCGCCGAAGTCGGCGGTCTTGGCGCCGAGGTCCTGGTGTCGGTCGAACAGGGCCGTGCGCCGCAGCCCGTCGGGCGCCGGCCCGCTCGGGTCGGCCGGCGTTGCGCTCACCGTCGAGTCGCTCATGCCGGCAACCTATCGGGCTGGCTACAGTCCGCACGTGGCTACGACCCGTGATGAGTCCTCCGGCCGGTCCAAGGACCGCGCTCGCCCCGCCGTCCGGCCGGGTACCCCGACCCTGACCCTGTCGGCCCGCAACCCGGCCGCCGCGGCAGTCGACGCGGTGATCGTGGCCGTTGCGCGCACCGCCTCCGGGCCGCGTCTGCTGGCGCCGTCGTCGCTGCCGCCCGCCCTGGTGCGGCGGCTCCGCTCGGCGTTGGTTCCGCTGGGCGTGACCGGGGACGCCGACCAGGTCGTCCGGCTCACCACGGACGGTGCGCTGAAGGCTCCCGTGGTGGTGCTGACCGGCATCGGCCGACTGGGCGGCACGCGGTCGCGTCCGGCACCCGAGGCACTGCGCCGGGCCGCAGGCGCGGCCACCCGCAGCCTGCCCGGCAGCGCGTCGGTGGCGCTGGCGATGCCGACCGAGGACGCCGACGCGCTGGCAGCGGTCACCGAGGGCGCCCTGCTCGGCGCCTACGCCTTCATCCGCTACCGCGGTCGTGGTGGCGGCGACGAGCCGCCGAAGGGACCGGTGCGGTCGGTGACGGTGCTCACCGAGCGGGCCCGCACCCGCGACGTCCAGATGCTCGCCCGGCGTGCCCAGGTGCTGGCGGAGGCAGTGCACACCGCCCGCGACCTGGTGAACACCCCGCCCTCGGACCTGTTCCCGCACGCCTTCGCCGAGCACGCGCAGGACACGGCGGCGCCGTGGCCGATCGCCGTCCGGGTGCTCGACGAGAGGAAGCTGGCCCGGGGCGGCTACGGCGGCCTGCTCGGCGTCGGCAAGGGCTCGGCCCGCCCGCCGCGGCTGGTGCACCTGGACTACGCACCGGCCGAGGCCGTGGGCCACGTCGCCCTGGTCGGCAAGGGGATCACCTTCGACACCGGCGGCATCTCGCTCAAGCCGCCGGCCGGCATGGAGGCGATGAAGAGCGACATGTCCGGGGCCGCGGCGGTCCTGGGCGCCGTGGTGGCTGTCGCGCGGCTCGGGTTGCCGGTGCGGGTCCAGGGCTGGCTGGCGCTGGCCGAGAACATGCCGTCCGGGACGGCGCAGCGTCCCTCCGACGTCCTGACCATGCGCGGTGGGACGACCGTGGAGGTGCTGAACACCGATGCGGAGGGTCGGCTGGTGCTGGCCGACGCGCTGGTCGACGCCAGCGCCTGCGCGCCGGACCTGATCGTCGACGTCGCCACCCTGACCGGGGCCCAGATGGTTGCCCTGGGCAACCGGGTGAGCGCGGTGATGGGCAACGACGACGCGCTGCGGGACCGGGTACACCGCCTCGCGGAGGCGGCCGGGGAGCAGTTCTGGCCGATGCCCCTGCCCCAAGAGCTGCGCGCGAGCATGGACTCACCGGTCGCCGACATCGCCAACATGGGCGAGAAGTTTGGCGGCATGCTGGTGGCCGGGTTGTTCCTGGCCGAGTTCGTCGGCACCCGCGAGGGCAGCAAGGACCCCATCCCGTGGGCCCACCTGGACATCGCCGGTCCGGCCTTCAACTCGGGCAGCGCCCACGGGTACACCCCGGTCGGCGGCACCGGCGTGGCGGTGCGGACCCTGGTCCGGTTGGTCGAGGACGTCGCCCACGGCTGAGCCGCTCGGTACGGACCCCTCCCCCGGTGACCGTCGGCGACCCCGGCGACTCCGGCGACCCGCGCACAGGCGACCTCCTGTCGATCCCACGGCCACGCCAGGGTGACCCGTCCGAGGCGTAGTGACAGGATGACCTCCACGTCCTCGACAACACATGTCCTGGCCTGCGCCGGGGCGCAGCCCGACTCCATCCGCTCGCAACACAAAGGGAGCCATCCGTGACAGATGCCGACGGTTCGGTCTTCGACCTGGTGATCCTGGGAGGTGGCAGCGGCGGCTACGCGGCCGCGCTGCGCGGCGCGGAGCTGGGGCTGACGGTGGCCCTGGTGGAGCGGGACAAGCTCGGCGGGACCTGCCTGCATCGTGGGTGCATCCCGACCAAGGCGCTGCTGCACGCCGCCGAGGTCGCCGACGTCGCCCGCGAGGGCGAGCAGTTCGGGGTGCACACCCGGCTGGAGTCGATCGACATGGGCAAGGTCAACTCCTACAAGGACGGCGTCGTCGGCCGGCTCCACAAGGGCCTGCAGGGGCTGGTGAAGAGCAAGTCGATCACCTACGTCGAGGCCGAGGGTCGGCTGGTCGCCCCGGACACCGTCGAGGCCGCCGGACGGCGGCTGACCGGGCGCAACGTCGTCCTGGCCACCGGGTCCTACGCTCGGTCGCTTCCGGGTCTGGAGATCGGCGGCCGAGTGATGACCAGCGACCAGGCGCTGACCCTGGACCTGGTCCCGAACAGCGTGATCGTGCTCGGCGGCGGCGTGATCGGGGTCGAGTTCGCCAGCGTCTGGCGCTCCTTCGGGGCCGAGGTGACCATCGTCGAGGCGTTGCCGCGGCTGGTCCCCGCCGAGGATGAGGCCTGCTCGAAGGCCCTGGAGCGGGCGTTCCGCAAGCGCAAGATCGCGTTCAAGACCGGGGCGCGCTTCTCCGGCGTCACCCAGGACGACAGCGGGGTCTCGGTGTCCCTGGAGTCCGGCGACACCCTCCGTGCGGACCTTCTGCTGGTGGCCGTCGGCCGCGGCCCGGTCACCGACGGCTTCGGCTACGAGGAGGCCGGGGTCGCCATGGACCGCGGCTTCGTCCTCACCGACGAGCGGCTGCGGACCAACGTCCAGGGCGTCTACGCCGTGGGCGACATCGTGCCCGGGCTGCAGCTGGCCCACCGCGGCTTCGCCCAGGGCATCTTCGTCGCCGAGGAGGTCGCGGGGCTGGCGCCGGCGCCCATCGTCGAGACCGGCATCCCGCGGGTGACCTACTGCGAGCCGGAGGTCGCCTCGGTCGGGCTCACCGAGGCTCAGGCCAAGGAGCAGCACGGCGCGGACAACGTCCAGGCCTACGAGTACAACCTCGGCGGCAACGGCAAGAGCCAGATCCTGGCCACCACCGGGTTCGTGAAGCTGGTCCGGGTGAAGGACGGTCCCGTGGTCGGCGTCCACATGGTCGGGGCGAGGATGGGCGAGCAGGTCGGTGAGGCCCAGCTCATCGTCAACTGGGAGGCCTTCCCCGAGGAGGTCGCCGCGCTCGTGCACGCCCATCCGACCCAGAACGAGTCCATGGGCGAAGCACACCTGGCCCTGGCCGGCAAGCCGCTACACGCCCACGCCTGACCAGCCAGCCCCCACCCGCAGTCACCCGTCCACCCCGGGCCGGGCTCCAGCACCGGCCACTCGAACTGGAACTCGAAGGAGAGCACCCGACCATGGCCGACTCCGTGCAGATGCCCGCCCTGGGCGAGAGCGTCACCGAGGGCACCGTCACTCGCTGGCTCAAGCAGGTCGGGGAACGGATCGAAATCGACGAGCCGCTGCTGGAGGTCTCCACCGACAAGGTCGACACCGAGATCCCCTCCCCGATCGCCGGCGTCCTCGAGGAGATCCTGGTCGCCGAGGACGAGACCGTCGCCGTGGGCACCGAGCTGGCCCGGATCGGCGGCGGCGAGGCGGGCTCGGACACGGCACGGCAGGATGGCACGGCACAGCAGGATGGACAGCAGGACCAGTCCGAGCCTGAGCCTGCTCCGGCCGCGTCGCAGCCGGAGCAGGTGCCGGCCGAGGCGCCGTCCACCGAGACCTCCGAGCCGGCCCCCGCCCCGTCGGCACCCACCGGCGGGGGCGACGGCGAGGGGGCCGAGGGCGGGACGACGGTGCAGATGCCGGCGCTCGGTGAAAGCGTCACCGAGGGCACGGTCACCCGGTGGCTCAAGCAGGTCGGCGACGACGTCGCGGTCGACGAGCCACTGCTGGAGGTCTCCACCGACAAGGTGGACACCGAGATCCCCTCCCCGGTCGGTGGCCGACTCAGCAGGATCCTGGTCAACGAGGACGAGACGGTTCCGGTGGGGGCCGACCTCGCCGTGGTCGGCGGTTCCGGTGGCGCGTCTGCCCCCGCCCAGCCGGAGGCGAAGCAGCCCGAGCCCCAGGCGACACAGCCCGCCCCCGAGCCGAAGCCCACACCCGCGCCCGAGCCCACACCCGCGCCAGCGCCCGCACCCACACCCGCACCCACACCGACGCCCCCGGCGCGCGAAGCGAGGCCGGCGGCGACCGGGACGGCCGGCGACAACTCCGCCTACATGACCCCGCTGGTACGTCGGATGGCTGCCGAGCGAGGGGTGGACCTGTCCCTGGTCACGGGCACCGGCGTCGGTGGGCGGATCCGCAAACAGGACGTGCTGGAGGCCGCTGAGGCAGCCCGGAAGGCACAGCAGGTCCAGCCCGCGGCCCAGCCCGCGCAACCGGCGGCCGCCGCGCCGTCGGCGCCGGCCAAGGCACCCGCCGAGGTGTCCCCGCTTCGCGGCCAGACGGTGGCGATGACCCGACTGCGCAAGGTGATCGCCCAGCGGATGGTCGAGTCGCTGCAGGTTTCCGCCCAGCTGACCACGGTGATGGAGGTGGACGTCACCCGGATCGCCCGGTTGCGCGAGGCCGCCAAGGCCGACTTCGGCGCCCGAGAGGGCGTGAAGCTGTCGTTCATGCCGTTCTTCGCGTTGGCCACGGTGGAGGCGCTGAAGCAGTTCCCGATGCTCAACGCCAGTGTCGAGGGCGACCAGATCACCTACCACGACCGCGAGCACCTCGGCGTGGCCGTCGACACCGAGCGGGGCCTGCTGGTGCCGGTGATCCGGGACGCCGGTGACCTCAACATCGCCGGCATCGCGCGCAAGATCGCCGAGCTGGCCGACCGGACCCGCAACAACAAGATCACCCCGGACGAGCTCGGCGGTGGCACGTTCACGTTGACCAACACCGGCAGCCGTGGTGCGCTGTTCGACACCCCGATCATCAACCAGCCGCAGACCGGCATCCTCGGCACCGGTGCCGTGATCCGCCGTCCGGTCGTGGTTGCGGCCGAGGACGGTGGGGAGACGATCGCGATCAGGTCGATGTGCTACCTGGCGCTGTCCTACGACCACCGGATCGTGGACGGCGCGGATGCCGCTCGGTTCCTGGCGGCCCTCAAGGAAAGGCTCGAGGAGGGCTCCTTCGAGGCCGACCTGGGGCTATGAGGGCGCCGCGACGGAGGTGACGTGAACCGGGTGCTGCACCTGGCCGGGCGGGAGGTGACCCTCACCCACCCGGACAAGGTGGTCTTCCCGGCGACGAAGATGACCAAG
Organism: uncultured Actinomycetota bacterium; assembly: GCA_963724535.1. GTDB lineage: Bacteria > Actinomycetota > Actinomycetes > Actinomycetales > Kineosporiaceae > JADJPO01. The sequence continues at coordinate 244,113 of CAVRVD010000013.1, forward strand.
CTTGACCTGGTGTCCTACTACCTCGGCGTCTCCGACGGTGCCCTGCGCGGCGTCGCCGACCGCCCGATGATCCTCAAGCGGTACGTCAAGGGGATCGGCGAGGAGGCGTTCTTCCAGAAGCGGGCGCCGACCAAGCGCCCGAACTGGGTCGAGGTGGCCCGCTTGGACTACCGGCGCGGCACCTTCGCCGAGGAGGTCGTCGTCACCGACGAGGCGGTGCTGGTCTGGGTGGTCAACCTCGGTTGCGTCGACCTCAACCCGCACCCGGTGCGTGCCGAGGACCTCGACCATCCGGACGAGCTGCGGATCGACCTGGACCCGATGCCCGGAGTGGAGTGGAGGCAGATCGTCGACGTCGCGCTCGTCGTCCGCGAGGTACTGGCCGAGCACGGCCTGACCGGCTGGCCGAAGACCTCCGGCTCGCGCGGGTTCCACGTCTACGCGCGAGTGCGCCCGCAGTGGTCCTATCCCCAGGTGCGCCTCGCCGCCCAGACCGTGGCCCGCGAGGTCGAGCGACGGGCGCCGGACCTGGCGACCAGCCGGTGGTGGAAGGAGGAGCGCGAGGGTGTGTTCGTGGACTTCAACCAGAACGCCAAGGACCGCACCGTCGCCTCGGCGTACTCGGTGCGTGCGCTGGCGGACGCCCGGGTGTCCACGCCGTTGCGCTGGGCCGAGGTGGCCGACTGCCGCCCGGAGATGTTCACCCCGCCGGTGGTCCTCGACCGGTTCGGTCAGCTCGGTGACGTCTGGGCAGGCATGGACGAGGCCGCCGCAGCCGGCTCGTTGGACTCGCTGCTGGCCCGCGCGGACGAGCTCGGCCCACCGGAGCGCGCTCCCGCTGGGGCGGCGGTCGAGGCGGGCCGGCGAGCGCCGTCCGCGCCGCTGATCGAGATCGCCCGGGCGAGGACCAGGCAGGAGGCCCAGGACGGCTTCGATGCCTGGGCCGCGCGGCACCCCATGGTGGCGGCTCGACTGGCGCCGGCCGACATCCTGCTCGACGGTATGCGGGGACGCAGCTCGCTGTGGTATCGGATCAGGGTCAACCTGCAGCATGTGCCGCAGGCTCAGCGACCGCCGCAGGAGCCGTTGGAGGTCGACTACAACCCGTGGGAGGGAATGGCATGGGGATGAAGGTCGTGGTCGCCGGGTCGTCCGGGCTGATCGGGACAGCGCTGGTCACCCGGCTGCAGTCCGGCGGGCACACCGTCCTGCGGCTGGTGCGCCGGCCTCCGCGGGGATCCAGCGAGGTGCAGTGGGCACCCGGTGAGGCGGCGTTGGACCCCGGCGCCCTGACCGGTGTGGACGCCGTGGTGAACCTGGCCGGGGCCGGGGTCGGCGACAAGCGCTGGACCGACGCGTACAAGAAGGTGCTCGTCGACTCCCGGATCGAGACCACGCGCACCCTGGTCGACGCGATGGGCGCGCAGCCCACCCCGCCGCCCGTGCTGGTCAACGCCTCGGCGCAGGGCTTCTACGGCGACCGCGGGGACGAGGTGCTCACCGAGGGCTCAGCCGGCGGGGACGGGTTCTTGGCCGACCTGTGCCGGCAGTGGGAGGCCGCGGCGGCCCGGGCCGAGGAGGTGACCGGGGGCGCGACCCGCGTGGCGATGATCCGTACCGGGTTGGTGATGGCGGCCGGCGGCGGGGCGTTCGGTCGGCTGCTGCCGCTGCTCAAGCTCGGCCTGGCCGGTCCGCTCGGCAACGGCAGGCAGTGGTGGTCCTGGGTCACCCTGGAGGATCACGTGGCTGCGATCGAGCACCTGCTCACCGCGGACGTGGCGGGCCCGGTGAACCTGAACGCCCCGCACCCGGAGCGCCAGGGCGACCTGACCAAGGCCCTCGGGCGCGCCTTCGGTCGCCCGGTGTTGCTGCCGGCCCCGGCGTTCGCGCTGCGCACCATCCTCGGAGAGTTCTCGACCGAGATCCTGTCCAGCACCCGGATGGTGCCGCAGGTGCTGCAGCGCAGCGGGTTCAGCTTCCGTCACCCCGACATCGACGCGGCGGGCTCCTGGCTGACCCACCGGGCCTGATCGCCGACGCCTGAGCATCGCTGTGGGTCAGCAGCGGCGCGCCCTGCAACTGCGCGACCTCGGCCTCGATGCGGTCGAGCCCGGCGAGGACCGTCGACGTCTCGTCAGGCGGTTCGGACATCGGGAGGTTCTGCACGTACCGAACGCTATGCCGCACCCCCGACAGTCCCGGACCAGGCAAGCCCGCTGAACGTCATTCCGCAGCAGCGATTCTTGCGAGGAACATCACGCCGTCGGCGTGTCACGCGGCACCCCGTCACACCCGTGGGGTTCAGCCCGTCGCCCCTGCTCAGGTGACAGCGGCTCGCACGGCGTATTGGGGATCACGCCACATCCCCGAGGCCAGCACCCGCTCGAGCGTCATCGCGGCGTCCCAGACGTCGACATGGCGGGTGTACAGAGGAGTGACCGCGAACCGCAGCAGGTTCGGTCGGCGGAAGTCCCCGACCACGCCCCGGGCGATGAGTGCCTGCACGATGGCGTAGCCGTCGCCGGGGTGGGTGAAGGTCACCTGGCTGCCGTGCTCGGCGTCCGCGGCGGGGGTCAGGCAGGTCAGCTCGGGGCAGCGCTCGGCGACCAGCGCACGAAAGGTCCGGGTCAGGGCCAGCGAGCTGGCCCGCAGCGCCAGCAGACCGCCGTGGTCCTCGGCCGCCAGCACGGTGTCGACCCCGCACTCCAGGGCGGCCAGGCCGAGCACCGGCGGCGTGCCGCAGCCGAACCGGGCCACCCCGGGCGCCGGTCGGTAGTCGTCGGAGAAGTCGAACGGGGCGGCATGACCGAACCATCCGGTCAACGGCTGCTCGGCCCGGTCGTGGTGGCGCGGGTGCACCCAGAGGAAGGCCGGAGCGCCCGGGCCGCCGTTGAGGTACTTGTAGCCGCAGCCGACCGCCAGATCGACGTCGCAGCCAATCAGGTCCACCGGCAGCGCCCCGGCGCTGTGCGCCAGGTCCCATACCGCCAGCGCCCCGGCCGCGTGCGCGGCGGCGGTCAACGCCGCCATGTCGTGCAACCGCCCGGTGCGGTAGTCCACGTGGTTCATCATCACCACCGCGACGTCCCTGTCCGCCCGGTGCCGCAGTAGGTCCGGGATCCGCTGCGGGTCAACCGGTTTCAGCGTGAGACCGAAGGAGTCGGCGACCGAGGCGGCGATGTAGCCGTCGGTCGGGAAAGTGCCGGCGTCGACCAAGACGACGCGCCGTAGCGTCTGGCCGGGGCGCAGGCCCTGCAGGCGCAGGGCCGCCCAGAGCACCTTGTACAGGTTCACGGAGGTGGAGTCGGCGACCAGCACCTGCCCGGGGTCGGCTCCGACGAGGCGGGCCACCTTGTCGCCGACCCGACGCGGCAGGCCGGCCCAGTCGGCGTCGTTCCAGCTCTGGACCAGGCCCTGGCCCCACTGCCGACGAACCACCTCGACCATCCGCTCGGCGCCGGCGCGGGGCAGGGCGCCCAGGGAGTTGCCGTCGAGGTAGACCACACCGTTCGGCAGCTCGAACAGCTCACGCAGGCCGAGCAGCGGGTTCGCGGCGTCCCACGCCTCGCACTCACCCCGGCTGCTCGGCACCGGCCCAGCCGTCGTCGCGGTCACTGACGCAGCTCCCGCAACACGGCCCGGACGGGTGCGGCATCGGCACCCACCAACTTGAGCGGCAAGGCGATCAGCTCGTAGTCGCCGGGCGGGACGTCGTCCAACACGAGGTTCTCCAGGATCGCCAGGCCCGCCATGATCGCGGCATGGTGAGCCGACAGGGTCTTGCTGTCGGCCGGGTCCAGGCTGGCCGCGTCGGTACCGATCAGGACGACGCCGCGACCGCCCAGCTCGGTAACCAGCTCGGGGGCCCAAGCGGTGAAGTCGTCGGTCCAGGACCTCGGTTGGCGGCGGTAGGTGCGAACCAGCAGCCGGGGCGGCCGCGGGTCGTCCGGGTCGGTGTCGTCGAACGCCGCGGACAGGTGGTCGCGGGTGAGCAGCAGTCCCGCGGCCAGGGCGTGGACGACCCGGCACGGCCCCAGGAAGGGCGCCAGGTCCAGCCCCGCGGCGTCCACGCCGTCGGCCCGCAGGTGCAGTGGGGCGTCGATGTGCGCGCCCAGGTGCGTCGTCGCGGTGAGCTCGAAGACGTTGACCGGGCTGTCCGCGCCGAGGGTCCAGGTCGGCCGCAGCGACAGCGGGGTGTCCCCGGGGAAGACCTGGTACTCGGCGTCGAGGGCCGGCGAGATGTCCCACAGCATGAGCCCAGCATGGTCGGCGACGCCGCCGGCTGCCACGCCGAGCCGTCGCGGCGCTGGCGCGATAGCGTCCGACTGTGATCGAAGCCGGTGCCGACCCCCGTCCGAGTCAACGCCTCGACGTCGCTGTCGTCGGCGCCGGGATGGCCGGTCTCGCCTGTGCGCTGCGGCTGAGCCAGGCGAGCAGCGACCTCGAGGTCGTCGTCCTGGAACGGGATCTGCGGGTCGGCGGACGAGTCGGCACCGACGTCGTCGGCGGGTTCCGCTGTGACCGGGGGTTCCAGCTGCTCAACCCTGCCTACCCCGAAGCTCGTCGGGTGCTGGATTTGAAGTCCCTTGCCCTGCAACCGTTCCCGGTCGCCGTCGCCGTGCAGACCGAGGACGGGCATCGACTGCTGGGCGACCCGCGGCGGACCCCGCTGCGGCTGCTCCCCCGGACTGTGCGGGACTCACTGCGCGCCCTGGGCGGACCGGTCGAGAAGCTGGCGTTCGCCCGTTGGGCGCTCGGCTGCGCCCGGCGAGATGCGGCCGAGCTGCTTTCGGCCCCTGACCAGCCATGGGGGCAGGCCCTCACCGAGCTCGGCGTAGACGGAACGTTGCGCCGAGCAGTCCTGGAGCCGTTCCTGTCCGGCACCCTGGCCGAGGCCGACGGCTCCACCTCGCGCCGGTTCGTCGAGCTGCTGATCCGTTCCTTCGTGCGGGGCCGTCCGAGTGTGCCCTGGCAGGGCATGCAGGCGATCGGTGACCAGCTGGCCGCGGCCCTGCCGGACGGGGTGCTGCGGCTCGGGGTCACGGTCGAGGACCGGGCCGGGCTCACCCTGCGGACGGCAGCCGGACCGGTCACCGCCCGGGCAGTGGTGGTGGCAGCCGACCCGGCGACCGCGGCCCGGCTGACCGGTGTGCCGGCGGCGATGACCCGGCCGCTGACGACGTTCTGGCACGCCGTCCCGGACGGGAGTCGCGACCCGGCGGTGCTCGGGCCGTTCGGGGGCACCGGGATGATCCACCTGGACGGTCAGCGCCGGTCGGCGCTGGCCAACACGGTGGTGATGACCGCGACAGCCCGCAGCTACTCCCCCGACGACCGGGCGCTGGTGGCCACGACGATCCTCGGCCGACCCCGCGCAGACGTCAGTGACCCCGCCTCCGAGCCCGGGCTGCGCCGAGAGCTGTCCCGGGTGTACGGCGCCACCACCACGACCTGGCAGCTGGTGCACGTGCACGAGCTCCCGAACGCCCTCACCGCCATGCCGCCGCCTCTGGACGTGCGCCAGCCGGTGGCGCTGGGCGACGGGCTGTTCGTGGCCGGCGACCATCGCGACTCCGCGTCGATCCAGGGCGCCCTGGTCTCCGGACGGCGGGCCGCCGACGCGGTCCTGGGCCACCTCGGGCTGCCGGTGCCGCCGCGCCCGCCGCTGGACCTCCTGCAGGGCCGGCGTCGTCCGGTGATCATCGACGTCGACACCGCGCCCGGCCCTGGAGAGCGCCGTGCCCGCTGACATCCCGACCGTTGTGGCCACCTCGGGCGGGTACCGGCTCAACCCCGAGGGACGACGACGGCTTGACTTCGCGCCGCTGGTGCACCACGCCGTCGAGCTGTCCGGGGTGCACGGGCGCCCACCCCGGGTCTGCACGCTGGGCACGGCGGGGGGCGACCAACGGGCCTTCGCCGCCGAGCTCGACGAGGCCGCCCGGGGGGCCGGGTTCGAGCTGACCCACCTGCACCTGTTCCCGATGCCGTCCGTCGCCGACGTCGAGGGGCACCTGCTGCACCAGGACGTGGTCTGGGTGGGCGGGGGCTCGGTGGCGAACCTGCTCGCGGTCTGGCGGGTGCACGGCCTCGACGAGATCTTCGCCCGGGTGTGGCGGGCCGGGGTGGTGCTCGGCGGGGTCAGCGCCGGGTCGATCTGCTGGCATGCCGGCGGGGTGACCGACTCCTACGGCCCCGACCTGCGTCCGGTCACGAACGGCCTGGCCCTGCTTCCGTACGGCAACGGTGTGCACTACGACTCCGAGGCCCAGCGCCGTCCGAGGGTGCACGCCCTGGTCGCCGACGCCACCCTGCCGGACACCTACTGCACCGACGACGGCGTGGGCCTGGTCTACCGCGGCACCGAGCTGGTCGAGGCAGTCGCCGAGGTCCCGGATGCCGGGGCGTACCTGGTGCAGCGGGAGGCGGCCGGTGGTGCCGTCGAGCACCGGCTGGACGTGCATCGGCTGCCCTGACCGGGCACGAAACCGAGCTCGAAACCGGGCACGAAACCGAGTCAGGACCTCGGTCGCAGGAGCCACCGGGGCCGACCGCGTGACGATGGTGTCGACCGCTCACGTGGCCCGCCGGGCCCAGCTGGCCGCCGTCCGGTCACCGAGCAACGCCTAGGCACCGCATCACCTGATCGAGGCGAGGACCGTGACCCACCACCCTGCCCACCACCCGGCCCAACACCCGGCACAGCCCACGACCACCGTGGTCCCGGACCCGGCACCGGCCCCACCGTCGCCAGCCCGCAGGGGGGTGTACGCGGTGCTGGCGGTGCCCGTGGCGTGGGGTCTGGTCTCGGCCTGGGTCATGCCGCGCGGCCCGGTCTCCACCGTCGAGTCGCTGGTCTGCCTGGCCGCCGGCGTGGCGATCGGTCTGGTGTGCGGACGGGCGCTGCGGACCCGGTGGGCCATGCTCGGCGCGCCGTTGGCGTTCGTCGTGGCCTACGAGCTGGCCCGGGCCGGGGTGAGCGGTCCGACCGTCGATCTGCCCCGCGCCAGCACCTACGGCCTCATCGCGGTCGTCACCGGTCGCGGCTTCCACGGCCTGGTGGCTTTGCTGCCGATGGTCTGGGCCGCCGCGATCGGAGCCGGCATGGCCCGTGGGCGGGTCGCCGGCGGAACCGGCCGGGCCCGCGCGACGCGGTGGCTGCGCCGCACGGTGGTGACCCTGACGGGAGTGGCACTGGCGGCGTTCACCGTCTCCCTTGCGCGTCCGGCCAGCACGGCCGCGATCCCCGGACCGGACGGCGAGCCGCTGCCCGGCAGCGTGGCCGAGCTGACCACCGTCGGGGTCAACGGCCACGACCTGGGGCTGATGCTGCGAGGGCGCAGCACCGACCTGCCGGTCCTGCTGTTCCTCGCGGGGGGTCCCGGGGGCAGCGAGCTCGGCGCCATGCGCCGCCACCTGCCGGCGCTGGAGGAGCACTTCGTCGTCGCGACGTGGGACCAGCGCGGAACCGGGCGGTCCTACGGCGCACTCGACCCCCTGCAGACCCTCACCCTCGAGGGCGCGGTCGCGGACACCCTCGTGGTCACCGACTACCTGCGGGAACGGTTCGCCCAGGATCGCATCTACCTGGTCGGGCAGTCGTGGGGCAGCACACTGGGCGTGCTCGCCGTCCAGCAGGCTCCCGAGAGGTACCGGGCCTTCGTCGGCGTGGGCCAGATGGTCAGCCAGCGCGCGACGGACCAGATCTACTACACCGACACCATCGACTGGGCAAGCCGCACGGGCCGGGAGGGCCTGGTGGCCTCGCTCGAGGAGATCGGGCCACCACCGTACGAGGACCCCCGGCACTACGAGACCGTGCTGTCCCACGAGATGCAGATGTACCCCTACGACCACAGCCCCAACAGCGAGGGGCAGGGGCAGATGTCGGAGAACCTGCTGGTGCCGGAGTACTCGCTGACCGAGCAGGTCCGCGTGCTGGCCGGGACGCTGGACACGTTCGCAGCGCTCTACCCGCAGTTGCAGGACATCGACTTCCGCGACGACGCAACCAGTTTCGAGATCCCGGTCTTCTTCGTCCAAGGGGCTCACGAGGCACCGGGCCGGGCCGAGGTCTTCGACGACTGGTACCCCCGCGTCGAGGCGCCCGACAAGGACCTCGTCGTGTTGGAGACCTCGGGCCACCGGCCCCTGTTCGAACAGCCCGAGGAGTTCGTCCGCTACCTGTCCGACACGGTTGTGCCGCGGACGACCTCATGACCGCGCCGACGACCTCCTCCGACAGCCGCGCTCGCGGAGCGGCCGCCGCGCCGCCGGCACCGTGGCTGGCCCCGGTGATGGCCCTGGTGGGGCTAGGCGCGATGACAGTGGCCGCGCTCGGCCCGCTCGGCGCCGACGTGATCCACTACCACGTCTCCAGCGGAGCGAGTGAACAGATCCGCGGCGGTGATCTCGCCGGACTGGTGCTGGTGGGCCCGCTCGGCCTCGCGGCGGCCACGCTGCTCCTCCGTCGTCACCCGGGGGCCGAGGCGCTGGCTCTGGCACCGGCGACCTACGGGCTGTACATGTACAGCCAACTCGCCATCGGCGGCGACGTCGCCCGCTACCCGGGCAACGCCGAACGCTTCTTCCCGCTCTTCTGGGCGCTGGTCGTCCTGTGCGGGTCGGCGAGCGTCGCCCTGACCGCCCGGCTGCTCTCCCGTCCTGCGCCCAGGGCCCGCCCAGCGCTCGAGCGCACCGTCAGTGTCTACCTCCTCCTGGTCGCGACCTTCCTCACCGTCGGGCTGCATCTGCCGGGACTGCGCGACGCCTGGCGCGCGGCACCGTCCAGCGAGGAGTACCTGGCCGACCCCGTCGTGTTCTGGGTGGTCAAGCTGATGGACCTCGGCTACGTCGTGCCCGTGGTCGTCGCAGCTGCCGTGGCGTTGTGGCTCGAGCGGTCCTGGGCCCGCAGCCTCATGGCGCCTGTCGTGGGGTGGAGCGCCCTGCTCGCCAGCTCGGTGGCCGGGATGGGCGTGAGCATGCTGGCCACGGACAGTCCCGGAGCGAGCCCCGGGCTTGCCGGGGGCTTCGTCCTGGCCGCTGCAACCGCGCTGGCACTGGCCCTCGCCGCGTACCGCCCGTGGTTCGCGGGGAGCCGTCCTGAGGTCGTCACGGCGCCCTGAGCTCCACGACGCTGCCCTGCGCGGCGCTGCGGCGGGCGGCGTCCAGAACCCTCAGGACGTGGACGGCGTCACCGGGGTCGACCGGCATCCGATCCTGCCGTGCAGCGCCAGGTTCGGCGAGGGCGGCGAGCACCGCCGGGTAGAAGTCCTCGGCACCGCCGGGTGCGGTCGGCACCGGACGACGTTGGTCTCCGGCCACCAGCCATCCGGTGCAGCCGGGCTCGTCGTCGAGGCCGATCCCGGCGGGTGAGAAGGCGTTCGGCTCGGCCTCGAACCGGGTGACCACGTAGGCCGCCCGGGACCCGAGCACGCGAGTCCGCGGCCCGGGCGCTGCGGCCACCGAGCTGGCGGTCAGGTGACTGCGGACCCCCCTCGCGTGCCGCAGGGCCAGGAACACCTCGTCCTCGGCTGGCGTGGTCCAGGCCGAGGTCTCGGCGTACACCGACCGCACCGGACCGAACAGCCAGGTCGCCGCGTCCACCAGGTGCGGGCCGAGGTCGAGCAGCAGACCGCCGCCCTCGTCGGCCGGGGCGTTCTCCCGCCACCGGTCCTTGGGTATCGGGCGCCAGCGCTCCCAACGCCGCTCGAACCGGTGGATCTCGCCCAGCTCCTCCGCGGTGAGAAGCGCTGCCAGCGTGAGGTTCTCGCTGTCCCAGCGCCGATTCTGGAACACCGTGAGCGGCACCTGCGCGCCCGTCCCTGCGGCCACCACCCGGGCCGCACCCGCACCATCCACCGCGAGCGGTTTGTCGACGACCACCGCAACCCCGGCCGCGACGCAGGCCAGCGCATTGGCCTCGTGCACCCCGCTGGGCGAGGCGATCACGGCAAGGTCGTGTGAGCCGGCGGCGAGGGCGGCGTCCAGGGACGGCGCGACCCGCGCTGCAGGCAGGTCGGCGGCCACCTGCGCCGCTCGCTCGGGATCGCCGGTGACCACCACGGACGGCGCGGCGCCGGCCGCGGCCAGCAGCGGCGCGTGGATCCCCCGCCCCGCGGATCCGTACCCGACCAGCAGCACGCTGGGTGTGCTCATGCGGGTGTGCTGATTCCAGGTGTGCTCATCCCGGAGTGCTCATTCCGGAGTGCTCATGACTCCTGCGCGGGTTGGGGTTGCTTGGCCAGCCGGCTCGGCCACCACACCCTGGGCCCGATGTCGTGGGAGAGCGCCGGCACCAGCAGCGACCGGACGACCAGGGTGTCGAGCAGCACACCGAAGGCAACGATGAAGGCGATCTGGGCCAGGAACAGGATCGGCAGCACCCCGAGCGCGGCAAAGGTCGCGGCCAGCACGATCCCGGCACTGGTGATGACGCCGCCGGTGACGGCCAGACCGTGCAGGATGCCGGGCCGGGTGCCGAGCCGGATCGACTCCTCGCGGACCCGGGTCATCAGGAAGATCGAGTAGTCGATGCCGAGCGCCACGAGGAACACGAACCCGTACAGACTGACCGTCGGGTCGGACCCGGGGAAGTCGAAGACGTAGTTGAACACCAGCGCCGACGCCCCCAGGGTGGCCGCGAACGACAGCACGTTGGCGACCAGCAGGATCAGCGGCGCCGTGAGCGCCCTCAGCAGCAGGGCCAGCACCACGAAGATCACCGCGAGAATGATCGGGATGATCCGGTTGCGGTCGGCCGCCGAGATGTCCCGGACGTCGAGGTTGGTGGCCGTCGTGCCGCCGACCACCACCTCGGTGCTGACCTGGTCCAGGCCGGTGCGCAACCGACGCACGGTCTCGTCGGCGGCCGGGGAGTCGGCCGCGTCTGCCAGGGTGACCTGCAGCTCGACCAGCCCGTCCACCTCCTTGGGCGGCAGCTGCGCCAACGCCGCCTCCTCCGGCGGCGCCCCACCGGCGGCGGCGTCTGCGGCGGCCGCGTCTGCGACGGGCGGGGCGTCGACGGTCCAGGTGGCCGAGGCCACACCGTCAACAGCTTCGGCCACCTGCTTCAGCTCGTCGGCCGAGGCGGCTGGACCGATCACCACGGTCGGGCTGCCGGACCCGCCTGGGAAGTGCTCGGCGAGCACCTCGTCCCCGGTCACCGACTCCACGGTGGTCAGGAACGTGTCGGACTGCTTGACCCCGTCGGCCTTGAGGGTGGGCAGGAACGCGGCCAGGGAGAGCAGTGCGAGGGTGGTGAGCACCCAGACCCGACGCGGGTGCGCCCCGACCAGCCGGGCCACCCCGGCCCAGATACCCCTGGTCTCGCTGCCCGGGCTTCCCGCTCGTGGGATCGCCGGCCAGAACACCCAGCGGCCATGGTTGCCGGGCTGGTTGCGCCCGAAGAGCACCAGGACGGCGGGCAGGAAGGTGAGCGCTGCGAGCATCGCCGCAGCGATCCCGATCGAGCCGACCGGGCCCAGGCCTTTGGTCGGGCCGAGGTCGGACAGCAGCAGGCAGAGCAGACCGAGGATCACCGTCGACCCGGAGGCCAGGATCGGCTCGAAGGACCGCTTCCAGGCCAGCCACATCGCCTCGTACCGGTCGTAGTGGCGACGCAGCTCCTCGCGGTAGCGGGCCACCAGCAGCAGCGCGTAGTCGGTCGCCGCCCCGATCACCAGGATGGACAGGATGCCCTGGCCCTGGCCGTCGAGGGTGATCACCTCGTTCTTGGCCAGGAAGTACACGACGACGCTGGCCAGGGTGAGGGCGAACAGCGAGGTCGCCAGGACGAACACGGGCAGGATCGGGCTGCGATAGACGATCAGCAGGATGACCAGGACGGTGAGCAGCGCGACACCGAGCAGGATCCCGTCGATCCCACCGAAGGCCTTGACCAGGTCCGCGATGGTGCCGGCCGGCCCGGCGACGTAGACCCGTGCCCCGTCGCCGGTCAACGTGTCGTCCGCCTCACGGATCGCCTCGATGGATCGCTGCAGCGGGCTCTCGCCGTCCGCCAGGGTGGCGCCGAAGTCCTGGATGTCGAAGCTGATCAGCGCCAGGGCGGCCAGGCCGTCCTGCGAGGGAACGACCGGAATCGGCCCGGGGGCGAGGAAGTCGCCGACCCGCACCGAGGGGTTTCCCTCGACGGGCACCTCGAGGTCGGGGATCGTCTGGGCGAACTCCTGGACGGCGCCGAGCTGCTGCGGGGTCAGTGCCTGGTCGCTCTCCAGCAGCAGGAACGCCGGGAAGGTCTGGGTGTCGGCGAACTTCAGCTGCAGCTGCTGGGCCTGGGCCGACTCGGCCTCAGCCGGCAGGAAGTCGGCGGTGTTGTTCTGCTGGACCTCCGCGAGCTTGCCGGAGTACGGCCCGCCGATGCCGCCGACGGCGAACCAGCCGACGAGCAGCACCAGGGCGAACATCCACCGCCACCGGCGCACCCATCCGGCGCGCCGGGGCAGGTCGGCGTCCAGATCCGGGACCGGGGACGGCTGACCCGAGGGGTCGATGTCGGTGCGCTCGGCGCTCACGGGCTCTCCCACTGCACGGTGGAGTCGACGGGCCATCGCTCAGCATGCTGAGCGAACCTCCCCGACACTACCGTGTCACTGTGAAACCGCACGTGCCGGGACGCGCCGAGGACATCGGCGACTGGCCGACGGGACGGCTGCTGTCCAGCGCAGCGCGCCTGGTCGAGCATGACTGGAACCAACACCTGGCTCGCTGGCAGCTCAACCACGCCAGCCTGGGGGTGCTGCACGTACTGCTCACCGCGCCGCAGACCCAGCGTGAGCTGGCTGGCGCCGTCCAGGTCGAGGACCAGACGATGAGCCGGATGCTGGAGAAGCTGGAACGCTGCGGCTACATCGTGCGCACCCGGGACGACGTGGACCGGCGCCGGGTGCGGGTGGCGCTGACCTCGCTCGGTCGGCGGACCTGCCTGGAGGCCACCGACATCCGCCTGGCCGAGGAGTTCTTCGCCGCCGTGGACGACGTCGAGGCGCTGCGGCTCAGCCTGATCGCGGTGATCCGCGCCCGCTCGGAGCACCGGTGGGGCGCGGAGCTGCCCGACACGTAGGCTGGCCGGGTGCCGGAGCCGGTGACCGAGCGGGTGAGCGAGTTGGAGTTCGAGGTGGTCGGACTCGGCTCGACATCCGGCTACGTCGACTACCGGCGCGCCTGGGACCACCAGCGCGCCGTCCATTCCGAGGTCGTCGCCGGGACACGCTGCGACACGGTGCTGCTCCTGGAGCACCCACCGGTGTTCACCGCCGGCAAGCGCACCGAGCCGCACGAACGTCCGGTGGACGGCACCCCGGTGGTGGACGTCGACCGCGGTGGCAAGATCACCTGGCACGGTCCGGGGCAGCTGGTCGGCTACCCGATCGTCCGGTTGGGCCGGCCGATCGACGTCGTCGACTACGTCCGACGGCTGGAGCGGGCGCTGATCGGCATCTGCGCCGACCTCGGGGTGGCCACCCGGACCGTCAAGGGCCGCACCGGGGTCTGGCTGCCGGCTGACTCGGCAACGGACGACGCGGGCGCCGGGATCGGTGGACGGCGCGAGCGCAAGATCGCCGCGATCGGTATCCGGGTCGCCCAGGGGGCGACCATGCACGGCTTCGCCCTGAACTGCAATCCCGACCTGAGCTGGTTCGCCAAGATCGTCCCCTGCGGGATCGACGACGCCGACATCACCTCGCTGAGCCGGGAGACCGGTCGCGACGTGCGGGTCGAGGAGGTGCTCCCCCTGGCCGAGCGGCACCTGCGCGAGGTGCTCGCCCGGCCGGTGACCGCCGCGCGTGAGTCCGGGTCGCGCGCGTAGCCTGGAGGCCCCACCCACGAGGAGCCGCCCCGTGTCGGTCACTCCCGACGGCCGTCGTCTGCTGCGCATCGAGGCGCGCAACGCCGAGGTGCCGATCGAGCGCAAGCCACCGTGGATCCGCACCCGGGCCAGGATGGGCCCCGAGTACCGCGACCTGCAGAACCTGGTGCAGCGCGAGGGCCTGCACACCGTCTGCCAGGAGGCCGGCTGCCCGAACATCTTCGAGTGCTGGGAGGACCGAGAGGCCACCTTCCTGATCGGCGGGTCGCAGTGCACCCGGCGGTGCGACTTCTGTCAGATCGACACCGGTAGACCCGACCCGCTGGACCGTGACGAGCCGCGCCGGGTCGCCGAGTCGATCCGGACCATGCAGCTGCGCTACGCCACGGTCACCGGGGTGGCCCGCGACGACCTGGACGACGAGGGCGCCTGGCTCTACGCCGAGACGGTGCGGGCGATCCACGCGCTGTCCCCCGGTACCGGGGTGGAGATCCTCACCCCCGACTTCTCCGGCAGGCCCGAGCTGCTCGGCCAGGTCTTCGACGCCGCGCCCGAGGTGTTCGCCCACAACCTGGAGACCGTGCCCCGGGTGTTCCGACGGATCCGGCCCGCGTTCAGCTACGAGCGTTCCCTCGACGTGATCACCCAGGCCCGGACCGCCTCGATGGTGACCAAGTCGAACCTGATCCTGGGCATGGGCGAGAACCGGGAGGAGATCTCCGAGGCGCTGCGCGACCTGCACGCCGCCGGCTGCGACCTGGTCACCATCACCCAGTACCTGCGGCCGAGCAGCCGCCACCACCCGGTCGAGCGCTGGGTGCACCCCGAGGAGTTCGTCGAGCTGCAGGAAGAGGCCGAGGCGCTCGGCTTCGCCGGGGTGATGTCCGGGCCGTTGGTGCGCTCCTCCTACCGGGCCGGGCGGCTGTGGGCCCAGGCCAAGGCCCGGCGCGAGTCCGTCTGAGGACCACGGCACACCACCGCTGCACGACCCACCCCCGCACCGCGACAGCCCCTTCCTATGCGCACAACGTCACGTCGTGCGGATCGGGCGGCCCCATGACGAGCACGCGCCCGTATCCTGAACCCATGGCGCGCGCATCCTCGTCACGTCCCGGCTCCTCGAAGAAGGCCGGCAAGCCCAAGAAGCCGGGTCGCATCGCCCAGATCCGGCAGATCTTCATCATGACCCGCCGGGCCGACCCGGCGGTGGTCTGGTGGATGTTGCTCACCTTCCTGGCCACTCTGGCGCTCGGGGTGGGGATCGGCTTCGCGGTCGGCCACCCGATCTACTGGACCGTGATCTTCCTGCCGATGGGGTTCATGCTGGCGCTGATCGTCATGGCCCGGCGTGCCGAGAAGGCCGCGTTCGCCCAGCTGGTCGGCCAGCCCGGCGCCACCGCGGCCGCCCTGGGGAACCTGCGCCGCGGCTGGGTGGTCGAGAAGGCCCCCGTCGCGGTCGACCCCCGCACCCAGGACATGGTGTTCCGGGCAGTCGGACGGCCCGGCGTCGTCCTGGTCACCGAGGGGCCGTTGCCCCGGGTGGCCAAGCTGGCCGACAAGGAGGCCAAGCAGGTCAAGCGGGTGCTCGGCGAGGCGGTGCCGGTCACGGTGCTGCACGCCGGGGACGGCGAGGACCAGGTCCCGCTGATCAAGCTCTCACGGACACTCACCCGCAAGCGTGCACAGCTCACCAAGGGCCAGGTCAGCGAGATCTCCAAGCGGCTCAAGGCACTCGGCGGGGTCAAGATGCCGATCCCCAAGGGCATCGACCCGACCCGGGTGCGTCCGGACCGCAAGGCGATGCGCGGCCGCTAGGCCCGGGGCAGGACGGCCACCCTCCGACGAGGACGCCAACCTCCTGGCCACCGAGGGGCGCGAGCCCCCTGGGCCCTGACGTTGCCTTGGTGGCACTGGCCGGACGATGGTGGCACTGTGCCCCGGTTGCACCAGGGGCCCAGTGTGAGCCCGGCCTGACTGTGCCCACGTGACATGACAGTGGATGTCGGGTGCTGACCGCACCCCCTACCCCCGACGGACCACCACCGTGCCCGCCAGCCGGTCGTGCAGGCCACGGCCGTCCTGGTCGGTCAGCAGCGGGGGTATTGCCAGACACAGCAGGACGGCCCGGATCAGACCCCGCAGCAACCCCGGCGGTACCCTCGGGGGGTTCCGGTCTCCCGCCGAAGACCCCGGCGCCGACTGCTCGACGCACTCGACCCGAAGCCCGAGCAGCCGGTGCCCGACGGTGAACCCGGCCGTGCCGACCAACAGCGCGTGCATCACCAGCAGCGCCACCAGCGGGGCCAGTTCGCCCAGGCCCAGCGGACGCATCAGCCCGGCGGCGATGAGCAGGGCGAACGCCCAGTCGACCGCGAGGCCGGCAACGCGCCGTCCGAAGCCGGCGACCGACCCCGGGCCGGACGCCGGTCGCCCGAGCCGGGCACCCGGGTGGCCGGCACCGTCGTCCGCACTGCGGTCCTGGGCCCGGGACGGCGTGCTGCCGGGACCCAGCAACCAGCCGCCCAGCGCCCGCCGTTCGATCACTCGACCAGCCTAACCAGGACAGCGGCGCGCGGCGCGCGACGGGCGCGGCGGCTGCGGCGTAGGGTCGGGCTGGTTCGCACGCACGACTCGTAACACCAGGGAAACAGTCGGGACACCGACGGGAAACCCCGTCTATCTAGCGTCGGGTCCGAACGGGGCGGGTCGACGGCGGCCGTCCCTCGGCCCTACCTGTCCGCAGCCCGATGGAGGTTGGATTGTTCAGCAACGCCGATGAGGTCATGAAGTTCATCAAGAACGAGGACGTCAAGTTCGTCGACGTCCGGTTCTGTGATCTTCCGGGAATCATGCAGCACTTCAACGTGCCGGCCCAAGACCTGGGCGAGGCCTTCTTCACCGACGGCCAGATGTTCGACGGCTCGTCCATCCGCGGCTTCCAGGCGATCAACGAGTCGGACATGAAGCTGACCCCCGACCTCGACACAGCCGTCGTCGACCCGTTCCGCACGGAGAAGACGCTGAACTTCAACTTCAGCATCGTCGACCCGTACACGGACGAGCCGTACAGCCGTGACCCTCGCCAGGTGGCCCGCAAGGCCGAGGCCTACCTCGCCTCGACCGGCATCGCCGACACCGCGTTCTTCGCTCCCGAGGCCGAGTTCTACATCTTCGACGACGTCAGGTTCGACACCCGGCAGAACGAGGGCTACTACCACATCGACTCGATCGAGGGTGCCTGGAACACCGGGCGCGTCGAGGAGGGCGGCAACCGCGGCTACAAGACCCGCTACAAGGGCGGGTACTTCCCCGTGCCCCCGGTGGACCACTACGCCGACCTGCGCGACGCGATGAGCCTGGCGCTCAACAACGTCGGGCTCGAGGTGGAGCGTGCGCATCACGAGGTGGGCACCGCCGGCCAGGCCGAGATCAACTACAAGTTCGACTCCCTGGCGCGGGCCGCGGACAAGGTGATGTTGTTCAAGTACATCATCAAGAACGTGGCCTGGGAGCGCGGCAAGACGGTCACCTTCATGCCCAAGCCGCTGTTCGGCGACAACGGGTCCGGAATGCACTGCCACCAGTCCCTGTGGAAGAACGGCGACCCGCTGTTCTACGACGAGCGCGGCTACGGCGGCCTGTCCGACCTGGCCCGCTGGTACATCGGCGGCCTGCTGCACCACGCGCCGTCCCTGCTCGCGTTCACCAACCCGACGGTGAACAGCTACCACCGCCTGGTGCCGGGCTACGAGGCGCCGGTGAACCTGGTCTACTCGGCCCGCAACCGCTCCGCCTGCGTGCGGATCCCGGTGACCGGGTCGAACCCGAAGGCCAAGCGGATCGAGTTCCGGGTGCCTGACCCGTCCTGCAACCCCTACCTGGCGTTCTCGGCGATGCTGCTGGCCGGGCTGGACGGGATCAAGAACCGGATCGAGCCGCCGGCGCCGATCGACAAGGACCTGTACGAGCTCCCCCCCGAGGAGCATGCCTCGATCACCCAGGTCCCGGGCTCGCTACCGGAGGTGCTCAACGCTCTCGAGGCCGACCACGCCTACCTCACCGACAGCGACGTGTTCACCGAGGACCTGATCGAGACCTGGATCGACATCAAGCGCACGCTCGAGGTCGACCCGATCCGGCTGCGTCCGCACCCGCACGAGTTCGAGCTGTATTACGACATCTGACAGATGTCGTAACGCCGAAAGGGCCTCTGACCTGCACGTTTGCAGGCTCAGGGGCGCTTTCCGTTGCCCTGAAATCGGCCGGATTCCGCAGGGATTCCGCAGGAGATCCGCTCGAACTGCCAGCAAGGGCTCGCGTTGGTCTGACTAGCCTTGGAGCGTGACCGATGAATCGCCAGCGAACAGCAAACCCGCCGACGGTCCCCGCTGGCGCTTCGACTCGGCCAACCCACCCGACGTCTGGACGAAAGAGATGGTCGGGCGACTCACGCTTGGGCAGATCGAGCAGTTGGCGGACCCAGCAAACGGGCTTCTGCCCGAGGCCAGCCAGGCATCCTTCGACGAGGCCCACCGCCAGCTCAACGAGGAACTGGCAGCGAAGCTGAAGCCAGCCATCGACAAGATGCTGCCGAAGGTCGTGTCGCCCGTGTTGAGCGACACGATGAGGAAGTTGCAGGTTGCAGGATGCAGCCGCAGCCTCCATCAAGCTCCCCACGTTCGAGATGCCGGCCGTGGAGAACCTGCGTCGACTCGAATCGCAACAGGCCCAGCACCGAGTCGATATCCAGGCCCTCAGCGACTCCATCGCCGAGGGTCAGAGGCGCAAGGAAGATCGGGCCAACGCGCAGGCACGAGCGACGATCGAGATCGCCGAAGCACAGCACAGACTTCAAGAATTGCAGGACGAGGCGCTCGACCTCGCTCGCCGCCAAGCCGACGCCACCACTGAAGTGGTCCGTGCGCAACAAGCCGTCCTGGAAGCCGTCACCGAAGAACTTGCCGTCCTGAAGGAGCAAAGCAAGGGCCAGCGCGAGCTCATCAGGTCTAGCTGGGCGAGCGGCGTTGTGATGGAGTGGACTCTCTTCGTCGCCGTCATCGCCGCAGTTGCAACGATCGTGCTCGGTACGGCCGGCTCCGATTCGATCTCCACGCCCATTTGGGTCGGCGCGTCCACCGTCACCGGACTATTGGCCCTCTCGCTTCTAATCTGGCAGCTCCGCAGGCGGCCACCCAAGCCCACTGCCTGAGGATCACTCGTCGAGCGGGTCGCACCAGTCCTCGTAGGAGAGTTCCAGATCCTTGGCGGCCTGCTCCGCCTCCTCGCCCAATAGCTCTTGGAGGCAGACCCACCCCGCCTTGGGCCTGCCCTCGATCCTGGTGGCTTATTCGCTGGCTATGCGGCGAGGGCGAGTTGGAGGCGTGCCAGGTGGCTGGTTCGTCGTCGGTCCAGTGGGGTGCCGGTCCAGTAGGCGTGCAGGCGTAGGAGGTTCAGGGCGGCGGCCATGTAGACGTGGTCGAGGCGGGTTTTCGGCAGGCCGCGGTAGCGGGCGCGGCGGGCGCCGTGGCTGGCGGCCTGGTGCATGGTGCCTTCGACGCCGGCGCGGCGGGCGTAGTCGGCCTGGAACCCGATCGTGGTTTCGGCGGTGCGGGCGGCGGCCTGGGCCTCGGCGAGGTCGCGGGGCGGCACGGTGAGGGTGCGGCGTTTCCCGGTGGTACACAGGGCTTTCGCGGGGCAGGGGCCGCAGTCGGCGGTGGCGAACTGGACCACGATCGCGTCCTTGCCGCGCTGGGTGCACGGTGTCCAGGACGCCGCGGTTGTGCCCTGTGGGCAGGTGACGGTCTTGGCGTCGTAGTCGATGGTGAAGTCAGCGCGGGCGTAGCCGTTGCCGGCGCGGGCCTGCGCGGAGGTGTCGGCCAGCAACGGCCCGATCAGCGCGATGCCGTGCCGGGCGGCCTCGGCCACCACCAGGGCAGCACTGAGGTAGCCCGAATCGAGGTAGTGCCGTCCCGGGGTCAGAGCCTTTCCCGCCAACGCGTCATCGATGACGGGAGTCATCTGGTTGTCGGTGACCGTGGCGTCGGTGGTGGCCACGTGGGTGATCAAGTTCGGGAACGCCGGTGCCGCGCAGGCCTTGTCATGGCCAGCCCGGCCGGTCCCGCCCTCGCCGGAGCCGACGCCGGGGCAGGCGCACTCTGGCTGGTCCTCGCAGGTTTCGCTGACGTGCAGCTTGTAGCCCAGCCAGAAGCTGTCCCGCTTGACGCCCCACCGGGCGTCGACCTCGTACGGGGAAGCGATCCGGGTATGGCCAGGCGGCAGACCATCGCCCTCGGGCTCGCTCTGCCGCCGCTTGATCACCTCCCGGCCGCCGGTGGTGATGGTACGGGTGTAGTTCGCCAGCAGCACCTGTCGCAGCACGTCCACGGCCGGCAGTTCCCGCAGCCAGGTTGGTGCCGTCTCCTCGTGGACGGCCTCCAGCAGCGCGTACCCGTCCCGGGCGTAGGTGACGGCCAGCTCGTCCTGCCTGGCCTGGGAGGCCGGCGGCCGCCACGCGGTCATCGGGGTGCCGTAACGGGCGGTCCAGTCGCTCACACAGATCCGCTGCGCCAGCCAGTCCGGGTGCGCCGTGGCCAGCGCCTCCACCGCGGCCCGCACACTTTCCCCGGCCAGCTCCAGCCGGTTCAGCGCCGCCACCGCGGCAACCACATGAGTGGAGTCGGTGCGCTGCCTCCCACCGGCCTTGACCAAGCCCTCAGCGGCCAGCCGGGCCAACAGGGCGTCCAACGTCACCTGCTCCAGCCCGGCCCGGGCCACCTTGTCCCGGAACTCCGACAGCACCGTGTGATCGAACCCCGGATCATCCACCGCCAGCCCCAGCAGATACTTCCAGTCGATCCGAGTGCGCACCGCCTCGGCCGCCAACCGGTCGGTCAGCTTCTCCGCCCGCTGCAACACGGTCACCAGCGCCAACCGCGACGGCGACCAGCCCGGCCTACCCCGAACCCCAAACGCGAGCGTGCCGTGGTTCAGCGTGCCCTCGTTGCTGACGGCGAACTCTTCGCTTCCCTCCAAACCCGTGCATTTCGAGGGGAGCTTTGACCGATGCCGGTTGAGATGAGGATGTGGCGCATCGACGGCGACGAGCCGCGCCCGCTGAAGACCACTGCGTTGCCTGCTGAGAAGGAGCTGCACCAGTTCCTACTCCGCGACCCGTCCCTGCTCGGCGTACGCCTGCTAGTCATCGGCAGCGAGGTGCCGACGCCGTACGGCAAGCGCCTCGACTTGTTGGCCATTGACACCGACGGCAACCTTCACGTCCTGGAGCTCAAGCGTGATCGCACGCCGCGCGAAGTGGTCGCGCAGATCCTCGACTACGGCTCGTGGGTGTCGACGCTTTCCCGTGACGAGGTCATCGACATCGCTGACAAGCACCTCGATCAACCCTTCGAAGCTGCGTTTGAGGACGTCTTCGGGAGCGCCCCGCCGGACGAGCTCAACGGCGCGTTGCAGCTCACTGTCGTCGCGTCCGAGCTGGACAGCAGCTCCGAGCGCATCGTCAACTACCTCCGCGGTTTCGGCGTCCCGGTCAACGCGGTCTTCTTCTCCTACTTGGAGGACGACGAGCGCAGATACCTCGCCCGCTCCTGGCTCGCAGCTTCCGATGAAGGCACGCCGGCAGCAACCTCATCGGCGAAGAAGGGCAAGCGAGCCGCCTGGAACGGACTGGATTGGTACGTCTCGTTCGGCGGCGACCGGCCTTGGGAGGACGCACGGAGGTTCAGCTTCGTCGCAGCCGGAGGCGCGAAGTTCTATTCGCGGACGATGAGGTCGCTCCCGGAGGGCGCTCGCGTATGGGTGAACGTCCCCGGCACTGGTTACGTCGCCGTTGGCAAGACGCTCGCCCCCGCACGGCGATGGACAGAAGCCCTCCTCAAGGTCGATGAGAACTGGGTGAAACTGGCCGACCAGGACCTCGTCGGCACACCACATCCGCACTTCGACGCCGTCAACGATGACATGGCTGAGTGGGTCGTCCCCGTTGAGTGGCTCGACGCACGTCCCGAGACGCAGGCCTACTCACGGCACGGCAGCGGGAGCTGGCGCGGGAGTTCAAGCGGGCGCATGGTCGGCCGCCGACGCCGGTCGAGGCGGTGGCGTTGGCGCAGCAGGCGAACCTGGAGACCCGGAAAGCCAAGCACGAGCCGAGGTCGGAAGCCGAGCAGCGGGCGACGTGGCGGGCCGAGGCGGTTGAGGTGCTGGGCTCGGCGAGGTCGCTCGACAACGTGGTGTCCTCGCTCCCCCGCGCCGCGGCTCAGCCGTCCGTGACGGCGTCCTGGATTCGTGAGGCAGCGGAGCGGGTGATCGCGGAGGTGGAGTCGCGACGGGCGACGTGGCAGGTGTGGCATCTACGGGCGGAGGCGCAGCGGCAGGTGCGCGAGGTCGTCGTACCGGCTGATCGAGTGGCCGAGGTCGTCGAGTGGATCGTCGACGACGCGATCGGCCGGTTGTCGGTCAACCTCACCCCTGACGTCGACCCGATCCCCGAGCCCACCGGGCTGCGGCGCTCGGACGGCACCAGCGTCTACCGGCACACCGGCCGCGACCACTACACCAGCCACCGCGTGCGGGAGGCCGAGCAGCGCATCGTCGCTGTTGCCGGACGGTACGACGGGCTGGCGTGGTCGCCCGACGAGGTCGAGCTGTCGGTACTTGCCTCCGGACTCGACGGCGTACGGCTCAATCGTGGCCAGGAGGTGCTGGTGACCGCGATGGCCACCTGCGGCGCGCGGGTACAGCTCGCGCTGGCTCCGGCCGGGTCGGGCAAGACCACCGCGATGCAGGTGCTGACGAACGTGTGGACCGAGGGCGGCTGCAATGTCCTCGGGCTGGCGCCGTCTGCGGCGGCTGCTGCCGCGCTCGCCGAGGCTATCGGTATGCCGTGCGAGACGCTGGCCAAGCTCACCCACGACCTGGCCCGCGTCCCCGCCTCTGACCTGGTCGGCTCGATCAGGCCGGGCACGCTCGTCGTGATCGACGAGGCCGGTATGGCCGACACCCTCACCCTGGCGTCCGTCATCGAGCTCGCGGTGGCGCGGGGTGCGTCGGTGCGGCTGATCGGCGACGACCGTCAGCTCGCCGCCATCGGCGCTGGTGGACTGCTGCGCGATGTCGCCGCCACCCACGGCGCGATCCGGCTCGACGAGCTGGTCCGGTTCGCCGACCCCGCCGAGGGCGAGGCGTCGCTGTCTCTTCGCGACGGCGATCGGGCCACGCTGGGGTTCTACCTGGACAACGACCGCGTCCACGTCGGCGACGTGGCGTCGTGCCTCGACGACGTCTTCGAAGCGTGGTCATGTGAACGCGCCGGTGGGCGCGACTGCCTGATGCTCGCGCCGACCCGGGAGCTGGTGCGTGAACTGAATCTTCGCGCGCAGGCATCGCGAGGTGTTGTGGGCGGGTCGGTCGGCCTCTCCGATGGCTGCTCGGTGCATCGCGGTGACGTGGTGATCAGCCGACGCAACGACCGACGGCTCGGGGTTAGCGGCACCGACTGGGTGAAGAACGGCGACCGCTGGATCGTCACCGACGTCCGCGCCGACGGCGCGCTGTCGGTGCGGCACGCCACCTCGCCGCTGCAAGCAACGCTGCCCGCCGCGTACGTGAGCAAGTATGTCGAACTCGGCTACGCCTCGACCGTTCACACCGCCCAGGGCATCACCACCGGCGTCGTCCACGGGATCGTCACCGGCACCGAGGACCGCCAGCTGCTCTACACGATGCTCACCCGCGGCCGGGTCGAGAACCACGCCCACATCGTGCTCACCGACGAGCCGACGCACGAGCTGCCGTCGCCGACGGTCGAGCGGGCGATGACGGCGACCGAGGTCCTCGAAGGCATCCTCGCCCGCGACGGAGCCGCCCTCTCCGCGACGTCGGCGCAGGCCCGTGCCACATCGCCAGCAGCGCAGTTTCAGGACGCCGTCACTCGGTACGCGGACGCAGTTGCGCTCGCAACGTCCCAGATGCGAGCGAACCCCGACTTCGCCGAGCCCGGTCCGCTCCCCTGGCTCGCCGGCATCCCTTCCGATGCGGCGTCGCACTCGGCATGGGGCCCGTACCTCGCCGCCCGGTCCCGCCGAGTCTCGTCGTTGACTGCCGAGGTCGCCGCCGATCCCGTGCTGCCGGAGTGGACGGCGAAGTACGACGACGACGTCCTCACCCCGGAACTCAGGCACGAACTGGCCGTCTGGCGAGCAGCCACCGGCGTACCCGCCGACGAACGAACCCTGGCCGGGCCTGTGCCGCACGACGACCAGGAAGCTGCATACCACCGCAACCTCACCGGTCGGATCAACGCCCGCTACGGCGAGGCCGTGAAGACCTGGGCCGACCGCATCGTCGAATACGTCGGCAGGCGCGACGAGCAGACCGGTGAGCTCGCGAAACACCTCGACACGCTCGCCCGCAAGGGGATCGACGCCGAGCGCGTCCTCGCACTCGCGGCCGCAAGGAAGCCCCTGCCCGTTGACCACCCCACCGCGGCGCTGTCCTTCCGGGTCAAGGATCTCGTCACGCCGAGGAAACGCCGTCCAGCCCCGTCGATCGACCCGTTCCCGCGACCGAGCCAGCAGCAGAGCGGCCCGTCGCTCGGGATGTGACCGAGTTTGGTCGGCGACCGTCGATAGCGTTGGTGGCGTGATCGACACACCGAGCCCTGATGAGGTCCGCAACTACCTGCATCGCTGGCACGAGCAGGGCAACGAGAGCATCGACGCCGCGCTCAGGAAGCTGTTCGACACGATGCCAAGGAATGTCGATGCCGGCGAGGTCTCGGTAAAGGTGGCGGCGCTCAACGGCCTCTATGCCACGAGCATTTACGGCATCGTCCAGATGGCAAGGCACATCGTCAGCCTGAACATCGACGACCCGCTCAGCTCTGGTCGAGCAGACCCGGACCTCGTCGAACGGATTGCGCGCCTTGAACAGAAGGGGAAGGTCCGGCGCAACTACTCCTTCGCGACCAAGTACTGCTCGTTCCATCGCCCGGACGTCTATCCCATCTACGACTCCCTCGTCGTCGAGATTCTCAACGGCCTGCTCAAGCAAGGTGACGCGTTCGACACGTTCGAGCCGGGCGAGACATGGAACGGGGACTACGGCGTCTACTGTCGATCCGTCGCTGGATTCCGACAACACTTCGGCCTCGATGAGTTCTCGATCCGCGACATCGACAAGTACCTCTGGATGGTCGCGAAGGAGCGTCGAGCAGCGAGCACGTGACCTCAGTGGTCAGTCCCTGGGGCTATGAGTGCCGTACCCCCCGACGTCCGACGCGTTCGGCGAAGGCGTCGAGCGCGTCAATGACGTCTTGGGCGATCCACGCCCGGTTGCGCTGCCCGCCGCCCGCACGTTTGAGGATGCCCGCGTCCTCGAGTTGCTCGACGGCACGTTGGGCCGCAGACAAGGCGACGCCCGTGGCGGTTTCGACGTAGGCGATGTTGACCGCAGGCTGGTTCAACAGATGCGGGAGCAGGCGTCGTGCCGCCGACCCACGCCTGGAGGCGAGGCTCTCGCTCCACCCTTCGTAGACCTGCTCCAGATCGTCGACGAGAATCCGGCCGTTGCCGATGGCACGGAAGGAGGCGTTGATGAACTGCCGGATGATCGTCTCGGGATATCCCTCCCGATAGTCCGTGAGCGCCCGGAAGTAGGCGGACGTGTCGGTGAGCAGACCGGCAGAGACCGGAACCGTCAGAGTACGAGTGACACCAGAGTGGCGCAGCATCGCGTGGACGAGGGTGCGCCCAATGCGCCCATTGCCGTCGTTGAAGGGGTGGATGGTCTCGAATTGCGAGTGCGCGATCGCGACGTGCACCAGCACCGGCAGGTCGACTCGCTGCACGAAGGTGATGAGGTCATCGAGCGCCACAGGCACGCCGGTGTGGTGAGGAGGGACGAACGATGCCGTGTGCGGGCTCAGGGCGTTACTGCCGATCCACACTTGCTGGTCACGCAGTGTGCCTGGGGCGGCGTACGCATGATGATCGAGCAGTGCTTGGTGAGCCGCGAGGATCGAGGAGACGCTGATCTCGTCGGCCAGCTCGACCGCACGTTGCATGGCCGTGACGTTCGCGGTGACCAGCTGGGCGTTGGGGCCGGCCTTGGCCTCAATCGCTGCCATCGCCAACGCTCGCGCCCCGGCAGTCACGCCCTCGATCTCCGATGACGACGCCGACTCGGTGCGCAACAGCACCGAGGCCAGCGGGGCTAGCTCGGTGGCCGCATCATCGCCTTCACGGGCCGCGCGGCGCTCGGAGATCGCGGTGATCTCGGCATCGAAGCGGGCGATCTCGCGGACAGCATCCTCGGCCTCGGCCTGGAGCCCGCCGTTGATCCGTACCTCGGTTTCAGCGATGCTGGCTGGTACAGCCGCCTGGTAGGGCCCTCGGGCCGCGAGTTGCTGACGGCGTGACGCAGAGTGATCCGGTTCGCGGTTCCAAGGGTGTGTCTCCCAGCCGACAGCGAACTCGGGATGCAACTCGCCTCGTTCTTGGTTCACACCACTACGTTACACCACCTTATGGACACAAAGTGGTGTAACGGGTCGGCGGACATCAGGAAAGTCAGATCGCCAGCCCTCCGATACGGGCAACCTCCCCGACCGCCTCGATGGCTGAAGCGGCACGCAGGAGATCCGTTCGAGGCCGAAATTAGCCATCGTCGACCGACGATCGAAATCAGCGTTTGCGCAGGTCAAACCGCGTTTTTCCGAGTTGATCAAGACCTGCCAACACCGCTTGTGGTGTTCGAGCTGTATTACGACATCTGAGTCCTGCCCACCGGCCTCAGACGTCATCAGGGACGGCGCCGTGCACCCACGTGGTGCGGGGCGCCCCGTCTCGTGCTCACCTACCCTTCAGTCATGACATCGTCGCCGTTCGGGTCCCGAGCGAGCCCGCCTCTGCGACGGCCTTCTGCGACCGGGTCGTGGCCCGGGTGGGTCGGCTGCGGCCCGGCCCGGGTCTGGACCTTTCCCATCATCTCGGTTGCCTGGTCTCGACCGCCGCCCAGCTGGACCGGGTGCACCGGCACGTCGAGGGCGCCGTCGAGCGCGGTGCCGCCGTGCTGAGCGGTACCCGTGCCCGACCCGACCTCGGCCCGCTGTTCTACGAGCCCACGGTGCTCACCGATGTGCCGGCCGGGGCGCTGTGCACGTGCGAGGAGACCTTCGCTCCGGTGGTCACCGTGCGCCGGGTCGGCGGCCACGACGAGGCGGTCGGGCGCGGGGGGTCCGGGATCGGCCGGCGGTTCGCCCTCGGCGGACGCCGCTTCTCGACCACCTTCACCACGGCGCTGCGCGCGTCCCGCCGGACTCACCTGCCATGGCCGTGACCCACGGCCGCGGGCCCGGCCGGCGGTCCGAGACCCTCGGCGACGACCAGGACCGCGACGTCGTCGTCATCGGCTCCGGGTTCGGTGGGTCGGTGGCCGCGCTTCGGCTGGCCGAGAAGGGTTACCGGGTCCTGGTCTACGAGGCCGGGCGGCGCTTCGCCGACCACGAGCTGCCCCGTACGTCCTGGCACCTGCCCCGGTTCCTGTGGGCCCCGGCGATCGGCTGGTTCGGCATCCAGCGTATCCACGTGCTGCCCGACGTCCTGGTACTGGCCGGGGCCGGGGTCGGCGGCGGGTCGCTGAACTACGCCAACACCTTGTACGTGCCGCCGCAGCCGTTCTTCGAGGACCCGCAGTGGCGCGACATCACCGACTGGCGCGCCGAGCTGAGCGAGCACTACGCCACCGCACAACGGATGCTCGGCGTGGTCACCAACCCCTGCCACGGGCCGGTCGAGCAGGCGATGCGCGAGACCGCGGAGGTGCTCGGCGCCGGTGAGACCTTCCAGCAGACCCCGGTCGGAGTGTTCTTCGGTCACAACGGCACCGCCGAACCGGGAGTCACGGTGCCTGACCCGTACTTCGACGGGGCGGGGCCGGCCCGTACCGGCTGCACCGAGTGCGGTGGGTGCATGACCGGGTGCCGGGTGGGCGCCAAGAACACCCTGGTGAAGAACTACCTCGCCCTGGCCGAACGGCTCGGGGTGCGGATCGAGCCGCTGCGCACCGTGGTCGACGTCCGGCCGGTGGATCCCGCCGACCCGGGCCGCGGCTACCGGGTGACCACGGTGCGCACCGGACCGGCGCTCGGGCGGAGACGACGAGACCGGCGCACGGTGGTGGCCCGGCAGGTGGTGTTCGCGGCCGGCACCTGGGGCACCCAGCGGCTGCTGCACCGGCTGCAGGACACCGGGTCCCTGCCGAACCTGTCGCCCCGGCTCGGCGAGCTGACCCGGACCAACTCCGAGACGATCCTCGGGGTGACGACCCACCGGGTGCCCCACGGCGGCGACCTGACCCGGGGTGTGGCGATCACCTCGTCCTTCCATCCCGAACCGGACACCCACGTCGAGAACTGCCGGTACGGACGTGGGTCCGGGGCGATGGGGCTGCTGGCCACGGTCCTGGTGGACGGCCCCGACGGGCGCCATGGCGACGGTGGCCGACTGCGCCGGCTGGCCCGGGTGGTCGCGGCCGACCCGGGCGCCGCCGTCCGCGCCCTGTCGGTGCGGCGCTGGGCGGAACGGTCGGTGATCGCCCTGGTGATGCAGAGCAGGGACAACTCGATCACGGTGCGGACGGCGCGGCGCCACCTCGGACCGGTGCCGCTGCCGGGCCGTCGGCTGAGCAGCGGACCCGGGCACGGCGAGCCGAACCCGCGCTGGATCCCGGCCGGGCACGACGCCGTCCGGCACCTTGCCGACCGGTTGGCGCTGACCACCGGCGTGCCGGCCGAGCCGGGGGGCAGCCTGCTCGGCCTGGCCGACATCCCGGTCACGGCACATTTCCTGGGCGGCTGCGCGATCGGCGCCGACCCGGGCCAGGGCGTCATCGACGCCTACCAGCGGGTGTTCGGCCACCCCGGGCTGCATGTGGCGGACGGCTCGGCGGTATCGGCCAACCTCGGCGTGAACCCGGCCCTGACGATCACCGCTCTGGCCGAGCGGGCGTTCGCGCTGTGGCCGAACAACGGCGAGGCCGACCCACGGCCGGCTCCCGGTGCAGAGTACCGACGGGTGGCGCCGGTCGGGCCGGGCCGGCCGGGCCGTTAGTCCTCGCGCAGGCCACTGGCCCGGCGCACCGGGCGGCGCACCGCCGCCCGCACCGCGGCCTCGGTGCCGACCACCCGGACCTGTCGGGTGGCCCGGGTGACCGCGGTGTAGAACAGCTCGCGGGTCAGCAACGGGGAGCCTTTCGGCGGCAGCAGCAGGCCGACCCGGGCGAACTGGCTGCCCTGGGCCCGGTGCACGGTCATCGCGTGCACCGTCTCCGTGGCGGGCAGCCGGTGCGGGCGGACCAGCAGCGGGCGGCGCGCATCACCGAACGCGGCGACGACCGGTCCCGGCGAGCCGTCCGGCGCCTCCGGGCCGCCGGGGCCGCCGGGGCCGCCGGGGCCGCCCCGGTCGGCCACGAGCACCCCGATGTCGCCGTTGTACAGGCCGCTGTCCCGGTCGTTGGCGGTGACCAGCAGCGGCCGGCCCGGGTACCACGGTCCCGCACCGCGCCGCCGGCTCGCGGTGCCCGTCCGGGCCGCGTCCGCGGCATGCACCCAGGCCTCGAGGCGGCTCGACCAATGGGCCACCCCGAAGGGTCCCCGGCGGTGTGCGAGCAGCAGCCGGTGCGACTCCAGGGCAGCGAGGGCGGCCGCGACGTCACCGCAGCGGGCAGCAGCGACCAGGGCCAGCCCGGCCTGCTCGGCATCGGCGCGGATGTCGGCGATCTCGTGCTCGGCCAGCCGCTCCCCGGCGGGTTCGACGAACCGGATCTCGTCGTGACCGGCGCGCAGCAGCTCGACCACGCCGTCCTCGTCACCGTCGCGGACCGCGGCCGCCAACCGGGCGATCACCGAGCCGTACCGGCGAGCGGTGACCAGGCGCACCACGCCGCTGCGCAGCGCCGCGGTGTCCTGCGCCTCGGCGGCGGCCAGGTCCTCGGGCAGCACCTGGGCCAGGACGGCCGGCAGCGCCTCGGTCCGCGGCGGCCGGGCGACCAGGTCGCCGAGCACCGCGCCGGCCTCCACCGAGGCCAGCTGGTCCGGGTCGCCGACCAGAACCAGACGGGTCTGCGGGCGCAGCGCCTCGAGCAGGGCGGCCATCAACGGCAGCGACACCATCGAGGTCTCGTCGACGACGACGACGTCCTGCGGCAGGTGGTGGTGCCGGTCGTGCCGGAACCGGGTGCTGCTGCCGGGGCGCCAGCCGAGCAGCCGGTGCAGGGTGCTCGCGTCGAGGTCGCCGACCCGCCGGCGGTCGGCGTCGGGCAGTCCGGCGACCTGCGACCGGACCGCCTCGGCGAGCCGCGCGGCGGCCTTGCCCGTCGGTGCTGCGAGCGCCACGTCCAACCCCGGCCCGGCCACGGCCTGCAGGACGGCGAGCAGCCGCGCCACGGTGGTGGTCTTGCCGGTCCCCGGTCCCCCGGTAAGCACCGTGAGCCGGCTGAACGCCGCGGTCGCCGCGGCCAGCCGCTGCCGGTCGTCGGCCGGGTCGTCGAACAGGCGGGTGATCGCGGCGGCCACCCGCAACGGGTCGACCCCGCGCAGAGGTTCGGCCAGCCGGGCATCGACCTCGCGGCGCACCAGCTGCTCGGCACGCCAGTACCGGTCAAGGTAGAGCCGCCCGTCGACCCAGCGCACCGGCCGTGCCTCGTCGGCACCACGCTGCCTGCTGGTGCCCTCCACACCGGCACCGCCGACCATCGGGCTGGCCGCGAGTGCCGCGGCCCAGGAGCCGGGCTCGGGCAGGTCGCCAGGACCGACCACCGGGCGAGCCCCCGGCGCGGCCGGCTCGGCCGGGTCGTCCTCGACCTCGGGCAAGACCAGTTCCCGCCGGTCCTGCGGGTCGTCGGTCAACCGCAGGCACACCGACCCGGCCCGCAACGCCCGCACCGCGAGGGCCACCGCGAGCAGCACCCGCTCGTCCGTCTCGGTCGTGAGCCGGCCCAGTCGCCGGGCCACCTGCACATCGGACGCCGCGAGCACCCCGGCAGCGTTGAACCGGGCCAGCAGTTCGGGGGCCCGGACCGCTGTCCGTGCGTCGCAGGTCAGCCCCGTCCCGGTCATCGTGGCCCCCTGTCGAGCAGGGCGGACAGCTCGGCCACCAGCCCGGGCGGCGGCGTCCAGGTCATCACCCCGTCCGGACGCTCGGCTGAACACATCCCGCGCAGGAACAGGTACAACCCGCCACCGAGGTGCACAGCCGGGTCGTAGCCGGGCTGGCGCCAGCGCAGGAACCGGTGCAGCGCAACGAGATACAGCAGGAGCTGGAGCGGGTAGTGGGCATCCATCATCGCCTCGGCGAGCGCCGACGGCCGGTAGTGCCAGACGGTGAGCGGCTCACCGGGTGGGGCCAGCCGGTTGGTCTTGTAGTCCACGACGAGGTAGCGCGGCCCGGCCGGCGTCCCGACCCGCAGCACCGCATCGATGCTGCCGGTCAGGTAGCCGCGCAGCACCGACCGCCCGCTCCCGTCGTCCGCGACCGCGGCGAGCTCGTCCAGCCGGTCGGCGTAGGCTGCCAACGGGTCCTGCGGGGCCAGGTGCCGGCGCAGCAGGTCGGCGATGTCGCCGAGCCGCGCCGCGCGACCGGCTCGACCGGCCCCGCCGCCGTGACCGGTTCGGTCGGCCGCGTCACCCCCGGCCAGGGGCAGCTCGAACTCCAGCTCGCTGAGCCGGTCCCGCACGGCCACGTCACGAAGCCGCAGCCCCTCGGCGGCCGGTCCGAGCGGGGTGGCCAGGGCCAGGTCCAGGCCGTGGGCCAGCACGTCGAGGTCGGCGGCGGCCAGCAGCCCGCCGGCGCGGGGGGCGGCCAGGTCGCGCAGCGCGCCGGTGAGCGCCTCACCGGGCGCTGCGACAGCCGGGTCGAGGTGCTCCAGGACGTCGTGCACGAGGGTGCCGAAGGACGCCCCGGCCGGTAGGTCCCCCAGCGGGCACAGACCGGCCGACGGGCCGGCGGAGGGCGGGGCGGGGCCACCGGCCACCGGGCCGGTGGCCGGCTCGTCGAGCAGACCCGTGGTCTCCGGTTCGTGGCGCACGGCACCGGCCGGGGCCGGCGCCGCGGCGTGGGCCTGCGCGGTCAACGCCGAGTAGGACAGCCGTCGCCAGCTCTGGTCCAGGGTGCGTCGCCACGCCGCCACCTGCAGGTCGGTTCCCGACGCTGCCCTCGGCGTCCAGGCGCCCGGCTCGGGCGCGCCGTCCACGGTCTCCACCGCGATCGTGCCGCCCGCGGCGCCGGCCAGAGCGGCCAGCGCGGCGCCGACGGCGTCGTCGCCGGGAACACCGACCACCGCCGGTGGCACCTCGGCGGCGGCGTGGTCGCCGAGCAGCATCCGGGTGAGCGGACCGCCACCGGAGATGGTCGAGGGCGACCACCACACCACCACCTGACTGCTGGCCCGGGTCAGCGCCACGTAGAGCAGGCGCAGGTCCTCGCCGCGCTCCTCGGTGAGGTGGCGGCGCCGGGCCGCCGGGTAGTGCTCGCTGCCGGGTCCGCCGATGTGCAGGATCCGCCGTCCGGCGTCGTCGTGGAATCGCAGCTCGGTCGGCTCGTCCGGCTCGTAGCGGTCCCAGGCGAACGGGACGTGGACGATGGGGAACTCCAGTCCCTTCGCGGCATGCACGGTGAGCACCTGGACGGCGGCTGCGTCAGTCTCCAGGCGCCGGCTGATCTCCTCGGCGTAGTCGGACTCAGCCTCGGCCACCCGGCGGCGCAGCCAGTCGCCGATCCCGGCGGCGGCGAGCAGCTCGGTCGCCGCGACGTGCTGCAGGGCCTGGCCGATGTGGCGGACGTCGGTGAGCATCCGCTCCCCGCCGGTGGCGGTGACCCGCTCAGTCAGACCGGCCGCGGCGGTAGCCTCGATCACCGCGCCGATGCCGCGGTGAGTGAGCAGCTGGGACCAGCGCCGCACGGTCTGGGCCAAGGAGTCCCGGTCGGCCTCGTCGGCCTCGGCCAGCCGGGCGGCGTCCCAGCCGATGAAGGGGGTCAGCGCCAGCGCGGCGATCCGGCCGGAGTGGCCGGGGTCGGTCAGGGCGTCCAGCAGGGTCAGCCAGTTCCGAGCCGCTGCGGTGGCGAACACACTCGTCAGCCCGGACACCACCGCCGGCACCCCGGCGGCGACCAGCTCGGCCCGCACGGCGAGCGCGTCGGCGTTGCGCCGGGTCAGCACGGCGATGTCACCGGGACGTATCGGACGACGACCGGCGCCGTCGTCGTCCACCCAGGTGTCGGTCAGGGTGCGCACGACGTCGGCGGCGACGTCGAGGCAGACCAGTCGCCGGGCGGGGGCCACCTTGGGGTTGCGGGTGCCGGTCAGGCCGTGGGCGCTACGGCGGACCTGTCGGATCCGCACCGGGGGCGCCGGCCCTGCCGACACCTCGAGCCGGGAGGTGCCGGCCCGGCCGGGGCGCACCGGGTGGACGACGATCCGCTCGTCACCCAGCGCCGCACCGCGCAGCAGCTGTTCCAGGCCGGTGAGCAGGTGGGCGTCACTGCGCCAGTTCCGGTCCAGGGTGGCCTGCCGGTCGGCGTCCCGGCCGGCGGCGAGGTAGGTGACCACGTCGCCGCCGCGGAAGGCATAGATCGCCTGCTTCGGGTCCCCGATCAGCACCAGCGTGGCGTGTCCATGGAAGGCTTCGCGCAGGATCTGCCACTGCACCGGGTCGGTGTCCTGGAACTCGTCGACCATCACCACCTGGTATCGCTCACGCAGCCGCTGCGCCGCCTGCTCCCCCACCCTCGGGTCGGTCAGCGCCGCCCGCAGCAGGACGAGCAGGTCGTCGTAGTCGAGCAGGCGCAGCTCCCGCTTGCGCCGGGCGACCTCGCCGACCACCTCGGCGGCGAAGGCGACCCGGTGCCAGGCCGGGGATCCCTGCGGCGCGGCGCGCGGCTCGAGGACGGCGAACGGGTCGCCCATGGCGGCACGCGCGGCGTCGCGGGCCTGCCCGACCGACAGCTCCGGCGGAGCCGCAGAGGCGTAGCGGCGCAGGTAGACGTCGTCGGTGACCTCGCTGACCAGGTCGGCGACGTCGCCGACCATGGTGGCGTCGGGGTCGACGTCGGCCAGCACCCCGAGCCGGGTGAGCATCTGCTGGCAGAAGCCGTGGGTGGTGGCAATGG
This sequence comes from uncultured Actinomycetota bacterium, assembly GCA_963724535.1. Lineage (GTDB taxonomy): Bacteria > Actinomycetota > Actinomycetes > Actinomycetales > Kineosporiaceae > JADJPO01. The sequence continues at coordinate 278,121 of CAVRVD010000013.1, forward strand.
TGGCGGCATCGAAGTCGGCCAGGGCGGTGGCCAGCCGGTCCTGGCGACGGGCCAGTTCGGCGTCGTCGACGTCGGCCAGGTGGGCGACCAGCTCGTCGTCGCTCTGCCTGGCCCCGGTGCTGCGCAGCCGGTGGTAGGCGCTGGTCAGCCGGGCCCGGACCCGCTCGCGCAGCTCGGAGGTGGCGGCCCGACCGAAGGTGACCAGCAGCAGCTCGCCGAGCTCGGCGTGGCCCTCGGCCACGTACCGGGTGGCAAGCGCCGCGACGGTGAAGGTCTTCCCGGTTCCGGCGCTGGCCTCGAGCAGCGTGGTACCGCGGGGCAGCTCGCCCAAGCAGTCGAACGGGGCCGGCGGCAGGGCAGGGGTGAGCGCCATCGGCAACGTGGTCATCGGCTGGCCAGCTCCTCGTGCACCAGCAGCGGGTCCCAGACCCGGCGGGCGTAGGCGCCCAGGCGCGACGACTCCTGCCCGGCCCAGCCTCGCTCGGAGCTGGTCGGCGCCTCCAGCAGCACCTCCAGCGGTGCCTGCTCCCCCCAGCAGAGCCGCAGGTGCGGGTCGTCCCGCTCGCGCCGCCAGGCGAAGGACGCCTCGGCCTCGGCCTGCTCGACGGTCTCGCCCGCCTGCCGGCTGCGCGCGTAGGCCGCGGTGGTGGCCACCGGCATCGGCAGCACTTCACGCAGCGCCCGGTCCCGCAGCCGCACCAGGTCGGCCAGACGCTGGACGGCGACCGGGGCCGGCGGCGCGGTGAGGCGGGCGAGCGCGGCCACCGGGCGAGCACCGGCGCCCCGGCCGACGGTCACCGCCGACCAGCCCTGCTCGCTGTGGTCCCGATCGGGGCGACCGGCCGCCAGGGCGAGCACCTGGACCCAGGCACGCAGCCGGTGTTTGGCCGCCAGCCGTGAGTAGGTCGCGCGGACCACGACACCGGTGTGGACGTCGGGGACCGTGCCGGTCAGGCGGACCTGGCCGGGCAGGTCGACACCGACGTCCACGGCCATCCCGGGACCGGCCTGACCGTCTGGACCTGCCAAGGCCGGAACATGGTGGCTGCGGGCCGCCAGCGCGATCGGAGCGAGGTTCTGCTCGATCCGGTGGACGAGGGCGCGACCCAGCTCGCGCGGCGGGATCCGTCCCCTGCGGTACTCCGCCGCCAGCGCCCGCTCCCGGCTCGTGCCGGCCAGGCAGTCGGCGAGCATCCGGTCCCCGATCGCCCACTGGGCCAGCCCGTCGAGCTCCAGCGGGATTCGGTCGTCGACCTCCTCCTGCTCACCCGGCAGCCACAGCCCGAGCCGGCGCCGGACGAACCAGCGCGCGGGGTGCTCCAGCATCGCGACCAGGTCGTCGAGGTCGACGACAAGGTCCTCCTCGCCCCGCGGGCGCGGGGGCAGCGGCCGGTCCAGGAGCCGTGCCCCATGAGCCGGCGGGGCGGGCAGCACCCCGGCCACGGCAGCGGCGTGGGCGTGCGCGTCGAAGCTGAACGGGCCCGGGCGGGCCAACGCCCCCGGGGTGAAGTTGCGGGCGTCGACCGGCTGCAGCGGGTGCCGGACTGTGACCAGGTCACGCACCGCGTTCCGGGACGCGAGCCCCACGCGGGACCCGGGGCCGGACCGGACCGGTTCGGCGACCTGGTCCAGCAGGTCCAGCAGCTCCCCGACCGGGACTGCCGGTGGGCGCAGCGCACCGGTGCGCTCGTCGGCCCCGCTGTAGACGATCACCAGGTGCTGCCGGGCCGCGGTGACCGCGTCGAGGAACAGCTGGCGGTCCTCGCTGCGCCGGTCCCGCTCCCCGATCCACGGCTCGCGCAGCAGCATGTCGTCCCCGGCGGTGGGCGCCGAGCGCGGGAAGGTGCCGTCGTCCATGCCGAGGAGGCAGACCACCCGGTGCGGGACGGCGCGCATCGGCTCCAGCGAGCACACGGTCAGCGCGCCGGTGCGGAAACCGGCCCGGGTGGGTCGACCGGCCAGCCGCCCGGACAGCAGAGCCCGGACGTCGGCCAGCCGAAGTCCCGCCTCGGGGTGGCTGCGCGCGGAGTCGGCGACGTCGGCGAGCACCTGCCGGGCCTGCACCGTCTGCCAGGACTGGTCCGCCGGCGCCGAGGCGAGCCAGTCCAGCGCCCGGCCCAGAGTGGTCAGCCACCCAGCGACCGGGCGGTCGCCGGTCAGCTCGACGAGCAGGATCTCCAGGCGCTCGATGAACTCCGCCAGTCGACCGGCCAGGTCGACGTCGGTGCTGTCCACGTCGTCCAGCGGGAGCGCGCTGCCCACCCAGCCGGACTCGTCGTCCTCTGCCATGGCGACGCCGAGCAGGATCCGGTCCAGGGCCACCTGCCAGGTTCCCTGCAGCACGTTCGGCAGACCGAAGCGCGCGCGCCGCGCAGCGTTCTCACCCCACCGGACCCGGGTGGCAACCGCCCAACCCCGGACCCGGTCCAGCTCGTCGTCGGTGAAGCCGAACCGGTGCCGGACCGGCGCGCAGGCGGCGAGGTCGAGCACGGCGCTGGCCTCGACCCGACCGCCGGCCAGGTCGAGGAGGCGGGCCAGCAGGGACAGCTGCGGGTTGGTCTGACGCAGCGATCGGTCGGTCAGCCGCAGCGGGATCCGCTGCCCCGGGTGCCCCGACGCCGACCCGTCCGGGTTGAGCGCGGTGACCTCCGGTCGGTCCTCCGGTCGGTCCACCTCGAGACCGAAGGCCCCGGACACGGCCGGGGCGAGGGCCTCGACGTCCGGACACATCACCAGCACGTCCCGGGGGTGCAGTGTGGGGTCGTCGGCGAGCAGGCCGACGATCACCTCCCGCAGCACCTCCACCTGCCGGGCCCGTCCATGACAGGCGTGCACCTGAACGCTGCGGTCGTCGGCGGCGATCGTGGGCAACAGGCGGTCCTGCGGTTGCGTCCGGTCGGCGCGCAGCGCCCGTTGGACGGCGCCCAACAGGTCAGGGGGATCGCCAGGATCCGCGCTCGAGATCGCGTGGTGGTGCTCGACCGTCTGTACCCCGGCGGTCTCGGCGTGTGCGGCCAGTCGCTGCTGCAGCTCCACACAGTCTCGCGCGGTGGAGGCAAGGAACGGCAGCCGCGCCACGACAGGGCTGTCCTTGCGTCTGGGCGAGGGTCGAGCCGCCTCGGCTACCGCCTGCCACAGATCCGGGCTCGGGTGAGGAAGCCACAGGTGCACCTGACGCCCGGTGGCCAGAGCGGTGAGCACCTCCAGCTGGGCGTGCGGCAGGCGGGTGGCGCCGAACACGGACAGCTGCCCGGGCAGGTCGGCGGCGCCGGGCGCCTCGGGGTCGGCGCGCAGCAGCCGCACCGCGTCGTCCAGCCGTTCGGCGGGGCTGGGCACGCCGATCCGCTCCCGGAGCCGCCACCACAGCTCGACCTGCCACTGCAGGTCCGGCGGCACCCCGTCGGGCCTGCGGTCACGCCAGCTGAGCACCAGGGACGGACGCTGGGCGGTGTAGGAGGAGTACAGACCGGCCAGTCGACGGGCCAGGGCCAGCCGCCGCCCGGACCGGTGGGAGTCCGCCTCGTCCTGCGTCGGGTCGCCGGGCCGGTCAGGCCCCTCGACGAGATGGCCGGTGCCCAGGTGCCGGGCCACCGACGCACACCACGGCTCGTGCAGGCTCTGGTCCAGAACCGTCAACAACGGCCAGGTCAGCGCCTCCACCGACCACGGGTCGTCGCGCGGGTCGAGGTCCAGGACACCGGCCAGCACCCGGGCGACCAACCGGGCTGGCGAGTCGAAGGCGATCGCGGCGCACACTCCGGCCTCGCCGTCCGCCGACGCACCCAGGCGGTGGGACAGCTGCTGGGCGAGCCAGCGCTCCACGCCCTTGGTAGGCACCGCGACCACGTCGGAGGTGAACGGGTCGCCCACGGGCTCTGCCAGGACGGCCGCCAACGGTTCGATCAGCGCCTCGGCGCGCTCAGAGCGGTGCAGGTGCAGCACGTCGTAGACCCTACGACCCAGCGCCGACAGGTGACCGACACGCCCCGCACGTCCCTTTCCTGGCGCACCGGCGAGGCGGCAGGGTAGGCAGGGTGACGACGCCACAGGACACCACACCCGACACCACCGCCGACCCCGCGCTCGAGCAGAACGTTCCCGCAGCGGACCCGGACACCGCCCTGGTGAGTGAGCGACCGGAGTGGCGGGCCCTGCATGGGCACGCCGACGCGATGCGCTCGGTCCACTTGCGCGACCTGTTCGCCCAGGACCCCGAACGCAGCGAGCGGTACGCCATCGACGTCGCCGGGCTGCACCTGGACTTCGCCAAGCACCGCATCACCGACGAGACCCTGGACCTGCTCGTCGCCCTGGCCGAGGCCGTCGACCTGCGCCGCGCCACCGAGCAGATGATGACCGGAGAGAAGGTCAACTCCACCGAGGGTCGCGCCGTCCTGCACACCGCGTTGCGTGCCCCGCGCAGCGCCGAGGTCGAGGTGGACGGCCAGAACGTCGTCCCGGCCGTGCACGAGGTGCTGCAGCAGCTGGCGACCTTCGCCGACCAGGTGCGCGGCGGGCAGTGGCAGGGCTACACCGGCAAGCCGATCCGCACCGTGGTGAACATCGGCATCGGCGGGTCCGACCTGGGTCCGGCGATGGCCACCCTGGCGCTGCGCCCATACGCGCAGGAGGGCCTCGACGTATGTTTCGTGTCCAACGTGGACGGCGACGACATCGCCGAGAAGGTGATGCATCTCAACCCGGAGAGCACCCTGTTCATCGTCGCCAGCAAGACCTTCACCACGCAGGAGACGATGACCAACGCCGCGACCGCGCGGACCTGGCTGGTCGAACGACTCGGCAGCGAGGCGGCGGTGGCCAGCCACTTCGTCGCGGTCTCCACGGCTGCGCAGGAGGTGGCCGAGTTCGGCATCGACACCGCCAACATGTTCGGTTTCTGGGACTGGGTGGGCGGGCGGTACTCGATGGACTCGGCGGTCGGCCTGTCCCTGATGATCGCGATCGGGCCGGAGGCGTTCGGGCAGATGCTGGCCGGGTTCCGGGAGGTCGACGAGCACTTCCGGACCGCCGACTACCGCGAGAACGCTCCGGCGCTGATGGGGCTGCTCGGGGTCTGGTACGGCAACTTCCTCGGCGGGAACAGTCACGTGGTGCTGCCGTACGCGCAGTACCTGGACTCCTTCGCCGACTACCTGCAGCAGCTCGACATGGAGTCCAACGGCAAGTCGGTGACGGTCGGCGGACGGCGGGTCGACTACGACACCGGACCGGTGGTCTGGGGCACCCCGGGCACCAACGGCCAACACGCCTACTACCAACTGCTGCACCAGGGCACCCGACTGATCCCGGCCGACTTCATCGGCTTCGCCCAGCCCGGTCACGACATCGGCGAGCACCACGACCTGCTGATGGCGAACTTCTTCGCTCAGTCCGAGGCACTGGCCTTCGGCAAGACCAGCCAGGAGGTGGCCGAAGAGGGAGCCACCGGGGCACTGGTGGCGCACAAGACCTTCGAGGGCAACCGGCCGAGCACCACGATCCTCGGCGAGAAGCTGACCCCGCGCGTCCTCGGGGCTCTGATCGCGCTGTACGAGCACAAGGTGTTCACCCAGGGCGTCGTGTGGGGCCTGAACTCCTTCGACCAGTGGGGGGTCGAGCTGGGCAAGGTGCTCGCCAAGCGGATAGCGCCCGAGCTCACCGCGCGGTCGATGCCCGAGTTGACCCACGACTCCTCGACCAACGACCTCATCCGCCGCTACCGGGCCCTTCGAGGGCAGGCATAAGGTCACCCGCTGCACTGTCACCCCCAGCGCTGCACTGTCACCCCCAGCGCTGCACTGTCACCCCAGCGCTGCACTGTCACCCCAGCGCTGCACTGTCACCCCAGCGCTGCACTGTCACCCCAGCGCTGCACTGTCACCCTGCTGGGTGCACTGTGCCGCTACTGCAACAGCAGCACAGTGCACCCAACAGGACGACAGTCGGTGCCGACCGACCAGTGCGCCCAGGTGCCCGGGGACCTGCTGGACCGGCACTCGCGTTGTGCAAGATGTCGCGTCCCCTAACCGGTTCTTGGACCGGATCGTCCACAGCCCAGCCGGCGGACCCCGTGTTCCACCGGCGACACGTCGCACCGTGGAGGCGTGCCACCTACCGACGAGATGCTGTCCTACCTGGCCGTGGCCGGTGGCGGCGTGTTCAGCACGGCGGCAGCCCTCGCCGCGGGAGTACACCCGACGGTGCTGCGCGCAGCAGTGCGCAGCGGCAGGCTCGTCTGCCTGCGACGCGGGTGGTACGCCCTGGCCGCACCGCGACGCCCTCCTGAGGCATGGCATGCGCTGCGCATCCGAGCAGAGCTGGCGAGCCGGGCTGCCGATCTGGTCGCGACCCACGACAGCGCTCTGGTCCTGCACGGTCTGCCGACCTGCCGCGAGCGACTCACCACGGTTCACCTTGGCCGGATCAACCCACAGTCCGACACCCACACGGACCCCGAGGTGGCCACGACGCGCCGCCGGCTGTTCGCCGGTCACCGCTGCTCCGGAGAGGGCGCAACGGCATGCGTGGTGCATCGGGTTCCCGCCGGGGCCCGCGCACAGGACAGGTGCGTCGAACCTGCCTTCGCCACCGTCCAGCTGGGCCTGTACGCCGGACCTCGCGAAGCGCTGGTGGTGGCAGACGCCGCACTCGCCCGCCGCCTTGCCTCCCGCGACGATCTGGACGGTGCGGTCCGGGCCTACCGCCACACGCCAGGCATCGCTGCTGTTCGAGCGGTGATCCAGCACGCCGACCCTCGGGCGGAGTCCCCAGGCGAGTCACGGCTGCGTCACGTCGTGATCTGCCTGGGCTACCGCGTCGAGGTCCAGGTCGAGGTGCCGGTCACCGGGATCCGGTACCGGGCGGACCTGCGGATTGTCGGGACCCGCCTGCTCCTGGAGTACGACGGGCTCGGCAAGTACGACGACCCCGAAGAGCTGCGCCGGGAGCGAACCAGGGAAGCCCTGCTGCGCGCGGACGGCTGGGACATGGTGCGCTTCGGCCACCAGGACGTCGACCAGCCGGCCCAAGTCCTGCAGCGCATTGAGGCGGTGCTCAGCCGGGGCTGGTCCGCCGGGTCGACGTATCCGCCCGCTAGGCCGAGCAGCTGACCCGTCACGGGAGCCACTGTCGGCCTAGGACCCCACTGTGCCCCTGCTGCAACACGAGCACAGTGCGAGCGGGACACCGACAGTGCGAGCGGGACACCGACAGTGCGAGCGGGACACCGACAGTGCGAGCGGGACACCGACAGTGCGAGCGACAGACCGACAGACCCCGGCCTCAGCCGCCCGAGAACAGCCGACGCTGCAACGCCCGCCACGAGCCCGGCACGTAGTACCGCTCGGACCAGCGGTCGTCCTCCTGCAGGTGCAGCGACCACGAGCGCGCCCCCTCGTTCAGGGTGACCCCCTGCGCCATCGCTCGGAACACGAAGTGCATGAACAGCCGGTGGTACTCGGTCAGGTAGATGTCGGCCAACCGCTTCATGGCCCGCCGCGAGGTGGCCCGGGTCGACCCGGCACGCAGCACCAGGGTGTGCTCCTCGTTGGTCGTCGTCGAGGCCCCGGAGTAGTTGGCCGACCCGGTCAGCAGCATCGGGTCCTCGGACATCGGGTCGACCAGGATGATCTTGGTGTGCACGTACCGGACGTGGGTGTTGAACCCGGTCAGGTGCTCCCCGGCCCACTGGGCCAGCGCCCCGGCGGCCAGGTGGCTGCCGGTGGAGACCCGCACGTTCGGGTCGACCCGCGGGATCTGCGCGTCGCGCCGTGGCCATTTGTCCAGCAGCACCGTGCGCATCACCGGCTTCGGGACGGCGAGGGTGTCCCGAAACACCTCGTTGAGACCGAACGCCCCGGTGATGTGCGTCGAGTGCCTGCCGTGGTCGAAGAGCCCCGCGTACCAGTCCAGAACGGTGGACGACGTGGGCCGCGGTGAGAACACCACGTCGCCGCCGGGGACGGCCGGCACCACCTGCTGCACGGGTTGTCCACTCTCGTGCACCGCCCGAAGCTGCGCCGTGGTCAGTCCGTCGGCCAGCCGCTGCCACTCGTCGGCGAACTCGCTCGCGATCCGCCGGTCGCGCACCAGATGGGCGACGTTGGAGTGCCCGTAGACCCCGCCGCGGGTCAGGTTCGTCGACCCGGTCCAGACCGCCACCGGGTCCCCGTCGCGCAGCAGCACGAGGAACTTGTGATGCTGCAGGGCGCTCTTGTTCAGCGCCGTGCGCCAGTCGATGACGTCGAGCAGGCCGTGCCGCTGCGCCGCCGCCCGGGCCTGGGCCGCGGTGACGTCGTTGTCCACCTCGGGCCGGGCGTCCCGGTCCCTGCCGTGGACGACGAGCCGCACGTCCACGCCCCGGTCGCGCGCCGCGGCGAGCGCGGACAGGCCGGTGTCCCAGGTGAACTCGTAGAAGGCACCGCGCAGGCCCCAGCCGCCGCCGAGCGCCTCGGCGCAGAAGGCGACGAACGCCTCGGCCAGCCCGCGGGACAGCCACACCATCGCCGGGTGGGTGGGTTGCAGGTCACGGCCGGGCACGAAGTCCGGGAAGCGACGGGCAAAGGCCTGAGAGGCGGCCACGCCGCGGTTGAACCAGACCCCGTGCACCCCGTCGTCCTGCGCCTCGGTGCCTACTCTCACCTCGACGGTGGTCAGCGGCACCAGCGAGCCGGGCAGCCCACCCAACGCCGAGACCGAGTAGGTGTAGTCGTGGCCGGGCTTGGCGCTGTAGTCGCCCCACTGGAAGCCCTGGATCGGATGCTCGCGGCTGCTGTAGTCCGACCCGGGCGGCGGGTCGGGCACCACCGAGGCGAAGGTCTTCATCCCGCGCAGCCAGGTGCACTCACCGTCGGTATGGTCGACCCGGTGGACGGCGAAGCCGAGACAGCCTGCGGGGTCGGCCAGGTCCATGCCGAGCAGCACAGTATGAGTCCCGGCGATCGCTCGCACGGTGAGCCCGCCACGACGGCGTCGAGTGCGCACGGCTCAGTCCTGCAGGGTGAAGTCGTGGAAGACGACGTCGAAACCGGCGCCGGTGGGCGAGGCGGCCATCGGCCCGACGGAGACCGGCAGTCCGGGGGGCAGGTAGCCGAGGCGGTGTGTCGTCCAGGCCCCGTCGGCGCCATGGTCGAGGCGGTACTCGACGCGCAGGGCGTCCCCGCGACGTGACACCCGCAGCCCCAGTCGGTCCGGCGCCGAGGGTAGCGGTGTGCTGCTCCAGTCCGAGACGACGTGGGTGACCACCGCTGCCACTGTGGCTCGGCCGTCAACGTACTCCAAGCCGCCCTTGACCCACCGCTCGGCGTCCAGGCGCACCATCAGCCCGGCCTGGTCGTACTGGTCGGCGAACCCACCGCTGACGACGACGGTGGCCGTGAACTCCCCCGCCACCCGGACGCCGAACAGGTGACCGCTGTCCCGCACGAAGCCGTAGTGCGTCTGCCGCCAGAAGTCGGTGTCCGGATCCGTGGTGACCATCAGGTCTGCCCCCGAGCGCCGCCAGCGTCGCGGTTCGTTGAGCCAGATCAGATCCTGGTGCCCCCCGGTCGACGACATGGCCCCAGTCTGGTGCCTGACCGGCCACCGGCAGAAGACCAGCCGGCTCCCGGGTCGCCGTCGGGTCGGGCTCAGCCGTAGAAGACCCGCTCCACCACCGCGCGGGCCCTGCGGGTGATCCGCCGGTAGTCCTCCTCCAGCTGGCTGGTCGACCCGGGTGGGTAGCCGACGATCCTGGCCACGCCGTCCAGCTCGATCCGCTTGCTGGGCAGGGAGTCCGAGGACCGACCCCGCCACAGCACGGTGGCGTTGCGGATCCGGGAGGCCAGCCGCCAGGCCTCGATGAGGACCTCGCCGTCGGCGGTATCGAGCAGGTCGGCCCGCACCGCGGCGGCCAACCCGGCGGTTGTCGACGTGGTGCGCAGCGACGCCACCCGACCGGCGTGCTTGAGCTGGATCAGCTGCACCGTCCACTCGACGTCGGAGATCCCGCCCCGGCCCAGCTTGAGGTGACGGGTCGGGTCGGCCCCGCGCGGCAGGCGCTCGGACTCGACCCGGGCCTTGATCCGGCGGATCTCGCGCACCGCGGCATCGTCGATCCCGCCCTCCGGCCAGCGCAGCGGGTCGACCAGCTCGACGAATCGGGCAGCCAACTCCTCGTCGCCGGCCACCGGGACGGCCCGGGTCAACGCCTGGGCCTCCCAGGTGAGCGACCAGCGTCGGTAGTACTCGGCATAGGAGTCCAGGGTGCGCACCAGGGGCCCGTTGCGGCCCTCCGGACGCAGGTCAGCGTCCACCTCCAGCGCCGGGTCCGGGCCCGGGGCGGCCAGCAACCGGCGCAGCTCGCTGAACACTGTCATGGCCGCGTCGTGGGCCGCCTTCTCCCCCACCCCCTCGACCGGCTCGTGGACGAACATCACGTCGGCGTCGCTGCCGTAGCCCAGCTCACCACCGCCGAGCCGGCCCATCCCGACCACCAGCAGGCGGGTGGGCAGGCGCCCACCGTGGGCGGCCGCGACGCGCGCGGCGGCGGCCCGCAGCGCCCCGTCCAGGGTGGCCACCGCGGCGTCGGTGAGTGCCTGACCGACCTGGTCGAGGTCGAGCAGGCCGGCCAGGTCTCCGATCGCGGTTCGGACCAGCTCCCTGCGGCGCACCCCTCGGGCCGCGATCACGGCCGTGCTGAGTGCGGCGTCGGCGGCCTTGTCGTCGAGGTCGGCGATGTCGTCGTCCACGTGCCGGTCGACGACCCGCCGGACGGCGGCCACGGTCTCGGCTCGCGGGCGGGGCTGCAGCTCGGTGTCGTCGCCGAACAACTGGACGGCGTCCGGGCCGCGTTCGAGCTGCTGGGCCAGCAGCTGGCTGGCCGCCAGCATCCGGGCCATCCGCTCGGCGGCGGCGCCGGAGTCGCGCAGCATCTTCAGGTACCAGTGTGTGGTTCCCAGCTCGTCGCTGACCCGGCGGAAGGCGAGCAGACCGGCGTCCGGGTCGGCGCCCTCGGCGAACCAGCCGAGCATCACCGGCAGCAGCTGGCGCTGGATCGCCGCGCGCCGGCTCACCCCCGAGGTGAGCGCTGCGAGGTGGCGCATCGCCCCGGCCGGGTCCCGGTAGCCGAGCGCGGCCAGTCGGGCCTGCGCCGCCTCGGGGGTCAGCCGTACCTCGTCGGTGCTCAGCCGGGCGGCAGCCGCCAGCAACGGACGATAGAAGAGCTTCTCGTGCAGCTGGCGCACCTGGCGGGCGTGCCCCTGCCAGACTTCCTCGAGCTCGACGCCCGGCTCCCGACGGAACCCGAAGGTCCGGCCCAGCCGGCGCAGGTCCGCCGCAGCGTCCGGGACGACGTGGGTGCGCCGCAGCTGGTTCAGCTGGATCCGGTGCTCCAGGGCACGAAGGAAGCGGTAGGCCTGGTCCAGCTCGGCGGCGTCGTCACGACCGACGTAGCCGTGGGCGGACAGCGCCTCCAGACCCTCCAAGGTGTTGCCGGTGCGCAACCGCGGGTCGATCCGGCCGTGCACCAGCTGCAACAGCTGGACGCTGAACTCGACGTCCCGCAGCCCCCCCGCACCGAGCTTGAGCTGGCGGGCGGCCTGCTTGGCCGGCACGTGCAGCTCGACCCGGCGCCGCATCGCCTGCACGTCCACGACGAAGTTCTCCCGCTCGGCGGCGCGCCACACCATCGGCGCGATCGCCGCCAGGTAGGCCTCGGCGACCCCGCGGTCGCCGGCCACCGCGCGCGCCTTCAGCAACGCCTGGAACTCCCAGGTCTGCGCCCACCGTTCGTAGTAGGCGACGTGGCTGGCCACGCTGCGCACCAGCGGCCCGGCCTTGCCCTCCGGGCGCAAGGCGGCGTCCACCGGCCACAGGGTCCCCTCGGCCGTGGAGACTGAGCACACCCGGGCCAACGCAGCGGCCAGCTTGGCCCCGGTCGCCAGTGCGCCGGCCTCGTCACCGGCCGGCCCGTCCGCACCCGGCAGCAGCGGCTCGACAACATGGATCACGTCGACGTCGCTGATGTAGTTGAGCTCGCGCCCCCCGGTCTTGCCCATCCCGATCACCGCGAACCGGCAGGGGACGGCGCCGTCGGGCAGCTCGCTGCGGGCGATGGCCAGGGCCGCCTCCAGCGCGGCGGCGGCCAGATCGGCCAGGTCCGCGGCCACCGAGGGCAACGCTCTCGCCGCGTCGGCGCTGACCAGGTCCCGGCCGGCGATCGCCAGCAGCCGGCGGCGGTAGCCGACCCGCAACGCATCGACGGCTGCGGTGCGCTGCAGACCGGCGCAGGGGGCCTCGACGTCGGGGTCGGCCTCGACGGCGCGCAGCAGCTCCGCGCGCACCGCGTCGGCGTCCGGCCGTCCAGCACCGTGTGATCCAGCACCGTGTGATCCAGCACCGTGTGATCCAGCACCGTGTGATCCAGCCAGCACCGTCCAGTGCTCGGGGTGGCGGGCCAGGTGGTCGCCGAGGGCGGCCGAGCCACCCAGGACGGCGAGCAGCTGGTCGCGGGCCTCGCCCCCGGCCCGCAGCACGGCAAACAGCCTCGCCGGCTTCGCGTCGCTGTGCGCGTCCGGTCGACGGTGCAGCTCCTCGAGCATCCGGGCCAGGCTGAGCAGCGCCCGGTCCGGGTCGCAGGACTCGCCCAGGGCGTGCAGCACGCCGTCGTCGAAGACGTCCTCGAGGGGGTCGACCAGACCGGCCAGTGCCGGATCGGCGAGCAGGTCGGCGGCGCGCTCCGGGTGAGCGAAGGAGAGCCGGGCCAGACGCGCGGTCAGGGAGGACGATCGCGTCACGGGCACGCCTCAGGGTAACGAGGTGCCGTTGCCGCGGTCCGCGGCGCCGACCACGCAACCACCCCGACCACGCACCACCCCGACCACGTACCGACCCGACCACGCACCGACCGGCGGCGGTGCGGTCACCAGGTGGCGGCGAAGGACTCCGCATGGGCCCGGGCGAGCTCCTCGAGCGCGCGATCGGCCCGCTGGACCGAGTGCAGCAGGTCGGCGGCGGCGATGCCCTCGACGTGCAGGGCGCCGTGCCCGCCGTCGACCCAGTCCTGCCAGTCCTCCTGGCTGACCTCGGGGTGGTACTGGACCCCCCAGGCGGCCGTCCCGAGCCGGAAGGCCTGGTTCGAGTAGCGCTCGCCGGTGGCCAGCCGGACGGCGCCCGCGGGCAGCCGGATGATCGCGTCGCCGTGCCAGTGCGGGACGACGAGGCGCTCACCGAGGCGGCGACGGACCGGGCCGAGCAGCGCGTCGTCGGCCGCGGCCTCGCCGAGCCGGACGGCGACCAGGCCGACCTCCAGCCCCTCGGTGCCGCGCTCCACGAGCCCGCCCGCGGCCAGGGCCAGCAGCTGGGCGCCCAGGCAGATGCCCAGGGTCGGCAGCCCCCGCTCGACCCCCTCCGCCAGCAACCGCCGGGTGGCCGGCAGCCACGGCGCCACGTCGTCCTCCCACGCCGCCATCGACCCGCCGAGCACGACCAGAGCGGCGACGCCGTCCAGGTCCGTGGGCAGCGGCTCGCCCTGGTCCGGGCGCCGCTGGTCGAGCACGGCCGCGACGAACGGCTCGGTCCGCGCCAACCGACCGAGGCCGGCGTGCGGCTCATGGGCGATGACCAACACCCGCGGTGCCGCGCCGGGACGGCCGCTCGGGTGAGGTCGGGTCACAGCACGGGCAGGTATCGGTCGAGTTCGAACGGGGTGATCTGGTGGCGGTAGTCCCACCACTCCTGCCGCTTGTTGCGCAGGAAGAAGTCGAACAGGCCCTCGCCGAGGGTCTCCGCGACCAGCTCAGAGTCCTCCATGATGTCCAGCGCCGCTTCGAGGTTGCTCGGCAGCGGTTTGATCCCCACGGCCCGGCGCTCGGCGTCGGTCAGCGCCCACACGTCGTCCTCGGCGCCGTCGGGCAGGTCGTAGCCGTTCTCGATCCCCTTCAGCCCCGCGGCGAGCATCACCGCGTAGGCCAGGTAGGGGTTGCAGGCCGAGTCCAGGGCTCGGTACTCGATCCGGGTGGAGTTGCCCTTGCCCGGCTTGTACATCGGCACCCGGATCAGGGCCGAGCGGTTGTTGTGGCCCCAGCAGACGTAGGCCGGGGCCTCCCCGCCACCCCACAGCCGCTTGTAGGAGTTCACCCACTGGTTGGTGACGGCGGTGATCTCGTGGGCGTGGGTGAGCAGCCCGGCGATGAACTGCCGCGCCACCTTGCCCAGCTGGTACTCGGCGCCGGCCTCGTGGAAGGCGTTGCGGTCACCCTCGAACAGAGACAGATGGGTGTGCATGCCGGACCCAGGGTGGTCGGCGAACGGGCGCGGCATGAACGTCGCGTACACGCCCTGCTCGAGCGCCACCTCCTTGATCACGGTGCGGAACGTCATCACGTTGTCGGCGGTGCTCAGGGCGTCGGCGTAGCGCAGGTCAATCTCGTTCTGGCCCGGCCCACCCTCGTGATGGCTGAACTCGACCGAGATGCCCATCGACTCCAGCATGCTGATCGCCGTCCGCCGGAAGTCGTGGGTGGCGCCGCGGGGCACGTGGTCGAAGTAGCCGGCCTGGTCAACCGGAACGGGGCTGCGGCCCGGGGTGTGCTCGTCCTTGAGCAGATAGAACTCGATCTCGGGATGGGTGTAGAAGGTCAGCCCGTGTCCGGCGGCCTTGGCCAGCGCCCGTTTGAGGACGTACCGCGGGTCGGCCATGGTGGACTCGCCGGCCGGGGTGAGGATGTCGCAGAACATCCGTGCGGTGCCCTGGTGGTCGCCGTGCCAGGGCAGCACGGTGAACGTCGACGGGTCGGGGCGGACCAGCATGTCGGCCTCATAGATGCGGGCCAGGCCCTGGATGGCGGACCCGTCGAAGCCGATCCCCTCGGCGAAGGCGCCCTCCAGCTCGGCCGGTGCCACGGCGACCGCCTTGAGCGATCCGAGCACGTCGGTGAACCACAACCGCACGAACCGGATGTCACGCTCCTCGAGCGTGCGCAGCACGAACTCCTGCTGTCTGTCCACGTACCTCTCCCCGCTCCACCGCCGACCGGACGCCCTACGGGCACCAGGCTAGGGGTGCACAGGCGACGGACCGTAGCCGACGGGCGGGCTGAGGGGTTGCCCAGGTCTAGGCTCGGGACCGTGAGCGACCCCTTCCGTCCGCCGGAGGACCCAGCCCGGCGCCCAGAGCCACCGACCGAGACCACCACACCCCCGGCTGCCCAGTCGCCGTGGGGTTCACCGATGGGGGCCCCGCCGTCGAGCCTCAACCCAACCAACCAGTACCCACCAGCCGGCCAGTACCCACCAGCCGGCCAGTACCCAGCAGCCGGCCAGTACCCACCAGCCGGCCAGCAC
The DNA here is from genome assembly GCA_963724535.1 of uncultured Actinomycetota bacterium. GTDB lineage: Bacteria > Actinomycetota > Actinomycetes > Actinomycetales > Kineosporiaceae > JADJPO01. Next base: position 293,442 of record CAVRVD010000013.1, read on the forward strand.
CCACCAGCCGGCCAGCACCCTGTCCAGCCGCCCATGTCGGACGCCGACCAGCGGCTGTGGGGGATGCTGGCCCACCTGTTCGCCCTGTTCGCCGGACTGGTGGCACCTCTGGTGATCTACCTGGTCGTCCGCGACCGAGGGGCCTACGTGCGCCGCCAGAGCGCGAACGCGCTGAACATCGACATCACGCTGTTGATCGCCGTCCTGGTCTCACTGCCGCTGATGTTGGTCCTCGTCGGTTTCGTGACGTTCTTCGGCGCGCTGGTCTACGCCTTCGTGCTGCACATCATCGGGGCGGTCAAGGCGAACGCCGGCGAGGCGTGGGACCCGCCGTTGGTTCCGCGGCTGCTGTCTTGATCCGGAGCTGTCCTGATCCGGAGCTGTCCTGATCTCGACACCCCGACCCCCACCGGTCCACCCGATCACCGCGGAGGTCACCATGACCGAGCCCAGCTCCGACGCCGGACCCGACCCCTCGGGGGGCGGGGAGCAGCCCAACCCCTACGGCGGCCGGGTCATCGTCCCGGACGCGGCGGCCCCCGGCGCGGGACCGCTGCCCCGGCGAGTACGGATCCACCACCTGCGGGAGATGAAGCAACGCGGTGAGCGGTTCGCCATGCTCACCGCCTACGACCAGTACTCGGCCGCGGTGTTCGAGGCGGCCGGCATCCCGGTCCTGCTGGTCGGCGACTCGGCGGCGAACAACGTCTACGGGTACGAGACCACGGTCCCGATCACCGTCGACGAACTCGTGCCCCTGGTCCGGGCCGTCACCCGCTCCTCGCGGCACTGCCTGATCGTCGCCGACCTGCCGTTCGGCTCCTACCAGTCCGGCCCGGAGCAGGCCCTGGCCTCCTCGATGCGGATGATGAAGGAGGGCCTGGCCCACGCGGTCAAGCTCGAGGGCGGACGACGCGTCGCCCCGAGCGTCGAGGCGATCGTCGGGGCCGGCATCCCGGTGATGGCACACATCGGCTTCACCCCGCAGTCCGAGCACGCCCTGGGCGGCTACCGGGTGCAGGGCCGAGGCGACGAGGCGGCCGGACGCCTGATCGAGGAGGCCCTGACGCTGCAGGTGGCGGGTGCATTCGCGATCGTCATGGAGATGGTGCCGGCGCAGGTCGCCGAGCAGGTCACCAAGGCCCTGGAGATCCCGACCATCGGAATCGGTGCCGGCCCGCACTGCGACGCCCAGGTGCTGGTCTGGCAGGACATGATGGGGCTGCGCACCGGCAAGGCGCCGCGGTTCGTCAAGCGGTACGCCGACCTGCACCAGGTGATGTTGGACGCCGCGCAGGCCTTCGCCGGCGAGGTCCGCGACGGGGTGTTCCCGGCCCCTGAGCACTCCTTCGAGAGCTGAGCGGCCGCGGTCGAGCACGGGATCGGGCCACAGCGGTCACGGCACGGCGCGCAGCTGGGCGGACAGCACAGCCGGCGCGTCGAGAAGGCTCGGTCCGTACCAGGTCAGGTGCCGCCCGGAGACCAGCGCGCTGGGCATGGTGAACGCCTCCGGGCCGTCGACGTCGGTGAAGGGGTACGGCTCGTCCGGCAGCACCACCAGGTCGTGCTCGGGCAGGTTGTCCAGGTCGACCCGCGGGTAGCGCTCGGTGTGGTCGGCCAGAGCGTTGTCGACTCCGAGCCGCTCCAGGACGGCGCCGGTGAAGGTGTCCGAACCGACGGCCATCCAGGGCCGGCGCCAGATCGGCACGAGTGCCCGCCGCCTCGGCGTGAACGGTGGGTGGGTGCCGGACGCTGTGACGCCGTCCCAGGCCCGGCGGGCGTCGTCCAACCAGGGTGGGTGGCCCAGGCCGCACGCTTGGAGCATGCGATCCAGCTCCTCGAAGGCGCCGTGGTCGCCGTCCAGGGTGCGGATGTCGGTCACCAGGACGGCGAGCCCTGCCTCGCGCAAGACGGCGAGGTCGACCTCACGGTTCTCCTCGACGTTGGCCAGCACCAGGTCCGGCGCGAGCTCGACGATCCGCTCGAGGTCAGGGTTCTTGGTGCCCCGGACCCGGACGACGCCGCGGGCGTCCAGGTCCGCCGGGTGGGTGCACCAGTCGGTCGCCCCGACCAGGACTCCGGCTGGTGAGTCCGGACAGCTGGCCGCCACCGCCTCGGTCAGCGAGGGCACCAGCGAGACCACGCGCGGCAGCACCATCACCGGATCCTCCCCCATCCTCACCGCGGCCCACACCCGGCTGACCGACGGTGGTCGGTCGGGGCCTGTCAGCGGGCTGGGGGATCACCGCGATCGCCGCTCGCCTCCCCGTCCCGGCGCCAGGGTGGGACATCGCCCTCCTCCCACCGTCGGTCCTCCTCGTCCCAGGCCTCGGTGCGCTCCCGCGCGCGGTCCAGGGCGAGGGCCGCCTCCTCATGGCTGGCGTAGGGACCCATCAGCTCCTCGCCCTTGGAGCGGTTCTCGTCGGTCTCGACCTGACCGGTGCGGGTGTTGAACCAGAACCGGGGGCCGTCGCTGGCGGCATCCATGCTCGAACGCTAGGGGCTTCGGCTCGGCGCGGCCACCTCGCGACGGCCGACCTAGACTCCCCCTATGTCCATCGCCCCGATCGGGACCCTGACCCCCGGCAACGTCAGCCCGGTTCGTGACGTCCCCGCCTCGATCCTTCGCCCGCCGTACGTCGGCGCCGACCGGGCCCCGGCCTTCACCGGCTCGGAGGTCAAGGACGAACGGACCATCGCGGCGATGCGCAGGGCCGGCCGGTTGGCGGCCCAGGCGCTGGCGACCGTCGGCGCGGCGATCGAGCCCGGGGTGAGCACCGACGAGCTGGACCGGATCGGGCACGAGTTCCTGCTCGAGCACGGCGCCTACCCCTCCACGCTGGGCTACCCGGGCAACGGCAGCGCCCCGCCGTACCCGAAGTCGCTGTGCACCAGCGTCAACGAGGTGATCTGCCACGGGATCCCGGACTCGACGGTGCTGCGCGAGGGCGACATCGTCAACGTCGACATCACCGCCTACCTGAGCGTCGACGGGCTGGGCGTGCACGGCGACACCGACGCCACCTACCCGGTCGGCGAGGTGGACGAGGAGTCCCGGCTGCTGCTGGAGCGCACCCGTGAGGCGATGCTGCGCGGGGTCAAGGCGGTCATGCCGGGCCGGCAGCTCAACGTCATCGGCAAGGTGATCTCCGCCTACGCCAAGCGGTTCGGCTACGGGGTGGTCCGCGACTTCACCGGGCACGGCATCGGGACGGCGTTCCACTCCGGACTGGTGATCCCGCACTACGACGCGGCTCCGGCCTTCGACACCGTCATCGAGCCCGGCATGACCTTCACCATCGAGCCGATGCTCACCCTGGGCAGCCCGGACTGGGACAGCTGGGACGACGGTTGGACCATCCTCACCCGAGACCGGCGCCGCAGCGCCCAGTTCGAACACACGATCCTGGTCACCGACGCCGGCGCGGAGATCCTCACCCTGCCCTGACCGCTGCACCTCAACCCTTCGGGTTCGAGGTGGCTCTCGTGGTATCGGCGCGGGCAGCGGTCTGTAGGGTGCCTACGCCCGGGTCCAGGACGGCGGGGCAGCGGCGAGGAAGGGATGCGGTCGATGACGGGCGCAGGCGGACGCAGGTGGGTCACCCGGGGAGTCGGCTTCGGCGTCGATATCGGCGGGTCTGGGATCAAGGCCGCGCCGGTGGACCTCGGCCTTGGCGAGTTCCGCACCGAGCGGGTCCGTCGAGAGACGCCTCAGCCGTCCACTCCGCAGGCGGTCGCCGAGGTAGTGGCCCCCCTCGTCGACGGGTTCGGACGACGCTCGGGCACCCGGCCGATCGGGATCACCTTCCCGGCCGTGATCCAGCACGGCGTGGCCCGCACGGCGGCCAACGTCGACGAGAGCTGGATCGACACGGACGTCGACGCGGTGTTCACCCAGCAGCTCGGCCGCTCGGTGCACGTGCTCAACGACGCCGACGCGGCCGGGTTGGCCGAGGCCCGGTTCGGCGCGGCCCGCGACGTCCCGGGCCTGGTCCTGGTGGCCACCCTGGGCACCGGGATCGGGACGGCGCTGCTGCTGGACGGCGTGCTGATCCCGAACACCGAGTTCGGCCACATCGAGCTGAACGGCCACGACGCCGAGACCCGCGCGGCCTCCAGCGCCCGCGAGCGTGAGGGGCTGTCCTGGAAGGCCTGGGCGGAGCGGCTGCAGCGCTACTTCGGCGCCGTGGAGAACCTGCTCTGGCCGGACCTGATCGTGGTCGGCGGCGGGGTCAGCAAGAAGGCCGACAAGTTCCTCCCCCTGCTATCGCTGCGCACCCCGATCGTGCCGGCCCAGCTGCGCAACGACGGCGGGATCATCGGCGCCGCGCTGCACGCGGCCGAGCTGGGCTGAACGAGAGCGGCACTGTTCTGCTCGCCGGCGATCGAACCACACCACACACCCGTGACTACGCTGCGTCATCTCAGCGACATACAGTGATAGCCCTGCTACAGCACGTCTGTCGAGATCGATCTGTGACCGGAGATCTTCCGGCGTTCGCGCACCGTGAGTTCATGCAATGTTGAACTTCGGCGTATCGTGAGAGCGACGGCCCCACTCGACCTCCCCCCGTAGTCGAGTGGGGCCGCTCCATGGACGCCTCCGGAACCCGATCAGCGATCGGGCACCGAGCCCGCTTGGTGGACGAGCCGGACGATAAGCCGGATTCTGTGCCCGCCGGTTGCCCGACGGCGACGGTCATCCATCTCGGGACGGCGTTGCCGACGTCCTCGTGCGGCCTACCCGGAAGCTCGGGCGGGCCGCCCTCGGACGCTTCCTGTCTGGCCTTGCTCCGGGTGGGGTTTACCGAGCCGCACCGGTCACCCGATGCGCTGGTGGTCTCTTACACCACCGTTTCACCCTTACCGGCCCGCCTGCCCCGAAGGACCGACGAGTCGGCGGTCTGTTTTCTGTGGCACTGTCCCGCGGGTCACCCCGGGTGGGCGTTACCCACCACCCTGCCCTGTGGAGTCCGGACTTTCCTCGACGGGCGACCAGTACCTGGTGCCCACCGCGACCGCCTGTCCGGCTCGTCCACGCACAGGGTAACCGTCAGTCGACACCACTGGGGCAGCGCGCTCATCCGATGGCGAAGTCCACCCGGCCGGCCGCGAGATCCACCTCGACGAGCCGGACCGAGGTCTGTGTGCCCACCTGCGCCTCGCCGCGCGCGGTGGCCAGCACGGCCGGATCCAGCAGCTGCACCTTGACCCCGGACCGGTTGGTGTCGACGACCACCGCGTCGAACCGCTCTCCCACACGATGGGCGAGCACCGCGGCCTCGACCACGTCGGTGCAGCGCCGCTCCAGCCGCCCGGCCAGGGCGTCCGAGGCGCCCATCACCTCAGGCAGCACCGCCAGCGCGCCGATCACCGGGTCCGGCACGGACCGTCCTGCGACGACCGCGTGGCAGGCGAGCAGCCCGAACCGGTCGACCAGCCGACGCAACGGGGCGGTGACGTGGGCGTACGGTGCCGCCACTGCGGCGTGCGTCGGCTGCTCCTGCCGAGCCTGCGAGGCCGACCCCGGCAGCAGCGGGGTGTACCCGGCGCCGCGGAACAGCGAGGCCGCCTCGTACATCAGGGCCAGCTCGGCAGCCACGTCCCGTCGCAGCCGCTGCAGCAGCTGGCCGTACGGCTCGGCCTGCGGCCAGTCCACCCCAAGTGCGCGGGCCTGGCGCCGGAACCTGGCCACCGCACCCGCCTGAGGCGCCGGAAGGGTGCGCAACAGCCCCACCCCGGCGTCGAGCATGATCCGCGCCGCGGCCATGCCGGTCAGCAACGAGACCTGGGCGTTCCACTCCTCCGCCGGCAGCGCCGGACGCAGCACCAGCTGGTAGCGGCCGCCGGCCGCAACGACCTCCTGCTCCGGCAGCGGCAGGCTGGCCCCACCCCGCTCCCGCTCGCGTTGCTGACGCACCCGCCCCACCGCACGCAGCAGCACCGCCTGGTCGGTGAGCAGGTCGTCGGACGGCGCCTGGCCCGGATGGGCGTCGGCGGCCGCCTGCACGGCTGCGTAGTCCAGCCGCCGGCGGCTGCGGACCACCGCGCGGACCAGGTCCACCCGCTCCAGGCGACCGGCGTCGTCCACATCGAACCGCCAGACGAACGCCGCCCGCCGTTGCCCCTCGAGCAGGCTCGCGGCGCCTTCGCTGAGCACCGGCGGATGCAGAGGCACCCGCCGGTCCGGCGCGTAGAGGGTCTGCCCACGCCGCCGGGCCTCCCGGTCGAGGTCCGAGCCCGGCAGGACGAAGGCGGGCACGTCCGCGATCGCGTAGTCGACCTGGTAGCCCGACCCGCGGCGGTCCAGATGCAGGGCCTGGTCGAGATCGGTCGACCCCGGCGGATCCACGGTGACGAACGGGACCTCGGTCAGGTCGACGTACTCCACATCCGAGCCCGGCCCGGCGACCGCCGCCCGGCGCGCCTCGTCGAGCACCGACGCAGGGAACCCCTCGGTGATCTCGAGGTCCGCACGGATCTGGGCGAACCGGCGACCGAGAGCGCCGACCGAGCTCTGGTCGGCCCCGTGCAGGTGAACGCTGCGCCGAACCATGCCCGGCACCCTACGCGGCAGCACCGGCGAACCACCGGGGCACCACCGGGACGAGGGCAACCGGCCGGCACTGCCTACCCTGGCTGATCGTGCTGATCCTGCTGCCGCCCTCGGAGGGCAAGGCCACCCCCGCCCGGCGCGGACGCCCGGTCGACCTCGGTGGGTTGTCCTTCCCCGAGCTGACCGCGACCCGCCGCGCCGTGCTGACCGCGCTGGTGGCGGCCGGCGGAGCCCCGGACGCCGCGGCCCGGCTCGGTCTGGGTGCGAGCCTGGCCGACGAGGTGGCCCGCAACGCCCGGCTGCTTGAGCTGCCGGCCCGCCCGACCGTCGAGGTCTACACCGGCGTGCTCTATGCAGCGCTGGACTGGCCCAGCCTGCCGCCGGGCGCCCGACGCCGGGCCGCCAGCCGGCTGCTCATCTCCTCGTCCCTATGGGGGGTGCTGCGACCGGCCGACCGCATCCCGCCGTACCGACTGCCCCTCTGCGCCCGCCTGCCCGGGCTGGACCGCCTGGAGCCGACGTGGCGCTCGGTGCTGCCCACCGCGCTCGAGCCGCTCGCCGACGGCGTGGTGGTCGACTGCCGCTCACAGTCCTACGTCGCGCTGTGGCGGCCACGCGGCGACCTCGCGGACCGCACGGCGACGGTACGGGTGTTCCGCGACGGTCCGTCCGGGCGCACCGCGGTCAGCCACCTGGCCAAGCACACCCGCGGCGAGATCGCCCGCGACCTGCTGCTGCACGGCTCCGAACCGCGTACCGTCCCCGAGCTCGCCGAGGTCCTGCGCGAGCGCTGGGACGTCGAGCCGGTGCCGCCGAGGCGGGCAGGCCGGCCCTGGTTCCTGGACGTGCTCGCCCACTGACCCGGCCCCGTCCCGTCCCCCTACCGTGCTGCCATGACCCCCGAGGAGTTCCGCACCGCCGGCCACGCCCTGATCGACTGGATCGCCGACCACCGCGAACGTATCCCCGACCTACCGGTGCAGGCCCGGACCGGCCCCGGCGAGGTAGCGGCCGCCCTGGAGCCGTCGGCCCCCGACCACCCCCAGACGTTCGCCGCCGTGCTGGCCGACCTGGAGCGGGTCGTCGTCCCCGGGATCACCCAGACCCAGCACCCGAGCTTCTTCGGCTGGTTCCCCTCCAACGCCTCGCTGTCCTCCGTGCTCGGCGACATCGCCTCTGGCGGCCTGGCCGCGCTCGGCATCACCTGGCAGTCCGCGCCGGCACTGACCGAGGTCGAATCGGTGGTCACCGACTGGCTGCGGCAGGCAACCGGCCTCTCGCCGGCCTGGCACGGCGCCATCCACGACACCGCCTCGACGGCCTGCCTCGTCGCCCTGCTCGCGGCCCGGGAACGCGCCACCTGCTACAGCGAGGTCCACGGCGGCCTGCAGGCCGAGCCCACCCCCCTGGTGGTCTACACCACCGGCCAGGCCCACTCCTCGATCGCCAAGGCTGTTGCCCTGGCAGGGTTCGGCGCCGACAACCTGCGCCGCGTCCCGGTCGACGCGCGGTACGCCATGCGCCCCGACGCGCTCGCCGAGGCGATGCGTGCCGACCTGGCCGCCGGACGTCGTCCAGCCGCCGTCATCGCCTCGGTCGGCACCACCGCGACCACCGCCCTGGACCCGCTGGCCGGGATCGTCACCGTCCTTGACCAGCTCGCGCCGGACGGCGATCCGGCCCGGCCGTGGCTGCACGTGGACGCCGCAATGGCCGGCTCGGCGATGCTGCTGCCCGAGTGCCGCGAGCTGTTCGACGGCGTCGAGGGCGCCGACTCGGTGTCCTGGAACCCGCACAAGTGGCTCGGCACGATCCTGGACTGCTCGCTGCTCTACGTCCGCGACGTCGACCACCTGGTGCGGGTGATGTCGACCAACCCGAGCTACCTGCGCTCGGCCGCCGACGACGCGCTGGCCAAGGCCGGGGTGCCCCAGTACAAGGACTGGGGCATCCCGCTCGGCCGCCGGTTCCGCGCCCTCAAGCTGTGGTTCCACCTGCGCCTGGACGGCCTGGAGGCGATCCGGGACCGGTTGCGCCGCGACCTGGCGAACGCCGCGTGGCTGGCCGAGCAGGTCGAGTCGGACGCCGCGTGGCGGCTGCTGGCCCCAGTGCGGCTGCAGACGGTGTGCCTGCGCCACGAACCGCCCGGCCTGGTCGAGGCCGACGGCTCGGTCCCGGACGGCGCGGCGCTCGACGCACACACCCTGGCCTGGGCCGAGGCGGTGAACGCCTCCGGCCAGGCGTTCGTCACCCCGTCGCTGCTGGGCGAGAGCTGGATGGTACGGGTGTCGATCGGTGCGGAGCACACCGAGCGTCGCCACGTCCAGCAGCTGTGGAACCTGCTCCGGACGACTTCAGAGAAACTCAGCCACACCTTGTGATCTCGAAAGTCACGCTTTAGATTCGATGCATGACTACCACCGAAGAGATCCTCCGCAGGGTCGCCGCCGGTGAGCTCAGCCCCGACGACGCCCTCCCACTGCTCGACTCCGCCGGCTTCGAGGCCGGATCCACGACCACTCCCGCACCCGAGACCGTCACCGAACCCGGGCCGGCCTCCTCCGACGACGACGCACCCCCCTGGGGCTCAACGACGCCGTATCCGGGTTCCGGAGCCACGCCGTCCGGCCCATCGGTTCCGACGACGGTCACCGCCGTCCGGGTCCACGCCTCCTACCGTTCCGTCGACGTCGTCGCCGACCCGAGCGTTGCCCAGGTCGCCGTCTCCGGCAACCACACCGTGCGTCTGGAGAACGCGGTGATGGTCGTGGAGAGCCAGGACAGCCCGTTCTCCGGCTTCACCGGCTCCGGCAAGCCGGGCGCCAAGGGCCAGCCGACGTTCACCTTCGCCGACCTGCCCCGCTCGCTGGCCTATGCCAAGTCCTGGATGGACCAGCGCCTGATGGTCCGGATCAACCCCGAGCTGGCCGTCGAGCTGGACTCTGCCGGGGCCAGCATCACGCTGCGGGGTGTCTCCGGCGGGGCCCGGGTGCGGGTGATCGCCTCGGCACTCAAGCTGGACCGGGTCCGCGGGGCCCTGGACATCGACGCCATGTCGTCCTCGGTCAAGGGCATCGCGGTGCTCACCGGCCCCTCTCGGATCAGCTGCGAGTCGTCCTCGGTCAAGCTGCTGCTCGGTGAGGGCAGCGACGTGCATATCCGGGCCCGCAACCGGATGGGCAAGGTGGTGCTGCCCAACGCGGTCTCCACGGGCGGGCTGGTCGACCCCGACGTCAGTGAGGCGACGCTGGGCGCCGGCCGGCACGAGCTGAGCGTCGACGCGGTGATGAGCTCGGTGTTCCTCACCGATGACACCGGCGGAGGCATGGAATGAGCCGCAACGGCACCGGCTCGCCCAACAGCCCGGACGCGGAGGGCTTCTACCGGGCGCCGCGGGACTGCCCGGTCTGCAGCGAGGGGTTGCACACCATCCGGCTGGGCTGCTCCAACTGCGGCACCGAGCTGTCCGGGGCCTTCGCCTCGTGCGAGTTCTGCGGTCTGGACGACGCCGACCGGGCCCTGCTCAAGGTGTTCCTGGTCTCCCGGGGCACCATGCGCGAGGTCGAGCGGCACCTCGGGGTGAGCTACCCGACCGCTCGGGCCCGGTTCGACGAGCTGCTGGCCCGGCTGGGCTATCGCGCGTCCGCCACCACCCCCGCACCACCCGACCCGCCGTCGGCCCCAGCCACACCGCCGGCGGCATCGGACGCGCGGCTGGTGACCCTGCAGGCCCTGGCGCGCGGTGAGCTGGACGTCGAGACCGCCCGCACCCAGCTGCATCCGGGTGATGAGATGTAGGGCATGGACCTCATGCCCGGCGTCACCGCCCACACCACCCAGACCGATCGGCTCGCCGTCCACTGGCTCGATCACGGGCCGGACGACGGCGTGCCGGTCGTCCTGGTCCAGGGGAACCTGAGCACCGGCCGCTTCTACGAGCACGTCCTGGCCGACCTGGCTGCCCGCGCTGCCGCGGCCGGGGTCAGCCTGCGCCTGATCGCCCCGGACATGCGGGGGTTCGGGCGCACCGATCCCCTGCCGATCGACGCCACTCGTGGTCTGCGGGACTGGTCGGACGACCTGGCCGCGCTGCTGCGGGCGCTGAGCATCACCCGGCCGGTGCACCTGGTCGGCTGGTCCTCGGCGGGCCTGGCGATCTCCCACTACGCCCTGGAGCACACCGCCGCCGCAGGCGGCACCGGCGTGGCCTCGCTGACCTACCTCGACCCGATCTCCCCCTACGGCTATGGCGGGGTCCACCGGGACGGCACGCCGTGCGCCCCCGACTGGGCCGGCACCGGCGGCGGCGGGGTCAACCCGGAGCTGGTGCAACGGCTGCGGGACGGCGACGCCGGCGCCGAGTCCCCGTTCTCGATCCGCAACGTCATCAACGGGCTGTACTGGCGGCCCGACTTCCGGACCGAGGCGGCTCGCGAGGACCTGCTCGTCGAGGAGATCCTGCTGACCTCCATCGGCGAGGACGTCTACCCCGGCGACGCCACGGTGTCGCAGAACTGGCCCGGGTTCGCCCCGGGCACCCGCGGCATCCTCAACGCCCTGTCCGGCAAGTACTCCACCTGGGCCGACATCGTCGCCGCCGACCCGAAGCCACCGGTCCTGTGGACCCACGGCGATGCCGACCTCATCGTCGCGGACGGCGCGGCCCTGGAGGTGGGCGCGCTCGGTGCCGCCGGGGCGATCCCCGGGTGGCCCGGCGAGGACACCTACCCGGCCCAGCCGATGGTGACCCAGATCCGCGACGTCCTGGCCGCCTACGCCGAGGCCGGTGGCAGCGTCCAGGTGGAGATGTTCGAGGGCTCGGGGCACGGGCCGCTGTTCGACGCCCAGGACCGGTGGTGCCAGGTAGTGGCCGACTTCCTGGTCCGCGCCGAGCGGGGCTGATCACGGTGCATCGGCGGGGAGAACCGCAGCGTCGGTCTGGAAGACCACGCCGAGCCCGCGGCCCTTGACCTCAGCCCAGCGCCTGGTCGATGTCCTCGAGCAGGTCCTCGACGTCCTCCAGCCCGACCGAGATCCGGACCACGCCGTCGGTGATCCCGGCGTGGGCGCGGGCCGCCGGGGTCATCCGGCGGTGCGTGGTGGTCGCCGGGTGGGTGGCCAGCGACTTGGCGTCGCCGAGGTTGTTCGACAGGTCGATCAGGCGCAGCGCGTCGACGAAGCCGAACGCACCGTCCTTGCCGCCGTCCACCTCGAAGGTGACCACGGTGCCCCCCGCCGACATCTGCCGCTTGGCCAGGTCGTGCTGCGGATGGCTGTCCAGGAACGGGTAGCGCACCAGGGGCACCCTCGGGTGCTCGGCCAGGTGGGCGGCGATCCGCTCCGCTGCGGCGCACTGCGCCTCGATGCGCAGCTGCAGCGTCTCCAGGCCCTTGAGCAGGACCCAGGCGTTGAACGGGCTCATCGAGGGTCCGGTGTGCCGCATCAGCGTCTGCACCCCGCCGTCGATGTAGTCCTTCTCCCCCAGGATCGCCCCGCCGAGCACCCGACCCTGACCGTCGATGTGCTTGGTCGCCGAGTACACGACCACGTCCGCGCCGAGCTCGAGCGGACGTTGCAGCAACGGCGTGGCGAACACGTTGTCCACCACCACCTTTGCGCCCGCGGCATGGGCAAGCTCGCTGACCGCGGCGATGTCGACCAGGTCCTGCATCGGGTTGGACGGGGACTCGAAGAACACCGCCTGGGCAGGCGCGGCAAGCCCCTGCTGCCACTGGGCCAGGTCGTGGCCGTCGACGAAGTCGCACCTGATCCCCCACCGCGGCAGCAGCTCGTCGAGGATGACGAAGCACGACCCGAACAAGGCGCGCGCCGCGACCACTCGGTCCCCGGCGTTCAGGAACGCCATCAGCGAGGTGAACACCGCCGACATCCCGGTCGCCGTGGCGAAACAGGCCGGCGCCCCCTCCATGAGACGCAGTCGTTCCTCGAACACCGCGACGGTCGGGTTGCCGTAGCGGGAGTACATGTAGTGGTCCACGGCACCGGCGAACGCGCCCTCGGCCTGGGCCGCGTCGTCATAGACATAGCCCTGGGTCAGATACAGCGCCTCGGCGGTCTCGGCGAAGCCGGACCGTGCCAACCCACCCCGGACGGCGAGAGTCCTTGGCCGCCAGCTGATTCGGTCAGGCCGCGCCTCGGTCACGACTGTCGCCAGGGCAGACCGACAGCCTTCCAGCCGCCGCTGGTACCCCGGTGACCCGACTCGTCCATCGGACCCTCGAAGCCGTCGGCGACGTTGTAGGCACGGCGGTACCCGGCCTCGGTGGCGAGGCGGGCCGCCCCGACCGAGCGCACCCCGGAGCGGCACAGGAACGCCACCGGCTGATCGGGCCCCACCCCAGCGGCTGCCAGCTCCTCGAGGAAGCAGGGGTTGCGGGCCCCGTCGGGGAAGCGGACCCATTCCACCCGGACGACGTCGCGGCCCAGCGCAGACAGGTCCGGCAACCCGACATAGGCCCACTCGGCCGCGGTCCGGCAGTCGACCAGCACAGCCTTCGATTCGTCTCGGATCAGCTGGTAGGCCTCGGTCGGTGACAGGTCACCCGCGTAGGTCATGGTTCCCATCGTCGCAGAGCCCGCACGTCCAGCGGCCGGCTCACCCGTGCCGGGTCAGGTAGGTCTCGGCGAGGGCGCAGGTTCGGGCGGCGAAGGTGTCGGACAGCTCGGTCGCGGTGGGCACCCGATGGTGGGTTCCCAACCAGGCGAGCAGGCTCATCCGGCGCAGCATCACCAGCGTGTCGACCTCGGCGGCGTCTTCAGCCGGCACCGGCTCCACGGCGCGGTACCCGTCCAGCCAGGCCTCGATGGCGTCCGGCAGGTCCGGCCGGTCCTCGACGAAGCTCAGCGCCGCGGCCAGGTCGTACAGGTACCAGCTGAACCCGCAGTCGTCGAAGTCGATGACGCTGATCCCGGACCCGGGGTCGACGGCGGCCGGCTCGACGAGCAGGTTCGCGGCGCGCAGGTCGGCGTGCACCAGACCGAACCGGTCAGCGCCGGTCCCATAGCCGCTCAACCGGCGGCTGACGACGGCCTCGGTGCGGGCGAGCAGCTGGCGCTCCGCGGGTCCGACCCCGGGTCCGTCCTGCCAGCGCCCCCAGCGCGGGGCCGGGCCGAACGCGGCGTCGGCGTCCCAGCGAAACCGGTCGAACCACGCCGGTGGCCGCCATGCGCGGGCATGGGCGTGCAGCCGGGCGGTGATCCGGCCGAGGAGCGCGGCGAGCGGCACCAGCGCCTCCGGCGCGGGCTCAGCGCCGGGCAGCAGCTCGAACAGCACCACCGAGCGGTCCGGGCCACCACCGGGGTCGGCCACCTGGACGACGCGCTCGCCGTCCGCCGCCGGTTCGACCCGGGGGGTGCGCACCCCGGCCTCGTCCCGGACGGCGTCCAGCCAGGCCAGCTCCGAGGCGATCTGGGTCGGGGTGTGGTAGCCGAGCCGATGCACGCGCAGGATCCGCCACTGTCCGCCGGCGCCGACCCGGAAGGTCGCGTTCTCGGAGATCGTGACCGGCTCGAGAAGGACCTCGGCCGGCGTGAGGTCGGCCGCGACCGCCGGGTAGCGCGCCAATGCGGCCCGGGCCACCCGGGCCATCCGCTCGCTCGCCCCCACCTGGGCGGACAGGTCGTGGCAGGTCGTCTCGGGGTCATCCCGGCGTCGGCTCGGCATCGCCTCGGCTCACCTCGCAATCGTCATGGCTGACCAGCGCCGACAGACCGTACCGTGTGCACCATGACCCAGACTCTGCCGCCGACGGCCTCGACGCCGGGCCCCGGCTCGGACCCGTCCTCCGGGGTCGCCCAGGAGCGTCGCCTGGTGACCGCCGTCCCCGGTCCCGCCTCGCAGGCCCTGCACGCCCGCAAGCTCGGCGCGGTGGCCGCCGGGGTGGGCACGATCCTGCCGGTCTACGTCGAGCGGGCCGGCGGCGGCGTCCTGGTCGACGTCGACGGCAACCACCTGATCGACTTCGGCTCGGGCATCGCAGTGACCACCGTGGGCAACGCCAACCCCCGGGTCGCCCGCGCGGTGCAGACCCAGGTCGCCGAGTTCACCCACACCTGCTTCATGGTGACCCCGTACGAGGAGTACGTGGCCGTCTGCGAGGCGCTCAACCGGCTCGCGCCCGGCGACACCGAGAAGCGCTCAGCCCTGTTCAACTCCGGCGCCGAGGCGGTCGAGAACGCCGTAAAGATCGCCCGCCGGTACTCGGGTCGGGACGCGGTCGTCGTGTTCGACCACGCCTACCACGGGCGCACCAACCTGACCATGGCGATGACCGCCAAGAACATGCCGTACAAGGACGGCTTCGGGCCCTTCGCGGGCGAGGTCTACCGGGTGCCGATGTCCTACCCGTTCCGCGACCCGGACGGCATGACCGGCGCCGAGGCCGCCGCCCGGGCGATCTCGGTCATCGACAAGCAGGTCGGCGTCAACCGCACCGCGGCCGTGGTCCTCGAGCCGATCCAGGGCGAGGGCGGGTTCGTGGTCCCGGCGCCGGGTTTCCTGTCGGCAATCGCGTCCTGGTGCGCCGAGAACGGGGTGCTGTTCGTCGCCGACGAGATCCAGACCGGCTTCGCCCGGACCGCGGCGATGTTCGCCTGCGAGCACGAGAGTGTCGTACCCGACCTGATCACCACCGCGAAGGGGATCGCCGGCGGCCTGCCCCTGGCCGCGGTCACCGGCCGGGCCACGATCATGGACTCGGTGCACGGCGGCGGCCTGGGCGGCACCTACGGCGGCAACCCGGTGGCCTGCGTGGCGGCGCTCGGCGCGATCGAGACCATCGAGACCGAGGACCTGGTCGACGCGGCCCGCCGGATCGAGGCCGTGATGCGGCCCCGGCTCGAGCAGCTCGCCGAGCGCACCGACGCCATCGGCGACGTGCGTGGCCGCGGCGCCATGCTGGCGGTCGAGATCGTCAAGCCGGGCACCCGGACGACGAGCAAGGAGCCGGACGCCGCCGAGACGGCGCGGATCAACGCCGCCTGCCACCAGGCCGGACTGGTCACACTGACCTGCGGCACGTACGGCAACGTGCTGCGCTTCCTGCCGCCGCTGGTGATCGGCGAGGACCTGCTCGCCGAGGGGTTGGACATCCTGGAAGAGGCCGTCACCGGCTGAGCGCAAGCCGGCCCTACAGACCCGAGTCGGCGGTGCGGACCAGGATCCGACCGCACTCCTCGCAGCGGATCACGGCGTCCTCGGCAGCGTCCCGCAGCCGACCGAGGTCGGTCGTGTTCAGCTCCAGCCGGCACCCCTCGCAGCGGCGCTGGTGCAGCCGGGCCGCGCCGATGCCGCCGCCGCCGGAGCGGATCCGCTCGTACAGGGCCATCAGGTCGGCGGGCAGGCCGGCGGCAGCGGCGGCCCGCTGCCGGGCGTGGTCGGCCTCGTGCTGCTCGATCTCGGCCAGCGCGGCGTCCCGCCGCCGGGTGACCTCGGCGACGGTGTCGGCGACCGAGGTCACGTCGGACCGCGCCCGCGCCAGCTCGGCAGTCGCCTCCTCCAGGCGCTCCATCACCTCGAGCTCGGCGTCCTCGAGCGAGCGCTGCCGGGCGGCAAGAGTGGCCGCCTCGTGCTGGATCGCCTGGAGGTCCTTGGCGCTGCCCAGACCTGAGTCCAACCGGGCCTGGTCTCGGGCGGCGCGCTGCCGGACCTGCTCGACGTCAGCCTCCGCCTTGGCCAGCTCGCGCTGCAGGTCATCGACGGTGGTCTGCGCCGCGACCTGCTGGTCGCCGAGAGCTCGGGAACGCTCGGCGAGGGCGTCCAGTTCGGCGTGCGCGGGAAGGGTCCGGCGCCGATGCTCGAGCTGGGCCAGTCGGGTGTCGTGGGCCTGGACGTCGAGGAGTCGCCACTGATCAATGGCCGGAGCGCTCACCACGCCGCCACCCTAGTGGGCTAGCGGACGACGCCGCCCGGGCTCGGTACCCGGAAGTTCCACGGGTCGGTGCTGCGGCAGCTGACCACGACCTCGATCGGCGTTCCCGCCGCCTCGAGGTGTCCCTCCAGCCGGTTGGCGACCCCGGCCAGCCAGGGCCACTCGCTGGACCAGTGCGCGACGTCGACGAGGAACGGCGGCTGCTCGCCGGCCTCCTCGCGGGCCTCGCTGGTCGGGTGGTGGCGCAGGTCGGCGGTGACGTAGACGTCGGCCTGGCTGGCCCGAGCGGCTTCGAGCAGAGAGTCGCCGGCGCCGCCGCAGACAGCGACCCGCTCGACGACGGCGGTCGGCTCGCCGGCGACCCGCACGCCTTGGGCCGTGGCCGGCAGGGCCTCGGCGACCAGCAGGGCGAACTCGCGCAGGGTGGTGGGTCCGGCGAGGTGACCGACCCGGCCGATCCCGCGGGAGCCCGACCAGGACGCCAGCTCGTAGACGTCGACGGCGGGCTGCTCGTAGGGATGCACCTGGTGCAGGGCGGACAGCACCGACGACCGTCGGGTGCGCGGCAGCACCATCTCAACGCGCTGTTCGGCGACGTCGGCGCGCCGGCCCGGCTGTCCGCTGGTCGGTGTCGCACGCCGACTGGGGACGAAGGTGCCAGTGCCCTCGGCAACGAACGCGCACCGTGAGTAGCCCCCCACCTCCCCCGCACCGACCTTCGCCAGGGCGTCGACGAGCGGGTCGACGCTGTCCTGCGGCACGAAGGTGACGACCTTGTCGATCGGGTCGGGTGCGTCGGCCGACAGCGGGTGCAGGTCACGCAGGCCAAGCACTCGGGCCAGGGCGTCGGACACCCCGGGGGCGGCCGCGTCGGCGTTGGTGTGCGCGGTGTACAGGGCGCACTCGGACCGGACCAACCGGTGCAGCAGGCGCCCCTTCGCCGTGGTGGCGGCCATGGCGTGCACCGGTCTGAGCAGCAGCGGATGATGGGTGATGATCAGGTCGGCCCGCCACTCCAGCGCCTCGTCGACCACCGAGGCGACCGGGTCGACCGCCAACAGCACCCGGCGCACCGACGCGGAGGGGTCGCCGCAGACCAGGCCGACCCGGTCCCAGTCCCTGGCCCAGGCTGGGTTGTACAGCCGTTCCAGGACACCGATCACCTGTCCCAGGGTGGGGTTGCGCACGTCGTTGGTCACGGAACGCACAGTAGCGCTCACCATCAGCCGCCGAGATGCACCGATCGGGCGATGACCGGAGACGTCATCACCCTCAGTGAGATTGCCCGGCATTCGGCTACGTGGCGTCATCACCGGCGGCAGAAATGGCCGAACAGCCGACTGGCGTCGTCAAACATTCGGGACCGCCCTACGCCCCGAGATCGACGCCCGGTGCGTGAGAATCCCATCTGACGCGTCTGAACGGCACCCGGACGAGGATCGTGGTGGGCCCGGCCGGACTCGAACCGACGACAACCGCGGTGTAAGCGCGGTGCTCTACCAGCTGAGCTACAGGCCCAGAGCCGACGAGAGGCCGCCGGCGGTGACGCGATGGCGCCATCATCACCCGGACAGCGTCGCGACCGCCTCCCGATAGGTGGACAGGGGCCGAGCCTGCCCCGGGCCGTTGACCACGCTCCAGCGCAGCACGCCCCCGCGGTCGACCAGGAACGAGCCCCGCTCGGCGCGTCCCGCGGACTCGGCGAACACCCCGTAGGCGCGGGCCGCCGCACCATGCGGCCAGAAGTCGGACAGGAGCGGGAAGTCGTAGCCTTCGGCCTCGGCATAGGCACGCAGTGAGTACATCGGGTCGCAGGAGACGCCGACCACCTGCACCCCGAACTCGCCCAGCTCCTCGAGGTGGTCACGCAGCTCGTCCAGCTCGCCGGTGCAGATGCCGGAGAAGGCGAACGGGAAGAACACCAACAGGACGTGTGCCGTACCCCGGAAGTCGGACAGCGCGACGTCCTGGCCGTACTGGTCGGGAAGGCGCAGGTCGGGGGCACTCTCGCCCGAACTGACCTCCGGCCGCGACGGCGTCATCGACGCGGACCGCGCGGCGTTCCGAGCCGCGTACCGGTCCAGTCCTGGCAGGCGCTGACCGTGCTCATCGCATGCAGCCCTGCGGTGGGTGCCGACTCCTCGATGTCGGAGGGCTCGACGTGATCGTCCCGACCGACCTTCGGGGTGAGCAGCCAGATCACGCCGCCCTCGGCCAGGTTGGTCGGCGCGTCGACGAGAGCGTCGATGAGGTCACCGTCGCCGTCACGCCACCAGAGCAGGACCACGTCGACGACGTCGTGTATGTCCTCGTCGAGCAGAGCGGTGCCGGTCAGGTCCTCTATCTCGGTGCGCAGGTCGTGGTCGACGTCGTCGTCGTAGCCGAACTCCTGGACGACCTGCCCGGATCGAAAACCCAACCGGGATGCCCTCGACTGCCCCGCGGCGAACTCCGCGGTCGTACCCACTGGCACTGCCCTCCTGTGTGCTGCCCTGTAGCGACGTGGAGGCCACCCCACGCCACGCGCCGCCTATGCCGACCACGCTAGTGGACTGCACCCCGGCCGGTGCGCGCAACACCCGGCAACCGGGACTGTGTGCGCCGAGCCTGGATCGGCGCCGTGGCGAAGTCGCTCCCCGGGGTCGATCCGCGACAGACTGACCCCCGCTGGAGATGACGACGGGGCCCCCTGCGGGGAGGATTGCAGCACGCCCGTCCACCCCATCGGGACCGTCTATCGATTATCGATGCGACCGCGTTGATGCCGTTGAAAGGACTCGCCGTGGCGAACAAGCAGGGACCCATCCTCAACGGTCTGCCGAGCCACCTGCCGGACATCGACCC
The DNA here is from genome assembly GCA_963724535.1 of uncultured Actinomycetota bacterium. Lineage (GTDB taxonomy): Bacteria > Actinomycetota > Actinomycetes > Actinomycetales > Kineosporiaceae > JADJPO01. The sequence goes on from CAVRVD010000013.1 coordinate 312,732, forward strand.
GGACGAGACCACCGAATGGCTGGAGTCACTGGACGGCGCCGTCGCGGAACGAGGACGAGAGCGCGCCCGGTACCTGATGCTCGCGCTGCTGCAGCGGGCCCGGGAACAGGGCGTCGGCGTCCCCAGCCTGTCCCAGACCGACTACATCAACACCATCCCGCCGGAGCGCGAGCCCTGGTTCCCCGGCGACGAGGAGGCGGAGCGGGCCTATCGCCGGTGGATCCGCTGGAACGCCGCGGTCATGGTGCACCGCGCGCAACGACCAGGGATCGCGGTGGGCGGACACATCTCCACCTACGCCTCCTCGGCCACCCTCTACGAGGTCGGCTTCAACCACTTCTTCCGCGGCAAGGACCACGCCGGCGGGGGCGACCAGATCTTCATCCAGGGTCACGCCTCCCCCGGGATCTACGCTCGAGCCTTCCTCGAGGGCAGGCTGAACGAGGCCCAGCTGGACGGGTTCCGCCAGGAGAAGTCGCACCCCAGCGGAGGTCTGCCCTCCTACCCGCACCCGCGCCTGATGCCCGACTTCTGGGAGTTCCCCACCGTCTCCATGGGACTGGGCCCGATCAATGCCATCTACCAGGCGCAGTTCAACAAGTACCTGCATGGCCGTGGGATCAAGGACACCTCTCAGCAGCAGGTCTGGGCCTTTCTCGGCGACGGCGAGATGGACGAGCCGGAGAGTCGCGGCGCCCTGCAGCTGGCCGCCTACGAGGAGCTGGACAACCTCACGTTCGTCGTCAACTGCAACCTGCAGCGCCTGGACGGTCCGGTCCGCGGCAACGGCAAGATCATCCAGGAGCTGGAGGCGTTCTTCCGGGGCGCCGGCTGGAACGTGATCAAGGTGATCTGGGGCCGGGAGTGGGACCCGCTGCTGGCCGCCGACCGCGACCAGGCCCTGGTCAACGTGATGAACACGACCCGGGACGGCGACTACCAGACCTTCCGCGCCGAGGACGGCGCCTACATCCGTGAGCACTTCTTCGGCCGAGACCCACGCACCCGCCGGCTCGTGGAGTCGATGAGCGACGACGACATCTGGAACCTGCGCCGCGGCGGGCACGACTACCGCAAGGTGCACGCGGCCTACAAGGCGGCCGTTGAGCACACCGGCCAGCCAACGGTGATCTTGGCCAAGACGGTCAAGGGCTGGACGCTCGGGCCCAGCTTCGCCGGGCGCAACGCGACCCACCAGATGAAGAAGTTCAGCATGCAGGACCTCACCCAGCTCCGGGACCGGCTGAAGATCCCCATCACCGACGACCAGCTGCAGGCCGACCCCTACCTGCCGCCCTACTACAACCCGGGCTCCGGCGACGAGGTCATCCAGCACCTGCGCGAGGTCCGGCGCAACCTCGGCGGCCCGCTGCCCGATCGCCGGGTGAGTTCGGCGTCGTTGAAGCTGCCCGAGGAGAGCTCCTACGAGGTCGTCCGCCGCGGGTCGGGCAAGCAGGCCGTGGCCACCACGATGGCGTTCGTCCGGCTGCTGCGTGACGTCATGCGGGACAAGGACTTCGGGGGCAGAGTCGTCCCGATCATCCCCGACGAGGCACGCACGTTCGGCATGGACTCGTTCTTCCCGACGGCGAAGATCTACAACCCGCACGGACAGCAGTACTCCTCGGTCGACCGCGACCTGATGTTGGCCTACAAGGAGTCCACGTCCGGGCAGATCCTGCACCTGGGCATCAACGAGGCCGGCTCGCTGTCGGCGTTCACGGCCGCCGGGTCCTCCTACGCCACCCACGGCGAGCCGATGGTGCCGATCTACATCTTCTACTCGATGTTCGGCTTCCAGCGCACCGGCGACGCCCTGTGGGCGGCGGCGGACCAGATGTGCCGGGGCTTCGTGATCGGTGCCACGGCCGGCCGCACGACCTTGACCGGCGAGGGTCTGCAGCACGCCGACGGCCACTCCCCGCTGCTGGCTTCGACCAACCCGGCCACGGTCATCTACGACCCGGCCTATGGCTACGAGATCGGCCGCATCGTCGCGGACGGGCTGCGGCGGATGTTCGGGGAGTCGCCGGAGAACGTCTTCTACTACCTGACCGTCTACAACGAGCCGTACCCGCAGCCGCCCGAGCCGGAGAACCTGGACGTCGAGGGACTGCTCAAAGGCATGTACCGGCTGGCGCCGGCCGAAGACACCGACGGCAGGCCACGCGTCCAACTACTGGGTTCGGGGGTCGCCCTGCCCTGGGTGCTGGAGGCACAGCAGCTCCTGGCCCGGGATTGGGGCGTGGCCGCGGACGTGTGGAGCGTGACCAGCTGGACCGAGCTGCGCCGCGACGCCCTGCACTGCGACGAGCAGGCGTTTCTGCACCCCGACCAGGACGCCCCGGAGCCGTTCCTCGTCGAACGGCTCAAGAACGCGGCGGGCCCCGTGGTGGCGGTCAGCGACTACATGCGCCAGGTGCCCGACCAGATCGCCCAGTGGGTCCCGGGCGACTACACCTCACTCGGGGCCGATGGGTTCGGCTTCTCCGACACCCGCCCTGCGGCCCGGCGCTACTTCCACATCGACGGCCCGTCGGTCGCTGCCGCCGCGCTGCGCCAGCTGGCCCGCCGCGGCGAGGTGGACGCTCACGCCCCCGGCCACGCGGTGCAGAAGTACCGGCTGGACGACGTGACGGCGGGAACCAGCGGCACGACCGGCGGCGACGCCTGAGGACTGCCGTCCCGAGGTGTGACTGCCGGATCTGACCGGTTCTCGCGGCGGGGGCTGACTGCTCAGGGCCCCCTCGGCGGGCTGGAGCGGGGTTCAGCTGCGCCGGAACGGGTTGCGGCCGGAGGCCGCACGCAGCTCGCGCAGGTCGATGAGCGGGATCCCGCCGGCCGGGGTCCGCGGCGGCAGTTGTGCCTCGGCACGGTCGATCAGCGGGGCCAGCTCGACCCTGATCTGTTCGGCACCAGCGCTGTCGGGATGGCTGGCCAGGGCCGACAGGTGACGGCGCGCGTCCCCCACCCGTCCGGCCTCGATCGCCGCCTCGACGACCTGGCGACCGGCGGCCAGCGAGTGCTCACGGGGGCGCCAGTGCCCGGTGGCCAGGTTCACCGCGTCGCCCGGCATCCGTTCCTCGCGCAGCATCACCAGCCCGGCGGCCAACGCCTGGCCCTCGCTGTCCCGGTCGGCGGCAGTGCCCAGCCGACGCAGGGCCGCCTCACGGTCGTCACGGATGGACAACCTGGCCAGCTCGATCAACGGGTACCAGGCCCGTCCCGAGTGGGCGAGCTCCTCGGCCAGGGACCACACCGCGTCGTCAGCGGCCCGCTGCGGGTCGCCACCGGTCTGGGACTCACCCCCAGAACGGCGCACGATGTCGGCGAGGTCGCGGAAGGCGTCAGGGTCGTTGGGGTCTTCGTGCAGCCGCTCCCACAGCGCGGCCTCGACGGACTCGTCGACCGGCGCGACCTCGACGGTCGTGGGCAGGCGCACCGGGTCCTGCGGGGCGGGAGGGGCGGGCGGGGGCGTCGCGGTCCCACCTGCGGACGTCGGTCTCGTACCGCGAAGCAACCTGTCCAGGAATCCCATGACGCTTCCACTCCCTTTCGTCGGGCCCGCTGTCGACACTAGCCCGCGGCACCGACAGGGGCGAAACACAGCGCCGTCGTTCCCTCCTCCAGCGCAGGCCGGCAGGCCGTCTTGTGACGTGTAGACCTTGCGCATGCGCGCGGCCACGCGCTGAAGTGGGCCTATGGCTGACACAGGCACTGCGGGCACGGGCAAGAAGTCCTTTTCGGCCGCCACGGCGGAGGGCAAGGTGCGCCGACTCAGTCGGCGCGACTACGAGAACGAGCTACTGCGCCTGCAGAACGAGCTGGTCCAGGTGCAGGAGTGGGTCAAGGCGACCGGGCAGCGTGTCGTGGTCGTCTTCGAGGGCCGCGACGCCGCCGGGAAGGGCAGCACCATCAAGCGCGTCACCGAGTTCCTCAACCCCCGCGTCGCCCGCATCGTGGCCCTGCCGATGCCGACCGAGCGGCAACGCACCCAGTGGTACTTCCAGCGCTACGTCGAGCAGCTACCGGCGGCCGGGGAGATCGCCCTGTTCGACCGGTCCTGGTACAACCGGGCCGGGGTCGAGCGGGTCATGGGGTTCTGCACACGCCGAGGAGTACCGCCGGTTCCTGCATCAGTGCCCGAACTTCGAGCGGATGCTGGTCGAGGACGGCATCCTGCTGCGCAAGTACTGGTTCTCGGTGAGCGACGAGGAGCAGGAGCGACGCTTCCAGTCGCGGGTCCGCGACCCGCTGCGGCGCTGGAAGTTCTCGCCCAACGACCTGCTCACCCGGGACAAGTGGGTCGACTTCTCCCGGGCGAAGGACGAGATGTTCGTCCACACCGACATCCCCGAGGCTCCGTGGTACGTGATCGAGGCCGACATCAAGCGGCATGCGCGCCTCAATATGATCGCCCACCTGCTGTCCACGCTGCCCTACGAACGGATCCAGCCCCCGCCCATCCACCTCCCCCCACGCCCGCGGGCCGAGGACTACGACCGCCCGCCGCGGGAGCTCTTCACCCGGTGCCCGACCACGCCGAGCGCCTGGCCGTCGAGGACGATGCACCGAAGGCCGACAAGGGGGCCAAGGCAGGCACAAGGGGCACAAGGGAAGAACAAGGACAGACCAGACCAAGGCCGCGACCGGCGCAGGTTGAGACGCGTCGACGGCCTCTCACCTCGGGGCCGCCGTTGGTCGAGCTCGACCGAACGACCTCGGAGCGGCATCGGCGAGACGGTCGCGGAGCGCCTCGCCCACCAGGGCAGCAACCCTCGGCAGGACGGCCGTCGGCGTCGACCAGGTCGACACCGTCGGTCACCGACCCGACGCTGCTGCGACTGCGCCGGGGCGTCGGCCCCCTGGCCACCGCCGCCGTCCAGCGCATGGACGAGCAACTCGGCTGGTACCGGGCGCTGAGCCCGCAGGACCGGTCCTGGGTGGGCCTGATAGCCCATGCCGGGATCACCGAGTTCGTCGACTGGTACCGCCGGCCGGGCGACGCCGTCCAAGTCACCGAGTCGGTCTTCGGTGCCGCGCCCCGCGAGCTCACCCGGTCGATCTCGCTGCAGCAGACCCTCGATCTGCTGCGGATCGTCGTCGACGTGATCGAGGAGCAGGCCAGCCTGCACGTGGCGCCGGGGGCCCAGCAGGCAGTCCGCGAGGCCGTGCTGCGCTTCTCGCGGGAGGTGGCCTTCGCCGCCGCACAGGTCTACGCGCGGGCCGCGGAGAGCCGCGGCGCCTGGGACGCCCGGCTGGAGGCGCTGGTCGTCGACGCGCTGGTGCGTGATGAGGCGGACGAGGACCTGCACTCCCGGGCCGCGGCACTCGGCTGGTCCGCCACCGACCGGGTCGTGGTGATCGCCGGGACGGTTCTGCGTGAGGGGATGGCCGACGTCGTGCCACAGCTGCGCCGCCAGGCCGTCGCCGCGGGCGCCGACGTGCTGGTCGGGGTGCAGGGACGCCGGCTGCTCGTCGTCCTCGGCCACGCCGAGGACCCGCTGCGGCTGGCGCCCGCCCTGAGCGCCTACGTCGGGCCGGGACCGGTGGTGACCGGACCGGTGGTGGCCGGCCTGGCCGACGCCGGCCGGTCTGCCCAGGCGGCCGTCGCCGGGCTCTCGGCGGCCCGCGCCCGGCCCGACGCCCCGCGCCCGGTCGCCGCCGACGAGCTGCTGCCCGAGCGGTTGCTGGACGGCGACCCGCTGGCCGCTCCGGAGCTGATCGCCCGTGGCTACGCCCCACTGGCCGCCCTGGGCGACGACGTCCTGCTGGTCACCGCACAGACGTATCTCACTGCGGGCTCATCGATCGAGGGCGCGGCGCGGCTGCTGTTCGTCCATCCCAACACCGTGCGCTACCGGCTGCGCCGGGTGGGTGACCTCACCGGCTGGGATCCCCACGACCCACGGGAGGGCTTCACCCTGCGCACGGCGATCATCGCGGGCCTGCTCGAACGTTCGGCGCATTTGTAGGGTTCTGACAAGGACCTTTGGGTCAGGTTCGTCGGTCGTCGGGTACCGGACGACCGGTGAGACAGGGCAGGCTAGGGGCCGTGCTCGCCATCACCTGTCCGGGTCAGGGCGCCCAGTCTCCCGGCTTCCTGCAGCCCTGGCTGCAGGTGCCCGGCGTAGCCGAGCGCCTGGGCTGGCTGTCCGCGGTCTCCGGTATCGACCTGATCACCCACGGGACCACTTCGGACGCCGCGACGATCCGGGACACCGCCATCGCCCAGCCCCTGATCGTGGCCGCCGCCCTCGCCGTGGCCCCGACCCTGTTCGAGCGCGCCGAAGCCGATCAGGCCGGTGCCGAACGGGTGCTCGCCGGACACTCGGTCGGCGAGTTCGCGGCATCCGCGATCGCCGGCGCGCTCACCCCGGAACAGGCTGTGGTGCTGGTCCGCGAACGGGGCCGGGCGATGGCCGCGGCCAGCGCGGCCACCCCGACCGGGATGAGCGCCGTCGTCGGCGGCGACGCTGGGGAGGTCATGGCCTGCCTGCGCCGGCACGGCCTGACCGGGGCGAACCAGAACGGAGCCGGCCAGGTGGTGGCGGCAGGCACGACCGAGCAGCTCGCCGCGCTGGCTGCAGATCCGCCGACCCGGGCCAGGGTGATCCCGCTGCCGGTCGCAGGCGCCTTCCACACCGCCCACATGGAGCCGGCGGTCGAGGTGCTCGCCCAGCTCGCTGCGGCCCTGGACCCACCGCCACCGACGGCCACCCTGCTGTCCAACGCCGACGGCGCGGCCGTGGCCAACGGCGCCGCGGTGCTCGGCGGGCTGGTCAGCCAGATCTCGAACCCGGTGCGGTGGGATTTGTGCATGTCGACCATGCGGGACCTCGGCGTGACCGCCCTGATCGAGCTTCCGCCCGCCGGCACCCTGACCGGCCTGGCCAAGCGCGCCCTGCCCGGTGTCCGGCTGCTTGCCCTGCGCACGCCGGCCGACCTGGACGCCGCGCGGCAGCTGGTCGCCGATCACACCCGGGTCCTGGACGGGGCGGCGTCGTGACCGGACCCACGTTGCGGTCCACGACCGGCTCCTCGCACGCCCGACTGCTGTCGGTGGGCTCCTACCGTCCGGATCGGGTGGTGACCAACGCCGAGATCTGTGAGCGGATCGAGTCCTCCGACCAGTGGATCCGCGAGCGGTCCGGGATCGTCTCGCGCCGCTTCGCCGCCGCCCAGGAGTCGGTGGTCGACATGTCCGAGCAGGCCGGCGCCGCAGCCGTCGAGCGCGCCGGTCTCGCCCCCGCCGACATCGACGTGGTGATCGTGGCGACCGTGAGCCACCTCTACCAGACCCCCTCGGCAGCGACCCTTCTGGCCCATCGGCTCGGCGCGACCCCGGCTGCGGCGATGGACATCTCCGCCGCCTGCGCCGGGTTCAGCCACGGTGTGGCCCTGGCCAACGACATGGTGCGCAGCGGCTCGGCCCGCAACGTCCTCGTGGTCGGCGCCGAGAAGCTGTCCGACTTCACCGACCTGGACGACCGCTCGACGGCGTTCCTGTTCGCCGACGGCGCCGGCGCGGTGGTGGTCGGTCCCAGCCAGACCCCTGGGATCGGCCCGAGCGTGTGGGGCTCGGACGGCGCCCAGTGGGAGACCATCGTCAGCAAGTCCTCCTGGGTCGAGTACCGCGACAACCCGGACGCCGGGTGGCCAGCGTTGAGGATGGACGGCCGGGCCGTGTTCCGCTGGGCGGTGTGGCAGATGTCCCCGGTGGCTCAGAAGGCGATGGACGCGGCCGGGATCACCGTCGAGGACCTGGACGCGTTCATCCCGCACCAGGCGAACGTGCGGATCATCGACGCGATGGTCAAGCAGCTGTCCCTGCCCACCCACGTCGCCGTCGCCCGGGACATCGTGGACTCCGGCAACACCTCGGCCGCCTCGATCCCGCTGGCCATGGACCGGATGCTGCACCTCGGCGAGATCGCCTCGGGCCAGCTCGCCCTGCTCATCGGCTTCGGCGCGGGTCTGTCCTATGCCGCCCAGGTGGTGCGTCTGCCCTGACGCTGCGACGCACCGCCGGCGACCCAGACCTGGGCGACGTGGTAGGACACCCGTCCCAGGGAGCACCACGGACCGGTACCACCCCGCAGTCCCATCATGACCAGTCCATAGACCACCACCCGACAAGGAGTACCGATGGCACTCAGCGAGCAGGAGATCCTCGACGGCCTGGCCGAGCTGATCAGCACCGAGATGGAGATCCCCACCGAGGAGATCACCGCCGGCAAGAGCCTGGCCGAGGACCTCAACATCGACTCGCTGTCGATGATCACCATCGTCTACAACGCCGAGGAGAAGTTCGGCGTGCGGATCCCGGACGAGGAGGCGAACAAGCTGGTCACGGTCCAGGACGCGGTCGACTACATCACGAACAACCAGTCCTGACCGTCGGTCTGGGCACGCCACCATCTGGCTAAGGAGTAACCGTCATGGCGTCCGGCACCCCGCGCGTGGTCGTCACCGGGCTGGGGGCCACCACCCCGCTCGGTGGCGACGTTCCCACCACCTGGGCAGCTGCGCTGGCCGGAACCTCCGGGGCACGCACCCTGGAGGCGGACTGGGTCGGCCAGTACGCCCTTCCGGTGACCTTCGCGGCGAGCCTGGCCGTGCCCACCACCGAGGTGCTCAGCCGGGGCCAGGCCCAGCGGCTGGACCCATCGGGGCAGATGGCGCTGGTCGCGGCCCGCGAGGCGTGGGCCGACGCCGGCACGCCGGAGGTGGACGGCGAACGCCTCGGCGTGGTCATCGCCTCGGGGATCGGGGGGGTGTGGACGCTGCTGTCGTCCTACGACGTGCTCAAGGACCAGGGGCCGCGGCGGATCTTCCCGCTGACGGTGCCGATGCTCATGCCGAACGGCCCGGCGGCCGCGGTGAGCCTGGAGCTGGGCGCCCGGGCCGGGGTGCACACCCCGGTGTCGGCGTGCGCCTCCGGAGCGGAGTCCGTCGGGTACGCCCTCGACATGATCCGGACCGGCCGGGCGGACGTGGTTGTCGCCGGGGGCACCGAGGCGGCGATCCACCCGCTGCCGATCGCCGGCTTCGCGGCCATGCAGGCCCTGTCCCAGCGCAACGACGACCCCGCCGCCGCGTCCCGGCCCTACGACGCCGCCCGGGACGGCTTCGTCCTCGGCGAGGGCGGTGCCGTCCTGGTGCTGGAGTCCGAGGAGCACGCCCGGGCCCGCGGCGCGCGGGTCTACGCCGTGGTGGCCGGGGTAGGTCTGACCTCGGACGCCCACCACATCGCCGCACCGGACCCGGTGGGCACCGGGGCCGCCCGGGCCATGTCAGCGGCGTTGGCCCAGGCCGGCGCCTCGCCGTCCGACGTGGCGCACCTCAACGCGCACGCCACCTCGACCCCGGCCGGGGACGTCGCCGAGGCGGCCGCGATCCGCGCCGCCCTCGGCCCGGCGACCGACGCGGTCGCGGTGTCCTCGACGAAGTCGATGACCGGGCACCTGCTCGGCGCCGCCGGAGCACTGGAGAGCGTCTTCACCGTGCTCGCGCTGCACGATCGACTGGCCCCACCGACCACGAACGTCGACGACCTCGACCCACAGATTGACCTGGACGTCGTGCGCAAGGAGCCGCGCCTGCTCGGTGGGGGCGACCTGGTGGCGCTGAACAACTCCTTCGGCTTCGGCGGCCACAACGTGGCGCTGGTGTTCCGGTCGGCCTGACCCGCACGCAGCCCGACACCCGGCGGAGTCTGACCCGAAGGAGTCAGCCGACCCGGTGCAGCCAGCGCACCGGGGCCCCTTCGCCGGCGTAGCGGAACGGCTCGAGCTCGTCGTCCCAGGCCCGCCCCAGGGCCAGTTCGAGGTCGGCCACGATCGCGGTCGAGTCCGGGCTGCCCAGCGCCGCCCGCACCCGGTCCTCGGGGACCAGGACGTTGCCGTGGGCGTCGGTGACCGCGTGGAAGATGCCCAGCTCCGGCGTGTGGCTCCAGCGACCGCCGTCGACCCCGGCGCTGGGCTCCTCGCTCACCTCGTAGCGCAGGTGGGCCCAGCCGCGCAGCGCGGAGGTGAGCTTGGCCCCGGTGCCGGGGTGGTGCTGCCAGGAGAACTCGGTACGCAGCATGCCCGGTGCCGCCGGCTGCTCGATCCAGTCCAGGGACATGCGAACGCCGAGAACGCCGCCGGCCGCCCACTCGACGTGGGGACAGAGCGCGCGCGGCGCAGAGTGCACGAACAGGACGCCACGCGTCATCACACCGGCCATCACAGCCTCCTTCGCCGACCGAGGTGCGTCTTCCCCAACGACCTCGTGCGACAGGTTGCCGTCAACTGGCTGGTGCTCGTCGACCGAACATCTGGCGTCGTGCCGTTGGCCATTCTGCACCACAGGTCGGCCGAACACCACATCTCAGGGCGGCAGCAGGTGGGCACGCCCCATCATCACTCGACCGGGGGGTCCAGGGGCGGGACCGGCGCGCCGATACCGAGGACTGGTGGCTGATCTGTTGTGACCGACCGATCCGTGGTGGCCGGCCGGTCAGCCGAGCCGGCCCCGGCTGCAGTCGACCATGACCACGCCTTGAGAGCCGGCGCGGGCCCACCCGAAGGGGGTATTCGTGCACGACAGCGAGACCGTTGACTCGGCCTATGACGACGAGGTCGTCTCGGAGGTGATCCGTCCCGCCGCCATCGTCCCGGAGGAGGCGGCGAGCATCATCCTGGTCGAGCTGTCCTTGAACAACGTCGCCTCCAGCGGCCTGTGGCTGGCCGAGCCGAGCCGGTGGTACCGCTACGACAGTCCCTGGGCCTCTGCCACCGAAGCCGGGTCGTCGGCACTGATCGGCAGCATCCAGGTCGCCTACGGCACCCCGACCCGCTACGAGCTGACCATCTACCGGGTCACCATCACCCGACGCGGTCAGGAGCTCGGCTGGACCGTCGAGTCGCTCACCGACGAGGCGCTCGGGCTGGGTGACCTGTCCCTGGGACAGTGCCCGCGCGCGGACATGACCGCGCCGCCTCGCCCGATGCGCTTCTGAGGCGGCTCTCGCCCGCTGCCGGGCTCTCGGCCGCCGGGACCGCCATATCACCTCCCGTCACCTCCGCGCCCTGACCTACTGCTGCGACGCCTGCGGCCCGTAAGGTCGGCGTACCCGCACGAGAGTCGGCAGGCGAGGAGGTCTGGGATGGCCAGCACGGTCAGGGGCGTTGTGGCCCGGTCCAAGGGCGCACCGGTCACGGTGGAGAACGTGGTGGTCCCAGATCCCGGACCGGGTGAGGCGACGGTCACCGTGGCGGCCTGCGGGGTCTGCCACACAGATCTGCACTACCGCGATGGCGCGATCTCTGATGACTACCCGTTCCTGCTCGGGCACGAGGCGGCCGGGACCGTCGACGCGGTCGGCGACGGCGTCACCGAGGTCGCCCCGGGCGACTACGTGGTGCTGAACTGGCGGGCGGTCTGCGGCCACTGCCGCGCCTGCCTGCGGGGACGGCCGTGGTACTGCTTCGCCACCCACAACGCGACGCAGAAGATGACCCTCCAGGACGGCACCGAGCTGTCCCCCGCCCTGGGCATCGGTGCCTTCGTCGAGAAGACCTTGGTCGCGGCCGGGCAGTGCACCAAGGTCGACCCCGCCGCCAAACCGGAGGTGGCCGGCCTGCTCGGGTGCGGCGTCATGGCCGGCCTGGGCGCGGCGGTGAACACCGGCAACGTCGGCCGGGACGACACGGTGGCCGTGATCGGGTGCGGCGGGGTCGGTGACGCCGCGATCGCGGGCGCCCGGCTGGCCGGGGCCCGCACCATCATCGCGGTCGACGTGGACGAGCGGAAGCTGGCCTGGGCCAAGGACTTCGGTGCCACCCATACGGTGAACTCTCGCGAGAGCGACCCGGTCGAGGCGATCCGGTCGCTGACCGGTGGGAACGGCGCCGACGTGGTCGTGGAGGCCGTCGGCCGCCCGGAGACCTACCGGCAGGCCTTCTACGCACGCGACCTGGCGGGCACCGTCGTCCTGGTCGGGGTGCCCTCCCCGGACATGCGGCTGGACCTGCCGCTGCTCGACGTGTTCGGCCGCGGCGGGTCGCTGAAGTCCTCCTGGTACGGCGACTGCCTGCCCTCGCGGGACTTCCCGACCCTGGTCGACCTGCACCTACAGGGCCGGCTGCCGCTGGAGCGGTTCGTCTCCGAGACGATCGGTCTGGACGACGTGGAGGCTGCATTCGCGAAGATGCACCGCGGCGAGGTGCTGCGGTCGGTGGTCGTGCTGTGATCGCTCATCGGCATAGCAGTCACGGCACCGTCCGGATCGAACAGCTGGTCACCTCGGGCACCTTCAGCCTGGACGGGCAGGACTTCGACGTCGACAACAACGTCTGGCTGGTCGGCGACGACCACGAGGTGCTGGTGATCGACGCGGCGCACGAGGCGGAGGCGATCCTGGCTGCGGTCGACGGTCGTCGACTCGTCGCCGTGGTCTGCACCCACGGCCACAACGACCACATCAACGCGGCCGTCGACGTCGCCACAGCCCACACCGCGCCGATTCTGCTGCACCCGCAGGACCGGATGCTCTGGGACGTCGTGCATCCGGATGTCGAGCCGCAGCCGCTGACCGCCGGTCAGGTCCTCGAAGTGGGCGGGCTGGAGCTGACCGTCGTGCACACCCCGGGCCACTCCCCCGGGTCGGTGTGCCTGCATGCACCGCAGATCGGCGTGCTGTTCTCCGGCGACACGCTGTTCCACGGCGGACCGGGTGCCACCGGGCGCTCGTTCAGCAGCTTCCCGATGATCCTGGAGTCGATCCGGACCCGGCTGCTCACTCTGGACGGCGACATCCGGGTGCTGACCGGCCACGGCGAGGAGACCACGATCGGGGCCGAGGCGGGCGAGTACGACACGTGGATGGCCCGCGGCCACTGACGCCTCGAGTCCGATCCGGGGCAGCCTCAGTGCAGGGGTTGCTGGTACAGCACGACTCCCGCGGCGCCGAGCTGCGTCGCCATCCTGACCTCCCGGCGGATGGTCGTCGCGGTCGGCACCCGGCCGCGGAACGGCGCGGCGTAGACCATGACGTGCACCTTCGGCCTCGGGCTGGAAGCGTTGCGGATGGCCCGATAGTGCGAGGGCATCACGCTCTCGCCGATCGAGACGTAGGGCCAGACCACGGCTGGTGCTTCGCGGCGGATCGACGGGTAGATCGCGGTGGCGCCGACCATGTCGTGCAGGTAGAGCACCGGCATCACCTCGACGCTGCGGCCGGCGTTGCGACGCAGGATGCCCCGCCAGCGGGTGAGGGTACCCGGCCTGAACGTACGACAGCGCGCCCCCTGCCGGTTGGCCATCGAGTAGCTGAAGTCGTCCATGACCACGGCGGTCAGGTTGGGGTGCTGGCGGGCCAGCTTGCCGATCTCGGCCATCCAGATGTCGTAGCGGCCGCGGAAGGGCAACAGCTGGTCGGCCGAGCAGGGATGGGCGTTGTTCGACGTCGACGCCGGCGGGGTGAGCGTCACCTGCACACGCACGCCGCGCGAGCGGGCCGCGGTCAGGAAGGCCGGCAGCGCCTGCCAGTCACGGGCCGAGTCGTACCCCGCCCGGGAGTACAGCAGGTAGCTGTAGACCGACGAGCCACGGGCGATGATGACGTCCAGGGTCCGGTCTATGGCGATCTGACCTGCGCTGTCCCGGGCCGGCGCCGCGTAGTGAGCCTGAACGGTGCGGGAGCCGGCGGCGGCAGCCACTTTGGGAGCGGTTGCCAGGCGACCCGGGACCGGGCCGGACCCGATCCGGCCACCGGAGAGGCCGGCAGAGCCGGCGGGCGCCGGCCGCTCCACGGGTTCGGCCAGGACCGAGGGGCCCACCAACGTCCCGAGCACGGTCCCTGCCACAACGACGACTGCCGGCCACCAGCGCATGTTCGGTCCTCCCGACCACACGACGGGTCGCGGACAGGACACGGTGCAGCCGCGTGGTGGTTCAGGTCTCGTCAGGCCCGAGGCCGGTGTTGAGCCCGCACGGGCGACGAACCGACTGGGCCCGACTCGATCGGCGCAGCCTGGTAGATCCCGACTACGCTGCGAAGGCGCCGGGGCGGTAGCTCAGCCGGTCAGAGCAGCGGACTCATAATCCGTCGGTCGTGGGTTCGAGCCCCACCCGCCCCACCCCTTGGGAGGGAGCCGTCCGGACGCGCGTGCGACCGGGTGTGACCGGCGGTCAGGCGCCGGGCCTGCCTCGGTAGGCGGCTCGGGCCTCGGCGCTCGCATGGTGACCACTGAGGTCGTGCGTACCGTCGAGGTCGGCTGGGTTGACGTGCACGGCGACGCTGTCCAGGTGCGGGACGGCGTGCAGCAGCTCGTGGTGCACGTGCTCGGCGACCTCGTGGGCCTTGGCCACGGTCAGGGCCGGGTCGACGGCGATGTCCAGCTCGGCCTCCATCCGGTGTCCCGACCAGCGCACCCGCACCCGGTCCACACCGCGCACGCCGTCCGCCGATCTGGCCACCGCCTCGAACCGGTCAACGGTGCCCGGCTCCACGCCGTCCATCAACCGCCGGACGACGGTACGCAGCGAGCCGACCAGGATCCAGATCACCACCACGGCGATCAGCAGACCGACCCCGGCGTCCGCACGCGGGAAGCCCAGCCAGACCCCGACCACGCCCAACGCCACGGCGATCGAGGTCAGGCCGTCCACCCGGGCGTGCTGCCCCTCGGCGATCAACGCGGCCGACCCGATCCGCCGACCGGCCCGGATCCGGTAGAGCGCCACCAGCTCGTTGCCGGCAGCGCCGACCACGCCGGCGGCAAAGACCCAACCGAGGTTGGTCAGCGGTCGCGGGTCGAGCAGCGCCAGCACGGACTCCCGCACGATGAGGACGGCGGACACGGCGATGACGGCAGCGATCAACAGTCCGGCCAGGTCCTCGGCCCGTCGGTAGCCGTAGGTGTACCGGCGGTTCGCGGGCCGTTGCCCGAGCCGGAAGGCGATCACCAACGGGATCGTCGTGGCCAGGTGTCCCAGGTTGTGCAGGGTGTCGGCGAGCAAGGCGACCGACCCGCTGACGGCGACGATGACCAGCTGCAGCGCGGCGGTCACCGCCATGCCGGCTAGGCCGACCCAGGCCGCTCTGATCCCGGTCCGGCTGGACTCCTGCGCGGTGAGGATCGTCTCGCCGTGGTCGTGCGAGTGCGGGCGAAGCATCTCCCACAGCCGCGCTCGCCAGCTCCCAGCGGGTTGGCCATGGCCGTGCCCATGGCCCTGTCCGTGACCGTGTCCTGCATCGTGTCCGTCACGGTGTCCGTCACGGTGTCCGTCACCGACCGGCTCCCCGTGCTCGTCGGCACCAGCAGCAACGGGGACGTCAGCCATGGGCACCATTGTGGACGCAGTGCCCCGGCGACGCGCGCAGGCGGCGGCGAACACAGGGCCACCCTGAGCTCGCCTCGGCTGGACGCGGCCGGGGAAATAGTTCATCATTCAACTTAGTTGTTCAGAGTGTTTCCGATCGCCGCTGACAGGAGGGCCGCATGCCTGCGATCACCGTCGAGGACATCCTCGCTCTGCCCCGGATCACCGGTCCTGACCCGGCCGGGTCGCTCGACCGCCCCGTGACCCAGGTGACCACGGCCCCGCAGGGCTACGAGGGTGAGGGCTTCCCGGTCCGGCGCGCCTTCGCCGGTATCGACCTGCGCCATCTCGACCCGTTCCTGCACATGGACCAGATGGGCGAGGTGGAGTACGCCCCCGGCGAGCCCAAGGGCACCCCATGGCACCCGCACCGGGGTTTCGAGACCGTCACCTACATCATCGACGGCATCTTCGAACACCGGGACTCCCACGGCGGCGGCGGCACCATCACCAACGGCGACACCCAGTGGATGACCGCCGGCTCCGGGCTGCTGCACATCGAGACGCCCCCGGAGCACCTGGTCACCTCGGGCGGGCTGTTCCACGGCATCCAGCTCTGGGTCAACCTGCCCCGCCGGCTGAAGTTCGCGCCGCCCCGCTACCAGGACATCCGCGGCGCCCAGGTGTCGCTGCTCAGCTCGTCGGACGGCGGCACCCTGATCCGGGTCATCGCCGGCGAGGTCGACGGACACTCCGGGCCCGGGACCACACACACCCCGATCAGCCTCGTGCACGCCACCCTGTCCCCCGGCGCGCAGCTGCGGCTGCCGTGGCGGGCCGACTTCAACGCGCTGGTCTACACCCTGTCCGGCCACGGGTCCGTCGGCGAGGAACGCCGACCGGTCAGCACCGGGCAGCTGGCCGTCTTCGGTGCCGGCGACTCACTCACCCTGGCGGCCGACGACCGTCAGGAGAGCCGCAGCCCGAACCTGGACGTGCTGATCCTGGGCGGCGCACCGATCCGTGAGCCCGTCGCCGCGTACGGGCCGTTCGTCATGAACACCCGGGACGAGCTCATCCAGGCGTTCGAGGACTTCCAGGCCGGCAAGCTCGGAACCATCCCCGCCGAGCCCCGCCGGCCGGGTCACGACGTGCTCTGAGCCGCCAACGCCTGCTCGAGGGCCGCGACGAACACCTCGACGTGTTCGGTGCGCCATACCAACGGCGGACGCACCTTGAGCACGTCACCACGGCGCCCGGTCGTACCGACAAGCACACCACGCGACTTCAGGGCCTCCTTCACCCCGTTCGCCACCTGCCGCGACGGCAGGTCGATCCCGGCGATCAGGCCATGCCCCCGGACGTCGCCGACGGCCGGGTGGCGCTGCGCCAGCGCCCGGACCCGGTTGCGCAGCAGCTCGCCCACCTCGACGGCGGCCGCGGGGATCGCCTCGTCCTCGAGCAGGTCGAGGACGGCCAGAGCGGCCGCCGTCCCCACCGGGTTTCCGGCGAAGGTGGAGAAGAACTCGTACCGGGCGGCCAACGCGTCGGCGATCTCGCGGCGGGTGAGCACGGCCGCGATCGGATAGCCGGCGCCCATCGGCTTGCCGAGGGTCACCACGTCGGGCCGCACCCCGAGTGCGGCGAACCACCACAGCTGCGGCCCGGTCCGACCGAACCCGACCTGGACCTCGTCGGCGACGTAGAGCGCTCCGGCCGCGCGCGCACCGTCCGCGAGCCCGGTCATGAAGCCGGCCGGGACGACGCGGACCCCCTCGCTGGTGAACATCGAGTCAGCGATCACCATGGCCGGCACCCGGCCGGCGGACCGCAGGTCCTCGACGGCCACGCCGACCCGCGCCGACGCCTCGGCCCGGGTGAGGGCGGCGTCGTCCTGCACCGGACCGTCGAAGGTGGCCACCCCCGCCGGCCGGTACCCGACCGGCCACTCGCTCGAGGACAGGTCGGCCAGCCACCGCGAGGACCCGTGGTAGGCCTTCGATCCGACGACGGCCCCCGCCGTCCCGTCCGGCAAGCCGGCAGCCCGGCCTGCGACGGCGCTGGTGTACTCCACCGCCAGCCGCCAGGCCAGCTCGTTGGCCTCGGTCCCGGAGGTGGTGAACAGGCAGGTGTCCAGCCCGGACCCAGCGGGCATGCTCGCCACCAGCCGCTCGGCGAGCTCGACGACATTGGCATGCAGGTATCGGCTGTGGGTGTGCAGTACCGCCGCCTGTCGGCTGATCGCCTGCACCACGTTCGGGTGACTGTGTCCCACGACGGCCACGTTGTTGTACCCGTCCAGGTATCGGCGCCCCGAGGCGTCCACGAGCCAAACCCCCTCTCCGGCAACGATCTGCACCGGGTCGGCGTAGAACAGCGGGGAAAGCGACCCGCCCTGGACGGCGCGTCGCCGGGCCAGCAGGCGGTCGCCGTGACCGTCCCGGTGGATGCCGGCCCCCGGCAGGCCCGGCGCGCCGAGCCCGGCGAGCCGGCGCAGCCGCGACCTCAACAGCGCCGGGCTCACCTGCGCCAGCGCGGCCGCCGGCCGGTCGGCACCGGCCAGCAGCAGGTGGCCCAGGACCAGCTCGCCGAGCACGTCCACCTCGCCCGGCTGCAGCGGCCGGTGCCGCTGGTAGCCGCGCAGAACGGCACCCGCCGACCCCCAGACCTGGTGCAGGTCAACGAGTCCGGAGGCAGCGAGCAAGGCGGCGAGACTGCCGGCCAGGTCGGCCACCGCGGCAGTGTGATGGGTCTGGTCGACCCCCCGGACGGCTCTCGGCCGGCCATCAGGGCCGATCACCAACCGGTCCGGGACGACGCCACCGTGCTGGACCCCGCAGGGCAGTGAGGCGAGCACGGCCAGAGCGGCCCGGACCCGGTCCGGCACGCCCGGTTCCCTCTCGCCCAGAGCTCGAACGTCGCGGCGCACCGCCCGCCCCGCGGCGGGATGGAAGAATCCCTGCAGCGCAAGGCACATCCGGCCCGCCAGGTCACCGAGCCGCTCGGCCCAATCCCGCAGCTGCGCCCGGTCCGTCGGCACCGACACCGCCGCGGCCGGGTCGTCGGGCCCGGCGACCACCAACCCTGGCTCCCGGTCGGCCAGATGGGCCAGGACGGCCCGTTCCAGCTCCTGACTCATCGCCGTCATGCGGTCACCGACTCGGGCAGGCGCAGCAGCAGGTTCGGGTCCGGGCACAGGCTGGCCCAGACCGCCCGCTCGCTGCGCGGGGCGACCCCCGGTACGTCGAGCCCCATCCCGACCAGGTCGGTGAGCACCTGGAGATGGACGTGCGGCGCCCAGCCGCCGTTCTCGGTCTCGTCCCCGATGCTGGCGAACGCCTCCCCGGCTGCCACGGCGCGCCCCGGCCACAGGGCGGCCAGGCCGGCCCGGGACAGGTGCCCGTACAGGGTGAAGAAGGCGACTTCACCCACCTCGTGGCGCAGCACCACGACCGGTCCGTAGTCCAGCGGAGCGGCGTTGTCCCCGCACAGCTCGACCACGCCGTCCAGAGGGGCATGCACCGGCTGACCGGCGGGCAGAAGCAGGTCGAGCGCCAGGTGCACGGTCCGGCGCTCGCCACCCGGGGTGGCGAACGCGTCGGTGGTGTAGACGGCGCGGTCCTCCAGGTACCGACCGATGAGCACCTGGTCAGGTCGCACCTGTGGGCGCGGCGGCAGGTCGGGACCGCTCCAGTCGAGGACCCGGTAGCCGATCTCCTCGATCGGGCGGCCGAAGACGGGCGCCACCTCCATCCGGGCCAGGAGGCCGCGGACGGCCACCGCGCGCGGGCACGGCTCCAGACCGACCGCGTGCCGAGTCCGACACAGCGCCAGGTGGTCGTTGATGCTCGAGAGTCGTTCCAGCGCAGGCCAGACGACGTCCTGGCTGGCCAGCAGGTAGGGGTTGTCCGGGTGCTGGGCGTGCTGCCAGGCAGCCATCACCACGCTGACCGCCAGCCGGGTCCGGGCCAGCGGGACCAGCAGCGCCACCTCGTGCGCCGACAACGGCGAGACCGCGTGGTACCCGGCGACCAGGGGCAGGCCTGCCCGCACCGGGTCGGCGGCCGGGTCCACGGCGCACGCGTCGGCCAGTACGTAGGCCAGGGCCACGGCCAGCCCGCACACCCGAGGGGCGCGGCACAGGTCGCCGAAGTCGATCAGTCCAATCCGCGGGCCCGGTGTTCCGGGGCCACCGGACTCCTCGACGACCACGTTGGCCGGGTTGGCGTCGTTATGGACCACCTGGGCCGGCAACCCGTCCAGCTGTGACGCCACCTGGTCGGCGAAGACGTCCAGCACGCCGCCGGCCACCTCTCGGCGCGCCAGGTCGGGCACCGCACCGAGCAGGTCGCGGACCCCGGCCGCCTGCACCAGGTTCCAGTGCAACGCCCGCCCGGCCAGCGGGTGGTCCAGGCCCGACAGCGCGCCGTCCACCTCGGCCACCGCCGCGCCCAGCGCGGCCAGCCACCGCTCGGTGAGGTCGGTGCGCCGCCAGGTGCGACCGAGCACCCAGGTCAGCGCCCGGGCCAGCCGGACGCCGTCCGGCGTGGCCACCTCGACCGCCGACTCCCCCGCGGCGGTGGTCAGCACGGTCGGTGTGGCGACCCCGCGCTCGGGCGTGGCCGCCAAGCGGCGCAACGCCGCGGTCTCGAAGGCGACCACCTCGGCGTCCTCGGGTGGGTGCAGCTTGAGCACCGCGGACGGCCTGCCGTCAACCCCGGCGAGGAGGGCGTTGAGGGTGCGCTCCCCCACCAGCGCCGACGCCGTTCCGGCCAGCTCGAAGCGGGCCGCCACCTCGGCCCAGACCGGTGACCAGTCGTCCATCGACCGCTCGCGCGGGCTCAGTGGCCGCGGGCGACGTCCCGGACCGCGGCCGCCACCGCCGGGGCCACCGCGGCGTCGAAGACGCTGGGCACGATGAAGCTCGGATTCAGCTCGTCCGGGTGCACGGCGTCGGCGATCGCGGTCGCCGCCGCCACCAGCATCTCGTCGGTGATCACGTGCGCCCCGGCGTCCAGCAGGCCGCGGAAGAACCCGGGGAAGGCCAGCACGTTGTTGATCTGGTTGGGGAAGTCGCTGCGCCCGGTACCGACCACCGTGGCGTGCTGCTGGGCCTGGAGCGGGTCGACCTCGGGGTCGGGGTTGGACAGCGCCAGCACGATCCCTCGCTCGTGCATCGTGGCGATGTCGTCCCCGGTGAGCAGGTTGGACGCGGAGACGCCGATGAACACGTCCGCCCCGGCCAGGCCACCGGGGAGCGCCCCGGAGAAGCCGGACGGGTTGGTGTTCTCGGCGATCCACGTCTTGTACTCGTCGAGCCCGGTCCGGCCGGCGTGCACCGCGCCGCGGCTGTCGAACGCGATGACGTCGACCGCTCCCTGGGACAGCAGCAACCGGATGATCGCCTGGCCGGCCGCGCCCGCGCCGGAGACGACGATCCGCACGTCGGACAGCTTCTTGTCCACCACCCGCAGGGCGTTGGTCAGCCCGGCCAGGACGACGATCGCGGTGCCGTGCTGGTCGTCGTGGAAGACCGGGATGTCCAGCTCGGCCCGCAGCCGCGCCTCGATCTCGAAGCATCGCGGCGCGGCGATGTCCTCCAGGTTCACGCCTCCGTAGACGGGCGCCAGCAACGCCACGGTGCGCACGATCTCGTCGGTGTCCTGGGTGTCCAGGCACACCGGCCAGGCGTCGACGCCGGCGAACCGCTTGAACAGCGCGGCCTTTCCCTCCATCACCGGCAGCGCGGCCTCCGGGCCGATGTTGCCCAGGCCGAGCACCGCCGAGCCGTCGGAGACCACCGCAACGGTGTTCCGTTTGATGGTGAGCTTGCGGGCGTCGCCCTTGTTCTTGGCAATCGCTTTGCAGACCCGGGCCACGCCCGGGGTGTAGGCCCGGGACAGGTCGTCGCGGTGGCGCAGCTCGACCTTCGGGGTCACCTCGAGCTTGCCGCCCAGGTGCATCAGGAAGGTCCGGTCGGAGACGCTGCGCACCTCGAACCCGGCCAGGGCGTTCACGGAGTCGGTGATCATGTCGACGTGCTCGGCGTCCAGGGTGTTGCACGAGACGTCGACGACGATCCAGTCGTAGTGCGACTCCGCGACGTCCAGCGCGGTCACGACACCACCGGCGCCGACCACCGCCGAGATGAGGTCACCCGTGGCGTGGGGGGTGATCGGCGCCTGCACGCGCAGGGTGATCGAGTTGCCGGGGCTGGGGGACGCCATCGTCGCCTCCGCTGCGAGGTTCATCGTCGAGACCGCGGCCGACGCGGACCCACGGATGACGCAGCACCCTAGCCGACCACGCTGTGGGTCCGGCCGGAGCGAGGGTGCGTACACCCCCCTGGGGTCAACCGGGCCTGCCACGGTCGTCGGATCGAGGTGATTGGATGAGGCCATGGCCCTCGAGATCGCCACCTTCGCCGTCGTGCCTGGCCAGGAGGAGGCGTTCATCGACGCCTATCGCGGCGCGCGTCACTGGCTCACCGCCGCCGAGGGGTGTCGCAGGGTGCGGATGACCCGCGGGGTGGAGTCGCCGTCGACGTTCGTGCTGCTCGTCGAGTGGGACTCGGTCGAGGCTCACGAGCAGAACTTCCGGTCGGCCGAGGTGTTCAGCCAGTGGCGGGCAGCCATCGGCCCGCACTTCGCCGCGCCCCCGCACGTCGTGCACTACGTCGACGTGGACTGAGCCCCGTCGGCTCTGGTCACCACGACCGACTTCTCAACGGGAGCACGCCCGGGGACCTGAGCCAGGCGGACCACCCGAACCGGCAGGACCGCTGACCTGACCCGGCTCAGGCGCTCGTCCTCGGCCGGAAGGCCACCGCGGGGAACTCCCGCACGGCCTGGTCGATCCCGGCGTCGGGCGTCGTCGGGTCCAGGCCGAGTCGCGGCGCCAGCGCGGCCCAGGCCCGTGGGTGGCGGCCGCGGTAGCCGTGCAGCAGCTCGGTCATCTCGGCCGCGTCGAGGAACCGGTGCGTCGGGTGTGACCAGCGCCGGCGACCGAACCGCACCTCGATCGCGGGCGCCGCCTCGAGGTTGCGCACCCAGTCGGCCCGACGGCCCCACCCGGCGACCACGAACACCTCGGGCACCGCCTCGTCGAACCGCACCACTTCGAGGACGACGTCGCGGCGCGTCCCGCTGAGGCGTCCGGTGTGCGCGAGGTAGACGAAGCGACGTCCGAGCAGGGGACCCAGACCGCGCCGGTACAGGTGGACCGGGGCTCTGAGCATCAGCCGCTGCATCCCGGCCGGACGGCGCTCGATCATGGATCTCTCCTTCGACGTGGTGGCGAGCCGACGGGCCAGGGCACTGTGCGTCATGGGAGCCACTGAACGCATAGGAGCCACTGACCGCATGGGAGCCACACTGCCCGACGGTTCGGCCCACTGTGCCCCCGCTGCGGCAGTGGTTCAGTGCCCCTCGCGGGCTGACAGTGCCCGTTGGGGCCGACAGTGCCGTCTGGATGTGACAACTGGGATACGGCGCCTGGGGTTTCACCACGCCCCGGAGGGAACAGCGATACCCGCTGGGCTCCCGCGACTGGACTCGAACCAGTAACCTGCCGGTTAACAGCCGGACGCTCTGCCGATTGAGCTACGCGGGATCGGCGAGTCAGAACTCTACCAAGCATCGGCAGCCGACCCGGCACCGGTTGAGGGCCGTGGACGGATGCCTGCCGGGAACCGCGCGAGTGCCGACGCGAGCCCGACTCACCACTCGATCCGGCCGGGCAGGTCCGGACCGATACCGTCCACGCCCGCTTCCTCCCGAAGCGTGGCCACCATCCGCTGAACGGCCGCGGCGAGGAGCGGATCGTCCGCACCTGCCCCGGGCGAGAGGTTCACCTGCGTGAGGATGCGGCCGTCGCCGTCGCGACGCAACGCCACCCACGCCCGCCGTCCGTCCGGCAGGGTGAGCTCGCGGGTGGTCAGCACCGACGAGCGCCACCGCTCATGGGCCGCCTCCGGCACGAACGAGCCCTCGGGCAGCTCCAGTCCCGTCGGCTGATGCAGGCCGACCCACCACACCGCGAGAGTGCGCGACTCGGCGTCCCAGGTCATGTGGTCGATCTCCACCCACGGACGGCGGACCAGTCCGCTGAAGGCGGTCAGGGCCCGCAGCCCGGCCCGAGTGACCGCGACGTAGCCGGCGACCGCCAGGGGTGACCACGCCAGCACCTGCTCGTCACCGATCTGCAGGGCCGTCGCCGCCTCGGCGGGCAGCCGCGGGCGGCGCCGGGGCAGCAGAGGCATCCGCCCAGGATAGTGGTCGGTGAGCCGGTATCTTCCCATCGGCCCAGCCCCGCCATCTTCCCACCGGGACAGAACCGCGCCATCATTCCGCCAACCGCGCCGTCGCCATGGTGGCGCTCCCGGGAGGTCGAGATGAGCAGCGAAGTCAGGGAACGGACCACCGGCCCGGACGGCACCGGCAACCGGCTCACCGCCGGCCCACCGGTGCGGATGCCGGTCTTCGCATCGTCGGTGATCGGCGTCCTGGTGATGGCGATCTGGGCGATCCTGGCGCCGGCACAGGCGGAGTCGGTGATCGGTACCGCGGTCGGCTGGGTGGTCGAGTGGTTCGGCTGGTTCTACGTCCTGCTGACCACCGCCGTCCTGGTCTTCGTGCTGTACCTGGCGCTGTCCCGGTACGGCAGCGTCAAGCTCGGTCCGGACCACTCCAAACCCCAGTTCTCCACCTTCGCCTGGGCCTCGATGCTGTTCGCCGCCGGCATCGGCACCGACGTGATGTTCTACGCGGTGGCCGAGCCGGTCATGCAGTTCATGGACCCGCCCGCAGCCCAGGCGGAGAGCGTCGATGCCGCCCGCCAGGCGACCGTGTGGGCCCTGTTCCACTATGGGATCTCCGGGTGGGGGCTCTACGCCCTGATGGGCATGGCCCTGGGGTACTTCACCTACCGGATGAACCTGCCGCTGGCCGTCCGGTCGGCGCTCTACCCGATCTTCGGACGGCGGATCGACGGGTCCCTCGGGCACGCGGTGGACACGGCGGCCGTGCTGGGCACCATCTTCGGCGTGGCCACCAGCCTGGGCATCGGCGTGGTGTTCCTCAACGAGGGACTGAACGTCCTCTTCGACGTCCCGATCGGGCTGGGTGCCCAGATCGCCCTGATCGTCGTGGCCGTGGCGACGGCGGCGGTCTCGGCCACAACCGGCATCGACAAGGGAATCCGGTTCCTCTCCCAGCTCAACGTGATCCTGGCGCTGGGACTGGCGGCCTGGGTGCTGCTGACCGGAGACACCGGCTTCATCCTCAACGCGGTGGTGATGAACGTCGGCGAGTACGCCCAGAACTTCCCTCAGCTGTCCCTGGAGACGTTCGCCTACGAGGGGGCGAGCGAGTGGATGTCGCTGTGGACGCTGTTCTTCTGGGCCTGGTGGATCGCCTGGGCCTCGTTCGTCGGTCAGTTCCTGGCCCGCATCTCCCGCGGCCGGACGATCCGCCAGTTCGTCGCCGGCACGATGATCATCCCGTTCAGCTACGTCCTGATGTGGATCTCCATCTTCGGCAACGCCGCACTCGACCGGATCCGCGCGGGAGATACTGGCTTCGCCGAGGCGACCGTCGCCTCACCGGCAACGGGTTTCTACACGTTGCTGCAGGACTACCCGCTCTCTGGCGTCGTCATCGCGCTGGCGGTGTTCGTCGGGCTGCTGTTCTACGTCACCTCCGCCGACTCCGGCGCTCTGGTGATGGGCAACCTGTCCTCACAGCTGCGCTCGGTGCAGGACGACGCCGCGCCCTGGCTCCGGATCGTCTGGGCCGCAGTGACCGGGCTGCTCACCATCGCCGTGCTCGCCGTCGGTGGCATCTTCGCGCTGCAGTACGCGACGGTGATCTTCGGTCTGCCGTTCGCCTTCGTGGTGGGTCTGGTGATGCTGGGCCTGTGGCGCGCGTTGCGAGTGGAGGGGCGCCGGGTCGACTCGGGCCTGCACGCCCTGCCCGGCATGCTCTCCGCTCGGGACGGTACCCGGGACGAGAACCTCGCCTCGACCTGGCGGGCCCGGCTGGCCCGCACGGTGCACTTCGCGGACGTCGAGCGGGCAACCGCCCATCTCAACGATGTGGTGACGCCGGCGCTCGCCGAGGCCGCCGAGGAGTTCACCGGCGGGGGGGTTGCCGCCCAGACCGGTCGCGGCTCCGGTGACGAGGACGAGGACGGTGGCCTGGCCTGGGTGGAGCTGCGCACGACGCACGGCGAGCACCCCTTCGTCTACCGGGTCCAGGTCGCGCGCTCACCCGTGCCCACCTACGGCGGGCGGATGATCGGGGCCCGGGACACCTACGCCCGGCTCGAGGTGCACACGAGCGGCGGCGGCCAGGACTACGACGTCATGGGGTACACCACCCACCAGATCATCCACGACTGCCTGGACCACTACGAGCGGTACCTGGAGTTCCTCCGTCTGGGCTGAGGGCGACGCCACGGGCTGGGTCGCCGCCACGACCACATCCCTGCACGCTGATCTCCACGCGCGTCCGTGCAGATCACTGTGTAGGCCGTTGGTCGCTATTGCAGCCAGATCCCTGCACGCTGATCTCCACGCACGTCCGTGCAGATCACTGTGTAGGCCGTTGGTCGCTATTGCAGCCAGATCCCTCCACGCTGATCTCCACGCACGTCCGTGCAGATCACTGTGCGTGGATGTGGTCGCTCAGCGGCCCAGGCGCGAGGTCACCGCGGTCCACAGGAACCACAGCGTGACGGCGGCCAGCACCAGTCCCAGGGCCAGCGGCAGGACGGCGAGGGAGACCGCGGCCAGCAGGTAGCCCGGGGTGGGCGGGTCGGGGTTGGGGTTGGCCGCCACCACCTTCTCCAGCAGCCGCAGGTTCTTCCGGTTCGCCCGGTGTGCGACGTCCAGAAGGTCACCGACGCCCGGCACCAGGCCGAGCACGGCATCCAGGACGAGGTTCCAGCCCATCCGGGCCAGTGTCGAAACCGGCACCCGGCAGCGGATCGCGTCGGACATGATCGCCCCGGACAGGGTCGAGCCGACCAGGTCGCCGATGCCGGGGACCAGGCCGATGACGCCGTCCAGACCGATCCCGAACCGGCCGCCGGGAGTGGTGACCAGGTCGTCCATGAGCCGGGCCAGCCGACGGCTCAGCTCGATGTCGACCGACCTCGACGACTCGGGTTGCTGCCGCGGCATCCGCTCAGCCTCCACTGATCCGCCGTCGGACCTGTTCGCGACGTCTCTCGGCGGCCTGCAGCTCTCGGAGCAGCTCGACCTGGCCTACGTCAGTGGGTTCCATGCGCTGCAACCGACTGTGCAACATGCCAACCGTCCGAGCCAGCTCCAGGTCGGCGAGCTTCAGCAAGCGTTCCTCGGCCAGGCGCATCACCATGTCGTCGGACACCGCGGGAAAGGGTTCCACCGCGATCTCGGTGACCAGTGGACGCACTACCTCCGGCGCCTGGTCGAGCACCCGCTCCAGCCACTCCTGGCCCGAGACATCGCGCGCCGCCGCGATCCCCCCGGCGGCCAGGATGGCGTGGTGAACCGAGCGGTAGGACGGGACCTCGAACGCCCCCTCTCCGAGCATTCGGGCCTCGTCGAAGGGGACCTGGGCCGGCACCTGGAGCATGCACTGCAGGGCTCCGCGCTCGACCATCGCCACTGGGTCGCGCGGGTCCGGACGCTGGGCCGCGGGGCCACGCCGCACCGTCGCGGGTGCCGCGTTCGCCCCGTGCCTACCCCCCGACGTGCCGGCCCCCCGACCCGCCCGGCGCACCGCGGCGAGCACCGGCTCGACCCCCATCCCCAGCCAGCCGGCCAGCCGGCGGGCGTAGACCGGGCGCAGCTCGACGTCCCGGATCCTGGCCACCAGCGGTGCCGCCGCCCGCAGCGCCTCGACCTGCCCCTCGGCGCTGTCCAGGTCGAACTGCTCGATCACCGAGCGGATCGCGAACTGGAACAGCGGCTGGCGGCCGGCGACCAGGTCACGTACCGCCTCGTCGCCACGGGCCTGGCGCAGCTCACACGGGTCCATGCCGCCGTCGGCCACCGCGATGTAGGTGTGCGCGACGAATCGCTGGTCCTCCTCGAACGCCTTGAGCGCCGCGGCCCGGCCGGCCTGGTCGCCGTCGAAGGTGAACACGACCTGACCGCCGAGCCGCCCACCCGCCGCCACGCTGCGGTCATCGCCCAGCAGCCGCCGGACGATCCGGATGTGCTCCTCGCCGAACGCGGTGCCGCAGGTGGCCACGGCGACCGCCACCCCGGACAGGTGGCAGGCCATCACGTCGGTGTAGCCCTCGACGACGACCACCTGACGCTGCTGTGCGATCGCCTTGCGGGCCAGGTCGACGCCGTAGAGCACCTGCGACTTCTTGTAGATCGCGGTCTCCGGGGTGTTCAGGTACTTGGCCTCGATCCGGTCGTCGTCGAACAGCCGCCGAGCGCCGAACCCGACCACGTCCCCGGTCAGGTCGCGGATCGGCCAGAGCAGCCGAGACCGGAACCGGTCGTAGAGCCCGCGCTGGCCACGCCCGGCCAGGCCCGAGCCGACCAGTTCGTCCTCGGTGAAGCCGCGCCCCCGCAGGTGACGGAGCAGGGCCTCCCCCGAGCGCGGCGCGAAACCCACCCCGAAGTGCGCGGCTGCCTGGCGGTCGAAGCCCCGCTCGGCCAGGAAGGTCCGCCCGGCCAGGGCGTCCGGGGAGGTGGCCAGCTGCTCGGCGTAGAACTCGGCGGCCACCCGATGGGCCTCGATGAGCCGCTGGCGACCGCCGATCGACTCCCGGCGTCCGGTCGCGGCTCGACCGTCGTCGTCCTCGTAGTGCAGCTCGACACCGAGCCGGCCGGCAAGTCGCTCGACGGCCTCGCGGAAATCGAGGTGGTCGATCTGCTGAACGAAGGAGATGACGTCCCCGCCCTGGCCGCACCCGAAGCAGTGCCACAGCCCGACCTGGGGACGGACGTGGAAGGAGGGCGTCTTCTCGTCATGGAACGGGCACAGCCCCTTCATCGACCCGACACCCGCCGAGCGCAGGGTGAGATGCTCGGCGACGACCTCCTCGATCCGGGAGGTCTCCCGGACGTGCTCGACGTCCTCGCGGCGGATCCTCACCAACGCCTCCCCACAGCTGGTGAGTCTAGGTGGCACGACACACCGGCACGTGATGCCCGGTTGGCCTGCAGACGGGCGGTCGGTAGGCCACACTCATCCCGTGATGAACGCCTCACCGGCGCGCCCCGTCTGGCTGCTCGACGTCGACGGGGTGCTGAACGCCGCCCGCCCGGGCTGGGACGAGGCCTTCGACCAGGGTCAGGCGTTCGTGGACGGCGCCAGCTACCGGCTGCGCTGGGCACCGCCGCTGACCCGACGGATCGGTGCGCTCGCGCTCAGCGGTGCCGTGGAGCTGCGGTGGGCCACCACCTGGGTCGATCACATCATGCAGGTGGAGCGGCTGCTGCGCCTGCCCCAGATCGATCCCGCCTTCCACGGCCTGACCGACCACCACGACGTCGACCAGACCGCTGAGCTGAAGCTGCGGGCGGCCCTCGACGTCGTCGAGGTGGAGCGCCGTCCGCTGATCTGGACCGACGACGACGCCATCCCCGTCCACGGACCCGAGCTGGACCGGCTGCTCGGCGCCGGTCCGCCGGTGCTCCTGCTGGCGCCGGGCTCAGGGCACGGGTTGCAGCCGGAAGACCTGACCGCGATCGATGACTTCCTGGCCGAGCTCGACGAGCTCACCGAGATGGCCAGCTGACAGCTCTCTCGCTCGGCCCACCGGCGTCGGGCATCGACCTCCCGGGTGGCAGGTGGTGCCGCTACCGGGACGTGGTCAGCTCGGCGTGCCAGGCGACAGCGCGTGGGTCGGTCAACGAGGCGACCTGGTCGACCACCACCCGGCGGCAGGCGGCGTCGGTGTCCGGGCCGGCCGCGGCGCGGCGCCAGTCGGCGGCGAACGCCGGCTCCAGGAGGTCGGGCGCCCCGTCCAGGACGGTGTGATAAAGCTCGGCCAGGACGTCGCGCTGGTGGGCGTACAGCGGCTGGCGCTCGGCGGCGGTCATCACGTACACCGCGGCCACCCCCTTCAGCGCGGCGATCTCCACGGCCATCTCACGCGGCACGACGAGGTCGGCCCCGTACCGGGTGAGCGGACCGGGTCCATGCCGGTCGCGGGTGGCCGCCTCGGCGGCCCGGGTGAACCGGCCGATCAGCTGGCTGGTGAGGTCCTTGAGTGCGGCCAGCGCGCGCCGGCTGCCGTCGACGCGGCCCACCCAGACCGGCAACGCCTGCAGCCGGGCCAACGCGTCGGCGACCTCACCACGAGCCGCGTCGGGCAGGTACCAGTCCCGGGTCTGCTTCTCGACCTGCGCGATCGCGTCGGGGTCGGTCAACGCTGCCGGGTCCAGGTGGCCACCGACCACCGCGTCCTCGACGTCGTGCACGCTGTAGGCGATGTCGTCGGAGACGTCCATCACCTGGGCCTCCAGGCAACGCCGGGCGGGCAGGCCTGGGTCGAGACCGGCCCGCAGCCAGGCGAACACGGCCAGGTCATCGGCGTAGACCCCGAACTTGGCCGGGGACCAACCGGCCGGGGCGGCCCCGCGCGACCACGGGTACTTGGTGCAGGCGTCCAGGCTGGCCCGGGTCAGGTTGAGGCCGGCGCCCTGCCGTGTCAGCGGGTCGATGACCTTCGGCTCGAGCCGGGTGAGCACCCGCAGCGTCTGCGCGTTGCCCTCGAAACCACCGATGGCCGAAACGATCTCATTCAGCAGCGCCTCCCCGTTGTGCCCGAACGGTGGGTGGCCGAGGTCGTGGGCCAGGCAGGCGGTGTCGACGACGTCCGGGTCGCAGCCGAGGGCCTGGCCGAGCTCGCGGCCGACCTGGGCCACCTCGAGGGAGTGAGTGAGCCGGTTGCGGACGAAGTCGTCGGTCCCCGGTCCGACCACCTGTGTCTTGGCGGCCAGGCGGCGCAGCGCCGAGGAGTGGACGACGCGGGCCCGGTCCCGAGCGAACGGGCCGCGGTCGGGGTTCTTCGGCTCCTCGGCCACCCAGCGCTGGACGTCGTGCGGTCCGTACCCGCTCATCGCGCCCGCCTCAGCCGCCGGAGACGGACAGCTCGGCAGCGCGGATGTCCACGGTGTCCATGGCGCCCAGGCCGCGGGAGTCCAGCCAGCCGTCGGGAAGCACGACCCGGCGGGCGGAGCCGGCCCGTCCGCGCGGCCCGTCGGCGGGCTCGCCCGGGTGCGGCTGGGCGCCGTCCAGGTCGGCCACGATCTCCTCGAGCTGGGCTCGCGACTCGACCAGGGCGAGCCGGGCCCTCACCTCGTGCCCCACCACGTAGCCCTTGAGGTACCAGGCGATGTGCTTGCGGATGTCTCGGCAGGCGTGCAGCTCCGCCGCACGCGCCGCGACCTCGCCGCCGGCCACGGCGTAGTGCGCCACCAACAGCTCGACGTGCCGGCGCACGGTCTCCAGCACCTCCCCCAGCGTGGGCCGACGCCGCTGCGCGCGCCCGGCGAACGCCGCGGCGAGGTCGGCGAACAGCCAGGGCCGGCCCAGGCATCCCCGGCCGACCACGACCCCGTCGCAGCCGGTCTGCTCGACCATCCGAACGGCGTCGTCGGCGGACCAGATGTCGCCGTTGCCGAGTACCGGGATCTCGGTCACCGCCTCCTTGAGCCGGGCGATCGCCGTCCAGTCGGCCTGCCCGGAGTAGTAGTCGGCGGCGGTGCGGGCGTGCAGGGCCACGGCGGCTGCCCCTTCGGCCGCGGCGATCCGGCCGGCGTCGAGGTACGTCAGGTGGTCCTCGTCGATGCCCTTGCGCATCTTCACCGTGACCGGGACGCCGGCCGGCGCCGCCGACCGGACGGCCTGGCCGACGATGGCGGCGAACAGGTCCCGCTTCCAGGGCAGCGCAGAGCCGCCGCCCTTGCGGGTCACCTTCGGCACCGGGCAGCCGAAGTTCAGGTCGACGTGGTCGGCGCGGTCCTCGGTGACCAGCATCCGGACCGCGGCGGCCACCGTTCCCGGATCGACCCCGTACAGCTGGACGCTGCGCGGGTGCTCGTCGGCGTCGTGAGCGACCAGGCGCAGCGACTCGGCGTTGCGCTCCAGCAGGGCCCGGCTGGTCACCATCTCGCTGACGAAGACTCCGTCGCCGCCCACCCCGTCGCCGCCCACCCCGTCGACACCCACCCCGTCGACACCCACCCCGTCGACACCCCTGCGCATCTGCTCGCGGCACAGCCTGCGGAACGCCTGGTTGGTGATCCCGGCCATCGGCGCCAGCACCACCGGCGTGGCCAGCGGGTGCGGGCCGATGCTCAGGCCGCCGGGGTTCGTCACGGGCCCATCCTCTCAAGGCCGGCCAGCCGAGCGGCGGGCGACGTCCGGCCGCGCCGGTGCGGGCGAGGTGTCAACGGTGGGCCCGATCGCCTGTCCGCTCCGCGATACTGAGCCCGTGAGCCTGCTGCGCGCCGATCGCAGTCCCCCGCCGCGAACCCTCCTCGACGTTCTCCGGGACACCGTGGCCGAGCACGCCGACCAGCCCGCGCTCGACAACGGCGCCACGGTGATGAGCTACGAGGAGTTCGCCCAGGCCGCCGCCGAGGTTGCCGAGGAGCTGGCGGACCTCGGCGTCGGACGCGGCGACCGGGTGGGCATCAGGGTGCCCTCGGGCACCACCGACCTGTACGTGGCGATCATGGGCACTCTGCTGGCCGGGGCGGCCTATGTGCCGGTCGACTACGACGACCCGGACGAGCGGGCCCGCACCGTCTGGGCTGAGGCGGCGGTCGCGGCCACCGTCGGTGAGCACCTGGTGATCACCGCGCACCGGCTCGACGCCGCGCCCGTGCACCCCGACCCGACCCCGGACGACGACGCGTGGGTGATCTTCACCTCCGGATCGACCGGCGCCCCGAAGGGGGTCGCGGTCAGCCACCGCAGCGCGGCGGCGTTCGTCGACGCCGAGGCACGGCTGTTCGTGCCGGAGGCACCCATCGAGGCGGGCGACCGGGTGATGGCCGGACTGTCAGTGGCCTTCGACGCCTCCTGCGAGGAGATGTGGCTGGCCTGGCGCCACGGCGCCTGCCTGGTGCCGGCGCCCCGAGCGTTGGTCCGCAGCGGCATGGACCTCGGCCCGTGGCTGGTCGCCAACGACGTGAGCGTCGTCTCGACCGTACCCACCCTGGTCTCGTTGTGGCCTCCGGAGGCGCTGGCCGCCGTCCGGCTGCTCATCCTCGGCGGCGAGGCGTGCCCGCCCGATCTCGCCGCCCGGCTGGCCACGCCCACCCGCGAGGTCTGGAACACCTACGGGCCCACCGAGGCGACCGTGGTGGCCTGTGCAGCCCGGCTCACCGGGACCGGCCCGGTTCGGATCGGCCTGCCGCTGGACGGCTGGGACCTGGCGGTGGTGGACGGCGACGGCCGGCACGTCGCCGAGGGAGAGCTGGGCGAGCTGGTGATCGGCGGCGTCGGCCTGGCCCGCTACCTGGACGCGGCCAAGGACGCCGAGAAGTACGCCCCGATGCCGACTTTGGGCTGGCAGCGGGCCTATCGCAGCGGCGACCTGGTCCGCTACAGCGAGGCTGGTCTGCTCTTCGCCGGGCGCGCCGACGACCAGGTCAAGATCGGCGGACGCCGGATCGAGCTCGGCGAGATCGACTCGGCGCTGCTGGCCCTGCCGGGGGTGAACGGTGCCGCTGCGGCAGTGCGCCGGACCGCGACCGGCCACGCGCTCCTGGTCGGCTACGTCAGGACGGACGCCGGCTTCGAGACGGCCCCGGCGCTGGATCGGCTGCGCACCATGCTGCCCGCCTCCCTGGTGCCCCGCCTGGCCGTGGTCGCGGACCTGCCGACCCGCACCTCCGGCAAGATCGACCGGGAGGCCCTGCCCTGGCCACTTGCCGAGGTCGGCGGTGACGAGGGCCCGCGGCTGCAGCTGACCGGCAGCCAGGACCTGGTCAGCCGGCTCTGGCTGGACGTCCTCGGCGCCGAGGTGAGCAGCGTCGAGGACGACTTCTTCGACCTCGGTGGGCGCAGCCTCACCGCGGCCCAGATGGTCTCGCTGCTGCGCACCACCCACCCCGAGGCGAGCGTCGCCGACATCTACGACCACCCGACCCTGGCCGCCCTCGCGGCACATCTCGACGCGATGGCCACTCCGGCCTCCGCGCTGAACCGGGAGGTGGCCCCGGTCCCGGTCAAGACCCAGGCCGGTCAGCTCGTGGCGACCTGGCCGCTGCGCACCGTCGCGGGACTTCGCTGGCTGACCTGGACGGCGCTCGGCGCGAACCTCGCGCACCTGGCCGGCGTGGGGTGGGTACCGACCGCGCCGTGGTGGCCGGTGCTGCTCGGCCTGGTCGCCCTGGTCAGCCCGCCCGGACGGATGCTGCTTGCAGCCGCCGGCTGTCGGCTGATCCTGGCCGGCCTCGGCCCCGGCTCCTACCCTCGCGGCGGCAAGGCCCATCTGCGGATCTGGCTGGCCGAGCGGTTCGCCGACGAGCTGGGCGCGGCAAACCTGTCCGGCGCGGCACTGATGCGCTGGTATGCACGCCTGCTCGGCGCGACGGTCGGCCGGGACGTCGACCTGCACGCGATCCCGCCGGTCACCGGCATGCTGCACCTGGGCGACGGGTGCTCGATCGAGCCGGAGGTGGACCTGGCGGGCTGGTGGATCGACGCCGGGCGGGTCGAGATCGGGCCGATCCGGATCGGCAGGCGGGCCCGGGTCGGCGCCCGCAGCACCCTGCCGCCGGGCACGATGATCGGCGCCGACGCCGAGCTGGCCGCGGGCTCGGCCCCGTTCGCGCCGGTGCCCAGCGGCGAGTTCTGGTCCGGCGCCCCAGCCCGGTACGTCGCGGCAGCCCGCGGGCCCTGGCAGAGCGCCCCACCCAACAGACGGCTCTGGCTGGCCGCCTACATCACCGCGGCGGCGGCGATCAGCGCGCTGCCGGCCCTGGCGGTCCTCGCCGGGGTGGCTCCGGCCTGGCCGGCGCTGCGACAGACCACGTCCGTGACGGACGCGCTGGGTGTGGCACTGGTCTGGCTGCTGCCGGCCACCACGACGGCGCTGCTCGTCCTGGCCGTCGCGGTGTGGTTGCTGGTGCGCCTCGCCTCGGCCGGGCTGCGTCCCGGCCACCACCCGGTGCAGGGCCGCATCGCCTGGCAGGCCTGGTCGATCGTGCGGCTCCTCGACGAGGCCCGCACCTGGCTGTTCCCGCTGTACTCCAGCTCGCTCACCCCGACCTGGCTGCGGGCACTCGGCGCCCGCGTCGGCCGGGACGTCGAGTCCTCCACCGCACTGATGATCCCCACGCTCACCTCGGTCGGCGACGGGGCGTTCCTGGCCGACGACACCCTGATCGGCGGCTACGAGCTGGGCGGCGGCTGGCTGCGGGTGGAGCGCGTCACCGTCGGCAAGCACGCCTTCGTCGGCAACTCCGGGATGGCCGCCCCCGGACGCAAGGTACCCAAGAAGGCTCTGGTCGCCGTGCTCTCCGCCGCACCGCAGCGCGGAACGGCGAAGGCCGGCAGCTCCTGGATCGGCTCTCCCCCGGCCCAGCTGCGCCGACCAACGGTGCGGGCCGACGCCACCCGCACCCTGCACCCAGCCCGCCGGCTGCGGGTGGCCCGGGCGATGGTGGAGGCCTGCCGGCTGGTCCCGGTGGCCCTGGCCCAGGGGTTGGCCGTCGCGGTGGTCGCCGCCCTGCTCATCGTCGCCGACCGGGCGGGTTGGCTGGTGGCGGCGGCGGTCAGCGGGCTGATGATGATGGCCGCCGGAGCGGCGGCCGCGGCGCTGGCGGCTGGGGCGAAATGGCTGCTGGTGGGCCGGATCCGGCGCAGCGACCACCCCCTGTGGTCGAGCTTCGTCTGGCGCAACGAGCTCGCCGACACCTTCGTCGAGGTGGTGGCGGCGCCCTGGTTCGCCCGGGCGGCCAGCGGCACGCCGGTGCTCAACCTCTGGCTGCGCAGCCTCGGCGCCCGGATCGCCCGGGGGGTCTGGTGCGAGACCTACTGGTTGCCCGAGCCGGACCTGATCGACCTGCGCCAGGGCGCCACCATCAACCGCGGCTGCGTGGTGCAGACCCACCTGTTCCACGACCGGGTGCTCAGCATGGACACGGTCACCCTGCAGGCCGGAGCCACACTGGGCCCGAACTCGGTCGTGCTGCCCGCCGCCGCCATCGGTCGGCACGCCACGGTCGGGCCCGTCTCGCTGGTGATGCGCGGGGAGTCGGTGCCGGACCGGACACGGTGGATGGGCAACCCGATCGGGCCGTGGGGGGCGCGGCGCTGACCGGCTGCGTCCCCGCGGGGGTCACAGGGCCAGGTGGCTGATCCGACCGGCGGTCACCGTGGCCGCGACGGTCATCGAGCGCAGCACGGTGGCGCTCTGCGCCGGGTCCTGCTCGCGCAGCGGATCGTCGTCCAGCAGGGCCAGGTCCGCCGGCGACCCGACGGCCACCGTGCCCCGCCCGTCGACGCTGGCGGCCAGGGCCTGGGGCGCCGTGAGTGACTCGTCGGGATTCCAGGCCGGCTCGCCGTCCGCGCCGCGCCACACGGCGGCGGCCATCGCCAGCCAGGGGTCCAACGCGGCGACCGGCGCGTCGGAGCCGAGGGCCAGCGGCACCCCGGCCTCGGTGAACGAGCGCAGCGCGAAGCACCGGTCCGCCCGGTCCGGCCAGCACTGCATCGTCACCGCCCGGTCATCGAGCAGGTGAGCCGGCTGCACGCTCGCCGTCACGCCGAGGGCGGCCATCCGCGGCAGATCGGCCGGATCGACCAGCTGGGCGTGCTCGATGCTGATCCCCGGGCCCACCGCCCGCCCCGCTCCCCCACCCGGCACGTCGGCGAGCACGTCGAGGACGTCGCTGACCGCGGCGTCCCCGATGGCGTGGACCGCGGCGCCGAGCCCTGCCTGCCAGGCCCGGCCGAGCAGGTCGGCAAGCTCAGCGGGCGGGTGGTTCCGAACGCCGCGCGGGTGCCTCAGATCGGCGGCGTCGGCGTACGGCTCGTGGCACCAGGCGGTACGGGTGTTCAGCGACCCATCCGAAATGATCTTCAACGGGCCCATCGTGACCAGGCCCAACCCGTCGAGCACCTGCCCGGTCCGCAGCCCCGCCGCCGTCACCTCGGCGAGCCGTTCGGGGTACACCGCGGTGCGCACCCGCAGCCCGGTGATCCCCTCGACGACCCGGCTCGGCCAGCGGAGGTGGCCCGGGCTGAACTCCATGTCGGTGATCCCGACCACGCCGGCGGCGTTCGCCCGGCGCACCGCATCGGCCAGCCCGACGCGTTCCAGATCGGCGACACCGGGCAGGTCGCCCAGCCGCGGGAGGGCCTCGAACCATTCCCGCTCCTCGACGACACCCTGACGCGGGTGGAGGCCGAGCAGCTCCAGCGCGCGGCTGTTGGCCCAGGCGTGGTGGCAGTCCCCGGAGATCAGGACCACCGGGTGCTGGCCGGAGACGGCATCCAGCTCGGCCACCGTCGGGCGCCGTGGCCAGGTGGCGCTGCGGTGCCCCCAACCCTGGACGACGCCGGTCCAGCCCGCGGGTAGGTCCGCCACGGCCTGCGCGACGATGCCGCTGGCGTGCTCCGCGCTCGTGGCTGAGGCCAGGTCGAGCCGCTGGGTCATCAGCGCCCACTGGGTCAGGTGTACGTGCGCGTCCCACAGCCCGGGGATCAGCCACCGGCCGCCGGTGTCCAGCACCACCTCGTCGGCAGCGGGTTCCAGGCCAGCAGCGATGTCGCTGACGATGGCATCGACGATGCGCACGTCCAGCGGCGCCGATGACGCTCTGATCGGCCCGACCGGCACCAGCCGGACCTCGCGCAACAGGATCGAGGACACTGCCGGCTCCCTGGATCTCGCGGTCAGCAGGTGAGGCGGATCGGGCGATCTCAGCCGGTGACGACCCTACCGGCGCGGCAGGTATCGACTCGTCCTGCGCAGTGACGGCGACACCGCGGCCGAACAGGTCCTGCAGCCCACCGTGTGCCACCATCGCTGCGGACCGTTCGGCGGCGCGGCAGATGGAGGTGACCAGGTGCCGATGCGCGAGTACGTCCCCGGCCATGGGGACCGGCGCTACGCCGTGCGCCGCTACGACCTCGATCTCGACTACAAGGTGGCCACCAACCACCTGGCCGGCGCCGCAACCCTGAGCGTGAGGGCGCTGGAGCCGCTGCGCGAGCTGGCCCTGGACCTGTTCGGGCTGCACGTGGCCAGGGTGAGCGTCGACGGCAGGCCCCCAGCCCGGTACCGCCACCGTGCCGCCAAGCTCGTGGTCCGGCTGCGCGAGGAGTGTCCCGCCGACGAGGACCTCACGGTGCGGATCCGCTATGCGGGCAAGCCCCGACCGGCACCGGGCATCGACGGCCGTGCCGGGTGGGAGGAGCTCACCGACGGGGTGCTCGTCGGCTCCCAGCCGCACGGGGCCTCGTCGTGGTTCCCCTGCAACGACCGGGTCGACGACAAGGCCACCTACCGGGTGGGCGTGGCGGTGCCGGCCGGCTACCAGGTGGTGGGCAACGGCACGTTGACCGAGCGGCGGACCCGGGCCGGTCGCACCCGCTGCACCTACGAGCAGGCCGAGCCGATGGCCACCTACCTCGCCTGCGTGCAGATCGGCCGCTACGCGACAACGCCGATCGCGCGGCACGGCACCGGGCCAACGGTCGAGATCGTGCACCCGGCCACGACGAAGGTGGGCCGGGGGACGGCGTTCGCCCGCCAGGGCGAGATGGTCACCACCTTCAGCGAGCTGTTCGGTCCCTACCCGTTCGCGGTGTACCGGGCAGTGATCACCCAGGACGAGCTGGAGATCCCGCTGGAGGCGCAGAGCCTGTCCAGCTTCGGCGCCAACCACGTCGCCGCGGGCTGGGAGAACGAGCGGCTGGTGGCTCACGAGCTGGCCCACCAGTGGTTCGGCAACTCGGTCACCGCTGCGCACTGGCGCGACATCTGGCTGCACGAGGGGTTCGCCTGCTACGCCGAGTGGCTGTGGTCCGAACGCGGCGGCGGGAGGCCGGCCGCCGAGCACGCCCGCCAGCACCGGTCCCGGTTGGCCAAGCTGGCGCAGGATCTCGTCCTGGCCGACCCGGGGCCGAAGCTGATGTTCGACGACCGGGTCTACAAGCGGGGCGCGCTGACTCTGCACGCGCTGCGGGCGGCGCTCGGTGATGCGGCGTTCTTCACGATGCTGCGGGCCTGGACCGCCGAGCACGCGTACGGCTCGGTGACCACGGCCCAGTTCCGTGCGCATGCACAGCGGTTCACCGACACCCCGCTCACCGGCCTGTTCGACGCCTGGCTGACCGAGACGGAGCTGCCGGTCGGAGGCTGACCCGGATGGCTGCTACGACTCGCCCGCGGTGGGCTCGTCCGCAGCGGCGGCATCGGTGTGGTTGGCTGCCCAGGCGCGCCGGACCAGCTCGGTAAGCACCTCGGGGTCGACCTGGTCCAGCCGCTTGACGTACAGGCATCCCTTGCCGGTGGTGTGCGGGCCGAGCCGATCGAGAAGATCGGTATTGCTGTCGTAGTAGGTGAGCCCGTACAAGGTCAGCGCCGCCTTGCGCGGGGACAGACCGACGGCGAACCACTCGTGGTGCTTGCCGTCGGCGGTGGTGTACGGCTGACGACCGAACCCGATGATCGAGGGTCCCCACAGCACCGGTTCGGCGCCGGTGACCCCTCTCATCAGCTCCACCGCCGCCCGGGCGTCACTGCGTCGTCTCTCGTCGGCCACGCCGTCCAGGAACGCCTCGACCGGTGCGGCGCTCGGACGGGTCTTGCGCTCGGACGGGTCGGCGGCAGCGCCGGTCATCGCGGTCTCCAGGGTGTCGGCCCGGGTGGGTGTTGGATGGTGACCCGACCGATTCTGCCGTAGCGCAGCCGACACCGTAAGGAGAGCCGAGATGGCATCCGAGCTGACCTGGGAGATCGTTCCCGTCGACAAGCCGGACGACGTCAACGTCGTCATCGGACAGTCGCACTTCATCAAGACGGTGGAGGACCTGCACGAGGTCCTGGTGGGAGTCGGCCCCACCTTGAGGTTCGGGATCGCCTTCTGCGAGGCGTCCGGTCCGCGGCTGGTGCGCCGCTCCGGCAACGACCCGGACCTGGTCGAGCTGGCTACGGACACCGCCGTGGCGATCGGGGCCGGTCACATGTTCGTGATCTTCTTGCGGGACGGCTTCCCAATCAGCATCCTCAACCAGGTCAAGGCCGTCCCCGAGGTGTGCCACGTCTTCTGTGCCACCGCCAACCCCCTCGACGTCCTGGTGGCGGTGACCCCGCGCAGCCGCGGCATCGCCGCCGTCCTGGACGGCGAGCCGCCGCTGGGCGTGGAGAGCGAGGACGAGGCGACGGCGCGGCACGCCCTGCTGCGCGCCATCGGCTACAAGCTCTGAGCGCTCGGCTTGCCACCAGCCGCGGACCCGGCGGCTGGATCAACAGCCGAGCAGCCGCGCCCCCAGCCAGCTGGCGGCCTGGTCCAGCGCGATCCGCTCCTGGACCATCGAGTCCCGCTCGCGGATGGTGACTGCCTGGTCAGTGAGGGTGTCGAAGTCGACCGTGATGCAGTACGGGGTCCCGATCTCGTCCTGGCGGCGGTAGCGCCGTCCGATCGCCTGGGCGTCGTCGAAGTCGACGTGCCAGTGCTGGCGCAGCTCGGCGGCCAGGTCGCGGGCCTTCGGCGAGAGGTCTGCGTTGCGCGACAGCGGCAGCACCGCCGCCTTGACCGGGGCGAGGCGGTGGTCCAGCCGCAGCACGATCCGCTTGTCCACCCCGCCCTTGGTGTTCGGCGCCTCGTCCTCGTCGTAGGCCTCGATCAGGAAGGCCATCATCGAGCGGGTCAGGCCGGCGGCCGGCTCGATGACGTAGGGCAGCCAACGCTCCCCGGTCGCCTGGTCGAAGTAGGACAGGTCCACCCCGGAGTGCTCGCTGTGTGTCCTCAGGTCGAAGTCGGTGCGGTTGGCGATGCCCTCCAGCTCACCCCACTCGCTGCCGGGGAAACCGAACCGGTACTCGATGTCGACAGTGCGCTTGGCGTAGTGGCTCAGCTTCTCCTTGGGGTGCTCGTACAGACGCAGGTTGTCCGGTGAGATGCCCAGGTCGACATACCAGTCGGTGCGGTAGTCGAGCCAGTACTCGTGCCAGGTCTCGTCGCTGCCCGGCGGCACGAAGAACTCCATCTCCATCTGCTCGAACTCGCGGGTTCGGAAGATGAAGTTGCCGGGGGTGATCTCGTTGCGGAAGCTCTTGCCGACCTGGCCGATGCCGAACGGCGGCCTCTTGCGGGCCGAGGCCTCGACGTTCTTGTAGTTCACGAAGATGCCCTGCGCGGTCTCCGGGCGCAGGTAGTGCAGCGAGCTGCTCGATTCAGCGTCGTCCTGGACGGCGCCGAGGTGGGTCTGCAGCAGACCGTTGAACATCTTCGGCTCGGTCCACGCTCCGCGGGTGCCGCAGTTCGGGCAGGGCACCTCCTCCAGCGAGGTGGCGGGCCGCCCCTTGCGCTCGGCGTACTCCTCCTCGAGCTGGTCGGACCGGTAGCGCCGGTGGCAGGACTGGCACTCGGTCAGCGGGTCGACGAAGGCCTCGACATGGCCGGAGGCCACCCAGACCTGCCGGGGCAGGATGATCGAGGAGTCCAGTCCGACCACGTCGTCCCGAGTGGTGATCATGTTTCGCCACCACTGCCGCTTGACAGCGTCCTTCAGCTCGACACCGAGCGGTCCGTAGTCCCAGGCAGACCGGGTGCCGCCGTAGATCTCGCCGCACGGGTAGACGAAGCCTCGCCGCTTGGCCAGGCCGATCACGGCGTCCAGACGGTTCTGCGCAGAGGTCCGCGCGGGCTTGGCAGCCACAGGTCACTCCAACGACGGGACGGGTGGTTTCTTCGTGGCGGCGCCGGCCCGGGGGCCGGTGCCGCTGGCTCGTCGAGCCAGCCTACCCGTCCGTCCCCCCTGCCCAATCCGTCAGTGGGGGTCCCGACGGACCCCCGGGCCCGCGCTGTCGGCATCGGCCGCTCGCCCCGGCCTGTGTCGTACCGGCCCGGTCAGGGGTGACCAGGTCACCAGGTCCTCATAGGCGGTCGGCTCGTCGAGAGCCCGGT
Organism: uncultured Actinomycetota bacterium; assembly: GCA_963724535.1. Classification (GTDB taxonomy): domain Bacteria; phylum Actinomycetota; class Actinomycetes; order Actinomycetales; family Kineosporiaceae; genus JADJPO01. The sequence goes on from CAVRVD010000013.1 coordinate 354,154, forward strand.
ACATCACCGGGACCGCACGCAGCTTGACCTCGTAGGCCGACAGCGCGCGACGGTAGTCGCCGACGCATGCCCAGGTCGTGGTCAGGGTCCACAGCCGCGGATCGTCGACGTTGCGGCCCAGATGCCCTCCGGTGCAGCCGGTTTGGGCGCTCAGCGCGTGTAGGGCCTTGGCCGCCGACTCGACGAACTCGTCGGCGTCGACGACGTCGACTCGGTAGCGGGTGACCACGAGCACCCGGCCAACCTAGCCGGTCCAACCCGGCCGGGGCTCGGCGCGGCCAGTCCCGGCTTGACACGAGACCCAGAGAAACTGAGAATCATTCTCATGCGAAGACGGGCCATACTCGGCGTGGCCATGCTCCTGGTGACCGGGTGCGGCGCGACGGGCGGGACCGGAGCCGCCGACCCCGCCGAGGGCCCGCGCGTCGTCGCCGGCTTCTACCCGGTGGAGTTCGCCACGGCCCGGATCCTGGGCGATCGCGGCATGGTGCAGAACGTGACCCCGCCCGGCGCCGAGCCCCACGACCTGGAGCTCACCCCGCGGGGCGTCGCCGCCGTCGCCGAGGCCGACCTCGTCGTCTATCTGGCCGGGTTCCAGCCCGCTCTGGACGACGCCGTCGCCAGCCAGGCTCCGAACCGGGGGTTGGACGTCTCCCCGGCCGCCCGCCTGACTCCCACCGCGGGCGAGCCCGCCGACGGGACGAGGCGCGACCCGCACTTCTGGCTCGACCCGACCCGGCTGGCCGACGTGGCCGACGCCGTCGCCGAGCACCTCGCGGAGCTGAGCCCGGACGACGCGAACACCTTCCGTGCCAACGCCGCTGCCCTGCGGACGGACCTGACCACCCTGGACGAGGAGTTCCGCTCCGGCCTGGCCGAGTGCGCCAGCCGCATCGTGGTGACCTCCCACGAGGCCTTCGGCTACCTGGCCGAGCGGTACGACCTGACCCAGGTCGGCATCGCCGGGCTGAGCCCGGACGCCGAGCCGGACGCACGGGCCCTGGCCGAGCTGACCGACTTCATCCGGACCAACGACGTGCGAACGGTCTACTACGAGACCCTGGTCAGCCCGGACGTCGCGACCACGCTGGCCGACGGCGCGGGCGTGCGGACCGCCGTCCTCGATCCGCTGGAGGGTTTGGCCGATCCAGACTCCGCGGCCGACTACATCTCGACGATGCGGGCGAACCTCAGCACGCTGCGTGGGGGGCAGGCGTGCTCCTAGGCTGGTCGGCGTGACCGCCCCCGATCCCGTGGCGGACGTCGATGCCGCCGCCGACCCGACTCTCGCCGGCCCGACAGCTGGCGGCCCGACAGCTGACGGCCCGGTGGTCGTGGACATCCGGTGCGCCTCGTTCGGCTACACCGACCAGCCAGTGGTCCAGGACGTCGACCTGCGCATCCGGACCGGTGAGGTGGTGGCCCTGCTCGGCCCGAACGGGTCGGGCAAGACCACCGTGATCCGTGGGTTGTTGGGGCTGGCCCGCACCATGGGTGGCGAGGTGGAGCTGTTCGGGCGGTCTGCCGACCAGCTGTCCCAGCGCTGGCGGATCGGCTATGTGCCGCAGCGACACACGGTGGTCGGAGCCATCCCGTCGACGGTCGCCGAGGTGGTGGGGTCCGGGCGGCTGGCCCGGCGCCGCCTGTGGTCCTGGGCCGGCGCGGCGGACCGCTCGGCTATCACCGAGGCCATCGAGAGGATGGGTCTTGGCCATCTGCGTGACGCCCCCGTCGGTGACCTGTCCGGCGGACAGCAGCGACGGGTTCTGATCGCCCGGGCCCTGGCCGCCCAACCTGACGTCCTGATCATGGACGAGCCGACGGCGGGCGTCGATGCGGAGAGCTCACGACGGCTCGTGGCCACCCTGGCCGGGTTGTTGCGGCACGAGCTGACCATGCTGGTCGTCACCCATGAGATCTCCACGCTGCGCCCGATCCTGACCCGCGCCGTCCAGCTGCGCGACGGTCGGGTGGTCGCCGACGCGCCGATCGCCCAGGCGGACCGGCTCGTCGGACAGGACGAGGTCGGCCACGACGACGCGGGGGACGACCTGCAGCACACGACCGCCGGCCCCAAGGGCCTGCCGGCCGATCCACTGCGCCAACGCTCGCCGAGCTGGCTCGGGGACCCGGGGCTGGGCGGTTGACATGGAGCTGCTGGCCTACGACTTCATGCAGCGGGCGCTGGTGGCCGCCCTACTCGTCGGGATCACCGCCCCGTTGGTGGGCATCTACCTTGTGCAGCGGCGGCTAGCCCTGATCGGGGACGGCATCGGCCACGTCGCACTGACCGGAGTCGCCCTCGGCTTCCTCACCGGAACCGCCCCGGTGGTCACCGCGCTGGTCTGCGCAGTGCTCGGTGCCGTGGTCATCGAGCTGGTCCGCGCGCGCGGGCGGACGGGCGCCGACGTGGCCTTGGCCGTGATGTTCTACGGCGGCATCGCCGGCGGTGTAGTTCTGATCGGGCTGTCCGGCAACGGCACGCCGGCGAACCTCAACGCGTTTCTGTTCGGGGCGATCACCACGACCACGACAGCAGACCTGACGGTGTTCGCCGTGCTGTCCCTGGTCGTCCTGGTGGTCGCGGTCGGTCTCGCCCCGCAGCTGTTCGCGGTAAGCAACGACGAGGAGTACGCCCGCGCCACCGGGATGAACGTGCTGGCCCTGAACCTGGCCTTGGCGGCGCTCACGGCCGCGACGGTGGTCATCTCGATGCGGGTGGTCGGGCTCCTGCTGATCAGCGCCCTGATGATCCTGCCCAACGCGGTCAGCCAAGTGCTGGCGCGCAGCTTCCGGTCCAGCATGCTCACCGCGGTGACCGTCGGCGTCGTGGTCAGCGTGGGGGGCACCGTCGTCTCGTACTACGCCGATACCCCCTCCGGAGGGACCATCGTTCTGCTGGCCATCGCGGTGTTCGCCCTGGCCGGGCTGGCCGGGACGCTGCGACGGCTTACGAACGGCGGGCACGAGCACCATTCCCTGGAGGAGCACCGCCACGAACACGGTCCGGACTGCGGCCACCCGGCCGTGCCGCACGACGACCACGTCGACTACGTGCACGACGGGCACCGGCACGCCGTCCACGGAGCGCACTATGACGACCACTAGAGGGCAGGCCACTGCGGGCCAGATGGGACCGCGCCGCCCGAGGACCCGACAGCGCGCCGCGGTGCAGGAGGCACTCGAACAGACCGAGGACTTCTGCAGCGCGCAGGAGCTGCACGCCCGGTTGCGCAGCAACGGCGCCGGCGTCGGGCTGGCGACCGTCTACCGCGCGTTGCAGACGCTGGCCGAGGACGGCGAGGTGGACATCGTGCGCAGCGCCGACGGGGAAGCGCTGTACCGGCGGTGCAGCACCGGTCATCACCACCACCTGACCTGCCGTAGCTGCCGGCGCACCGTCGAGCTGGACTCGGCCTCCGTCGAACGCTGGACCCGGCGGATCGGCGCCGAGTTCGGGTTCACCGACCTCGAGCATGTCATCGAGGTGTTCGGAACCTGCCGGGACTGCGCGACCTAGCTGTTGCGCGACCTAGCGGTTGCGCGACCGGGTCGGAGCGTCGTGCTCCCCACGGCGGCATCCGCAGGTCGAGTGAGAAGACCGTGCGCTCGCCGGTGTCTCGAAAGTGCGCGTCGAACGCGGGTGCTTGACCAACCACACCCCCGCAGCGCTGGAGCCGGCGCGACGGAGCGAGACGGGGCTCACGACGAAGCCGACCCGGGGCCGCATCGAGCGAGCACGATGGCGACCGCGGCCTCGACGGCCCGCTTCGTCGCGCAGGACAGCCCCCGGCCGTGCTCGAACCGGTGGCCGGGAACCCCGACCAGGGTCAACCGCTCGGGCATCCGCCTCATCGACCGCGCCAGCTCGACCACCGCCGGAACACCGAAGCCGTGCGTGCCGCCGCGAGCGGGCCAGGCCGGTAGCGCGCGGTCAGCGACCTCGAACACCAGCACCTGGTCCTCGACGTCCTCGACTTCGTCGATGTCCCCGGCGTTCCCGCCGTCCCGGGTGGCCAGGACGGCGTCCACCACAACCACGTGCGACTCACCGGCCCACAGCTCGATCAACCGGGTGGGCGCCGCCAGCGGCACCACCCGGACTCCGGGCAGGTCGAGCGCCGCCACCCGGGCGGCCACCGCCGGGCCTGCGCCGTCGTCCCCACGCTCGGGGTTGCCGATCCCGACCAGCAGCGTCATCGGTGCTTCCTCGCTGCGCCTGCCACGTCAGGCCGTCGGTTCAGGACCGCTCGACATGCAGGTCGAGGAAGTGCGTGGCGCAGGAGATGCACGGGTCATAGTTGCGGATCGCCTGCTCGCACTGCCGGGTGAGCTCCTCGTCGGGCAGGTGGAGCCGGTCCTGGACGAACGAGCGCAGGTCGGACTCGACGCTGGCCTGGTTCTGCGAGGTCGGCGGGACGATCACGGCGTCCTCGATGCTGCCGTCCTCGGCCAGCCGGTAGCGGTGCACCAGCAGCCCACGGGGCGCCTCGGTGCCGCCGTAGCCGACGCCCGCTCGGGGCGGCACGGGGACGGCGGCGGCAGGGGCGCCGTCCCAGGTGTCGATGATGTCGAGGGCGATCCGGCAGGCCTCGACCAGCTCCACCGCCCGAACCACGATGGAGCGGAAGGGGTTCCGGCAGGTCGCACCCAGCCCGGCCGAGGCCGCCGCTTCCTGGGCGGTCGCGGTGAGCCGGTCGTGGTTGAGCGTGTAGCGGGCCAGTGGACCCACCACGTACCGGCCACTACCGCGCAGCCACGCGTGCAGGGCGTTGGAGTGCTCGACATGCTGCTCGACCACGTGCTCGTCGAAGTGCTCGACAGCGAATGCCAGCCCGGTGCTGGTCACCACCGACCCGGACTCCAGCGGATAACCGTCCGCGGCCCGCAGCGACAGATAGGTGTAGGGCTGCTCGAAGTCGGGGGTCTCGAAGGCCGCCACCGCCTGGACGGTCGCCAGCGCGTCGCGCAGCGCCTGCTCCATCACCGGGCGGAAGGCGAGCAGCTCCTCGCGCAGCGGCAACCGGTAGAACCCACCGACTCTGATGTTGACCGGGTGCACCGCGCGGCCCCCGACCACCTCGAGCAGCTCGTTGCCCGCCTTCTTCAGCCGCAGCCCCAGCTCCACCAGCTCGCGGTAGTCGCGGGCCATCTCGATCGCGCTGGGATAACCGAGGAAGTCCGGCGCGTGCAGCAGGTAGACGTGCAGCGCGTGGCTCTCGATCCACTCCCCGCAGTACAGCAGCCGGCGCAGCACCCGGATCTCCTCCGGCACGACCACGCCGCAGGCCTGCTCGATCGCGACGCAGGCCGACATCTGGTAAGCGACCGGGCAGATGCCGCAGATCCGGGCGGTGATATCGGGCGGCTCGGTGTAGGCCCGCCCGCGCAGGAACGCCTCGAAGAACCGCGGTGGTTCGTAGATGCGCAGCTGCACGTCGGTCACCTCCCCGGCGTGCACGCGCACGTGCATGGCACCTTCGCCCTCGACCCGGGCCAGGGTGGCCACCGACAGCTCGCGTCCGCCGCCGACCGCGCCGCTGGTACTCATGACCGCGCCTCCACGGGCTCGGGACGGGACGGAGGTTCCTCGTGGCGCAGGCTCTCGGTGCGGAAGGCCTCGGCCCCGGCGTTGAAGGTCCGTAGCATCCGGACGACGTCCTGGGCCGACGTGCCACCGTCGCGCAGCCGTGCCGCCAGGGAGGCGGTGTTGGCGCCGGGCACCGGCCCGAAGCACCCGTAGCAGCCCCGGTTGACGGCCGGGCACAGCGCACCGCACCCTCCATGGGTCACCGGTCCCAGGCAGGGGGTGCCGTGGGCCACGGCGACGCAGAGGACACCGCGGCGTTTGCAGGTGACGCAGACGCTGTCGACGTCCAGGCGTGGCCGCCGGTCGGCAAGGAAGGCGGCCAGCAGCTCCAGCAGCTGTCCGCGGTCGATCGGGCAGCCGCGCAGCTCGGCGTCCACGCGGACGTGGTCGGCGATCGGTGTGGAGCGGTCCAGCGTCGAGATGTAGCCCGGCTGGGCGTACACGATCGAGCGATAGGCCTCGACGTCGCCATAGTTGCGCAGCGCCTGGATGCCGCCGCTGGTCGCACAGGCGCCGATGGTGATCAGTGTCTCGGACACCCGGCGGATCTCCTGGATCCGCTCGGCGTCCTCGCCTGTGGTGATCGAGCCCTCGACCAGGGACAGGTCGTACGGCCCGGCCACCGCGGCCCGGGTGGCCTCCGGGAAGTAGGCGATGTGCACCTTGTCCGCGAGGAGGAGCAGCTCGTCCTCGCAGTCCAGCACGGTGAGCTGGCAGCCGTCACACGAGGCGAACTTCCACACGGCCAGCGAGGGTCTCGGGTCGTTCGTACCGGAGAAGGCCATGGCTCACACCTCCCTCAGCCCGAGCAGGGGCTCCATCAGGTCGTAGCCGAAGACCGGTCCGTCGGTGCAGATGAAGTACTCGCGCAGCTGGCAGTGCCCGCACAGACCCACGCCACAGGCCATGCTGCGTTCCATGGACAGCCGGATCCGGTCGGCCGCCAACCCGCGGTCGCGCAGGGCCTGGGTGACGTAACGCATCATCACCTCCGGGCCGCAGACCAGGGCGAGCGAGCGGGTCGGGTCGAAGCCGGCGCGTGGCACGAGCTTGGTGACCAGACCGACCCGGCCGTGCCAGGACGGCGGGGCGTAGTCCACGATCACCTCGACCTCCAGCCCGCTGGCGCGCCACTGGTCGAGCTCGGCGGCGAACAGCACCTCGTCCGGGGTCCGGGTGCCGTACAGGACCACGACCCGCCGGTAGGCGTCCCGGTTGCGCAGGATCTCCAGGACGGCGGGTCGCAGCGGGGCGAGCCCGATCCCGCCGGCAACCACCACCACGTCACCGCCACGCCCGTCGCCCACCTGCCACCCGGTGCCGTACGGGCCGCGGACGCCGAGCACCCCGCCCTCGCGGGTTCGCACCAGTGCGTGGGTGACCCCGCCGACGTCGCGCACCGTGTGCTGCAACGGCCCGGAGCCCGGGGGCCCGCTGATCGAGATCGGCACCTCGCCGACCCCGAAGGCGGACAGCATGGTGAACTGGCCGGGAACGTACTCGAGCCGGGCGCCGGTCAACGGTTCCAGGGACAGGGTCACCGTGTCCTTGGTGTCCTGCCGGTTGCCGACCACGCGGAACGGTCGCGGCACCATGGCGTCCGCGGGCTGGGGCGCGGAGGGCGCAGCAGTGGTGGCGGTAGCGGCGACGGTCTCAGCGAGCACCGGGGGCTCCGTAGATGTCGAGCAGGCGCACCTGGGAGGCGTGCATCCGGTCGTACATGGTGTGCGCCACCCGCTTCAACAGCTCATAGCCGAGCCGCGGGTCGGCCTCGCACTTGCCGCGCAGGCACACCCCGTCCAGGCTCACGCAGCTGGTCTCGGTGATCGCCCGGGCGTCGAACATGTACCGGAACGGATCGACCAGCCAGGAGAACCCGAGCGTCTCACCCTCGCCGAGGTTGTCGACCACGATGGAGCCCTGACCCGGCCGGTGCACCTCGATCGCGATCGAGCCGTGGCGGATGATGTAGAACCGGTCGGCGGCATCACCCTGGTGGAACAGGTACTCCCCCGGCCGCGCGTGCGTGTTGGTGGCGCAACCGGACAGCAGCTCGACGGTGTCGGTGTCCATCCCCTCCAGGAACGGGTGCTCGCGCAGTAGCTGGTCGATGGTGCGCATCACTCACTCCTGACGAGACGTCGCCGACCGCAGGGCCGCTGCCTCCGCGGTGATGTCGATCGCGGCCGGGCACCAGGTGATGCACCGTCCGCAGCCGACGCAGCCGGAGGAGCCGAACTGGTCCTGCCAGGCCGCCAGCTTGTGCGTCATCCACTGCCGGTAGCGCGCCGCGGTCGACTCCCGGACGCTGCCGCCGTGCATATAGGAGAACCCCGCAGTGAAGCAGGAGTCCCAGACCCGCCAGCGCTCGGCCTGCGCGCCGTCGAGGTCGGACACGTCCTGCACAGTGGTGCAGAAACAGGTCGGGCAGACCAGCGTGCAGTTGGTGCAGGCCAGGCAGCGCTGGGCGATGAGCTCCCAGTGCGGGCTGTCCACGGCCTCATAGAGCAGCTCGCGCAGACCGTCGGTCTCCATCGTGCGCCCCATCCGGGCAGCGGCCTGCCGGACCACTGCCTCGGCGGCCGACAGGTCTGCGGCCCCGGCCGCGCGGGTGGGCACGCCGTCCAACGCCGCGGCACCCGGCTCGGTCACGACCTCGACGACGAACCGGTGGTCCTGGGCGACGTCACTGTCGGTCGGGAGGATCTCGGTCAGGACCAGATCGGCGCCTGCGCCGGGGTGCGGTCCGGTCCCCATCGAGGCGCAGAAGCAGGTGCCGCTGGGCTCGCCGCAGGACACCGCCAGGATCAGCAGGTCGTCGCGGGCTGCCCGGTAGTGCACGTCGACGCCATGCCCGCCACCACTGCGCCCGGTGCCGTCGCGTCCGGCGCCGCCGAGCACCTGGTCGTGGATGCCGATCGAGCGCAGGTCGCAGCCGCGCACCCCGAGCAGGGCCAGCTTGCGCGGCGGGTGCTCACCCGGTTCCACGGTGAAGGACTCGGCGGTGCGTCGGCCCCGCCAGAGCAGCTGCCGCGCCGCGAACAGCCACGGCTTGGCCGACTGGGCCGCGCTGGCGTAGCCGAACAACGCCTCGTCGCTGCGCTCGCGCAGCCGGTAGTGACCAGCGTCCTGGACGTCGCCGACCCCACGGGGCAGATCGTCCAGGCCGGCGATCTCGGCGTAGGTCAGGGCGCCGTCGCGCACCGTCGGGCCGACGACCGTTCGGCCGTCGGCGCGGAGGCTGTCAACGAGGCAGGCGAGGCCGGCCGGATCGATGACGACCCGGCCCCCCACCCGCGTGCCGGTCGCCGGCATGGGCATCTCCCTCCTGCGGCCATCCTGCTGTCGGCGGCGGTGGCTCAGGCGTGACGATGGTCCCCGGGCACGCCCGTGGCGCGGCGGACGGCGTGGGGTCAGCCGCCGATCGGCACCTCGGCCATCAGCGCCACCGGGATACCGTCCGGGTCGGCGACGAAAGCCATCCAGAGCTCGTGGTGGGCGTCCCGGTGGACCACGTGCGGCGACGCGACAGCCGATGCGCCCCTGCCGGTGACGGCCTCGAAGGCGGCCACGACGTCGACCACCCGGTAGTACACCAGCGGACGCGACGTGAACGACGAGTCCTCGGCCGCGCCGAGGTAGAGCCTGACGCCACCGGCGTCGAAGAAGGCCATCGGGGTGCCACCCGCTCCGGCGGGCGCACTGAACAGATGGGTCAGACCGAGGACGTCACGGTAGAAGGCGACCGAGGCGTCCAGGTCACTCACCGTGATGTGCAGCTGGCCGATTCCCTGCACCGGATGAGCCGCTTCGGGAGTCGCGCTCATTGGACCTCCTTGGCCGCATCGATCGCCCCGCCGTACCGTCGGTCCCGCTGCGCGTACTCCTCGACCGCCCGCCACAGGGTGCGTCGGTCGACGTCCGGCCAGAGCACGTCCAGGAACACGAGCTCGGCGTAGGCGGCCTGCCAGATCATGAAGTTGGACGTCCGCTGCTCCCCCGACGTGCGCAGGAACATGTCGACGTCAGGAAGGTCCGGCTCGTCGAGGAATCGGGCCACGGTGCGCTCGTCGACCCGGTCCGGGTCCAGCCGGCCGGCCGCCGCCTCCCGGGCGATCTCCCGCGCCGCGTCGGCGATCTCTGCCCGGCCGCCGTAGTTGACGCACATGGTCAGAGTGAGCACGTCGTTGCGCCGGGTGAGCTGCTCGGCCGCCTCGAGCTCGGTGATCACGCTGCGCCACAACCGGGGACGCCGCCCCGCCCACCGCACCCGGACGCCCCAGGCGTGCATGGTGTCGCGGCGACGGCGGATCACGTCGCGGTTGAAGCCCATCAGGAAGCGCACCTCCTCGGGCGAGCGCTTCCAGTTCTCGGTCGAGAACGCGTACGCCGAGATGTGACGCACGCCGATCTCGATCCCCCCGGCGACCACGTCCAGCAGTGCCGCCTCGCCCATCTCGTGGCCCCTGGTCCGGGGCAGGCCACGTGCGTTCGCCCAGCGGCCGTTGCCGTCCATGACGATCGCCACGTGCTTCGGCACGAACTCGGGGGGGACCGCCGGAGGACGGGCGCCCGATGGGTGAGCGGGCGGTGGGACGGGGATCTGGCGGGCGGCCGCGGAACGCTGGGCGCGACGTTTCACGCGCTCCAGCGTTGCACGTCCGAGCAGCCTCCACCGCCACGGCTACTTCGTCATCGGGTACACGGGCAGCACGGTCCGGCCGGCTGTCGCGTTGGTCACGCCCGCGAACGAGGCGTACCAGGCCAGGAGCGCCGTCATGATGCCGAGCCAGCCGCCCACCTTCGTGAGGGAGGCCATCTCGGCGAACTCCGCGGCGGTCAGCGCGACGAAGGTGACGGTCAGCACGGCGAAGGTGGCCACCAGGGCGCCGGTGGTCTTGAACGAGGCGACGAGCATGTAGGCCGTGAAGATGGTCCAGGCCAGCAGGAACAGGCCGACGCCCTTGCCGATGTCCGCCTTGCTCGCATCGCTTATCAGGCCGATGTGGGTGCTGAGGTACCAGAACGCCATCCAGAACGCCCCGTAGGAACAGAAGGCGAGGGCGCCGAACGCGTTTCCCTTCACAAACTCCACCACGCCGGCGACCACCTGGACGGCGCCGCCGTAGAACAGCGCAAGGCCGAACAGGACGGGTTCGACGGTGGCCGGGACCAGACCGGCGTTGAAGCAGGACAGCACGAAGGTCGTCAACGCGAAACAGGCTAGGCCGAGCCGAGCGGTCCGTCATCCAGGGTGCATGGCCGGAAGACGGTGTGTGACCTACGTCAGCGGTCGCGCGACCGAGGCGAGCGGCGATCCCCAGTCAGCGGTCGACCATCCGCAGCGACCGCACCTGGCGCTCCAGGTGCCACTGCAGGTAGGCCGCCGCGATCCCGCTCGCCTCACGCCGGTGCCGGTCCTGACTGGCGTCGGCGGTCGGCCAGTCGCCGCTGAGCAGCGCGGCGAGCAGCTCGAGGGTCTGCGGGTGCGGGGCGGTGCTCACCGAGGGTCGGCACTGCGGGCACACCGACCCACCGGAGGCCAACGAGAACGAGCGGTGCGGTCCGTCCTCGCCGCAGCGCGCGCAGTCGGTGAACGACGGCGCCCAGCCGGCCACGGACAGCGCCCGCAGCAGGTATGCGTCAAGGATCAGGCCAGGAGCGTGGTCCGCCCCGGCCAGCGCCCGCAACCCGCCGGCCAGCAGCAGGAACAGCTGCAGCGCCGGCTCCCGCTCGGTCTCGACGAGCCGCTCGGTCGTCTCCACCATGGCTGTCCCGGCCGTGTAGCGGGCATAGTCCTCGGCGATGGCCAGCCCATGGGCGCCGATGGTCTCCACCTGGGTCACCGTGTCCAACGAGCGACCCTCGTAGAGCTGGACGTCCACGTGCATGAACGGCTCCAGGCGCGCGCCGAACCGAGAACTGGTCCGACGCACCCCCTTGGCGGCGGCCCGGACCATGCCGTGCTCACGGGTGAGTAGGGTGACGATGCGGTCGGCCTCACCCAGCTTCTGGGTCCTCAGCACAACCGCCTCGTCACGGTAGAGGGGCACCCCCTCAGCGTCTCAGGTCAGCGGCCGCCCGAGTGCTCGGTTGATCGCCGACACGACGGCCTTCAGCGAGGCCCGCACGATATTGGGGTCGATCCCGACCCCCCACAGCACCCGCTCACCGACCGCACACTCCACAAACGCCGCCGCGGTCGCGTCCCCACCGGCGCTCATCGCGTGCTCGACGTAGTCCAACACCCTGACATCCACGTCGAAGTCGGTCATCGCCTCGACGAACGCCGAGATCGGGCCGTTCGCATGCCCGTCAAGGTGCACCAGCTGGTCACCGGGCTGGCGGGCATGGTCCTCGACATCGACCGAGAGGTGATCCAGACCGTCGTCCCCGCTCGTGACCTGCATGCCGCGAACCCGGAACCGGCCCCACGGGACGTGGGACGGCGTCGGGTCCGACGGCAGGTACTCGTCGGAGAAGATCCGCCACAGCTCCTCGGGGGCCACCTCGCCGCCGGCTGTGTCGGTGTGCTGCTGGACGACCTGGCTGAACTCGATCTGCAGCCGCCGCGGCAGGTCCAGGTGGTACTCGTGCCTCATCAGGTAGGCCACGCCGCCCTTGCCCGACTGGCTGTTCACCCGGATCACGGCCTCGTAGCTGCGCCCGACGTCCTTGGGGTCGATCGGCAGGTAGGGCACGGCCCAGGGGTGTTCGTCGACCGGTACCCCCGCGGCGTCCGCATCGCGCTTCAGCGCCTCGAACCCCTTCTTGATCGCGTCCTGGTGGGACCCGGCGAAGGCGGTGTAGACCAGGTCGCCGCCGTACGGATGGCGCTCGGGCACCTTGAGCTGGTTGCAGTACTCGACCGTCCGACGGATCTCGTCGATGTCGCTGAAGTCGATCATCGGGTCGATGCCCTGGCTGAACACGTTCAGGCCCAGGGTGACCAGACAGACGTTGCCGGTGCGCTCGCCGTTGCCGAACAGACACCCCTCGATCCGGTCCGCCCCCGCCAGGTACCCCAGCTCGGCGGCGGCGACCGCAGTGCCACGGTCGTTGTGCGGGTGCAGCGACAGGGTGACGTTCTCCCGGTGGGTCAGGTGACGGTGCATCCACTCGATCGAGTCGGCGTACACGTTCGGGGTCGCCATCTCCACCGTGGCCGGCAAGTTGATGATCACCTTTCGGTCCGGCGCCGGTTCGAAGATCTCGAGCACGTCGTTGCAGACCCGGGCCGCGAACTCCAGCTCGGTGCCGGTGTAGGACTCCGGGGAGTATTCGAAGTAGATCCTTGTGCCCTCGGCCTCGGCCGCCTCGGCCAGCTTCCTGCAGTGCCGCGCCCCGTCGGTCGCGATGGCGGTGATCCCGTCGGTGTCGGTGCCGAACACCACCCGGCGCTGCAGCACGGACGTGGAGTTGTACAGATGCATGACGGCCTGCCGGGCGCCGCGGATCGAGTCGTAGGTGCGTTCGATCAGGTGGTCGCGGGCCTGGGTGAGCACCTGGATCACGACGTCGTCGGGGATCAGGTCCTCCTCGATCAGCTGCCGCACGAAGTCGAAGTCGGTCTGGCTGGCTGACGGGAAGCCGACCTCGATCTCCTTGTAGCCCATCGAGACGAGCAGCTCGAACATGCGCCGCTTGCGCTCGGGCGTCATCGGGTCGATCAGGGCCTGGTTGCCGTCGCGCAGGTCGACGGCGCACCACTGCGGGGCCGCAGTGATCGTCTTGGTGGGCCAGGTGCGGTCGGGCAACGAGACCTGGATCTGCTGTGCGAACGGTTGGTATCGATGGATCGGCATGCCGGACGGTTGTTGGGTGTTCTTCACGATCGCCTCACGGGATGTGCCGGTGGTCGCTTGGGGCCACCGGGATGGCCACGGACAACAGCCGGCACGCGCGAATCGCCCGCGGCGAGGGGTCCGGCTTAGAGGGCCCCGCCGCGGCGGCGAAGAAGGAGCTGCGTCCAGCGCACCTGAACACGGTACAGCACGGCCGCCGCACTGCAGGCGCCGTGGCACGCCGGAGTCAGCCGAGCAGGACAGCTCTCACGATCACCCCGATCCCGGCGACACAGGCCAGGCCCAGCACCAGCTGTTGCAGGAGGACAGCGTCGATGCGCCGGCGCACGGGCCTGGCCAGCGCGGAGCCGGCCACCAGGAACGGCACCCACATCGCTCCGGCGACCACCTGGTCCCCGGTGAGCTCGCCGGCCGTGGCCAGCCCGACGAGCGAGGTCAACGACCCCGCGAGGAAGAACGCAGCCAGGGTCCCGCGCAGCCGTTCCGCCGGCTCATGGCGCAGCACGATCGCGAGGAAGGGGCCGCCGATCGAGGCCGCCGTCGCCGTGACGCCCGACACCAGTCCCGCCACGGCTGCGGCCCGCCGCGTCGTGCGCACCAAGCCGGGGTCAAGGGATGCCGAGCGGGTCGCCGAGAGTGGGGACGAGACCCTGGACGTCGCCGCCGCGACGATCGCCGCGACGATCACCATCACGCCGACGGTCACCGCAATCGCCGTCGCCGAGAACCGGGCCACCACCAGGACACCCAGCGGCGTGGTCAGCAACCGGGCGACCAGTGCCCACCTCAACGCCCGCCACTCGACCAGCCGCGAGCCCGTGGTCACCTCGACCAGCGGCAGTACGAAGCCGACGACGAGCAGCGCGCCCGGCATCAGCTCTGGAGCCAGTACCACCACGAACGGAGCCGCGACCACGGCCACGCCGAAGCCGATCGTCGCCTGCACCATCGCGCCAAGGGTGATCATCGCCCCGAGCAGGATCACCAGGTACGGGTCAACGGTCACAGGGGGCGAAGCGCGCCGGGCAGACGTCGCGCGCCAGGACCGGCGGCGGCGTACCGGTCATCGGGGTTGTAGAGCGCGCAGGTGCGCAGTGACAGGCAGCCGCAGCCGATGCACCCGGTCAAGCCGTCCCGCAGGGCCTGCAGCGCCTCGATCTGCTCATCCAGTCGGCGCCGCCACTGCCTTGACAGCCTGGCCCAGTCCGCCTTGGTCGGGGTCCGCTCCTGGGGCAGGGTGGCCAGGGCAGCGCGGACCTCATGCAGGGACAGCCCGACGTTCTGGGCCGCCCGGACAAAGGCGATCCGGCGCAGCACACTGCGGTGGTAGTAGCGCCGCCCCCCGGCCGCTCGCGTGCTGGCGATCAGGCCGAGGCTCTCGTAGTACCGCAGCGCGGACGCCGCCACCCCCGAGCGCCGGGCGACCTCGCCGATGCTGAGCAGGTCCTTCATCGACTGGCTCCTCCGTGGTCCTCCGTGGTCACCAACCTGGGCTTGACTTCAAGTTGACGTGAACTTTCATTATAGGGCTCATGAGCCCTACTACCGCATCAGTAGCCCTGGTCACCGGCGGCTCGACGGGTCTGGGACACCAGGTGGTCGCCCACCTCGCCGCAACCGGCTGGCGGGTCGTCGTGGACGCGCGGGACGCCGTCCGGCTCGAGCAGAGCGTCGCGAGGCTCGACGCGGCGGCAGCCGTCACGGCGATCCCCGGTGACGTCGCCGACCCTCGGCACCGGCGGCGACTGGCTGACACGGTCGCCGAGCATGGTCACCTGGACCTCCTGCTCAACAACGCCAGCGTGCTGGGTCCGAGCCCGCAGCCGGCTCTGAGGGACTACCCCGTGGACACCCTCGACCACGTGTTCGCCG
This sequence comes from uncultured Actinomycetota bacterium, assembly GCA_963724535.1. Taxonomy (GTDB): domain Bacteria; phylum Actinomycetota; class Actinomycetes; order Actinomycetales; family Kineosporiaceae; genus JADJPO01. The sequence continues at coordinate 369,421 of CAVRVD010000013.1, forward strand.
TGAACACCCTCGCGCCGCTCGCACTGTTCCAGCTGGTGCTGCCGATGCTGCAGTCCGGCCGGGGCGTGGTGGTCAACGTCTCCTCTGACGCCGCGGTCGAGGCCTATGCGGGCTGGGGTGGGTACGGCGCCGCCAAGGCCGCGCTGGACCAGCTCAGCGCCGTGATCGCCGCCGAGCAGCCGGACCTGTCCGTGTATGCCTTCGATCCCGGCGACATGAACACCGACCTGCACCAGCAGGCCTTCCCCGGCGAGGACATCAGTGACCGGCCGAGCCCGGCAAGCGTCGTCCCGGCGCTGTCGATGCTGCTGGACCGCCACCTGTCCAGCGGCCGCTACCGGGCCGCGGAGCTGAGCCCGCGATGAGCCTGACGTTCGCCGTTCCTGCCGGCCGGGCGGCGCAGAGCCCACCGGAGCACCGTGGGCTCGACCGCGACGGCGTCCGGCTGCTGGTCGCCCGGCCCGGACATCTCGGTCACCTGCACTTCCGCGACCTGCCGAAGGTTCTGGACGCTGGAGATCTGCTGGTGGTCAACACCTCGGGCACGCTGGCCGCCGCGGTAAGCGGCAGAGTCGCAACGCTCCGGGCGCCGGTGCACGTCGCCGGCACTCTGGACGACGGCTCCTGGGTCGTCGAGGTCCGGTTGCCCGACGGCAGCGGTCCTGACCTCAGCCTGCGCACGGGCCTCACCCTCGACCTGGACGGCGGCGCCCAGGCGCAGCTGCTCGCCGCTCATCCGGATCCGGCCCGGTGGCCGAGCAGGCTGTGGCGGGCGAGGGTGACCGGAGCCGACACCCTGCCGGAGTACCTGACCCGCCACGGGCGGCCGATCCGCTACGGCTATCTCGACGCCCCCTACCCGATTGCGGCCTACCAGAGCGTCTACGCCGGTGAGCCCGGCAGCGCCGAGATGGTCAGCGCCGGTCGTCCGTTCAGCGACCGCGTGCTCGTTGAGCTGATCTCTCGCGGTGTGACGATCGCCGCCCTGACCCTGCACGCCGGCGTGTCCAGCCCCGAGCTGCACGAACCACCCGCCCCGGAGCGCTACCACCTGCCCCAGGACACCGCCCGGCTGGTGAACAGCGCTCGCCGGGCCGGACGGCGCGTGGTGGCCGTGGGCACGACCGTGGTCCGGGCCCTGGAGACGTCGGTGACGACCTGGGGCGAGGTGCGCGGCGGGTCCGGCTGGACCGACCTGGTCCTGGACGGAGCGCACCGAACCCGTGCCGTCGACGGCCTGGTCACCGGGCTGCACGACGCCGACGCCAGCCATCAGGTGCTGCTGCGCGCCGTGGCCGGGGCGCAGCTGGTGGACTCTGCCTATGCGGCCGCGCTGGCCGAGGACTACCTGTGGCACGAGTTCGGCGACTCCATGGTGTTCCTTCCGTCCTAGGATCGCGCCGTGCCGTCTACCGCGTCGTCGCCGCTCCCGGTGCGCGTCGTGGTCGGGGTCGACGGATCCGGGCGCAGCCACCGACTGGGCGTGCTGGCCGCAGCGTTCGGGGCTGACGTGGTGCAGGTGATCGCTCCCGCTGCAGACCCTGAGGCGTTCTCCGCCCAGCTGGCCGACGCCGCGGCGGCCGGGCGAGCGGTCGTCGTCGACGATGTGCACCGGCTCGACGACACCTGCCTCCGGGCCCTCACGGCGGCGGGCCGTCGCGGCGTCGTCGTGCTGGTCAGCAGGCGACCCACGATCGACCGGGCGCCACTCGCCGAGCTCGACGAGGTACTCGCCCGGGCCGGATCGGTCGAGGATCTCCAACCCCTGGATGTGGCCGCGATCCACACCCTGGTCGCCGCGCTGAGAGGCCGGCCGCCGCAGCCGGAGGAGGTGGCGAGCATCCTGGACGCCTCCGCCGGACTGCCTGCTCTCGCTGCAGCGATCGCCGTCGCCCCCGGACCAGACCCGGCCACCGCCGTGGCCGCCCGCGTCGGGCGGCGGCTCGCGCAGCTCGACCCGGCGACGGCACGGCTGGCCGGGACTCTGGCGACCGGCGTTCCGCTGCCGGACGACGTGCTCGCCGCGGCCTCGGGCCTTACCCTCACCGAGCTGCCCACCGCCCTGCGTCGCCTCACCGACGAGGGGTTCCTCGCGCCCGACGGTGACCACCTGGTGCCGGCTGTCGCCGCAGCGATCGAGCTGGCGGCTGGTCCGGCAGGTCGGCGTGCCGCGCGCGCACACCTGGCGAGCGCTCTCGTGGACGCCGGAGGCGACCCGGTGTCGGTCGCCGGGTTGCTGCGCGACGCCCGAGCCCGGGGCGCGATCGCCGTCCAGGCCTTCGCCGCCGCTGCCCAGGCGGTGCGGTTCAACGCGCCGGCCGAGGCGCTCGGCTGGCTCGACGACGCCGCCGACGCGGGCGGCTCCGTCCCGGAGGGCGTCCAGGCACCGCTGCGGGCCATCCGTGCCGAGGCCTCCGCCCTCCTCGGCCTGGCAACCGACACAACCCCGATCGCCACCTCCGGTCCGGGTGAGATCGCGCGACTGCGTCTGGTCGAGGCCGCTGTCGCGGCCCACGAGGGCCGAACCGAGCGCTGCGCGGACCTGCTGCGCGACAACGACGGCCTGGAGCGCCTGCTCGCGATCCCGTCGCTGATCGCGACCGGGAGACCGTACCCGGAGGCCGGAGCGGGCATCGACGATCCTCATCTGCCGCGCGCGCTGCGTCTGCTGGCCGAGGCGGCGCGTGCCGCCACGGACCCGCGGCAGGCCGTCCCTGCCTTCATCGAGGCGGCCGAGGCCCTCGAGAGCGACCCGCCCGAGCTGGTCCTGCCCGACTCCGCGCACGCACTCGGAGCGCTCGTCGCGGTCAGCGGCGGCGACGCTGCGACCGCCGAACGCCTGCTCCACCGGGCGATCGCAACGGGAGTCGGCGGACCGGTCGCCGTCGACCGGCACCGCCTGCTGCTCGGCTGGGTCCGGATGCGGGTGGGCCGGTACGACACCGCTCTCGCCGAGGTGCAGCGAGATGACTCGTCCCATCTCGGCGGCCGGGACCGGGTGGTGCAGGCCGCGCTGCTCGCCGGGCTCGCCCGGCGGTCGGGCGACATCGCCCGGATGCGCCAGGCGTGGACCGCCGTCGAGCCCGTGCTGGCCCGCCGGGCGGTGGACCTGTTCCACGTCGAGGTGGTCGAGGAGCTCGCCGTGGCCGCCGCGCGTCTGCACCATCCCCAGCGGATCGAACCGGTGCTCGCGCTGCTCGAGCAGTACCTGGCCGGGCTCGGCGGACCGACTGCGTGGGCCCGCGCACTCGGCTGGACCCGCCTCCAGATGGCCGTCGCCGCCGACGATGCGACTCTCGCGGACGCCGCCGCCGACCGGCTGGAGCGGACCGGGTCCGGCCCGGGCGGCCCGGACGCTCGAACCGGGGCGGCCCGGGTGTGGGCCTCGGTGGTGTCCGGCACGGTGGACGAGACGGCCGTCACCTCAGCCGTCGACGGCCTCGCCGGCCTGGACCTGCCGTGGGAAGCCTCGCGGCTGGCCGGGCAGGCGGCGATCAACAGCACCGACGCGACCGCCGCTCGTCGACTCCTGGAGCGGGCGCGGGAGCTGTCGAGCCCCGAGGCCCGCGGCTCCGCACCCTCCGGTCCCACGCCCGGCGTCACGTCGGATGCGCAGGGCGCCCGCGCGGGCCTGTCCGAGCGCGAGGTGGAGGTGGCCCGACTCGTCCTCGAGGGGCGAACCCACCGCGAGATCGGATCCCAGCTGTACCTGTCGCCGAAGACGGTCGAGCACCACGTCGCGCGGATCCGCACCAAGCTCGGTGCGACCACCCGGGCCGAGCTGCTGGCGTCCCTGCGCGATCTTCTGCCCTGAACGACCTGGTCACCGCCGGGAAGGAGCACTTTCGGCTACAGGCTGCCGACCTGCTGGTTACCGCCTGCAGCCACCCGGCCAAGTCGTGGACGGCGGCCCTCACCAGGGTGGAGAGTGTCTCGACTCCCCGCGTTTCGGCCCGTGCGCGGCGTCCCGGGCCTCGGGCTGTATCAGGGGCCCCCTGTCCCTGCTCCAGGGTAGGGGGACAGCCCCGATGCCCCCGCGGGTCGGGTCGTACCAGGATCGACGCATAGCCAGTCAGAGCGGCTGGCCAGACCTGAGGAGACAGTCATGGTGAATGTGGTGGACCTGATCAAGCAGTTCATCGAGAACCTGATGAACGACCCGGCGACGGCGGCCCAGTTCGCGGGCGACCCGATGGGGGTCATGGCCGCGCAGGGGATCTCCGAGGAGGACCTGAGTGGCGTCGACGTCTACCAGCTCGCCGGCGAGGTGTGCTCGACCGGTGACGTCCCCGAGGGGGCGCGCAGCGCCTGGCAGGGCTACTCGAGCGGCTCCTCCAGCACCGGCGGCGGCTACACCCCTGCGCCTGCCGGACCGGCACCGGCCAACCACTCGGTGGAGCACGTCGTCCAGCAGCTGCAGACCGTGACCTACGTGACCTACCAGGACGACCACAGCATCACCCAGACGATCATCGACAACTCCGTCGACAACTCGATCGACAACTCCGTCGACTTCGACGTCAGCGGCGACGTGCACGGCGACATCGACGTCGACGTGGACAACGCCAACGCGGTCGGGGACGGCTCGGTCGCGACCGCCGGCGAGAACAACGACGTCAACGCGGCGACCGGGGACCAGGCACAGGTCATCGACGGCGACAACTACGGACAGGCCAACACCGGCGACGGCGCGGTGCAGGCGTTCGGCGACATCAATGCTCCGGTCAACACCGGCACCAACACGGGCATCATCGCCGACGGCGACGTCGAGAACGCCGTGGTGGGAGACGGCAACACCGTGACCCAGGTCCAGAACGAGGGCAACGACGCCGTGTTCGGCTTCGGCGAGGGCGACGTCACGACCCAGGAGAACAACATCAACAACTCGACGCTCAACAACTCCAACGTGGGCAACGAGCAGGGCGAGGGCGACCTGTACCAGGATGCGTCGCAGAAGCTGGAGATCGACCTGGGCCGCGGGGACGGGCGAGGGGACGATCACCCCGACACGATGACCCGCTTCCAGGACGACGCACCGGACCCGGTGTTCGCACCGCAGCTCGACAGCGAGCCGAAGCCTGCGGTCGACGAGGACGCCGCGGACCTGAGCTGAGCATGACGAGGGCGGCGACCGGGTCGAGAGCGGACATCGCTCCCGGCCCGGCGTCGTGCCCGCCGCCGGCGAGAGGCAGGGAGGGACGATGAGCGACCAGGCACTGGCCGCGGCGAGGACCGTGCTGGACCTGGGGATCGCGGCCTGCCGTGCCTACGACCGCTCCGACCTGCGCACCCGGCTGGAGGCGGCCGGGGCGCCGCTGGCCGACCCGAGCATCACCGTCGTCGTCGCCGGCGAGTTCAAGCAGGGCAAGAGCTCGCTGGTCAACGCGCTGCTGGGGGCCACCGTGTGTCCGGTGGACGACGACGTGGCCACCGCGGTGCCCACCCACATCCGGCACGGCGCCGAGCCACTCGCCGAACTCGTCCTGGACGGCGAGCCCCCCGGCCGCGAGGCCGTCCCGCTCGACCAGGTGCACCGGTACATCGTGGAGGCCGGCGCGAACGGGACCCGGGCCATGCCGACCGGGGCGGGCGGGGAACGAGTGCTCGCCCTCGACGTCCGGTTGCCGCGCAGCATGCTCGCCGGCGGCCTGGTCGTCGTCGACACCCCCGGGGTCGGTGGGCTCGGGTCGCCGGCTGCGGCGTCCAGCCTGGGGCTGGTGTCCCTGGCCGACGCGGTCCTGTTCGTCACCGACGCCTCCCAGGAGCTGACCGGCTCCGAGTTCGGCTTCCTGAGCCAGGCCCGGCAGCTCTGCGAGACGGTCGCCGTGGTGCTCACCAAGAAGGACCTCTACCCCGCGTGGCGCACGATCCGCGAGCTCGACGAGTCCCACCTCGACGGTAAGAACCTGCACGACGGCGCGCTCGGCGTGCTGCCGGTCTCCTCGACGCTGCGCGCGCATGCGGTGAAGGGCAAGGACGCCGAGCTGAACCACGAGTCCGGCTTCCCCGCCCTGGTCAGCTTCGTCCGCGACCAGGTCGGCGGGGGCGCGGCCGAGCAGCTGGCCGCCCGGGCCGCCGGCGAGGTGGTGGAGGTCTGCCGGCAGCTGGAGTCACAGTTCGAGGCGGAACGCGCCGCGCTGGCCGACCCGGAGGCCGCTCAGAAGGTGGTCGACGACCTGACCGCCGTCAAGGCGCAGGTGGAGGCACTCAAGCACGCAGCCGCCCGGTGGAGCCAGACCCTCAACGACGGGATCGCCGACCTCGGCTCGGACATCGACCACGACCTTCGGGCGAGGATTCGCGCACTTCTGCAGGACGCCGACGAGGCGATCGACGCCGCCGACCCCGCCGACTCGTGGTCGGAGCTGGAGGCGTGGGTCCGCGCCCGAACCTCGCACGAGCTGGTCGCCAACTACACCCAGCTGCGCGACCGGGCGACCGTGCTCAGCGAGCAGGTGGCCGAGCACTTCCGCCAGGCCTCGTCATCGGCCCTCGACCGGTTCGCCGTCTACCACCCCGAGCCGCTGCTGGCGCAGACGATGGGCGGCAAGGACGTCGAGCTGGGGAAGATGAGCGTCGGCAAGCAGACCATGGTCGCCCTGCGCAGCAGCTACGGCGGCGCACTGATGTTCACCATGCTGAGCAGCATGGCCGGGGTGGCCCTCGGCCCGATCGGGATCGGGATCGGGCTGATCATGGGTCACCGCGGCCTGCGCGAGGAGAAGAAGCGCCAGCTCACCCAGCGCCGGGGGCAGGCGAAGAACTCGGTGCGGCGCTACTGCGACGAGGTCAGCTTCGTCACCGGCAAGGACTCGCGGGACACCCTGCGCCGCATCCAGCGCCAACTGCGCGACTACTACAGTGCCCGGGCCGAGGAGCTCAACCGCTCGACGAACGAGGCGCTCAAGGCGGCCTCGGACATCGCCCGGCAGTCGCAGGGTGAGCGCGAGCAGCGGCTGCGCAACCTCGACGCCGAGCTGAATCGGCTCCGCCAGCTCCGGGCCCGGGCCGGGGCGGTGGGCCGGTGATCCTGGTCGACCGCACCCGCAGCGTGCTGGCGCAGGCGCTGGAGGTCTACCGGGGCAGCCGGCACGAGCCGGCTCTCGGGCAGGCCCGGGACCGCCTCGACGGCCCCCTGCGGGTGGCGATCGCCGGCCGGGTGAAGTCCGGCAAGTCGACACTGCTGAACGCCCTGGTCGGGGAACGGCTCGCCCCCACCGACGCCGGCGAGTGCACCCGCATCATCACCTGGTACCAGGACGGGCACACCTACTCGGTGACCATCCATCCCCGCGGCGGGCAGCCCCGCCCGGCCCGGTTCACCCGCGAGACGGGGGCGCTCGAGATCGACCTGGCCGGCCTCGACCCGGCTCGGATCGACCAGCTCGTGGTCACCTGGCCCTCCCAGGAGCTGCGCCGGGCCACGCTCATCGACACTCCGGGGCTCGGCTCGCTCTCCGAGCAGCTCGCGAACCGGGCCCAGGACTGGCTCACCCCGGTCGAGGACGACGAGGCGCCGGCCGACGCCGTGCTCTACCTGATGAAGCACCTGCACTCGAGCGACCTGGACTTCCTGACCGCCTTCCACGACGCCGATGCCGCGCCGCCCAACCCGATCAACGCGATCGGGGTGCTGTCCCGGGCCGACGAGATCGGTGCCGGAAGGCTGGATGCGATGGCCTCCGCGCGCCGGATCGCCACCCGGCTCTCCGCCGAGCCCTCGGTGCGCCGGCTGGTGCAGACGGTCGTGCCGGTGGCGGGGCTGCTCGCCGAGACCGCGACGACCCTCACCGAGGACGAGGTGGCCCTGCTGCGAAAGGTCGCCGACCGCCCGCCTCGGGAGGTCGAGGGCCTGCTGCTCTCCGTCGACCGGTTCGCCGAGTCGATGCCGGAGCTCGGGCTGACCTCGATCGAGCGGCAGCAGCTGCTCGACCGGTTCGGCCTGTTCGGGGTCAAGCTGGCCAGCACGTTGCTGCGGCGCGGGGTCGCCGCCACCGCCACCGAGCTGTCCCGCGAGCTCGCCGAGCGCAGTGGGATCGATGCTCTGGCCGACCTGCTGCGCTCGCTGTTCTTCGAGCGGCGCGAGGTGCTCAAGAGCCGGTCGGCACTGCTCGGGCTGGACACGCTGCTGCGCACCGACCCCCGGCCGGCCGGGGCAGGTCTGGCCGCGCAGGTCGAGGAGATCCTCTCCTCGGCGCACCCGTTCAACGAGCTGCGGGTGCTCTCCTCGGTGCGGGCCGGCTGGGTGGCCGGCAGACCCGAGGTGCTCGCCGACCTCGAGGCGGTGGTCGGTGGCGCCGGCGCGAAGACCCATGTCCGGCTCGGCGTGGCCGAGGACAGCGGACCGGGCGAGCTGCGCGCCGCGGCCGAGCAGGCCCTGGTCCGTTGGCAGCGACGCGCGGAGAACCCGCTGACCGGCCATCACCTCGTGGTGGCGTCGCGGGTCGCCGTCCGCTCGTGCGAGGGCATTCTCGCGGAGCTCAGCCGTGACCGGTGACCCCTTGGGCGCGGCCTGCGCGCCCCTACCAGGACGGCAGCGCGTCGTCCGGGGACTCGTCGTCCGCTCCGTCGTCCGGTGCGTCGAGGGGACCCGCAGGCGACCCGTCGGCGAACCCATCGTCGAGCCCGTCGTCCAGGACGGGCCCGGGGTCGAGCTCCACGTCGGCCGGCAGATCATCGCCCGGCAGATCATCGGCGGGCGGGTCGGTGTCGTGCCGGGGCCGGGTGACGCTCGTCAGGTCCACGCCTCCACCGAAGTCGAGATCCACGTCGTGATGGTCGTCGGGGAGCTCGCTGGGCGTCGGGGGGACCGGCGACGCGTCGAGGGCGGCGGCGTCGTCCAGATCGCCCGGATCGACGAGCTCGTCGAGCGCCTCGACCGGCGACGCCGCACCGATCAGCTCCAGACCCCACGCCGGGTCTGCACCGGCCGGGTCCCCGTCCCCGTCGAGGCCGGCAGCGCTCTGCGCGGTCACGAACGGTGCGAGCTGCTCGGCGAGGGCCGGCGGCGCCACCGCGGCGAAGCTCACCATCGCCTCGGTCACCAGGTCCGGTGGCAGGTCCCCGTGGCCCGCCGCGCGCAGCGCCCGGTGGGCGTCGGTGGCCGCCTCACCCGCGCCGACGAGGTCATCGAGCACCGAACGCAGGGGCCGCACCGGATCCATCGGCCCAGTGTAGGAACCACGCCCGGTACGGGGGTTCGGGGACATCCCCCTGATGACCCCCCACTTGGCCGCCAGGCCTGGGCCAGGCACGGTGCTCCTGCCTAGCATCGATCACGTCGGCACCACCGATTGGACCCGCGGCACCGACAGGACCACTCCGACTCAGCGCACGGCAGACCTGGGAGCATCGCGATGTACGCACTCGGCATCGACCTCGGTACGACGTTCAGCGCGGCAGCGACCTGGCGCGACGGGCGGGCCGAGGTCGCCTCCCTCGGTAGCCGCGGGGCGGCGATCCCGTCCGTGGTGCTGCTGCGCGAGGACGAAACGATGGTCACCGGAGAGGCGGCCAACCGCCGGGGCCTGACCGAGCCGCACCGGGTCGCCCGGGAGTTCAAGCGGCGGATGGGCGACACCACGCCGATCCTGCTCGGTGGGACGCCGTACTCGGCCGAGGCGCTCTCGGGGCGGATGCTGCGCTCGATGGTGGACGAGGTCGTGGCTCGCGAGGGCGGCCAGCCGTCGGCGATCTGCGTCTGCCATCCGGCGAACTGGGGGCCGTACAAGACCGACCTGCTGCGCCAGGCCGTCCGGATCGCCGACCTGGAGCCGCCGGTCACCCTGATCACCGAGCCCGAGGCCGCTGCCGTCTTCTACGCCCATCAGCAGCGCCTTCCGGCGGGCGCCGTGGTCGCCGTCTACGACCTGGGCGGCGGCACGTTCGACGCGGCCGTGCTGCGCAAGACGGACACCGGTTTCGCCCTGCTCGGTCAGCCCGAGGGCATCGAGCGGCTGGGCGGGATCGACATCGACGCCGCCGTGTTCGCCCACGTGAGTGCCGCCCTCGGCGGTGCGCTCGGGCAGCTCGACGAGGACGACCCGGCCGCGATCGCCGCCGTCGCCCGGCTCCGGGAGGAGTGCACCCAGGCCAAGGAGGCGCTCTCGGCGGACACCGACGCCACCGTGCCGGTGATCCTGCCCAACCTGGTCACCGAGGTGCGGTTGACCCGCGCCGAGCTTGAGTCGATGGTCCGCCCGGCCCTGCACGACACCATCGGAGCGCTGCGCCGGGCGCTTCGCTCGGCGGGCGTCAGCGCCGAGGAGCTGCACTCGGTGCTCCTGGTCGGCGGGTCGTCGCGGATCCCGGTGGTGGCCCAGATGGTCGGCTCGGAGCTCGGTCGCCCGGTGGCCGTCGACGCCCATCCCAAGCATGCGATCGCACTCGGCGCGGCCTGGGTGGCCAGCGGCGCGCCGATCGAGTCCGCGGACGCCCCGGCGCCCGCGCCGACCCGCGGCCCGGCGCCCGTCACCAGCCCGGTCGGGGTCACGGCTCCCGCGATGGGTGCCGTCGCTGCCGGCGCCGCCGCCTCGGGCGCGGTCACTGGCTCGGACCACCCGCCCGCCCAGGTCCCGCCCGTGCAGGTGCCGCCCATCGCCGCGCCGGCAGCGGCCGCCGGCGCAGCGTCGCCCGGCCCGTCTGGTCCGTCCTACCGGCAGGCGGCACAGACCGAGTTCGTGCAGCGCTACGACCCCGACGCCTTCCCCCCGGCGGGCGACCGCTTCTTCTCCGACCAGCACCCGCCCCGGCGCACGGCCTGGCGGAACCCGGCCCTGGCGGCCGGCGCCGCCGTCCTGATCGCCGGCGGTGTCTTCGCGTGGAGCCAGCTCCGTCCCGACGGTACCGATGCGGTGAGCGCCACGTCGGGGCCCTCGGTTGCGGTCAGCCCCTCCGCGGCGACCGGCGCCGCCGCGCCGACCCCGACCGCCTCCGCCCTGCCCCTCGACGAGCAGTGCACCGACGCGATCAAGGCCAACACCCGATGGGTCTGCCTCACCTCGGCGACGTTCGACGGAACCACCCTGACCATCGACTACGACGCGGAGTTCGCCGGTAGTACCCCGAACGTCGCCGGCGGTTTCCACCTGCACATCTACGGCGGGGACGGCACCACCCCGCCCGCCGAGGTGATGGGCACGCAGGCCGAGAACCGGGGCCCCTGGTACGTCGAGGACCAGAACCCCTCGGTCGTCGAGGTCGGCAGCCCCCAGTTCCAGAAGATCGGCGACAAACCCAAGGTGTGCGCGCGGATCGCCAACTCCAAGCACGCGTTGGAGCGCGACACCAACGACGGGTTCGCGACCGGCAACTGCGTGCCGATCACCACGACCTGACGCGAGATCCCGCGATCGCCGCCCCGAACCGCCTCGGGTGGTGAGGGTCAGAACCCCAGCCGGTGGAGCTGTTTCGGGTCGCGCTGCCAGTCCTTGGCGACCTTGACCCGCAGGTCCAGGTGGACCCGCTGGCCCAGCAACGCCTCGATCGCGGCGCGAGCCTGCGTCCCGATCTCCCGCAACCGAGCGCCACCGCGGCCGATGACGATCCCCTTCTGGCTCTCCCGCTCCACGTACAGGAACACCCGGATGTCCAGCAGCGGGTCGTCGTCCGGGCGGTCCGGCCGGGGTTCGAGGTCCTCGACGACGACGGCCAGGCTGTGCGGCAGCTCGTCGCGGACCCCCTCAAGGGCCGCCTCGCGGACCAGCTCGGCGATCATCACCCGTTCGGGCTCATCGGTCAGCTCACCCTCCGGGTACAGCGGCGGCCCGACCGGCAGATGCGAGAAGAGCACGTCGGCGAGCACGTCGAGCTGGTGACCGGTACGCGCCGAGACCGGCACCACGTCGTCCGCCTCGAGCAGCTCGGCCGCCGCCACCAGCTGGGCGGGCAGGGCGTCCCGGGCGACCGTGTCGGTCTTGGTGACCACCACCACGACCGGTGGACGGCGCCGCTGCGCCGCCCGGGCCAGCTCGGCGAGGTCGGCGGCGATGAACCGGTCGCCGGGGCCGACCGGTTGATCGGCCGGAACGCACAGCCCGATCACGTCGACGCTCAACAGGGTCTGGCGCACCAGGTCGTTGAGCCGTTGCCCGAGCAAGGTGCGGGGTCGGTGCAGCCCCGGGGTGTCGACCAGCACCAGCTGGGCCTCGGGGCGGTGCAAGACGCCGCGGATGGTGCGCCGGGTGGTCTGCGGGCGGCTCGAGGTGATCGCGACCTTCTCCCCGACCAGGGCGTTGGTCAGGGTCGACTTGCCCACGTTGGGGCGCCCGACCAGGCAGGCGAACCCGCTGCGGAAGTCCCCCGCACCCTGCCCGGTCGAGCCCTGCGCAGTCATGCGATCTCCTCGGTGGCCGCTGGCGCACGCTCGACGATGACGGTGGCCAGCCGGTGCCGACGGCCCTCGAACCGCTCAGCGGTCAGCCGCAGACCGGCGACCTCGGCGGTGGCCTCGACGATGGGCACGCGTCCGATCGACTTGGCCAGCAGGCCGCCGACGGTGTCCACGTCGTCGTCGTCGAGCTCGAGGTCGAACAGGTCGCCCATGTCCTCGATGTTCAGCCGGGCGCTGACTCGGTATCGGCCCGCACCGAGGTCCTCGACGTCGTGCTCGTCGGGGTCGTACTCATCGGAGATCTCGCCGACGATCTCCTCGACCAGGTCCTCCAGCGTGACCATGCCGGCTGTGCCGCCGTACTCGTCGACCACGATCGCGACATGGGGAGTGTCGCGCCGCTGCATCTCGCGCAGCAGGTGGTCGGCCCGCTTGCTGTCGGGCACGAAGTGCGCCGGCCGCATCAGGTCGGCGACCTTGAGCCGGCCGATCGCCCCCGGCTGCTCGTGCTGGCGCCGGGCCACGTCCTTGAGGTAGAGCACGCCCCGCACGTCGTCGAGGTCATCCCCGGTCACCGGGACCCGGGAGAAGCCGGAACGCAGGAACAGCGACATGGCGCGATGCAGCGACATGGTCGTGGCCACCGACACCAGATCCGTGCGTGGGACCATCACCTCGCGCACCCGGGTGTCGCTCAGCTCGAACACCGAGTGGATCATCGCGCGCTCGTCCGCCTCGATCAGCCGGCTCTCCTCGGCGATGTCGACCAGCTCGCGCAGCTCGGCCTCGGAGGCGAACGGACCGTCCCGATAGCCCTTGCCGGGGGTGATGGCGTTGCCGATCAGGACCAGCAGCCGGGCCAACGGCCCCAGCACCCGGGCCAGCGCGAGCATCACCGGCGCCGCGACCAGCCCGAGCGCGTCGGCATGCTGGCGGCCGAAGGTGCGCGGCCCGACTCCGGCCACGATGAAGATGGCCGCCGCGGCCACCCCCGCGGCGATCAGGCCGGCCTGCCACCACTGGTCCACCCAGGCGATGGTGACCAGGGTCAGGCAGACCACCGCCCCGACCTCGGCGAGCACCCTCAGGAAGGTGGAGACCATCAGGGTGGGCGCCGGATCGGTGGACATCCGCAGCAGTGCCTCCGCACCGCGCCGACCCTCCCTGACCAGATCCTCCACCCGGCCACGGGTGACCCGCGAGCAGGCGGCCTCCGACGCGGCGAACAACGCCGCGAGGGCGAGCAGCAGGGCGGCCAGGCCGAGCAGCTGGGGCTCGAAAGCCGTCACGCCCGCCCTCGCCCGGACAGGAAGGTGAGCAGGAGCCTGCGCTGCAGGTCGAACATCTCCTTCTTCTCGGCCGGTTCGGCGTGGTCGTAGCCGAGCAGGTGCAGGATCCCGTGCCCGGTGAGCAGCAGCAGCTCCTCGTGCGGGGTGTGTCCGGCGGAGGCCGCCTGACGCTCGGCGACGGCCGGGCACAGCACCACGTCTCCGAGCAGGCCGGGCTGCGGCTCCTCGCCGTCCCGGCCCGGCCGCAGCTCGTCCATCGGGAAGGACAGCACGTCGGTCGGCCCCGGTTCGTCCATCCACTGCCGGTGCAGCGAGCCCATCGCCGCCTCGTCGACGAGCAGCACGGACAGCTCGGCCTGCGGGTGGATCCGCAGCTCGTCCAGGACGTGCCGGGCCAGGGCGACGATCTCGGCCTCCTCGACCACGACGCCGCTCTCGTTGTTGACCTCGATGCTCATCCGACCCACTCAGCGCCGGCCGCGACGCGACGACCGGGACGGCGCGGCCGGGGACGGCGCGGCGTGCGCCGACTGGACTTCGTCCCAGCGGGTATAGGCGTCGACGATCTCGCTGACCAGTCGGTGCCGGACGACATCGGCGCTGGTCAGGGTGTGGAAGATGACGTCATCGATGCCGTCCAGGATCTCTCGGACGACGCGCAGCCCCGATGTCGTCCCGCTGGGCAGGTCGACCTGGGTGACGTCACCGGTGACGACCATCTTCGAGCCGAAGCCGAGCCGGGTCATGAACATCTTCATCTGCTCCGGCGAGGTGTTCTGGGCCTCGTCGAGGATGATGAACGCGTCGTTGAGGGTGTTGTGGGTCACCAGGTAGTCCTCGGTGACGTACAGCGAATCCGTCGCGGCGACCGCGATGCACACGCAGTCCGCTTCGCCGGCCGGGATCACGCTGTCGACGAACCGCAGGGGGCGTCCGCCGCCGCTGGCCTCGTACACCGCTCTCTTGCGCGGCAACCGGAACGGGGTGATCCCGGCAGGCAGCCGGATCTCGACGATGGCGGCATCGGCCCGGACGGACCCGGGCCGCTGTGTCGTTCCGCCCGGCCGCCGGCCATCGGCGTTGCGGACCCGCCAGATGGCGACCCCGCCGAGGGAGCGCACGAGTCGGATGACGTCGTCCCGGAGCCGGGGCGAACACGTCGTGAGCTGGACCGTGCCGGTACGACCCGGCCGGGTGAGCGGTGCGCCGGCCGTGTCGAGCAGCCCCTGAAGGAGGGCCTCGCGGACGTCGCGGCTGTTGACCAGGTACACCTCGGGGACGGACTGTGTCGTTGGACGGGTGCCGGCCAGGTCGAGCTCGCGCAGCGCGACGGTCACCGGATCGGCAACGACGACTCCGCCGCGCCCACCGTCCTGGTGGCGAAGCACGTCGTCGGAGGCGCCCTTGGGCGCCACGTCGATGCCCGGCAGCGCCGCCCCGATCTGCTCGAGGAGCTCGGGGTCCTTCGTGGAGAACGACGGGGTCGTCGATGTCGTGACACATCGCTCGCCCAGTACCAGACCCAGCGCATAGGGGTCGATCGGGACCTCACGCGGCTCCATCTCCACCGGACCGACCATCGGCAGCTCGAACTGCCGGTGATGGTGGGTCCGTTCCTTCCCGATCATGTCCCGGGTCGCCACCACCCGACCGGGTCGTCCGTGGCGGCGGTCGGACCGCGTCCGCACGAACCACAGGTGGTCTGCGCAGGCAAGGGTCGAGGCGCCGTCCTGGGTGGTCACCCGGTAGACCCGTCTGCGGCCCTGCGGGTAGACACCGAGTACCGGCGTCGGCCGGCCATCGGACCCGACGACGAGGTCACCGACCTGCAGCGAGCCGATCGGGCGGAACCCACGCGGGGTCGCCACCGCAGTGTCAACAGGTTGAGCGCGACCCCTCATGTAGGCCAGCGGGGCCACCTCGATCGTGCCGGCGGCCATCAGCCGCGGGATCGACTCGGGGTCGAGCATGTCGTGCAGCGCGTCGTAGAGCGGGCGCAGGTAGGGATCGATCTTCTCGGTGAGGGTGCCCGGCAGGAACCCGAGCCGCTCCCCCGCCTCGACCGCCGGCCGGGTGAGGATGATCCGGTTGACCAGCTTGGCCTGCAGGGCCTGGACCGCCTTGGCCATCGCCAGGTAGGTCTTCCCGGTGCCGGCCGGGCCGATGCCGAAGACCACGGTGTGTTCGTCGATCGCGTCCACGTAGCGCTTCTGGTTCAGCGTCTTCGGCCGGATCGTGCGGCCCCGGGTGGACAGGACGTTCAGAGTCAGCACGTCCGCCGGCCGCTCGGTGGTCTGCTGGCGCAGCATGGCCAGCGAGCGGTGGACGGCGTCCACGCTGAGATGCTCACCGGCGGCCACCACGGTGATCAGCTCGTCGACCAGGCGCTCCACGAGCGCCACGTCGCCGTGCCGCCCGCTGACGGTGATCTCGTTCCCGCGTACGTGGATGTCGGCTCGGGGGAAGGCCCGTTCGATGCCGGTGAGGATCTCGTCCCGGGCACCGAGCAGCGAGACCATCGGCACCTGCGGCGGAACGACGATCCGATGGACGGCGGAGCCGCCGCCGGCGGGGGCGGGCCGGTCCTCGGCGCGCTCAGCGGGCGGATCCCGCGGGGACTCGGACGGTGTGTCGCTGTGCTCGGTCATGGGTGTACCCATCGTAGCCACGCGGACCGTCAGCTCCGCGGCATCATCCCGGCGGCCAGGTGAACGAGCGCCCGCCCAGGATGTGCCCGTGCACGTGGAAGACGCTCTGGCCGACGCCGGCGCCGCTGTTGAACACCAGCCGGAACTGGCCGTCCTGCTCCGTGGCGGCGATCTGTGAGCCGACCTCGACCAGCTCGGCGAGCGCCTGCGGGTCGGCGGCCAGCTCGACGACGTTCTCGTGGTGGTCCTTGGACACGACCAGGACGTGCATCGGGGCGACCGGCTTGATGTCGCGGAAGGCCACGACCCGGTCTCCGGTGTGCACGACCGTTGCGGGGAGGTGACCGTCCACGATCCGGCAGAAGATGCAGTCGCGGCGATCGGTCATTCGCCGAGCCTAGTGTCAACCTGAGACCAGGCGTGCGCGTCGTCCAGTCATGACAGTCGTGGCGCCGGCAACCCTGAGGGAGAGACGGGTGGGCGCTGGGGACGATCGGCGCGACGGCACC
The DNA here is from genome assembly GCA_963724535.1 of uncultured Actinomycetota bacterium. GTDB lineage: Bacteria > Actinomycetota > Actinomycetes > Actinomycetales > Kineosporiaceae > JADJPO01. The sequence goes on from CAVRVD010000013.1 coordinate 386,198, forward strand.
GTGCGTCCGGACCACACCGTGCTGCCCGCCGGCGCCGACGAGGCGATCGCCGTCCTGTACCGCACCGACTGGGTCGGTCTGGTCCGGCTCGCCGCCCTGCTCACCCGGGACGCCTCGGTGGCCGAGGAGATCGTCCAGGACGCCTTCGTGGCCCTGCACCGGCGCTGGAACCGGATCGCCGATCACCGCGCGGCCCGCGCCTACCTGCGCACCAGCGTGGTCAACGGGTCCCGCTCGGCGCTGCGCCACCGGGTTGTGGTCGAACGGCGCCGGCCACCGGGACCGGCCGAGCCGGCAGGGCCGGAGGAGCGCGCCGTCCGGGCCAGCGAGGACGCCGAGGTGCTCGCCGCACTGCGCCGCCTGTCCCGACGCCAGCAGGAGGTCCTGGTGCTGCGGTACTACGTCGACGCCTCGGAGGCTCAGATCGCCCAGATCCTGGGCATGTCCCGCGGCGCCGTGAAGTCGCACGCCCATCGGGCGATGGCGGCGCTGCGCAAGGAGATGGAGGGCCAGGATGGCTGACCGGTCGACCGAGGGGCTCGAGCAGAGGCTGCGGCGTGCGCTCGCCGATGAGGCGGCGTCCGTGCGACCGGGCGAGGGCTGGACGGCGATCCGCACGGCGATCGACGACCGTCCTGCTCGGCGCGCCCGATGGTCGCCGCGGGTCTGGGTCCCGCTCGCGGCGGCCGCGTCCGTCCTGGCCATGGCGCTGCTCGCATCGAACGTGCTGGACCTGACCGGCCGCTCCGGGGGCGACGCGGCGGCGCCGGCCGAGGTGGTCGGTCCCGGGCCGCTGCCGGTGTACTACGTGACTCGCCAGAACGACCGCTGGGCGCTGGTCCGCGAGTTCCAGGCGACCGGGCTGACCGATGCCGGTGACCGGCTCCAGTCGGCCCTCGACCGGGCGGTGGCCGGGCGCGCCAGCGACCCGGACTACACCAGTGTCTGGCGCGACCTCGGGCTGGCGCCGGCATCCCGCCCGTCAGGGGGACTGGTCAGCGCCACCGTGGGTGAGGCGCAGATCGAGGTTCGCGTCGATGTCGCCCTGGTCGGCGCAGCGGACGCCCGGGCGGACGCGGCCACCGCTGAGCTGGCGCGGCTGGCCGTCGACCAGCTGGTCTGGACGGCGACCGGTGTGGTGGGCCGGAATGTGCCGGTGACCGTGAACGTCGTGTCGGGCGAGGCCGATCGCGACGACCGGTTGTTCGGCCTCGTCGACCTCGGGGCGCCGTTCCAGCGCGAGGGCCCGGACGCGGATCCGCGGGCTCCGATCTGGGTGAACTCGGTCACCGACGGCGAGCGGTTGCGGGCCGGCACGGCATTCACGGTGACCGGCGACGCGGACCTGGCGGTGCGGGCCGCACCGGACGTGCCGCCTCAGTGGCAGGTGCAGCGTGACGGCGAGGCGGCCGACGTGGTCGCCTGGGGCGACCTCGCGGTGGTGGACACCCGGACGCCGCCGGCGCGCTCCTCGTGGGAGGCAGACCTGCCGCCGCTGCCGGCCGGTGGGTACCTCCTGTCGGTGACCTACCGCGGCTGGACCGAGACCAAGCGGCTGGACGTCGTGCCCTGACCGACCCGCGTGATGCGCCGGCCCTGATGATCGGTGGCGATCAGGACCAGTCGCGACGGTCCGCGACTACTTGGTCGTCGGGCAGGGCATCGACCACGTCGACGACACAGCCGAACCGCAGGCCGGAGCGGATCCGTTGTTCGACCTCGGCGACCACCTGGGCGGCCGGGGCCGCGGGCTCGGGCACCACCAGGGCCCGCAGCCGGTCCCGGTGGTCGACCCGTTCGACGACGAGCTGCCAGGCGGCGACCCCCGGCGCGCCGGCCAACACCGCCTGGGCCTGGCGAGGATGCAGGAACATCCCGCGGACCTTGACCGCCTGACCCACCCGGCCGAGCACGCCGGCCAGGCGCAGCGTGTCGTCCTCGGCCAGCCGCCAGGCTGACAGGTCACCGGTCCCGAACCGCACCAGCGGGTACTCCGGGCGCAACAGGGTCACCACCACCTGGCCCTCGCCCTCGACCAGCGGCCGGCCGGTGTCCAGGTCGCAGACCTGCACCAGCAGGCCGTCGGCCGGAACCAGGCCGTCACCGGCCCGGACCTCGTAGCCGATGGCACCGGCCTCGGCGGTGCCGTAGGCCATCAGCACGGTCGGCACGTGCTCGGTGAGCCGGGCTCGCAACGAGTCGGGCAGTGGTTCGGCGGTCACCAGGGCCCGGTCCAGCCGCCATCGGTGAGCCGGCAGGCCGAGCTCCTGGTAGCGGTCGACCAACGCTGCCAGGTAACTGGGCAGCCCGACGTAGCCGGTCACCTCCAGATCGGCGACCACGCCTGCCTGCAGGTCCGTGTTCCCGATACCGGCCGGCACCACCGTGGCCCCGATCTCCAGACAGCCGAGCTCGAACATCGCCCCGGCCGGGGAGAGGTGGTAGCCGAAGCAGTTCAGCACCCGATCACCGGCCCCGAACCCGGCGGCCCGCAGCGCCTGGGCCCAGCGCCAGGGGTCCGCCCCTGCCAGCCCGGGCTCGTACAGCGGACCGGGGGATTGGAAGACCCGGACCACCCCGGCGGTGGGTGCCACCAGGCCGCCGAACGGCGGGTCGTCGCGTTGCCGGCCGATGAGGTCGTCCTTGCTGAGCACCGCCAGCTCGGCCAGCTGGTCTGGACCGAGCCGGTCTGCGGGGTCCAGCCCGGCCCGAGCGAGCCGCTCGGCGAAGGCCGGGACCGACGCCGCCGCCTCGGCGACGCAGCGCGCCACCGCGACCGCCAGCCGATCCTGGTAGCTGCGGACCGCCGCCGTCAGCAGAGCGTTCGACATCCTTCCTCCTCGCCTCGTTCCGGACCGACCTGCCGGACCTGACTGCCCACCCACGTGCCGGACCGGGCGGCTAGAGCCAGCGCTTGCGTCGTTTGTAGTGCTTCACATCGCGGAAGCTCTTGCGGGCACCCTCCTCCCCCAGGCCCAGGTAGAACTCCTTGACGTCCGGGTTCTCGCGCAGGTCGGCGGCCGCACCCTCGAGGACGATCCGCCCCTGCTCCATGACGTAGCCATGATGGGCGATGTCCAGCGCGCGACGGGCGTTCTGCTCGACGAGCAGAACGGTCAACCCCATCTCGGCGTTGATCCGGGCGATGAACTCGAAGACCTCGGCGACCAGGCGGGGCGCCAGGCCCAGTGAGGGCTCGTCGAGCATCAGCAACCGTGGCCTGGCCATCAGGGCCCGGCCGATGGCCAGCATCTGCTGCTCGCCCCCGGAGAGATAGCCCGCGACCTGCGAGCGCAGATCGGCGAGCTTGGGCAGCAGCGTGTAGACGTCGTCCAGCTCGGCGGCAGTGTCCACTCGGCCTCGGTAGTAGGCGCCCGCGACGAGGTTCTCCTGCACCGTGAGGTGCTCGAAGACGTGCCGCCCCTCCATGCACAGGCTCAGTCCCATCCGCACCCGGGCCGCCGCGTCGGCATGGGTGATGTCCCGCCCGTCCAGTGTCACGGTGCCGACGGTGATCTCGCCGTGCTCGGTGGGCAGCAGCCCGGAAACGGCCTTGAGGGTGGTGGACTTGCCGGCGCCGTTCGAGCCGAGCACAGCGATGATCTTGCCCTCCGGCACCCGGAGCGACAGGCCCCGCAGCACCAGGATCACGTCGTCGTAGATCACCTCGACGTTGTTCAGCACGAGCAGGTCGGCGGCGGCCGACGGGCCGCCCCCGACCTGCCCGCCCGGGGAGGCAACGGTCATGGCGATTGGTTGGCGGCGACCTCGGTCATCACCCCGCCCTTGACCTCGTAGATGCCCGAGCCGGTCGAGCCCCGGTGGGAGTCAGCGCTGAACTTCACCTCACCGGTGCCGACCACCCCTCCGGTGTCCACCGCCGGCATCGTCTCCAGCGCCGTCCGGATCGACTCGCCGGTCAGCTCCTCACCGCCGGCGAGCGCCTGCTCCAGGCCCTTGGCCATCACGTGCATCGTGTACCAGCCCTGCACATAGTGCAGTCCCTTCTCCTGCAGGGAGCTGCCCTTGGACTGCAGGTAGGTCTCGATGTCGGCGTGCCCAGGCTTGTCCGCAGAGGGCGGTGCGAACGGTTGCACCATGATCGCGCCTTCGGCGTTCGCGGCCCCGGCGGTGGTGATGAACAGCTCGTCCGAGCACCAGTTCAGGCAGACGAGCTTCATGTCCAGTCTCTGGGAGGCGATGTCCTTGGCCACCTGGGCGGCGGGGCTGGAGACGTTCTGGACGACGATGTACTTGGCCCCCTGGGCCTTGGCCTGCGACAGCAGCCCGACGAAGTTCGGGGTCTTGGGCATCGGGTAGGCCTTGAAGCCAAGCTGCAGGCCCTTGTCGGCGATCCACTTCTCCCCGTCGGCGAGCGGGGCGGTGCCGAAGGGGCTGTCGTTGTGGAACACCGCCACCTCGGCCGGCCCGGCGGCGTCCTGGGCGATCCAGTTCAGCGCCACCCGCATCTGGTCGGAGTAGGTCGGCGCGACCACGAAGTTGTAGGGCGACTCGGCCGGGTCGGTGAGCACCTCGGCGTAGGAGGCGGACATGAACGGCAGCTTGTCGGCCGCCACCTTGGCGCGCAGCGCCTCGGAGTCACCCGTGCCCCAGCCCTGGATCACCTCGGCACCGTCGGCGACGTACTTCTTGTAGAGCTCCTCGGCGGCGGGGACCTTGTAGGCGTAGTCGTTCGACATCCCCTCGATGGAACGCCCGTCGACGCCGTCCTCGGCGTTGATCCAGTCGATGTAGCCGAGCATGCCCTCGTTGTAGGGCGTGCCGACGTCCCCGGTGGCGCCGGTGAGATCGGCGATGATCCCGACCTTGATCGGCGAGGCCTGATCACCGCCGGCCCCGGAGGACGAGTCACCGCCGCCGCAGGCGCTGACTGCGAGCGTCATCACGGTGGCGGTCGCGAGAACCATGACGTGCTTGGTGTATCTCATCTGTCCTCCATTCCTACCGGTGACGCCGAGTGGCGGCCCGGGTCGAGGGCGGTGCGAGCTGGTCACGATGCGAGCTAGTAGCGGAAGGGCCAGAACCGTACGTAGTCCTTGATCCGGGTCCAGATCCGGTCCAGACCGCGAGGTTCGAGGATCAGGAAGACGACGATCGCCAGCCCGAAGACGGCGTTCTGGATCGCCGGCAGCTGGTCGGCCAGGAACGGCACGCTGTCCTGGACGGTGTCCTTGAGCTCGATGAGCAGGGTGGGCAACAGCATGATGAAGACGGCCCCGTAGACCGAGCCGGCGATGCTGCCCAACCCACCAACGATGATCATCGCCAGGTAGAGCACCGAGACGTCGAGGGTGAACCGCTCCCAGGTGACGGTCTCGGTGTAGTGCGCCGACAGCGCCCCGGCCAGCCCCACGAAGGCACTGGAGACAGCGAACGCGGTGACCTTGGTGCGGGTCAGGTCCACACCCATGGTCTGGGCCGCGATGTCCTGGTCGCGCACGGCCATGAAGGAGCGGCCCAGCGCGGTGCGGAACAGGTTTCGCGCCGCCAGCACGCTCGCCGTCGTGACCACGGCCAGGATCACGTACCACTGCTGCTCGAAGGTCTCGCGCTCGATCTGCCAGCCGAACAGGTTCAGCCGGGCGACCTCGATGAACCCCCTGCCCTCGGTCAGCCACTGCCAGCGCCGGACCACGAACAGGATGATCTCCTGCGAGGCCAGCGTGGCGATCGCCAGGTACAGCCCCTTCAGGCGAAGCGCCGGCAGGCCGAAGAAGGCCCCGACGGCGGCGGTGAAGAGCACCGCGACGAGCACGCTCAGCGGCATCGGCAACCCGGCCCGGCCCGTCAGGATCGCCGAGGTGTAGGCGCCGACCGCCAGGAAGCCGCCCTGGCCCAACGAGATCTGGCCGGTGAAGCCGACCAGGATGTTCAGGCCCACCGCCCCGATGACGGCGATCAGGATCGCGTTGACGATGCTCAGCCAGTAGGTGTTCAGCAGCCACGGCGCCGCCACACCCGCTAGCAGGACCAGGGCCAGCCGGGCGTGCTCGGCCCGGGTGTGCCGCAGCGCCAGCTCGGATCGATAGCTGCGGTGGTAGATCCCGGTCGCCGTTGCCATCGCGTCAGACCCTCTCGATCCGTGTCTCGCCGAAGATGCCGTACGGGCGCACCATCAAGATCGCGATCAGCACCAGGTAGGGCACCACCTCGGCCAGGCCGGGATCGGCATAGCCCGAGACGTACTGCTTGAGCAGGCCGATCGTCAGCCCGCCGACGATGGTCCCCGGCACTGCGTCCAGCCCGCCCAGGATCACGACCGGGAACACGATCAGGCCGAAGGCGGCGATGTTCCGGTCGACGGCGGACAGGTCGGCCAGCAGCACCCCGGCGATGAAGGCGCTGATGCCGGCCAGCACCCAGGCCATCGCGAACACGCGCCGCACCGAGATGCCCATGGTCAGGGCCGCCTGCTGGTCGTCGGCCACGGCTCGCATCGCGATTCCGTGCCGAGAGCGGCGGAAGAACCAGGTGAAGGCGAGCAGCACCACGGCCGCCGCCGCAACCACCACCAGCCGGTTGACCGGCACCGTCGCTCCGGCCAGGCGCACGCTCGTCGTCGGCAGGATGTTCGGCTGGTCGCGCACGGCCGTGCCGTAGAACATCTGCACCAGGGCCCGCAGCACCGCGGACAGCCCGATCGTCACCATGATCACGCTGATCGCGCTCTCCCCGATCAGCGGGCGCAGCACGAAGCGCTCCACCACGACGCCGAGCAGGGTGGCCACCACGGCTGCCACCACGCTGGCCAGGATCACCGGCAGGTCCAGCAGCACGAACGCGGTGTAGAAGGTGTAGGCGCCCACCAGCAGGAACTCGCCCTGGGCGAAGTTGATCACTCGGGTCGCCTTGTACACCAGCACGAACCCCAGGGCGGCCAGCGCCAGGATGGCCCCATCGGCCAGCCCGGCGACGGTGAGTGCGACGAAGGTGCTCATCGGCGTCCGCTCCAGATCGGCGGAACCCCCCGGCCCTCAGGCCGGCGGTAGTTCTCCAGGTCGACGATGCGCAGGTCGATCCGTCGCTCGGAGCGGGAACCGTCCTGGTAGGCCACCACGCTGCGGACGGCGACGCTGTCGGCTCCCCCGGCGAGGGCATCGATGATGTCGCCGTAGCGCTCCCCGATCACCGAGCGCCGGACCTTGCGAGTCCGGGTGATCTCGTCGTCGTCCGGGTCGAACTGCTTGTGCAGCACGGCGAAGCGTCGGATCCGGATGCTGTCGGGCAGGTCCTGGTTGGCCCGGTCGACCTCACCGGCGACCAGGTCGAGCACCTCGGGCTGGCCCACCAGGTCGGTGTAGGTGGTGTAGCTCAGCCGCTCGTGCTCGGCCCAGGATCCAGCGGTCATCGGGTCCAGGGTCAGCAGGGCCGTCATCGCCAGCTCCTGGTCGGTGCCGCCGGCGAAGGTGACGGCCTCCTCCACGTAGGGGGAGAACTTGAGCTTGTTCTCGATGAACGCGCTGGAGAACGGGGTGCCGTCGGGTGCAGTCAGCACGTCCTTGGCCCGGTCGATGACCACCAGGTGTCCACGCTCGTCGAGGTAGCCGGCGTCGCCGGTGTGCAGCCACCCCTCGCCGTCGATCGCCTCCGCCGTGGCCTGAGGGTTGAGGTGGTAGCCGCGGAAGACCGACGCCGAGCGGAGCAGGATCTCGCCGTCCTCGGCGATCCTGAGGTCGGTGGCCGGCAACGGCGTGCCGACGGTGTTGAACGCGATGTCGTCGTCGCGGTGCAACACCGCGATGCCGCAGATCTCGGTCTGGCCGTAGATCTGCTTCAGGTTCACCCCGATAGCGTGGAAGAACCGGAAGACGTCCGGGCCGAGTGGGGCGCCGCCGGTGTAGCAGCGGGCCAGCCGGGCCAGGCCGAGCTGGTCGCGCACCGGGCGCAGGGCCACCGCATCGGCCACCTCGTGCAGCAGCCGCCGGCCCGGTCCGACCGCTCGCCCATGGATGCGTCGCTCGGCGGCCGCGTCGCCGACCGCGTAGCCCCAACCGAACACCGCCCGCTTGAGCCAGCCCGCTTCGTCGATGCGTACGTGCACCTCGGAGAGCATCGACTCCCAGATCCGGGGCGGAGAGAACATCACATCGGGTCCGATCTCACGCAGGTCGGTGCGCTGGGTGGCGGCGTCCTCGGGGAAGGAGATGGTCAGACCGCGGGACAGCCCGCAGGCGACGGCCAGCATCTGCTCGCCGATCCAGGCCAACGGCAGGAAGGAGACGTAGCGGTCCTTGGATGTGATGGGGTCGACGGTGGTGAGGTGGTCGGCCATCGCCAACAGGTTGGCGTGGGTGAGCTCGGCCAGCTTGGGACGCGACGTGGTGCCCGAGGTGGTGCAGATCAGGGCGACGTCGTCCGGTCCGGTCGCGGCGAGCTGCTCCGCCAGCCAGCCCGGGTTGCCCTCACCCCACTCCCGCCCGTGCCGCTCCAGCTCAGTGAACTCCAGCAGGTAGTCCTCGGTGTACTGCTCCAGGCCGTGCGGGTCGTAGTAGACGATCGTCTGCAGCTGCACCTCCCCGGCCTCCTCGTCGCCGCGCCCACGAAGCCCGATCAGCTTGTCGACCTGTTCCTGGTCCTCGGCGACCACGACCCGGACCCGGGCCAGGTCGAGCACGTGCACCAGCTCCTCGCCGATGCTGGTGGGGTAGATCCCGACGACCGCGGCGCCGATGCTCTGCGCGGCCAGCTCGGAGATCAGCCACTCCGGCCGGTTGTCACCGAGGACGGCGACGACGTCACCGCGCTGAACGCCGAGCCAGACCAGGCCGTGGGCGACGTCGCGTACCCGCGACGCGTACTCCCCCCAAGTCATCGGCTGCCAGATGCCGTACTGCTTCTCCTGCAGCGCCACCTCGTCCGGACGGGTCTGGGCCAGGTGGGTCAGCAGCTGCGGGAAGGTCGCCGGGGCCGGGTCCATCAGTCATCACCCGCCCCGAGATACGCCTCGATCACCCGCGGATCACTCTTGACCTGCTCCGGGGTCCCGGTGGCGATCAGCCGTCCGAAGTCGAGCACGCTGACCTGGTCGGAGATGTCCATGACCACGTCCATGTCGTGCTCGATGAGGATCACGGTGACCCCGGCGAGCTCGTTGACGTCCAAGACGTAGCGGGCCATGTCCTCCTTCTCGTCGGTGTTCATCCCGGCCATCGGCTCATCGAGGAGCAGCAGCGCCGGCTGCATGCACAGCGCACGACCGAGCTCGACCCGCTTCTGGATGCCGTAGGCCAACGCACCGACCGCCTGGTGCCGGAAGGCGGCCAGCTCGAGCAGGTCGATGACCTCCTCGACCAGGCCCCGGTTGGAGATCTCCTGGCGTCGCGCCGGGCCGAACCAGGCCATCGCGGCCAGCACGCCGTGGCGCATGTGTACGTGCCGGCCGAGCATCAGGTTCTCCAGCACCGTCAGGTGGGTGAACAGCTCGATGTTCTGGAAGGAACGGGCGACGCCGAGCCGGGCGATCCGGTGCGGCGCGAGGGTGGTCAGCTCATGCGAGCGCGAATCGCCCGTTCGCAGCACGACCCGCCCCCGGTCCGGGCGGTAGAGCCCGCTGATGCAGTTCAGCAGACTGGACTTGCCGGCGCCGTTGGGGCCGATCACGGCGTGAATGTCACCTTGGGTGACGGCCAGCGACACATCGTGCAGGGACACCACGCCGCCGAAACGCAGCTCGACGCCCGACCCCTCGAGTAGCACGTCCCCGACGGGGACGGTCGAGGAGTTGAGCTCGTACTCGTATGTGCGGGCGGGCATGCCAGCCCCCTGCTGTTCTCGAGTTGCCAGACAGGACCAGACCTGTGTTCGGGGGCAAGTCAAGCGCCCGGGGTCCATCGAGCGATAAGGAACAAGGTCCCAATACGTTCTGAAGCGACTGAATCGAGACCTTCACCGTGCTGATCGAGGCGGCTGATCGAGGCGGCTGATCGAGGCGGCTGATCGGACACGGCTGGTCGGGCCTACCAGCGATCGAGCCGAACCGACAGGACGGCGAGCGCCGCAGACCCGGCGGTCGAGGAGCGCAGCACCGTCGGGCCGAGCCGCACCGCACGCGCCCCCGCGGCGGTGAACGCCGCCACCTCGGCGTCGTCGATGCCGCCCTCGGGCCCGACGACGACCAGGACCTGCTCGGCCGCCTCGGGCCGGTGGTGACCGACGAGGGGTGTCCCCGCATCCTCGTGCAGGACCAGAACCACCCCACCTCGCCGCGTCACCTCGCCGATCCGACGCGCCAGGGCGGCGGAGCCGACGGTCTCGGACACGCCAGGCAGCCGGGCGCGGCGGGACTGCTTGGCGGCCGCACGGACGGTCGAGACCCACTTGCCGTGCGCACGCCGACCGCGCTCCCCCGACCAGACCACGACGCTGCGCCGCGCCTGCCACGGGACGATCTCGTCGACGCCCAGCTCGGTGGCGGTCTCGACCGCGAGCTCGTCCCGACCGCCTTTGGCCAGCGCCTGGACCAGCACCAGGCGCGGAACCGGCGCGGGGACGACGTGCAGGGCTTGGACGGCCAGCTCGAGGCGGTCCGGCCCGACCGCGGTGACCAGGCAGCCGGCCACGGCGCCCAGGCCGTCCGCGACGTCGACGCGATCGCCGACCCGGGTGCGCCGGACGGTCCCGGCGTGCCGGCCCTCGGCGCCGTCCAGCACCACGGTGTGCCCCGGCCGGACGCCGTCCAGCGGCCCGGCGCCGCCGGGTGCCCCGTCGAGCAGATAGAGCGGGGCGGTCACCGCCCCGCGATCCGGTCCCGGAGCTTGGAGAACACACCCGGCTGCGTGCTGGTCAGTCTGGCCGTCGGCCGCTCCTCGCCGCGCAACGCGGCGAGCTGGCGCATCAGCTGCTCCTGCTCCTCGTCGAGCCGGGTGGGCGTCAGCACGTCGAGGTGGACGACCAGATCACCGCGCCCGCCACCGCGCAGGTGGGTCACCCCGAGCCCACGCAGCGTGACCATCTCCCCGGACTGGGTGCCCGACTTGACGTCCACCGACTCGGAGCCGTCGAACGTCTCCAGCTCGATCACGGTGCCCAGGGCCGCGGCGGTCATCGGCAGCTCCACCGCGCAGTGCAGGTCGTCGCGGCGCCGGGTGAACGTGGGGTGCGGCCGCTCGACGATCTCGACGTACAGGTCACCCTGCGGACCGCCGGCCGGGCCGACCTCGCCCTCGCCGGTCAGCTGGATCCGGTTGCCGGTGTCGACCCCCGCCGGGACGCGGATCTTCAGCGTCCGCCGGGAGCGGACCCGGCCCTCCCCGGAGCACTCCAGGCACGGCGAGGGGATCACCGAGCCGAAGCCGTGGCAGGCCGAGCAGACCTGCTGGGTCATCACCTGGCCGAGGAAGGAACGGGCCACCCGCTGGATCTGACCACGGCCCTTGCAGACCGAGCAGGTCTGCGGCTGCGAGCCGGGCTGGCAGCAGCTGCCCTCGCAGGAGGGACAGACCACCGCGGTGTCCACGACCAGCTCCCGCTCGGCGCCGAAGACCGCGTCGGCCAGGTCGATCTCGACCCGGACCAGCGCGTCCTGCCCACGCCGCTGCCGGGGCACCGGCCCTCGTGAAGCACCGGCGGCGGCTCCGAAGAAGGTCTCGAAGATGTCGCTGAAGCCGAACCCGGGGCCGAACCCGCCGCCGCTTCCACTGGGGTCGCCGCCCATGTCGTAGACCTGACGCCGCTCGGCGTTCGAGAGCACCTCGTAGGCGCGGCTGACCTCCTTGAACCGCTCCTCGGCCTGCGGCCCTGGGTTGACGTCCGGGTGCAGCTGGCGGGCCAGCTTGCGGTAGGCCTTCTTGATCTCCTCGGGGGTCGCGTCGCGAGAGACTCCGAGGGTCTCGTAGTAGTCGCTCACCGTGCTCCGATTGGTCATGAGGTCACTGGGTGTCTTCTGTGAGAGGTCGTCACTGGGCGAGGATCCTGGACACGTAACGGGCGACCGCACGGACGGCCGCGATGGTGGTCGGGTAGTCCATCCTGGTGGGCCCGAGGACGCCGAGGCGCGCCACGACCTCACCCCCGGAACCGTAGCCGCTGGCCACGACCGAGGTCTCGAGCAGGCCCTCGTGCGCGGTCTCCCGCCCGATCCGGACGCCCACGCCTCCGGTGTCCGAAGCCATCTCGGACAGCAGGCGCAACAGCACCACCTGCTCCTCCAGGGCCTCGAGCACCGGGGAGATGGTGTGCCCGAAGTCGGTGCCCGCCCTAGCCAGGTTGGCGGTCCCGGCCAGCACGATCCGTTCCTCCCGCTCGACGGCCAGGGAGTCCTCCAGGGCGTCCAGGACACCTCTGACCAACGGCCTGTCGTCCGGGGGGAAGGTCTCCGGCAGGACGGCGACGGCGGAGGCGACCGCGGTCAGCCGCCGACCGGCGGTGGCGGCGACGAGCTTGGCCCGCAGCTCCCCGAGCATCGTCTCGGACGGCTCCAGAGCCACCTCGACCAGGCGCTGCTCGACCCGACCGGTGTCGGTGATCAGGACCAGCAGCAGCCGGCTCGCCCCGAGCGGGACCAGCTCGATGTGCCGGACCGTCGAGCGGGACAGGGAGGGGTACTGGACGACGGCGACCTGCCGGGTGATCTGGGCGAGCAGACGCACCGTACGGTCCAGGACGTCGTCCAGGTCGACCGCGCCGTCCAGCAGGGTGGCGATGGCCCGCTTCTCGGCCGCGGAGAGTGGCTTGATGCTGCTCAGCCGGTCGACGAACAGCCGGTAACCCTTGTCTGTGGGCACCCGCCCGGCGCTGGTGTGCGGCTGGGCGATGTACCCCTCCTCCTCCAGCGAGGCCATGTCGTTGCGGATGGTCGCTGGCGAGACCCCCAGGTTGTGCCGCTCCACCAACGTCTTGGAGCCGACCGGCTCGCTGGTGTGCACGTAGTCCTCGACGATCGCCCGCAGGACGGCGAGCCGGCGGTCTTCGCTCATCTCGACCTCCCGCCTCTCAACCACGAGCCTGCCCTGGCACTCACGGTAGCCGAGTGCCAGTCTAAGTCCCTCGATGCCGGTTCGCTGCGTGGTGGCGCGCGCCGCACCGGCCGGGGCAGTGCCCCCGGACCGACCCGGTGTCGATCCCGGGCGAAGCGGTCCGATGCTGCCAGGGTGGCCCCGTGGGCGAGCAGAACGTGACGACGGTCGGCGCGGCTGCAGGCCTGGTGGTCGAGGACGTGGAGACCGGATGGTGCGGGGCGGTGCTGCGCACCGAGAAGAGCGGTGGTGTCCACCTCGTCGTCCTGGAGGACCGGCACGGCAGGGTCCGCTCGTTCCCGCTCGGCAGCGGGTTCTGGATCGACGGCCGCCCGGTGCGCCTGGTCCCCCCGGCCAGCGTCCTGCCCGAGGCGACGCGCCCGCCGACTCGGACGGCGTCCGGCTCGCGCGCCGTGACCGGCGTGCGGGCCCGCACCGCCCGGGCCTCCCGGATCCTGGTCGAGGGCCGCCACGACGCCGAGCTGGTCGAGAAGGTCTGGGGCGACGACCTGCGGATCGAGGGAGTCGTCGTGGAGATGCTGAACGGCGTGGACGACCTGGCCACCGCCGTCCGCGACCTCTCCCCCGGACCCGGCCGCCGGCTCGGCATCCTCGTCGACCACCTGGTCGCCGGGTCCAAGGAGTGGCACGAGGCGGCCCGCGTCGCACAGCTGACCGGACTGGGAGAGCACGTCCTGGTCGTCGGACACCCGTACGTCGACATCTGGCAGGCGGTGCGGCCGGGCCGGCTCGGCCTGGACGCCTGGCCCGTGGTCGGGCGCGGGCAGTCCTGGAAGCACGGCGTGCTGGATGCCCTGGGCTGGCCGCATGCCGACCAGCGTGACGTCGCGACCGGCTGGCGCCGGATCCTGGGGACGGTGGACAGCTACGCCGACCTGGAGCCCGAGCTGCTCGGTCGGGTCGAGGAGCTGATCGACTTCGTGACCGCCGATGGGGCCGACGCCTGACCGTGGCGTCCCGTCGTCGCCTGGAACACCGCCCGAAGGAGTTCCGTTGCACACGGTATGAGCAGCGAGCACGAGCCGCCCAGCTACCCCGATCCCGTACGAGGCACCTCGGTCCCCGGTCAGCACTGGCCGTCCGCGGGGGGATCAGAGCCGGCCCAGTCGGCGTCGCCCTGGGGTACTGCCCAGCCGATGCCGCCGCCGTACGGTGTCCCGGCGCAGGGCGTCGGCGCCGCGCTGGCTGATCAGACGGCGCGCAACTGGGCGGTCGGCGCGCACCTGTCTGGGTTCATCGCCGCGTTGATCGCCCTGGGCTTCCTCGGCCCGCTCACCGTCCTGCTGGTGGCCGGCAACACCTCACCCTTCGTGCGCCGGCATGCCGCGGAGGCCCTGAACTTCAACCTCTCGGTGCTCATCTACCTGGCCGTCTCCACCGTGCTGCTGCTCGTGCTGGTCGGGTTCGTCCTGATCCCGCTGATCGGGCTCATGTATCTGGTGTCGACGATCCGGGCCGCCATGGCCGCCTCCCGCGGCGAGGACTACCGCTATCCGCTCACCCTCCGGTTCATCCGCTGATCGTTGATCTCGGCAGCAGGGCCCGAACGACGGCGTCGGCGAGCAGCCGGCCCCGCACAGTGAGCACCAGCCGATGGTCGCGGACAGCGGCGCCGCCGTCCACCAGCCCGTCGGCGACCAGCCCGGCCACCGCCCGGCGGCCGGGCTCGTTCAGGTCATCGATCGGCAGGCCCTCGGCGAGCCGGACACCGAGCAGCACCCGCTCGGTGTACCGCTGGTCCTCGGTGAGCACCTCGTGGCCCTCCTCGGGCGAGGCATCGGCGGCCAGCCGCTGCGCATAGGCACCGGGGTGCTTGAGGTTCCACCACCGCCGGCCCGCGACGTGCGAGTGCGCACCCGGACCGATCCCCCACCAGTCGTCGCCGCGCCAGTAGCCGAGGTTGTGCCGGCAGCGGGTCTCGACTCCGCCGGGCTGGAGCCGAGCCCAGTTGCTGACCTCGTACCAGGCCAGCCCGACCTCGCCGAGCACCTCGTCGGCCAACTCGTACTTCGCCGCCAGGTCGTCCTCGTCGGTGCCCGGCAGCTCTGCGCGGGAGACCTTGCGCCACAACGCGGTTCCCGGCTCGACGGTCAACGCGTAGGCCGAGACGTGCTCGACCCCGCAGGCCAGCACCGCCTCCAGGCTGGCCCGCCAGTCCTGGATGGACTCCCCCGGCGTGCCGTAGATGAGGTCGAGGCTGACCTCGAGGCCGGCCTGCCGCGCCCAGCCGACCACCTGCGGCACCCGCTGCGGGTCGTGGGTGCGGTCCAGAGTGGCCAGCACCTGCGGGACCGCCGACTGCATGCCGAACGAGACGCGCGTGAACCCGCTGTCCGCCAACGCCTGCAGTGAGGCGGCGTCCACCGAGTCGGGGTTGGCCTCGGTAGTCACTTCGACGTCCGGTGCGAGACCGATGTGGGTGCGGACGGCGCGCAGCATGGCGGACAGGTCGGCCACCGGCAACAGGGTCGGGGTACCACCACCGAAGAACACCGTGGCCGCCGGTTGCAGCCGACCCCCGCGCTGCAGAGCCGCTGACGCCAGGGCGATCTCGGCGACGGCCACGCCGGCATACTCGGCCTGGGCGCCTCCGCGACCGAGCTCGGCCGCGGTGTAGGTGTTGAAGTCGCAGTACCCGCACCGCACTGCGCAGAACGGCACGTGCAGGTAGATCCCGAGGCGCACGTCCCGATCAGACGGAGCCTGCGTCATGCCTCGGCTTTCAGCGCCCGGGCCATCAGCGCGGCCGCCGCATCCCGCGCCGACACCCCCTGGTACAGCACCGCGTGCACCGCCTGACAGATCGGCATCTCCACCCCCTGGCGCTCGGCCAGAGCCACCACGCTGCGGGCGTTGCCGACCCCCTCGGCGACCTGGCCGAGCTCGGCGACCACGTCGGCCAACCCCCGACCCTGGCCGAGGCCGCGACCCACCCGGTAGTTGCGGGACAGCTCGCTGGAGCAGGTGAGCATCAGGTCACCCATCCCGGCCAGGCCGGTCAGGGTGACGTCCTTGGCCCCCATCGACACCGCCAGTCGGGTGATCTCCACCAGGCCGCGGGTGATCAGGGCGGCCCGGGCGTTGGCTCCGAAGCCGAGGCCCTGGCACATGCCCGAGGCGATGGCGACCACGTTCTTGGCGCACCCGGCCACCTCGACGCCGACCACGTCGTCGGTGGTGTAGACGCGGAAGGTCGGCACGTGAAAGGCCTCCTGGACGGCACGCCGGGCCGCCTCACCGGTCCCGGCGACGGTCACCGCGGTCGGCATGCTCCGGGCCACCTCAACGGCGAAGGAAGGACCGGACAGGAAGGTCAGCTGGGGGCGCACCCACTCCGGCAGCTCCTCGACAAGCACCTCGCTCATCGTCGCTTGGGAGTCGATCTCAATGCCTTTGACCGCGCAGCAGACCAGGGCCTTGGCCGGCAGGTGCTCGCTCATTCGCCGCGCCACGGACCGGGTGACGTGCGAGGGAACGGCGAGCACGACCAGCTCGACGCCGTCCAGGGCTGCGGCGAGGTCGGAGCAGCCGGTCATCGTCGGCGGCAGCTCGACGTCCGGCAGGTACCGGGTGTTGCGATGGTGACTGCGCAGGTCGTCCAGAACATCGGTGTCGATGTCCCAGGCGGTGACCGGCCAGCCCTTGGAGGCCAGAACCGCACCCAGCGCCGTCCCCCAGGAGCCGGCCCCCACCACCGCACACCGCATCAGCTGCCACCCCCGGCGGAGCGTCGCACGACCGAGCGGGCATGGGCGACCATCTTCTCGTGCAGTCGCACGCTGCCGGACTCGTGCGCGGCGAGCAGGGCGGCGTATCCCTCGGCGTCGTCGGACAAGAACACCCGGCCGAGGGTGACCCCGTGGCCAGGGCGGTGCACCACCTCGACGTCATCGCCGGCGGCCACGCTGCCCGGCGAGACGACCGCGAAGTAGGCCCCCGAGGCCCCGTGCTCGGTGAACCGCCTGACCCAGCCGGCCTCAGGCACGCCGCGGCGGGCCAGGTGCCGAGCGAAGGTGGCGCACGGGATCCGCGGCGAGGTCAGCTCCAGCTCGAGCCCGTCGGTGCCCACCCGCCACCGCTCGCCGATCTCGGCGTCGGTCACCTCGACCCCGGTGACCCGCAGGTTCTCCCCGAAGGACCCGGGGGGCAGGTCCAGGCCGAGCTCGCCGGCCCACCACTGCGCGTCGTCGTCGGCGTAGACGTAGACGGCCTGCTCGGTGCCGCCGTGGTGGCGGTGGTCCTTGACCAGGTCACCACCGAGTCCGTACGGGCCGACCGGGACGGCGCGACGCACCGCAGCCTTGGCGATGGCGGTCAACCGGTCGGGGTTGCTCGGTTCGGGCAGCAGCTCCTGGACCACGCAGACTGCCGTGATCCGACCGGTGCGGTCCTGCTTGTGCGCTGCGCTCACTTCTTGGTGTCCGCCTCGCCGCCATCGGAGGACAGCGCGGCGATGAAGGCCTCCTGGGGTACCTCCACCCGGCCGACCATCTTCATCCGCTTCTTGCCCTCCTTCTGCTTCTCCAACAGCTTGCGCTTGCGGGTGATGTCTCCGCCGTAGCATTTGGCCAGCACGTCCTTGCGGATCGCCCGCACATTCTCCCGGGCGATCACCCGCGCGCCGACCGCGGCCTGGATCGGCACCTCGAACTGCTGGCGCGGGATCAGGCTCTTCAGCCTGCCCGCCATCGCCACACCGTAGGAGTACGCCTTGTCCTTGTGCACGATCGCGCTGAACGCGTCGACCGTCTCGCCCTGCAACAGGATGTCGACCTTGACCAGGTCGGCCACCTGGGCACCGGCCATCTCGTAGTCGAGACTGGCGTAGCCGCGGGTGCGCGACTTCAGCTGGTCGAAGAAGTCGAAGACGATCTCGGCCAGGGGCAGCGTGTAGCGCATCTCGACCCGCTCGGTGGACAGGTAGTCCATGCCGAGCAGGGCCCCCCGACGCTGCTGGCACAGCTCCATGATCGCGCCGATGTACTCGCTCGGGCTCAGGACCGTGGCCCGCACGACCGGCTCGCGCACCTCGGCCACCTTGCCCCCGGGGTACTCGGAGGGGTTGGTGACGACCACCTCGGTGCCGTCGTCCAGGGTGACGTCGTAGACGACGTTGGGCGCCGTCGAGATCAGGTCGAGGCCGAACTCGCGCTCCAGCCGCTCCCGGACGATCTCCAGGTGCAGCAGGCCGAGGAATCCGCAGCGGAACCCGAACCCGAGCGCCGCCGAGGTCTCTGGCTCGTAGACCAGCGCGGCGTCGTTGAGCTTGAGCTTGTCCAGTGCCTCGCGCAGGTCCGGATACTGGGAGCCGTCGATCGGGTACAGGCCGGAGAACACCATCGGCTTGGGGTCGCGGTAGCCGCCCAGTGCCTCGGTGGCCGGCTTGACCACGGAGGTCACCGTGTCGCCGACCTTGGACTGGCGCACGTCCTTGACCCCGGTGATCAGATAGCCGACCTCGCCGACCCCCAGTCCCTTGCTCGGCGACGGCTCCGGCGAGATCACCCCGATCTCGAGCAGCTCGTGGGTGGCCCGGGTGGACATCATCAGGATCCGCTCGCGCGGTGAGAGGTGTCCGTCGATCACCCGCACGTAGGTGATAACGCCCCGGTAGGTGTCGTAGACCGAGTCGAAGATCATGGCTCGGGCGGGCGCGTCCGGCGCTCCGGTGGGCGACGGGATCTGCTGGACGATCGCCTCGAGCAGCTCGGAGACACCCGCTCCGGTCTTGCCGCTGACCCACAGGCAGTCCTCCGGTTGGCAGCCGATCAGCCCGGCCAGCTCCTCGGCGCACTGCTCCGGCTGCGCCGCCGGCAGGTCGATCTTGTTCAGCACCGGGATGATCGTCAGGTCGTTCTCCATGGCCAGGTACAGGTTGGCCAGTGTCTGTGCCTCGATGCCCTGGGCGGCGTCCACCAGCAGGACGGCGCCCTCGCCGGCCGCCAGCGAGCGCGAGACCTCGTAGGTGAAGTCGACGTGTCCCGGCGTGTCGATCATGTTGAGTGCGTAGGTGGTCCCGCGGTGCTCCCACGGCATCCGCACCGCCTGCGACTTGATGGTGATCCCGCGCTCACGCTCGATGTCCATCCGGTCCAGGTACTGCTCGCGCATCAGCCGGGGGTCGACGACACCGGTGATCTGCAGCATCCGGTCGGCCAGGGTCGACTTGCCGTGGTCGATGTGGGCGATGATGCAGAAGTTGCGGATCGCTTCGGCGGGGGTCTGCGACGGCGTCAGGGCCGTGCGGGCCATCGGGGACACGCTGGGGCTTACCTCATTCGTCATTCGTGAGCGGGGTCACGGGCACGCCGTGGACGATCATCGTCCCGCCCACGCAGTGGCCGGCACCGAGACACACCATCGTCGCACGCCGGCATCCGCCCGGGGCGCGCGGCGCCGAGCACTCGGGGCTGCGCATGGCCGAGGCGGCGCAAGTGCTCGGCCGTGCGGCGCTCCTCCCAGCCTGCACCAGGGGGCTGGAGTGGGCCGGCGCCCCATCCCCTGCCCACCACCTTCACGCTGATCTTCACAGTGGCCCTCCACGGTGGGCCTGCGCGATCGGTGTGGAGGTCAGCGTGCGCAGATGCGGTCGCCATGGCAGCCGGTGCCATGCACGCTGATCTTCGCGTCGACTGCGAAGGTCAGCGTGAAGATCAGCGTGTGCAGTACCGGGCGCTCGATCCGGGGCGGACCTGGGCTGGGCTCAGATGGCGGCGACGAGTGCAGCGGCCACTGCAGCTGCCCCACGCTCGCCGACGACGATCGTGTAGTGGTTGCAGTCCGGCACCTGCTCGGCGCTCAGGTGCGGCAGGGCCGCAGCGGCGGCGTCCACCACCTCGTTCGGATAGAGCCCCGGGGTCTGGTCGAACATGCCGCGCGGCGCCCACAGCAGGTGCGCGGAGACGTCGATCCGCTCGATCGCCCGTGCGGAGTCCGGGTCGACGATGGCGGCCCCACCGTCGACCAGGACGGCGTCCTTCGAGACGCTGGAGCGGATCTGCCCCTCGGGTGTCGTCACGGCGTCGTAGCGGACGTAGGCCTCTGCCGTCGGTGGCCAGTCGTTCGGCGGCGCGAACGCCGGCTGGGCGCGGAAGAAGTCGACGTAGGCCTCCTCGTCGTCCCAGCGCTGGTCCAGACGGTCCAGGGCCGGACCGATCACCGCTCGGACGGCGTCCTCGACCTCGATCCCCTCCGGCAGCTCCAGCGGCAGTGGTAGTCCGCCGTCCACCAGCACCAGGCGGCGGACGCGGCCGGGGTGGCGCTCGGCGGCGGTCGCCACGACGAAGGCCCCCATCGAGTGCCCGGCCAGCACCGCCGCGGCGAGGCCGAGGTCGTCCAGCACGCAGGCCAGGTCGTCGGCGTGCACGTCCAGCCCGAAGGGACCCGGCGCGTCGGCGCTGCCGGCCCGGCCGCGATGGTCCACCGCCACCAGGCTCAGCCGGCCGCCGCTGAGCGGGACGGCGAGCTCGGCCACCCGCTGCCAGGACAGGTGGTTCGCGGTGATCCCGTGCGCGGCCAGGACCACGTCCTCGCCGCTGCCCCATCGGCCAACGGCGAGCTCGCCGTCGGCGACCGGTACCGCGAACCTGCTGTACTCGACGGTGATGCCTGTGGTCATGGCCCGACGCTAGGGGCTTGCGCGGACACCGGCCAGCGACCTTGAGCACCCGATGCGACGCGCCGAGCGGCGTCGACGGGACGAAGATCGTCGCTGAGTGACCGGTGAGTCACCCTCGCGCTACCTGGCTATCCAACCACTAAATGGTGACCTGATCGTGACCTAGTGGTGAAGGAATGCGTATTGACACATCAATACCCCGGGGAAAGATGGGGCGCACTTCGCTGTCCCCCAGGCCCGGACGTCAGCGTCGGGGCCGCGATGGAAGGTGACCAACCGCATGACCGATCGCCGCGAGTACGACCGGATCAGGCGGGCCGCCAGCCCCCTGCAGCTCGACCTGATCGAAGCGTTCGCCGCCGGCAGAGTGGGACGGCGCGACTTCCTGCGGATGGGCGCGGTGCTCGGCATGACCAGCGCCACGCTGGTCGCCTGCGGCGGCGCGAACACCACCACGCCGTCCGGCGGGAGTGCCAGCGTGGACCAGGGCATCGGGGTGGGCGGGGCGGCGTCTGCCGTGCCCGTGAAGCAGGGCGGCACGATGAAGATCGCCAGCAGCGCCCCGTCCAGCCCGCTCGACTCGGTCAAGATGCTCGACCTGGCCGCCTACGGCGTCATCGCCCAGTGCTTCGAGTACCTGGCCTACACCGGCGGTGACCTGCAGCTGCTCCCCGGCCTGGCCGAGAAGTGGGAGCCGAACGACGACGGCTCCGAGTGGACCTTCACGATCCGCCAGGGCGTGATGTGGCAGGACGGCAGCCCGCTCACGACCGACGACGTGGTCTCGACCATGGATCGACTGGTCACGGCCGGCAACTCCGCCCTCAAGGGCGTGATCGAAAAGGGCTCAGCGAAGGCCACCGATGCCTCCACGGTGGTCTTCACGCTGACCGGCCCCAACGGGAACTTCCCCTACCTGGTCTCCACCGACAACCCCCAGTGCGCGATCATCCCCAAGGCCCAGGCCGACGGCACCACCCTGGACAAGAGCCCGAACGGCACCGGGCCGTGGAAGCTGAGCCAGTTCGACGCCAAGGTCGGGGCGACCTTCGTGCGCAACGAGGAATGGTGGGGCGGCAAGACCCCTCTCGACAGCGTCGAGTGGGTCTTCTTCCAGGACCTCCAGCCGCAGGTCGTCGCCCTGCAGTCCGGCCAGGTAGATGCCATCGTGCAGTTCTCGGTCACCGGCGGAGAAGGCCTGCTGAACAACGCCAACCTGAACGTGATCGCCCTCAACGCAGCCACCCACCGTGAGCTGTGGATGCGCACGGACACGGGGCAGTTCAAGGACCCGCAGGTCCGCGAGGCCGTGGCCTGGAGCCTCGACCGGGAGGCGATGGTGCAGTCGCTCTTCAAGGGCAGGGCCGAGGTGGGCGCCGATACGGTGATCGCCCCGGTGTATCCCTTCGCGGACCCCGCCCTGCCGGCCCGCACCCAGGACATCGCCAAGGCCAAGGCGCTGCTGTCCGCCGCCGGGGTCAGCACCATCACCGCCACCCTGCACGCCGTGAAGCTGCAGGAGATACCCGACCTCGCCGTCCTGGTCAAGAACGGCGCGGCCCAAGCGGGCATCACGCTCAACGTGTCGATCGAGGACAGCGGCAGCTTCTACGCCAAGTCCTGGTGCCCCGAGGCCCCGGCGAGCCCTCCGTGCTCCGGCGCCGCCGAGATCGGCATCGTCGACTACGGCCACCGCGGCACACCGGACGTCTATCTCAACGCGGCGCTGGCGACCAACGGGGTGTGGAACTCCTCGCAGTACGCCTCGAAGGAGTTCGACGCGGCGTTCACGGCCTTCCAGGCCTCCATCGGCGTCGACGCTCAGAGGACCGCCGCCCGGGCGATCAGCGACATCATGCAGCGGGACACCCCGATCGTGATCCCGTACTTCTACCAGTACATCGCCGCGCACTCGACGAAGTACGCCAACTTCGCCACCACCGCGCTCGGGCAGGTCGATGTCTCCAAGGCGGGCCTGATCTGAACCAGCAGGTCACAAGCCGGTGACGGGCGGGCTGCCCGTCACCGGCGTCCCGGCACCAGCACCCGACGAGGGAGTCGTACATGCTGGCCTTCGTGATTCGGCGCATCGGTCTCGCGCTCGTCACCCTGCTCCTGCTCTCCCTGATCATCTTCGCGATCTCCAACGTGCTGCCGCAGAACGTCGGTCGGGCCATCCTCGGCCCGTTCGCCAGTCCTGAGGCCGTGGCCGAGGTGAACCGTCAGCTCGGCACCGACCAGCCGCTGATCAACCAGTACCTGCGCCTGCTCAAGGGGATCGTCACCTTCGACTTCGGCGTCTCCTACCAGAGCGGTCAGCAGGTGCGGGACCTCATCGCCACCACCTTGTCCAACTCGGCGCGGCTGGCCGTGCTGGCTCTGGCGATGACCATCCCTCTGGGCATCGTGGGCGGGGTGTTCGCGGCGCTGCGCAAGGGCCGGATCGCCGACCGGCTGATCGTCACTCTGGGTCTGGCCGGATCGGCCATCCCGGAGTTCGTGACCAGCACGTTCCTGATCTTCCTGCTCGGCCTGAAGCTGAATGTGCTGCCGGTGCTCGCCACGTACCCACCCGGATCAGGGATCGGCACCCAGATCTACTACCTGCTGCTGCCGGCGCTCTCGTTGGTCCTGGTCTACTTCGGGTACATCGCCCGGATGGCGCGGGCCGGCACGATCACCGCGCTCGATGCGGACTACACCCGCACAGCCACGATGAAGGGTCTCTCGCGCGGGCAGGTGCTGCGTCGGCACGTGCTGCGGAACGCTCTGCTGCCGACCATCTCCGTGATCGCCACCCAGACCGGCTACCTGTTCGGCGGCCTGCTGGCCGTCGAGCTGATCTTCAACGTGAACGGTTTGGGGCGCCTGATGGTCACTGCCGCCAAGGCCA
Organism: uncultured Actinomycetota bacterium; assembly: GCA_963724535.1. Taxonomy (GTDB): domain Bacteria; phylum Actinomycetota; class Actinomycetes; order Actinomycetales; family Kineosporiaceae; genus JADJPO01. Next base: position 409,704 of record CAVRVD010000013.1, read on the forward strand.
AGGACCTGCCGGTGCTCTCGGCCGGGGTCCTGGTGATCGGCGTCATCTACATGGTGGCGACGTTGTTCGCCGACCTGCTGATCTCCTGGCTCAACCCGCGGATCCGGTTGGGGGCCACCTCATGACACAGACACCCGAGACGACACCACAGAACCCCGAGACGCCGGCGATGTCGGTCGCGGCCGCGGCGCTGGCAGCCCGGCGCACGGCGCGCCGGGAGACGATCCGGCTGCTGCTGCGCCGCCCGGAGTTCGTGATCGGCAACGTCATCGTCTGGTTCTGGGTGATCTGCGCGATCGGTGGCCGGGCCATCGCCCCGCTGGACCCGCTGACCTCCGTCTCGACGGCCACCCACGCCCCACCCGGTGGGGAGTACCTGCTGGGCACCGACCGGCTCGGCCGGGACGTGCTCTCCCGAGTGATCGTCGGCGCCCGTGACGTATTGCTGGTGGCACCTATCTCCGCGGTGATCGGAGTGAGCATCGGCACCATCCTCGGCCTCGTGATGGGCTACTACCGCGGGGTCGTGGATGACGTGATGAGCCGGATCGTCGAAGCGTTCCTCTCCCTGCCGGTGGCTGTGGTCGGCCTGCTGGCACTGGTCGTCCTCGGGCCGTCCAACCTCACCGTGATCGGCGTGGTGGGCCTGCTGTTCGCCCCGATCGTCGCGCGGACGGTGCGGGCGGCCGTGCTGGCCGAACGCGAGCTGGACTACGTGCAGGCAGCGCGGCTGCAGGGCGAGTCCTCGTCCTACATCATGTTCCGGGAGATCCTCCCCAACGTGACCGGCCCGATCATCGTCGAGCTCACGGTGCGGGTCGGGTACGCGATCTTCACCATCGCCACCCTGTCCTTCCTCGGGGTCGGCATCCAGCCGCCTTCCCCGGACTGGGGACTGATGATCTCCGAGGAGTACTCCCAGATCATCAACGGCTACTGGTGGCCGGTGGTCTTCCCGTCCCTGGCGATCGCCAGCCTGGTGATCGCCGTGAACCTGATCGCCGATTCGCTGCAGGGGGTGGTGTCCCGATGAGCGCGACGGCGAGCAGTGCGGCGCAGGAGGCTCCGGCGATCGAGCTCGAGGGCCTGCAGGTGGACTTCCTGGTCCGGGGCATCCCGCGTCGGGTGCTGCGCGGGGTCACCTTCTCGGTGGCCCCCGGTGAGTCCTACGGCCTGGTCGGGGAGTCCGGCTGTGGCAAGTCGACCACCGCGTACGCCGCGCTCGGCCTGCTCGCGGAGAACGGCCGGGTTGCCGGGGGACGGGCGTTGGTGGCGGGGCACGAGGTCACCTCGATGTCGACGTCCCAGCTGCAGGAGGTGCGGCGCGACGACGTCGCTATGGTCTACCAGGACCCCGGCGCGGCCCTGAACCCCACCCTGAAGATCGGCACCCAGGTTACCGAGGCGTTCACAATACTCGGCGTCCCGAAGGGCGAGGCGCGTGAACGGGCGTTCGAGGCGTTGCGCCGGGTGCAGATCTCGGACCCGCGCGGGGTGATGGACCGCTACCCGCATCAGCTCTCCGGCGGCATGCAGCAGCGGGTCGTCATCGCGATGGCCCTGGCCAACGACCCGAAGCTGCTCGTCCTCGACGAGCCGACCACCGGTCTGGACGCGACCGTCGAGGCCGAGGTGCTTGATCTGGTCGAGTCGCTACGCGCTGATACCGGCGCCGCCGTCCTGCTCATCGCGCACAACCTCGGTGTGATCCGGCGGATCTGCGACCGGGTCGGGGTGATGTACGCCGGCCAGGTCATCGAGCAGGGACCCGCCGGGGACGTGTTCGACTCCCCGTCCCACCCGTACACTGTCGGCCTGCTGCGGTGCCTGCCACGGCACGGCGCCCGCAAGGACGACCTGCGCCTGGACACTATCCCCGGCTTCCTGCCGCAGATCGGTCAGGATCTGCCGGCGTGTGTGTTCGAGGACCGCTGCCCCATCGCGACCGACATCTGCCGGACCGACGAGCCGCCGATGGTCGAGGTCGGAACCCGCTACGCGCGCTGCCACCACATCGACCAGGTGGCCGACATCGCTCCCACTGAGTCGATGGGCTTCGCCGTCAGCGCGGTGAACCGCTCGGTGGAACCGATCCTGCGGCTGGAGGACGTCAACGTGACGTTCAACCAGCACGGCCGCAGCATCCACGCCCTGGTCGGGATCAACCTGGAGCTCTACCAGGGCGAGACCCTCGGTCTGGTCGGCGAGTCGGGGTCCGGCAAGACGACGATGGCCAAGACGATCCTCGGCGTCCAAGCCCCCGATCCCGGCAGCCGGGTGGTCCTGGACGGCGACGTGCTGGAGGGCTCGACGAGGAAGCGGCCGCAGGCCGCACGCCGGGCGATCCAGATCGTGTTCCAGAACCCGGACTCCGCCTTGAACCGGGCCCAGTCGGTGCGCAAGATCCTGTCCCGGGCGCTGTCCAAGCTGGCCGGGATCACCGGCGCCCAGGGCGAGGAGCGTCTCGACAGTCTGATCACCAACGTGCGGCTCACCCCCCGGCACCTCGATCTCAAGCCGCGCCAGCTCTCCGGAGGCCTCAAGCAGCGGGTCGCGATAGGACGCGCCTTCGCCGGCGAACCGCGGATCGTGGTCTGCGACGAGCCGACCAGCGCGCTGGACGTGTCGGTGCAGGCTTCGATCCTCAACCTGCTCGCCGACCTGCAACGCAACGAACGCTCCAGCTATGTGTTCATCTCCCACGACCTGGGCGTCGTGCGCTACCTGTCGGACCGGATCGCCGTGCTCTACCTCGGCCGGCTGATGGAGGTCGGCTCCGCGGCCACGGTGTTCAACGGTCCGCATCATCCGTACACGGAGGCATTGCTGTCGGCGGTTCCCAGCGTGGACGGGGCGCCGGAGTCCCGGATCGTGCTGGAGGGCGAGATACCCAGCGCGGCGGACCCGCCGTCCGGCTGCGTGTTCCACACCCGCTGCCCGCGCCGGCTGGAGACAGGGGTCTGCGAGACCGCGGTGCCGCCGCTGGTAGAGGTGGAGCCGGGGCACCGAATGGCCTGCCACATCCCCATCGAGGAGCTGCGCGAGCTGCAGACGGCCGAGCCGGCCACCGCCTGAGTCTGCGGGCATGGCGGAGGGCGTGGTGGCACAGTCAAGCGTCCCCGGCTCGCGTCGGGCCTCGCGGGAGAACCTCTCCGTCCGCAAGGCAGCCGCGTTGCTGCGTGCGGCCGCCGACGACCCTTCGGGGGCCAGCGTGTCGGCCCTGGCCCGGGCCGCCGAGCTGCCTCGTGCGACCGCGCTGCGCATGATCGAGTCACTGGTCGCCGAGCGGCTGCTCGCCCGGCTGCCGAACGACCGGATCGTGATCGGCCCCGGCCTGCACGCCCTGGCCCGGACGACGAACCTCACCGCGCTGATGGTGGACGCCGGCCGAGAGGCGCTCGTGGATCTCGCGGCCCAGGTCCGGGAATCGACCACCCTGACCGTGGTGATGCCAGACGGATCACTCGAGGTGGTCCGCCAGGCCGACGGCCCGCACATGATCGGGCTGTCCAACTGGGTGGGCCGGCCGGTCGTGTTGCACAGCTCCAGCAGCGGCAAACTCGCCCTCGCCCACAGCCATCCCCGGCGGCTGGAGGCGTTGCTGCGCTCGCCCCTGGCGAAGGTGGCCTCGTGCACGGTCACCGATCCCGAGGTGTTGCGGGCCCAACTGGAGCAGATCCGGACATCGGGCTGGGCGCAGGTCGAGGACGAGGTCGAGGACGGGCTCGCCGCGTTGTCGGCGGGCATCTTCGCCGACGGCATCCTGGTCGGCAGCATCAACATCACCGGCCCGACCGCCCGCTTCGACCGACGCGCACGCAGCGCCGCCCTGCCGGCCCTGCGCCGCGCGTGCGCCGCGATCGAGGCCCGGCTCGGCTGAGGGCCGCCACGGTAGCGGCCCGCTGCGCCGTGCGCCCTGACGTTGCAGATCACGATGTCTGGGAACGGCTGCCACTGGCTCCCCGGCGACCGCTTTCACGCATCGTGATCTACGTCGTCAGGGGTCACACGGTCCCGGCCCGGCCGGTCAGTCGCCGAGCTCGGTGCGGCGCCGATCGACGTAGGCCGCCAGCTCGGCGCGCACCACGTCGTCCATCGGGGGCGGTGTGTAGGCCTCCACCGCCGCCCGCCAGATCTCCCCGGCCCGCACGGCGGCGTCCCGCGCGCCCTTGGCCACCCACCGCTCGTAGTTCTCCGTCGAGGACAGCAGCGGGCGGTAGAAGCAGGTTCGGAACCGGGTCATCGTGTGCTCGGCACCCAGGAAGTGACCGCCATGACGCACCTCGTCGTGGGCCTCGAAGGCCAGCGCCTCCTCGTCGACGACCAGCGGGGTGAACTGCTCGCGCAGCACCCGCAGCGACTCGACGTCCACCACCAGCTTCTCCGGGCAGGTGACCAGCCCCGACTCCAGCCACCCGGCGGCCTGGGCGACGTAGTTGGCGCCGGCCAGGAACGCCGCGCTGAGCGTGTTGAACGACTCCTGGGCCGACTGGGCGTCGACGGTCTGGCTCGAGGTCAGGCCTCCCCCACCGGCCCGCCACGGTAGGCCGTAGCGGCGGGCGATCTGTCCCGAGGCGTACAGCCCCTTGGCCGACTCCGGACCGCCGAAGGCCGGCGAGCCGGACTGCATGTCGATGGTGGACAGGAACGAGCCCATCACCGCCGGCGAGCCCGGCCGCACCAGCTGGATCAGGACGATTCCGGACAGTGCCTCCGCGGTCTGCTGGGCGAGGGCGGCAACGCTGCTGACCGGAGCCATGGCGCCCATCAGCAGGAACGGCGTCACCACCACCGCCTGACCCGTCTCGGCGTACACCAGCAGCGCCTCGAGCATCCGCCCGTCGTAGCGCAGCGGGGAGTTGACGTTGACGATCGATATGACCGAGCAGGTCGGGCGACCATCGGCGTCCGCGGGCGTGGACAGCGGCAGGTCGCCGAAGACGATCTCGGCCATCCGCACGCTGTCCCAGGCGTGGGCCGTGGACAGCGCCGAGGTCAACACCGGCTTGTCGGTGCGGGTGAAGGCCACGAGAAGCATGTCGAGGTGCCTGGAGTCCAGCGGCCGGTCGTTCGGCTCGATCATCGGCAGGGTCGCGATGTCCAGCTGGTCGAAGGACTGGGTCAGCTTGGCCATCAGCTCGAAGTCGGCCAGGGTGCCGTCGCGACGCTCGTCGCCGATCCGGAAGAACGGCGGCCCGGAGACCGGCGTGAACACCATGTGGTCCCCGCCCAGAATCACCGAGTGCTCCGGGTTGCGGGCGCGCAGATGGAACTCCTTGGGCGCCAACGCGATCTGCTCCAGGACGAAGTCGGGGTCCAGGTGGACCACATCGCCCTCGACCCGCTGTCCGGCCGCCCGGAACCTGTCCAGCGCCTCGGGGTGGTCGAACTGGATGCCGATCTCACGGACGATCCGCTGCCAGCCCCGCTCGATCGTGGTCAGGTCCGCCTCCGAGAGGATCTCGTAGCGCGGCATCAGGTTGCGGAACATGCCATCTCCTCCCGGACTTCGCTCACAACGCCGCCTCCAGCAGCTGCTGGACGTCGCGGTACAGCGCAGCGCGGGGGCCGTTGGCGCTGACCACGTCCTCGACGGCGCCGCGGGCCACGCTGGGCACCGCCTGCCCGGTCAGCCCCAGCTCCCGCAACGGCTTTCGGACGCCGACCGAGACGGCCAGCTCGGTCACCGCCTCGACTGCGGCAGTCGGGTGCGAGCCGGCGGCCATCGCCTCGGCGACCACGGCGTAGGCCGCACGGGTGGCCGCACCCCTGCCATCGTCGACCCTGCCGTCGTCGGCCCTGCCGTCGACCCCGCCGTCCGGGTCCTGGTCGGCGGCCAGGTAGAAGGTCATCACCTCGGGCAGCACGGCGGCCAGGGCCACCCCGTGCGGGGTGTGGAAGTGGTTGGTCAGCGAGTGGCCGATGCCGTGCACCAGGCCCAGCCCGGACAGGGTGAGCGCCTGCCCGGCACAGTGGGCACCGAGCAGCAGCTGGGACCGCGCCCGCAGATCGGTCCCGTCGGCGACCGCGACGGGCAGCCACCGGGCGACCAGACCAACGGCCTCCCGGGCGAACTGCGCCGAGTGGGCGGTGGCCCCGCGAGAGGCCAGCGACTCGACACCGTGCACGAGTGCGTCGATGCCGGTCGCGGCGGTCACCGCCGGCGGCAGGCCGACGGTGAGCTCGGGGTCGAGGACGGCCACCTGCGGACGCACCGAGTCGTGCCCGATATAGACCTTGGTCGTCACGGCGCTTACCGGGTCGGTGTGCTCGACCACACCGAACCCGTTGGTCTCCGCGCCGGTACCGGCGGTGGTCGGGACGGCGACCACTGCCAGACCGGGCACCGGCGGGAGGTCCCGGCAGTGCAGATCGACGGCGCGGCAGGCGTTCGTGGCCAACAGCGCGATCCCCTTCGCCGCGTCGAGCACCGACCCGCCACCCACGGCCAGGACCACGCAGCGCCCCGTCGACGAGCCGGCGGACGGCGCAAGGGCCCGGACCGCGTCGGCCGCGCCGTCCAGGTCCTGCGTGGTCGGGTTGGCCCGGACGGCGTCGAATACCGCCGTGCGCAAGCCCACGGGAGCGGTCCGTGGCGCGGGAGCCTTGAGCAGGTCGAGCACTCGGTCGAGGATCCCGACCGCCCGCAGCCCGGCGTCGGTGACCACGAACACCCGGTCGGCGCCGAGGCCGGCCAGGATCGAGGGCAACGCCCCAAGTGCACCGGGGGCGAACTCGACCCGCTGCCCGGCGCGGGTCACGTGAGGTCCACCCAGGTGGTCTTCAGCCCGCTGTAGCCGTCCAGGGCGTGTAGCGACCGGTCCCGGCCGGACCCGGAGTCCTTGAACCCGCCGAACGGGGTGATCACGTCGGCGACGTCGAAGGTGTTCACCCAGACCGTCCCGGCGCGCAACGCCCGCGCCACCCGGTGCGCGGTGGCGACGTCCCGGGTCCAGACCGACGCGGCCAGGCCGTAGCCGGAGGCGTTGGCCTGGCGTACGCCGTCCTCGACCCCGTCCACGGTGACCGTCGCCAGCACCGGGCCGAAGATCTCCTCCTGGGCCACCCGTGAGGCGTTGGCGACACCGTCCAGTACCGTTGGCAGGACGTAGCACCCGGCAGGATCCAGCCCGCTGCCGGCCAGTGCGGCCCGGCCGCCGGTCACGGTGAGCGCACCCTCGCTCTCGGCCAGGTCGAGGTAGCCGTTGACCCGCTCGCACTGGGCGTGGTCGACGAGGGGGCCGACCCGGGTGGCCGGGTCCAGCGGGTCGCCCTGACGGATCCGGGACGTCGCGGCCACCACCTTGTCGAGCAGCTCATCATGCACCACGGCGTCGACCAGCAGCCGCGAGCCCGCGTTGCAGGTCTGCCCGGCGTTGTAGAAGATCCCCCAGGCGATTGCGTTCGCCGCGGCGTCCAGGTCGCGTGCGTCGGCCAGGACCAGCTGCGGGGACTTGCCGCCCAGCTCTAGAGAGACCTGCTTGCCGTTGCTCTGCCCGGCCGCCACCTGGATCAGCCGGCCGACCTGGGTCGACCCGGTGAAGGCGATCTTGTCGACGTCGCGATGGCGGGCCAGGGCGTCCCCGGCCACCTCGCCGAGTCCGGGGACGACGTTGAGCACCCCGTCCGGCAGCCCGGCCCGGGTGGCCAGCTCGGCGAGCAGCAGCGCGGACAGGCTGGACTGTTCGGCGGGCTTGAGTACCACCGAGTTGCCCATGGCCAGCGCCGGGCCGAGCTTCCAGGCGGTGATGATCAGCGGGTAGTTCCACGGCACGATCGCGCCGACCACCCCGAGCGGCTCCCGGGTGACCAGGGCCAGGGCCGACCGGGGCACGGGGGCCACCTCGTCGTACAGCTTGTCGACCGCCTCTGCGTACCACTGCAGGCAGCTCGCCGCGCCCGGGACGTCGACGGCCAGGCAGTCCCGGATCGGCTTGCCGATGTCCAGGGACTCCAGCAGGGCCAGCTCCTCGGCGTGCTCACGGACCAGATCCGCCCAGCGCAGCAGCACCTTCTTGCGGGTGCGCGGGTCGGCCTCGGACCAGGTCCCCGCCTCGAACGCGGCCCGGGCGGCGCGCACGGCGTCGTCGACGTCCTCGGCCCCGGCGGCGCAGACCTCGGCGAGCACCGAGCCGTCCCGCGGGGTTCGGCTGGTCATCGTGGCTCCGGAGCGGGCCGGACGGAAGGCGCCGGCCACGTACAGCTCGTGCCGGGGCACGAGCGCCCTGGCCCGGGCGACCCAGTCCTGGCGGCCGATGTCCGTCCTGCTCACCGCAGCACCTCCGTCGTCGTGGTCGCATAGCGGGTCAGCGCGTCCGGGTCAACGGTGGCGCCCAGGCCCGGCCGGTCCGGGACCGCCAACCGGCCGTCGGGGCCGGGCTCGACCGGCTCGATGAGGAAGAAGTCACGCCGGGCCGGTGTCCAGCCCGGCGGGTCCCACGGCACCTCCAGGTAGGGACCCGCACCGACCCCCGCCGCCACGTGCAGGTTGGCCAGCAGGCCCAGCCCGTTCGTCCAGGTGTGCGGACTGAACCACCGGTGGCGCTGCTCAGCCAGCTCGGCGACCAGCCGGGCCCGCCACATCCCGACGGCCAGGACGACGTCGGGCTGGTAGACGTCGAAGGCGTCCGCCTCGACCAGGGCAAGCAGCTCACCGAGGGAGCGCACCATCTCCCCTCCGGCCACCCGGATCCCGGTGGCCCGGCGCACCATCGCCACGCCGGCCAGGTCGGCCTGCGGCAGCGGTTCCTCCAGCCACAGCACGTCGAGCTCGGCCAGCGCCGCAGCCACCCGGCGCACCGAGGCCAGGTCCAGGGCGGGTTCGATGTCCCCGCTCATCCGCCACATCTGGTTGAGGTCGACCATGATCGCCACGTCGGGGCCAACTGCCTCCCGGGTGGCTGCGACGGTGGCGATCCCCTCGGCGAGCCGGTCTCGAGCGACCCGGATCTTCATCGCGGCGAACCCTCGCTGTACCGCCGCTTGCGCCGTCTCGGCCCGCGCCGCAGGAGGTTTCAGCTCACCGAAGGACGCGTAGGCGGGTAGGGCCATGGCGCTGCCGCCGAACAGGGCGGCCACCGGCAGGCCGGCCACCTGACCCACGACGTCCCACAGCGCCGCCTCCATCGGCCAGTACCTGCCCGAATGGAAGGTGATCGTCTCCAGGGTCTTGACGTGTCGCAGGATCGACATGGGGTCGTGGCCGAGGAACAGATGGGCGTGAGCGGCGAACCCGTCCATGGTGTCGCCCGAGCCCCAGCCGATCACGCCGGCGTCGGTGCGCGCCTCGACCACGGTGGCGTCGAACGCCTTTCGCGGCACCGGGTCCCAGGCCGCTGGGAATGGCGGCTCGAGCGGCAGAGTGAGCCGGTGCAGACGGATCTCGGTCAGCTTCACGGCTCTCTCGTCACGGTCGGTGCGGTCACGGTCGGCGCCTCAGGCCCTGGGCCGGCGGCCGGCCGGGTCGTGCGGGCTGTCCGGGATCACCCGGGCGGGCCGGCGCCGGCCGACTACGGTCACCTCGATCTCGGTGCCGACGGCCGCGTGGCTGCCGTCCAGGTAGGCCAGGGCCAGGCTCGCGCCGACGCTGTGCCCGTACCCGCCGGAGGTGACGAAGCCGACTCGGCGCGATCCGTCCCAGACCGGCTCGAACGGGCCGGCATCGGCCGCGTCGGGCCCGTCCTGCACCACCAGCTCCAGGGTGACCAGCCGCTGGGACGGGCCGGCGTCCCGTTCGCGCAGCGCGGCGTCCCGCCCGACGAAGTCGCACTGCTTGCCGTAGGCGACGAAGGCGGCCAACCCACTCATCGCGGGGGTGTAGGCCCAGGTGAACTCCCGGGACCAGATCCCGTAGGACTTCTCCAGGCGCAGCGAGTCCAGGGCTCGGTACCCCAGCTCGACGGCACCGGCCCCCGCGCCACCGAGGTCGCGGCCGGCCTCGCGCAGGCTTCGGTACAGGCCGGGCAGCTCGGTGGCCGGGACATTGAGCTCGTAGCCGAGCTCGCCGCTCACCGACAGCCGGCCGACCCGGGCCCGGACCAGGCCCACGTCCAGGGTCCGGGCGCCCAGCCATGGCAGGGCCGGGCCCGAGACGTCGTCGGCGGTGAGCGCGGCGAGCAGTTCCCGCGAGCGGGGCCCGGACAGCGACACCCCGGACACGGCGTCGGAGATGTCCCGCACCGCCACGCCTGCTGCGGCCCCCGGGCGGCGCAGCGACTCCAGGCAGGAGGTGAAGTGGCGCAGGTGCCACTCGCGCAGGTAGTACGAGCCCATCAGCCAGAACTCGTCCTCGGCCCAGCAGGTCACGGTCAGGTCGGCGAGCAACCGTCCGGACGGCGAGAGCATCGGCGCCAGCCGGATCCGGCCGGGCGGCGGCAGCTCGCAGGCGAGCACCTGGTCCAACCAGTCCCGCGCCCCCGGCCCGCTCACGTCGTAGCGGGCGAAGGCGGTCGTGTCGAGCAGGCCGACCCCGTGACGGACGGCACGCACCTCGCGACCGACGATCTCGAAGGCGTTGCTGCGCCGCAGCGTCGGCTGTTCGACGAATCCGGCCCCGCCCTCGGGCTCGGTGACGAAGTAGAGCGGGATCTCCAGTCCCCAGGAGACACCCCATCGGGCCCCGGCGGCGTCCAGGTCGACGTGGATCGCCGAGGTCTTCAGGGGCCGGCCTGCGGGCAGCTGCTCGTTGGGGTAGGTCATCACGAATCGGCGGGCGTAGAACTGGCCCGTCGTGGCTTGGAGATAGCCACGGGCCGAGGCGAACTCGCCGTAGCGGGCGACGTCCATCCCGATGACGTCCCGCTCCGGCTCGCCCCGCACCATCCACTGCGCCAGGGCCAGACCCACTCCGCCGCCTTGGCTGAACCCGGCCATCACCCCGCACGCCGTCCAGTACCCAGGTAGGCCACGGACCGGGCCGACCAGCGGGTTGCCGTCCGGAGTGAAGGTGAAGGCGCCGTTGACCCAGCGCTTGATCCCGGCGTCGGCCAGGCAGGGGTAGCGGGCGAACCCCACCTCGAGCTGCGGCGAGATCCGCTCCACGTCCGGACGGATCAGCTCGAGCCCGTAGTCCCAGGGCACGCCGTCGGTGTTCCAGTGCCGGGGGCTGAGCTCGTAGACGCCGAGCAGCAGGCCTCGGCCCTCCTGGCGGGCGTAGGTGAAGCCCTCCAGGTCCATCATCATCGGCAGCTCGGTGCCCAACGCGGCGACCTCGGGCAGCTCGTCGGTGACCAGGTAGTGGTGCTCCAGCGGGGCCACCGGAAGCTCGACCCCGGCCATGCGCCCGACCTGACGAGCCCACAGCCCGGCGGCGTTGACGACATGCTCGCACCGGACGGTGCCCTGCTCGGTCACCACGTCCCAACCGCCGCCGGTCGCCGCGGGCCTGCGGCGCAGCTCCAGCACCCGGTTGCGCAGCACGATGTCCGCGCCGCGCTGCTTGGCGGCCGCGGCGTAGGCGTACGTCGTGCCCGAGGCGTCCAGATGTCCCTCGATGGAGTCGAACATCGCGCCCTGGATCCCGGTCGGGTCGATGATCGGGCAGAGCGCCTCGACCTCCTCTGCGGTGATCAGCCGGACCGTCTCGATCCCGACCGTCTGGTAGATCGCCCACTGAGCCTGCAGCCACTCCCAGCGCTCGGTCCTGCCGGCGATGCTCACCCCGCCCGGTAGGTGCAGCCCGCAGGACAGCCCGGTCTCGGCCTCCAGCTCCTGGTACAGGGCGATCGTGTAGGCCTGCAGGGCCGCGACGTTCGGGTCGGCGTTGAGCGCATGGAACCCGGCGGCGGCGTGCCAGGTGGACCCGGCGGTGAGCTCGGCCCGCTCGATCAGGACGACGTCGCTCCAGCCGAGCCTGGCCAGGTGATAGAGCACGCTGACGCCGACGACTCCGCCACCGATGACGACGACCCGGTAGCCGTCCTTCATCTCAGCCACCCGGCTCACCCATCCGGCTCACCCATGCTGTTCGCTCACCCCATGACCGTGAAGCTGCTGTCGGCGGTGACGGCCCGACCACGGCTGAAGGTGGACAGGTCGACCTCGACCCCGCTGCGCGGCAGGTGGACGTGTACCGGATCGGCGTCGTGGTCGCGACCACTCTCGCAGGCCTCGATGATCGCCCGCAGGTAGCTGCCCACCAGCGGGGCGTTCTTGAACTGGTTGCCACTGGTGCCGATCGCCACATAGAAGCCGGGCAGGTCGGTGCGGTCGTAGATCGGGATCCAGTCGTCGGTGACGTCGTAGACCGCGCCGATCCCCCGCGGGGCGTTGGGGACGGTCAGTCCGGGCAACCGCCGCGCGGCCCGGTACACCTGCGCCTGGTACAGCTGCCGGGTCGGCGCCGGGTCGTAGGCGTCGGGGTCGGCCAGCCAGTGCAGCTCGTCGCAGGCCGGCTCGGTGCCGCCGACCAGCAGGTCGCCGCCGAGGGTGCCGCGGAAGTACGTGCCCAGGTCGAGGTCGGCGACCAGTGGCCCCGGCGAGGCCGGCGAGGCCGGCGCCGCGTAGCCGTCGGGTGTCGGCACGGTGTGCACCTCCACCCGCAGCGGCCGGGTGGCCACGGTGAAGTCCGCGCCGACCCCGGCCAAGGCGTTGATCAGGCCGGAGGCCGGGCCGGCCACGTTGACCACGACTGGGGTGTCGATGCGGCTGCCGTCGGGCAGCAGCACACCGCGCACCCGGTCCCCGGTGGTGTCGATGGCGGTCACCGCGGCCCGGAAGGCGAACCGGACACCGAGCCGGGCGGCGGCGGTGGCCAGGTTGTGCGCGGCGTAACCGGGGTCGTCGACGAACCCGGCGTCCGGCGTCCAGTACCCGCCCAGCTCCCCGTCCGGGTCGGCCCAGAAGTCTTCACTGTCAACTGGTTTGGGGGGGTAGTACCGGGCCGGGTCGAGCTGCGGCAGCCGGGCGCGGACGGTGCCGGCGTCCCAGAGCTCATAGGGCACACCCACCTGGTCGAACAGGGCCAGGACCTTACCCGGGTCGTGCACGGGTGCGTCCAGGCACAGCGAGCCGGTCCGGGTGAACCGGGCCAGGCCGCCGTCGGTGTCCCGGCCGCCGAGGAAGCCCTCCCAGTCCGCCCACGCATGGTGGGCCTCCCAGGCGGTGGCCACGCCGGCGTGGGTGGAGTAGTTGAACCGGATGATGGCCGAGGAGGAGGCGGTCGAGCCCTGACCCGGTCCTGGGTGGCGGTCGACGACCACGACCGAGCGTCCGGCGTCGGCCAAGGCGTGCGCGACCGAGCATCCGATCACGCCGGCCCCGATCACCACCGCGTCAGCGGAACCTGGGTGCACCGGGGCCTCCTCACCTGTGCGGACGAGCCCGTCAGGGACCTGGCCGTTTTCTACCAAGTGGAGCCGCCCGCGCGCCAGAGGCAGGTCGACGACCCGCCGGGCGCCGCCGGTGATTGGTGCAGCCGGGTGGCTACTGCAGCCAGGTGGCTACTGCAGCCGGGTGACTTCGACGCCGACGAACAACCGGGAGTCGGAGGTACCCGCGTAGACACCCTTGAGCGGAGGCACGTCGGAGTAGTCCCGGCCGCGGGCCACCAGCATGTGGTCCGTGGTTACCGGACCGGAGTGGGTGGGGTCGTAGGCGAACCAGTCCCCGGCCCACCACTCGATCCAGGCGTGGCTCTCGGCCTCCACCACCTGGCGCACCGGCCGGTCGGGTTGGGGATGCAGGTACCCGGAGACGTACCGGGCGGGGATGCCGAGTGCCCGCAGCGCCCCGAGGGTCACGTGCGCGAAGTCTTGACAGACACCCCGTTTCGCCGACCAGACCTCGGTGGCGGGGGTCCGCACCGACGTGAACCCACCGGCGTAGGTCATCTGTGCGACCAGCGCGGCGCACACCGCGCGGGCGGCGTCGTCCGGCTCCAGCCCGGCGGCGACGTCCCGGGCCAACCCGACCACTTCGGCGGGCGGCTCGGTGAGTGGAGTCTGCACGAAGAACTCGTACAACCGGTCTTGGGTGTCGCGGTGGGCGAGGTCGGCCCAGGAGGCGCTCGGGCCGACCTCGGTCGCGGCGAACACCTCCACCGTCGCCGTGCTCACCACGGTCAGCTCGCGGTGCGGGGCGAGGACGTCGAACGCGGTGACCTGGGTCCCCCAGTAGTCGGTGAACCGGTGCCGCCAGGTGCCCGGAGTGATGTCGATGGTCTCGTCCAGCAGGGCCTGCCCTGTCGTGGTCAGTGGAGTCATCCGGGCCTCGTTGTAGGAGGCGTGCACGTGGTCGTCGTAGTGGTACCCGGTGGTATGCACGACCAGGAAACGTTGGGTGCCCGCTGGCCCCGCGCCCTGCCGGGGCGCCTGCCGGGGCGGCTTCTCGGTCACGAGGCGTCCTCCACCCAGGCCGTCGTCGCCGCCCGCGGGAAGTACCGGCGGGCCACGGCATCGCTGGCCCGGGAGATCGCCCGCTGCACCCGCTCCATCTCGGCGGGCAGGTCACGCAGCACGTCGGTGAACTCCCGGTACTCCAGACTGGTCCGGATCCGGCCCAGCGCCCGCCGGCCCGGGTCGGCGACGCCGACCCGTTCCAGCGGCGGGGCCAGGTCCTCGAGGATCTCCTCGGCCTGCACCAGGGAATGCAGCACCGAGCGCGGGAACAGCCGGTCCAGGATCAGGAACTCGGCGGCCCGGGAGTCAGTGGCGACCCCGCGGTAGGTGCGCAGGTAGCTCTCGTGGGCGCCGCAGGAGCGCAGCAGCGTCGTCCAGGACGGCACGGCCGCGGAGATGGCGGACGTCGCGACCAGGCGGGCGGTCATATCCGCCCGCTCCAGGCTGCGCCCGAGCACCAGGAAGCGCCACGCGTCGTCACGGCTCATCGTCTCCTCGGCGATCCCGGCGACCAACGCCGCCCGTTCCCGCACCCAGGCGAAGAACTCATGGATGGTCATCGCCCCGATCCGCATCCGGTCGATGCCCATCCAGGTCGTGTTCAGGCACTGCCACAGGTCGGTGGAGACGACCTCGCGGGCCCGGCGGGCGTTCTCCCGGGCGGCCCCCAGGGACCCCACGATGGCGCTCGGGTAGCCGACGTCGTAGGCCAGCCGGTCCATCACCACGAACCGGTCGACCTCCTCCTCCGGCGCCAGCTGCACACCCATGACTGCCAGCAGCGCCCGACAGGCCTGCGCCTCGGTGAGCTGGGAGTCCTCGAGCAGCATCTGCAGATGGACGTCGAGGATCCGGGCGGTGTCGTCGGCACGCTCGACGTACCGTCCGATCCAGAACAGCGACTCGGCGATCCGGCTCAGCACGCCGCCTCCCGCTGCTGTTGTTGTTGCTGTTGCTGCTGCTGCTGTTGCTGTTGCTGTTGGTGTAGCCCGTAGGCCCCGTCCTGCGGGCCCGGGTCGGGCGATGGCAGCGCAAACGTCCGCGGCGGGGTCAGCGCCGCCTGCGCCTGGATCTGTCGGCGGCCGCCCTGGAGCACCCAGGTGTCCTTGGATCCCCCGCCCTGGCTGCTGTTCACCACCAGCTGACCCTCCGGCAGCGCGACCCGGGTCAGGCCACCGGGCAGCACCCACACGGCCCGGCCGTCGTTGACGGCGAACGGCCGCAGGTCGACATGTCGCGCGCGCAGTCGCCCGTCGATCAGGGTGGGCACGGTGGAGAGCTGGACGACGGGTTGGGCGATCCAGCCGCGAGGGTCGTGCACGATCTGCGCTCGGAGCTCGGCCAGCTGCTCCTTCGTCGCTCGCGGGCCGATCACCAAGCCCTTGCCGCCGGCGCCGTCGACCGGCTTGAACACCAGCTCGGCGAGCCGGCTCAACGCCTCGCGCTCGTCGTCCGGCTCGGCAAGACGGTAGGTATGCACGTTGGGCAGGACCGGCTCCTCGCCCAGGTAGAACCGGCACAGGTCGGGGACGTAGCTGTAGATCAGCTTGTCGTCGGCGACCCCGTTGCCGATCGCGTTGGCGATGCTGACGTTGCCGGCCCGGACGGCGTTGACCAACCCGGGACAGCCCAGCAGCGAGTCGGCCCGGAACTGCACCGGGTCCAGGAACTCGTCGTCGACCCGCCGGTAGATCACGTCGACCTGGCGCTCGCCGTCCGTGGTTCGCATCTTCACCCGCCCGCCGGAGCAGAACAGGTCGCGGCCCTCGACCAGCTCCACGCCCATGGTCCGCGCCAGCAGCGTGTGCTCGAAGTAGGCGCTGTTGTAGATCCCGGGGGTCAGCACCACCACGGTCGGCTCGCCCGAGGTGTCCGGCGCCGCGGCCCGCAGCGCGGCCAGCAACTGCGCCGGGTACTCGTGCACCGGGCGGATCCGATGGGTGGCGAACGACTCCGGGAAGACCGTGGTCATCGCCTGCCGGTTGGCCATCACGTAGCTGACCCCGGACGGCACCCGGACGTTGTCCTCGAGCACCCGGAAGGCACCGTGCTCGTCCCGGATCAGGTCGATGCCGGCGACCTGGATCCGCGCGTCGTTGGCCGGGCGCAGGCCGTGGGCGCCGCGCAGGAACCCGGACGCCGAGGCGATCACCCGCCACGGGATCACTCCGGCCCGCACCACCTCCCGATGCCCGTAGACGTCGGCGAGGAACGCCTCCAGGACCCGGACCCGCTGCGCGACGCCCGCTTCCACGCGGGCCCACTCGTCGGCCGAGAGGACCCGCGGGACGACGTCGATCGGAAACGGACGCTCCTCGCCGGCGAAGTCGAAGGTGACGCCCTGGTCCAGGTACGTGCGGGCCAGTGCGTCGGCGCGCTCGCTCAGGTGGGCGCCGGACAGCTGCCTCAGCATGGCGTGCACGGCGCGGTAGGGACGCCGTGGCTGCTCCGGGTCGACGAGCATCTCGTCCCACGCGTCGGCCGAGGCGGGCGCTGCGCCATAGCCGTCGAAGAGCCCATCACCGCCGGAGAGCCCCACCATGGCGGGCACGGTATCTCCTCCATGTCACATCGGCGTTACGGAGACCGAGCGCCGGCCGCCGTTGACGCCGGGCGTTCGGCCAGGTCAGAGGCGGACGGGGCCCCTGGCATAGCATCACCACGATGAGCACCCGCGCCCTCGGACAACAGCTGGCCCACCTGGCAGCCAAGGTGGCCCGGCAGTACCTACGCGAGCGATCCGGCCACCGACCACGACCGGTGACCAGGCCGGCCCCCACCACCCCACCCGAGTGGCGCGACGGGCTCGAGTCCGAGCCGGACGCACACAGTGCGGCGCCCTATCCCGGCGACTACACCGGCGACATCCGGGCGATCCAGGCGGTCTACCGGCCCCAGGCGGACGGGGAGCCCGACGCCGGCGAAGTGGTCTGGGCTTGGGTGCCCTACGAGGACCAGCCCGAACGGGGCAAGGACCGCCCGGTGCTGGTCGTCGGCCACGACGGACCGTGGCTGCTCGCGCTGATGATGACCAGCAAGGACCACGACCGGGACGCGGCACAGGAGGCGCGCGAGGGCCGACTCTGGATGGACATCGGCACCGGCGCGTGGGATCGGCGCGGCCGGCCCAGCGAGGTCCGGCTGAACCGGGTGTTACGGCTGTCCCCCGACGCCGTCCGACGTGAGGGGGCCGCCCTGGACCAGGCGGTGTTCGCCCGCGTGGCCGAGGCCCTGTCCACCGGCTGGTAGGCTGACCTGCCGGGTTCGCCCTTCGGCGTGCCCCCTCACCTGCGACAACCCCGGACCTGCGCGAACCACCCAGAGAGACGACACGTGGCGAACATCAAGTCCCAGATCAAGCGCAACACGACCAACGAGAAGGCACGACTGCGCAACAAGGCGGTCAAGTCCGAGCTGAAGACGGCGGTGCGGGCCTTCCGTGAGGCCGCCGCCACGGGAGACAAGGACGCGGCAACCGCGGCCCTGCGGCACGCCACGCGCAAGCTCGACAAGGCCACCAGCAAAGGCGTGATCCACAAGAACCAGGCCGCCAACCGCAAGTCGGCCATGGCCCAGCAGGCCGCCCGGCTCTAGCCCGGTACTCCGGCGCTCTCGAACCCGACGGTCGGCAGCACCGATCGTCGGGTTCGACGTTTGTGTCGGGCCGCGCCCGAGGCGGTCAGGTGCCGCGGGCCTCGGCGATGGTCAGCAGGGCCCGCTCCACCGCGTAGACCGGGTCCCGCCCACCGCCCTTGATCGCCGTGTCCGCCTCGGCGAGCGCGAGTACGGCCACGGCCAGCCCCGGTTCGCTCCAGCCAGCGAGGTCCCGCCGGGCCCGATCGACCTGCCACGGGGCCATGCCCAGCGCCGGTGCCAGGTCGGCCGAGCGACCACGCCCGGCCACCGACACCTTCGCCATCGCCCGGACCTTCGCCGCCACGGCAGCCACCAGCGGCACCGGGTCCGACCCGGTGGCCAGGGCGTGCCGCAGCAACGCCAAGGCGTGGTCGGCCCGACCAGCGACGGCGGCGTCGGCGACCCGGAACCCGGTTACCTCGACCCGCCCTCCGAACCAATCCTGGACCTGCTCGACCTCGATCCGAGCCTGTGCCGCCTCCTCCGCGCCGTCCGGGGACAGGGTGAGCACGTCGGTGGCGAGCTGGTGACAGGAGGCCGCCAGCTCCCGCAGGTCGCTGCCGACGGCGTCGACCAGGGCCCGCACCGCCTGCGGCGAGATCCGCCGGCCCAACCGCCGGAACTCGACGGTCGCGAAGTCGACCTTGTCCTCGTCACGGGTGATCGGGGCGCACACCGCCTCCGGCGCCCCGGCGGACCGGGCGGCGTCCAACAGCGGCTTGGCCCGGTTCCCTCCGGCATGCCGCAGCACCAGGAAGACGCCGTCCCCGGCAGCTGCCTGCAGGTAGGCGCGGCAGTCGGTGACGAAGTCGTCCACCGCCGACTCCACTCCCTCGACGACGATCAGCGTGCCGCCACCGAACAGCGAGGGACCGCTCAGCTGGGCCAGCCGGCCCGGCTCGTAGGCGGCGGCGTCGAGGCGCTCCACGGTGACGTCGGCGTCCTGGGCGCGGACGGCACGGGCCACCTGGGCCAGAGCGCGCTCGGCGAGCAGGTCCTCAGGGCCGGTGACCAGGACCACCGGGGCCGCGGGCAGCTCCTCGACGGGGATGGGGGCCGGCCGGCGGCCACGGCCGCCGGAAGCGGACCGGGCTCGGACGGTCGTCACGCGCCGGAGCGCCCGAAGAGCTTCTTGACCCAGGAGAGCAGGCTGGAGAAGAACAGCTGCAGCGGGTTGACCTGCTTGGCGTGGATCTCCTGACGCTCCTCGACGGTGGTCGCGGCCAGCTTGGCCTCGCAGCACCGGACGAAGTCGGCGACCAGCCGGTTGGACATCTCGACGATCAACCCGCCCCGGCCGAACTGGGCCGCCGCGCCGGTGAGGTTGACGTCGGCGTCCACCGACACAGCGGTCGACGTGGCACCCGCAGGCGTCACCGCGTAGGTGACCTTGACCGTGCCCCGGCTCTTGCCCCGCCGGTCCTCACCTTTACCGTCGATCACCCCGGTCTGCGCGGCGACGTCCGGGCTGACCTTCGCCGAGCCCTCGAAGTTCGCCGACATCGGTCCGAGCTTGACCGCGACCTTGCCCGTGTAGGTGCCCTGGCCGTCGTCGGAGACGAGCTCGGCCCCGGGCAGGCACTGGGCGACCTCGGGGATGTCCTGGAAGAAGTCCCAGACCACGCCGACGGGACGGTTGACCTCGAACTCCTGGGTGATCTTCATGGCGCCCTCTCCTCGACCGTCACGAAGTGAACCACGACCACAGCGACCCTGCCATGCCCGGCAGCTGGCCACGGCCACGGCTCAGCCGCAGGTCGCCGCCCACTCCGGCTGGGCCACCGGAGACAGTGCCACCCGAGACAGTGCCACCCGAGACAGTGCTGACCGCCACCGGGCCGTCACGATCGGTGCGCACGACCCGTGCTCCGTTGCCCTCGAGCATTCCCAGCGTCGACGGCGCGGGGTGTCCGTAGTCGTTGTCGGCGCCGACGCCGACCAACGCCAGCCGTGGCGCAAGCAGCCGATACAGCGTGGGGTCCTGGCGCGCCGAGCCGTGGTGAGCCACCTTGACCACGTCGACCGCGCCGCCCGGCGGCACCGCGCCGCCCATCCCCGGCCCGGCCGCGTCCTCGCGCAGCTGGCCGGCGAGTCGACGCTGCCCGTCCACCTCCAGGTCACCGAGCGCGATCAATCGCAGCGTGCGCCCAGCCGGTTCGCGCACCTGCAGGACCACCACCAGGCCCGCCTCGTTCACGGTGGTGCCGTCGGGGTCGTCAGGGTTCTCGACGGGCATGGGCGGCAGTGCGGGCGCCGGGATGCTCCACAGCACCGACCAACCCTGGGCACCGGTCCGCCCGCTCACCGCGGACGTCACCGCGCTGGCCGGTCCCGCGGGCCGCCCGGCCAGCACCCGGGTGACCTCGGCCGCGTTGTCCCGCGGCAGGTCGAGGGCGCTGACCAGCACCGGACCGGTCGACCGGCCGGCGAGGGCGCCGGCCAGACCGGCGACATGGTCGCGGTGGAAGTGACTGAGCACTACCAGGTCCAGGGCGCGCACCCCGAGGTCGTCCAGGCACCGCTGCATCCGCGCCGGGTCCGGCCCGGCGTCGACCAGGACCGCGCGGTCGACACCGCTGCGCACTACCAGCGCGTCGCCCTGGCCGACGTCGCAGAAGGCGACCGCCCAGTCATCGGAGCCCCAGCCGCGGCCCGTCCGAGCGCCGGCCCACCACCCGACCCCCAGCAGCAGGACGACCATCGCGGCGGCGAGTCGGCGGCGCGCCGCACCCGAGGGCCCGGCGCGGTCGGCGGGCCGGCGGGGCCCACGTTCCGGCGACTCCACCGACACCCGCAGCGTCGCCCAGACCACCCCCGCGGTGAGCACGCCGAGCAGGACCGCGCCGCCGGCTCCCTGCGACCAGCCGACCTCGGCCACCGGGAGGGACGCCGTCCAGGCGGCGACCCGGGTGATCCACCAGGTGGCCACGCACCCGGCGGCCGCCAGGTACTCGGCCACGACCGGCCCGGCCAGGGCGACCAGGGCCGCGAGCACCCCGAGCACCGTGGCCGGCAGCACGGCAGGCTCGGCGAGCAGGTTGGCCAGGACGGCGACGGTGCTGACCTCCGGCTGCAGCAGGACGACGAGCGGCGCGCAGGCGGCCTGGGCTGCCGCCGGAGCGGCGAGAGCCAGGGCCGCCGGCCTGGGCAACCAGCGCTGCAACCTGTCCGCCCACGGCGGGGCCAGCAGCAGCAGCGAACCCGTCGCCGCCGCCGACAGGGCGAAGCCGACGTCCCGGGCCAGCCACGGATCGAGGACCAGCAGGACCAGGACACTGCCGGCCAGGGCCGGGATTCCCCTGCTGCGGCGGCTGCTGACCAGGCCGGCAAGCATGACCGCGCCCATCGCCGCCGCCCGGACGACGCTCGGCTCGGGGCGGGCCAGGACGACGAAGAAGACCAGCGCCAGCGCGGCCACCGCCAGCCGGGCCCGGCGCAGCAGCCCGACCGCGACGGCGGCCCACAGCGTCGCACCGGTCACGATCGCGACGTTGGCGCCGCTGACGGCGGTCAGGTGGGTCAGGCCGGACCGACGCAGGTCGGACTCCACCTGCGGGGTGAGCCCTGAGGTGTCGCCCACCACCAGTGACGGCAGCAGGCCACCGGCGTCCGGCGAGCGCGGTTCCACCGCGCGCCGCAGCCCCACCCGGACGTGCTCGGCGGCCCGCCACCACGGCCCGGGGTGCTCGAGCAGCCGCGGGGACCCCTGGGCCAGGACCAGGGCCGCCGCGCGCCGTCCGGCCTCGCCGGGAGCCAGCCGACCGGTGACCGCGACCCGACTGCCCACCCGGGCCGAGGCCCAGTCCCGGCCTCCGAGGACCAGCACCGTGGTACGGACCGGGAGTCGTCGCCCACGCGCCGTCACCTCCTCGACGTCGAGGCGCACGGTGTAGCGCGCCCCCTGGTCGCGGTCCCAGCGCCCGGGCTCCACCTGCCGGGGGTCGGCGGCCACCTGCCCGACCAGGTCGGCGACAGCCTGGGCCCGCACCCAGCCCGGGAACGGTCCGGCGGCCCGGCCGGCGACCTGGACGGCTGCGGCGAGCAGGGTGGCGACCAGCGCCGAGCTGCATAGGAGGAGCTGGACGGTGGCGCGGCACGGCTGTCGTCGCGGTCCGCGGACAATGGCCAGGACACCGGCCAGGGTGAGCAACAGACCGGCGACGAGGGCCTGCGCCACGCTCGTCGGCGGCCGGGCCAGCGCCCACCAGGCACCCGCCCAACCCACCAGCGCCGCGGGGACCAGACGCAGGTCCGCACCGCCCCGCGGGCCGCCGGGCCCGGAGGCGACCGGGGCCGGTGCCGGCAGCGACACGTCAGACCGTGACCAGCGGCCGGAGCCGCTCGAGCGTCTTCGGGCCGATCCCGCTCACCTCGCCGAGCTCCTCCACCCGACTGAACCGGTGGTGCTCACGGCGCCAGGCCAGGATGCGCTCGGCGGTCACCGGCCCGACACCGGGCAGCTGCTCGAGCTGGGCACCGGTGGCCGCGTTCAGGTCCAGCAGCCCGGTCCCGCCGGTTCCGCCGGCGGCGTCGGACGGCGCCGCCGCCCCCGCCGCGGCGGGGGCCGGGACCGGGTCGTTCGGACCGGGGACCAGGATCTGCTCCCCGTCGGCGGGTCGGCGGGCCAGGTTGATCCGCCCCAGCGCCGCGGTCCGGTTGGCACCACCGGCCGCGGCCACGGCGTCGGCCACCCTGGCGTCGGCGTCGATCGTGACCAGCCCGGGCCGGCGGACCCGGCCCACCACGTGGACGACCACGGACGGTGCGCCACTCACCACGGCAGCGACGCCGCCCCCCGCCGGGTCGGTGCCGGCGGCCGGGGCGACGCCGGTCGGCACCGGCGAGGGCGCGGAGAACGACGTCGCGGGCGCCACGGCGGCCGCGACGGTCTCGACTGCCGGGCCGGCGAACGGTGTCGTCCCCGGGCCGGTGAGCAGGGCACGTCCGATGATCCCGGCGGCGACCACGGCCAGGGCGACGAGCACGGCACGGACGATATGGGCCGGCATCGGCCAGGTCCCCGCGACGGGTTGCTCGATGGGATCGGCCTGGCGCGGATCGACGGGCCGGGCGGACGAGGTCGCCGGGGCCACGCCGGACAGCCGGTCCAGCCGGCTACCCGCCTCGTCGGCAGCGGTGACGGTTCGACGTATCCGGCGTGGCATGGCCGGGACGTTAGGCGCGACGCCGTGCCGGCGCGCAGCCCGTGGCACACCCTGTGGACACCGCGATGATGACCCGGCCATGGGGACGGGACGGCCCTGATGTCGCGACCTGCGAGGATCGGCACCCGCCACGGCCCCGCCGGGCCTACTCGGCCGGAGCGACCACCACGCCGATCATGCCCGGACCGACGTGTGCGCCGACCACTGCCCCGACCTCGCCGACGTGCAGGTCGCGCAGGCCGGGCAAACGCCGCCGCAACCGCTCGGCCAGCTCCTCGGCACGGTCGGCCGCCGCCAGGTGCTGCACACCCACGTCGACGCGTCGCGGCCCGGCCTCGGCGACGACGATCTCCTCCAGACGGGACAGTGCCCGGGCAGCGGTGCGCACCCGTTCCAGCGGCTCGAGCCGCCCGTCGACGAGGTGCAGCAGGGGCTTGACCGCCAGGGCCGAGCCCAGCATCGCCGCAGCGGGACCGATCCGCCCGCCCCGGCGGAGGTGCTCGAGCGTGTCGACGTACAGCCACAGGGCCGTCGCGTAGGCGCACCGGGCGGCGGCCATGGCCACCTCGTTGAGGTCGGCGCCGGCCCGCGCGGATCGGGCCGCGGCGAGGGCCGCGAACCCGAGCCCGAGGCCCAGGCTGCGCGAGTCGACGACGTCGACGGCGATGCCGTCAACCGCCACCTCCCGAGCCGCGACCTGAGCCGCCCCCACCGTGCCGGACAGGTCGCCGGACAGATGCACCGAGACCACCCGCGCCGTGCCCGCCTCGCGGTAGGTCTGCGCGAACGCAGCAGGGGCAGGCCGCGAGGTGGTCACCGGTTGCCGGGCGGCGAGGGCCTCGGCGACCTCGCGGCTGCCGACCTCGACCCCCTCGGCCAGCGATCGGCCGTCGATCACCACCTGCAACGGCACGACGACCAGACCCTGTTCCACGACCAGCCGGTCGGGCAGGTAGGCGGTCGAGTCGGTGACGACGGCCACTGGCGGCTCGGCCACGGCTCAGGCCGGAACGACGTTGACCAGCTTGGGCTGGCGCACGATCACCGTGCGAACCCCCTTGCCGGCCAAGGCCTTCTGGACCGCCGCACTGGCCAGGGCCAGCTCACGCAGCTCCTCGGCGCCGATCGACGGCGGCACCTCCAGCCGGTCGCGGACCTTGCCGGCCACCTGGACGACGCAGGTCACACTCTTGGTGACCAGCAGCGCCTCCTCGACCACCGGCCAGCCGACCAGAGCCACGCTCGGGGCGTGGCCCAGCCGGGCCCAGATATCCTCGGCCGTGTAGGGCGCGAACAGCGACAGCAGCACCGCGACCGCCTCGACCGCCTCGCGGACCGCTGGGTCGCCACCACCACATCCGGTGTCGATGGCCTTGCGGACGGCGTTGACCAGCTCCATGACGCGGGCGACCGCGACGTTGAACCGGAAGCCCTCGACCAGGCCGGTCACCTCGTGAACGGTGCGGTGGGTCAGCGAGCGCAGGGCGACCTCGCCGGTCCGGACGTCCGCTCCCACGGGCGAGGTCACGTCGCCGGCCAGCCGCCAGGCTCGGGCCAGGAACCGGGCAGAGCCGGCCGGGGAGACGTCGTTCCAGTCGATGTCGTCCTCCGGTGGCCCGGCGAAGGCCATGGTCAGCCGGACGGCGTCGACCCCGTGCTCGGCCAACTCGTCGGACAGACGCACCACGTTGCCCCGCGACTTGCTCATCGCCGAGCCGTCCATGATCACCATGCCCTGGTTCAGCAGCCGGGTGAACGGCTCGGTGAAGCCGACCATGCCCAGGTCGAACAGCACCTTGGTGAAGAACCGGGCGTACAGCAGGTGCAGGATCGCGTGGGTGACCCCGCCGACGTACTGGTCGACGGGCAGCCACCGGTCGACCTCGGCGCGGTCGAAGGGCACGTCGTCGCGATGCGGGGAGGCGAAGCGCAGGAAGTACCAGGAGGAGTCGACGAAGGTGTCCATCGTGTCGGTGTCGCGCTGAGCGGGACCGCCGCAGGTCGGGCAGTCGACGTTGACCCAGTCAGTGGCACCGCCCAGCGGCGAGGTGCCCTTGGGGCGCAGGTCCAGCCCGGCAGCCGGCGGCAGCTCGACGGGCAGCTGTGCGTCGGGGACCCGGACCTCGCCGCAGGCCGGGCAGTGCACGATCGGGATCGGCGTGCCCCAGTACCGCTGCCGGGAGATCAGCCAGTCGCGCAGCCGGTAGTTCGTGGCGGCGTGCCCCGATCCCTTCTCGACCAGGATCCGGATGATCCGCTCGATCGCCTCGGTCTTGCCCAGGCCGTCCAACGGGCCGGAGTTGACCAGCACGCCTTCCCCGGCGGTCGCCTCGAAGGTGACGGCCGGATCGGGCAGCGACTGCCCGTCCTCGCCCCGGACGTCGACCACGACGCGCACCGGCAGGCCGAACGCCCTGGCGAAGTCCAAGTCGCGCTGGTCGTGCGCGGGCACCGCCATGATCGCGCCGTGGCCGTAGTCGGCCAACACGTAGTCGGCCGCGTAGATCGGGATCCGCTCGCCGTTGACCGGGTTGACAGCGTGGCGCTCCAGGAAGACCCCGGTCTTGGGTCGCTCGGTGGACAGCCGGTCGATCTCGCTGGTGGTCCGAACCTGCTCCAGATAGGCCGCGAACGTCTCCTGGACCGCGGCCGGGGCGCCTGCTGCCAGCTCGGCCGCCAGCTCCGAGTCGGCGGCGACGACGAAGAAGGTGGCCCCGAAGAGGGTGTCGGGTCGGGTCGTGTAGACGGTGACCTGACGCTCGGCCTGCCCGGGCGAGGCCTCGATGGTGAAGACCAGGTCGGCGCCACTGGACCGCCCGATCCAGTTGCGCTGCATGGTGAGCACCTTGTCCGGCCACCTGCCCTCGAGCTGGGCCATGTCCTCCAGCAGCCGGTCGGCGTACTCAGTGATCTTGAAGTACCACTGGGTCAGCTTCTTCTTGGTGACCCAGGAGTCGCAGCGCTCACAGCGACCGTCGACGACCTGCTCATTGGCCAGCACGGTCTGGCAGCTCGGGCACCAGTTCACCTGGCTCGGCTTGCGGTAGGCCAGGCCTCGCTCGTGCATCCGGTTGAAGATCCACTGGTTCCAGCGATAGTACTCCGGGTCGGAGGTGTGCAGGATCCGGTCCCAGTCGAACGAGCAGGCGTAGCGACGCATCGACGCCAACTGCTGGGCGATGTTGTCGTAGGTCCACTCCCGCGGGTCGGCCCCGTGCTTGATCGCGGCGTTCTCGGCGGGCAGCCCGAAGGAGTCCCAGCCGATCGGGTGCAGGACGTTGCGACCGCGCTGGACCCAGTACCGGGCGACGACGTCGCCCAGCGCGTACGCCTCGGCGTGGCCCATGTGCAGGTCGCCGGAGGGGTAGGGGAACATGTCCAGCACATACGTACAGGGCCGGTCGTCCCCGGCGCGGCCGCTGCGGAACGGGGTCAGCTCGTCCCAGACCGGCAGCCACCGGTCCTGGATCGCCGCGACGTCGTACTCGACGCCCAGGTCGGCGGCGTCCTGACGTGGCGTCTCGGTCTGGGTCATCTCTGGCTGTCCTTCACTCGTTCGGTCCGACGGGCGCCGAGCGGCGCGATCACACGGCGGGGCGCCGCGCTGAGCGTGCGCTCAGCGCGGCCCGGTAAGCAGACCGGTCGCCGGGGGTGCGTCGGCCGAGATCAGCGCGTCAGTCCTGAACAGCGCGTCAGTCCTGAACAGCACGGCAGTCCTGGAGAGCACGGCAACGGACATCCCGCCAGGGTAACGGAACCGCCTCGGCGGCCCAGACCACGCAACCCGGTCGCCGTGGTCAGCGGCCGGGGCCGGCCAGGAGCACCCCGACAACGACGAGGGCGACGGCGAGGAGGGTCAGCAGGAACGCCCGCCGACCCAGCCGTGCTCCGGCTGCGGCCACCAGCAGCGCGACCGCGGCACCGGAGGCCGCCGCCACCGCGCCCGCCACGGTGCCGGCTGAGGGGGCGGCCCTCGACGAGGCGGTCAGCAGCAGCGCACCGGCCGTGGCGACCAGGGCCGCGCTCACCCGCAGCGCCGCATCAGGTCCGACCCGTTGCGGCAGCCCGCACACCCCGGTGGCGGCGTCAGCCTCGGTGTCGCCCACGGTGTTCGCGAAGTGGGCGGCCACGCCGAGCAGCCCCGCGATCACGTTCACCCAGACCGGGGAGGTCGTCACGACCACCGAGGGCGCCAGCCCGAAGGCGAGCGCGTACGGCACGGCCGAGGCCCAGGTCGACTTGACCCCCAGGTTGTAGGACCAGCCGGCGGCGACCGCGACCAGGTGCAGCAGTCCGGGCCGCACGCCGAGCGCCAGGGACCCCGGGACCGTGGCGACCAGAGCGAGGGCGGCGGCCACGGCTACGGTCCGCCGCGAGACCCGTCCAGCCGGGATCGGCTTGTCGTACCGTCCGGCCCGCCGGTCGCGTGCGGCGTCCAGAGCGTCGTTGCCCCACCCGACCGAGGTCTGGCCGACCAGCACGACCACGCACAGGGCGAGCACCCGGGCCGGCGCGACCGTGTTGGCCAGGGCCCAGGCGGCCACGAACCCCGTCACGGCCAGGCACGGCACGGGGTGCGACGCGGCGACCAGCCCCGTGACCGGCGACCCCACCGTGCGCCCGTCGGGCGCGCCACCGGCGCCGAGGACCGTCATCGGCGCAGGGTAGCCCCGCTAGGCCCGTGCGCCCGGCCGTCGCCCCGGCCCGCTCGGCCCGGGGCCGCCCGGTCGACCGGGACCGGCCGATGCGTCGCGGCCCTGGCGGCGCAGCGACCGGCGCAGCTGCATGTCCTTCTCCGCCTTGTCCGCCAGGGTGGACAGGTCACCGCAGTCCCAGGGCACCAGGGTCGCCGAGCCGATGCTCACCTTGCCGCCCCAGACCTCGGTCGCCACCGGCGCCTCCTGCAGCAGGCTGGCCCGCACCCGCCGCTCCAGCTCCAGCGGCGACATGCCGGTACCGGGACCGACCACGACGAACTCGTCACCGGTCCACCGGCACACCAGGTCGGTGGTCCGCACGCTGTCGCGTATCGCTCGCGCCACCAGCTGCAGCACCTCGTCGCCGCCGCGCAGGCCGACCGCCTCGTTGACCTGCCGCAGACCGTCCACGTCGGCGTACAGGCAGCTCACCGCCTGGCCGCTGCGCCGCGCATGCTCGATCATCGGGACGGCGACCAGGTCGGCGCCGGTGCGGTTCACCGCTCCGGTCAGCCCGTCCAGCACCGACTGCTCCCGGGTGTGGCGGCGCAGCTCGGCGCGCTCCCGCGCGCTCTGTTCGACCCGACGCTGCACCTCGAACGCCAATGCCCCGACCGCGGTCAGCACGACCAGCCCATAGGCCCAGGCCGATGGTTCGCCCAGCTCGCCGCCGACCCCGAACCGCAGCCGGTACACCAGGCTGTAGCCCAACGCCGCCGTCCACGGCGCGGCGACGGCCACGCTGACCCAGACCAGCCTCGAGCGCCGGACCAGGACGGCCGCCGACAGCAGCACGATCCCGGCGTCCAGGCCCAGCAACGCATCCCCGGCGGCGGCGGCCCGAGCCCCGGCCAGGACCCCGGCCACGGCCAGCGCCGCGGGCGGCGCGACCTCGGCCGCACAGAGGCGGCCGCGGCCCACGGTGACCACGGTGAGCACCGCGACGGCGACAAGGTCGGCGACCCAGACGCCGGCCAGCCGGACGCCGCCCGCCAACAGCGGCGCAGCCAGCGCGTGCGCGCCGACCCACAGCGCCACCCAGGTCAGCGGCCAGGTGGCGGCGGCGCGCACGGCGGCCGGTTCCGCGCGGTCGTGGACCGCGGTCAGGTGTTCGGCCGCCTCGACCGGCACGGGCGGCTCAGCGGGCGGCTCAGCTGGCGGCTCAGCTGGCGGTTCGGTGGGCGGGCCGGTGGGCGGGTCGACCCGCGAGGTGTCACTCACCGGCGGCCCGCCGTCCGGCCGGCTCCGGTACCACCGTGCGGTCTGGACAAAGCCATGCTGGTCTCCTCATCCGCCGGCCCTGACCACCCGGCCGTCACCCGGTGTATCGACGCGTCGGCGGCGGTCTTGACGGCGGGCGCGCAACCCGGTCGGGTCCGGATGCAGGGCGGGCCGGGACGTACCATGTCGGCCGGTCGCGGACGCAGCCGCGGACGCACCTGTCGAGGAGGGTTCGAGATGCCACGTCCGGAGCAGACCACCCATGCCGCCCGAACCGCTCCCCTGGCCGGCGCCGCTCACATCGAGCTCACCGAGCGGTTCGCCGCGCACAACTACCACCCCCTGCCCGTCGTACTCAGCCGCGGCGACGGGGCCTGGGTCTACGACGTGACCGGCCGGCGCTACCTGGACTGCCTGGCCGGGTACTCGGCCCTGAACTTCGGTCACTCCCACCCCCGCCTGGTGGCCCGGGCCCAGGAGCAGCTGGGCCGGCTGACCCTGACCAGTCGCGCGTTCTACAACGACCAGCTCGGTCCGTTCGCCCGCGACCTGGCGGCGCTGACCGGCAAGGACCGCATCCTGCCGATGAACACCGGCGCCGAGGCGGTCGAGACCGCGATCAAGGTGTCGCGCCGCTGGGGCCAGGAGGTGCACAAGGTCGACCCGGAGCGGGCCAACATCATCGTGATGGCCGGCAACTTCCACGGCCGGACCACGACGATCATCTCCTTCACCACCGACGAGGAGGCCCGCCGGGGGTACGGCCCGTACACGCCGGGCTTCCGGATCGTGCCGTTCGGGGATGCCGAGGCGGTGGCCGCGGCCATGGACGGCGACACCGTGGCGGTCCTCGTCGAGCCGATCCAGGGCGAGCGCGGAGTCGTCCTGCCGCCGCCCGGCTACCTGGCGAGGCTGCGGCGGCTGTGCTCGGCCAACAACGTGCTGCTGCTCGCCGACGAGATCCAGTCCGGTCTGGGCCGGGCGGGAGCCACCTTCGCCTGCGACCTGGAGGAGGTGGTCCCGGACGTCTTCATCATGGGCAAGGCCCTGGGCGGCGGCCTGGTTCCGGTCTCGGCGATCGCGGCCGACGACGAGGTGCTCTCGGTGATCACGCCGGGTTCGCACGGCTCGACCTTCGGCGGCAACCCGCTGGCGGCCGCGGTGGGCCACGAGGTGGTGGCGATGCTGGCCGAGGGTGAGTTCCAGGAGCGGGCCCGCACCCTTGGCGCGCTGTTGGCCGAGGGCCTGGCCACGCTGCCCGCCCACCGGGTCCTGGAGGTCCGCTGCCGCGGCCTGTGGGCGGGACTGGACGTCGACCCCGGCTTCGCCACCGGCCGGGAGCTGTGCGAGCGGCTGATGGCTGCCGGGGTGCTCGCCAAGGACGCGCACGGTTCCACCATCCGGTTGGCGCCGCCGCTGGTGGTCACGGCTGAGCAGGTGGAGATGCTGGTGCAGGCCCTGGCCGGGGCCCTGTCCAGCTAAACCCGGTCCAGGCCGACGGCCGCATCCACGGCCGGTAGCCCGCGCCGCGGACCCGGCAACCGGTCGACGGCGGCGACATCCCCGGCGGCGGCGCACCGGTTGCGCCCGCGGGCCTTGGCTTCGTAGAGCGCGGCGTCGGCTCGCGTGGACAGTGCCCACAGCCAGGCCACGGCGTCCGTGGCCGGTGGCGGCACCTGCGTGGCCACGCCGATCGAGCAGGTCACCCGGAACGCGTCGGTGCTGCACCTGTGCGCCACCAGCGCCCGGACCCGTTGGGCCAGCGCCATGGCGCTGCGCTCGTCGTCCACCAGCGCCAGGAGCACCACCTCCTCGCCCCCGGTCCGGGCCACCGCGTCGTCGCAGCCCAGGACGTCCGGCATGGCCCGGCCGAGCGCGCGCAGGACCTCGTCCCCAGCGGCATGGCCCCACGTGTCGTTGACCTGCTTGAAATGGTCCAGGTCGATCTGCAGCAGGGCCAGGGGCCGTTCCTGCTCGGCGCACAGCGCCACCAGGGTGCATGCATGCTCCTCGAGGTGGCGGCGGTTGGCCAGACCGGTCAACGAGTCCACCGTCGACAGCGCCCGGACCGCCTCCAGCAGACGGTCGTTGCGACGGCGCAGGGCCAGGACGAGCAGCGCGATCAGGGTGGTCACCACTGCGCCGGTGGTCGCGGTCTGGACGGCATGCGGCGTCCCGGAGTGCAGCGCGTACAGGACCACCGGGACGGCGGCCAGGGTGACCACCAGGCTGCGCAGCCCGGTGAACCAGACCGCGGCGATGACGATCGGCAGCAACGTGGAGCTGGCGGCCGGTACCCCGGCGCTGTCCACCCGGGTGCTCTGGACCACGAACCACAGGCCCACCGACGCCAGCGGCAGCAGGGGGACCAGGCGGGCCCCCTGCCGCGGCCTGCGCAGCAGGAACAGGCCGAGCAGGACCAGCGATCCCACCCCGGCGACGTACATCCAGCCCGCCCACCCCAGCGGGACCAGGCCACCGACCAGGGGGTTGCCGAGCAGCACGACCGCGCCACCGAGCGCCGCCCAGCCGACTCCACGCCCGGTCCGCCTCGCCGAACTGGCGGCGTGCCGCTCGTCAGCGAGATGGCGCGGCGTCGGGCAGGCACGGCGTAGGTGGCCCTCCCCCAGGCCGCCGTCCGCCGCGGCCGGGGCGGCCGGGGGACGGGCGCTCAGCGCGGCGGTGTCGACGTCGGCATGGACGACGCGCGCCCGGCCGGCCTGCTTGGCGCCGTACATGGCGCCGTCCGCCAGGTCGATCAGGGCCCACGTCCAGCCCAAAGGGTCGATCAGACCGGACCGGGCCGGCGCGGTCGCCACCCCGATCGACGCCGTGACCGGCGTCGGACCGCGAGCCGCGACCACCCGTCGATAGGCGGTCTCGGCGAGTCCTGCGGCGGCGTCCGGGCAGGGCAGACGGGCGAGCACCACGAACTCCTCGCCGCCCATCCGGGCGACCACGGTGGTGGCCGAGGCCAACCCGGCCAGCTCGGCGGCGACGGCGACCAGGATCTCGTCCCCTGCGGCATGTCCGTATCCGTCGTTGGCCTGCTTGAAGTGGTCCAGGTCGATTGCCACGGCGCAGATCGGCTCACCGGCCTGTGCGCCGTCCGCGACGAGAGCCGGCACCTCGTGCTCCAGCTGCCGGCGGTTGGCCAACCCGGTGAGCGGGTCCTGGTTGGACAGCGACCAGAGGAGGTCCAGCGCGGCGTCGGCGCGACGGCTGGTCCGGTAGACGGTGAAGGCGAGCAGATTGGCCAGCGAGCTATGCACGAACACCGCCTGTGCCAGCTCCGCCCCGCTCAGCGTGGCTGCCAGGCCGAACGCGACGGCCGGCACGACGAGGACCATGGTGACCGCGACCCCGCGTCGGCCCAGGAACAACCCGGCGGTGACCGCCGGGATGCACACGAAGATCGGGTCCGACCAGGTCCCCGGGTCGGTGAAGGCCCAGCGCAGCACCGCCCAGATGACGGCGCCGGTGACCATCAGCGCGGTGTGCAGGCCCTTGGCCCGGCGGGGTGCCAGCAGCAGCACGATC
Organism: uncultured Actinomycetota bacterium; assembly: GCA_963724535.1. GTDB lineage: Bacteria > Actinomycetota > Actinomycetes > Actinomycetales > Kineosporiaceae > JADJPO01. Next base: position 442,299 of record CAVRVD010000013.1, read on the forward strand.
CCGAACAGGAAGAGCACCCCGACCACCAGGCCCACGATCACCGGCCCGCGGCCGGGGACGAACAGGTTCTCGACGGTGGCCGCCACGACCAGGGTCGCCGCGCCTCCGGTCAGAGCGATCAGGCTGAGCACCCGGGAACCGAGGATCAGGTCGGCGAGGCGGTGTGCGGGCATGACCAACACACCACCTCCGGAGCGCTCGGGCGCGAGCACAGATCTGTGTGCCGGGACACTCCAGACGTGGGTGTCCCCGTTCTCTCCTCGGTGTCGGCCGCATCCGCTCGGCGCTTGAACGAGGCCTGGACGCGTGCCCGCGAGACGACCCGTCGCTGCCTCGGCGAGCCGCGGAGCGGGCCGAGCCGGCGCCGAACGGTGCGGCGGCGCGCTGACCTGCACATGACGCCGCCACCCCGGGTCCCTTGACCAGCTGGCCCCCGCTGAGAACCATCGGGGTACTGGTTGAACGCCGCGCGAATCCGAGGTGACCCCAACGTGACCCGCATGTCGCGCCGTCCGGCCGTCGAGTACGAGCTCGACGAGGAGCTGCCGCGCACCCGACGGGAGATCCTCGGTTCGCTGGTGCCCGGCGTTGCGGTGCTCCGGCGGTACCGGCCGCGCTGGCTGCGGGCCGACCTGTTCGCCGGGGTCGCGGTCGCCGCCTACCTGGTGCCACAGGTGATGGCCTACGCGGCCATCGTGGACGCCCCACCGGTCACCGGCCTGTGGACGGCGCTGGCGGCCTGCGTGGTCTACGCCGTGCTCGGCGGGTCGCGGGTGCTGTCGGTGGGCCCGGAGTCGACGGTCGCCCTGCTCGCCGGAGCCACCGTCGCACCCCTGGCCAAGGGGGACCCGGAGCGGGTCGCCGCACTGAGCGCGGCACTGTGCCTGATCGTCGCCGGCTGGTGCCTGATCGCCCGGCTGGCCAAGCTCGGCGTGGTCGCCGACCTGCTGTCCCAGCCGCTGCTGGTCGGCTATCTGGCCGGTGGCGCGGTGCTCATGGTGGTCGGTCAGCTCGGCAGGGTCACCGGTACCGAGGTGGACGGCGAGACGATCATGGACCAGGTCCGCTCGTTCCTCGATGTGGTCGGCGCCACGCACCTGCCGACCCTGTGGGTGGCCGTCGGGACGCTGGCCCTGCTGCTGGCTGTCGTGCTCTTCCGGCCGCTGTGGCCCGGACCATTGATCGCGGTGGCGGCGGCGACGCTGGCCGCCGTCGTCCTGGACCTGCCCGGTAGAGGAGTGCTCTCGATCGGCGACGTGCCGTCGGGGCTGCCCGGCCTGCAGCTGCCCATCATCCCGCTGGCGGACCTGACCACCCTGGCTCTGGCCGGGCTGGGCGTGGCCGTTGTCGCCTACAGCGACAACACACTGATCGGACGGGCGTTCAAGCCCAGCCCGGACCCGGTCGAGCCCGAGCCCGCGTCGGCCACTGAGGTCGACCCACAGCAGGAGCTGGTCGCGCTCGGCGGCGTGCACCTCGCCGTCGGCATGGTCGGCGGGTTCCCGGTGTCCTCCTCGGGGTCGCGCTCGGCGCTGGCGATCGCGGCCGGTGCCCGCACCCAGGTCTACTCCCTGGTCGCCGGGGCGTGCATCGTGGCGGTGCTGTTGGTCGCCGGTCCGCTGCTGTCGAACATGCCCGCCGCCGCGCTCGGCGCGGTCGTCGTCTACGCGGCCAGCAAGCTGGTGTCCTGGCGCGACATCGTGCGGCTGGCCCGGTTCCGGACCAGTGAGCTGGTGCTGGCGGTCCTGTCCTGCGTCGGAACCGTGGTGTTCGGCATCCTCGCCGGCGTGGGGGTGGCGATCGCGCTCAGCCTGCTGGAGATGACCCAGCGCCTGGCCCGCCCGCACGAGGGCGTGCTCGGCCGGGTCGAGGGGCTGGCCGGGATGCACGACGTGGACGACTACCCGGACGCCACCACGTTGCCGGGGCTGATCATCTACCGTTACGACGCGCCGCTGTTCTTCGCCAACGTCGGCGACCTGCGTCGCCGCGCGGTGCTTGCCGTCGAGCTGGAGAACCGGGCCGACCGGGCGCACCCGGTGCGCTGGTTCCTGCTCAACGTCGAGGCCAACGTCGAGATCGACATCACCGCGGCGGACGGCCTGCGGGCCCTGCACGCCGACCTGGCCGAGGACGGGGTGCGGCTGGGGCTGGCCAGGGTGAAGCACGACCTGCGCGAGCCGCTGCGCCGGGCCGGACTGATCCAGGTGATCGGCGAGGACATGCTGTTCCCCACCCTGCCGGTCGCCGAGCAGGCCTACCTCGACTGGGTTGAACGCCAGGCGGTCGACCGCTGACGGTCCTCGGTCAGGCGCTCACGGTTGGATGGCATGGTGCGGGTCCTGTCCGTCCAGTCCAGCGTGGCCTACGGCCACGTGGGCAACTCGGTGGCGTCCTTCGCCCTGCAGCGCCTGGGTCACGAGGTGTGGCCGGTGCTCACTGCGCACCTGTCCAACCACACCGGGTATCCCACCTGGCGCGGCCGGGTGTTCGCCGCCGGCGAGGTCGCCGAGGTGGTCGCCGGTCTGGAGGACCTCGGGGTGCTCGGCGAGGTCGATGCGGTGCTCACCGGCTACCTGGGCCAGCCGCAGGTCGCCGAGGTGGTGCTGGACGTCGTGGCGCGGGTCCGCGGCGCGAACCCGGCGGCGGTGTACTGCTGCGACCCGGTGATGGGCGAGGCCGGCCGGGGCCTGTTCGTGGCACCCGAGATCCCCGGGCTGCTGCGCGAGCAGCTCGTGCCCCGGGCCGACGTGGTCACGCCCAACCACTTCGAGCTGGACACCTTGGTCGGTCGAAGGACACGGACCCTGGCGGAGGTGCTGGCCGCGGCGGACGCGGTGCGCGATGTCGGCCCCCGGGTGGTGCTGGTCACCGGGGTCGGGCACGCCGCCACGCCGGACGGCCACCTCGACATGGTGGTGCTCGACGCGGACGGCGCCTGGACGCTCACCACGGCCCGGCTGCCACTCGCCGTCGGTGGGGCCGGCGACCTGACCGCGGCGTTGTTCCTCGCCCACCTGGCGGACACCGGTGCGCCGGAGCGAGCGCTGGCCGCGACGGCAGCGTCGGTCTTCGCGGTGCTGCAGGAGACCCAGCGGGCTGGTGCCCGGGAACTGCGGCTGGTGCAGGCACAGGAGGCGATCGCGCTCCCACCGGCGGCATTCCCCGTGCGACGGCTGCGGTGACGGCTGCCCCGGTGGATTCGTCGGGGGGTGTCGGCGGTGATGCTGGCCCTGGTCGTCGCCGCCGCGGCGCTCACCGCGCGGTGGACCCCCTTCGACAGCCACGGTTCACCCGGTGCTCGCCAGCAGGGGCAGCGCGACGACGAAGACCACCAGGAGGACTGCTCCCTCGGATCGGGTGACCAGGAAGCGGCGGCCCATGAAGGCCAGCGCCAGCGCCGAGACGCCCAGCATCAGCCAGACGCCTGGCCCGGTGAGCGTGGCCTCAAGCGGGCTCTGATCACCGATGAGCGCGATCACCCCGCCCACCGCGAGGGCGTTGAACACGCTGGAGCCCATCAGGTTTCCGACCAGCAGGTCACTCTCACCGCGGCGCGAGGCATGCACGGCGGTCACCACCTCGGGCAGCGAGGTGCCGATGGCGACGATGGTCAGGCCGACGAATCCCTCGGACAGGTCAGCCTCCCGGGCCAGCCCACTGGCACCCCAGACCAGGATCTGGGCACCGGCCAGGGTACCGATCAGGCCCAGCACCGTCTGCCGCGCGAGCCGGCCGGTGCCGCGCCCGGCCCGGTCGCCGAGCATCTCGCTCACCTCCGCATCGATCACCCCGCTCTGGCCTGCGACGGTCGGGGAGCGCAGGACCCACCGCAGCAACAGGGCCAGGACTGCGGCCAGACCGACCAGCAGGAGGAGGCCCTCGAGGCGAGTGAGTCCGTCCTGGATGGCGAGCCCGAACGCAGCCGAGGCACCGAGCGCCAGTGGGGCCTCCCGGCGCACCACGCCGACCCGCACCGCCACCGGCGCCACCAGCGCGGCCACTCCGAGCACCAGGGACAGGTTGGCGATGTTCGAGCCGAGCACGTTGCCGACACCGATCCCCATCGACCCGCCGGCCGCGGCCAACCCAGAGACCAGCAGCTCGGGAGCGGAGGTGCCGAACCCGATGACGACCACTCCGAGGACCGCCGCCGGCACGCCGAGCCGCGCGGCGAGCGCGGAGGAGCCCAACACCAGGTGGTCGGCGGAGCGGGCCAGCAGGAGCAGACCGCCGACGCAGGCCGCCGCAAGCACAGTGAGCAGCACGCGGCGTCCTCCCAGGATGACGAAACGTCGACGATCGTCCCGGACCTCGCTCTGACGCCGACCCTAGGGCAGTCGCCTCGCGGCGCATCCTGCAGTGGCGACCCGGGGACGGGCGGGGCCGGGGCGGTCAGCGGGCGGCGCGAACGTCGTCCGGTGTGTCCCTGCCGGTGACGGCCAGATAGCCGACCAGGACGACGATTGCCGTCCCGAAGACGATGCTGACCGGCAGCAGACCGTAGCCAAGCGCACCGAGATCCTCCCCGAAGGCGAGGTAGTCGGCGATGGTCGCCCCGAGTGGGCGGGTGGCCACGTAGGCCAACCAGAAGCAGGCGACAGCGTTGAGGCCGTACCGCAGGTGGGCGATCCCGGCGGCCGAGAACACGACGGCGTACAGGACGATGGACCGCGGGAAGCCCCAGCCCAGGGCGAACGCGGTCAGGTCACCGGCGGCGGTGCCGAGGGCGAACGTGGTGAGCACAGCGGCCCAGTAGAAGAGCTCGCGACGGGTCGAGTCGATGCTGTGGATCGACAGGGTGCCCTCCAGCCGATACCAGAGCACGAAGATCGTCAGCAGCGCTGCCGTGAAGCCGATGGTGGCCATCGCCTCGCTCACCCCGAGCACCTGCACGATGGCGTCCGTGATCAGGGTGCCGGCCACCCCGACCAGCACCACCGCGGTCCAGTACACGACCACCACGTAGCGACGGGTGGCGAGCTGGACGAGCAGGGCCAGGCCCAACGCCGCACCGGTGAGCAGGAGCGAGGCCTTCATCCCGATGGCCTCCATGGCCAACCAGTCGGCACTCGACTCACCACCCGCCGTGGTGAGCAGCTTGATCACCCAGAAGTAGACGGTCACCTCGGGCACCTTGGTGGCGCGGATCGGGCCGGGTCCGAGGGCCAGCCGCTCCCGGGCCGTCCGGGTGGTCACAGTGGTCGTGCTGGTCGATCCTGCCGCACGTCGGCGGCCCGCAACGGCGTGACGTCTGGATCCGTCCGATCCGGGCCTGCGCCGATTCGTGTTGTCGTGTGCCGGATCGTCCGACCCCCTCGCTACCGTGCTCTCGACGGTGAACACCAGCAGGGAGGGCACGAATGGGGACGGCGAACCGGGACCGGCGGCGGGTCAAGGCGGCGGCGCGACGCAAGGCGCAGGCCAGGCGCGCGACCAGCGGAGGTGGCAGACCGCGGCCCCGGGCCACCACCGACCCGGGCGGCGACCGGTTCGAGGACCTGCTGGACGACGCCCTTCCGGCCCCGCCCCCGATCACCAGCGCGTTCGGCCTCAGCGGCGGCGCCGCCGCAGCGCCCGGCCCGTCGGTGCCAGAGCGGGTCGCCGTGATCATCGACAATGCCGTGTTCGCCCTCGACCGGGCGGATTCGGCACAGCTCACCCTGCTGGTCAGCCAGCTGGCCACCGCAGCGGCGCCCGGCTGGCGGCGCGCGGTCCAGCGTCGCCTGGACGACGTGCTGACCGCGGCCGTGACGGCGTTGTGGGGTCAGGGCTGGCAGCCGGCCGACCTGGTGCGCGTGGTCACCCGTCGGCTCGCAGCCCCGCACGTGCGGCTGACTCGGGCCGTCGTGGCCGCCGAGCTCACCCGGTACAGCTCCGCGAGCATCGACCCCCGCTGGGCCTCGCAGCTCGCCGAGGCCGGGGTGAGCATCTGGTGGGAGCGGCGGCTCAGCGCCGTCCAGGCCTGTGCCGAGGACCACCCCGGTGGCTGGCCCGGGTTCGTGCGATGCGCGATCGAGGTAGCGCATCTCATGGCACGCCTGCCTCGCCTGGAGACGCTCACCGCCGTCCCGGGGACCGCTACCCATGCGGCTGCTGCCCAGGCCGCGGGGCTCGACGAGCGGATCCTGGCCCGGGTCCGGGCGATGCTGGCCAAGGCCGAGTCGACCGACTACCCCGCCGAGGCCGAGACCTTCACCGCCGGAGCGCAGGCGCTGATGGCCCGCCACTCCATCGACCACGCGATGCTCGCCGCCACCGGACGGGCACCCGGCGACGAGCCGACGGGACGGCGGATCGGCATCGACACGCCTTACGAGGCACCGAAGGCGGCTCTGCTCGACGGTATCGCTGCGGCCAACAACTGCCGGTCGGCGTGGAGCAGGGAGCTCGGATCCGCGACCGTGGTGGGGTTCCCGACCGACCTGGACCTGGTCGAGGTGCTGTTCACCTCACTGCTGGTCCAGGCCACGGTTGCGGTGAACCGGCAGGGCTCGAAGACCGACGGGGTGGGGCGCTCGCGCACCCGCAGCTTCCGCCAGTCGTTCCTGCTCTCCTACGCCGGGCGGATCCGAGAGCGTCTGGCCGAGGCGACGCGGCAGCAGACCGCCGCCGCCGCGGCGCAGGAGGCCGGGGAACGGCTGCTGCCGGTGCTGGCCTCCCGCACCGAGGCCGTGGACGCCGTGCTGTCGACGATGTTCCCCCACCTCAGCCAGAGGTCGGTCGGGTCGGCCTGGGACGGCGAGGGCTGGGCCTCGGGACGGGTCGCAGCCGACCGGGCCAGCCTCGGCCCACCCGGCGAGCTGCCAGGCTGACCCGGGCCCGCCGGGCGGGCGGGGAGTGGGAAGGTGGGCAGCGGCGGCTCTGACACGATGGTCAGGCCGGCTCGGAGGAGATCCATGACGCGGCGGACGGGACCGTGAGCGACGGGCGGGCGATGCCTGATCGGCAGCGCGACGACGACGGCGGGCGACCCGGCGGCGTCTCCTCCGTCCTCCTGCTGTGCAACCCCGAGGCGGGAGGTGCCGACGTCCAGGCCCTGGACGGGGTGGTCGAGACCTGGGCGCAGCTCGGCGTCTCGACGCGCCGGCACGTCCTCGGCGAGGACGGCGATGACGTAGACCTGGTGGATCTGCTGGCCGCGGCCGAGCGGGCTGTGATCGCCGGCGGCGACGGGACCATCCATCGAGTGCTGACCACGCTGAGCGAGCGCGAGGCGTTGCCCGGTCCGGCGTTCGGGATCATCCCGCTCGGCACCGGGAATGACCTGGCCGGCTCGCTGGAGCTGCCCCCGGACCCGACCGCGGCTGCCCGCACCGCGCTGCGGGCAACGGCGCGGTCCCTCGATCTGCTGCGCGACGACCGCGGAGTCGTGGTGATGAACGCGGCGCACATCGGTATCGGGGCCTTGGCCGCCGAGCGCGCGCAGACCGTCAAGGGCGTCCTCGGCCCGCTCGGCTACGCCGTCGGCGCGGTGCTGGCCGGTGCGTCGATGGCGGACTACCCGATCCGGGTCGAGGTCGACGGGGTCGAGGTCGCCTCGGCCGACCAGCAGCTGCTGATGGCCGGACTCGCCGTGGGCCGCACCATCGGCGGGGGAACCCCGTTGGCGCCGCAGGCGAGCCCGGACGACGGAATGGCCGACGTGATTCTGGTGTCGGCGACCGGCGCCCTGGCCCGCGCCGACTTCGCCCGCAGGCTACGCCGGGGAACGCATCCGGGCCGCGACGACGTGCTGGTGCTGCGCGGCCGGCGGGTCTGCGTCGAGGCGGGGGCGGCGCCGTTGAACGTCGACGGCGAGCTGCTGGGCGAGACCGGCGCGCGCTGCTGGACCGTTCTGCCGCGCGCCTGGAGCGTGGTCGTGCCGGGGTAAGCCTCATAGGTACCGGGTGAGCGGGCGGACCACCTGCTCACCGACGCGCTGCGCGGCGTTCCGACGCCGCCACTCGGACGGGCTGACCTGCTCGGCCCGCCGGAGGTCCCCCGCGAAGTCCTCGATCAGTCGCGCCGGCGCGTCACCACCGAGAACGATGCAGGCCACCTCCTCGTCGTGGTCCAGGGAGCGTCGGTTGAAGTTCGACGACCCGATCATCGCGACCTCACCGTCCACGGTGAGGACCTTGGTGTGCAGCATGCTGGGCTGGTAGCGCCACACCTCAACCCCTGCCCCGAGCAGCTCGGCATAGAAGCGTTCGCTGGCCAACCGGGAGATGGTCTTGTCGTAGTGCGGCCCGGGCAGCAGCACCTGGACGTGGACGCCGCGACCGGCGGCCCCGGTCACCAGGTCCAGGAAGTCCGCCTCCGGGGCGAAGTAGGCAGTCTGCAGCGTGATCCGCCGCTCGGCAGCGGTGAGCAGGGTGTACCAGGCCGTCTGCATGTCGTCCCAGCCGATGGTCGCGGTGCCGCGCACCACCTGGACGACGTGCTCCCCTGCTGGCCCGATCGCCGAGTAGTGGTCGTCGCGGCGGTCGGGGTCGCCACCGGCCTCCGACCAGTTCTGCACGAACGCGGCAAGCAGTCCGGCCGCTGCCGGCCCGCGCACCTGGATCTGGCTGTCACGCCATTCATCCGGACCCCGCGCGTCCCCTGCCCACTCCTGCGCGATGCCCACTCCACCGGTGAAGCCGACCCGGCCGTCGACGACGAGGACCTTGCGGTGCGTCCGGTGGTTATGGCTGAACGGCGAGCGCACCCAGGGCGGACGGAAGAACCTGACGTCCACACCCGCCTGGCGCATCAGGTCGGTCAGCGAGCGGTCCATCCGCGCCCCACCGAGAGCGTCGATCAGAACCCTGACCCGGCACCCGGCGCGTGCCTGCTCGGCCAGCGCGTCGGCGAAGGCGTCTGCCGGCCATCCCGTCCAGTACACGTAGGTGAGCAGGTCGACGGTGCCGGTGGCGGAGCGGATCGCCTCCAGCATTGCCGGGAAGATGCGGTCCCCGTTGCGCAGCACGGTGACGTCGTTGCCCTCGGTGGCCGGGATGCCCAGCAGCGCCTCGAGGCGACGGCGAAGCCCGTCCAGGTCCACGGTCATGGCCCTCCAGTCACCGCGGAGCCGGCCACCACCAGCGCCCGGCCGGTCAGGGGAACTACGACGCCAGGCGGTCACCGTACCGTCCCCCATCCCCCGCTGGCAGCGCCTGATCCGGCAACCCCGCGCCGCTGCCCGAGTGGGATGGGTCGACAACGCCTATACCCCCTGGGGTATACTGGATCCTTCCGACGAGCTGAGGAGTCCGCCCGTGTGTAGTCCCGCCGTGTGCCCGCACTGCCGCAAGGTCACCTGGAGCGGCTGCGGTATGCACGCAGACCAGGTCCTGGGCAGCGTGCCGACCGACAAGCGCTGCGCCTGCCGCTGAACACGCGCTCGGCCCCGCCACCGTCGGCCCGTCATCTGGGCTGTGTCGCACCAGCGCCTGGGGAGTCTGAGAGTGTTGACGTCGGGGCGGCGCAGGAAGGCGCCGGCCTACCTGCCATGTGCCATCACCGACCGGGAGCAACGGATGACCATCCAGGACATCGGGCCACAACCGCAGAGCTTCGACCTCGAGACGGCGACGCTGGAGAACACGAACTACCGGACCGTCGCGTGGTCCGGCAAGTACCTCCAGCTGACCCTCATGTCGATCCCCGCAGGCGGGGACATCGGCCTCGAGGCACATCCGGAGACCGACCAGTTCCTGCGACTCGACGCAGGCCGGGGCCGGGTGCAGATGGGCCCTGCGAAGGACCAGCTCGACTTCGACCGGGAGGTCGAGGACGGCTGGGCGATCTTCGTGCCCGCCGGCACCTGGCACAACGTCACCAACATCGGTGACGAGCCGATGCAGCTGTACGCCGTCTACGCGCCGGTCCACCATGCGTCGGGCACGATCCACGCCACGGCCGCCGACGCGGAGCGCGACGAGGAGTCAGGCACCGACGAGCCGCCGAGCTGGTCGGTCCAGCCTGCCCAGCCACCGCCGGACCAGCACGCCTGACCAGCCACCGCGTGCTCGTCGCGCAGGCCGGATCGGGTGCGCCAGGGGGTTGCCATCCATGAGGATGGGTCCATGGCACCAACCGAGGCAGCCGGCGCGTCCTACGACGTGTTGCTCGGCGCAGGCAGGGCTCTCTATCCCGGGATCCGCATCGGGCGGCCCGGGCGGGCTCGCAGCTACTGGGCGACGATCGCCGCGCTGCGCGCGTTGCGGGCCCGCTGGAAGGTCGACATCGAGGGCATCGACAAGGTCCCGCGGGGGGCGGCGATCCTGATCGGCAACCATGTGTCGGCCATTGACCCGGTGGTCGTGGTGATGCGCACCCGGTGGCGGGTCACCGCCTTCACCAAGGTCGAGTGGTTCCAGGGGCGCGCCGCGGTGTTCTTCCGCCTGATGGGCCAGATCCCGTTGCGTCGCGGAGACCCTGCGGCCACCGACTGGGCGATCGCCATGGCATCGTCGGCACTCGCCTACGGCGGGAAGATCGGGCTCTATCCGGAGGGCACCCGCTCCCCTGATGCCACCAAGCTTCATCGGCTGCACCCGCGAGTGCTCGTTCCGGTGCTGCGCGCCAATCCGGATGTGCCGGCGTACGCGGTCACCACGGCATACACGCGCCGACCCCGACGAAGGACGCACGCGCAGGTGCGCATCTCCTCGCGGCTACCGCTCGATCCGTCCACCATGTCACCCGAATCGATCATCGCCGTCGTTCGGGACGCCCTGCTCGAACTCGGCGGCCAGACCTATGTGGACGTGTCCGCCCGCGACGTCAAGGAGGCACGTGCCAGGTCACGGCCCGAGTGAAACGCGTTGGCGCCGCACCGCTCGTCCATGGCGTGTGACGCGCGTCGACTCCCTGAAGACGGCGCTGAGAGTGAGCGGTCTCGATCCAGACGTCGGCGACTAGGATCGGGTGCAGTGATGAGCATCGGAGAGACCATGAGCGCCGCGAGCAGCCCATTCGGCATGTGAGGCGCTTGACCCGTGGCGACGTGGTTCTACGCCCCATCCCCGCACAAGCGGGCAGCGGGCCCGGTCTCGGAAGCCGAACGAATCTCCTCGCTCGACGCCGTGCGGGGCGTCGCCACGCTGGGCATCCTGCCCATGAACGCGTTGAGCTTCGCCCTGGCGTCGGCTGCGTACTTCAACGTCTCCGCCGACGGTATCCGGCACCCCTTCGACTGGGTCGTCGGGGTGCTGACCATGATCTTCGTAGACCAGAAGATGATGGCCTTGTTCTCGATGTTGTTCGGCGTGGGCGTCGTCGTGTTCGCCGACCGAGCCAGAGCCGATGGTCGACGGGTCGTCTGGCTGAGCCTGTGGCGCTTCGTACTGCTACTGGGCATCGGCATCGCCCATTCCCTGCTGTGGGACGGCGACGTCTTGCTCCCCTACGCCATCTGCGCGCCGATCGTCCTCTTGGTCCGCGGACTCCCGGCGGGGCTGGTGATCGGCTCAGGTGTCGCGCTGGCCCTCGCGGGTAGCCTGGCGGCGCCCCTGTTCCAGAACACGGTGGGTGCCGACGGAACCGAGCTCGGGAATCTCTGGTTGATCGATGGGGGCGCGAAGTCGGACGCGGTCTTGGGGTGGTTCCTCCTGGACGCTTCCGGTCGAGCCTTGGGTCTCATGCTGATCGGCGTCGGTCTGTTCCGGCTCGGCATCGTGCAGGGGCAGCGAGACGACGGGTACTACCGTCGAATGGCCCTATGGGGTCTGGGTGCGGGAACGACGGTGACGGCAGCCGGGGTCGTGTTTCGGAGCGTTAGTGACTGGTCACTGGACCACGCGCTCACCGGACACATCCCCACCGGCCTGGGCACGATCCCCATGGCGGTGGGCTATATGGCACTGATCATCGTGGGGAATCGACGAAGCGTCCGGTACGTCGAGCGCTTCCGCGCCGCGGGCAGGATGGCGCTGACCAACTACCTCACCCAGACCATCCTCGGCGTCACCATGCTGACGTGGTGGTGGGGCGATGTCGAACTCAGCCGCACGATGATCGGCGTCTGGGTCCTTGCCGTCTGGGCGCTGCAGCTCTGGTGGTCCACGTGGTGGTTGGCGCGGTTCCGCCACGGGCCGTTCGAGTGGGTATGGCGCTGCGCGACCTACCGCACCTGGCAACCACTGCGACGCAAGGTGGTAGCGACTACACCGGCCTGAGGTCGGCCCAGGTCCGCTCGCTCGGCAGCCCCCTCGCGCGGTACTTCTCGCACGGCAGCCTCGACACCCCGCACCCGCGCCGGTCCAGATCGCCAACCCGACCCGGCGCAACGACACGGCGCCGCTGTCGTTCCTACCTGCAGCGGCACGTGCCAGGAGCGGGCGTGGCACCGTGTTGCCGGTGATCGTCATGACGGGCAGGCTGGGGTGACGTCGCAGGAAGTCGCCCACCTAGCGGACTCGCATCCTCCGTCGGGTTCGGCGACTGTGGCGTCCGCTCACACCGCGCAGCCGTGATGGTGGTCGACATGCTGGAGCAGGCCCGGGAGGCGTTCCGCACCCGCGCGTGGCAGGACGCCTTCGCGCAGCTGTCGGCCCTCGACGCGGACGGGTCGCTGGCACCGGAGGACCTCGACCGGCTGGCGCGTGCGGCGTACCTGACCGGTCGAGACCCCGACTGCGAGGACGCCTGGGCGCGGGCCCATCGGGGGTTCCTCAACGCCGGCGAGATGGCACAGGCGGTCCGCTGCGCGTTCTGGCTGGGGCTCATGCTGTTCAACCGCGGCGAGGAGGCCCGCGGCGGCGGCTGGATCGGCCGTGCCGGCCGGTTGGTCGCCGACCTCGGCCAGGAGTGCGCCGAGCACGGCTACCTGCTGATTCCGGCGGGCCTGGGACGCCTGGGCGCGGGCGAACCCGCGGAGGCCGTCGAGCTGTTCGACCGCGCGCTGGACTTCGCCGAGCGGTTCGACGAGCCGGATCTGCGCGCGCTCGGGCGGCTCGGGTCCGCGCAGGCGCTGATCGCGATGAACGACCCCGACCGCGCGGTTCGATCGCTCGACGAGGCGATGGTCGCCGTCGAGACCGGCGAGGTGTCGACGGTGGTCGCGGGGATCGTGTACTGCGGGACGATCCTGCAGTGCCAGCGGCTCCTTGACCTGCACCGGGCGCAGCAGTGGACGAAGGCCCTGAGCTCCTGGTGCGACGCCCAGCCCGACCTGGTGCCCTACCGCGGCCAGTGCCTGGTCCACCGCTCGGAGCTGGCGCAGCTGCGCGGTGACTGGCCGACGGCGATCGCCGAGGCGCAACGGGCATGCGCGCGGCTGTCGGATCCGCCGGGTCAGCCGGCCATCGGGATGGCCCACTACCAGCGGGCGGAGCTGCACCGGCTGCGCGGCGAGTTCGCGGACGCCGAGCAGACGTATGGCCAGGCCAGCCGGTGGGGCCACGGTCCCCATCCTGGGTTGGCGCTGCTGCGCCTGGCGCAGGGGCGGCTCGCCGACGCGGACGGCGCGATCCGCCGGGTCGTCGAGGAGGCGCAGGCTCGCGGAGACCGAGCGAAGGTGCTCGCCGCGTGCGTGGAGATCATGCTTGCGACCGGTGACATCGACGTGGCCCGGGTGGCGGCCGACGAGCTGTCACAGATCGCCGCCGAGCTCGCCAAGCCGCTGCTGTGGGCCATGTCGGCGCAGGCGGACGGCGCCGTGCGGCTGGCCGAGGACGACGCGCGCGGCGCCGTCGAGGCCCTGCACAGCGCGCAGTCGTTCTGGCAGGAGTTGCGCGCACCGTACGAGGTGGCCCGCGTCCGTGTGCTGTTGGCATCGGCGTGCCGGCGGCTCGGCGACCCCGACACCGCACGGATGGAGCTGGCCGCCGCGCGGGAGGTCTTCGCCGAGGTCGGTGCCCGACCGGAGCTGGCGCGGCTCGACGAGCTCGCCGGTCGCGGGCGGGCATCCGACGCTGCGGCTGGCCTGACCGCACGCGAGGTCGAGGTGATCCGGCTGGTCGCCACCGGGCTGACCAACCGCGAGATCGCCGATCAGCTGGTCATCAGTCAGAAGACCGTGGCCCGGCATCTGAACAACATCTTCACCCGTCTCGGCCTGGCCAACCGCGCCGCCGCCACCGCCTACGCCTACGAGCACGAGCTGGTGTAGGCGCGGACGCACCGGCGGATGCACAGATCGACCCATTCCGCGGGATCGGAGTGATCTGGGTCGTCCTCCCGACGCGACGCCACCGGTCACCCTCCTAGCGTCGACACCGACGCGAGTGGCTGGAGGCCGACGATGACGACGCTTCGAGAACGACTGCTGACCAGGATCCCCGCAGGGGAACGACGGCTCGACCTTGCGGGGGTGCCGACGGCGCTGCTGGAAGGCGGCGACGGACCTCCCGTGGTGCTGCTGCACGGCCAGGGCGAGTTCGCCGCGACGTGGATGCGGGTCATCCCCGAACTGATGCGCACGCACCGGGTCGTGGTCCCCGATCTGCCCGGGCACGGTGCGTCGGGTGTCGGCGAGGACGACCTGGACCGCGACCGGGTGCTCGCCTGGCTGGACGAGCTGATCGCGCAGACCTGCGCGACGCCGCCGGTGCTTGTCGGACATCTGCTCGGCGGCGCCATCGCCGCACGCTTCGCCGTGAGCCACAGCGAGCGCCTCGACCGGCTGGTACTCGTCGACACCTGCGGACTGCGGTGGTACCGGCCCACGACCGGGTTCGGCATGGCGATGCTCGCCTTCATGGTCCGACCGACCGACCGTAGCCGTGATCGGCTGTTCCAGCGGTGTTTCGTCAGCCTCGACGGTGTGCGCGAGCAGATGGGCGGCGACATGGAGCTGCTCGAGGCCTACGCGCTGGAGGGCGCCCGCAGCCCACATCTCAAGGCGGCGCTACGCACGCTGATGCCACGCCTCGCCATGCCGCCGATCCCCCCCGAGGACCTCGCGCGGATCACGGCTGCGACGACGTTGATCTGGGGTCGCCACGACCTGCAGACGCCCCTTCGTACCGCCGAGGCCGCCTCGGATCGACACGGCTGGCCGCTTCACGTGATCGACGGCGCCGCCGACGATCCCGCCCACGAACAGCCGAGCGCGTTCCTGGAGGCCTTCCGGACAGCGCTGGACGACAGCCCCCGACCGATCGATCGCAGGAGCACATCATGACTACCCCACCCACCACGCAGACCGCGCCGACACCGGAGCAGATCCGGGCCGGTTGGGACCGGATCGCGCCCGGCTTCGACGAGCACCTGACGCCCCCCAACAGCGCATTGGGCGACAGGCTGCTGCGCCGGCACGGCGTCGCCGCCGGCATGCGGGTGCTGGACGTCGCGGCGGGCAGCGGCGCGCTGGCCATCCCCGCCGGCCGCCTCGGCGCGCAGGTCGTGGCCACCGACATCTCGCCGGTCATGATCGACCGGCTCGCCGCCCGCGCCCGCCGAGAAGGGCTGACCAACGTCGAGGGGCGGGTGATGGACGGCCACGCGCTCGACTTCGATGACGACACCTTCGACCTGGCCGTCTCCCAGCACGGCGTGTCGCTGTTCCCCGACATGGCTCGCGGGGTGCGCGAGATGACCCGGGTGACCCGACCCGGCGGCCGCGTGCTGATCGTCGCGTTCGGTCCCCTGCCGCGGGCCGAGTTCCTGACGTTCTTCGTCGGCGCGGTGCGCACGGTCGTCTCGGGCTTCACCGGCCTGCCGACCGACCCGCCGCCGCTGCCGTTCCAGGTCGCCGACCCCGGGCGGCTGCGCGACAAGCTCACCGGCGCCGGCCTGACCGACGTGCGCGTGGCGTCCGACGTGTGGGACCTGCCGGTGCGCTCTGGCGCCCACCTGTGGGACGTCGTGACGAGCAGCAACCCGCTCGGCGCGGCGACGGTGGCCGACCTGAGCGCCGAGCAGACCGCCGAGACCCGACGGGTGCTCGACGGCATGCTCCGCGAACGCTCCGGCGGCGCACCCGAGGCCGTACTCCACATCGCCATCAACATCGGCGTCGGCACGGCGTGACACCGTCGACGACGCACTGTCCGCAGGCGTCAGGACTCCGACGCGAGAAACGTCATGCTTGCGGTGGCCGACGACGTGATCACGACCAGCAGGAGCGGCGGGGATCACCGATCGGTATCCGACGACCGTCGAGGAGCAGTCGGTCCATCTGGAGATCGACTACCCCGACGTCGAGGCGGAATCCCCGCTCCCTGTTCGCCTACCTCGTCGGCGTCACCCGATGGGGACTTCGCGTCCAGGCCTATGCCTTCCTGCCGGTCACAGACCGATACCCGCCGTTCAGCCTGAACTGACCGATCGCACGTCGCGCGTCGTCCGACTGCACTACGTCCTGCGTAAGGCCACCGGCCAGGTGCTAGACATCAGTGGCGGCCGCCTGCCGGCTGCACCGATGGCGCAAGAGGCTGACGGGAGGCGCATGTCGGAGGCGGTCATCGCGATCGAGGGACTGCGGAAGTCCTACGGGCGCACCCAGGCCTTGGCGGGCCTCGACCTCGAGGTCCGTTCCGGGGAGGTGTTCGGGTTCCTCGGGCCCAACGGGGCGGGCAAAACGACGACGATCCGGGTGCTGCTCGACCTCATCCGTCCCGATGCCGGGCGGGTCGAGATGCTTGGCCTGGACCCGCATCGGGACGGCGTGGCGCTGAGGCGGCGGGTCGGCTATCTCGAGGGCGACTTCGTCGTGGACGGCCGGCAGTCCGCGCACGAGCTGCTCTCCTACCTCGGGTACCTGCGTGGTGGGGTCTCCGACACGCGGATCCGCGAGCTCGCCGACCGGCTCCGGCTCGACCTGAAGCCGAAGATCAAGACGCTGTCCCGGGGGAACCGGCAGAAGGTCGGCCTCGTCCAGGCGTTCATGCATGAGCCCGAGCTGCTGATCCTGGACGAGCCGACCACCGGCCTCGATCCCTTCCTCCAGCAGGAGTTCACCGAGATGGCCCGCGACGCCGCCGCCGAGGGCCGCACCGTGTTCATGTCCTCGCACGTGATGAGCGAGGTGCAGAAGTCCTGCGACCGCGCCGGGATCATCCGTGACGGCGTCCGGGTGACGGTCGAGTCGGTCGAGCACCTGCTCGCGACGGCCACCCGGCGAGTGGAGATCGTGTTCGCCGATCCCGTAGCTGCGCAGACCTTCGCCGACGTGGAAGGGGTGAGCGACCTCGACGTCCGCGACCGCCTGCTGCGCTGCCGGCTGGACGGGCCGGCCGACGCGCTCATCAAGGCAGCCGCCGCGCACACGGTTCTGAGCATCACCAGCGAGGAGCCCGATCTCGAAGAAGTGTTCTTCCACCAGTACGCCGCCGGCCGGGCCGACGCGGGGAGGTAGGGCCATGATGACTCGCAGCGTCTTCACCAAGTGGCTCTGGGACTCCCGCCGCTCCCTGATGGGCTGGACCATCGCCATCATCTTTGTCGGCTGCGGGTACGCCGCGTTCTGGCCGACCATCGACGACCCGGCCCTGCAGCAGGCGCTGGACAGCTACCCGGCCGCGCTCCTCGAGGCGATCAACTACACCGACATCGCCACCCCAGAGGGCTATCTCAACGCCACCGTGTACGGGCTCATCGTGGCCGTGCTGCTCATCGTGTTCGCCACCGCCGCCGGAACGCGCATCGTCGCCGGAGAGGAGGAAGCCGGCACGCTCGACCTCGTCCTGTCCCACCCGGTCAGCCGGGCGACGGTGGTGCTTCAGCGCTTCGCCGCCCTGGTGGCCGGGGTGCTCGCCATCGTTGCGGTGTTCGGGCTGGCGATGCTCGTCATCGCCGGACCTGCCCAGTTCTCCGACATCCCGGTCGGTCGCTTCGCCGCCATGCATCTGCACCTCGCGCTGTTCACCGTGCTGTTCGCCTCGGTCAGCTTCGCGATCGGGGCCGCTACGGGACGCCGCGCGATCGCCCTGGGCGTGGGAGCGACCGCCGGGGTACTCGCCTACGCGGCGAGCGGCATCCTGCCGCAGGTCGACGGACTGGGCTGGACACGCGACTACTCGGCATTCACCTGGCTCAACGGCAGCCAGCCGCTGCGTAACGGTGTGGACGCCGGACACGTGGGCGTATTGCTCGCCCTCACACTGCTGTTCGTCGCCCTCGGGACGCTGGCGTTCCAGCGCCGGGACGTGGCCGTCTGAGCCGGAGACGCACAAAGGCGCTGCGGCAACAGGTCAGTCGCCCGGTCCATCGACACGCGCTCGGTCGCCCCGGCGCGGTCGTCGTCCGCGACGTCGTCACGGCTGCGGGTGCGCGGCGCGGCTCATCACCGGCACGCGCCGGGGCCGGTGGGTTGACTACACCCTCGTCGACGACGGGACAACGCCTTCACGCGGCACTCCCATGAGCACGCCGCTGTCCGAGCGCCCTGTCACGGCTCGCCTCCACCCGACCGGCGGGCACTGGCTGGCGCTGGCCGCGGCCACTGACCACCGCGGCGCGAACCTCCGACAGCCACTGACATCGACCTGGCCCGCCTGGCACGCTGACCCGATGGCCCTGCCAGAGCTGGACGTCGCGCGAGCACAACGATGGTGCGCCGCCCGGGTGCCCGAGCATGCACGCCACCAAGTGCGTGTCGAGTGCGAGATCGCACCGCGACACCTGACGATCGTCGAACGACGGGCGCCGTGGCGCGAGGACTTCGGACCAGAGTGGACCACCTTCCCCATCGCCCGCCTGGGCTACACCGTCGCCGACAAGTCGTGGACGTTGTACTGGCGCGACCGCAACCTGCGCTTTCACGCCTACGACCTACTCGTGCCATCTCCACGCGTCGACGACCTCCTGACCGAGATAGACCGCGACCCCACGTGCATCTTCTGGGGCTGACCTCGGGCGTCGGCTGACCGGTCGGTGAAGCCGCGCCAGCCGACGCTGGCGCGGTCCAAGACGGCCCACACCAGGGACAGGCAGGTGTGCTCCTCGGGCAGTCGGCCGATGACCCTGGCACGGCGACAGGTCTCGCCGAAGGTGCGTTCGATGAAGTTGGGGTGCCGGATCCGGGTCCAGTGTTCGCGCGGGAACCGCAGGTAGACCTGGGACACGGGTTCGGTACCCACCCGTCCACCACGAGGCCAATCGCCAAGGACAGCTGGACCTCCGCGCCCTCGGGGATGTGGGTTGCTCAATGACGCGGTGCGCCCAATCGGCCACATGTCGGAGCCAGGCAGGTTGCCACCTGTTGGGAGGCCTTGGACTCCACCGATACAGGAGCGGGGTTTTGGCCGGTGAGGACGTGGGTGAGCCCGGCGATGAGCGGTGCCGCGCCGATGGCCACGACGGTGGCGGAGGCGACCCGGCCAGCTCGACAGCGGGGAAGCAGAGCACCGAGCAACCGCCCATGGTCCCCCAGAGCACGTCAGCGGCGCCTGTTACGGCTGCCCCGCGAGAACGGGACTGCGGCGCGAGGACGGTCGACTGCGAGACATGCATTGCAGGCTACCTGTTTGACTGTTATACAGTTAGCCATGACGATTCAGGTGGTGTCGGTGGCCGACGCGGTGGCCGACGAACTGCGACGCCGGCTGCTCGCGGGTGCCTATCGGGGCGGGGAGCTGTTGCGGGACACCGAGTTGTCGGTGGAGTTCGGGGTGGCCCGGCCTACGGTGCGGGCGGCCGTGCAGATGCTGGTCGCCGACGGACTGCTGGAGCGAGGCCGGGGCCGCAGCGCCGAGGTGCGGTCCTTCACCGCTGAGGACGCCGTCGACCTGTACCGGCTGCGACGGCCGATCGAGGCGACCGCGGTCTCGATGGTGATCGTCGATGGGCGCGGGCTGGACGGCGTGCAGGCCACCGTCGATGCGTTCCTCTCCCTGACCGAGGACGTGTCGTGGGATGTCGTGGCCGACCATGACATCGCCTTCCACCGGGCGGTGCTGGTCGCGGCGGGCTCGCCTCGACTGCTGCGGACCTTCGATGAGGTGGGCTCGGAGCTGCGGCTGCTGATCGCCCAGTTGCGTCCTGCCTATGACCGGGTATCGGTGCTGGCCGCCGAGCACGCCCTACTGCTCGATGTCCTTCGCTCCGCAGACACCATGCGCGCCCAGTCGGCGTGGAGCGAGCATTTCGATGTCGCGGAGCGGTTCTTCCTCACCCTCATCCAGGAGCGCACGCCGTGAACCTCACCGCCTACGACGCCCTCAGCTTCGACTGCCACGGAACCCTGATCGACTGGGAGGCCGGCCTGGCCGCCGTCCTGTCGGACTGGGCACGGCGCCGTGGCCTGGTCCTGTCCGACAAGCAGCTGCTGACCGCCTACAACCCGTGCGAGGCCGCCGTCGAGGTGGAGACTCCGGCGGCCCTCTATCCGGATGTGCTGGCGGAGAGCCTGCGCCGGGTGGGTGCAGCGCTGGGCGCTGAGGTCAGCGATGACGACGCCACGGCTATCGCGGGTTCGGTGCCGGACTGGCCGGCGTTCAGCGACTCCAGGCAGGCCCTGCAGCGGCTGGCCGACCGTTTCCAGCTGATCATCTTGTCGAACGTCGACCGAGACTCCTTCGCCGGTTCGAACAAGCGTCTGGGGGTCGCATTCACCAGCATCATCACCGCCCAGGACGTCGGCACCTACAAGCCGTCACGGCGCAACTTCGAGGCCCTGGCCGCCGAGACCGCCCGTCTGGGCATCCTCGACGGCAGGCTGCTTCATGTGGCGCAGAGCCTGTTCCACGACCACGTGCCGGCCAAGGCTGCCGGCCTGCCCACGGTCTGGATCAACCGTCGTCACGACAACCCCGGTTGGGGCGCCACCCCTGCGCCGCAGGCTGATATCAGCCCGGACTGGACGTTCCCGTCGATGGCCGCGTTCGCGGATGCCGTCGACGCAGCCGCGCCCGCCGTGCAGTCCTGACCTTCCCGCCGATCCAGGTGGCGACACCCGCCTTCGTCCGGCCGATGTCGGCAGCCTCTGCCCACATTCTGCCCATTTCATTGCCACTCAGGCCTCACCACTCAATCCGAGTGACGGGCCTGTGACCTGCGGTTTTACGGTGGAGCTGAGGGGACTCGAACCCCTGACCCCCTCCATGCCATGGAGGTGCGCTACCAGCTGCGCCACAGCCCCTTCACCCTCACCGAGGGCTCGGTGAGTCTACCGCGACGACCCAGGCGGTCTCCAAATCCACACCGAGGCCGGTCAGCGGCGTCGATCCACCGGGAAAAGCCCGTGGATCTACGCCGACGCGCCGTCCGAGGCGGGCAGGGGAACGTTGAATCGGGCCAGCACCCAGCCGGACCCTGCGCCGGACCCGGAGGCGCGGACCTCGGCCCAGTGGCAGTTCCCGAACCCGCCGAGCATCCGGTAGCGCACCGGGTCGTCCGGCCCGCCGTCCAGCAGTCCGACCAGCCGCATCATGCCGCCGCGCATCGAGGTGCCGTGCCCGACGACGACCAGCGCGCCCTGTGCAGCGCCGTCGGGCGCCGGATCCATCGACTCGGCGTGCCGGCGGATCGCGGCCTCGGCCCGCCCCCAGCATTGCGCCAGCAACTCCCCGCCGCCGATCGCGACGTCCCGGCCCGCCGTCCACGCGGCGAACTCGTCGGGGAAGCGCTCGGCGATCTCGGCGCGGAGCAGGCCCTGCCAGTTCCCCGCGTCCCGCTCCCGCAGCGCGGGGTCGGTCGCCAGGTCCACGCCGAGCGCCTTCACCACCGGCTCGGCGGTCTCGACGGCACGGGCCAGGTCCGAGGACACCACTCGGACGGCGTCGCGCGAGGCCTCCGCGGCCAACAGCTCCGCGAGCACCGCGGCGGCCGCGGCCGCCTGGGCATGCCCGACCTCGTCCAGGTGTACGTCGTGGTGACCCTGGAACCGACCCTCCGCGTTGGACGTCGACCGGCCGTGCCGCAGCAGCACCACCCGGCGGGCGCTCATCGGCCCCGCCCGGCCATGGGCCCGGTCATGGGCCCGGTCACTGGCTCGGGTTGCGCGGCATCGCCGGCAGCTCGAGGAGCGGGCAGTCCCGCCACAGCCGCTCGAGCGCGTAGTACTCCCGCTCGTCGCGGTGCTGGACGTGCACCACCAGCTCGCCGAAGTCGAGCAGCACCCAGCGTCCCTCCCGCTCCCCCTCCCGGCGCAGCGGCTTGGCGTCCAGGACGAGCAGGTGTTCCTCGACAGCTTCGACGATCGCCCTGACCTGCCGGTCGTTGGGCGCTGAGGCCAGCACGAACACGTCGGTGATCACCAGCTGGTCGCTGACGTCCAAGGCGAGGATGTCCTGCGCGAGCTTGTCGTGGGCCGCGAGCGCGGCGGCGGTGGCCAGCTCGCGGGCGCGGTCAGAGGCGGTCACGGATCAGAGCCTTTCGTGTCGGGGCCTTTCGTCGTCACGTTCCGTACAGCCGGTACTTGGCGATGTACTGCACCACCCCGTCCGGGACCAAGTACCAGACCGGCGCCCCGCGGCGGACCCGGGCCCGGCAGTCGGTGGAGGAGATGGCCATGGCGGGCACCTCCATCAGGCTGACCCGGTCGGCCCGCAGCCCGTTGCCGTCCAGCACGTGACCGGGCCTGGTCACGCCGATGAAGTGGGCCAGGTCGAACACCTCGTCGCTGTCCTTCCAGGACAGGATCTGCGCCAGCGCGTCAGCGCCGGTGATGAAGAACAGCTCGGCCTCGGCCCGTTCGCGGTGCAGGTCGCGCAACGTGTCGATGGTGTAGGTCGGCCCGGCCCGGTCGATGTCGACCCGGCTGACGGTGAACCGGGGGTTGGCCGCGGTCGCGATCACCGTCATCAGGTACCGGTGCTCGGCCGGGGCCACCTCGCGGTCGCTCTTCTGCCACGGCTGGCCGGTGGGCACGAACACCACCTCATCGAGGTCGTGCTCGGCGGCGACCTCACTCGCCGCGACCAGGTGACCGTGGTGGATCGGGTCGAAGGTGCCACCCATCACCCCAAGCCGGACACGACCCGGCACGGATCAGTGACCGCCTGCTGCGCGACCAGCCCCGTCGCCGGCGCGCTCGTCGGCAGTGAGGGCGGACGGGTCGTGCCGGTGCCACACCCCGCGGAAAGAGAACGTGACTGCCAGCAAGGTGGCGAACACGATCAGTGCGATGGCGCCGATCCAAATCGGCGCCAGCGGCAGGTGGTTGGCGGCCTCGGTCTCGGCCAGCACGCTCATCCGGGAACGCTCCTCGCAGACATGTCCTCTATCGGGGCACGTCGGCGCCGGAAGGCTAGGCTTCCCGCACGACGCAGGGTCAGTCTGGCATGTCGGCGCCCGGGGCGGCGACGAGGGGAGGCAGTGAGGTCGCGTGATGTCCGCCTCCGACCCGCGGCCGAACCCGCCGGTGCGTCCGACGCCCGCCCGGCCCAGCCAGCAGGCACCGGCGCTGACCGTCGTGGTGCCGATGTTCGACGAGCAGGACGTGCTCCCCCTGTTCGCCGCCCGGCTGCGACCGGTGCTCGACGGCCTGGTCGAGGACGGACGGGTGGGCGGCTACGAGGTTCTCGCGGTCGACGACGGCAGCTCGGATGCCACCCCGGTGCTGCTGGCCAAGGAGCGCCGCGACTGGCCGCAGCTGCGCGTCGTCCGGCTGCGCACCAACGCCGGCCACCAGGCCGCCCTGTCGGCGGGACTGGCCCGTAGCCGTGGCGCCTGGGTGGCCACCCTGGACGCTGACCTGCAGGACCCCCCCGAGCTGTTGGCGACCATGCTGGAGGTGGCCGTGCGCGATGATCTGGACGTGGTCACCGGGGTGCGCACCGACCGCAGCAGCGACTCGACCTTCAAACGCCTGTCGGCCCGGGCCTACTACCGCCTGATGCGTTCGCTGGTGGGCCGGCACATCGCCGCCGACGCCGGCGACTTCCGGCTGGTCAGCCGGGCCACCGTGGACGCCGTGAACAGCCTCCCCGAGCATCACCGGGTCCTGCGCCTGGTCGTGCCCGCGCTGGGTTTCCCGGCCGCCCACGTTCCCTACCGGCGCGAGGCCCGCGCTGCCGGACGCACGCACTACCCGCTGTCGCGGATGATCCGGCTGACCATCGACAGCCTGACCGGCTTCTCGATCGCCCCGCTGCGGATGGCCACCTGGTTCGGCCTCGGCGGTGCCCTGGCCACCGCCCTGATGTTCGCCTACGCCCTGATCGCCTTCCTGAGCGGGGCGACCGTGCCGGGCTGGACCTCCACCTTCGTCGCCGTGGCCGGGGTCGGCGCCATCCAGCTGCTCTGCCTCGGCGTGCTCGGGGAGTATGTGGGCCGGCTCTACACGCAGATGCAGGGACGACCGTCGTACTTCGTCGCGCACGACTCCCTGGACGAGGACCCACCGGCCAGGTAGCCGCCTCAGCCGTAGCGCCGGGCCCGGACCAGCACCGACACCCCGGGCAGGCCGCCCACCGGCAGGTACCGCTCGGCCGCGACGACCGCCCCGAAGAGCCGGTTCATCCAGGCCGGCGGGTCGTCCAGGTCACTGCCGCGGCCGCCGAACCGACGGCGCACCGCCACCGCCGGACGCAGCAGCACCATCCAGGAGCGCACGTCATCCAGCACGAACCCGGCCCCGGTGAGCAGGTCGGTCAGCCCTTTGCGGGTGTACCGGCGCACGTGTCCGACCGCCACGTCGTGCTCGGACCACAGCGCCATGTCCACCGGCACCGCGACCAACGCGACACCCCCAGGCCGCAGTGCCTCGAACATCTCCCGGGCAGCACCCTTGTCGTCCTCGAGGTGCTCCAGCACGTCGTAGGCCACGACCAGGTCGAGGCTGCCCGCGACCACCGGCAGCGCCGTCGCGTCACCGCGGATCACCGGGATGCCCCGCTCCTGACAGACCTCGGCGCCCTCGGCGCCGTACTCCAGGGCCAGCGCCCGCCACCCGGCAGCGCGCAGCACGCGGGTGTTGCCGCCGCCGGCGGCGCCGACGTCCAGCGCCACCCCCGGCGCCGGCCCCAGCTCGGCCAGGGCCCGCCGGAGCAGCTCACGCCGTTCGGCGTACCACCAATGCCGGTCCTCGACCTGTGCCAGCCGGCGGACCTCGGTCCCTTCCACGGTCGACGCCCGGCGCCTACGTGCGGGTGTGACCGTCGCCGACGAGGACCCACTTGGTGCTCGTCAGCTCGGCCAGCCCCATCGGACCGCGGGCGTGCAGCTTCTGCGTGGAGATGCCGATCTCGGCTCCCAGCCCGAACTCACCTCCGTCGGAGAAGGCGGTCGAGGCGTTCACCGCGACCACCGCGGCGTCCACCCGGCCGATGAAGGCGTCCGCCGCCTTGAGGTCAGTGGTGACGATCGCCTCGGTGTGGCCCGAGGACCAGCGCCGGATGTGCGCGATCGCGCCGTCCAGGGAGTCGACCACGGCCACGGCCAGGTCGTCGTCGAGGTACTCGGTCGCCCAGTCCGCCTCCGTGGCCGGCAGCACCATCGCGGCGTCCACCCCGGCCAGGTCGGCCTGGACGGCGCTGCGGCCGTCGACATGCAGCCGCACCCCGCGCTCGGCCAGGGCAGGCAGCGCCTGCGGCAGGAACCAGCGCGCCACGTCCTGGTGGACCAGCAGGGTCTCCGCGGCGTTGCACACCGACGTCCGGCGGGTCTTGGCGTTCAGGACGATGTCCAGGGCCTGGTCCAGGTCGGCGGCGGCGTCGACGTAGACGTGGCAGTTGCCGGTGCCGGTCTCGATCACCGGCACCGTCGAGTTCCGCACCACGTTCTGGATCAGCCCGGCACCGCCGCGCGGGATCAGCAGATCGACCAGCCCTCGGGCCTGCATCAGGTGGGTGACGCCGTCCCGGCCGAAGGCGTCGATCGAGGCGACCGCGTCGCCGGGCAGCCCCGAGCGAACCAACGCGCCCCGGATCACCTCAACCAGGCGCTCGTTGGTCGCGGCGGCCGCCGACCCGCCGCGCAGCACTGCGGCGTTGCCACTCTTCAGGGCCAGCGCGGCGGCGTCCACGGTGACATTCGGCCGGGCCTCGTAGACCATGCCGATGACTCCCATCGGCACCCGAACCTGGCGCAGCTGCAGGCCGTTCGGCAACGTCGAGCCGCGAACCAGCTCGCCGACCGGGTCGGGCAACGACGCGACGTGCCGGACGGCGTCGGCGATCGCCTCGATCCGCCCCCGGTCCAGCCGCAGTCGGTCCAGCAGCCCTTCGGACAGTCCCTCGTCGCGGCCCCGATCCAGATCGCTGGCGTTGGCCGCGACGATCGCGTCGACGTCGCCCACCAGGGCCTCGGCGATCTCGAACAGGGCGGCGTCCTTGACCCGGCGGTGCGCCGTGGCCAGCACCTGGGCGGCCTCGCCGGCCCGTGCGCAGACCGCGCGGACCTGGTCGCGGACCGGGTCCGGGGGTGTTGCGGCCGGGTCCGCGGTGGCTCTGCCCGCGTCCGCGGCGGACGGTATGCCGCCGGCCCCGGGCCGAGTGTCGAAAGGGGTCTGGCTGTGGGCCACGCTCATGGCTCCAGCCTAGGTCACCCGTCCCCGTCCTCCAGCGGACGGATCTCGCCCAGCTCACCGACCTGGGCGCGGGCCGGCTCCGCCCAACGGCGCCGGGCGGTGTCCCGGTCGACAACCTCCAGACCGACCACCCGCCAGGCAGGCAGCCGGGCCGAGGACCGGTGCGCCTCCCACAGCTGAAGCGCCGACTCCACCGCGCCCTCGATGTCGACAGACTCGTCCCAGTAGCGCACCTCGGCGCGCGAGCTGGCGTAGGCGGCCGAGACCAGGAACGGCTCGGCCTCGCTGAGCCGTTCGAGCCCAGCCCGGACCTCCTCGGGTGACATCCGTGCGCCACTGACGGTGACGGTGACGAACCACAGCGCCGGCTCCTCGCGGTGCGCTGCGCGACGCTGGCGGCGTGACGGGTTCAGCGGGATGCCCCGCAACGGTGTCAGCGTTGCGAGCGGCTGGTCCTCACCCGTCGTCACGTAGTCCAGTCCATCAGGTATCGGCGCGGTCCGTCACCTATTCGCCCAGGCGCGGCGCGGCGGGCACACACACTGTGCTCACCCCATCCGCACTGAGCAGCGGCGAGGCGGTCATCGTCGCGCACCGTCGCGAAGCAGCACCAGGTCGTCGCGGTGGACGACTTCCCGCTCGTAGCCGGACCCGAGCTCGCGGGCCAGCTCCCGGGTCGAGCGACCCAGCAACGGGGGTAGCTCGGCGGCGTCGAAGTTGACCAGGCCCCGGGCGAGCACCGCGCCGCGGGCGTCGGTGAGGTCCACCGGCTCGCCCGCCGAGAACGTGCCCTCCACCCGGACCACGCCGGCCGGCAGCAGCGACATCCGCCGGTCCACGACCGCGGCCACCGCGCCGTCGTCCAGGACCAGACGGCCCGTCGAGCGGGCGGCGTGGGCCAGCCAGAGCAGCCGGCGGTTGGTCCGCCGAGTGCCGGCCTCGAACCAGGTGCCGACGTCCTCACCGGCCAGTCCTGGACCGGCCAGGTCGGCCCGGGTGAGCAACACCGGGATCCCGGCCGAGGTGGCGATCTGCGCGGCGTCGATCTTGGTCACCATGCCGCCCAGACCCACCCCGGCCACGCCGGTGCGGCCGATGGCGACCCCCTCCAGGTCGGCGGGGTCGCGCACCAGCGGCACCCGGCGCACCCCCGGGCGGGTCGGCGGGCCGTCGTAGAGGGCGTCGACGTCGGACAGCAGGACCAGGACGTCGGCATGCACGACGTGGGCGACCAGCGCCGCCAGCCGGTCGTTGTCGCCGAACCTGATCTCGTGGGTGGCCACGGTGTCGTTCTCGTTGACCACCGGGACGACGCCCATCGCCAGCAGCTTCTCCAGGGTGCGGCGGGCGTTGGCGTAGTGGCTGCGCCGGACGACGTCGTCCGCAGTCAGCAGCACCTGGCCGACCCGCAGGCCCCGGGCGCTGAAGGCCTCGGTGTAGCGAGCCGCCAGCAGCACCTGCCCGACGCTGGCCGCCGCCTGCTGGGTAGCCAGGTCCCGTGGACGGCGAGCCAGGCCGAGCGGGGCCAGCCCGGCCGCGATCGCTCCCGAGGAGACCAGCACGACCTCGGAGCCCGTCACCCGGCGACGGGCCAGGACGTCGACGAGCACGTCCAGCCGGGCGGGGTCCAGACCGCCGTCCCGGGTGGTCAGCGAAGACGAGCCCACCTTGACCACCACCCGATGGGCGTCCCGGACGACGTGCCGCGCCGACGCGCCGGCCGTCGCCGCCCCGCCGGCCAGGCCGGTCATCGCTGGTCCTGTACGCCGGACGGATCGCCGTCCGGTCGATGCGCGGGGTCGGACCGGTCCGCGGCGGGATCGGTCCACACTCCGGCCTCACGTTCGGTGGCCAGCTCGGCCCGGGCGGCGCTGCGCGCCCGGCGCCGCGCGGTGTAGGTCTGGCGACGCTCCTCCCGGGTGGCCCGTGCGCCGCCGTCCAGCCGCGCGTCTGCGCCACGGGGGCCGGCCATGACGCCCGGTCCGGAGATCACGGTCGGCTCCCAGTCGAAGACGACCGCGTCCTCCCCGCCGATGACCACCTCGCTGCCGGCCACCGCCCCGGCCTCGAGCAGCGCGTCCTCGACCCCGAGCCGACTCAGCCGGTCGGCGAGGTAGCCGACAGCCTCGTCGTTGCTGAAGTCGGTCTGCCGGACCCACCGTTCCGGCTTGTCGCCGCGGACCCGGAAGCGGGGTCCGTCGGCCGTCGGCTCCGGGGTGACGGTGAAACCGACCTCGTCGACCGGACGCGGGCGCAGCACGGTCCGTGTCGGGATCGTTGGCGGCGCCGCGTCCCGGGACGCCTGGACCCGGCGGGCCATGGCGAAGGTCAGCTCGCGCAGGCCTTCGCGGCTGACCGCGGAGACCAGAAGCACCTCGCGGCCGCGGGCGAGGAGGTCGGGCAGTACCAGCTCAGCCAGCTCCTGGGCCTCCGGCACGTCGATCTTGTTCAGCACCACCAGTGCTGGACGCTCCGGCAGCGGCACCGTACCCGGCTCGACCGGGTAGGCGGCCAGCTCGGCCTCGATCACCTCGAGGTCGCTGAGCGGGTCCCGGCCCGCTTCGAGGGTGGCGCAGTCCAGCACGTGCACGAGCAGCGCACACCGTTCGACGTGTCGGAGGAACTCCAGCCCGAGCCCGCGCCCGGTGCTGGCCCCCTCGATCAGCCCCGGCACGTCCGCGACGGTGAACCGCACCCCGTCGGCGTCGACGACGCCCAGGTTGGGCACCAGGGTGGTGAACGGGTAGTCGGCGATCTTCGGGCGGGCTGCGGACAGCGCCGCCACAAGGCTGGACTTGCCCGCACTCGGGAAGCCGACCAGGCCGACGTCCGCGACGGTCTTCAGCTCGAGCACCAGGTCCCGGCACACTCCCGGCTCGCCGAGCAGGGCGAACCCGGGCGCCTTGCGACGCGGCGAGGCCAGCGCGGCGTTGCCCAGTCCGCCGCGGCCCCCGGCGGCGGCCACGAACCGGGTGCCGGCGCCGAGCAGATCGGCCAGCATCTGCCCGTCCGGTGTCTTCACCACGGTGCCGTCCGGGACCGACAGCTCCAGGAGCGCCGCCGAGGCCCCGTTCCGGTTGCCACCCTGTCCCGGCCGGCCCGAGCCGGCCCGCTGGTGCGGCGCGTGGTGGTAGTCGAGCAGGGTGGTGGTCTGGGGATCGACGACCAGGACGACATCCGCGCCGTTGCCGCCGTTGCCGCCGTCCGGTCCGCCGAGCGGTTTGAACTTCTCCCGGTGGACCGAGGCGCAGCCGTCGCCGCCGTCGCCGGCGGCCACGTGCAGGACCACCCGGTCCACGAACGTCGTCATACAGGTCTCCGAACAGGGCTGAAGGGCGTCACCGGCGGACCGGCACGCCCTTCACGGGTGGGGCCGAGGCCCCGTGGTCGGCGGACCGGTCTACCCGACCGGGACCACGTTGACGACGCGGCGGCCGCGCTTGATGCCGAACTGGACGGCGCCCTCAGCGGTGGCGAACAGCGTGTCGTCGCTGCCCCGACCGACGTTGTCGCCGGGGTGGAAGTGGGTGCCGCGCTGGCGCACGAGGATCTCGCCGGAGGAGACGACCTGCCCCCCGAACCGCTTGACGCCCAGGCGCTGCGCGTTCGAGTCGCGTCCGTTGCGCGAGGAGCTGGCGCCCTTCTTGTGTGCCATGACAAGGTTCCTGTCCTGCTGCTGGTCGGTGGATGCTGGCCGTGAGGTCCGGTTCCGGCGCTGCCCGGGCGGCTCAGGAGATGCCGGTGACCTTGATCCGGGTGAGCTGGCTGCGGTAGCCCTGGCGACGCCGGTAGCCGGTCTTGTTCTTGAACTTCATGATCGTGATCTTGGGGCCCTTGGTCGCCTCGACGATCTCGGCGGTCACCGTGACCTTGGCGAGCTTGGCGGCGTCGCTGGTGACCGAGGAGCCGTCGACGAGGAGAACCGGGGTCAGCTCGACGGTAGAGCCCGGCTCGCCGGCCACCCGGTCCACGGTGAGGACGTCACCGACGGCCACCTTCTCCTGCCGACCACCGGCGCGGACGATCGCGTACACCTCGGACTCACTCTCTGCTGACCTGGGCGGGAAAGCTCGGCGGTCCGGCCCTGCGGCCGCGGACCTGGGCGACCCGGTGTCGGACATGCGTGCCCGCACGCCTCCGGACGCACTGGTCAGGGTACGGACCGGCGTATGGCCGGGTCAAACCGGCGCTCGGCCACAGGTCGGGCCAGCACAGCGAGACCGTGACCACCGCGGTGACGACCACACCTGGGCGACGTGCGTGACCTCAACCACCGAGCAGCAGCAGGGAGATCCGCGGGATGTAGGTGACCAGCGCGAGGGCGGTGAGCAGGATCGCGGCGGTCGGCACCGCAGCCTTGGCGACCTGGACGACGGAGAGCCCGGACAACCCACTGGCCACGAACAGGTTCAGGCCGAACGGCGGCGTGACCATGCCGATCTCCAGATTCATGATCATGATAACGCCGAGGTGGATCGGGTCGACCCCCAGCCCAAGACCGATGGGCAGCAGGATGGGCGCGATGATCAGGATGGCGCTCGAGGTCTCCATGAACGCACCGACCAGCAGCAACAACAGGTTGATCATCAGCAGGAACTGCCAGGGGGCCAGGTCCATCGCCAGCAGCGAGTCGGTGATCTCCGCCGGGATCCGCTCGGAGGTCAGCACGAAGGTGAACAGGATTCCGTTGGCGATGATGAACATGATCATTGCCGAGGTCTTGGCCGAGCCCACGATGAGCGGCCAGATGTCCTTCGGGCCGATCTCTCGGTAGACGAACAGCGCGACCAGGGAGGCGTAGGCGACAGCGACCGCAGCAGCCTCGGTCGGGGTGAAGTACCCGGAGTAGATGCCGCCCAGCACGATCACGGGCAACATCAGCGACAGCACCGCGTCCCGGATCGCCCGGACCTTCTCCGACCGGGTCATCACCACGGCGTGCTCACCGGTGCCGTAGCCACGCATCCGCGAGATCGTGTAGACGCCGATGAGCAGCATCAGACCTGCCATCAGGCCCGGCACCACGCCGGCGATGAACAGGTCGCCGATGGACTGCTCGGTGGCGATGCCGTACACGATCAGCGGGATGGACGGCGGGATCAGGATGCCGAGAGAGCCCGAGGAGGCGATCAGCCCGGTGGAGAACCGGCGGTCGTAGCCACTGGCGATCATGCCGGGAATCAGCAGGGTGCCGACCGCGACGACCGTGGCCGGGCTCGATCCGGAGACGGCGGCGAAGAACATGCAGGCCATCACGGCGGTCATCGCCAGACCACCTCGGAACTGGCCGACGACGGCGTTGCTGGCCTGGACCAGGCGGTTGCTGATCCCTCCCCGACTCATGATGTTGGCGCCCAGCACGAAGAAGGGGATCGCCATCAGCGGGAAGGTGTTCAGGGCATTGAAGAGGCGCTCGGGTACCTGGGTCAGCGGGATTGTCGTGAAGTAGAAGAAGTAGATGAAGGCCGTGGCACCCATCGCGATCGCGATCGGCGCCGAGGACAGCAGCAGGACGAACAGGACGACGACGAGGGTGATCGTGGCTTCGGTCATCGGGACTCATCCCCTCGCTCGTCGGACGGCCGATCGTCGGTCGCCCCGCGGTCGGTGTCATCGGCTTGCCGCTCGGGGGCCTCAGCGAGCTCCTGCTGGGTCTGACGGCGGACGGCGAGCATCTGCTCGACGTCGATGCCCGCGGCCTCTGCCTCGGCGATGGCGACGTCCTCGGCGCTCAACCCGACAGGGGCCGAGCGCCAGGTCTGCCAGAGCATCTGCACGGCCCGCAGGAACATCAGGGTGAACGCGATGGGCACGCACAGTTCGACCACCCACAGGGGGAGCTTGAGGGCCGGCGTGACCGTGTTGACCGAGAACGGTTCGAAGATGAGCAGCCAGGCGAAGAAGCCGAGGACGGCGAAGTAGAGCACCGTCACCAGCCCCGCGATCAGGGCCATCACCTTCTTGCCCTTCCTGCCCAGGACCGCGGGCAGGATGTCGACGTTGACGTGCTCGTTCTCACGCAGAGTGATGATCGCTCCGAAGAAGGTCGAGGCGATGATCGAGTAGATGATCACCTCTTCGGACCAGAAGAACAGGACGTTGAACGCGCTTCGCATGATGACCGCTCCGACGGCGACCACGGTCGCCGTGGCAAGTGCCAGCCCGGCGATCAGGTTCTCGACGGTGGTCAGGGTGCGGTTGAGGCTGCCCATGAGGACCTCCTGGACCACGGGCCCACCGGGGCCCGTGCACGGGTATGGATGACGCGGGAGCCGGGACGAGGAGGAGGTGTTCGCCTGCCCGGCACCCCGCGGGCGCCGGGCAGGCGAGCACCTGCCAGCTCTCAGTGGCGAGTCAGTTCTGAGCGGCGAGCAGCTCGTCGATGATCTCCGGGCCGATCAGGTCCTTGTAGGCGTTCCAGACACTGGGCACGACGGCGTCCTTGAACGCCTGGCGCTCGGCGTCGGTGGGCACGTAGATCTCGGTCGTGCCGGCCTCCTCGATCACCTTCTTGGACTCCAGGTTGATATCCGTGGCGACCTCACGGTTGTACTCACTGGCCTCAGCGGCCGATTCGTCGATCGCCGTCTTCAGGTCGTCGGGCAACGAGTCGTAGAACGTCGAGTTGATCACCAGGATGTAGCCGAGATAGCCGTGAGCCGACTCGGTGATGTGCTTCTGCACCGTGTTCATCTTCTGGCTCTCCATGTTGCTGTACGTGTTCTCCTGCCCGTCGATCAGACCCTGCTGCAGGGCGTTGTAGACCTCGGCGAACGCCATCGGCGTCGGCTGCCCACCCCAGGCCTCGATCATCGACTTGAGAACGTCAGAGGGCTGGATCCGGAACCGCTTGCCCTTCAGGTCCGCCGGGGTCTTCATCACGTCGTTCGAGGACAGGTGCTTCATACCGCTGTCCCACAGGCCCAGCACCTTCATGTCCTTCTCGGCCAGCTTCTCGTTGGCGAAGATCGCCTTGCCGACGGCGGTGTCCGGAGCCGCCACTGTGGGGATGTCCTCGGGGGTGTCGAACAGGAAGGGCAGGTCCAGCACCTGGAGCTTGGGAGCGACCGTGGTGAACTTGGCACTGGACGGCGCGAGCATCTGGACGCTGTTGGACTGCAGGGCCTGGAACTCGTCCTTGTCGCCGTACAGCTCGGAGTTCGCGAACACCTGGACGGTGATCCTCCCGTCCGACTTGGACTCGACCAGCTCCTTGAACTTCTCTGCGGCCTGCCCCTTAGGGGTGGTGGCGGCGACGACGTGGGAGAACTTCAACGTGAAGGTCTCACCGCCGTCTGCTCCCGCGTCGGTGGTCGTTCCACCGCCGCGCGCCCCACAGCCCGACATCACCAGCGCGGCCACCGCGGCCGTGGCGACGAATGCTGTTCTGACAACACCTTTCATGATGATCGATCTCCCTCTTGGTCGGCGGTTTCTCGCTCGCTGTCTTGTCACTGCGTCGTCCCGGCCAGCAGGCTGCGGACGAGCTGGGGTCCAATCACCTCCGCGTACTCCTCCCAGACCGATGGCACGACAGCCTGTTTGAAGGCTCGACGCTGTTCCTCGGTGAGCCGGGTGACCTGGGCGTTGGCGTCGGACTCGATGGCTTTGCGGGCCTCGTCGTTCAGCGCCGCCGCTATCCGACGGTTGAAGGCGGTGGCCTCGGCGGCCGCCTCGTGGACGTCCTGCTGCAGGTCGGCCGGCAACGAGGCCAGGAAGGGCGCGTTGATCACCAGTACGTAGCCGAGGTAGCCGTGGTCGGACTGCACGATGTACGGCTGCACGTCGTCCAGGCTCTGGCTCTCGATGTTCGACCAGGTGTTCTCCTCGCCGTCCACCTCACCGCGCTCCAGCGCCGAGTACAGGTCCCGGAACGCCACGGCCGTGGTGTCGGCGCCCCAGGCGTCGAACTGGCTGCGCAGCACGTCGGAGGGCTGGATCCGGAAGGTCATGCCGGCCAGGCTGTCCGGCTCGGTGATCGGACGGTTACCGGTGAGCTGTTTGAACCCGTTGTCCCACAGTCCGAGAACCTTGATGTTGCGCGAGGTGAGGTTCGCGTTCGCGAAGATGGCGCGACCGGCCCGCGACGACGGGTCCAGGACCGAACCGACGTCGGCCTCGGTGTCGAACAGGAACGGCAGGTCGAGCACCTGCAGCTCCGGGGCGATCTTGGTGAATTTGGAGCTGGACGGCGCGAGCATCTGCACGGAGCCGGACTGGATTGCCAGCATCTCGTCCTCGTCGCCGTATAGCCCCGAGTCGGGGAAGACCTCGACCTGGATCCGGCCTTCGGTACGGTCCTCGAGCAGTCGCTCGAACTCCAGGGCCGCCCGCCCCTTCGGAGTGTTCTCGGAGGTGACGTGGGAGAAGCGCAGCTCGTACCTGGCCTCGCCCGAGGACTGCGCGCTGTCCTCGCCGGCGCAGCCGGCCGCCGCAGGGGCGAGCAGGGCACCAATGAGCACCGCCCGCGCGAGGCGGTCGGAGACGACGCTGCGCTGGCGCATCGGGCCTCCCCGTCGAGTGCCGTCCTTGCTCGTCCTGCCCTTCGGTTGTACCGATGCGCCGCAAGGGAAGTCACCGTTGCGGGCGTTCTGGTCACGGTGACCACAATGGGCAGAACAGGTGTTTCACGCCGGGATCGGTCCGCGCGGTCACCCATCCCCGGGGCGGCGGACGGTCGGGTCGCCGCCCTGGGGCGCCTCCTCGCGGCCGCAGCGTCGCCGAAGTCGAGGTCTGTCCGACCCTGGAGCAATGAGTGTGACCACCGTTACTCTGAGGCGTTCGTCCGCCCCGGGGAGGTCGGATGCGTGGCGTCGCGGGTCAGGTGCTCGCCCTCCAGGTGGTGACCGTCGTGTTGGCAGGTCTGGTCGCTGCCGCAGTGGCGATCCAGGACTCCCGTCGAGACGCTGAAGCGTCGGCCCGGGCGTTGGTCGCCGCATTGGCCTACCAGCAGGCCCAGAGCGTGACCACGGTGGACGCCCTGCAGAACCCGAGCTCGACGTCCGCAGCAGCGGTGCAGGCGGCCGGTATCGACGCGGTCGGCGGCACCCGCACCGACTTCTTCATCGTCATGGATCCCGCCGGCCGGATGATCTCCCATCCCGACCCGCGGATGATCGGTGGGTCCTTCACCGGCCCGATCGCCACCGCCCGGGCCGGCGGCACGGTCACGGTGACCTACGACGGCAACCTGGGCCCGTCGGTGGTGGCCCTGGCCCCGGTCCGCGAACCCGGGTTCGGTGGGCGGGTGATCGGGATCTCGGCCGTGGGGATGCGCCAACAGCGGATCGGTGCGCTCGCGAGCGAGGACGTGCGTGGCATCGCGCTGATGATGGGACTGGTGCTGGGGGTCGGCGCGCTCGGCGCGGTCGGCATCCACCGCCGGCTGCGCCACCAGACCATGGGCCTGCGCCCGGAGGAGCTGGCCCGGATGTACCAGTTCTGGGACGGGGCACTGCACTCGGTGGGCGACGGGATGATCGTCACCGACCCTGGCGGTCAGCCAGTGCTGGTCAACGACGCCGCACAGGTCATCCTCGGTACCGACGACAAGCTGCCGCACCAGGTCGTCGAGCTGTGCCGCGCCGGGCGGATGGTCGACTCCGAGCTACTGCTGCTCGAGGACCGGCTGGTCGTGGTCGACCAGCGCGCGGCGACGTTCCGCGGGCGCCGGGTCGGGTCGGTGATGACCCTGCGCGACCGGACCGAGGTGGCCGCCCTGTCCGACCAGCTCTCAGCCATCGAGGGGTTCGCCCACGCCCTGGAGTCGCAGCGTCACGACGCGGCCAACACCCTGCAGTCGGTGATCGCACTGGTCGAGCTGGGGCGCAGCGACGACGCGGTCACCCTGGCCGCCCAGCAGACGCTCTACCCGCAGGTCCTGGCCGACATGCTCTGGGCCAACGCCGGCGACCCGATGCTCGTCGCGCTGGTCCTGGCCAAGACGGCGGTCGCCTCCTCCCGCGGGATCGAGCTCGACGTCCAGGTGCGCGACGCGGTGGGCACCGACCCACTCAGCCAGATGGACATCGTGCGTCTGATCGGCAACCTGCTGGACAACGCCCTGGACGCCGCGGCCTCGGCACCGGCGCCCCACCGGGTCCGGCTCCGGCTGCAGCACCAGGATGGTCCCGACGGACGGCGGGAGCTGCTGATCGGAGTGGCCGACAGCGGCCGGGGCATGGACCCCGAGGACCTGGACCGGGCCCTGGAGCGGGGCTGGTCGACCAAGACCGGTCCCCGGCCGAGGGGCCTGGGGCTGGCGATCGCGGCCCAGGTCGTGCGCCATCACGGCGGCATGCTGGCGGTGGACAGCTCCGCGCTCGGTGGGGCCGAGTTCCTGGTGACGATCCCCACCCCATCGGTGCCCACCCGGACACCGGACACCGACCCGGACACCGAGCACGGAACCGCCGCGTCCGAGGCCCGGCGACCGGTGGGGGTGCCCGGCCGATGACGGCGGCGCCGACAGCGGATCTCAGGGTCCTGGTGGTCGAGGACCAACGCCCGGTGGCGGCGATGATCCAGGACTACGTGCACCGGATCGACGGGTTCCGCTGGGTCGGCAGCGCGGCGACCGCCGCCGAGGCCAAGTCCTTCCTGTGCCGGGTGGACGTGGACGTGGTGCTGCTCGACGTGCGACTGCCCGACGACTCCGGGCTCAGCATCTGCCAGGCCCTGCGCGCCGCCGGGTCGACCGTCGAGGTGATCGCTGTGACCTCGGTGCGCGACCTCGACGTGGTCCGGACGGCGATGTCCTACGGCGTCTCCCAGTACATCCTCAAGCCTTTCACCTTCGACACCCTGCGCACCAAGCTGTTGCACTTCGCCCAGAGCCGGACCGACCTGGCGAGTGCCCAGGTCCACCGGCAGGCGGATGTGGACCGGCTGATGCGGCTGACCACTCAGGAGCCGGCGTCGTCGTCGCAGCTGCCGGCCAACCTCAGCGAGGTCACCATGACCGCAGTGGTGCAGGGGCTGTGTGCGATGGGCCAGGGCGCGGCCAGCGAGATCGCCGACCTGGTCGGGGTCTCGCGCAGCACGGCCCGGCGCTACCTGGAGCACCTGATCGACACCGGTCACGCGGAACAGACCCTGCAGTACGGACGCACCGGACGACCGCAGGTGATCTATTGGCACCGAGGCTGAGCGACGACCAGCCGACGCCGAGGGGCGACCTCAGCCGGCCATCGCGTCCGGCGCGGCGGCCTCGGTGTCGCCGGAGGACGGCGCGGTCGGGGCGGACCCGCCGGAGGACGAGCCGCCCGCCGAGCCCGAGGACCGTCCCGACCCGCCGGCGGACCGACCGCCGCGCCGACCGCCCCGGCTGGAGCCGGCGTCCTGCTGACGCTTCTCCACCGGTTCGTCGTGCACGATCACGCCCCGCCCGGCGCAGTGCTCGCAGGTCTCGCTGAAGACCTCGAGCAGACCCTGGCCGACCCGCTTGCGCGTCATCTGGACGAGCCCGAGCGAGGTCACCTCGGCCACCTGGTGCTTGGTGCGGTCCCGGCCCAAGCACTCCAGCAGCCGGCGCAGCACCAGCTCGCGGTTGGACTCCAGCACCATGTCGATGAAGTCGACGACGATGATGCCGCCGATGTCGCGCACCCGGAGCTGGCGGACGATCTCCTCAGCCGCCTCGAGGTTGTTCTTGGTGACCGTCTCCTCGAGGTTGCCGCCGGCCCCGGTGAACTTGCCGGTGTTGACGTCGACCACGGTCATCGCCTCGGTGCGGTCGATGACCAGCGAGCCACCCGAAGGCAACCAGACCTTGCGGTCCAGGGCCTTGGCCAGCTGCTCGTCGACACGATGGGCGGCGAACACGTCGCCGCGCTCGACACCGTCGACCTGCTCGGCGGTGTCCCACCGCTGCATCCGCTCGACCAGGTCGGGGGCCACGTGACCGATGTAGGCGTGCAGAATGTCCCAGGTCTCCTCGCCGGAGACGACCAGGGAGGCGAAGTCCTCGTTGAAGATGTCCCGTACCACCCGGATCGCCAGATCGGGCTCGCCATACAGCAACGCCGGGGCACTGACCGAGGATGCCTTGGCGGAGATGTCGGCCCACTGCGCCGCCAGCCGGGCGACATCGCGGCTCAGCTCCTCCTCCGAGGCACCCTCGGCGGCGGTCCGCACGATCACGCCGGCGTTGTCGGGGACCACCTCACGCAGGATCCTCTTCAGCCGGGCGCGCTCGGTGTCCGGTAGCTTGCGCGAGATCCCGGTCATCGACCCGTCCGGCACGTAGACCAGGTACCGGCCGGGCAGCGAGATCTGGCTGGTCAGCCGGGCACCCTTGTGCCCGATCGGGTCCTTGGTGACCTGGACAAGCACCGACTCGCCCGCGGACAGCGCATGCTCGATCCGCTTCGGCTGTCCGTCCAGGCCGGCGGCGTCCCAGTTGACCTCACCGGCGTACAGGACGCCGTTGCGACCCTTGCTGACGTCGACGAACGCGGCCTCCATGCTCGGCAACACGTTCTGCACCCGGCCGAGGTAGACGTTGCCGACCATCGAAGTCTGGGTCCGACGGGCGACGTAGTGCTCGACGAGCACCCCGTCCTCCAGGACGGCGATCTGGGTCCGCCCCTCCCGCTCGCGGAGCACCATGACCCGCTCGACGCTCTCGCGCCGGGCCAGGAACTCCGCCTCGGTGATGACTGGACGGCGCCGGCCCGCCTCACGGCCCTCACGACGCCGCTGCTTCTTGGCCTCGAGCCGGGTTGAGCCGCGCACCCCGGAGACGTCCCCGCCTGAGCGGGGCTGGCGCCCCCGCGCCACGGTGTTCGGGTCCTCATCGCTGCCGTCCCCGGACCCGCGCCGCCTCCGGCGGCGCCGCCGCCGGCTGCCGCTGCCATCCGACTCAGCGTCGTCGCCGTCCTCGCCGTCGCCTGCGGTATCCCGTCCCTGAGCATCGGGCGCCTCGGGTGCGGCGGCGCCGTCCTCGGAGTTCTCGCTCTCCTCCTCGTCACGGCGTCCTCGGCGGCCGCGGCCCCCACGCCGGCGACGCCGCCGACCACTGCTTTCGTCCTCCGAGGTGCCCAGCGCCTCGTCGTCGCTCGCCTCGGGCCCGTCGGGTTGGGCGCCGGTCTCGTCCTCGCGCTTCTCACCGGTCGGTCCGGTCGACTCCTCCGCCTCGGCCGAGGCCGCAGGCGGCCCCGACGGCCGGCTGGCCGCACGACGCCGGCGCGGCGCGGCGGCGGTCATCTCCGGGGGCTGGAACAGCGGCATGGCCAGGACCGGCCCAGCGCTCGCCTGGTCGTCGGCCCCCTCGATCTGCCTGGGTTGCTCGGCGACCGGTGCCGCCCGGTCACCGGCGCCGGCCTGGGCGGCATCCTGCGGCTCCGGCGGTAGCTCGATGACCGGTTCCACGGCGGCCTTCTTGCGCCGGGTGGCTCGCTTGCGCGGAGCGGGCGCCTCCGGTTCGGGCTGCGCGCCTGCGCCGTCGGCGCCGGACTCGCTGCCGGTGGCCGACGCCGGGTCCGGCTCGACGGCCGCGGGTGGTCCCGCCGGTCGGGAGGCGGCCCGACGACGGCGTGGGGCGCGCGTCGGCGGGGAGTCAGTGCTGGGTTGGTCGGTACCGGGTTGGTCGGTGCTGGGCTGGTCGGCAGTCACCAGGTCCGGGGTGGCCCGATCCGGCACGGTCTCATCGTTCTGGTCGAACGACACGGGTACTCCCGTTCGGCCCCGGGCACCGTCCACACCTGAGTTCCGGTGACCGCGCGGGGCGGTAGCTCTGGTTCGTCCCGCCGGGCTCGGCGGCACGGAAGCCTTCGGTACGTCTGGGGCGATCGCGCGATGGTGTGGCGCGGCATGCCGTCAGGCGCCGACGGCGTCCCGATCGGCAACCAGTGGATCGGTCACCGTGTCGCCCTGCAGGTCGAGCGGCCCTTGCGCCAGCCGCGTCATCCGTGCGGGATACGCCGGCGCCAGGAGGCCTCGCGAGACCAGAGCGGCAAGGACATCGTCGGGTCGAACGGCGGGTGTGGTGTGCCGCACGACCAGTTGGAGTATCGCACAGTCATCCCGTCCACCTTGAGCCCGACGCGCTGCCTCGGTGGCGTCTCCACCCTCCGGGCGCAGACTGACCACGGCCGCTCGGACGTCGACCGAGCGGACCCCGGACTTCGTCGTCCGGTTCACCGCGAGGTGGGTTTCAGCGAGCAGGGCGGTGGCCGCGGCGGCCGCCTGTCGGGCGGCGACCCCGGGCAGCTCGAGGCGCCACAGGGAGGCTTCGAGGCGGTCCGCCAGACCCGTGGTGCGCACCACCACCGCCTCCAGGACGTCGAGCCCAGCGGGTAGGGCGCCGTCTAGGTCCCGGGCCAGCTCGGCGGGGTCGACGGGCTCGGCCAGACCCAGCTCGACGTACTCGGCCTCGCTGGCGGCACCGGTCGGCGCGGCACCCGCGTAGCTGATCTTGGGGTGTGGCGTGAAGCCCGCCGAGTAGGCCATCGGTGCGCCGATCCGGCGCAGCGCCCGCTCCAGGGCCCGCTGAAAGTCCCGGTGGCTGCTGAACCGCAGCCGGCCACGCTTGGCGTAGCGCAGCCGCACCCGCTGCACCACCGGAGGCGGCGCCGGACCATCGGGAGTCCGGGGCGCGCCCCGCGTCGGACGGCGACCGGGTGCAGGCATGGGGACAACCTACGGCGCGGCGGCTGCCCGCACACCGGCGGCGAGTCCGGTCAGGCGGGGCGGGCCAGGACGATGAAGTTGTCCCGGTACCGGTGCCGCACGGAGTCGAACGGGCCACCACAGGTGATCACAACGAGCCGGTGCGGCACATCCTGTCGGAAGAACTCGTCGTTGGTGGCCAGACTCTGCTGGTTGACCGAGCGGACTGAGGCCACCACGTAGCTGACCCGATCTGTGGCATCGCGCAGCTCGATCACCGCGCCCGGGGTGACCCTTTTTAGCTGGTGGAGCACTCCGAGGCCGTACCGGCGGGAGTCGACGTGCCCGGCGACCACCAGGCTGCCCAGGGTGTCACCGGCCTTCGCGCCACCGTCCCAGACCCCGACCTCGGCCGGGTTCTCCGGGATCACCAGGCTGCCGTCGTCGGCGACCCCCACCGACAGCACCGGGGCTCGGGTGCCGCCGGGCAGGACCAGCTGGGTGGGTACGAACGCCGTGGCCTGCCCTGCGGCGACCGTGGCCTGTCGGGCCGACGGGATGCCGGCCGGGACCGGCTCCGCCGGGGCGAGGGGCTCGACCTCGGGTGTGTCGCTCGGCAGCGGGGCCGGGGCCGCAGCGGGCGCGGAGCTCGGCGGCGACGATGCCGCCGCCGTGGTCGGACCTGACGAGGCGGCTGTCGACGGCGTGGGGCCGAGCACGAGAGCGACGCCGGCTGCGGCAGTGGCCAGGCCGTACCCGCCGAGCGCGAACAGGACCGCCCGGGCCGGGGCCGTCACCGAGCGTGCCGACTGCCGATCACCGGTCGCACCGTAGTGCCGCGCCGGCTCAGCAGGATCAGCCCGACGAACGCCAACGCGGCCATCAGCGCAGCGAGACCGGCCGACCCCGACCACCACGGACCGGTGAAGGACTCGGCGGCCTGTCCGCCGTCCCCGGTCTGGACCTTGGTCGGCCGCGGTGAGCCGGACACGCCCACCGGCAGTATCTGGACGATTGCGTCGGTGGTGCCCGCCGTCGCGTCCCCGATGGCGAAGACGCGGGCCAGGGAGCCGGGCTGGAGGCTGACCTGCACCGGCTGGAGAATGGCCGGTCCGCTGGTGAGCGTCGGCACCACGTCAATGGTGCACTCCTTCGCCGGCAGGTCCAGGGTCAGCGACTCGCCGCTGGCGACGTTGCGGAACAGCGGCTCGCCGTCCACGCGGATGTCGGCCGGCGGGGCGACGGCCACGTGCGAGACGACCAGGCGGACCGTGCCCGTCCGCACCGGTGAGGTGTCGTTGACGAAGACAGTGACCACCGGTTGACGCGCCGCGTCAGCGGTCCGGTGCGCCACGACATCCACACTGCTGCCGGCCTTCACCGTGAACCGAGCGCTCACCAGGGTCTGGGTGCCGTCGCGGAAGGTGACGACGTGCTCACCCGGTGCCAGTTGCAGGGGGCCGACGATGGTCTTGGGTGCCGCCGCGGGCGCGACACTGTTGCCGTCCACGAGGATGTCTGCGGTGGCGCCGACGATCCCGTGCACCACATACACGTCGCCCGTCCCTGTCGTGGCCGACGCCGCCCCGAACCCGCCGGCGAGGACGACCACGAGGGCCGTCACCGCACCGACCAGAACGCCGAGCCGGCGTGCCGCCGTGCGCTGCCCCATTGATCCCCTCCGGCTTCCCGTTCCTGTAGCACCGCTGTCTCGCGAGGTGTCCCGCGGGTCAGATGCTGTCCGTGACGACACTCTAGGACTCCGCAGGCAATCAACGGCGGAGGTTGACTGATCTGTCACGTCGGGTCGCACGAAAGGACGAGGAGTTCAGGCATGACAGCACAGCGGGTGACCACCCGACCGTTATGGTAGTGGCGTCACCCCGAGATGTAGTAGTCGCCGGCGGGTCGGCGAGGATGATGTACACAACGTGGTGGGCCTAGGGACCACCCGTGCGGGACGACATGGGCAACGGGAGGTTGACCATGACGGAGCGGGACGCCGCTTCCGCGGGGCGGGACGACGGGGACCGGACCACCGTCGAGTCCGCAGCCACGCCTGAAACCGGGCTGGGCCGGGCCGGGGCGCCCGTGGACGGCATCGGCGAACTGGCCGACGTCGACCCCGAGAACCCCGAACACCCGGCATCGCCCGACACCGCTGCGACCAGCACCACACCCGACACCGTCCCAACCGACACCGTCCCAACCGACACCACGTCGACCGACCAGGCCGACGCCGATGCCGGGGCTCGCACTGTCGTGCGCATCGATGCCCGGGCCACCG
This sequence comes from uncultured Actinomycetota bacterium, assembly GCA_963724535.1. Taxonomy (GTDB): domain Bacteria; phylum Actinomycetota; class Actinomycetes; order Actinomycetales; family Kineosporiaceae; genus JADJPO01. The sequence goes on from CAVRVD010000013.1 coordinate 485,519, forward strand.
ACGATCAGGACAGCGCGATGCCGCAGAACGGGATGCCGGAGAACGGGGCACCAGAGAACGGGGTTCCGGAGAACGGAGTGCCGGAGAACGGAGTGCCGGAGAACGGTCAGGTTCCTGACGGGGAAGGAGGGGTTCCGGTCGCCGTGCGCCCGGTCCGGGCCCCCATCGCCGGACTCCGTCAGCGGATGGAGAGTACGGCTGCGCTGCGCCGGTCCCTCGACGCCAGGGAGGCCGAGGCTCTGGACCTGCGTGCCTCCATCGAGCGGCTGCGCCAGGAGCTGGACCAGGAACAGCCGGACGTCGCCAGCGACCACCCCGCCGATGCGGAGGCGATGGACGACGATCCCCGACCAACCGTCATCGCGATCGAACCGGAGACGGCCACCGAGATCGAAGCGCGCCCGGCGACCGGTGCCGCCACCGCTATGCCGATGCCCCGAACCCCGGTCTCCACGCCGCCGCCGGCTCGGGACCACGAGGTGGCCGAGCCGCAGGTCGATGAGCCGCCGACCGGCCGTCGACGGACCTGGCTGTGGGTACTGGTCGCCGCCCTGGTCGCCGTCCTGCTGCTCGCTCTGGTCACTCGGTGCGACTCCTCGGTCGGCACCTCGTCGACCACGGGAACGGCCGCGGGCCCGGCGGCCTCCGGCTCCGAGGGGGCAGGCGCAGTACCTGCTGCAGGAGCCTCCGGCGACACCGGGCCAGCGCCGCAGACCACCCCGATGGCCTGGCCGTCCGGGCCGATCCTCGTCCCGCCCGGAATGCCGACCTCCGGCCCGGGCCTGGACGAGCCGGGCACACACGTCGAGACCGCCGTCGACACCGACGGGACGTCGATGGACGTCTACGAGTCGCTGGTGCTGAGCGATGCCCGCAGCGAGCCCCTGGTCCTGGCCATCCCGACCCTGACCAACAACCGGCGGCCGACGGTGCAGGAGCTGCAGGTCGAGCTGGACGGTCGACCGGTTGTCGCCGAGCAGTCACCGGACGACAGCTGGACCGTACAGCCCCCGGCGGCGTACACGACCGCCGTCCTGCGCTACCGGCTCGCAGACGCCGTCGTCGTCCAGGAGCCCGCCAAGGCCAACCGTGCCGGTGGCGTGGTCCTGCCGCTGACCGCCGCGGTGTCGCAGGCCACGGACTCAGCCGTGCGAATCCGGACCGCCGACAGCCAGGTGCTCAGCATGGGCTGCATCACGGCACCGCTGGCCGACCAGCTCTGCGGTGCCCCTGAGAACGGCGTCTGGACCGGCACGCTGCCGCCGACCGCCGAGCGCCCGCTCGTCTACTTCCTCCTCGACACCGCCGCGTCGTAGCGGTCGTGACCGCCGCGGCCGAGCCGACCGATCAGGTGCGGCGGGCGAGCTGGATCTCGGTGCCCAGCTGCGGACACACCCCGCAGTCGAAGCACGGGGTCCAGCGGCAGTCCTGCACCTCGACCGCCTGCGGCGCGGCGAGGGCATCCTGCCAGTCCTCCCAGAGCCAGTCCTTGTCCAGACCCGAGTCGAGGTGGTCCCAGGGCAGCACCTCGCTGACGTCGCGCTCGCGGGTGGTGTACCAGGCAACGTCGACGCCGGTCTGAGCCAGCCCCTTCTGAGCGGCCGCCATCCACCGCTCGAAGCTGAAGTGCTCGCTCCAGCCGTCGAACCGACCTCCGTCGGCCCACGCCTGCCGGATCACCGCCGCCAGGCGTCGGTCCCCCCGGGACAGCAGACCCTCGACGATGCCGGGTTTGCCGTCGTGGTAGCGAAAGCCGATCGCCCGTGCATAGCGGCGGTCGGCCCGAATGGCCTCACGCAGCTTGGCCAGCCGTACGTCGGTGCTCTCGTGGTCGAGCTGAGCGGCCCACTGGAACGGCGTGTGGGGCTTGGGCACGAAGCCCCCGATGCTGACCGTGCACCGGATGTCGCGCGACCCGGTGACCTCCCGCCCGGTCGCGATCACCCGCTTGGCGAGCTCGGCGATCTGCAGCACGTCGTCGTCGGTCTCGGTGGGGAGACCGCACATGAAGTACAGCTTCACCTGCCGCCAGCCGGCCGAGTAGGCCGCGGCCACGGTGCGGACCAGGTCCTCCTCGGTGACCATCTTGTTGATCACCTGGCGGATCCGCTCGCTGCCGCCCTCCGGGGCGAAGGTGAGCCCGGAGCGTCGACCGTTGCGGGACAGCTCGTTCGCCAGGTCGATGTTGAACGCGTCGACGCGGGTGCTCGGCAGGGACAGGCCGGTGTGGCTGCCCTGGTAGGCATCGGCCAGCTCCTTGGTCATCCCGGCGATCTCGGAATGGTCCGCGCTGGACAGGCTGAGCAGCCCTACCTCTTCGAAACCCGTTGCGGCGAGGCCTTTTTCAACCATCGACCGGACGCCCTGGGTGCTCCGCTCACGAACCGGGCGGGTGATCATCCCAGCCTGGCAGAACCGACAGCCGCGAGTGCAGCCACGGAAGATCTCCACGCTCATCCGTTCGTGGACGCTCTCGGCCAGCGGGACCAGTGGCTGCTTGGGGTAGGGCCAGGAGTCGAGGTCCATCACAGTGTGCTTGCTGACCCGCCACGGCACACCCGGCCGGTTCGGCACCACCCGCCGGATCCGGCCATCGGTGAGGTAGTCGACGTCGTAGAACTGCGGCACGTAGACCGATCCGGTGGCCGCCAGCCGCTCCAGCAGACCGGTGCGGCCGCCGGGACGTCCCGCCCGCTTCCAGTCCGAGACCAGGTCGCTGATCATGAGCACGGCCTGCTCACCGTCGCCGAGGACCGCGGCGTCCAGGAACTCGGCGACCGGCTCGGGGTTGAAGGCGGCATGGCCGCCGCCGACCACGACCGGGTGGCTCTCGTCGCGGTCGGTGGCGGTGAGCGGGATCGCGGCGAGGTCCAGAGCGGTCAGCAGGTTGGTGTAGCCGAGCTCGGTGGCGAAGGAGACACCGAGCAGGTCGAACTCCCCCACCGGTCGATGGCCGTCCACGGTGAACTGCGGGACGCCGTGCTCGCGCATCAGCGCCTCCAGCTCCGGCCAGACCGCGTACGTGCGTTCGGCCAGGACGTCGGGGCGCTCGTTGAGCACCTCGTAGAGGATCATCACGCCCTGGTTGGGCAGGCCCACCTCATAGGCGTCCGGATACATCAAGGCCCATCGCACCGTCGCGCCGCCTGCGACGTCCCAGTCCTTGACCGTGCTGTTCAGCTCACCGCCGACGTACTGGATCGGCTTGCCGACCCGGGCCAGCAGGGGCTCAAGCCGGTCGAAAACGCTCTGCACGGGCATCAGGCAAGCCTAACCTCGGTCGTGGCCGCTGACCGTCCGGCACCGTGCGGCGGCATCAAGAGCCACCTCCACGCACGCTGATCTGCACGCTGATCTGCACACAGCACAACCCGCCACCGTGAAGATCACTGTGCAGTCCGGTGGCTGCTATAGCAGCCGAGTGGCAACACGCTGATCTTCACGGCTGCTGGCGGGGACCAACGTGGTGGCTGTGGTGCGCCGCCGCTGCGGGCCACCCACAGAGTCGGGGGCCAGCAGCAGGCGCCGGTCAGCCAGCCCGATCAGGGAACCATAGGGCGATCTCGCGGATGGCGGACTCCGCCGAGTCCGAGCCGTGGGCGAGGTTCTCGGTGCTGCCGTGGCCCCAGTCCCGACCCAGGTCGCCACGGATGCTGCCCGGGGCCGCCGCGGTCGAGTCGGTGGTGCCCATCAGCGATCGCCAGCCCTGCACCACCCGGTGACCCTCCACTACGGCGGCAAGGACCAGCCCGGAGGACATGAACTCGACGAGCTCAGGGTAGAAGGGCTTGGCCACGTGCTCGGCGTAGTGCGCATCGAGCAGGGCCCGGTCGGTCCCGCGCAGAGTGAGCCCCGCGAACCGGTAGCCCTTGGCCTCGACCCGCCGCAGAACCTCCCCGACCAGGCCCCGGGCCACACCGTCCGGCTTGACCAGGACCAACGACCGGTCGGAGCCGGTGTCGGGGACGACGAGGACCGGCGATGGCGGGGCTGTCACGCCGCCCGGGTACCAGATGGCGATCTCCCGGGCCGCGGAGTCCACGCCGTCCGAGCCGTGGACGATGTTCTCGGTACTGCCCTGCCCCCAGTCCCGACCCAGGTCACCACGAATCGTCCCGGGCGCCGCCGTGGTCGGGTCGGTGGTCCCGGCCAGGCTGCGGAAACCCTCGACCACCCGTTCCCCCTCGACGACCAGGGAGAGCACGGGCGCGGAGGACATGAACTCGAGCAGGTCGGGGTAGAACGGCTTCCCGAGGTGCTCGGCGTAGTGCCGCTCGAGCAGGTCGGGACCGGCCGAGCGAAGGTCGCAGCGAAGCAGCCGGTAGCCCTTCGCCTCGATGCGAGCGAGCACCTCGCCGACCAGCCCCCGCGCCACACCGTCCGGCTTGATGAGCACCAAAGTCTGTTCAATCACCTTTGCAGCCTATCCAGACCGGTGATCGAACCCGGCCGAACGGGTGAGGTGACGCTTAGCGCATTGCGCGGGTGGGGCCCGGATGCCGATGACGCTCGCGATGTCCGGTCAGCCAGCAGTCGAGGACACCACGCAGCGACTGGTGCCGCTGGCGTCCGCCGCCCTCGGAGCGACGCTCACCGCTCTGGCCCTGGGCCGTCTCGCCGCCGGGTCCAGCGCCGCCGCGACCACGGCCCTCGGCGTGCCGGCCGCCCAGGCGGTGCTGCCCAGCGGGCTGCTGTCCGTCGCCACCGGGTCGGTCGGGCTTCTACTGCTGGCGCTGTCCGTGCTCTGGCGCCATCACGACATGGGTCCGACCCTGAGCCATTTCGTCCTGGCCACCTGCGTCCTACTCGGGTCGGCCGATACCGTCGCCTACACCCAGGCCTTGGGACGCCCGGACCGCAGCGCCGAGCTGATTCTGCTCGCGGTGGCCGCTGGGGGGCTGCTGGTGCGCACGATGTGGTTCGCCGGTGCGCTCGCCGCTGTGCTGCTCGGCTGGGTGGCGCTGGCCGCGGTCGACCCGACCGCACGCGGGATGTTCCTGATCGGCCTGCTCGGCTCGGCCGTCCTGGCCGTGTTCACCCATAGAGAACGGCTGGCCGCAGTCGAACGGCAGACAGCGCTGCGTCGGCGGGCGGACCTGGCGGTGCTCGACCCGGTGACCGGGCTGCCCGACCAGCACGGCATCATGCTGGTCGGCGCCCAGCTACTGGCGATCGCCCGACGCGAGCACGCTGCGGTGGGCTGCACCGTGGTCGAGGTGGTCGGCCTGGACGCCGTTCGGGCCGACTCCGGCGAGGTCGCGGCGGACGCGTTGGTCACCCATGTCGCCGACGTGCTGCGCGGCGCCGTGCGGGGCACCGACGTGGTCGGCCGGTGGAGCGTGGGCCAGCTCGCCGTCGTCGCGCACGGCCCCGGAGCCAGCATGGAGGTGCTCACCTGCCGACTCGCCGAGGCCATCGAACGCGGGTGCCCGCTGTCTGCGACGCAGTGGCCGCGCCGGCTGAGGATCGGCAACGCGCTACTCGAACCGTGGGAGGACGCTGGCCTACTCACCACCATCTCCACCGCCCGGCGGAGCATGGAGCGCTCGCTCCCGTTCGATCCGACCGCCAACGCGCAGGGCGACCACCCACAGCAGCGCGAACGCGGCACCGACGAGATACATCGCGGGCAACCACAGGCCGGTGGCCAGCACCAGCGCCTGCAGCACACTTCCGGCGAGATAGCCGCCTGGCCACCGCAGCAGCCCGGCGGTGAGCAGGCAGGCCAGGGCAAGCCCTCCCATAACGGATAGGGCCCGGCCGGACGGCACGTCCGCCAATCGGCTGGCCACCAGGGCGCCGAAGAAGACGGCGAAGGCCTCCAGGACCAGCATGGTCGCGGCCAGGGTCCGCCGCGGCGATCGCATCATCGCGGCCGGACCCCCCGGTCGACAGTCTCGGCCGGCGGTGCCTCCGGCTCGGCCCGTAGCAACACCCGGACGTCCGCGGCCAGGGTGATCGACCCGGTGGCCACCACGGCGGCAGCCGGGCTGCCGCCGGACTCGGCCCGGGTGACGGCCAGGTCGAGGGCGTCGTCAAGGCGGTGGACGACGTGCACCCGGTCCTCCCCGAAGACATCCTCGGCCAGCCGGGCTAGGTCGTCGGGGTCGACGGCCCGCGCCGACGTCGACGCGGTGACCACCACTTCGTCGAGGGCCGGTTCCAGGGCCTCGAGGATTCCGGTCGCGTCCTTGTCGGCGAGCACCCCCACCAGCCCAACCAGCCGAGTGAAGGCGAACGACTCCTCCAACGCCGCCGCGAGAACCCGGGCCCCGGCCGGGTTGTGCGCGGCGTCGACCAAAACGGTCGGGCTGCGTCGGACCACCTCGAGCCGCCCGGGCGAGGCGACGTCGGCGAAGGCAGCGCGGACCAGGTCCGGTTCCAGCCGCCCGCCCGGCTCGGCGCCGCCGAGGAAGGCCTCGACGGCGACCAGCGCGCACAATGCGTTCTGCGCCTGGTGCGATCCGTGCAGCGGGATGAAGACGTCCGGGTAGTCCCCACCGAGCCCGCGCAGGGTCAGCACCTGGCCGCCCACGGCGACCTCCCGGGACAAGACGGCGACGTCGCGGCCCTCCCCGACCACGGTCGATCCGACCTCGGCGGCCCGGCGGGCCAGCACCTGCGCCGCGGCCTCGCTGGGCTGCTCGGCGAGCACGGTGACCGAGCCGGGTTTGACGATGCCGGCCTTCTCGGCGGCGACGCGGACGACGTCGTCGCCGAGGAAGTGCTGGTGGTCGACGTCGATCGGCATCACCACCGCCACCCGGGCGTCGATGACGTTGGTCGCGTCCCAGACTCCCCCCATGCCCACCTCGACGACAGCGACGTCGACGGGGGCGTCGGCGAACGCGGCATAGGCCATCGCCACCAGCACCTCGAAGTAGGTCATCCGAGGTCCGCCCCCGGCAAGGCTGCGGGCGTCGACCAGCTCCAGATACGGCACCACCTCGTCGTGGACCTCGACGAACCGCTCCACCGACAGCGGCACGCCGTCCACGCTGATCCGCTCCCGCACGTCGGCCAGGTGCGGGCTGGTGAACCGCCCAGTGCGCAGCCCGTGCTCGCGCAGCAGCCGCTCGACCATCCGGGTGGTGGAGGTCTTGCCGTTGGTGCCAGTCAGGTGCACGGCCGGGTAGGCGTGCTGCGGGTCGCCCAGCAGCTGCACCACGGCCGCGATCCGGTCCAGGCTGGGCACCAGGTCGTGTTCGGGAGCCCGGGCCAGGATCTCCCGATGGACCGCGGCGAACCGCTCGGCCGCCGACCGCTCGCTCACCGTGCCCTCACGACAAGGGCCTCGACCAGGACGCCGACCTGCAGCCCACCCGGCAGCTCGGTCCAGGTCCCGACCGTGGACGGTTCCTCGACCCCGGTGACGGTGAGCTCCTCGGCCAGCGTCTCGCTGCGGATCAGCCCCTCGTGGGTCCGGACGGCGTCCACCACTGCGGCGTCGGCCGAGGCCAGGCGCAGCAGGATCCGGTCACCGACGGCGAGGTCGGCGGCACGGCGCTCGGCCTGCACCTGCCGGATCAGGTCGCGGGCCAACCCCTCCGCCTCGGCCTGCGGGGTCACCGTGGTGTCCAGAACGACGAACCCGCCGTCGGTCAGCACGGCAACCGCAGAACTCGTCCCGGCCGCATCGGCGACCACGGTCTCGACGGTGTACTCACCCTCGAGCAGCGCCACCCCGCCGCAGACCACGGCGCCGTCGCTCTCCTGCCAGTCGCCGCTCTTGCTGGCTCGGATCACGTCCTGGACCTCCCGGCCCAGGCGCGGGCCGGCGGCCCGGGCGTTCACGGTGAGCCGCCGGCTGATCCCGACCTCATGTTCGGCGGCGGCGTCCAGGTGCACCAGAGCCACCTCGGCGACGTTCACCTCGTCCGCAACAAGCGCCGTGAATCGTTGCAGGGCAGCCGGGTCCGGGCTGACCACGGTCAGCTTCGGCAGCGGCAGCCGGACCCGCAGCCCGGCGGCCTTGCGCAGCCCGAGGGCGGCGGAGGCGACGGCGCGGGCGGAGTCCATGGCAGCGACCAGGTCGGCGTCGGTCGGCAAGGGACAGCTGTCCTCGGCGTCCACCGGCCAGTCGCTCAGATGCACGCTGCGACCACCGGTGAGCCCGCGCCAGATCTCCTCGGTGACCAGGGGCAGCAGCGGCGCCGCGAGCCGGGTCAGCACCTCCAAGGCCGTGTAGAGCGTGTCGAAGGCGTCCCGAGTGTCCGCCGTCGCCCCACCGGTCGCCCAGAACCGCTCCCGGGAGCGCCGCACGTACCAGTTGGTCAACACGTCGAGGTGGTCGCGCAGGCTCTGGCAGGCGCCGGCGATGTCGTAGGCATCCATCTGTGCGGTCATCGTGGCGGCCAGGTCTGCGGTCTTGGCCAGCAGGTACCGGTCCAGCACGTCGGCCGAGTCGGCGCGCCACGACGCCTCGTACCCCGTCTGGCCGCACGTGTTCGCGTAGAGGGCGAAGAAGTACCAGACGTTCCACAACGGCAGCAGCACCTGGCGCACGCCGTCGCGGATGCCGCGGTCGGTGACCATGAGGTTGCCACCACGCAGCACCGGCGAGGACATCAGGAACCACCGCATCGCATCGGACCCGTCGCGGTCGAAGACCGCTCGCACGTCCGGGTAGTTGCGCAGGCTCTTGCTCATCTTGCGCCCGTCGTCCCCGAGCAGGATCCCGTGGCTGACGCAGGTGGAGAAGGCCGGCCGGTCGAACAGCGCCGTGGCCAGTACGTGCATGGTGTAGAACCAGCCACGGGTCTGGCCGATGTACTCGACGATGAAGTCACCCGGGTAGTGGTTCTCGAACCACTCGGTGTTCTCGAAGGGGTAGTGCACCTGGGCGAATGGCATCGAGCCTGACTCGAACCAACAGTCCAGCACCTCCGGGACCCGGCGCATCGTGGACCGCTGGCCCGCCGGACGCGGGTCGTCGGGGTTGGGCCGGGTCAGTTCGTCGATCATCGGCCGGTGCAGGTCGGTGACGACCACGCCGAAGTCCCGCTCGAGCTCGGCCCGCGAACCGTATACATCGATGCGCGGGTAGGCCGGGTCGTCGCTGACCCAGACCGGGATCGGCGAGCCCCAGTAGCGACTGCGGCTGATCGACCAGTCCCGGGCGTTCTCCAGCCACTTGCCGAACGAGCCGTCCCTGATGTGCTCAGGCACCCAGTGGATCTGCTGGTTCAGCTCGACCATCCGGTCCCTGAAGGCGGTGACCTTGACGAACCAGCTCGACACGGCGCGGTAGATCAGCGGGTTGTCGCAGCGCCAGCAGTGCGGGTAGGGGTGCTCGTAGGTCTCGTGCCGAATCAGCGAGCCGGCCGTCTTGAGGTCGGCGACGATCTGGGGGTTGGCGTCGAAGACCTGCATGCCGGCGTAGTCGCTCACCTCGACGGTGAACCGGCCCTGGCCGTCCACCGGGATCACCGGATCGATGTCCGCGGCGTCGGTGGTGACCTTGTCCTCCTCACCGAACGCCGGCGCGATGTGGACGATCCCGGTGCCCTCGTCGGTGCTCACGTAGTCGGCGGGCAGGACCTGATGCGCGTTGCGTCGACCGGCGAAGTACCCGAACGGCGGGGTGTAGCTGCTGCCGACCAGGTCGGCTCCGGTGAGGGTCACCACCACCCGGGCGTCGCCGAGCTCGCGGGCGAAGTGGCCGATCCGGGTGGTGGCCAGCAGCACCCGTCGTCCGGCCATCGGGCTGGTCGCCTCGGGCTCGACGACGGCGTAGTCCAGGTCGGGGTGCACCGCCATGGCAAGGTTGCTCGGCAGGGTCCACGGCGTCGTCGTCCAGATCAGGGCCTCGGCGCCGGCCGCGGGTCCGCTGGTCAGCGGCAGCGAGACAGTGACCGCCGGATCCTGGCGCTGGCGATAGACGTCGTCCATCCGGGTCTCGGTGTTGGACAGCGGGGTCTCGCAGCGCCAGCAGTAGGCGAGCACCCGGAAGCCCTCGTAGACAAGGCCGGAGTCCCATAGGGCCTTGAAGGCCCACATCACGCTCTCCATGTAGTCCAGGTCGAGCGTCTTGTAGTCGTTGACGAAGTCGACCCACCGGGCCTGGCGGTGGACGTAGTCCTCCCAATCCTTGGTGTAGGCCAGCACCGAGGAGCGGCAGGCGTCGTTGAAGGTGGCGATGCCCATCTGCTCGATCTCTGCCTTGTGCGAGATGCCGAGCTGCTTCTCCGCCTCGACCTCGGCGGGTAGGCCGTGGCAGTCCCAGCCGAAGCGCCGCTCCACCCGCCGGCCGCGCATGGTCTGGTAGCGCGGGACGACGTCCTTGACGTAGCCGGTGAGCAGGTGGCCGTAGTGCGGCAGGCCGTTGGCGAACGGCGGACCGTCGTAGAAGACGAACTCGTTGCCGCCGCGGGTGCCGTCGGGCGAGTCGGCGCTGCGCGCCTCGACGCTCGCCTCGAAGGTGTGGTCGTCGTCCCAGTAGCGCTGGGTGCGCTCCTCGATATCCGGCAGCCGCGGGTTGGCCTCAACGGCCGGGCCGGCGCCGGACGTGCCGACGCCGGAGATCCTTACGGCGGACGCCTTGGGGTAGGTCACGGTGCTCCTCGGGCCTCGGGTTGCGCGGTGGCTGCCGCTCGTGCCACGAGGACGATGCTCCGGACGGCCCGGGGCACCGCGGTACCACCTCGCTTGCCGTCCCGGACCGCCTCGTCCGTTGGCACGGACTGCGCGACCCGAGGGCGGCCCCTCCTCATCGGCTGTAACGGGCCGGTCCCGTCCGGTTCTACTGAGGTCGACGCCCAGCCGGCGCGGTCCCGTTCTTCCGGAGGCTCGCCGGTGATGGCCGGGTCGACGCCTGTGCGAGCCAGTTTAGCCGCTATCAGTGGCCTGACCGGCACCTCGGCTCCGCCCGAGACGGACCGCGCGCCACGTCCTCCACGATTTCGCACCGTCGCGCACGTACCCTGACTCGGTGGTCCGTGCACACGCTGCGCTGCTGGCAGCCCCGCCTGCGGGTGATGGTGCGACCCGATGGCTACATACAGCGATAGTTTTATTGCTTTCTGTAGTCATGCTGCTGGCCCAGGCCGCCACCGCCACGGCCGCCGTCGCCAGCCGACATGATCTCTCGGTCCAGGTCACACCCACCGTCCAGGTCGCTCCGGGGGGCAGCGGTGCGGTCACGGTGACCTGGCGCAACGCCGGCCCGTCCGCAGCCCCCGGAGTGAGTGTCACCTATGCCCCGCCGACCGGTGCCCGGCTGGCCGTTGCCCTGCCGGCCGGCTGGAAGCTCGTCGGGAGGGCCGCGGTACGCACCCTCGGGCCGGTGGCAGTCGGGGCCTCCGGCACGGCCAGGCTGACCGTAACGGTGCCCAAGACCCTCGTGCCGGGTGGCGTGCTGGTCGGCGGCTACGGCCAGGTGGCTGCAGCCGGCGGCACAGAACGCATCCCCGGCAACAACGAGGCTGCGAGCCGGATCAAGGTCGCGGCCCCCGCCCCCAAGCCGACCCCGAAGCCGACCCCGAAGCCGACCGTCACGCCCAAGCCCACCGTCACGCCCAAGCCCACCGTCACGCCCAAGCCCACGCCCCGGACGAGCCCGTCGACACGGCCGGTCACCACGACCACCGCCCGGCCGGTCTCGGCCCCATCGCCCGCCGCCATGGCGACGCGCTCGGCAGCGAGCCCGGTGGCCAGCACGCACGTCGTCCTGCCCTCGAGCGGCACCGCCGCGGCGGCAACGGGGGTGATTGAGGTGACCGATACACCTCGAACGGGGACCGGCATCGCCCTCGTCCCGCTGGTCGGCGCCGCGGCCTGCTTCGGGGCCGCCGGAGCCGGCCTGGTCCTACTCCGGCGACGACGTCTGGACGCCCGCAGCGACGAGGAGGAGCAACGCGGCCTGGACCACAGACCCTGACCTCGGTCAGCCGGTCGGCAGACCCGCCAGGGACATCTCGATCCGGGCCACGTCCGCCACGCCGCGATCGGCCCGGTCCCGGATCGCGGCCACCACGTGCTCGGGCGCCTTGGCCAGGAACTGCTCGTTGGCCAGCTTGGCGCGAGATGCCTCCAGGTCCCTGCGGGCGGCGGTCAGGTCCCGCTCCAACCGGCGCCGCTCCGCGGCGACGTCGATCGCGCCACGCAGGTCGAGCGCCACCTGCACCGAGCCCGCGGTCAGCGTCGAGGACGCGGTGAAGTCCTCGCCCGGCTGATCCAGCCCGGCCAGGGCCCTGACCTCCGCCTCGTGCGTGGCCAGGGACGCCCGCAGGCCGGTGAGCCGCGCCGGCACCCGTCTTCCGGGCGCCAGGCCCTGGTCGGCGCGGAATCGGCGGACCTCGGTGACCAGCGCCTGCAGGGCGGCGACCTCGGTCTCCGCGGCGGGGTCGAGCCGCTCGGTCGCCGGTTCCGGCCAGGCGGCGACCATGAGCGAGTCGGTCGTGTCCGGTCGGTCACTGCCGCGGGTGAGCTCGGTCCACAGCGCCTCGGTGACGAACGGGGTGACCGGGTGAAGCAGCCGCAGGACGACGTCCAGCACCTCGCCGAGCACCCGGCGCGTGCGCTCGGCCTGGGGGCCCTCGGACTTCAGCGGCAGCTTGGACAGCTCCAGGTACCAGTCGCAGACCTCGTCCCAGACGAAGTGGAACAACGCGTCGCTGAGCTTGGCGAACTGGAAGTCCTCGTAGCCGGCGTCCACCTGGGCGGTGACGGCCGCCAGCCGCGACAGGATCCACCGGTCCACCACCGACTGCTCCTCGCCGTCCGGCATCGGCCCGTTCACCGCGGCCCCGTTGAGCAGAGCGAACCGGGTTGCGTTCCACAGCTTGGTGGCGAAGTTGCGGCTGCCGGCGACCCATTCCTCGCCGATCGGCACGTCGGTGCCCGGGTTGGCACCGCGGGCCAGGGTGAACCGCAGCGCGTCGGCCCCGTAGGCGTCGATCCACTCCAAGGGGTCCACGGTGTTGCCGCGAGACTTGCTCATCTTGCGGCCGTGCTGGTCGCGCACCAGCCCGGTGAGGGCCACGGTCCGGAACGGCTGCACGCCGTCCATCGCGTACAGGCCGAACATCATCATCCGGGCGACCCAGAAGAAGATGATGTCGTAGCCGGTGAGCAGCACGTCCGTCGGGTAGTAGCGCCGCAGGTCCTCGGTGTCGTCGGGCCAGCCAAGCGTCGAGAACGGCCACAGCGCCGAGGAGAACCAGGTGTCTAGCACGTCCGGGTCCTGGACCCAGCCGGCGGGCGGCTCCTCGTCCGGACCGAGGCAGACCGGCTCGGCGATCGTGCCCGCCGGCGGGTAGTAGACCGGGATCCGGTGACCCCACCAGAGCTGGCGCGAAATGCACCAGTCGTGCATGTTGTCGACCCAGTCGAAGTAGCGCGGCTCCATGGTCTTCGGGTGGATGGCGACGCGTCCGTCCCGCACCGCGTCCCCGGCGGCCCGTGCCAACGGCTCGACCTTGACGAACCACTGCATCGACAGCCGGGGCTCGACGACGGTGTTGCAGCGCTGACAGTGGCCGACCGCATGCAGGTAGGGTCGCTTCTCGGCGACGATCCGGCCCTCCTCCCGCAGCGCGGCCACCACAGCCGGTCGGGCCTCGAACCGGTCCATGCCCTCGAACGGGCCAGGCACGGTGACGACGGCACGCTCGTCGAGCATCGTGATCGAGGCCAGGCCGTGTCGGTGACCGATCTCGAAGTCGTTGGGGTCGTGGGCGGGCGTCACCTTCACCGCCCCGGTGCCGAACTCCGGGTCGACGTGCTCGTCGGCCACGACCGGGATCCGCCGGCCGGTCAGCGGCAGGGCGAGTGTCGTGCCGACCAGATGCCGGTAGCGCTCATCGTCGGGGTGGACGGCGACAGCGGTGTCGCCGAGCATCGTCTCGGCCCGGGTCGTCGCCACAACCAGGGTGTTCTCGCCGTCCCCGTAGCGGATGCTGACCAGTTCGCCCTCGTCCTCGCTGTGCTCGACCTCGATGTCCGACAGTGCGGTCTGACAGCGCGGGCACCAGTTGATGATGCGCTCGGCGCGGTAGATCAGGCCGTCATCGTGCAGGCGCTTGAAGATGGTCTGGACGGCGCGGGACAGCCCGTCGTCCATGGTGAACCGCTCCCTGGTCCAGTCCACGCCGTCGCCGAGGCGACGCATCTGACCGAGGATCTTGCCGCCGTACTCCGCCTTCCAGGCCCAGACCCTCTCGACGAACGCCTCGCGGCTGTAGTCGTGCTTGCTCTTGCCCTCGGTCTCGGCGAGCTGGCGCTCGACCACGGTCTGGGTGGCGATGCCGGCGTGGTCCATGCCGGGCAGCCAGAGGGCGTCGAAGCCCTGCATCCTCCGGCGTCGGGTGAGCGCGTCCATCAGGGTGTGCTGGAAGGCGTGCCCGATGTGCAGGCTGCCGGTCACGTTGGGCGGCGGGATGACGATGCAGTAGGGCTCGGCCGGCCCGGTGCCGGTCGGGGTGAAGTACCCCTTGGCCTCCCAGCGCTGGTACAGCGCCCCCTCTACCTCGGCCGGGGTGTAGGTCGGCGGGAGGTCGGTGGCGGAGGGCGTAGGCCCGGGGGCGGTCTCCGGCATGCGGCCATATTACGGATCGTGGGCCTCCTGCATCGTGGCTGCCCGCTAGCCACCCGCGAGTTGGTGGCATCCGGCGGGCGGTGGAACCGGGACGGGCGTTGGTTTTCGCTTCGAGACCCGCCCATCCACCCCAGGATCGATGCCCTGTTCGCAGAGGACCGCCTACTACCGGGGGCCTTGGAGGAGGTCCCCCGGCTGGGACCCAACTGCTGACGTATGCCATCCTCAAGCCGAGGCCATCCAGTTCCTCGTAGTCCCTCGCCTTTGATTCGTTACATCAGTCCGAGGGCTTCGAGGGCTTGGACGCTGGGGTGGTGGCCGCGTTGGAGCAGGTCGGTGGTCAGGTAGGCGAGCCGCCTTCCGTCATCTCGCCCTGCCGACGGCGACCTACGCAGGGCCTCCGTCAAGGCACTGAGGTTCCGGATCTTCGAGGCCCCCAGCCGGATCACCCGAGGCCAACGCAAGACCTGGCTGCACCTGCCTGCCAACTGGCCCTGGACCCCTGACCTCACTACAGCCTGGCAGACGATCAAGAGCCTGCCGATCCCGATCTGACCCCGACCCCGACCCCCGACAACCAGGAACGCAGCCCCCCGGGCAGTGGAACCCGGTGCTACCGACACGAGCGTCGGTCCCCGACCCTGCTCACCGAACGGAACCCATGATCAAAAAGCCGGGCCCGCCGACCAAGGAGCCGCCCCTGTCACCCCCGTGAAAGATTCAGGTTGAAGCAGCCGGAACCGACGCTCATTTACACCGGAATCCAGACACAAGCCCGCGAGTCAGTCACTCTTCGCCATTTCCAGCGCTGTTTGTAATCGTGCGCCTGTGTGTGTGAGTCTCCAGTCGTGACAGAGTCGACTCACTCGCTGGCGCCAGCGTCCGCGCCCCGCCTTGCCTCAAGTCTCGACAACAAGTGGGAGATGACGGTTTCGTTGTCCCTGACAGGCGAGACGACGGAAGAGCTCTGGTCGCTATATCGCAGAGCCTTCGACTCCTTGCGCACGCGGGCCGCTCAAAGACACATCATGTCCCGTGCGGAGTTCGATGAGCAGATGAGCGACGAACGGATCGACAAGATCGTCGTCCGCGACCGCACTTACGACCTGCGTCCCGCCTGCCTAAGCCTCATGACCAACCAGCTCGATGCAGTGTCTTTGGTGTCTGCCGACTTCTATCGCAAGCGCTGGCCCGAACAATACCAAGACGGCCGAGTTTGGTACGTAAGCTTCGTTGCCGTGGCACCGGAGTACCAGGGCACCGGAGTGATGGCCACTCTAATCGAGCACGTCTGTGACGTTGGGGGGCGGCTGGGGGGTGTGTTCGCCCTTGACATCTGCGACTACAACGAGCGGTCATTCGGCCTGCCAGCCGAGATCACTAGAGTCGGCCGCCAGTTCAACCCGGGAGTCGAGCAGAAACGTCTCGACGCCCAAGTGTACTGGGCATACGAGATCCCTGCGATGTAGCGGTCGGATGCCACCCGAGGTAGGTCGCGCCGAACTCAATACCGCAGACGGCTTTGCCCCATAGCCACCCTTGACCCCGACCGGCACCTATCTCGCGCAGCAACTTGTACTGTTCGACGGTCTCCACACCCTCCGCGGTGACCACGAGTCCAAGTGCGTGGGCCATGGCCACGATCGCCTTGGCAATAATCTCGTCACTCCGGCGCACGCCGAGGTCGCGAACGAATGATCTGTCGATCTTGACCCCGGTAACGGGGAGCTTGCTCAGATAGCTGAGGGAGGAATACCCAGTACCGAAGTCATCCACAGCTATTTGCACGCCAATGTCCCGTAGATTCTGCAACATAGTCCTGGCTCGATCAGCATCGACCATCAACGCCGATTCGGTGAGCTCGATTGTCAGACAGGACGCGGGAATAGCAAGCCGACGTAGCTCGCGTTCGACGAAAGTGATCAAGCCATCGCCCGCCAACTGCCGAGCTGATACGTTGACCGACATCGAGAACTCGTCATCGACGCGGCCAGCCGATCGCCACAGCGCCAACTGATGAAGCGACTGGCTGAGGACCCACTCTCCGAGCTCGTTGATCAAGCCGGTCTCTTCCGCCACCGAAATAAACTCCTGTGGCACTACCGCACCCCGTACCGGATGATCCCAGCGAACGAGCGCCTCGGCACCGAGGACGCGTTGGTCCGCCATGCACGTTAGTGGCTGAAATGCCACCCACAGCTCGTCACCCTTAAGCGCTACCCGCAATGCCAACTCGGTCTCGACCCGCCTGCGAACCGAGTCGCGCATTTCCGGGCGGAACAGCGTCGAACGGTCGCGACCGGCCTCCTTGGAGCGATACATAGCCATATCCGCGTCCCGCAGGAGGGCCTCCGTGCTCTCCTGATCGGAGCGCGGAACTATCCCGACCGAGGCGGTGGTGACCAGTTCGAAATCTAGAAGCCGGATCGGCTCACCGAGCATCTTGTGGAGGCTCTCCGAGAGGTTCAGAGCTTGTTGCTCATCACCGGTCCCGAGAACGACGAACTCGTCTCCACCTATTCGGGCCACCATGTCTCCTGGACCGACTAGGCCCCGAAGCCTGTCGGCCACATGTGTGAGCATCTGATCACCTATCTCGTGACCCCAATGGTCATTGACCAGCTTGAAGCCGTCCAGATCGAGATAGAGCAGCCATACCTGTTCCCGCCTACCTGCGTTGGCGAGCTGGGCGTCAAGTGTCGTAGCGAGGAGCATTCGGTTAGGAAGCCCGGTGAGCGTGTCGTGCGTCGCCTGGTGCAACCGTACTGCCTGGGTTTCGGCCAGCCGGCGCACGGCTGTGACCGCGCGCGCGACCAGAGCCGCGCTGAGCATGCCACTCAGAAGCACTGCCACACGCCGACCGGTACTGGCCTCACTCGTCGCGAGGAGGACGACGAAAGGAGCTGTCAGGGCCGGGATGATCAGGCTCAGCCGCAGAAGCGACCAGGGTTGGACCGGTTGCGGAACTATGGATGCAAAACGCGCCATGCTCGGATGAAGAGCAACTGTCCCGAGAGCAACGAACCCAAACATAAACGGCAAGTCCATGATAGCTGGACCCACCAGCTCACCGCGTGTTCCGATGATGGCGTAGCCGAGATCGCCCGTGAGCAGCAGCGCCCCAGCCAGCGCGAGCAGCCGGAAGCTGACTAGGCGGACCGCCGTCGAAAACGCCAGGTTCACGATGATAAACATGACCAAGACGTCGATTGTTGGGTAAAGGCCTGCCAACAACGAGACCACGACTGGTCGTCCGGTGATCGCCATGGCGGGCAAAGCCAGATATTGCACTGCTGGCGCCGTAGCCCCGAGCGAGACGATCAACCCATCGATGACGGCATTACGGTCCAGGCTACCTGCTGCGCGCAGCAGGAGTGTCAAGCCCCCGATGAGGAGTGCATAACCCGTCAGCGTGAACACATCTGCAGCCAGCACCTGAAGACCCGACTGCGCAACCGCCCAAGGCCTGATGATCACCCCGAGCAAGAACATCAAGCAGGCTGCCGCGAGCAACCTCCATACGGCTCTCTGTGGCGAGGAGTTGAGTCGCGGGCCGCCCAACAGAGCAGCCACGGTACCCATCCCGATCAGAAGGGAGGCGGCCTGCGCCAGGGGCGAGGCGGGCTGGAGGGCATAGCACAGCCCGAGCAGCACTCCGACAGCGCTGAACAGACGAGCTAGCCTGCCCGGTCTGGCCACGGGACCTCCTCCTGCAGGTGGAGCGGCAGCTGCGATCGTCCTAGTGCAATCGGCTGCCTCGGGCTCCAACCTGAGGCGTTGAGTTGACGACTGCCCCTGATGCCGGCTCTCTCAAGCAGTCGCCGGCGCTGGTCGCGAGAGGACGCCAATGCCCTGCGTTGGGGGCTGTCGGGTCGTCGACACATGCTTCAGCCAGTGCGGATCTTGCCCTCAATGAGGCGGTCGGCTGGGTCCGTTCCGCAATCGATCAAGGCGCGGTCTTGGTGTGCCAGGGCGGTCGAAGTGTTCTGCCCGGCTGTTGAGGTCTCACGACGACCGGTCGACGGCTTCGTGTTGGATGATCATCGGGAACCAGCTCTCTCACGTAGCCCGGTGTGTTGCCGCACCGGAGCCCCTCAGATGATCATCTTGCTGGCATCGATAGCTCCGACGCAAACAGGAATGTCGTCGCCGCGGCCCCAAGTCCAAATCATGATGATTACCCTGTTCCACACATCTCGAGACGTCCTCAAACCCTGGCTGGCCGAGTGTTTGGCCGAGGTCACAGCGGCTGACCACTCGGGTATCACCCTCGGGCCGCTCCCGACCCAGGCAAGGGACGTCCCTCAGCAACGGAAGGCTGTGCCGGCTCGCGAGCCACCAGGTGCTGGGCCGCCTGGGCCCGCGGCCGGACCACAAGCTGGTCGATGTTGATGTGGTGCGGCAGCGTGAGCGCCCACCGCACGCACTCCGCGACGTCCTGAGCGGTCAGCGGTTCACGCACCCCGGCGTAGATCGACTCAGCCTTCGCGGCGTCCCCCCGGCTGCGCTTGATGGTGAACTCCTCGGTCTTGACCATCCCCGGGGCGATCTCGATCACCCGGATGGGCTCACCCACCAGCTCCAGGCGCAGGGTGCGAGCCAGAGCCCCTTCCGCGTGTTTCGCAGCGGAGTAGCCGGCTCCGCCCTGGTACGTGATCAATGCAGCGGTTGAGGTCATGAACAGCAGGTCACCCCGCCCCCCTGCCCGCAGCGCGGGCAGCACGGCCTGGGTCACCTGAAGAGTGCCGATCGTGTTGACCTCGAACATGGCGCGCCAGTCGGCCGGGTCGCCGTCCTCGACACTCTCGAAGCCGATCGCCCCGCCGGCGTTGTTGACCAGGGCGTGGCACACGGGCCCGGCCGCCTCGACGATCCGGGCGACGTCGTCCGGTTGGGTGATGTCGGCGACGCAGGTCTCGCAGCCGGCACGCTCCGCCAGCTGCTCGAGGCGGTCGGCGCGACGTGCCACCGCCAGCACCGACCAGCCCTCACCCCGCAGGGCCTCGACCGTCGCGGCACCGATTCCGCTGCTCGCGCCGGTGACGATGGCACGCAGGCTCAAGCGGACTTCTCCCGCGGCGTCCGGGTCTTGCGGGCGGGGGCCTCTCGCGGGACCAGAGTGGGGTTGACGTTCTCTAGGACGACCTCGCGGCTGACCACGACCCGGGCCACGTCGTCCCGGCTCGGGACGTCGAACATCACCGCGAGCAGCACCTCTTCCATGATTGCCCGCAGCCCCCGTGCACCGGTGCCACGCAGGATCGCCTGGTCGGCGACGGCCTCCAGGGCGTCGTCGGTGAACTCGAGTTCGACCCCGTCGATCTCGAACATCCGCTGGTACTGCTTGACCAGGGCGTTCTTGGGCTCGGTGAGGATGGAGACCAGTGCGTCGCGGTCCAGGTTGGTGACCGTGGTGATCACTGGGAGACGGCCGATGAACTCCGGGATCAGCCCGAACTTGAGCAGGTCCTCGGGCATCACCTCGGAGAACGTGTCGGCCTCCTCGCGCTGGCTGTGCAGGGTGGCTCCGAAGCCGATCCCCCGCTTGCCCACGCGGGAGGAGATGATCTGGTCCAGCCCGGCGAAGGCACCCCCCACGATGAAGAGCACGTTCGTGGTGTCGATCTGGATGAACTCCTGGTGGGGATGCTTACGCCCACCCTGCGGCGGGACGCTGGCCGTCGTCCCCTCGAGGATCTTCAGCAGGGCCTGCTGAACGCCCTCACCGGAGACGTCCCGGGTGATCGAGGGGTTCTCGCTCTTGCGGGCGATCTTGTCTACCTCGTCGATGTAGATGATCCCGGTCTCGGCCTTCTTGACGTCGTAGTCGGCAGCCTGGATCAGCTTGAGCAGGATGTTCTCAACGTCCTCCCCGACGTACCCGGCCTCGGTCAGGGCAGTTGCGTCGGCGATCGCGAAGGGCACGTTGAGCATCTTTGCCAGGGTCTGGGCGAGGTAGGTCTTGCCGCACCCGGTGGGCCCGATGAGCAGGATGTTCGACTTGGCGATCTCGATCGAGTCCTCGCCCCGGCGGGACGGCTCCCCGGCCTGGATCCGCTTGTAGTGGTTGTAGACGGCGACCGCGAGCGACTTCTTCGCAGCCTCCTGACCCACGACGTACTGCTGCAGGAACTCGAAGATCTCCTTCGGCTTGGGCAGCTCGACCAGGCCCAGCTCGTTGGCCTCGGCCAGCTCCTCCTCGATGATCTCGTTGCACAAATCGATGCACTCGTCGCAGATGTAGACCCCAGGGCCGGCGATCAGCTTCTTCACCTGCTTCTGGCTCTTCCCGCAGAAAGAGCACTTCAACAGGTCGCCACCGTCACCGATGCGTGCCACTAGGTGTCCTTCCCCAAGCCAGCTCGACTACCCTGTCACTAATCATTGGCCGGATGCTCCCATTGAACGCCACCACCGCCCCGATGTCAGCGGAAATCAGCCCCTGACGTAGGGCGTGTCAGGAGTCCCCGTACGCGGGAGCACTGGTCTTGCGGCTGCCCAGCACCTGGTCGACCAAGCCGTACTCGACGGCTTGCTCTGCGGTGAGGATCTTGTCCCGCTCGATGTCGGATCGCACCTGCTCGACGCTGCGGCTGGAGTGGCGGGACAGTGTCTCCTCGAGCCACTGCCGCATCCGCAGCACCTCGTTGGCCTGGATCTCGATGTCGCTGGCCTGGCCGTAGTCGCCGCCCAGCAGTGCCGGCTGGTGGATGAGCACGCGGGCGTTGGGCAGGGCCAGCCGCTTGCCCTTGGTGCCCGCGGCCAGCAGCACCGCCGCTGCCGAGGCAGCCTGCCCCAGGCAGGTGGTCTGGATGTCCGGCTTGATGTACTGCATCGTGTCGTAGATGGCGGTCAGCGCGGTGAACGAGCCGCCCGGGGAGTTGATGTACATCATGATGTCGCGGTCCGGGTCGGCCGACTCAAGCACGATCAGCTGGGCCATGACGTCGTCCGCCGAGGTGTCGTCGACGGGAGCGCCGAGGAAGATGATCCGGTCCTCGAAGAGCTTGTTGTAGGGGTCCTGACGCTTGTAGCCGTAGGCGGTGCGCTCCTCGAACTGCGGGACGATGTAGCGGCCCGTCGGGTTCATGCCCATGGGGTTCATGGCGGGGCTCCTCGTGTGGTTCAGGCGGCTCAGCCGGCCGGGGTCGACATGGGGGACGAGGTCAGCCGCTGGTGCCGCCGCCGCCGCTGACCTGGCCGGCCGAGCGGACGACGTGGTCGACCAGGCCGTACTCCAGGGCCTGCTCGGCGGTGAACCAGCGGTCGCGGTCGGAGTCGCGCTCGATCGCCTCGACGGGCTGACCGGTCTGCTCGGCGATCAGCTCGGCCATCTGCTTCTTCATGTGCAGGATGAGCTCGGCCTGAATCTTGATGTCGCTCGCGGTCCCACCGATGCCGCCCAGCGGCTGGTGCATCATCACCCGGGCGTGCGGCAGGGCGTACCGCTTGCCCTTGGCGCCGGAGGAGAGCAGGAACTGACCCATCGAGGCGGCCAGGCCCATCGCCACGGTGGCGACGTCGTTCGGAACGAACTGCATGGTGTCGTAGATCGCCATGCCCGCCGTGACCGAGCCGCCCGGGGAGTTGATGTAGAGGTAGATGTCCTTGACCGGGTCCTCGGCGGTGAGCAGCAGCATCTGCGCGCAGATGGCGTTCGCGTTCTCGTCACGGACCTCGGAGCCGAGGAAGATGATCCGGTCCTTGAGCAGCCGGTTGTAGATGTGCTCGTCCAGGCCCATGCCTGGCTGCGGGCCACGGGCGGTGCCCGGCACGATCAGGTCGCTCACGTCGCTCTCCCACTTCCAGTGGTCTGTGCATCCAGGTTGATGCCGACAGTAACGCCAGCAACGGCAGGCGATGCTCCCGTCGCGACCCGTGTTCGCTCACGGCGCACCAGTGGGGGGCGGGCACGTGACCGGCCCCCGCTGGGCCTGCGGGACCGGAACCGGGCGACGGGCGCGGCCCGCGGCCGCGGTCAGGACCTGGACTCGTCGGGGACGAAGCCGCCGACGGCGCTGACACTCACCGCACTGGGGTCGGTCGCCGCCGGGGACGTGGCGGGCGCCGGGGCGGGACTGGAGGCGACGGCCGGGTCCGAGGGCTCGTCGTCCTCGTCCTCGACGTCGAGGGCATCCACGAGGTCGTCGTCCACGTCATCCCCGAGGTCCTGCGCCTGCGCCGCCTCGGCCTGTGCCGCCTCGGCCTGTGCCGCCTGCTCCTCGGCGGCCAGCTCGGACAGGAACGCCTCGATGTCCACCACGTTGCCCGAGCCGTCCTTGACGGTCACCTCGGTGATCGCGGTAGCCAGGGCCTTACGCCGGCTCACCTCGGCGACCATGGCATGCATCTGGTTCGCCTCGTTGACGGCCGAGACGAACTGGTTCGGGTCCATTCCGTACTGCTGGGCGGTACCGACCAGGTAGTCGACGAGTTCACGCTGCCCGACCGAGACCTGCTGGGACTCGGCGAGGGCATCCAGCAGCAGCTGGGCCCGCAGCCCAGTGCGCGCCTCCTCGTCGACCTCGGCGCGGTGCTCGTCGTCCTCGAGCCGGTCCTCGTTCTCCAGGTGCCGGTGCACCTCCTCGGCGACGACCGCATCGGGAACCGGGATGTCGAGCTGCTCCAGCAGGGTCTCCACCAGATGCTCGCGCGCCTGCATGGCCTGCTCGAGCCGCTTGTGCTTCTCCACGTCGCCGCGCAGGCTCTCGCGCAGCTCCTCCAGGGTGTCGAACTCGGAGGCGAGCTGGGCGAAGTCGTCATCCAGCTCAGGCAGCTGCCGCTCCTTGACTGCCTGCAGGGTGATTGTGACGTGAGCCTCCTGCCCGGCGAAGTCCCCGCCGGCCAGCGGCGCGTCGAACGTGGTGGTCTCCCCGGCGGACAGGTCGGTGAGGGCCTCGTCCATGCCCTCGAGCATGGTGGCGCTACCGACCTCGTAGCTGACCCCCTTCACCGCGTCGACCTCGGTCTCGCCGACCATCGCAGACAGGTCGAGGCTGACGTAGTCGCCGTCGCCGGCCGGCCGCTCGACCGGCAGCAGGGTGCCGAACCGCTCGCGCAGCGCCGTGACGCGCTCCTCGATGTCCTCCTCGGTGACCTCGACGGTGTCGACGCTCACTTCGAGCTCGGCCAGATCGGGCAGGGTGATCTCGGGCCGGACGTCGACCTCGACGGTGAACCTCAGGTCGCCGCCGGCGCCCTCGGGGACGTCGGTCACTTCGACCTCGGGACGGCCCATCGGGCGGACGTCGCTCTCCTCCATGGCCTTGGCATAGAAGCCGGGCAGGGCGTTGTTCACCGCCTCCTCCAGGACGGCGCCACGGCCGAGGCGTTGGTCGATGATCCTCGGCGGCACCTTGCCCTTGCGGAAGCCCGGGATGTTCACCTGGGAGGAGATGGTCTTGTAGGCGGCGTCGACGCTGGGCGCGAGCTCCTCGTAGGGGACCTCGATGGTCAGCTTGACCCGGGTCGGGTTGAGGGTCTCGACGGCGCTCTTCACTGCGGGTCTCCTGCAGGGACGGGTTCAGGGACGTGGCGGGCTCGAGGCGCGCGCACCGAAGGCGCTGCGCACGGCACGAAACCGTCATCGTAGCCGGGACCACGCCGTGCTTCCGCATCGGTGCGCGGGGGCGGCCGGCTGGTGGCCGGGGACGACGGGTCGGGGTAGCCGGACTTGAACCGGCGGCCTTCCGCTCCCAAAGCGGACGCGCTACCAAGCTGCGCCATACCCCGTGGCCCGCCCTGCGGGCACCGGCCCAGGGTACGCGTACTCGTCGGCGACTGGCCCCCTGTCCGAGATCGCCGAGTCCTATCTGCGGCGGCGTGAGCGGTGTGGACTTCGGCAGCGTCAGCGGGGCCGAAGTCGACAGTCCATCTGGGTCGAGCCACGATCGGCGAGCACCGAGAGGCCGGTGGCCAGCGGGTACCCTGTCAGCGCGACGCCGGGTCCATCCGGTGACGCATGCGGGTGTAGCTCAATGGCAGAGCTCCAGCCTTCCAAGCTGGTCATGCGGGTTCGATTCCCGTCACCCGCTCTCGTGACGAAGGGCCCGCCCCAACGCTTCACCGGGGCGGCCCGTTGTCACGACATCAGGCGAGTCGGGAATCGGGAGGAGCGCAGGTCAGCGCGAGGCACGAGCGCTGGACCGAAGCGACGGATCCCGTCACCCGCTCCGTGCATCACTGCAGGTGGTCAGCGGCCTGTTGTGATCATCTGGGGGTGGCGACGAGGGCCGGAAACGTGTCCATCCGGTCCCTATCGGTCCCAACGTACCGGCCCTGGACGGGGTCGGATCGCGTCGCAGGCGCAGTCTTGGGGCCTGTTTCGGCGCACTTCTCTTATAGGAGGTGTGCGCGATGGCCAGGCCACGCCGGCGCAAGGTCAACCGGGACGAGTGGGGCTCGATCACCCGGACCGAGGACGGCACGTGGCGGCTGCGCTACCGGGGCCCGGACGGCAGGCGCCGCGACGGCGGCCGGTACCCCACCCGGGCCGAGGCGGACGACGCCCGGGTCCGGATCCGGGCCTCGATCCTCGGCGGGACGTGGCGGGCGCCGACCCCGGCGGACTCGCCCCTGCTGGCGGACTATGTCGCGGCGTGGCTGCAGCGGGCCGAGTTGGCCGAGGACCTGAGCCCGCGCACGGTCGCGTTGTACCGGCGGATGTTCGACCGGCTCGTTCTGCAGGACGTCGGCGGCGTCGAGCTGGGGCGGGTGCCGGTCGGGCGGCTGACCCGGGAGACGGTGATGGCCTGGGAACTGGCCGCCCGTGCCAGATCGAGGGCCAGCGCGACGCGGCACGGCGAGGAGATGAACGGGGCGGCGGCCTCCCGCCGGCGCGGGCACCCGGCCCGGGCCTGGGCCCGATCGGTCGGGTTGACGGTTCCCGGGACAGGACGGCTGCCCGCGGCGGTACTGCAGGCCTGGCAGGAGGCCGGCTCCCCCACCGAGGCCGTGAGCCCAGGCGGTCTCGGCAGCGGTGACCGCCAGTTCGAGCTGGCGCGGACGGCGCTGTCGTCGGTGTGTACGGCCGCGGTCGAGGACGGGTACCTGACCGAGCACCCGGTCCGGATGCGGCCCGGGACCAGGCCGCGCCGGCGCCGGGGTGGCGCACCGCGGCCGGCGCCGATCGTGGCGGTCGACGTGCTGCTCCAGGTGGTCCAGGCCCTGCCCGCCCCGTACGGCCTGGCGGCCCTGCTAACGGCTGTCGCCGGTCTGCGGGGTCGGGAGACCTTCGCCCTGGCGGTCCGGCACCTTGTCCATGGACAACCCGGCGTCGTCAGTCGCGTACGCATAGAGCGGGCGCTCGTCGAGCTGCCCGGAACACCCGTGAGCTTCGGCCCACCCAAGACCGGCGCCGGCGTGCGAGAAGTGGCCGTCCCCGAGCAGGTCGGTCGACTCCTCGCCGAGCATGCCACGACCCTTGCCAACCAACCGGACACGCTGCTGTTCACGACCCACACCGGCAAACCGATCCGCACCCAGCACCGCTCCCACGCCCTCGCGCTCGCGCGGGCCAAGGTGCCCGGCGCCGAACACCTCACGTGGCACGGCCTGCGGCACACCGGCTTGACGTTGGCCGCATCGGTGCCCGGGGCAACCGTCCGCAACATCATGGACCGCGGCGGACACAGCACCCCGCGAGCCGCCCTGATCTACCAGCACACCGCGGCATCCGCCGACGAACAGATCGCCGCAGGGCTGGGCGTCATGCTCAGGGCCCCGGCGTTGTTGTGATCTGTCCGGTTGGTGATGATCTTCTGGTCAGATATGCAAGGCGTTGAAAGCGTCGTTACGGTCGTGGAGGTCGCGGCGGGCGTGGGCGATGTTGGCGCGTCCGGCGAGCCGGAACGCGCTGACGGCAAGGTTGCGGAAGGTCGCCAGGGCTCGGGGTGCGGTGCCGGTGCGCAGCTGGGAGCCGTCCTCGGACCACGTAGTGTCGCGCACCCAGTGCAGCCGGTTTTCCACGTGCCAGTGCCGTCTCTCATAGTGGTTCAGGTGGGCGGGGCCGGCCAGATCGGCGGGCATGCTGGTGATCCCGTACACGATCTCCTTGCCGGTCCAGGCCCCGTCCAGACAACCGACATCGCGGCGCAGCCGGAACGCCTGTGCGGCACCGGGAAACAGGTTGTCGTCTGCGGGGGCGACGCGGATGCTGCGGCGTTCGACGCGTCCGTGCCCGCGGTCGTCCTCGCTGGCGGTGGTGGCGATCCAGTCGGTGTCCG
Organism: uncultured Actinomycetota bacterium; assembly: GCA_963724535.1. GTDB lineage: Bacteria > Actinomycetota > Actinomycetes > Actinomycetales > Kineosporiaceae > JADJPO01. Next base: position 512,279 of record CAVRVD010000013.1, read on the forward strand.
GCCCGGCCAGCAACGCGGTCGCGGCGGCCCGGGCGATCGGCTGGTTGCCCTTGATGATCAGCACGTAGTGGCCGTGCAACTGGGCGGTGATCAGCCGGGCGGTGGTGCGGGTGGTGTGCAGGGCGTCTAGGGTCCACACCATCCCGGGTGTGTCCAGACCACGCAGCAGGTCACGGGCGGCCAACCCCTCGCCGCGTTTGCTGGGCACCTGACGTTGCCCCAGCACCACCCCGCTGGCGTGGTCGACCGCGGCGACGAGGAACACCGGCCCGGCCTCGGTGCGCGCACCCCGCAACGCCTTACCGTCCACCGCGGCACCGGGCAACACCCCCTCGGGGACCGGGTGTTCGGTGGCCCGCTGGACGGCACGTCGCTGCTCACGTTCAGCCGGGCCCGGGGCGGCCGGCACGACCGGAGCCGGTGCCCGGCCCCGGGCCACATCGGCGACCCAGCCACCCACCGCGGCGTCCAAGGCGTCGGCGTCCAGCCTGCCCAGCACCCGCCGGAACGTCCGCTCACTGGGCACCACGTACCGGCGCGCCAGCGGGTTCCACCGTGCCCCCAGGCGGGCCAGCTTCTGCTGCGGGGCACGGGTGGACCACTGCCAGATCGCCGTCACCGAGTCCGAACCCACCACCAGCGTCGCGCACGCGGCCAACGCCAGCACCACCACCAGTCGATGGCGCAACCCCTTGCGCTGACGCAGGTCAGGAACCCGCGACAACCTCGCCACCAGCGCCGACTCCACCTCGGCGGAGTCGGCGACCACCTCCGACTCCCACCGGGCCCAATCAGCCAACTGGTCAAGAACGGGCTTCGACAGGCACGATGCAGACACGAGCGCGGCTCCCGGATCGTCTTCAGGCTTCGACACCCGAAGATCACCAGGAGCCGCGCTCTCACGTCAGCACGCCACGCCGCACACACCCAAACCCGGCCACCTCACCTCAGACCGCAACAACGCCGGGGCCCTGGCGTCATGCTGGCGGCGGCCAGCGGAGAAGACGACACGCGCTAAGCGTGAAAGCTGGCGGCCAGGACTACGACCAGCATCCCTGAGCGCTCACGTTCAGGTTCGCAATCGTCCCCTCATGCCGATGACCGCGCGCTTCCCCCAACGCATGACCATCCGCCGCCGCGGGTCCTTATGCACGATCAGCGACGTTCGGACCGACGGACTGTGCTCACCTGTCGGGCGCTGCGACCCGCACCCCGGCCCGTCCGTGGAGCGCCCCGGAAGCTGTCCCGTAAAGGGCACCCCGGTGCGAATCTCCATCGGGCGGGTCTTCCGGGACGCCCGAACATGCGTACCCGTGCTGACAGGGCTGTTCCCGCATGAGGTTCGACTTTCGGCAATCCGGACTGGCGCCGGTCATGGCATATACTGCCAACGGAGGTGGTTGCCGTGGCAACGAGGAACGTCGTCCTGAGTCAGCACCAGCACGAACTCGTCGATGCGCTGGTGAGGTCCGGGCGCTACCAGAACGCCAGCGAGGTGCTGCGAGAAGGCCTTCGACTCCTGGAGCGCGAGCAAGCCGAGGAGGCGGCCAAGATTGCCGTCCTGCGCCAAGCTGCAGACCAGGGCTGGTCGGATCTCACCTCGGGACGTTTCGACGACGTCGACGACGAGTCCCTCGACGACTTCGTTGGGGCCCTCGGGGGCCAGGCGGCAAAGACTGTGTCAGCGGGTTGATCGCGAGGTATCGCCTGACCCATGCCGCCCAGGCCGACATCGTCTCGATCCTCGCCTGGTCGCACGACCAGTTCGGCGAGGAAGCACGCAAGCGCTACGAGGCGCTGCTCACCACCGCCATCCGGGACGCGGCCACGCGCAGCGACGAGGTCGGGCGAACGATGCGCCCCGAGCTGGGTGAAGGGGTGTTCTCCTGGCATCTGGCGCAGAGCCGCACTCGTTCGCCCGGCGGGAAGGTCCACCGGCCGCGGCACTTCCTGATCTGCCGCCGCGACGACGACCGTCTGGTCGTCGGACGGATCCTGCACGACTCCATGGAACTACGACGACACCTCGATCCACAGCAGCCCTGGGAGTAGTCGCCGCACACCGATCCCCTCGCGGGTCCGCTTATCGGGGCCTTTCGACTAGCGTTCCCGTTGGAGGTGGCCGCATTGAGCGACACGATCGCCATGGCTGCGTTGGTACATCGAGGACAGCTGCTCCTCGCTCATCGACATCCCGACCGGCGCTGGTATCCAGATTGCTGGGACCTCGTGGGCGGGCATGTCGAACTCGGTGAGTCACCTGAGCAGGCTGTGAAGCGCGAGTGCCGCGAAGAGATCGCTGTCGACGTGCTGGAGATGCAACGAGTTGCTGTGAACCTCGCGGACCCGGGACATCGTGCCCTACGCCTTCCTTGTGACGCGTTGGCACGGACAACCCAGGAACGCCGCGAAGGACGAGCACGACACCCTCGGATGGTTCAGCGTGAACGACTTCCCGAGTCTCCGGCTCGCTCACCCCTCGTACCAAGAGTGGCTGCCGACTCTCGTGGCTACCTGACGCGATCCATTGATCGCGCTGATCCACCCGCGCGAGGATCCGCAAGCGGATCCGCGTGCCGATCCCGAATCCACACCCAATGATCTCTGGCTGTGGGGAGCACTGGCGCGCGGGCACGACTGCTGCTGCGGCGATCGGCCCGACCAGGCAGGCGAAGGACCAACAGCACTGACCGGCGCGGGCGGGCCGTCTAGCGTCGAGCACGGGCGACGGCGTGACCCAGTTCCGGTTGAGGCTGATCGCTCATCAGTGGACGGGAGACACACCATGGCCGACGTTGACGAGGCGACCGTGCGGAGTGACGCACGGCAGTGGCGCGGGCTCCTCATTACGGGGGCGTGGTGCGCCTTCGCGAGCGTCGTGATGATCGTTGTGCAGATCCCCATCTACGTCGTCTGGCCACCGCCTGAGTCGACCACAGGGTTCTTCGAGCTGCTGCTGGACGACCCGGTGATGGGCCTGGTCTCGCTGGACGTGTTGTACGTCGTCTCGAACGCCCTGATGTACCTGGTCTATCTCGCGCTGGCCGTCGTGCTGTGGAGGGTCAGCCAGTCGGCCGTGGTGATCGCGCTCGCGTTCTGCGTCGTCGGGATAGCCGCCTACATGAGCAGCCCGCGCCCGGTCGAGATGCTATCCCTCGCCCAGACGTACGCCGACGCCGACGCCGCGACCCGCACCGCCTTGCTGGCGACCGGAGACGGCATGCTCGCGACGTGGACGGGCACGGGCTATGACATCTACTACTACTTCACCTTCGCGACTCTGGCGGTCCTGGCCACCCTCATGCTGCGATCCTCGATCTTCAGCCGAGCCACGGCGGTGTGGGGTCTGGTGAGCGCCGCCCTCATGACCGTCCCCACCAACTTCGGTACGGTCGGCATGGTGTTCGCGATCGCGTCGTTGGTGCCGTTCTCGCTGTTCGCCGTCCTAGTCGGGAAACGCCTTCTGCAGCTTGCAAGCCCGGCGAAGCCCGCGGCGGCCATAGGAGGTTCACCAGATCGGGAAGCGGGCAGGTTGGGCCGAGAACCCCGAACGTGACCCCAAGACTTGCTGTGGAGCGAGCGTCCCAGTCATGGAACCGTCCGCGGTGACGAAGCTTCTGGAGCTGGACGTTCGGTCGACGGTGCTCGAGTCACCGAAAGTGGATCGGCTACCGGCACGCTCCGCGTGCCCATCCCGTCTTGGGGCGGGCCTGTGCACGCGGAACGAACGAGGAGGGGTTTCGACCAGCCCAGTCGATATGTCGCTCAGCCTTTCGGGGGGTGAGGGTCGTTGCCGTAGGAGTTGCGGCCTCCGATGGTGCCGTCCTTCTTGTGAATCAGGTGCTCGACGCCATCCTTCTTCGCCGCTGCGCGACCGGCCGCCTGCGCCTCGGCCTTGGTGTCGTGCGTACTCGAGGCGCGCTTGCCACCCTCGCGGCGGTTGGCCCACCCATCCTCGGTCGGCACCGTGTGGATGTTCTTCTTGTCGGCCATCACAATTTCCCTTCTGGCGCCCTCCCGTGAGGGGGCCAAGGGCGCCATCATCATCTCAGTCCGGGCGGATGCGTGGACGGATCCCGCACCGGGTCGCTCCGCGAGCCCATGGTTGCGCGGGGCGCGCTCCGGACAGGATCCTCCAGTGGGAGGCCTGTAGGGGAGTCGTCTCGCCACTCCTTCCGTCACCTGCCTATGTCGGTCTCCGTGGGCTGGACAGGCGTGGTCGTCGACCCTGGCGACTTCTGCACACCTTCATGAAGGGCCCTCGTGGCCAGCGAGGCCGCCATGAACCGCTCCGCCGGAGCGGGATCCCCGCGCGGTCGCGTGACTATCAGCGAAGGGAACGTGGTCAGTGTCGATCCCTGCCGGACGCCAGTCGCGGGCGTCCGGCCGTGCGGCGCGGCAGATGCCGGACTCCAGTTCGCCTCCGCGGGGGCGGGCATCCGTGGGGCCTCCGTTGCGCAGGGCTTTGAACTCGTCCTGCTGTCACACTGTCGGTGTGGGCGTGATCGAGGTCGCCGTGTTGGGACCGGTCCGATTGCTGGTTGACCGGAGGCCGGTGGGACTTGCGAGTCTGCAGCAGCGGATCCTGGTCGCCCGCCTCGCGTTGGAGCCCGGTCGATCCGTTTCGGTGCCGAGACTCATCGCGGCGCTGTGGCCGGGGGAGGCGCCGGCGAACTCGCAGGGCAACTTGCAGAGCTATGTGTCGCGACTACGTCGCGTCGTCGGATCTGATCGGCTGGTCCTCGAGCCGGGTGGCTATCGACTCGTGGTCGAGCCCACCGACGTCCGACGTGGGCGCTGCGAGGGCGCTGGTTGCCGAGGCGCAGGCGGTCCTGCCGGATGACCCCGCGGGCGCAGGCGACCTCGTGGACAGTGCCTTGGCGTTGTGGCGGGGCGAGCCGCTGGCGGACCTACGGGATCACCTGGCGTTCGCACCCGACCTCGCCCATCTTGATGCCTGGCACCGTCAGCTCACCGAGGACCGGGCCGCGTTCCGGTTGGCCGCGGGCGATGCCGTCGCCGCGATCCCGGACCTCGAAGCAATGCTGGCGACAGACCCGCTGCGCGAGCGGGGCGTCGAGTTGTTGATGCGAGCGTTGCATGATGGGGGACGGACGCCCGATGCCCTGGCCGTCGCGAGGGCGTACCGGCTACGTCTGGCCGAGGAGACTGGCTTGGACCCAGGTCCCGACGTGCGGGCACTGGAGCAAGCGATCCTCGCTGACGACCCTGATCTGCGGATTCGGTCGCAGCGCCCGGTCGTCTCATCCGTGCGTCTCTCGCCGCCACTCGTGCGTCCTCCGGATGACCTGTTCGTGGGGCGCGGCGAGGAGACCCGCCAGCTCCGGGGCAGCCTCGAACACCACCGGTTGGTGACCGTGGTCGGGCCCGGCGGAGTCGGCAAGACCAGGCTCGTGGTCGAGCTGCTCTCCTCGGCGGGAGACCCGGGTGGTGACGGGCCCGAAACCGCGGCATGTGCCGTCGTGGAGCTGGGGTCGGTCACGAGCCCCGATGAGGTCGCCGCGACGACCGCCGCGACGCTCGGCCTCACCTCGGCGCCGGCGGGGATCGTCGATGCGCTGGTCGACCGCCTCACTGGGCAACCTGCTGCTCGGCTCCACCGCGCTGCAGGTCGTCGGCCATGCCCCGTGCCCGGTGATCGTCGTGGGACAGGTCAGCGCCGGACACGACCTGATCGCCGTGGGAACCGATGGGTCCGCCGACTCCTCCGCCGCCCTCGACTACGCCTTTGCCGAGGCCCAGCTCCGGGGCGCGGACCTGCAGGTCGTCAGTGCGCTCGGCCTGCCGCAAGGCTGGCCGAGACACCTGTTGCGCCCGCTCCCAGACGACAACGCCGAGGTTGCGGCGCGCCGTGACACGGTGGAACAGCAGATCGCCCACCTTCGAGAACGACACCCGGGCGTCAAGGTGACCCTGAACGTGCACCGTGTGGAGCCGCTCGCGGCCCTGGAGACCGCCTCCCACCACGCGGACCTGCTGATCCTCGGCTCCCGCGGCCGAGGCGGGTTCCACGGTCTCGCGGTCGGGTCGACCACCCACAAGATGGTCCACTTCGCGAGCTGCCCGACCGCGATCGTGCATGCCGGGCACACCACAGCGTCCTCTCCGTGACCAGCTCTGGTGAGGGTCTCCGCGCTCGCTCGGTTCGGCGGCGGACGTTGGTGGTCTCTCACCCGACGGGGTCGGGCACCTCGTCCAGCATCGTGCGCGCCGCTCCGGAACGCGCGAGGAACGCCGCGAGGCCCGCGACGACAGCCAGATCGCCGATCGCGGCCACCAAGGTGAGGGGCCCGGCGCGGTGAGCGGTGGCTTCGCGCAGCAACCGCAGCGCGTACAGAGCCTTGCCAGTGCCACCGAGCGCCACCACCAACGCGTGCCGGCGTGGCGCGGCCGCGGCCACCAGGTAGCCGACCGCGAACAGGAAGGTTTGCCCAGACGACCCGCGAAACAGGAGCAGCTCGTCCTCGCTCGGCTCCCCGGCGTGAAACCGGCGGTAGGTCCGGGCGGGGTCGATCAGCGCGGGGGCGGCGCCCAGCAGGGTCCAGACGCCTGCAGCCAGGAGCAGGGGACGCCAGTGGTCGTGCGGAGCGGTCGTGGTGGTCATACCCCTGTTGTCTCACGCGGGGCGACCGCTGTCCTCGACCTAGGTCGATGCGCGCTGGCGGCGGCGGATCCGGCTGAGCTGGGTCGGCGTGATGCCCAGGTGTGCGGCGATCCGGAACAGCGGGAGGTCACGCTCGATGCTGGGGTGCCGCTCGATCAGCAGGCGCAGGCGCTCGCTCGCGGGCAGCGTGACCAGCTCGATCTCCCGGCGCTCGTTGTCTAGGTAGAGCAGTTCGGCGAAGCGCCGCGCCAGACGCTCCAGGTCACGGTGCGCGTCGAACAACGCCACCACCTGCACCCAGTCGGCAACGTGCACCGTGACCGGCGTGAGCGTCTGCTGCGGGGTGCGTACCGACTCTCCGGTCAGCAACGACGCGTAGTCTCCGACCAGGGCCGGCGCCCGAAACAGGTGCTTGCTGTACTCGGTGCCGTTCGCGTTGATGTGGTAGGCCCGGACCCAGCCACGCTCGAGCAGCCCGACTTGGGTGGCGGGACGACCCGGCGGCACCAGGTGCTCGGCCCGACCCAGCTCGACGGTGCGGAACAGCGCCGAGATCTCCGCCCACGTCTCGAGACTCAACGGACTGATCGCGCTGACGTACGCAACCAGTGAGTCGGGCAGCTCCACAGGTCCACCCAACCACGTGCTCCGGCCTGCTGAAACGCACTTCGTCGCGCGCAGCGGGCGGCAGCACGCACGTCGGAGCCGAGCCTGCCCGACAGGCGAAGCGACCCTACGAACGAGGCTTGGGCGGGTTTGCCGCGAGACCGCGCTCGACCCACAGGCGCAGGGCGCGTTCATCGAGCAAGGCGTCGTCACCGACGTTCACCCAGGAGTCCGAGACTGTGTCGCGCATGGTCATCGGCTCGACATCATCGAGCTCGACGAGCTCGCGAAACGCATCCTGCCCGACCTTGACCAGCAGCCCCTGGCCGCTCACGCAGCAGGCCATCCGGCCCTCCACCATGAAGGCCAGGCCGCCGAACATCTTCTTCTCCGCCTCGACCTTGCCGCCGAGCAGGTCGCGGACCCGCCCTGCCAGGTGCTCGTCGTATGCCATGCACAGAGTCTGACGGGTCCCACCGACACACCAGCGGACACGCAGAGCACAGCGATCGTACGACGAGGGAGTCGAGCGACTTGAGGACGCCGGTACCGCACGCGAACGGAACGCTGCTGCCGCGCCGGATCAGGAGTATCTCTCGGTGAGCGCGTTGCCGATCGCGGCGAGGTGGTCTCGCACGCCTTGGGGGCTGGTGATCTCGAGCCATTCGACGAGTCCGGCGAGGTGGCCGGCAAGCCCGTACTCGCTGGGGCCGCGGATCACGACGGTGATGCGTCCGTCGTTGGTGGAGCCTCCTATCTCGAGGTCCTCGCCCATGGCGACTTGCAGCAGGCTGATTCCGTCGGGTGCGCAGGTCGCGTGGATCTCGATGGGTGTTCGCCTGCGGTCGACGTCGTCGGCGATCTTGCGCCAGCTCTCGGTGAGGTCGAAGTCCTTGGGGCGGTGGACGGGTTGGTCGGTCCGGTCGGCGGAGGAGACGCGGTCGATCCGGAAGGTTCGCCGGCCGGTCTCGGTGTGGGCGATGAGATACCAGGACCGGCCCTTGGCGACGATGCCCAGCGGGTGGACGGTCCTCTGGGTCTCGGAGCCCGTGCGGTCGACGTAGCCGAGTCGTACCTGGACCCCGCGGATCACGGCGTCCTGCAGGTCGTCGAGGAAGCGAGGAGGTGGCTGCGTGATGTGAGTCGATCCCCATTGCTGCGGGTCCAGGATCCGCGAGGATGCCGCGGCTTCGGCTTGTGCCCGGAAGGGTTCCGGTAGGGCGCGGACGAGTTTGCGCAGCGCGGTCTTCACGGCCGGGGTTGCTGCTGAGGCGGGCCCGGCGACGAGGAACAGGGCGCGGGCTTCGCTGGCGGTCAGTCCGGACAGGTCGGTGCGGGCGCCGCCGAGGAGCCGCCAGCCGCCGCCTCGACCCTGGATCGAGTACACGGGGACGCCGCTCATGGCCAGGGCGTCGAGGTCGCGCCGCGCGGTGCGCTCGGAGACTTCGAGCTCCTTGGCGACCTCCGTCGCCGTCACCTGCTCGCGCCGTTGCAGCATGAGGAGGATCGCCACCAGTCGGTCGGTTCGCATATCGCCAACTTCCCAGATAAACCGGTCACGAGGTGACCGGTATAGGTCCCTAGGTTGGTGGCGTGAACCCACTGACGAACCCCACCGACTTCCCCGAGCCCACCCTGATCGCCGTCAACGGCGTGGAGCTGGAGGTCTTCGAAGCCGGCCGGCAGAACGCCGGGAAGCCCATCGTGCTCTGCCACGGCTGGCCCGATCTCGCCTTCACCTGGCGTCATCAGGTGCCCGCCCTCGTCGCCGCGGGCTACCACGTCATCGCCCCCAACCAGCGCGGCTACGGCAACTCCTCCCGCCCCGCCGAGGTCACCGCCTACGACGTCCAGCACCTGGCCGGCGATCTCGTCGCCCTCCTCGACCACTACGGCTACCAAGACGCGACCTTCATCGGCCACGATTGGGGGGCGATGGTCGTCTGGAGCCTCACCATGCTGCATCCGGAGCGCGTGACCAGGCTGATCTGCCTGAGCCTGCCCTATCCCGTCCGTGGAGAGGTGCCCTGGCTCGAGTTCATGGAGGCCGTGCTCGGCAGCGACTACTACTTCGTCCACTTCACCCGCCAGCCAGGCGTCGCCGACGCCGTGTTCGATGAGAACCCGGCCCAGTTCCTTCGCAACCTGTACCGCAAGAACGAGCCCCGCAAGGAGCCGCAGCCGGGGATGGCGATGATCGAACTCGCCCGAGCGCAGACACCCCTCGGCGAGCCACTGATGAGCGACAGCGACCTGGCCGTCTACGTCTCCGCCTTCAAGAAGTCGGGGTTCACCGGTGGCATCAACTGGTACCGGAACCTTGACCGCGACTGGCACCTGCTCGCCGACGTCGACCCGATCGTCCACCAGCCCGCCCTCATGATCTACGGCGACCGCGACGCCGTGGCCCCGGGCGAGAACCTCGCACAGTTCGTCCCCAACGTCGAAGAGATCCACCTCGACAGCGGCCACTGGATCCACCAGGAGAAGCCCGCCGAGACCAACCGGGCGATCACGCAATGGCTGGAACGACACGACACCGCGGACTTCACCCAACGGAGTCCCACAGTCCGCACTGGGTGAACAGCGAGGCGACCTCGCCCAGCTCGACGTCGGCGTCCCGCGCGTCCGCCGCGGCGGGACCGGCGACCCACCAGTCCGCGCCAGTGTGGTCCAACAGACAAGTACGCACGGGTGCCTGGCCGCCCAGGGAGGTACGCGGGGCGGAGCCTGCGCGAGCACCTCACCGTGGGCAGGCTCCCAGAGCCTGACCGCTTCCGCCCCGTCGTCGAGATCGCACGCATCTTGCCGCACGCGTAAACGACGGCGCAACGGATGACTCGGGCACCACAGTGGCGGGTGCGTGCGACAAGCCGATCCTGACGGGAGCGCGTCCCGCGCGACGATCCCCTTACGGGCGCCACGCCAACCGAGGATGGAGAACGGAGCCAGCGTCGGCCAATAGGAGTGGTCCGGCCGCGCGCCACCCGTCCCGCTTCGCATAGTTATGCAGACAGCCCCAGCGGTTGGACGTCCGGATCTGCCGCGTTGAGGGCGGCTACGCTCGCCCGATCATGCCGCTGTGCGGCCATACGCTCATGCCGCGTTGAGGGCGGCTACGCTCGCCCGATCATGCCGCGTTGAGGGCGGCTACGCTCGCCCGATCATGCCGCGATCCGCGCGGCCTTATGCTTCTGCCGCTCTGGGACCATACGCTGGCGCCCAACGGCCGTTACCTTGCGCTGTTTCAGTCCAGAGCACGGTCATGATCAGGTGACATGTTGAGACCAGCGGTGCGGCATCATGGCTCGTGTGACCTCGCCCGCTTGCCGTACATGCGGTTCGGTTTGGCGGGTGTCGTCGTGGTACCGGGGTGACCGGTGCTCGCCGCACGCTGCTGCCCGACGGGTCGGCGTGACCGGGACCGCGTTGGTGCGCACCTCGGTCAGGTGACCTCGACGCGGCGACCTCACCGGGAATCGGGCTCCGTGACGTTCCGTGCGGCCAGCCGACCGATCTCCTCGAGGACGGCACGCATCGTCTGGTAGCGGTGCGGTCCCACGGCATCCGCCCATTCGGCCTCCAACTCGGCGAGCCGCTCGGCCGCCCGCCGTACCATCGCGTCGCCTGCCGCCGTCCGCGTAATGCGGCGTAGTCGCTTGTCGTCGGCGTCCCCTCCCGTCTGCAGGTACCCCAGGCCGACGAGATAGGACACGAACTGTCCGGCCGACTGCTTCGTCATCTGGAGGCGATCCCCGAGATCGGTGACCGTGATCCCCTCCTTCGGCACGGTGGCGAGCACACGGTGGTGTGACTGGCGCAGACCGCCCCAGTCCTCCTCCGCGAACCGGCGCTTGACTTCCCGCAGGACCTCGCCCGTCACTTCGGGCAGGGAGCGCTTGACAGGGGTCATAAGGCAACCTTACGTTCTTCATGTCGTCAAGTAACCTGACGGCTTCGGTCCGAGCGGGGCGAGAAGGACGGAGTTGTCATGAGTGTGGGATCGCTGGTGGGCGGGGGGCTCCTCGGTGCCGCCGCACCTGACCAGGACTGGCTCGCCCGCCTGGTGCTGGACGGCGCCGAGATGGCCACAGCCGGCGCCCGGCTGCTCGACGCGGACGTCGAGGAGGTGCCCTACGACCTCTTCGCGCTGTTGACGCAGGGCCGGTACCGGGTCCGCGCCACGGCGGAGGGCCGCGACGGCCGGGCGCAGGGCGACTACTTCGTCAAGCTCCTGCAGTCGTGGCGCCAGAGCCCGGTGGCCGACGCCATCCCGGACTTCATCGCCCCAGAGGCCGACGCCGTCCTGCCATGGCGCTGCGAGCCGCTCGTGTACGCCTCCGACCTGCGTGAACGACTCCCCGAGGGCATGGCAATGCCCCGGCTGCACGCCTGGGTCGAGACCGGCGAGCTCAGTGGGGCTCTGTGGATCGAGCACATCGACGCCGCCCCGACCTCGTGGGACCCCCCGGCCGTGGCCCATGCGGCGCGCCTGTTCGGGCGTCTCGCCGGCCGCCCCTCGGTGGCTGAGCTCGCGTGGGTCGGCGACCCCGGACAGGGGCGCACCCTGCGTGGATACGTCGACGTTCGCGTCCGCCCGGAACTGGTGCCCGCCCTGACCGGCCAGGACGTGTGGGAGCACCCCGCCGTGGCCGGCTGCGTCGACCCCGCGCTGCGCGAGGACCTGGTGGAGGTTGTCGGCCGGGTCGAGGCGATCCTCGAGGAGTCCGAGGCGATGCCGCACTCGGCATCCCATGGCGACGCATCGGTTCGCAATCTGCTGCGTCGCCGGGGACACCAGGACGAGCTCGTCGTCGTCGACTTCGGCTTCTGGTCCCGGACACCGATCGGGTTCGACCTCGGCCAGCTGCTGTTCGGCGAGGTTCAGACCGGGGAACGCCCACCGGACGACATCCCGGCCCTGGAGCAGGCCATCGTGCCCGCCTTCATCGAAGGGCTTCGCCAGGAAGGCGACTCCACGCCAGAATCGGTGGTCCGCCGAGCGCACGGGCTGCAACTCCTGCTGTTCGGAGTGCTGCCGTGCCTGCCCATCGACGAACTGGCCGCCGACCCGTCCGACGCCCTCGCACCGCTGGTGCGACGGCGAGCCGCCATGGCACGCGCCCTACTCGACATCGAGGCCGCCACCCGCTGACCTCCATGCTGCTCAACGGTAGGTCCCCAACCTGGATCAACTGAGCACCCCCACCAGACCCAACGCGGCGCCGCCACCGTCCGCAACTGCCGCGGGGAAGACGCGAAGCGTCCGCTATTGCCGCACCGTGGGCCTGAGGTCGGCCTCACCGTGGTGGTGGATCATGACGAGAAGCGGTTGGTGTGGGCCGCGCCCGGGCGGAACAAGGCCACCCTGAACGCCTTCTTCGACGCCCTGGGACCCGAACGCTGCGCACAGATCACCCACGTGTCCGCGGACGGCGCGGACTGGATCGGCGACGTCGTCGCGGCCCGCTGCCCGGGCGCGGTCCGCTGCGCCGACCCGTTCCACCTGGTGGCCTGGGCCACCGACGCCCTGGACGAGGTCCGCCGTCAGGTCTGGAACGAGGCCCGCCGCGGCGGGGACAAGGACGCAGCCCGCCGGCTGAAGGGCGCCCGGTACGCGTTGTGGAAGAACCCCGCCGACCTGACCGAGGCCCAGCAGGTCAAGCTGGCCTGGATCGCGGCGGCGAACAAGCCGCTGCACCGGGCCTACGAGCTGAAGGAGGCCTTCCGGAAGGTCATCCACATCAAGGGCCCCCACGGCTCCTACCTCCTGGATGACTGGCTGGCCTGGGCGTCCCGCTCGCAGCTGACACCCTTCGTCGAGCTCGCCCGCAAGATCCGAAGACACCGTCAAGCGATCGAGAACATGCTCGAACACGACCTGAGCAACGCCTTGATCGAATCGACGAACACCAAGATCCGGCTCCTGATGAGGATGGCATTCGGGTTCAAGGACACCGATGCCCTGATCGCTCTGGCCATGCTCGCCTTGGGCGGATACCGACCCGACCTACCCGGCCGATCCCGCCGCCTGATCACCCACACATAGGTCAGGAGAGCCCCTTTGCGTCCGCCGCAGCCTGTCGTTTGAGAGCGGCAGCAGCGCGGGCCTGCTCTTGGCGCTGCTTCTCCCCCGCACGGGCGTCCGCTGCCGCCTTCTTGGCGGCGGCACGGGCTGCTGCTTCCAGTTCTCGCTGCTTGGCCGCTTCTGCCTTCGCGGTGTCGCCCGCCAGCTTGATGGGACCACTTGTCCGCCAGTGGGATGGGACCACTTGGTCGGGGTGGTGGGCGTCGGCGTGATGATGATGGCGCCGGCGCTGGGGGTGGGTCAAGGGGCTTGGGGTTGGGGGGTCGAGGGCGTCGCGCGCTGGCCGGGGCAGGCCCCTGGGCCTGCCTGTGGTTGCGCCTGCCAGGGCCCGTGGAGGCTCGAGGTCAAGGGCGCGTGGCGGCTTGTCCGACACGCGGCTGGAGCGCGGCAGCGCGCCCCTTGACGTGGAGGGAGGGGCCCGTAGGCTGCGCGGCGCTGGTGAGCCGATCGCGCAGCGGCCGGGCGGGGTCGGGCGGCGCAGCCGCCTCCATGTGGTGGCCTGGGTCCTTGTCCTGTCACTGGTCGGTGGCCCCGGGTCATGGGCGGCGCCGGCGGCGGGGTCGTGGGGTGGTGGTGGCGATGTCCAGGCCGGGTTTCTGGCGGTGGCGGTAGGACTCCCCGTCCAGGACGAGTTCGTAGGCGGCGGACTGCAGCCGGTCGATCGCGGATTGGGCGAGGAGGGGGTCGGCCATCTGGGGTAGCCATTCGACCGGTTCCCGGTTGGAGGTCACGATGGTGGAGGCGGCCCGGTGCCGTTCCACGATCACTTCGTAGGTGTCTGTGGTGTCCAGGGTGTCCATCGGCTGTAGGGCGTAGTCGTCCAGGATGAGCAGGTCCACGCGCAGCAGTTTGCGGAGTTCGCCGTCGTGGCTGTTGTCCAGCCGGGAGGCGCGCAGGTGTTTGAGCAGCACGTCGGTGCGGTGGAACGCGACGGTGTAGCGGCGGCGGACCGCGGCGTGGCCGAGGGCGGTGGCCAGGAACGTCTTCCCGACCCCGACCGGCCCCATGATCAGGGCGTTGTGGCCGGCGTCGAGGAACCGCAGGGAGCACAACTCGTCCCAGACGGCGTGGTCGTAGGTGACCTTCGCGGTGGGGTCCCAGTTCTCCAGGCACATGTCCGCCTCCAGGCCGGCCGCCTTGGCGCGCAGGGCGGCGGAGGTGGTCTCCCGGCGGGTGACCTCATCGGACAGGACCAGCTCGAGGAACTCGACGTGGGCGAGGTTACGGCTACGGGCCAAGGCGAGACGTTCGGGCAGGGTGTCCAGGCAGCGGCCGAGTTTGACCTGGCGCAGCAGGTGCTTCAGCTCCGCGCTGATCACCACCGGCGGGGTCATCGGGCACCCCCGTCCCGGCCCGAGCCACCCACACTGTCGGGGCGTTCGGCGGCGGGTCGACCGGCCGCGAAGTGGCCGGCTGGGCGGGCAAACCGTGGGGCGGGCACCGGTGGTCCGCCTGCTGACGCTGCGGTGGTGCCCGCTGGTGGTGGTGGGAAGAGGCTGATCTGGCGTGGTGCATCGGCCTCAAGACCCCGGGCGAGCATCCGCCCGATCAACGCCACGCTGTAGGCCTCGGCCTCGGCGGCTCGGGCGCAGGCGATCTCGACCCGGTCCGGGCCCCACTTGGTGACCAGGCCGAGCAGGGCGTAGACCTGGCGCATCTTCGTCCACGGCAGCGGATGGTCCAGCAGCACCGCGGCGTAGGCGCCGATCGCGGGCCCGTGCCCGGCCGCCACCTGCTGCAGGTGGTCCAGGTCCCGCATCGCGTAGACGCTCTTGTGCGCGGGCAGGTCGCCGGCATCGGTGGACCGGTGCCCGGCGGGTTGGCGGGGATGGGTCTTGACCAGCACCCCCCGGTGGAAGATCTTCACCAGGTGCTCGTCCGCGCGGACGTCGACCCGGGCCCCGATCAGGGCGCCGGGCACCGAGTACAACGCCTTGGCGACCTCGATGTGGTGATCCCGGTGGACCTTGGGCCGGGCGTAGATCGGCAGGTCATACGGCCAGTCCGGGGCCGGGAGCAGGTGCGCGGCCTCGATCAGCGTGAAGTGCTCCGCCGGGCGGGCCGCGGTGGTGCCGTGCACCCGCAGCCCGGCCGTGGTCCGGCACCAGGTCTCAGCGCTGACCCGGGCCTCGGCCAGGTCCGTGAACCTCTCCCCGGCGAACCACGATCGGCGCACGTAGGAGATTTGCCGTTCGACCCGTGGCTTGTCCTGGGGCCGGCGGACCCGGGCCGGGTCGATCAGGAAACCCCGGTCCTGGGCGTACTCGGCGAACGCCTGAGTGAACCGCGGTTGCAGCGGATCGGCCGCCTCGATCACCGCCTTCAGGTTGTCCGGGATGACGACGTGGAAGACCCCGCCGAAGAACGCCCACGCCGCCTCGAACCCCTCGATCACCGCCGTCGTGGTCTGGGTGAACGTGGGCCACACGAAGCAGTACCGGGACACACACGCGGTGAAGACCAGGGCGTGGCAGACCCGCCGCCGACCCGCCGCCGGGTCCGGGACCAGACCCATCCGCCCGAAGTCGACCTGCAGCTCCCGGCCCGGCGCCCCGTCATCCACCCGCACCGTGACCGCCCGCCCTCGACGCGGCCCGCACACCTCGACCACGAACCGGTCCAACGTCCGGGCCGGCACCGCCACCCCGCGGCGGGCCAGCAGCTGACCGACCTTGACCGTCGTCAGGTCTTCCCGCTCCACCCAGGCCCGGATCTGCTCGCGGTGCTCCTCCAACACCCGCCACGCCGTGCCATGCCCATCCGAGCGGTGCGGGCGGACCCTCTCCAGCACCAGGCCGAGGAACTCATCCGACAGCTGGCCCTCCCCGCCGTCGCGGTCCAGACCCAGCTCGATCGCCGCGGCCAGGTAGCGGCGCACCGTCTTACGGTCCACCCCCGCCAGCCGCTGCGTGGCCCGGATCCCTTTACCCCGCAGCCACAGCCGTAGCACCTCACGAACCTCATACACAGCAACCTCCCGGAACGCCATGCCGCTCTCCGATCACCGAACCCGATAGCGGCATTCCACCGGGGAGGTGAACCGACGGCGACACAACCCCCGAGGGGGTGGTCCCATTACTGGCGGACGGGTGGTCCCATGCTGCTGGCGGAACTCACCTCAAAGTGGTCCCATCTCGCTGGCGGGCGACACGCGGCTTCACGAGCAGCTCGATCTGCGGCCGCCTGTGCAGCCCGAGCTTGGCGAGCGGCCTCCGCCCGCCGCCTCTTCGAGATCCCCGGCCGGATCACCTACGGGCAGCGCAAGACCTGGCTGCACCTGCCTGCCGGCTGGCCCTGGACCTCAGATCTGGTGACAGCCTGGCAGACGATCAAGGCACTGCCGATCCCGATCTGACCCCGACCCGACCGTCCCGACGACCAGGAACCCAGCACCCGGCGCGTGGAACCCGGCGGCCCCCGACGCGACAGTCGGACCCCGACCCCGCCCACCGAACGGAAACCATGATCAAAAAGCCCGAGGTGCTGACCAAGGGGCCACACCAGGGCCACACCCGTCACACCCGTGAAAGGTTCAGGCCGGCGAGAGAAAGACGGTTCGGCCAGACCTTCACGGGTCAGATATTGGATCAGATAGCGATGCCTAGTTGGGGGCGGGGCAGGCGAAATCATCCATTCTCCTGATTGCGCGCTCACTACTTGAGCACCATACGCTTCGGTAGTAAACCAGCCTCATCAGGAGCGCTCCGGGGCGTCGACCCTCCTAGCCGGACAGTCGGACGCTGAATCGCCACGGTACTGCGAGAGACGTCGCAGAGTGAGGAATAGTCATGCCACCCGAGAACGTACGGGTTACCTGTCCGCACTGCAAGAGCCAGACGTGGATTCGCAAGGGATATAACGACCCCTGCGAGCATTGCGACCGTATCATCTACGATGAGTAGTCTTCGAGATGAGATAACCCGAGGCCCGGGTCCTGGCGTGTAGGCAGTCAGACCCCCGCCTGACCTTGGCCTAGTCCTGCAGGTGGAAGTCAACGACGGTCCTTGTGGACCGTAGACGTGGGCGACGAGCATCGTTGTCGCGACCCATTTGACGATTGGGTCGAGTTCACACGGGCCTAGAAGAGGTTCTCATGAAATCGAATTCACCTCTCTCGCCGAGCGAGAAACTGACAGTAACCGACTGGATCTATCAAATTCAGAGAGCTCGAATTGATCGCAAGACGATAGACGCTCACGCGATTATCAGTGCGATTCCGATTCGAACTGCGGCTGCCTTCGCCGAGGCCCGAAGATTCTGCCACGAGAAAGCGGACTATGCTCGGATGCGTCGCGAAGGTGGCAGCAACGATCCTTGGCGCGACGATTCGCAGTATTGGTACTCAATTGTGGACATGTTAGATGAGGAAGAGCAACGCTCCTAGCCTCGATGCTTTAGTGGTCGCATTCGTTAATTCGCCGGGGGTCAGGCCGCCATGTCGCGATGTGCCTGTTCGTGGGCGGCGAGGCGGTCGAGGAGGGCTTGGAGGTCTGTGCGCGTCAGGGTCCCGTCAAGGTCTGGTGATCATGGTAGGATCGCCCGACCATCAACGTAACGCGGTGTGTGTCAAGTAGCAGCGGGTGCCTGTCCGTCTCCGGGTCCCTGCATAGCTGTACTGGGGGTAGTCCCGACAGCGCGTAATCGGGTTGCTGTGGAGACGGGCGGGGCTGCCCATGATGGTCGACGAGGTGTGTCTCGATGCCGCGTGGGGCTTGCCCCGCTCGCCGGCGCGCGGGTGGCCCGGGTGGCGTTCTACCGCCCGAGAACGTAAGAGTTACCTGTCCACATTAAAGAGCCAGACATGGATTCGCAAGGGATATAACGATTCCTCGAGCATTGCGATCCTGCTATTATCTAGATGACTAGGTTTCAAGACCACGATACCGAGACCCCGGTCTCGGCGCGCGGTCGGTGGATCAGCAAACAACAATATACTTGTTCTGAGGTCTTGAGTTAGGGGACCGCCATGGGTAAATGCGCGCACGTCTGGAGAAGACCTACAGCGACTTCATTCAACGATTAAACGGTGGATATGAATCGAATCTCCCCACCGTTGTACCGCGAAAGTGTGACGAAACAAAGAAGGAGGAATGGGACTAGGGATCCGTGGTCGTCAGGACGACAGCGTAATGAATTCCAAGTACCACCGATCATCGGAATGATCGAGTAGTCGTCGTAGTACGTCACGTATGGTTCTTGCTTTGCCGGGTGGTGTCGACCCGGGCACGAGGTTGGTGATAGCAGCGTCCGGCCATTATCAGATCGCACGCCGTCTTGCCGCCCGTTCTCGGGCGGCGGTCGGCGCCGAGGCGAAGTCGGAACGTGTACGGACCGGGATCGAATCCAGCGTGTTTTATGGCGCTCCATTCTGGCAATGCAATGCAGGGGCAATACGGACTTTCTCAGCGCTTACACGGCCGTTCCGCCCGGCAATACGTGTTCTGGGTTGTTCACCGGTTCCTCTTCGTTGGACCCCCGGGCGCCTGGTTCTCCTAGCAGGGTGATCCGAGAGGTAGGAAATGAAGAGCAGCCACGCACTGACGCAGCAGGAGAAGGATCGGGTGGAGACTTGGGCCGTTGGTTTCAACGCGCACCGCCCACCGGACGGCCGCTTGACCGCAGAGGTCCTCACCAGGGTGGGCCCGATTCCGACCGAGGGGGAGGCTGCTCGCCAAGTGGCTCGCGAGTTATTCTCGCGTCCAAAACTTCCGGCCGCCATGGAGCGACGGAAGTTACGCGCTGGCGGTCTGAAGCTCCGCGATCGGAGGAGCTCGGTTCGGCGAAGCGCCGGACTACTGGAACGCCGTCATCGCTTGGCTCGACGCACAGACGTCCCAGGGCCAGGCGTCGGACGACCAAGACCAGCCGGGCAGCCGGAATCGGGCGGCCACGCCGCCGCTGCCGGACCGGCCCCGATCGGTACTTCCGGGACGACGCCGTCGAACTGGACCGCGACATCAGCATCGACGGCAAGCCGTACCGCAAGGGGGTCACGGGGAAGGTGCTGGAACTGCAGGACGACACGCTTGCCCGCCTAGCCCGCCAAGGACGGGTGGCGGTAATGCTGCCCGGCAACGACCTGATCGTCGTACCGGTGACTCTGCTGCTCCCGGCAGGCGAAGGCGCAGCGCAGCCGGTCGATGGAGGAGACGGCTGCAACCACCCCAACTGGGCACAAGTCCGGTACAGGTGGGGCGCCGTGAACCAGGACCGCGGGGCAAGGCCGTTCTGGCAGGCTTCCGGATGCTCGCGCTGCGGCATGATCACAGACGAGGACTCCGACGAGTATTACGGCCAGGACATGCACCTGGTGCACCTGAAATGGCGCGGAGACTGGTGAAACGCGTGCCAGCCGTTGCGATAGCTGGGCGCGGGCTTCCGCACCGCAGACTCGGCCCGACCTTCACACCCCGGGCTGGCAGGCACCGCGACGGTGGTAGCCAAGACGCCGACCCTTGGCTTACGTGCAGACTGCGGTTGCTTCGATGAGGTCGGGGCTGGCGTCGGCTGTCGTAGCCAGCGCCGTACCAGCGAACAGGAGAAATCATGGGCAAGTATGACGGTCAGGATCTCGAGTCACTTGTAGCCAGGCGCAGCTTCTGGGAGGACGAGCTGAAGCGCACCAAGGGGCTGTACGACCACACAGACGGGAAGTCGGCAGATTTCTACGATGGTTCTACCCGGGACATGAACCAGGCTAGACAGGAGATCACAGAGATTGACGGGGCCATGGAAGCGCTGAAGGATTGAGGGTTATTCACCGGGCCCGCCCAATATGCAGCCGCGGAAATTGGTTCGAAAAGTCGTGCAC
>CAVRVD010000014.1:0-527909 GCA_963724535.1 uncultured Actinomycetota bacterium
TCAAGGTGGACTGCTGATGCTCGACGACGACCGAATCCAGCAGATCGAAAAACTCGGTGCCGGATGGCTGCTCAAGGATCGCTACGGACCGGGCACGGAGCAGGTGATGATCCTGAACGAGATCACGAGGTTGCCGCGACTCACGTGACCTGATGTGGGATTCGTCTGCCGGCGTTTCTGCTGCACGAGGCCGTATGGCTTCGTTGATCGGCAGAAGGTCGGGAGCAGGCAGGTCTCAGCCGGCCAAGGCACGGACCAGGTCGGGCAGCTCGATGAGCCGGCGCTCGGCGTCCAGGCAGGCCACGTCGACGGTGGCGTCGACGACCAGCGTGCTGTCCCGCTCGATGCGCTGGGCGAACCGACCGCGGTAGGGGGAGTCGACCTTGAACGTCGAGACCACCTCGAGCAGGTCACCGAGCTCGGCCCCGATCCGGAACGTGGCCTTCACCTGGTGGACGACGATCAGGTAGCCCTGCAGGTTCAGCTCGGCCACGCCCAGCCCCCGGGCCGCGAGGAACTCGGTGCGGCCGCGCTCGAGGAACTTGAAGTAGTTGGCGTAGTAGACGACGCCGAGGGAGTCGGTGTCCTCGTAGTACACCCGGTAGGACACCCGGTGCGACTCGGGCGATGACGGCGGCGGCGCGGAGGGAGCGGTCACTCCTCCACGGTAGGGGAGCGGGCCGGCAGCTTGGGGATGGTCAGCCTGGGGCGGCGAAGCAGCACTGCCCAGCGACCGCGCGGGCCGCGAGTGGCACCGCTGATCTCGCCGCCGGCCACCTCGGTTCCGGCTGCTGCCGCCGCCCGGACGGCGGCGTGGGCCACGTCGTCCACGCCCTCGCCGCGGCGCAGGTCGGGCGGATGCGGCTCGTCGTCGGATAGCAGCCCCAACGCGGCACACACGCTGGGCAGCAGCACCGAGGCGATCCGGGCGTAGCCGGTGTCCGAGGGGTGGAACCGGTCGGCGGAGAACATCTCCGCCGGGCGGGTGGCGAGGTCGTCGGCGAGCAGGTCGGCCAACGAGACCGACCGGCCGCCGGCTTCGACGACGGCGATGGTCTGTGCGGCCGCCAGTCGTCGGCTCCACCGTCGGGCCACCGCCCGCAACGGTTGCGGCATCGGCTCGATGGTGCCGAGGTCCGGACAGGTGCCGACGACCACCTCGGCACCGAGGTCGCGCAGCCGGCGCGTCGCGGCGTCCAGGAACCGCACCGAGGTGGCCGGGGTGATGCGGTGGGTGACGTCGTTGGCGCCCACGATGATCACCGCGACGTCCGGGGGGACGCCCTCGTGCAGCAACGTGTCGATCTGGCCGTCCAGATGGGAGGAGCAGGCGCCGACCACGCCGACCACTCGCAGCCGGACCGGTCGTCCGGACAGGGCGGCCAGCCCGGTGGCCACCACCGCTCCGGGCGCCGCCCCCGGGCGCTCGACTCCGAGCCCGGCCGAGGCGGAGTCGCCGAGGACGGCCAGCTCGACCGGTTCTCCGCGGCCCGCGCCGTAGACACCGTCGACCTTCGGGCCCTCGGTTCCGTGAGGAGTGCCGATCGCCCGTCGGGCCAGCTTGGCCTCGGCCAGCAGCAGTCCGAACCCGGCGGCGCCGAGCCCGGCCAGCCCACCGCCGCCGAACGCCGCAGCAGCGGCGACCCGGCGCGCCTGCCGGATCCGGCTCATCGGTGCGCTCCCCTCGCTGGGTTGCCGGTGTCGACACCGTAACGTCCTTGTATCGGCGGACGGCGGTGGCTCCTGCAGCTGGCGGCGGGTGCTGGGACCGTTGCTGCTGACAGGATGTCGTGCATGCCAACCGACCCGACCATCGCCTACGCCGACTCCGTCGTGGACCTGATGGGGAACACTCCACTGGTCCGGCTGAACCGGGTCAGCGAGGGCATCGACGCGCTGGTCCTGGCCAAGGTGGAGTACCTCAACCCCGGCGGGTCGGTGAAGGACCGCATCGCCGTGGCGATGATCGAGGCGGCCGAGGCCGACGGCCGGCTGCGGCCCGGCGGCACCATCGTCGAGCCGACCTCGGGAAACACCGGGGTCGGGCTGGCCCTGGTCGCCCAGCAGCGCGGCTACCGATGTGTCTTCGTCTGCCCGGACAAGGTCAGCGAGGACAAGCGCAACGTGATGTCCGCCTACGGAGCCGAGGTCGTGGTCTGCCCGACGTCGGTGCCGCCGGATCATCCGGACTCCTACTACTCGGTCTCGGACCGGCTCACCCGCGAGATCGAGGGAGCCTGGAAGCCGGACCAGTACTCCAATCCCGAGGGCCCGGCCAGTCACTACCGCAGCACCGGCCCGGAGATCTGGCGGGACACCGTGGGCAAGGTCACGCATTTCGTGGCCGGGGTCGGTACCGGGGGCACCATCACGGGTACCGGGCGTTACCTCAAGGAGGTCTCCGCCCGCCGGGCCGAGCGGGACGGTGGCCCGGTTCGGGTGGTCGCGGTCGACCCTGAGGGGTCGGTGTACTCCGGCGGCAGCGGTCGCCCCTACCTCGTCGAGGGGGTGGGCGAGGACTTCTGGCCGAGCGCCTATGACCCGAGCGTGCCCGACGAGATCATCGCGGTCAGCGACGCCGACTCCTTCGCGATGACCCGCCGGCTCGCCCGGGAGGAGGGGCTGTTGGTGGGCGGTTCGTGCGGGATGGCCGTGGTCGCCGCTCTGCAGGTGGCCCGGCAGGCCGGGCCGGACGGCGTGGTGGTCGTGCTGCTGCCGGACGGCGGCCGCGGTTACCTGTCGAAGATCTTCAACGACTCCTGGATGGCCTCCTACGGCTTCCTACGTGCCGACGGGTCGGCCACGGTGGGGCAGGTGCTGCAGGCCAAGGCCTCCGGGATGCCGGCGCTGGTGCACACCCACCCCGGCGAGACGGTCCGGGACGCCATCTCGATCCTGCGCGAGTACCACGTCTCGCAGCTGCCGGTGGTCAAGGCCGAGCCGCCGATCACGGCGGGCGAGGTGGCCGGTTCGGTCAACGAGCGCGACCTGCTCGAGGCGGTGTTCACCGGGAAGGCGGCCCTGGCCGACCCGGTCGAGCGGCACATGGGTCCTGCGCTGCCTCTGGTCGGGTCCGGTGAGCCGGTCGACGCCGCGCGCACCGCCCTGGGCGGCTCGGACGCCGTGATGGTGGTCGACGACGGCAAGCCGGTCGGGGTGCTGACCCGGCACGACCTTCTCGGTTTCGTGGCCGGCTGACCCGCGTCACGGTGGGGTGACGGTGACGCCGGTCGAGGCCGGACCGGTGCCGATTGCGTGGGCGGCGCTAACGGTGACGGTGTACATGGTCCCATTGGTCAGGCCGGTGATGGTGCAGCCCGTCGTCGCGGTCGTGCAGGTGGCACCGCCGGGGGAGGCGGTGGCGGTGTAGGAGGTGACGGCCGACCCACCGTTCCAGGCCGGTGCCGTCCAGGACACGGTGGCCTCGCCGGTCCCAGGGGTCGCGGCCACTCCCGTCGGGGCGCTCGGGGTGATCGTGGCGGACCACTTGCGGGCGAGGTACTCCTCGGCCGTGCGCAGCTCGGTGGTGGTCAGAGCCCGGTTCAGGATGAGCAGCTCGCCGATGTCGCCGTCCAAGGGGTAGGCGTAGTTGACGATCGAGTCGAAGCTGCTGCCGATCCGCAGATTGTCGGGGTAGGTCCGCCAGGTCCCAGTGATCTGCGCGGCCTGGGCTGTGGAGGAGTTGACCTTCAGCGATTGGGCGATCTGGCCACCGCCGGAGGAGGACAGCGCGCTGACCAGGAACGGGCTCGATACCGCGGGCTGGAAGGACACCGGGGTGTTGCTGGAGTTGTAGGCGACCGAGCCGGCATTGGTCGCCGAGGGGTATCCGATGACGTAGAGGCCGGAGTGGTAGCCGGGCCAGATCGCCAGGGAGCCGGCGCTGTTGGTCGCGTTGTCTGCGGTCGTTCGGGCGGTGGCCACAGCCAGCACGGTGCGGTCGGTGGAGCCGACGGCGCCGATGCCGGCGTTGGTGATGGCGTAGTAGTCGGGGTTGGTGCGGGTGAACCGGATGGCGGAGTAGCCGTTGATCGCGGAGGCGGTCAGGACGGGTTTGGTGGCGCCGGAGACGGCGTTCCAGCCGGTGGTGGCGCGGTTCTTCCAGCAGCCGATGCCGGTGCCGGTACTCGCGTTCGATCCGGTGCAGTTGGTCGCCGCGGACAGGGAGGCGGCCTCGCGGGCGTCGAGCCAGACCTTGAGGTTCGTGCTGCTCATCACCGACTTGGGGTAGGGGTTGGCGGTGGCAGCGGTCGAGGGGCTGCCGGTGCCGGCGGCGTTGGTGGCGGTGACGGTGACGGTGTAGGTGATCCCGTTGGTGAGGCCGGTGAGGGTGCAGGGGCTGGCCGCGGGGGTGCAGGTGCGGGTGGGCAGCGAGGCGTACCCGGTGCCGGCGGTGGGGACGGCGGTGGCGGTGTAGCCGGTGATCGCTGAGCCGCCGGTGCTGGCCGGGGCGGTCCAGGTCACCGCCGAGGTGGTGTCGTCGGCGGTGGCGGCGACGGAGGTGGGGGCGCCGGGTGGGCCGATGGGGGTGAGCGACGCGGACGCCGTGGAGGCGGGGCCGGTGCCGGCGGTGTTGGTGGCGGTGACGGTGACCGTGTAGGCGGTGCCGTTGGTCAGCCCGGTGATGGTGCAGCTGGTGGCCGGGGCAGTCGCGGTGCAGGTCGCACCGCCGGGGGAGGCGGTGGCGGTGTAGGAGGTGACGGCGGCACCGCCGTTCCAGGCCGGCGCGGTCCAGGACACCCCGACCTGGGCGTTACCCGCCGTGGCGCCCACCCCCGTCGGGGCGGCCGGGGCGATCACCCCACCCCACTTCCGGGCCAGATACTCCTCCACCTGACGCCGCTCAGCGACTGTGGCGGCTCGGTTCAGGATGATCATCTCGCCGATGTCGCCGTCCAAGGGCCAGTAGTAGCTCTGAGCGGTGCTGTGGACTGAACCGATGCGCAGATTGTCGGCGTAGGTGTACCACGCCGCGGAGCTGACGCTGGTGGTCGCCGGTGTCTTGCCGTTGACGGAGAGGCTCTGGGTGATCTGCCCGCCGGTCAGGGTGGCGACCGAAGACAGCACCCCCGCCCCGGACACAGGCTGGTTCGCCCAAGCGTTGCCATTCGAACTGTTGTAGCTGTTGGCGGCCGCCAGGCTGACCGAGGGGTAGCCCTCGAACAGCAGGCCGGTGTGGTAGCCGGGCCAGATGGCCAGGGCTCCCTGGTCGTTGGTGGTGTTGTCGGTGGTGGTGCGGCCGGTGGCGACGGCGAAGATGCTGCGGTCGGTGGAGCCGACGGCGCCGATGCCGGCGTTGGTGATGGCGTAGTAGTCGGGGTTGGTGCGGGTGAACCGGATGGCGGAGTAGCCGTTGATCGCGGAGGCGGTCAGGACGGGTTTGGTGGCGCCGGAGACGGCGTTCCAGCCGGTGGTGGCGCGGTTCTTCCAGCAGCCGATGCCGGTGCCGGTACTCGCGTTCGATCCGGTGCAGTTGGTCGCCGCGGACAGGGAGGCGGCCTCGCGGGCGTCGAGCCAGACCTTGAGGTTCGTGCTGCTCATCACCGACTTGGGGTAGGGGTTGGCGGTGGCAGCGGTCGAGGGGCTGCCGGTGCCGGCGGCGTTGGTGGCGGTGACGGTGACGGTGTAGGTGATCCCGTTGGTGAGGCCGGTGAGGGTGCAGGGGCTGGCCGCGGGGGTGCAGGTGCGGGTGGGCAGCGAGGCGTACCCGGTGCCGGCGGTGGGGACGGCGGTGGCGGTGTAGGAGGTGATCGCTGAGCCGCCGGTGCTGGCCGGGGCGGTCCAGGTCACCGCCGAGGTGGTGTCGTCGGCGGTGGCGGCGACGGAGGTGGGGGCGCCGGGTGGGCCGATGGGGGTGAGCGACGCGGACGGCGTGGAGGCGGGGCCGGTGCCGGCGGTGTTGGTGGCGGTGACGGTGACCGTGTAGGCGGTGCCGTTGGTCAGCCCGGTGATGGTGCAGCTGGTGGCCGGGGCAGTCGCGGTGCAGGTCGCACCGCCGGGGGAGGCGGTGGCGGTGTAGGAGGTGACGGCGGCACCGCCGTTCCAGGCCGGCGCGGTCCAGGACACCCCGACCTGGGCGTTACCCGCCGTGGCGCCCACCCCCGTCGGGGCGGCCGGGGCGATCACCCCACCCCACTTCCGGGCCAGATACTCCTGCAGTGTGCGGCGCTCGCCGGTGGTCAGGCTGCCGTCGATGATGATGACCTCGGGAAGAGTCCCCTTCCAGTGTCCGCTCGGGGTGGACAGGCCCCCGGCGCCGATCCAGGCATGGTCGGTGCCGGTGGAGAAGCCTCCGGCAGTACTCGCCCCGGGGTCGCCGTTGGCCCAGATCGTCACCGAGGTGCCGGCGGTGTACTCGGCCACGGCGACC
The DNA here is from genome assembly GCA_963724535.1 of uncultured Actinomycetota bacterium. Classification (GTDB taxonomy): domain Bacteria; phylum Actinomycetota; class Actinomycetes; order Actinomycetales; family Kineosporiaceae; genus JADJPO01. Next base: position 6,371 of record CAVRVD010000014.1, read on the forward strand.
CCCTGGGCCTGCCCGCCGGGCCAGGGCGAGGCGAAGGCCATCGGGCTGCCCGCGACGTCCACACCGGCCTGTACCCAGCTGGTGATCCGGCGCTGGGTGCCGTTCGCCGTGCCACCGTAGGCGATCGCGCTGATCCCGTTCATCGCCACCGCCGGGTCGACCGCGCCGGCCACGACGACGGTCCCGGTGCTGGTCCCGGTCGGCAGGGGGACCGCACTGGCGGACAGGTAGTCGCTGGTGCCGTCGAACGTCGGCACCGGGTGGGTATTGACGGTGCTGAGACCGGGTTGGGCCGACCCGGTGGCCTGCATCGCGTGATTGACCGAGGTCGACTTGTCCCTCCAGCAGCCGACCGTGGTGGTCGCGACGGCGCCGGTGCACGTCGAGGAGCCCAGCAGGGTCGCCGGGTCGGCGCCGTCCAGCCAGAGCTTGAGCCGGGCAGTGGTCATGATCGAGCTGGGGTAGCCGGTGACAGCGATGGAGGCCGAGCTGGGCCCGGTGCCGAGAGTGTTCGTGGCGGTGACGGTGACGGTGTAGGTGGCGCCGTTGGTCAGCCCGGTCAGGGGGCAGCTGGTGGTCGGGGCGGTGGCGGTGCACGTGCGGGTGGGTAGGGAGCCGTCGGTGGGGACGGCGGTGGCGGTGTAGCCGGTGATCGCTGAGCCGCCGGTGCTGGCCGGAGCGGTCCAGGTCACCGAGGAGACGGTGTCGTCGGCGGTCGCGGCGACGGAGGTGGGGGCGCCCGGCGGGCCCGGGCAGCCTGGGGAGGGCGCCGCCGTCTGGGCTGCGGAGACCCACAGACCCACTCTGGCCCGGACCGTCGGGATCACCTGGCCGGTCCCGACGGCCACCGTGCTGCTGGTGCCGGAGACCCCGGTGGCCAGGGCACCGCCCGATCCGTCGGTGATGTCGTAGGTCACGCTGGGCGGGGTGCCGGCGGCCGGTGTCCAGCTGACCTGGCAGTCCGTGGCCGAGGTCCGTGACGCCGCCACCGAGGTCGGTGCCACCGCGTCCAGGTTCGCACCCGTCAACGAGGCGCCGGTCCCGGTCTGGTCGGAGAAGGCCGCTCCCACAGCTGAGAGCAGCATGGCCAGCAACCCCACTGCGGCCACCCCCAGCGGAGTCAGCACCCGCCTGGCAAAGGGAAGCGGCGCAGACGAGGGCGCGGCACGGTGCCTGCCCGTGCCGCCACGCAGAACGCCGTGATCCGACACTCCCGGGTGCGCTCCTGACCTGAACCGATGGCTGCCCTCTCAGGTCTGGTCGGCAGGTGCACACCTCGGGGCGAAGCTCGGTAGGGAGTCAGTGGGCCGTTCGGCAGGGACTCGACCCGTTCGGCGCAGGCTTGGTCCGTTCGGGGGCTGGTCTGTTCGCGTACCTGCTGGTCCGTTCGGGTGAATCAGGCGGGTGAGGCGAGCAGCACCGGGATCTGACGCGAGGTCCTGGCCTGGTACTCGGCGTAGGTTGGGAACACCGCCACCGCCCTGGGCCACCAGGTCTCGCGCTCCGCGCCGGTCAGCTCGCGGACCCGGGCGTCGAACGGCTTCGGGCCGTCCTGGATCATCACCTGGTCCGGATTCGCGATCAGGTTGTGGTACCAGGCGGGATGCTCCGGTGCCCCGCCCTTCGAGGCGACCAGCGCGTACTCACCCTCGTGCGCGATACGCATCAGGGCGAAGGTCCGCAGCTTCCCGGTCCGTCGCCCGCGGCAGGTGACCAGCAGGATCGGTATCCCCGTGTCCCGCAACGTGTTGGCCTGCCGGCCACCGCTGGCGCGATAGGCCTCGATCTGCTCCCGGACCCAGTCGACGGGATTCGGCTCCTCCACACCGGTCAGGGGCATGCCGGGAAGCCTAGCCCCACCAGCGCGCCGCGGCCGTCCGGCGTCCCCGGCATGCCGACCGATTCCATCGACCGACTCAATCGGCCGGTTCAGTCCAGGCTGAGCGCCCCGGCCGCGACGACGCCGGTGACGACCACCGGAGCCTCGGTCCAGGTGATGCGACCGGTACGGCGCACGCCGTCCAGCTCGGAGAGCCGCACCCCCACCAGTCGGAGCGTGGCGCCGCCGGGCTGCGGTGGGTAGGACTCGGCGAGCAGGTCGGCGATCACGGCGTCGTCGGCTTCGACCACGACGAAGCCGCGCACCTGGACGGCGGTTCCATCCGCGAACGCCGACGCCTGCGCGACACTGACCGGACCCGTCGGCCCGGTGGCGGCCGAGCCGGCGGCACCACCCGATCCGCCGACCCCGTCGCCGCAGGAGGCGGTCGCCGCGACCAGCAGCAGCCCGGCGACCAGCCCTCGCAGCGTCCTCGATTCAGGCATGCGCCGCCTTCCAGGCCTGCAGGTTGTCGAACACTGGACGGGTGATCCGGGTGGCGGAGTTGAGCGGGCGAGCGCCCACCCCGTAGGCATGGATGCCCACCGCATACCGGTTGCCACCCGAGATCCGGTACACGGCGCTGCCGGACTGGCCGCCGAAGGTGTCGATGTCGTAGTAGACCTTGCGCGCCGCCACCGAGTCGATCCTCCTGGCCATGTACCACTGCTCAGTACCACCTCCGCGGTCGCCCGGGTATCCGGACAGGTTGCCGAACGAGCTGGTCAGCGTGGCGTCGGAGAAGGCGCCGAACCCGAGCCATCCAGTGGTGGAGCCGAGCGGAGTGTCCAGCACGATGACGCCGTAGTCGTACTCGTCGTCCCGGTTCTGGGTCCAACCCCGCACGCTGGCGAAGCGGGCGCTGCGAACCGAGCCGAACGGCAGGTCGACGCCGTCCCGGCCGGGCATCACGTCGATGCTGCGTACCCAGCCGTGCCGGGGGCTGCCGGTGGCGTGGATGAAGACGCAGTGTCCGGCGGTCACCAGCACCCGCGGCGAGACGAAGAACGCAGTGCCGATCCAGCCCGAACCGTCCCGGGCGGTGATCCGCAGCGCCGCGTGCACCGCCCACGGGTAGTTCTTGGCCGGCGTGATCCGGACCCGGTCATCGGTCCCGATCACCGTCTCGGCCACGGCAAGGCCGGTCGAGGCGAACGCCACGTCCACCAGGCCGGTCAGGGACGGAACCGGTTCCGGCGCCTGGCGTTCGACGGCGGCGAGGCGTTCAGTGACCTCGTCCGGGGCGACCGACTCCAGCCCGTCGGCCCGCGCCTGATCAACGCTCAGACCCTCCCCGGTGTTCGGTGCCTGGGTCACCTCGTCGGTGAGCAGGTCGGCGTTGTCGACGGGCGTGTCCCACTCGCTGCGGACAGTCGACATGGTGATCCCTCCTGGTGATGACGACGCTGATGCAGCAGAGGAGGGCGCGGGCGCGTGGGTTGATACCCCTATGTGTGCCACATCGTCCGCAGACCCATCGGGGCCTCGCCGAACAGTCGCGCGTCCATCGGCGCCGGCTCGCCGTCCAGGACCGGCTCGAAGTCCATATGGCCGAGCACGTCTTTGGCCAGGTCCACCCCAGGAGCCACCTCGACCAGGCACAGGCCAGCCTCGGTCACCCGGAACACCGCCCGTTCGGTGACGTACCAGACCCGTTGGCCCTGGGCGGCGGCGCGCCGTCCGTTGAAGGTGATCTGCTCGACCTGCTCGATCACCTTGTTGTGCGCTCCCTCCCGGCGGATGACCAGGGCGCCGTCCTGGACCTCCGCCTCGAATCCGCCGGCGGTGAAGGTGCCGACGAAGACCACCGACTTGGCGCTCTGGCTGATGTTGATGAACCCGCCCGGACCGACCAGCCGACTGCCGAACCGGGACACGTTGACGTTGCCGTGCCGGTCGAGCTGGGCCATGCCGAGCACGGCGAGGTCCAGGCCGCCGCCGTCGTAGAAGTCGAACTGCTGGTTCTGGTCGATCACCGCGTCCGGGTTGACCGCGGCGCCGAAGTTGAGTCCGGACGCCGGGACACCGCCGACCACGCCGGGCTCGGCGGTCAGGGTGATCCGGTCCAGCACCCGTTCCTCGGCGGCCACCGAGGCGACGCCCTCGGGCATGCCGATGCCGAGGTTCACCACGCCGTCCAGCGGTAGCTCGAGCGCAGCCCGGCGGGCGACCACCTTGCGTGGGGTGAGCGGGATCGTCGGCAGCATGTCCAGCGGCACCTTGTACCGGTGTGAGTAGCCGGCCGAGTAGGGCGTTCCGTAGGTCTGCAGGTGCAGGTGGTGCTCGGCGACCACGACGGCGTCGACGAGCACGTGGGGGATCTTGACCAGCCGTGGGTTGAGTGAGCCGGCCTGCGCGATCCGCTCGACCTGGACGATGACCTTGCCACCGCTGTTGCGGGCTGCCATGGCCATCGCCAGCGCGTCCAGGGTCAGGGCCTCTCGCTCCATCGTGATGTTGCCGCGTTCGTCGGAGGTGGTACCCCGCAGCAGCGCCACGTGGATCGGCATCGCCGTGTAGAACAGCAGTTCCTGGCCGCCGATCTCGACCAGCTGGACCAGATCGTCGGTGCTGCGGCTGTTGACCCGGCCGCCCTCGTAGCGGGGGTCGACGAAGGTGTGCAGGCCGATCCGGGTCAGAGTCCCCGGGTTGCCGGCGGCGATGTCCCGGAAGAGGTGGCAGATCACTCCCTGGGGGAGGGTCCAGGCCTCGACGTACCCCTCGACCGCGCGCCGGGCGATCGCCGGAACCAGGCCGAGGTGACCGCCCACTACTCGGCGTAGCAGCCCGGGTGCGGTGATCCGGTTCAGGCCGTGGTCCTTGCCGTCGCCCTGACCGGCGGCGAACAGCAGGGTCAGGTCGCGAGGCTCGCCGGTGGCCTCGAACCGGTCGGCGATGCCGAGCAGCAGAGCGTCCGGGGTTCCGATGCCGACGAAGCCGGAGGTGGCGATGGTGTCGCCGGAGCGGACGAGTGCCGCCGCTTCGTCACGGGTGAGTCGCTGAAGCGTCATGCCGCAAGCCTGGCATCGGCAGCTCGCCGTCGGGGAGAGCCTTCGGTCGCCCGGACCCTCGCCCATGATTGCGACGAGTGAAGCCACAACGTCGCTCTTGGGGCCAGATAGCGACCGATCCCGTTCACTCGTCGCGATCATGGACGGTGCCGCGGGCTCTGGACTCCTTCCTGCCGCGCACCCGGCGACCACGATGTGTGGATAACTTGTGGACTGGTTGTGGACGATGTGTGGACAGCATCCGCGGGCTGGTACCGCCCTCGGGCACAGTGCCTGCGTGATGACCGCATGAGCCGACGCCCTAGTCCCCTGCCCGAAGGCCTCGGCAGTCCGGTCAGTGTCCGGACCGCCCGCGATCTTAGGGTCAGCGACCGTCGCCTGCGCGCGGCGGATCTGGCCAGCCCGCAGCACGGCGTCCGTGCGAGCGGCGAGCCGTCGACCGTCCTGGAGCGGTCCGCGGCGCTGGCCGCCGCAGTGGGTGCTGAGGCCGTCTTCAGCCACCGCACCGCCGCCGAGCTGCTGGGCCGGCCCCTGGTCCACCCCGACGACGGTGCCCTGCATGTGACCAACCGACCCGGCGGGACCAGGATCAGCCGTCCCGGGGTGGTGTGCCACCGTCGTCAGCCCTCGGGACTGCTGCGCGTGCGCGGGCTGTGCGTCACCGACCCCGTCGTCACCTGGGCCGACCTGGCGCCACTCCGCGGTGGTGAGTCGGTGATGGAGACCCGTGCCCGGCTGCTGATGCTTGACGCCGGGTTGCCCGAGCCGGAGCTGAACCGCGACGTCCTCTTCGAGCACGCAGGATGGCTGGCCTGTCCCGACTTCTCATGGCCAGGGCTGAACGTGGCGGTCGAGTACGACGGCGACCATCACCGCACCGACCGACGGCAGTGGCAGCGCGACATCGCGCGACGCCGGCTGCTCCAGGAGGAGGGCTGGACGGTCATCGTGATCACGGCCGACGACGTGCTGCGCACCCCGGCCCACATGGTTGCCATGATCCGCGACGCGCTTGCCGCTGCGACCACTCGGCGATCCGCTCGGGCATGAGGGCGGCGATCATGGGCTGCGCGTCAGGGATCAGCGGTGGGTTGCTGGTGGGGGTCAGCGGCGTCGCCCGCGGCGGGTCCGCAGGTAGTCGCTGACCACGTAGCTGCCCAACCGGTCCAGGGACGGGGTGAACACCCGGCCGCCGTTGCGCCGCGCCAGGGCGTCCATGAACCGCGCCAGGCCCGCGTCGTCACCGAGCAGGAAGGCGTTGATCGCCGCTCCGTAGCGGGTCAGGGCGTCCACCTCGGCGACCGTGGCCCGAATCGTCTCCCGGGCCGGCGGGTACTGGAAGTGGGCGTGGCCGCCCTCTAGGTGCGCCGTCGGCTCCCCGTCGGTGACGACCAGGACGACGGGCTCGCCGTCGCTGTGCCGGCGCAGGTGCCGCCCGGCCAGGTGCAGGGCGTGGTGCAAGTTGGTGCCCTGGACATAGTCCGGTTCCAGAGCGGCCAGGCCCTCGACGGTCAGCGGGGTCGCGTACCGGCCGAACCCGATGATCTGCAGAGCGTCCTGGGGAAACCGGGTCGCCACGAGATGGGCCAGCGCCAGCGCGGTCTGCTTCATCGGCCCCCAGCGGCCCTCGGCGACCATCGAGAACGACAGGTCCACGCACAGGGCCACCGCTGCGCTGACCCGGCGCTCGGTCTCGACCACCTCGAAGTCCTCCACGAGGAGTCGCACGCCGCCGCCCGTGCGGTCCGTGCGGTCCGGGCGCTCGCCCCGACGCACGGCGTTGCCGACCGTCCGGACGACGTCCAGGGGCTGGTCGTCTCCGAACTCCCAGGCCCGCGAGGAGCCGGTCGCCTCGCCGGCCGCGCCGGCGTCGCGCTGGTCGTGCCCGCCACGGCCGGTGCCGTCCAGGTGGGCGAAGACCTCCCGCAACGCGGTCTGGCCGAGCCGGCGCAGCGCCTTAGGCGTCAGCCCCATCCCATCCCGGTCCCGGGCCAGCCAGCCCTGGCGCAGCAGCTCCCGCTCCAGCTCCTGCAGGGCTCGGACGTCCTGTGCCGCAGCCGTGCCCAGCGCCCGCTCCACCGTCTCGACGTCGATGTCGTCCAGCGTCGAGCCGGGCCGGTCCTGAGCCAGGGCGTCGATCAGTTCGTCCAGGTCGGCCAGCTCACCGAGTGCCCCGGCGGCCTGGGCGTAGCCCAGGCCCTGCTGGCCGTGCAGCTGTTCGCCGCGCCGCCAGGACAGGTCGGGGCGCAACGCCTGCAGGTTCGCAGTCAGCGCCGCCAGCTGCGCGGCGAGCTCCGGATCGCTCAGGGCCGCCGTCATCAGGGCGGCCAGCTCCTCACGCTGCTGTGGACTCAGCGAGGCCAGCAGTCGCTGCCCGGCCGCCGCCCGACGGGCCAGGGCGTCGATGAGCTCGTCGATGTCCTGCGGGTCCTCGTCGAACAGGTGACCGTGTCGCTCCATGAACGCGGCGAAGTCCGCCGTGGTGTCCTCGCCGCGGGAGTGCTTGTCGAGCAACGCGTTCAGGTCGCGCAGCATGTCCGTGACCGCGGACTGCGCCTGCTGCTGCTCGGCGCTCGCCGCGCCGGGCTGCAACCCGGCCAGCGCGTCGCGCAACCCGCGGAACTGCTGGTCGAGGACGTCGCCGCGCAGCTCGTCGAGGATCTGCCGGTAGAGCTGCGCCGCCTCAGATGAGGTCCAGTCGTAGTCGGCGAGCTCGCGCACCGCAGCTGCCGTCGAGCGGGGCAGGGCGTCCAGCCGGGCCGCGTTGAACTGCGCCTGCAGCGCTCGCTCCTGCGCCCGAGGGTCGTCCGGATCCCCGGTCTGTTCCGAAACAGCCTGCAGGGCATCACGTTCGGCCGCCAGAGCCTGGTCGAGCCGGGCCCGGGCGCGGGTCACCGTGCCGTCCAGCCGGCCCCTCCGGGCCACCTCACGGCGCATCCGAGCTGCCCGGGCGAGCAGATCCTCCAGGCCCCGACGACGTTCACCGTCGCCCTCTGGCAACCCGCTGCGGAGCAGGTCGCGCAGGGCCTCGCGGAGCCCGTCACCGGCCAGCACCCGCTCGCCGAGGGCATCCAGGGCACGACGTACGTCGTACGGCGGCGCGAGCGGGTCGGCGCCACCACGCCAGGACGAGTACCGGCTCCGCCGGTGACTGCGGTGCGGACCCCTGCTGCCGGCCATGAGGTCAGCCTGACCCGGGGTCGACGTCGGGCCCGGTCTCGCCGCCGTAGACGACGACGCCGTCCTCCAGCACGTCCTTGGCCAGCCGCCGGGTCAGGTGCAGCCCCTCGAGCACGAACTCGACGGCGCTGGCCGCCTCGGCGGGAGTCGGCACCTCGTTCATCCCGAGCCGCTCCAGCACCGCGGCCAGTCCGGGCACCCGCTCGAACTGGCCCAGCAGGTCGGCCGAGGTGACCCCCTCACCGGCCAGCACGCCATCCTCCGTGGCCGCCACCGCGGCCACCCCGGACAGGTCCACCCCGCCGAGCCGACGGCGCCACACCTGCGCGGTGGCCAGGCGCAGCAGGTGGTCGAGGATCTCGATCTCGCGCCCCTCGCCGTCCGCCTCGAACTCGACCTTTCCGCGCAGCGTCGCGGTGATCGTCTCGGTGTCGCTGATGCGGGCAACGACGCCGGCTGACGGGTCCGCTGGGTGACTGCTTGGCTGGACGTCGCTCTCACGGACCTGCCGGCCGTCGCCGGTCAGCTCGCCGAGCAGGGCCGCGCGGCGCAGGGCGGCGGCGGCCACGGTCTCGGCGGCGGCGACGGCGAAGCGGGCGGAGACCCCGGAACGGGCGTCAACCGAGGGCGAGTCGCGGACGGCGTGGGTGAACACCGCGAGCACCTCGAGCAGATGGTCGGGCACCTCGGCGGCCGGCTGGGCCTCCTGGCGGACCAGCGCGACCTCGCCGGAGATGTCGAGCGGGTAGTGGGTGCGGATCTCGGCGCCGAACCGGTCCTTGAGCGGTGTGATGATCCGGCCCCGGTTGGTGTAGTCCTCCGGGTTGGCGCTGGCCACCAGCAGCAGATCCAGGGGCAGGCGCAGCACGTAGCCGCGGACCTGGATGTCGCGCTCCTCCAGCACGTTCAGCAGACCGACCTGGATCCGCTCCGCCAGATCAGGCAGCTCGTTGACCGCGAAGATGCCTCGGTGCATCCGCGGTACCAGGCCGAAGTGGATCGTTTCGGGGTCACCCAGCGTGCGGCCCTCGGCGACCTTGATCGGGTCGACGTCGCCGATCAGGTCGCCGATCGAGGTGTCCGGGGTGGCCAGCTTCTCGGCGTACCGGTCGCTGCGGTGCACCCAGCTGATCGGCAGGTCCTCGCCCTGTTCGGCGGCTCGGGCCCGGGCGAGGGGAGTGATCGGGTCATAGGGGTGCTCGTGCAGCTCGGCGTCGACGATCACGGGGGTCCACTCGTCGAGCAGGCCGACCAGGGTGCGGATCAGGCGCGTCTTGCCCTGCCCGCGTTCGCCGAGCAGGACGAGGTCGTGCCCGGCCAGCAGGGCCCGCTCCAGGTCGGGCAGCACGGTGTCGTCGAAGCCGACCACTCCGGGGAAGCGGGGCCGGCCGGCGCGCAACGCGGCGAGCAGGTTGGCCCGGATCTCCTGCTTGACGCTGCGGTGGACATGTCCCGCCGCGCGCAGCGCACCGAGGGTGTTCGGCAGGCCGGTCGGCGGACGTGCGGACGTGGTGGTGGCGAAGGTCACCCATCGACGGTACGTCGTGCGGCCGCACCCGGCGAGACGCACCGGACGGGTGGGGGCGCGCGCAGGCCCCTGCCCTTTACGCCCTACCCCCTACCCCGTACGCCCTACCACCTACGCCCTACCCCCCGGCCCTCACATGCGGTCCTGCCTCCTCCCCTCGATCAGGCGTCCAGTGCCAGCGCGAACGGGAGCACCTCCACGGCCCCCGCCTCACGCAGCGCAGCGGCGGCAACGGTGAGCGTCCAGCGGGAGGCGGCCAGGTCGTCGACCAGGAGCACGGGACCGTCGAGGGCGGCGAGCGCCTCGGCCTGCGCCGCGGTCACCCCGATCCGTCGCCATACCCCGGCCAGCCGGAACGCGCTGTTCCCGCCCGGCCCACCCCTCGGTCCGCCGTCGACCGGGGCCAGCTCTCCGAGGTAGGTGAGTCGGCCGACGTCGGCCAGCCCGGCGGCGATGCCGGTCACCAGCTGCGGACGGCGCCGCGCCGGCAGCGCGGCCACCGCCACCGGACGGCGTTGCCAGTCCCAGCCCTTGAGCACCTCGATCGTCGCCTCGGCCAGCCACGACGGCGGCGGTGCGTCGGCCCCGTCCAGCAGTGCTCGCAGCCGCTGTCCCCACCCCAGGTCGGACAGCCGGGCCACCGCCCGCCCCGGGCCCATGCCAAGCTCCGGCGCGATCCTCCCCTTGACCGGCACCCCCAGCCGATCCATCCCGGACGGCCACATCGAACGCGGCTCCAGCTCCACTCCGACCCGGGCCAGTCGGGCCCGTGCCGCCCGGACCGCCGCCTCCGGGGCGTCGGCGGCGACCCACGGGCCCGCGCAGACGTCGCAGCGACCACAGTCGGCGGCGCTCGGATCGTCCAACGCCTCGGCGAGGAAGCGCATCCGGCACCTGGCACCGGGCTCAGTCGGGGCCCGCTGGTAGTCGAGCATCAGCTGCTGCTCCCGCTCCCGGGCGCCGGCGACCCGCGCGTAGCGCTCGGTGTCGTAGACCCAGTCCCGCCCGGTGGCGGTCCAGCCGCCGCTGACCCGGCGTACCGCGCCGTCCACGTCGAGGACCTTGAGCAGCAGCTCCAGCCGGGTACGGCGGACGTCGACGATCGTCTCCAGCGCCGCCGTGGACAGCGCGGACGGCGCCGCCGTCGTCAACGCGTCGATCACCGCGGCCGCCTGGTGTTCCCTGGGCATCGAGGCCGAGGCGAAGTAGGACCAGATGTCGCTGTCCTCGCTGCCCGGCAGCAGCAGCACATCGGCGTGTTCGGTGGCTCGCCCGGCCCGGCCGACCTGCTGGTAGTAGGCCACCGGTGAGGAGGGCGCACCCAGGTGCACCACGAAGCCGAGATCGGGTTTGTCGAACCCCATGCCGAGCGCGCTGGTCGCCACCAGCGCCTTGATCTCGTTGCGGCGCAACGCCTCCTCGAGCAGCTCGCGCTCGGCGGTGTCGCTGCGGCCGGTGTAGGCCCGGACGTCGTGCCCCGCCTCGCGCAGCGCCGCGGCGACGTCGTGAGCGGCCGCCACGGTGAGGGCGTAGATGATCCCAGAACCGGTCAGCTCACCCAGGTGCGCCGCCAGCCAGGCGATCCGTTGCTCGGGGGTGGCCACCGGCAGGACGCCCAGACGCAGCGAGTCCCGGGCCAGCCGGCCACGCAGAGTGACCACCTGCTGGGGGCGGCCGTCCGCTCCAGACGTGCCGAGCTGCTCCACGACATCGGCCACCACCCGGGCGTTGGCCGTGGCTGTGGTGGCCAGCACCGGCGTGGCCGGGCCCAGGGTGGTCAGTAGATCCCGGATCCGGCGGTAGTCGGGTCGGAAGTCGTGACCCCAGTCGCTGATGCAGTGCGCCTCGTCGACGACCAGCAGCCCGCACCGCTGCGACAGGTCCGGCAGCTGCTCGTCGCGGAACCTCGGGTTGTTCAGTCGCTCCGGGCTGACCAGCAGCACGTCCACCGCGTCGGCCTCCAGCGCGGCCCGGATCTGCCCCCACTCCTGGGCGTTGGCCGAGTTCATCGTCGCCGCCCGGATCCCGGCCCGGCCGGCCGCGGCGATCTGGTCGCGCATCAGGGCCAGCAACGGGGACACGATCAGCGTCGGACCGGCCGGGCGCCGTCCGGCCCAGCCCTGGCGCAGCAGGGCGGTGGCGACGAAGTACACCGCCGACTTGCCCCAGCCGGTGCGTTGGACGACGAGGACCCGGCCACTGTCCCGGACCAGGGCCGTGACCGCCTCCAGCTGACCGTCGCGGAACTGCGCCTGCGGACGGCCGACCAACCGGGCCAGGGCGGTTCGGGCCGCGAGGGCCAGGTCGTCGTCCGGGGCCTCGGCCGTGGCGTTGTCCAGGGATACGGTCATGGCCACCACCGTAGGCGGCGGCCCGGACAGGCCCGCCCGACCGCAGCCGGCCCGAGGTCGGTTGAGCGGCTGGCGCAGCGACGTCCTGGGGGCTGGTGGCCGGTCGCTAGTGCGAACAGTCGTTCGTCGAGGGTTCGCCCACCCGACCAACGCGGGCGTCGGGGCGGTGAGTGCGGGCGTAGGCGGCCAGAGCCTGCGTGGTCGGGTCGTCGAGGTCGCCCAGCTCGTCCGGGGCCAACCAGGCGGCCGTCACTGCCTCGCTGCGTGGAGTCACCGCCGGCCGGTGGGTGACCGGGACGTGGAACAGCACGTCGACCCGCCGGGTGACCGGGTCGACGACGCAGGTCAACGGCTCGCCGGGGACGATCTCCAGCCCGGTCTCCTCGCGGACCTCGCGGCGCGCGCCGTCCGCGGCCGCCTCGCCGCGGTTGAGCAGCCCGCCGGGCAGGGTCCAGCCCTCGCGGTGGTGCTGGCGCAGGACGAGCAACCGGCCTGCGCACTCGAGCAGGCACAGGGCACCCACGGTGTAGTCCGGTGTCAGGCGGCGGACCAGCTGCAGCCGCAGCCACAGGGGCAACGCCGCGTAGCCGCGCAGCGCCCAGCGTCGAGCTGGATGCAGCCGCCCGTCACTGTCTGTCGAGGCACCGTCCACCCGGGCACCGTAGCCGCATCGATGGCGGGGGACGACGTCGAGACGGCCGGGCGATCGCGGCCGCCCGACCCCACCACGACAGGCAGACACGTCAGGAGACCCGACAGGGAGGAAGGTCCTGCCCGCCCGACCGAGCAGGCCCCTACCGTCACAGACAGGGCCGTTCGCCGTTGCGGACAGCCGTCAGCGACCCGTGGTGGACCGGGTCGAAGAGGGCGGGAAGGTATGCCTTCCCGCCCTCGACGGCGTCCGGGACCAGCTTCGGGTGCAGAACCCGGCTACCGTCGGCACGTGCCGTTCGTCGCCTCACCGGATGAGTCCGTGCTGGTCCGGCAGCGGGTCGCGGTCGAAGTGATCCGGCCGATCGGGCAGGGTGAGGGTGAGGGTGAGGGTGACGACGGCGCAGCCGTGCTCGCGTCGGGATGGCTGCGGCACGGGGAGACTCCCGAGGCGGCGCTGGCCCGAGTCCTTGTCCTGGCGGGCCTGGCCGAGGACGGGGTCGAGGCGGTCGTGGGGGATCTGCGGGTGGCCGCGGTGACCAGCAGCATGATCGACCTGTCACCCGCCCACGGATCGGGGACGGGGTGGACGGTCCGGCTGCACCGGATCGGGCTCCGGTTCCCGGTTCCCGGGCTGGAGCCTGCCCTGCCGCGCAGCATCGGTGACGAGCTCGCCGGTCAGCTGGCCGACCCCGCCGAGCTACTCGACCAGGGAGCCGGCGACCACCGGCTGACCAGCATGTACGCCGGTCACGTCGACGGGCCGGATCCGGTGGGACCCGACGCGAGTGGGACGGTAGAGGACCGCCCTCGCGCCGCGGCGCGCATCCAGCGTCTTGGCTGCTACGCCATCGTGCGCGATGCCGGCCGGGTGCTGCTCACCCGGCTGCGCCGCACCGGGTTGTGGGCGCTGCCCGGCGGCGGGGTCGACCATGGCGAACACCCGGATGCGGCGCTACGTCGGGAGGTGTTCGAGGAGAGCGGGTTGGAGCTGACCGGTGTGCGGCTGGTCGGGCTGGGCACGGCCCGCTGGACCGGGCGGGCACCCACCGGCACGCTGGAGGACTTCCACGCCGTGCACCTGCTCTACACCGGTGGGGCGCCCGCCGGCCAGGTCCCCCAGGTGGTCGAGGTGGACGGGTCCACCGACCGTGTCGACTGGGTCGCCGAGGCAGACGTCGTCGGTCTGCGGCTGACCCCATCCGCGACCAGCGGGCTGACCCTGACCGGAATCCTGCCCGGATGACGAGCATCGGGACCACAGGCCCGCCCGGGCTGGAGGCGCTGCGCCGGTCGGTCGCCCGCCTCGCCGCGGACGGGATCGACACTGCCGACCCGCTCACCTGGCGGGACGCCGCGGTGCTGGCCGCACTCACGACGGCCCAGGGCGCCGGGGACGACGCCGGCGTGCTCGACCTGGCCGCCGGCTACGACACCCTGCTCACCTGGGAGCCGGTGTCCGACTCCTCGGGGGTGCGCCTCGAAACGGCCGGCAGCGCCGAGCGCCGACGCCGCGGCTCGTTCGCGACCCCGGCGCACCTGGCCGCGGTGCTGGCCAGGCACGCCCTTCCGGACGCCGCGGAGACCGGCCCGGCGCCGCGCCCGGTGCCACGCGTGGTCGATCCGGCCTGCGGTACCGGGGCGCTGCTGTCGGCCGCTTTCGACCGTCTGGTGGAGCTGGGGCATTCCCCGGCAACGGCGTTGGCCGGCCTGTACGGCGTCGACACCGACCCGGTCGCGGCGGCGCTGTGCCGGGCCCGGCTTCTGACCCGGGCCCGACGCCTCGACCCCGGGCTCGACCGTGACGCGCGGGCCGGGCTGGCCCGACGGGTTGTGGTCGGCGACGCCTTGTTGGGACCGGGCGCCGGGGTCGGTGAGGCCCTGCTCGGACCGCAGGCCGTGCCCGGTGCGCTGGTCTGGCACGAGGTGTTCCCCGAGGTGCTCGCGGCGGCGCAGGTGGCGCCGTCCGAGGTCACGGGCTGGTGCGGCGGGTTCGACGCGGTGGTGGCCAACCCGCCGTGGGAGCGGCTCAAGGTGTTCCGCCGTGAGGGAGGTGGCGCAGTGCTGGAAGCGTTGCGGGACAAGCGGTTCGACGCCTCCCGGATGGTGCGCACCGGGGGTCGGCACCCGTTGACCGGGGTCGGCGAGGTGAACGCCTACCTCCCGTTCGTGGAGACCTGCTGGCGGTTGCTGGCCGCGGATGGGCGGGCCGGGCTGCTGGTACCGGCCGGGATCGCGGCGGACCGATCGGCGGCGGCGTTGATGGGCGCGCTGCTCTCCCGCGGGTCGCTGGCCCATGTGCACCTGCTGCGCCCCGATCGGGCGCTGTTCGACGGCGTCTCCAGCCGGATCGGGGCCGCCGTTCTGGCGTTGCGCAGCGGTCCGGGGCCGGGCGCCGGTCGGGGCCGGGCCCACCCGCCGCGGGCCGAGGTGGCCGTCGACGTCGTGGACGCCGCGTCGCCGCCACCGCAGCGCTGGTCCCTCGAGGCCGACCTGCCCCGGCTGGTCAACCCGAACACCGCCACCCTGCCCCTGTGCGGCTCGGCCCGGGACGCCGACCTGCTGACCGCCGCGCACCGGCGCTGGCCGGTGCTGGTGCGCCGGGGTCCGGACGGTGCGGCGCTCGACAACCCGTGGCAGCTGCGCCTGGTCACCCCGCTGCACATGACCCGGGACGCCGTGCACTTCCGGTCCGAGCCCGGACCCGGGCTGCTGCCGCTGTGGGAGGCCAAGCATGCCGGGCTGCTCGACCACCGCGGCGGCAGTCGACGTGACCACCGGTACTGGGTCGAGGCCGCCCTCTTCGAACGCCGCTGGCCCGAGCTGGCCGGCCGGGGCTGGTTGGCCGGCTACCGCAACGTCACCACGACCGAGGCCCCACGCACCCTGCTGCCTACCCCGCTGCCCGTCGTCGCGGTGGGCAACTCGTTGCCGCTGCTGGATGCGCCGCGGCTGCCGCTGCTGCTCGCCGTCCTGGCCGCGCTGCCGATCGACTACCTGGTGCGGCAGAAACACGCCGGGGCGAACCTCAACTTCTTCAAGCTGGAGCAGGCCGCCGTCCCGGCGCCGGACGTCTACGACGACCCGGCTCCGTGGCAGCCCGAGATCTCTCTGGAGAGGTGGCTGCTCACCCGGTTCGCCGCCGCCGTGCGGTGGGAACCGGAGCTGGACGCCCTGGCGGCCGAGTTGGCGGCCAGGGGCGTGGACGTCGCGGCGGCGACCGCAGAGCTGGAGGGCGTCCAGGCGCTGGCTGAGATCGACGCGGCGCACGCCGTCCTGCTCGGCTGGACCCGCGAGGACCTGGCCCACGTGCTGACCACGTTCGCCGCCCTCGCCGAGCGCGAGCGGCGGGCCCACGGTCGGTTCACGACCGGGGCCCGCGTGCTGGCGGCCTACGACCGGCTGCGCTGACCGTCCTGGCCGGTCAGCTCCGCGAGGGAAGGTACGGGTCGGCCTCCTCGCCGCGGGCGCGCTGCTCGCGGACCGCGGTGGCGATCCCGTTGCCGAGCAGCAGCAGCCCGGCCCCGATCAGGACGCCGAGGGCCAGCGCCTTGGTCGGCACCGTGAGGGTGGTCAGGTCCTCGACCAGCAGGCTGGCGCTAACGGCCAGGGCAATCAGCCCGGCGACGACGGTCCGCATCCGGATCCGGTGCCCTCGCTGGGTCGGCTGGGTGGGCTGGCTGGCGCTCATCGGTCGGCTCCTGTCGTGGCCGTCGTGTCGGCGGTGTCAGGCGACGGTGAGGGTGAGGTCGAGCCGGCCGGACGGCTCTGGTCCTGGCTGATGGTCACCTCACCGAATCCCTGGTTGACCGTGACGACGAGGACCGGTTCGCCGGTGCCGGTCCGGACGAGGTGGCTGCGGCCGAGACCGGCGTACTGCCCGTCGTTGACCTGGTCGCGGATCTCACCAGCGCCCAGGTTGACGTCGACGGACGCGGCGACGTCGGCCGGCAGGACGACGCTGAGCTCACCGGCGCCGATCTGGACCGGCACGATCAGCGGTTCATCGGCGGTGGCCGCGGAGAGCAGCCCGGGGGCAGTCAGGTCGATGCGCGCCTCGCCGGCTCCCATGCTCACCCCCGACCGGGCGGCCGCCGACGAGACCGGCGCCCAGGACAGGTCACCGGCGGCGGCCGACGATCCGGACAGGTTCGCCGCCGAGAACACGGCCAGAACGATCGCCGCCGGGACCAGCAGCCCGCCCCGCCGTCCGGCCAGTCCGGACAGGACCAGGCCCAGCCCCACCACGCCGAGGGCCACGGCCCAGGTCGCGGCCCACGACGTGGTGACCAGGTGGGTGACGACCGCGGCCAGCACCGCCGTCCCGATGACGATCATGGTCAGTGGCCGGTAGGGCCGGGTCTCGGCCCGGTCGCACCGGGAGTCGGAGGTCCGCGGGCCTGGAGTCGGCACCGGGACGGGCGTCGGTCGGTAGCCGGTCTCGTGCCCCCCGTAGCCGGCGGGCGTCGAGGGCGGCTCGTAGGCGGCGGCCGGGGGAGCGGCCGTTCCCGTGGAGGACGTCGCGGTGGAGGACATCGCGGTGGAGGACGTCGCGGTGGAGGACATCGCGGTGGAGGACATGGGTGCTCCTGAGGTGGTGCCCGTCGGACTGGGTCGTGCCGTGGTGGCGTGGTGGCCCCGGCGCAGCAGCCACCAGCCCACGACGGCGAGGACGATGAGAGGCAGCGGACCGATGCCCCAGCTGAACCCCGCCCCACCGGTGGTCGCCGCGCCAGACACTCCGGACAGGATCGCAATCACCGAGCCGACGAACCCGGCGGTCACCGTGCCCCGGAGAACCTCTTGGGCATGGATGCGTCCGTCCGGGTGGGGCAGCAGCAGCCACCCGATGCCGTAGAGGAAGACGCCGACGCCGAGAACGCTCAGTGCAACGAACCCGCCACGGACCAACACCGGGTCGACACCCCAGCGTCGGGCCAGCCCGCTGGCCACACCGGCCGCCCAGCGGTCGTCGTCCTGTCGGACGATGCCGAGCGCCCTGATCCGGTCGAAGACGTCGGAGTCCGGCGGGTTCGGGCCCGGCGCGGGCACCGGTGAATGCGGCGTCGCGGGGTTCGGGTTCCCCGGGGGCGGCAGCTGTGGAGGCGTCGGCGGGCTCATGACACCACCCTGGCCGATCCGTGGTCGGCTCTGGTATCGGGGGCGTCCCTGAGCCGACCCTGGTTCGTCGGATCAGGGGCCGTCCCTGAGGGCCGGGAGCCGCTCAGCGGGGAGAATGGGCACCGTGAGCATGCCACCTGCGACCCCGGCCCCGCGGGTCAACCCGGCTGTGCCGGCCGGCCGGCCGGCCGCGCAGCCGGCGCCCGTCCCGCCGCCGCTGCCGGTCCCGGCGACCCGCGAGCGGCCGCCGTTGGTGCGCCCGAGCGAGGGACGGATCGTGGCCGGCGTCGGTGCGGGCCTGGCTGCGCATCTCGGGCTGCCGGTACACGTCGTCCGGATCGGCCTGGTGCTGACGGCCCTCACCGGTGGCTTCGGTCTGGCCCTGTACATCTGGCTGTGGGCGATGGTGCCCAGCGAGGACCGCCACGTCGAGGCGGCTGCCGCCGACACATCCCCGCAGCCGCACGTGGCTCGCCCCGGTACCGGGACGGTCGGGTCCTCGGAGTCGGCCGCCCCGGGCGCGGCCGCCCGTGGGCTGGTCTCCTCCACCCGGCTGGGTGACGTTGTGGTCGGGGCGCTGCTGCTGGCCGGCGGTCTGGTGGTGCTCGGCTCCCAGATCGGCTGGCAGGTCCCGCTGGGCGCCGTCCTGCCGTTGATCGTCGTGCTCGGCGGGGCGGCCATGGTCTATTCCCAGCTCGACGAGGTGCAGGACTCCCGGTGGGCACCCGACCGGCCCTGGCGCGGCCGGACCCTGCTGCGGGTGGCCGCCGGGATGGCGCTGGTGCTCGGCGGGGTGCTGCTCGCGGTGGTGGGCAGCACCGACGTCGCCTACGCCGGTCGGGTCCTGGCGGCGGTGGCCGCGATGCTGGGTGGGGCGATCGTCGTCCTGGCTCCTTGGGGGGTGCGGTTCTGGCGGGACCTGGACGCCGAGCGTGCGGCCGGGGCCCGTGAGGCCGAGCGGGCCGACATCGCCGCCCACCTGCACGACTCGGTGCTGCAGACCCTGGCCCTGATCCAGCGCAACAGCGATGACTCGGCACAGGTGATGCGGCTGGCCCGGGCCCAGGAGCGGGACCTGCGCAGCTGGTTGTACGGGGGATCGCGCTCCGGTGGCGCCGGCGAGGGGCCGCTACGGCTGGAACAGGCGGTCAAGCAGGTCGCCGCCGATGTCGAGGACCTGCACGGCGTCGCCGTCGACGTGGTCGTGGTCGGCGACCGGGAGCTGGACGAGCGCGGCGAGGCCCTGCTCGCCGCGCTGCGTGAGGCAACCGTGAACGCCGTCCGACACGCCGGGGCGCCGGTGACCGTCTACGCCGAGAGCGGTCCGGACGGTGTCGAGGCCTTCGTGCGGGACCGCGGGCCGGGCTTCGACCTGGACGGTGTGCCCGCCGACCGGCACGGCGTCCGGCAGTCGATCATCGCCAGGATGGACCGGCACGGCGGGTCCGCCCAGCTGCGCAGTACCTCGGGCGAGGGGGTCGAGGTGCGGCTGTCCATGCCGGATCGGGCGGCCGACGGCGAGCCGGAGATGGACGTGGACGAGGATGGGGCGATGGCAACTCCACCGGACGCCCCCCCGGACGCGCGCACCCAGCCGGCCCCGGAGGCGACGTCATGACCATTCGGCTGCTCCTCGTCGACGATCACGCGATGGTGCGCAGCGGGGTGCGCACCGAGCTGAGCGGCGACCAAAGGATCGAGATCGTCGGTGAGGCCGCCGATGTCGAGTCGGCGATCACCCAGGTGCACGCGCTGCGTCCGGACGTCGTGCTGCTCGACGTCCACCTGCCCGGTGGACTGGTCCGTCCCGGCGGCAAGGAGGTGCTGCAGCGCAGCGTCGACCTGCTCGGCGGGACCGACGGCGCGACGCCGGTGCGGTTCCTGGCCCTGTCGGTCTCCGACGCCGCCGAGGATGTGATCGCGGTGATCCGGGCTGGGGCGCGCGGCTACGTCACCAAGACGATCAGCGGTGCGGACCTGGCCGCTGCGGTGCACCGGGTCGCCGACGGCGACGCCGTGTTCTCGCCGCGACTGGCGGGGTTCGTGCTGGACGCCTTCGGCACCGGCGCCGGTGAGGTGGCCTCGGTGGACGACGAGCTGGACCGGCTCTCGGCGCGCGAGCGTGAGGTGATGCGGCTGATCGCCCGCGGCTACGCCTACAAGGAGGTGGCCAAGGAGCTGTTCATCTCGGTCAAGACCGTCGAGACCCACGTCTCGGCGGTGCTGCGCAAGCTGCAGCTGTCCAACCGCAACGAGCTGACCCGTTGGGCTGCCGACCGGCGCCTGCTCTGAGAGAGTTCCGGCCATGGAGATCGGGTACGAGCTGGTCGTCGTGCTGCACCTGCTCGGGATGGCGGCGATCGTGGGCAGCTGGTTCATGGTCCTGCGCGGTCCCCGGATCGTTCCCGGCATGGTCTACGGCGCGCTGCTGCAGGTGGTGACCGGGCTGGTCCTGGTCGGCATGCTCGAGGCGGGCTTGGTGGAGCACGAGGGCGACATCAACCACGCCAAGATCGGGGTCAAGCTCGGGGTCGCCCTGGTCGTCGCCGTGCTGGCCTGGGTGAACCGCAAGCGCGAGGACGCCCCCGGCGGGTTGGTGCACGCGATCGGCGGGCTGGCCGTCCTCAACGTGCTGGTGGCCGCGCTCTGGTCGTGACCTGGACGGCCCCGGCAGCAGTCAGCCGGTGCTGACCACACGGAAGGCCTCGGCAAGCCCCACATCGGGCAGCTCGAAGCGAGCGGTGGTCCGCTCTCCCCACTCCCGCAGCAGCTTCTCCAGGTCGTCCATGTGTGAGGTCTGGCTGCGGTGGGCGTGCAGCGCATCGAGCTTGGCGCCGAAGGTGTCGTCGATCGGCACCGGATGGTCGGGGTGGGCATCGGCCATCAGCCACACCTCGCGCACCGTCCACGGCTCCAGGTGCTCCTCGGCGAGCAGCTCGGGGAAGGCGAAGGGGTTCCGGGCTGCCGGGTAGATCGCCCGGATCGCGGCCTCACCGGCGGCGAGATGGTCGGGATGGCTGGCGCCGATCCGGTCCCAGTTCCGCTCCGGGGAGGGGATCAGCATCCGCTCCGGGCGGACCTGGCGGATCACCCGGACGATCTCGCACTGCAGCGCGAAGGTCACCTGCAGCCAGCCATCCCGATAGCCGTTCAGGAACCTGACGTCGCGCACCCCCAGCGCGGCGGCCGCGTCCCGCTGCTCGGCCTCCCGCAGCCCTGGCATCGCATCGCGGGGGGTGTCGTCGAAGCCTCCCTGCTCGCCGCGGGTACACAGCAGGTAGGTGACCTCGATCCCAGCGCGGACGAAACCGGCGATGGTGCCGGCCGCGCCGAAGTCGAGGTCGTCGGGGTGCGCGGCCACGCAGAGCACGCGGTGGATCTCTTTGTCGTCGATGGGCACCTGGTGATGCTAGGCCAGGGCGTCGACGATGGCCGCGTCGAGTTCGGTCAGTCGGACTGACCGGCGTCCCGCAGCCGGCGGACCGTGGGCGCCTGTGAGTGCGGCAGCAGCTGCCGAGGACATGCCGGCCAGAGCACCTCGACCCCGACCCAGTCGGCGAACCGGTAGGGCTTGGCGGCGAGCACCCCGGCCAGGTGTCGACGCAGCCGGGACAGCTCAGCTCTCACCGTCACCGTATGGCCGCCGTCGCCGAGCAGCTCGGTGCTCAGCTCGGCCGCGGACAGCCCCTGCGGGTGCACGGCGAGCACCGTGAGCAGCTCGGCGTGCCGTGGGGTGAGCACCCGCTCCCAGACCCCGCTGGCCGACTGGACGAGCAGCCGGGAACGCTGCGGTGAGCGCAGGTCGAGGACGGCGCGGGTCGCTGGGTCGGTCGCGACGACCGGCTCGTCGGGCCGGATCAGCCAGCCGCCCGGAACCGGTTCGATGTGACACTGCCCGAAGGCGGGCAGCCAGGTGCCGCCCCCGCTCATGCGCTCCGGCAGCATCACCCGGTCCGGGGGGGCCAGACCGACGCAGGCGGCCAACCAGCCGTGCGGGTCGGTGACCAGGGCACGGCCACTGATCCGGGCCAGGATCGGCGCGGCCACGGTGCGCAGCCGGTCCAGGTCGCGCAGATGGCCCTCACGCAGCTGGCTGGTCGCCAGCCGGGCGACGGCGTCGACCAGGGCCAGCGTGGTGGCGTGCACGGTGGGCGCCGGGCCGCTCACGTCCACCACCCCGAGCATCCGCCCCGAGCGCGGGTCGTGCACCGGCGCCGCTGCGCAGGTCCAGCCGTGGTGGGTGCGCACGAAGTGCTCGGCGGAGTAGACCTGCACCGGGCGACGCGCCACCAGCGCGGTCCCGATCGCGTTGGTGCCGACCGTCTCCTCAGCCCAGTCGGCCCCCTCGACGAAGCCGAGGCCGTCGGCCCTGCGGCGCACCCGGGTGCTGCCCTCGCGCCACAGCACTCGGCCGTCGATGCCCACCACCACCATGATGTGCAGCGCCTCGTCAGCGATCCCGGTCAGGGCACCGCGCAACGTCGCCAGAGCCGGCTCAAGGCCGCTGTCGGCGCGGTGCCGGGTCAGCTCCTCCGGGGTGAGCGGCTCGGCGCTCGACCCCCCGTCCGGGTCCAGGCCGTCGTTCAGCACCCGGCGCCAGGAGTCCTCGATCACCGGACGGGGTCGGATCGTCGGACGACGTGCGGTCGCGAACCCCTCGGTCAGGGCTTCCGAGTGGGTGCGGAAGAGCGCGCGAGCATGCGCCCGTGGGTCGACACCCATCGGGAGTGCGCTCTCCAGTCTGGTCTTCAGCCGGTCACCTCGAACGTCGGCGCTGTTGCCTGTGCCAGTGTGACCGCAATCACCCCGCTTGCCCAGAGCTGGTCACGGTTGGCTTGTTAGGCGGCGCTCGATCACCTCCAGCACGGTCTGGGCGGCCTCCATGTGCGCCATGTGCCCGGCGGCCGAAGCGATCACCAGCTCGACGCCGTCGCCTAGCACCGAGGCATCGGACGGCGCCGGCAGCACCTGGTCCGCCGCTCCCCAAACCACTGTGACCGGGACGCCGTCCAGTTCGGCAAGGGTGCCCGGGGTGTCGATGGCCTGGGTGTCCTCCTCGGTCAGCAGCACCCCGAGCGCCGCCTGCAGGGAGGCGGCGACGCCGTCCAGCCGCTTGTACTTCACCACGTCGTCGACGAGCTGGCGGGTCACCTGCTCGGCGTCGGCGAACAGCCGACC
This sequence comes from uncultured Actinomycetota bacterium, assembly GCA_963724535.1. GTDB lineage: Bacteria > Actinomycetota > Actinomycetes > Actinomycetales > Kineosporiaceae > JADJPO01. Next base: position 29,270 of record CAVRVD010000014.1, read on the forward strand.
GAGCAGGGGTTTCAGCTCCCGGCGGGATGATCCGGCCGCGAACTCGCGCAGGTAGCCGGCGTTGACGTCTCGGCCGACACCCGCTGGGGCGACTAGGGTCAGCGACGCCGCCCGGCCAGGTGCGCGGGCCGCAGCCGCGGCGGCGACCGCCCCGCCCATCGAGTGCCCGACCAGGTGCGCCCTGCCCGCTGCGACACCGTCCAGGAAGGTGACCAGCAGGTCCGCCAGATCGTCCAGCGTGGTCCCGGCGGCGAGCGTCTTCGACGAAGCCCCGTGCCCGGGCAGGTCGAGGGCGTGCACCACCCGGCCCTCCCCGGCAGCGGCCAGCGGCTCCTGGACGAACAACCAGGAGTCCCGGTCTCCGCCGAATCCGTGCACGAGGACGACGACCTCGCCCGCTGCGGCGACGGACGCTTCGTCGGACTCCGTCGCCCCCACGGTGGCGTAGCTCACGGTGTGGCCGCCGATCGGCAGCGTCGCCACCACCGGTCCGGAGTCGTCCTCACCGCTGGCGATCGCAGCGCTGAGCTCGTCCAGTTGGGCGCGTGCCTGCTGCGCTGCGGCGTCGACCGCGGCGTCGTCCACCTCGGCCGGGGCCACGATCGCGATCACTCCGCTGACCGGGATGTCCTTCATCGGTGCGGCGATGATCCTGCGCACCACTCCGGTCTGTCCGGACTCGAGGGTCCCGGCGATCTTCTCGGTCTCGATGTCGGCCAGGTCGTCGCCGGGGGAGACCTCGTCTCCCTCGGCGACGATCCAGTCGACGACCTTGCCCACCCGCATCGACAGCCCCCACTTGGGCATCGTCACCGGCTGAATCCGTGGATCGCTGACCTCCAACGCGCTCAGCCCCTCCCGTTCTCGGTGACCTTCTTGACCGCGTTGACCACCCGTTGGGCGTCCGGGATGAACAGGTCTTCGAGCGCGTCGGAGAACGGCACCGGGGTGTGTGGTGCGGTGACCATCTGCACGCCGGTCCGCAGTGACGAGAACGCCTCCTGCGCAACGAGTGCCGCCACGTCGGTGGCGATGTTGCATCGCGGCGTGGCCTCGTCGACCACCACCAGCCTGCCGGTGGCCTCGACGCTCTCCAGGATCGTCTCGGCGTCCATCGGGCTGGTGGTGCGCAGATCGATCACCTCGCACTGCACGCCGGCGCCGGCAAGCTGCTCGGCCGCCTCCAGGGACATGTGCACCATCCGCCCCAGGGTGACGATGGTGACGTCACCGCCCTCGCGGACGATGTTCGCCTCCCCGAACGGGATCGCGTAGGACTCCTCGGGAACCTCCCCGGCCATGTCGTAGAGCGCCTTGTGTTCGCAGAAGATGACCGGGTCGTCGTCCCGGATCGCCTGGATGAGAAGACCTTTGGCATCGTACGGGGTGGCCGGCGTGACCACCTTGAGGCCTGGGATGTGGGTGAACACCGGGTAGAGGCACTGCGAGTGCTGGGCCGCCGCACGCAGTCCTGCGCCGTACATCGTGCGGATCACGACCGGGGTCACGGCCTTGCCGCCGAACATGTACCGGAACTTGGCGGCCTGGTTGAAGATCTGGTCGAAGCAGACGCCCATGAAGTCGATGAACATCAGCTCGGCGACCGGGCGCATGCCGCGGGTGGCGGCACCGACCGCGGCGCCGATGAACGCCGACTCAGAGATCGGGGTGTCGATCACTCGACCGGGGAACCGGTGATAAAGGCCCTTGGTGACACCGAGGACGCCGCCCCATGCGTCCTCCTCGCCGGGCGAGCCCTCCCCGCCGGCGTTGTCCTCGCCCATCACGATCACCGAGGGGTCGCGCTCCATCTCGCTCGCCAGAGCCTCGTTGATCGCCTCACGGTAGGTGATGTTGCGTGCCATCGCTGGAATCCCTTCTGGTCTCGAGGCTCTCGGCTCAGTAGCTGATGTAGACGTCAGTGGTCAGGTCTTCGGCGCCGGGCTTGGGGTCCGTCCTGGCCCGGGCCACCGCGTCGTCGATCATGGCGGCGACCTCGGTGTCCACGCCGTCAAGGTCGGCCGCGCGGAGCCGGCCGTCGCCGGTGACCGTGCTACGGAAGCGCAGCAGGCAGTCCAGGTGCTCGCGGGCTTGGGCGACCTCGTCGGCCCGATACTTCTGCTGGTCGCCCTCGAAGTGGCCGTAGTAGCGGGTGAACTTCACCTCGATCAGCGTCGGCCCGCCGCCATCCCGGGCCCGGGCAACCGCCTCGCCGGCGGCCTCGTGCACGGCGAAGAAGTCGAACCCGTCGACGATCACCCCGGGCATCCCGAACGCAGCGGCCCGGTCGGCAATGTTATCGCTGGCCACCGACCAGGTCGACGAGGTCGTCTCGGCATAGCCGTTGTTCTCGGCGATGAAGACAGCCGGCAGGTTCCGCGGTGTCGGTCACAGTTCCTCCTCGGGTCTTTGGCGGGGCTCGGACTGCGGTATCGCCGGGTCAGGTGTCGGGGGCAGGGCGGGAGGCCTCGCGCAGCAGGCCTTCGGCCGCCGCGGCGGCCATCACCGCGGCGATGTCGACCACCCGGGGCCCGTTCGGTGACAGCTCGACGACCGGGGGCGCCCGACCGGCGTTGAAGGCCAGCTCGCGCTCGCCGTCCACGGCGATCACCCCGGACGGCGTGGTGACCTCCACCCGTTCGCCCATCGCGAGCCGGCGCCAGCTGCGCACCCCGACCGAACGGACCAGGCCGGGGGCGATCGGGGCGCGGACGACGAGCGGCGCCTCGTCGGGTGGGCAGAGCTGTAGCGCCACACCGTCCGGCTCATGGCGTGGGCTTGGGCAGATCAGCCCCGGTACCGAGGACAGGCCGATGCCGTCAGGCTCTGCGAAGGCCACATACAGCTCGGTGAGTACCTGCGGGTCCCACAGCGCCCGGGCGCCGACGTCGCTGGTCCGGGCCACCGCCACGTCGACCAATGCATTCTCGACCCGGTCCCCGCCCGAGCCGCCGGTGGGCACGGTGACCAGCAGGGTTGCCGCCCGTCGGGTCCCGGAATCGACGTCCACCGCGCCGGTGGCCAGCAATGCGGCCGCCAGGCCGGCCACGGTCGCCTCCCGCAGTTGGGGGAACGCGTTGTTCGTCCCGGTGGACAGCGGCAGCACTGGGACGTCGCCGCAGGCGGCGGCCACCACCCTGGCGGTGCCGTCACCACCGAGGCAGACGATCACGCGGGCTCCGCGACGGACCATCTCCCGCACGGTCGCTGTGGTGTCGGCCGCGGTCTGGCTGTGCGCGGGGAGCTCGACGAAGTCGAGCTCCGGCCACTCCGGGTCGCCGTGCCGGGACCCGACGCCGCGCCGGTGGGAGTCCCGAGGGCCTGGACAGCGCGCAGCACCGCTGCACTGACCCCGCCGACATCGGTGGACAGCTGCACCCGCTGGACGCCGACCACCGCCGCAGCGGTCAGGATCCGCTGGATCATGTTGGCCTTCTCCGCGGTGGGGAACACCGAGGCCTTGGCCACCCAGCCGGCGGATGTCCCGGCCCGACATCGGGTTGGCCAGGATGCCCAGCTCAGAGTCACCCACGGCGCTCACCCACTGGACCTGTCCACCATGGACGCAGGATGACCTGCGTCACAGCTGGTCCGGCAGGGTTGCCGGGGGTTGCATGGGGGTGGTCGCCCGGGGGCTGGGCGGAGCGCCCGGCCTCAGCGGGGGTCGGCCTCGGTCAAGCTCGGGAGGCCGCGCTCAGCTGAGCAGTCCGAGCCCGGTACCGGCACAGCCGCACGCCCACAGGACGCTGGCGAAGGTGCCGATGATGAACCGCTCCGCGGCGGCCGGTGCACGCAGCTCCGGGTACCGTCCGAGCCCCTTGACGGCGAGGGTCACCGCGATCCCCTCGGGCCAGCCGGCGACCAGTGCCGCGACGACCGCGATCCGCTCCAGGGCGCCGACCCAGGCACCGCCATGCAGCACGTCCGGGTCGGCCACCCCGGGGCCCGGAGTGCCGGGATCGGCCAGGACCAGGCTCGCCACGGCCACCGGGCCGCCCCCGATCACCGCTGCCGTGGCCGACACGCCGATGGCGAGCAGCCGGCCCGCTCCGGCCACCGGGGCCGCCGACCAGGCCAGGGCACCGAGGCTCACGTGTCGGTCCGGCGCAGCAGTGCTGCCGCGGCCGGCCGAGTGGCTTGCTCCTGCTGCCACAGGGCGACCGACAGTCGCTGACCGATCGCCTGTCTGGTGACCGATAGCCTGTCCGCGGCCTCCGCCGCGGTCAGCCCGGAGGCCAGCAGGTCCACCGCCTCCCAGGCGGCGTCGCTGCGGCGTTGGACGACCGCCGCCACCAGGGTCAGCACCGCCTCGGCGTCAGCCGCGTGGTCCGGGTCGGTGCCCCGCACAGCCAGATGCTGAGGGCGGCGTTTGGCCGCCTCGACCGCGTCCCGGGCCAGCTCGAAGGCGGGGCCGCGGGCCGCTCGGGTGCTCTGCGGCAGCGGGTGGGCCACCGGGCCCACGCCGATGCCGATGTGCCACGTGCCGTCCCTCACGAGGATGAGCGTGACATCGACCACCGACACGGCGTCGTCGAGCAGGCCCTGGAACTCGTCCCCGGCCGTCCGCTCGAAGGGCAGTCGGGTTGGGAGGGGGCGGAGCCGACTCAGGGCGTCCTGCACCCGGTCTGTGGTCCGGCTCGATCCCCGCTGGTCGACGGTGAGCACGAACACCCGTCAAGTCTGGAGGCTTTATCGCTGCTCTGCAAGTTCAAGAGCTTGACAACAGGATGCTGGGCACGGCGATGCTGGGCACGGCCTAGAGTGAACCGCCGATGGAGCTCCTCGACCTCGCCGCTGCCCTCACCTGCCTGATCGCCGCCCTGTCCTTCCTCAACGCTCGCGTGCTCAAGCTGCCGTCGTCGGTCGGGGTGACCCTCGGCGGGCTCCTGGTCAGCGTGGCCCTGCTCGGTCTGGTCTCGCTCCAGGTGCCGCTGGCCCTCGACGCGGTGGAGGCGGTACGGGCGATCGACTTCGACGAAGTCGTCTTCCAAGGCGTGCTGTCGTTCCTGCTGTTCGCCGGCGCTCTGGGCATCGACACACACGCGCTGTGGCGGATGCGTGGACCGGTGCTGGCCTTCGCCCTCCTCGCCACCGCGGTGTCGATCGCCAGTGTCGGGGTGATGGTCTACCTGCTGTTCTCGGCCGCCGGGGTGACCATCTCGTTCACCTACTGCCTGCTCTTCGGCGCGCTGATCAGTCCCACCGACCCGGTCGCCGTCCTCGGGATGCTCAAGCAGGCCCGGGTGCCGCAGCGGATCGAGACCCTGGTCGCCGGCGAGAGCCTGTTCAACGACGGGGTGGGAGTCGTCGCGTTCGCCGTTCTGGTCGGCCTGGTGGCGCGGCCCGGCGAGGCGGTGGGGGAGGGGGCCGCAGAGGCCGTGAGTGGTCACGGCACCTCGCCGGCCGAGGTGGCCGCCTTCTTCGCCCAGGAGGCCTTCGGCGGGTTGGCCCTGGGCCTGCTGCTGGGCTACCTGGCCTATCTCGCGCTGCGCGCCGTGGACGACTTCGTCACCGAGATGTTGGTGACCCTCGGTCTGGTCCTGGCGCTCACCGCCGTGGCCGACCGGTTCCACGTCTCCGCGCCGCTGGCCGCGGTGGCCGCCGGCCTGCTGGTCGGCCTGCTCACCGACTGGAGCCCGGCCGCTCTGTCCAGCAGGGACCGGTTCGAGAGCGTATGGCAGTTCTTCGACGAGCTGCTCAACGTCGCCCTGTTCGCTCTGCTCGCCCTGGAGCTGGTCGCCGTGGAGCTGGACCGGCGGGACCTGCTGCTCGGCGCCCTGGCCCTGCCGCTGATCCTGATCGCCCGCACAGCCAGCGTGAACGTGCCCTACTACCTGTTGCACCGCCGCGAACGCTTCGGCCCGTATACCCGCCGGCTGATGATCTGGGGTGGCCTGCGTGGGGCGATCAGCGTCGCTCTGGCCTTCAGCGTGCCCACCGGGGACGAGCGGGACACGTTCTTGGTAATGACCTATGTGATCGTCGTGTTCAGCATTCTGGCCCAGGGGCTCACCGTGGGTCCGCTGGCCCGGCGGGCGGCGGCGGCCGCCGCGGTCGAGGAGGCGGACCAGGACTCCTCAACTGCCAGCCCGGCCTGAACCCACCCGATGCAGGAACCGCGGCGTCTGCTCGACCCAGGCCGCATGCTTGCGGCGCAGCGCCGGTGCCTCTACGAGATACCAGGAAGCCACCGCAGCGGCCGCGGTGACGGTGAGCGCGAGGGCGGTGAAGGCCACCGACCCCACGACGGTCGCCCCCGCCTCGGCCAGGATCAGCGTCAACGGCCAGTGGTAGACGTACATGCCGTACGAGGCGTCGATCGCCGCCTCGCCCCGGGTCGGCAGAGCCACCATGAGCCACAGAACCAGGTAGGCGAACGGGATGGCACCCAGTGGGCGGTAGGCGTCGAAGAACGCCAACGAGACCGCCAGGACCGCTACCGCGATCACCACCCCCGTGACCGGGAAGCGCACCTGCCTGGCGTACAGGTGTCCCAGCGCTCCGAGCAGGAACAGCAGCCCGAACCGGGGTAGGAACTCGGCGGACGCCGAGGAGCCGCCGGCCAGACCCGCGGCCCACACCGTGTGGGCCAGCCACGCAAGGCCGGTGACCAGCAGGACGGCGTGCCGCCGCATGACGTCCGGCAGCAGCGTCCCGAGGCGACGCCGTCCCGGGCCCAGCAGGCCCACGGCGAACAGCACCCCGACGCCGAGGTAGCACACCGCCTCGTAGAACAGGGTCCACAACGATCCGTTCATGGCGTCCGCCCGCAGCGGCCCGGGGATCCCGGCGATCTCCCACTGGCGGATCAGCAGTGTGGCGTTGGCGGTCACGAAGGACTGAGCGGACTCCTCGCCGGCGAAGACCGAGCCGGCGGACCGCCCCCGGAGTGCGGCGACCGTCGGCGCAGTGAGGAAGGCGGTGACCAGGAGGCAGACCCAGAACCCGGGCATGATGCGCAGGCCGCGATGCCAGGCGAACCGGCGAAGGCTGCCGAGCCGGAGCGCGCTGCGGGTGACCAGGAACCCGCTGATCACGAAGAACCCGTCCACCGCCAGGTCCCCGAGCAGGGTCCGCCCGATGGTCGGCTGACTCTGCCACCCGAGCTGCTGAGCGTGCACCACGGCCACGATCGTGGCCAGGGCCAAGCGCATCACCCACAGGGCGTTGTTGCGTGGGTCGAATCGGGTGGCCAGGGACGGGCCGGCCATCAGCATTCGATTCCTCCCCGACGACACAACTGCCCGAAAAAGCCACCCTAACGTTACGTGAACGTGAGAGTTCAGCATTCGGAGGCAGACGCGCCACGTTTGTCACAGTTGCCGGGCGGTCGCCGGGACAGGCGGTGGCTGGGAAGTCAGCGGACCCGGGACACTGGCGTACAGTCCTAGCCGCCTCCCTGGCCTCGCGTCGCACCGATCCGATCGCCGGTGTCCGATCGTTGAGGTTCGATCGGCGGCGGAGGTGATCGATGGGGGGCGGCACCGACAGGTGGCCTCGAGGTCCGCCCGATGGGCGGCTGCTGGAGGACGTGACGATGGACGGCGAGCTGGCAAGCATCGGGCCGGTGGCGGTGCAGGTGGGCCTGAGCATGCGAACCATCAGGTACTACGAGGAGATCGGCCTGGTCACGCCGTCCGGCCGTAGCGTCGGTGGTTTCCGGCTCTACGACGCCAGTGACGTCGCCAGGCTCCTCCTGATCAAGCGGATGAAGCCCCTCGGCTACCCGTTGGAGGCGATGGCCCGGCTGCTGCGGCTGATCGACATGGTCTCGAGCTCGGGCGCGACGGCAGAGGTCGCCGAGCGGGGTCGGGCGGACCTGCGTCGGTTCGCCGACGAGGTCGTCGACCGCGTCGAGGACCTGCGCACCAAGCTGGACTACGCCGAGGAGTTCCGGGACCGGGTGCTGGCCGAGCTGGCGCGGGCGGACGCCCAGGCCCAGACCCGCCGGACCACCAAGCCCCAGACCTCAGGCGCGAACCGTCAGGCCGGAATGGAGTAGCGCAGCAGCACGTAGGGCGTCGACAGGGCAAGGGTCACGATCGCTACCACCACGACCGCTCATGGTCGGTCCTGTCATGGTTGCGCGGCGCGGTGCTCGGCGGTGGCCAACCGGATACAGGCGGCGACGACCTCCATCGCGGTGCGTACCTCCGCCAGCGGAGGCCGAGTCGGGGCGATCCGGATGTTGTGGTTGCCGGGGTCGACCCCTCCCGGGTAGGTGGCCCCGGCCGGGGTCAGGCTGACCCCGGCGTCCGCGGCCAGCGCGACGACCCGGTCGGCCACGGGTTCGGTGGTGTCCAGGCTGGAGAAGTAGCCGCCCCGGGGCCTGGTCCAGGTGGCCAGGTCGCCGGCCCGGCCGAGGTGTTCGGCGAGCACCTCGTCCACGGCGGCGAACTTGGGGGCGATCAGGTCGGCATGGGCCTGCATGAGTCCCGCGATGCCGCCCGGGTAGCCGGTCAGGAAGCGTACGTGTCGGGCCTGCTCCACCTTGTTCGGCCCGATGCTCTGGGCGCCCAGGTTCGCGGTGAGCCAGGAGAAGGTCTGCGGACCGGCGGCCAGGAAGCCCAGGCCCGCCCCGGCGAAGGTGATCTTGCTGGTGCTGGAGAAGACGACAGCCCGTTCGGGGTTGCCGGCGTCGGCGCACAGCTGGAGGAGGTTGACCGGCTCGTCCGGCTCGCCGAGGTGGTGCACCCGGTAGGCGTCGTCGGCGAAGACCGTGAAGTCGGGTGCCGCGGCGTCGAGCCCGGCCAGCCGGGCCGCGTTCTGCGGGCTGATCGTGTCGCCGGTCGGGTTGCTGTACGTCGGGACGAACAGCAGCCCCTTGACCGAGGCGTCCTGCCCCGCGATCTGCTCGATCGCGTCGAGGTCCGGACCGTCGCCGGTCATCGCCACCGCGACCATCTCGAAGCCGAGATGGTCCAGCAGGGTGAAGTGGCGGTCGTAGCCGGGGACCGTGACGATCATCTTCGGCCGGGCGCCGGCCCACGGCCCCGGTGAGTGGTGGCGGCCATGGAGAAGGGCGAAGGACAGCACCATCCCCTGCAGCTCGAGCGAGGAGTTGTTCCAGACCAGGACGCCCTCCGGCGCGACGCCGAGGTAGTCGGCGAACAGCCGGCGGGCACTGGGCAGGCCCGGTAGGACGGCCGCAGTGGAGTAGTTGCGCAGGTCCACGCCGTCCAGGGACAACTCGGCCGGCCCCACCGAGGTGACGAGCTCGTTGGACAGGTCGAAGTCGGCGTCGGAGGGCTGGCCGCGCTGCATGTTCAGGGCCAGTTCCTTGGCCTGATAGGCGGTGTAGGCGGACTGGGCCTGGGCAAGGAGGTCGCCGTCTCCGGTCATGGCCTCACCGTACTGGTCCGTGGCGCCGGGATCGTGCCGCTGAGCTCCAGGTGTCCTGCTGGGCGCTGCCCTGTCGGCCGGGCGCCGTAGGCTGCCGACCAGGATGAGCACCCTCTTCGACGACCTGCCCCTGCCCGGCGCGGCCCCGGTCGGCGGCGCCGCTCACCCGGCGCTGCCCGACCTCGGCCCGCGCCGGCTGGACGACGAGTCCGCCGCCGGTGGCGGCGGGGTGCCGGCGAGCGCACGGGTGGATGAGCTGCTCGCCGGGCTCAACTCGCAGCAGCGCGACGGGGTGCTGCACGAGGGCTCGCCGTTGTTGCTCGTCGCCGGAGCCGGGTCAGGCAAGACCAGGGTGCTCACCCACCGGATCGCCTACCTGTTGGCCGCCCGGGGGGTGCGACCCGGCCAGGTGCTGGCGATCACGTTCACCAACAAGGCGGCCGCGGAGATGCGCGAGCGGGTGGCCGCCCTGGTCGGGCCACGCGCAGCCACCATGTGGGTGTCCACGTTCCACTCGGCCTGCGTGCGGATCCTGCGACGGGAGGCCGGCCACGTGGGCCTGCGGTCGAACTTCACCATCTACGACGCGATCGACTCCCGGCGGCTGATGACCCAGGTCTGCCGCGAGCTGGACCTCGAGCCCAAGCGCCATCCGCCTCGGGCGTTCTGCCACCAGGTGAGCACCCTCAAGAACGAGCTCGTCGACGAGGAGAGCTTCACCGGCCGGGTCGGCGAGGGGTCGCCCGCCGAGCGCACCCTGGCCGAGGTCTACACCGCCTACCAGCGCCGGTTGCGCCAGGCGAACGCGATGGACTTCGACGACCTGATCATGACCACGGTCAACGTCCTGCAGGCCTTCCCCGAGGTGGCCGCGTACTACCGGCGCCGGTTCCGGCACGTGCTCGTGGACGAGTACCAGGACACCAACCACGCCCAGTACGTGCTGGTCCGCGAGCTGGTCGGGGGGTCGCTGCCCGAGGTGGTCAAGCAGGCCGAGCGGGCCGAGCAGGGCCGCCCGGACGACGCCGGCCCGGCGTCGTCCGACGTCCCCCCCGCCGAGCTGACCGTCGTCGGCGACGCCGACCAGTCGATCTACGCCTTCCGCGGCGCAACGATCCGGAACATCACCGAGTTCGAGTCGGACTACCCCGACACCAGAACCATTCTGCTGGAACAGAACTACCGCTCGACGCAGACCATCCTGTCCGCCGCGAACGCGGTCATCGAGCGCAACCCGGACCGCACGCCGAAGAAGCTGTGGACGGCGGGCGAGCAGGGGGAGCCGATCGCCGGGTATGTGGCCGACAACGAGCACGACGAGGCGTCGTTCGTGGCCGAGGAGATCGGTCGGCTCACGCAGACCGGCGGGGTCCGGCCGGGGGACGTCGCGGTCTTCTACCGCACCAACGCCCAGTCCCGGGCGCTGGAGGAGGTCTTCGTCCGGGTGGGGCTGCCCTACCGGGTGGTCGGCGGCACCAGGTTCTACGAACGCCGGGAGGTCAAGGACGCCCTGGCCTACCTCCGGCTGCTGGCCAATCCCCAGGACACGGTCAGCCTGCGCCGGATCCTCAACGTACCCAAGCGAGGGATCGGGGAGCGGGCCGAGGAGTGCGTGGCGGCGCTGGCCGACCGGGAGCGAGTCGGCTTCGCCGACGCCCTGGCCCGGGCGGAGGAGGCCCCAGGGATCGCCACCCGGTCGCTGTCGGCCATCCGGGCGTTCACCGACCTCGTCGAGGGGCTGCGCACCCTCATGGACGGCGGCGCCGGTCCGACCGTCCTGCTGGCAGCCGTGCTCGAGCAGACCGGCTACCTGGCCGAGCTGCGCGACAGCCGTGACCCGCAGGACGAGTCTCGCGTGGAGAATCTCTCCGAGCTCGTGGCCGTCGCCCAGGAGTACGAGGCCTCGGCCGCCCAGGCGCCCGACGGCCCGCAGCTCACCGAGTTCCTCGAGCAGGTGTCCCTGGTCGCCGACGCGGACCAGATCCCCGACGAGGCGGTCGCCGACGGTGCCGCCGAACAGCTTGCGGCGCAAGAGGATCAGGGTGTCGTCACCCTGATGACGCTGCACACCGCCAAGGGGTTGGAGTTCCCCGTCGTCTTCCTCACCGGCATGGAGGACGGCACGTTCCCGCACCAGCGTTCGCTCGGCAAGACCGTCGAGCTCGCCGAGGAACGGCGGCTGGCCTACGTCGGGATCACCCGGGCCAGACAGCGCCTGTACGTGTCGCGGGCCGTGGTTCGCAGCGCCTGGGGCCAGCCGAACTACAACCCGGCCAGCCGGTTCCTCGACGAGATCCCCGCCGAGCTGGTCGACTGGCGACGCCTGGAGACGACTGCGACGCGTCCGTCGTCTACACCGGCCGTTGCCCGGCTCGCCGCCCGGCCCGGGGTCCGGTCACCGGGCAACCGCGAGGTGGTCCAGCTGGACCCGGGAGACCGGGTCACCCACGACACCTTCGGGCTGGGCACCGTGGTGCGCATCGAGGGGGAGGGGGAGCGGGCCGTGGCACACGTCGACTTCCGGGACGAGGGCACCAAGCGGCTGCTGCTGCGGTACGCCCCGGTCACCAAGCTCTGAGAGGGAACGCGGCGCATGATCGGCGAGCTGCCGGACTTCGGACTGGAGACGTGGTTCGCACGCTGGGAGTTCAACTCCAGGCATTCGTTCACCGCCTCGGACGCTCAGACCATGTCGGTCCGCGAGCTGTTGGATCTGGCGGGCCTGTCCCTCGACGCCCTGGGTGATGTCGATCTCGGGTACCGGCCGACCTTCGGCGGCGTCGACTTCCGGCAGGCCGTGGCCGACACCTATGACGTGGTCGCCGAGGACGACGTGTTGTCGTTCGCTGGAGCTCAGGAGGCGCTGTTCTGGGTCCTGGCCGAGCTCCTGCGCGACGGCGGTCACGCCATCGTCACGGTGCCGAACTACCAGTCCCTGGAGGCCGTGCCCGTCGCCTCGGGAGCCGACGTGTCCGGCCTGCCGCTATGGCGGGGTACGGGCGCAGAGTTGGTGTGGCAGCTGGACGTGGATCGTCTGGTCTCCATGATCCGCCCGGACACGCGAGTCGTCGCGGTCAACTTCCCCAACAACCCGACCGGATACGTCCCGGACCAGCAGACCTTCGCCGACCTCGCTGCGCTGTGCGACGACCGAGGCATCGCCCTGCTCTCGGACGAGGTGTACCGAGGCATCGAGGTCGACCCGGCGCTGACCCTGCCACAGGCGGCCGACCTGTCCGAGCGTGCGATCAGTGTCAACGTGATGTCGAAGTCCTACGGGCTGCCCGGACTGCGGGTGGGCTGGGTCGCCTCCCGGGACCGCGGCCTCCTCTCGCGCCTGGAGCGACACAAGCACTACACCAGCATCTGCAACGCCGGTCCGAGCGAGTTCCTCGCCACCGTCGGACTGCGGCACGGTGTGCAGATCCACGGGCGCAACCGATCGATCGTCCGTCGCAACATCGACGTGGTCCGCGCGTTCTTCCAGGGCCACCCCGACCTGTTCGAGTTCCAGGCGCCCCTCGGCGGGTGCGTCTGCTACCCCCGGTACCTCGGGTCGGACGGGGTCGAGGACTTCGTCGTCCGGGCGGTCGAAGAGGCCGGTGTGCTCATGCTGCCGGCGTCCCTCTATGCGAGTGGACTGTGCGAGAGTCCCACGGACCGTTTCCGGATCGGGGTGGGCCGTACAGCCGTGCCCGCGGCAGTCGACGCGCTCAAGGCACACCTGGACGGTCGCACGTCAGGTCGCCCGACCCAGCACGGCTAGGCCGTCTCGGCGGACAGACTCTGGAAGCGGACGCCGGTGAGGTCTTCACTGATCTCCCACAGTCGACCTGCCGTCCGGGTGTCCTGGGCGCGGTCGCTGCGGTCGACCAGCACCGGGTGGCCGCGTGACTGCCCGAACCCGTCGGGGCCGTAGTACTGGTCTCCTCGCACGTCCGGGTCGGTGGCCGCGCGCAGGGACGGCAGGGCGCCCATGGTCGCCGACTGCGTGAGTAGGTGCAGGACCGGGCGAGCGAGCTGCATGAGGTTACCGAGGAACCCGCCGGCGTTCTCGTGACCGAGGTTGGTGTTCGACACGCCGGGATGGGCGGCCACCGCGATGGTGGAAGCGCCGGCCGTCTCCAGGCGGCGCTGAAGCTCACTGGTGAACAGCAGGTTGGCCAGCTTGCTCTGGAAGTACGCCCGCTGCGGGGAGTAGGCGCGCTGCGACTGCAGATCATCGAAGTCGATCCGGCCGGGCCGGTGCCCGCTGCTGCTGAGGCTCACCACCCGGGAGCCGTCGGTGGCCAACAGCATCGGCATCAGCCGGCCGGTCAATGCGAAGTGGGCCAGGTGGTTCACCCCGAGCTGCTGCTCGAAGCCCTGAGCGGTCGTGCCGTAGGGGGTCATCATGATGCCGGCGTTGTTGACCAACCCATCCAGGCGCGGCTGCTCCGCCAGCACCTGGTCGGCCGCGGCAGTCACTGAGTCGAGGTCGGCCAGCTCGACCACCAGCGGCTCCAGGCTCCCCGACGGGCCCATCGCCTCGATCCGGGCGATGGCGTCCCGTGCCTTGCCGGCGCTGCGAGCCCCGACCAGAACGTGTGCTCCGTTCTGGGCCAGGGCGCGGGCGGTATCCCAGCCCAGGCCACTGTTCGCGCCGGTCACCAGAAAGGTCTTGCCGGACTGGTCCGGGATGGACTCCTCGGTCCACCGTTCACTCATGGGAAGGGCTCCGTTTCCAAGGGGCGGGGGCTGACGGGTCAGGACGCAGATGCGCGGACCTTCTGCGAGTCTGCCTTGTCCGGGAGTGGAACGCCCGGTAGGAGGAGCGGGACTCCTGGTAGCCGAGGACGAAGGCGATCTCCGCCGCGGACAGGTGTCCGTGCCGGGTCATCAGACCGTGAGGGGAACGCCCGTCTCGCGTTCGGAGACCTGCCACAGGATCTGGATCGCGCTGTCGGCGCCAGGACGCAACACGGGCAGGCGCACGGCGGGGCCGTTGTTGACGAACCGTGGCCCGTAGAACTGCCCACCCTCGGCGTTCGGGTCGGTGGCCGCCCGGATCTGCGGCATCGCGCCCTGCGCGACGTCCATGCCCGTGTGCTTCGCCAGCCACGCCCATAGCGGTCCCATCCAGCCCCCACCGCCCTGGTCAACGGTGTGCACCTGCAGGTCGCTGTGCGACAACCCCGGGTGGGCGATCAGGCTCTGCGCCCTCGCGCCGGTCTTCTCGAACTCCTTCTGCAGACCCAGCCCGAAGTGGTAGTTCGCCAGCTTGGACTGCCCGTAGGCACCCCAGGCGGAGTACTTGCCGTGCAGATGCGGGTTGTCCGGGTCGACTGGGCGACCCATGTGGTGGGCGGTGCTGGTCACCGTCACCACCCGGGCGGCCGGCGCCGCCAGGATCGCCGGCATGAGCAGGGCGGTGAACGTCCAGTGACCGAGGTGGTTGACCCCGAGCTGCATCTCGAAGCCGTCGGCGGTCGCTCGCTCCGGCATCGCCATGAGTCCGGCGTTGTTGACCAGGATGTCGATCTGGTCGTGGGTGGCCAGGATGGCCTCGGCGGCCTTCTTCACCGACACCTGCGATCCCAGGTCCAGCTCCACCAGGTCCAGCGCCGCCTCCGGCGTCCGTGCCGTGATCTCTTCGACCGCCGTGGCGGCCTTGTCCTGGTTGCGCACGGCCATCACGACGTGCGCGCGCTTGGCGGCGAAGACCGTGGCCGTCTGTAGCCCGAGACCGCCGTTCGCGCCGGTGATCACCGCCGTCATGCCTGTCAGGTCCGGCACCGAGCCAGGGGTGTACGCCATCTCTTGTCTCCTTCGACCGAACTAGCCAGCTGACCTCTCAGACTCGACCGACACCCTCTGTAGCGTTTGGCGGCCGGATCAACCCGGGCACTGGGAGGTCGTCGTGCCCGAGGGACTGCGCACGTTCGTGGCGGTCGGTGGTCTACGCAACCGGATCCGATACCACTTCGACAACCTGTTGTCCCGGGGGACCTGGGCGGTGCTGCTGTGGCTGCTCGCGATCACCCTGTTCGTCGTCCTCGTCAGCTCTCTGCTCCTGACCGCGTTCGGCGTGAGCCTCGGCGGCAGCGACGACGCTTCATGGCTCGAGCTCTTCTGGCAAAGCATGCTTCGTACGCTCGACCCGGGCACGATGTCCGACGACGTCGGATGGGGCGCGCGCGTGGTCTCACTCGTCGTCACGCTCTTCGGTGTCCTGATCGCGGGCGCGCTCGTCGGTATCATCGTCAGCGGGGTGGAGCAGAGCGTCGCGCGGATGCAGCGCGGGCGGAGCACGGTGGTGGAGTCCGGTCACGTCGTGATCCTCGGCGCGTCGGCCCGGCTCACGGTGATCGTCAGGCAGCTGGCGCTCGCCGGTCGGACGCGGCATCGCAATGCCATCGTCGTCCTGGCGAATCGTGAACCCGCCGAACTGAACCGGGAGATCCGCGCGAACCGCGTGCACCTGCACGGGACCCGGCTGGTGTTCCGCTGGGGCGATCCCTCGAAGACAGCCGACCTCGACCTCGCGGCGATCGGTCGAGCACGCGCGGTGATCGTGCTGGCCGATGACGCGACCGGCGACGACGCCGGCGTCGTCAAGGCGGTACTGTCCGTGGGTTCCGTCCTGGGCGGGTTCGCTCGCATCCCGATCGTCGCCGAGCTGGGCGATCCGCAGACCGGCGACAGCCTGTTGCGGGCCTGTGGCGGCCTGGTGACTCCGCTCACGCCGATGCAGGCGATCGCCGCCATCACCACCTACACGTTGCGCCAGCCCGGCCTCAGCCAGGTCGTCCAGGAGATCGTCGACTTTTGCGGCGCCGATCTGTACGTCCGCGAGCTCGGCGAGCTGGGCGGACAGCGGTTCGGCGACACCGTGCTGCGGTACGCCAGGACCCGCCCCCTCGGGCTGATGCGGGCTGACGGCGCGGTCGAGCTGAATCCCGATCCCGATGCGATCCTGGGCGACGGCGATCGCCTCATCGTGCTCGCCCAGGACGATCGACCGCCCACGCCGACGTGCCGACCGGTCCTCGCCCGGGAACAGGCATCGGTGCGGACGACGCTCGCCGCCGGCTCCGACCAGCGCGTCGAGCACGTCCTGATCCTCGGCTGGAACGCGCTCGGGGAGCGGTTCGTCGAGCAACTGGACGCGACGGCCGCGCCGGGCTCCTCGGTCGGCGTCGTCTACGACCCGCGGGTGTTGGGCGAGGGCGATGTTGGAGATCGGCGAGACGGTCCGGCTCGGCGGCGCGCGAGCTGACCCTGAACCCCAGCGTCACCGATCGCGTCCGGCTCGATGACGGCGATCAGATCATCGCGATCGGATAGCGCGCGATCGGCCCGTCGCGGCGCCGCCGAGAACGAGCTCTGGGCGGTGCTCCACCAGGCGCTCATCGCCGGCATCGGCCGCTACCGCCGACTCCCACGGACCATCCACGTCGGGCCGGACGCAGCGACTTCCCGTTCGAGTCGAGCCTGCTCGCCTGATGTCGTCTCGCCGGGCCTACCGGTCGACGCGATCCTTGACCTCGTGGAGCGTCTGGTGCAGGGCTCGCAGCAGCCCCGTCAGGCCGGTCCCGAGCGCGGCCCGCTCGGATGCCGTCATCGCGGCGAGCACGGATCGCTGGTGGTCGTGCATGGCATCCGCCAGGTCGACGTGCAGCCGGTGCCCGGCGGGGGTGAGGGACAGCCGGACGATGCGGCGGTTGTCCGGATCACGCGCGCGGACAAGCAGGCCGCGTGACTCCAGCCCGGCCACCAGCCGACTGACCGTGCTCTTGTCCAGCTGCAACGTGGCCGCCAGCTCCTGCTGGGACAGACCGCCGCGGGTGTCCAGCTCATGGACGGCGAAGATCTCCGACGGCGAGACCTGCCCGGTGGTCCCGGCATCTGCCACGTGCAGCAGCCCGACCGAGCGCACCAGCTCCCGCAGCAGCCCGTGCAGCTCGGCGTCGCCCCGCCCGGTCACAGCCCCGTCCTCCAGAGTTGCGCTCTACAACTGTCATGCGTACGGTCAGACAGAACAGTTGCATCGTACAACCGTGGAGCCTGTCATGCGGATCCGACCGCCCGGACACCACCGACACCATGCGCACGGACATCACCCCGCCCAGGGTGAGGACGCCAACGCGTTTCACGGAGAGGCTGCGCGCTACGACCGGCTGGCCAAATATCTCATGCGCCGGCCGTACCGGCGGATCGCCGCCGACGCGGTGACCGCGCTGCGACCGCAGGCGGCGGTGCTCGACGTCGGCACCGGCCCCGGCCGGCTGCTTGTCGAGATCGCCCGGCTGCGGCCCGACGTGCACGTCGCGGGAGTCGACCTGGCCCCCGACATGGTCGACACCGCCAGGCGCAACCTCGCCGACTTCGGGGACCGGGCCACCGCCGTCGTCGGCGATGTGCGCGACCTGCCGTTCCAGGACGGCTCCTTCGACCTGATCGTGTCCACCCTGAGCCTGCACCACTGGGCGGACCCGACCGCCGGCGGGGCCGAGCTGGCCCGGGTCCGGCGCGCCGGGGGCCAGATCCGCATCTACGACGTCCGCTCGGCACCGTTCGCCGCGTTGTGTGCCGCAGTCACCGGGCACCATGAACCCGTCCAGCCCGCCCTGTTCCCGATCACCTCACTGCCCCGCCCGGCCCTGCGCCGCCTGGTCCTCTAGGGGAGTGGGTGCGCTGATCGTCAGGCTCGGGACGGCTCTCGGCACGGCGTCAGCGCCGAGAGTGCCACCAGCGAGGGCGCATGGTCGTGGGGTCGCCCTCGTAGCCGGCGGTCAGACCGTGGATGAGCACCGGCTCGACGTCGGTGACCGCGATCCGCTCGTCCTTCGATTCTGACTCCGCGGCGTCTTCGGTCACCAGGCCCGGCCGCAGCGCCTTGGCCGCGCGCACTCCCTGGGAGATGCTGTGCCACATCCGGTCCGGTCCCAGGCACTCCTCGAATCCGGAACGGCGCAGCACCCGGCGCACCGCGTAGAAGACCCGCACCAGCATCAGGTCGACCCCCCGCGCACGCAGGTCCTCCAGCAGCCCGCTGAGCATGTCCGCGCTCGTGGTGTCGATCTGGTTGGTGGCCTCGAGATCCAGCAGCAGCATCCAGGTGTCCGGTTCCTCCTCGACGGCCTCGAGCACCCGGTCACGGACCTGCGCCGCGTTCACCCAGAACAGCGGCGCATCCAGACGCAGCACGCACAGACCCGGAACAGGAGTCCTGCGCTCGGGGTGGTTGCGCAGCGAACCCCACGCCGCCTTCTCGTGCGGCACCCGGCCCATCGGCTCGACGTCCACTCGGCTCGAGCGGTAGATCAACCCGACCACGGACAGCGCCACCGCAGCCAGCAGCCCGTACAGCGTGCCCAGGATCATGACCCCGGCGAGGGCGGCACTCGCGGCGACGATGTCGTTGCGTCGCACCTGCGCGTAGCGGCGCATCGAGGCCACGTCCATCAGCCCCCACACGGCGTGCACGACGATCGCCGACAGCACGGCCTTGGGCAGCGGGGACAGCAACCCCGCCACCGTGACCAAGGCCACCACCGTGATCAGGGCAGTGACCAGGCCGGCGACCTGGGAACGCCCGCCCGCCCGGTCGGAGGCCGCGGTCTTGGACAGGCTCCCTGCCACGCCGAGCCCCCCGGACAGGCCGGCGGCCACGTTGCTGACCCCGGCCGCGACCAGCTCGGCGTCCGAGGACACCCGGTAGCCCTGCTTGGCGGCGAACAGCCGGGCCGCGCTCAGCCCCTCGGCCAGACCCACCATCGCCAGTGCCGCCCCACCGATCACGACATCGGACAGCATGCTCGACGGCACGGTCGGGACCCCGAACGGCGGCAGACCCCGGGGCACCGATCCCACGACGGCAACCCCGCGCTCCTCGAGCCCGAACAGCGAGGACGACGCGACGCCGGCTACGAGCACGATCAGACCCCAGGGCACTCGGGGCGCCAGGCGCCCACCCCCGAACAGGACCGCCAGGCTGGCCGCCGACACCACCGCGGTCAGCAGCTTCACCTGGTCGATCGAGGTGCTGATGCCGGACAGCAGCGTGAAGATGCTCCCGGTCGACGGCCCTGGTACCCCGATCAGGGTGGGAACCGACCCCACGATGATCACCAGGGTCAGACCGAACACGAAGCCGGTGATGATCGGCTTGGACAGGAACTCCGCAACCCATCCCCAACGCAGCATGCCGGCCAGGAGCAGCATCAGCCCTCCGGCGACGGCCAGTGCCCCGGTGAACGCCACCGCGAGCGCGGGGTCACCCTTGGCGGACACCGCAACCAGCGAACCGGACAGCACCGAGACCGTCGACACCGGACCCATCACCAACTGCCGTGAGGACCCGAACACGGCGTAGGCGAGCAGGGCGAGTGGGACGGCGTAGAGGCCGACCTGGATCGGGACGTTGGCGATGGCCGCGTAACCGAGGGCCTGGGGGATGGCCAGGGCCGCGATCACCGAGCCGGCGAGCATGTCCTGGCCGAGTAGCGAGCGGTCGTATCGAGGCAGCCAGGTCAGGATCGGCAGGGCGCGGCGGATGTCCAGGGCACCAAGCAGAGGCCGCGCGCGCGCCAGGAGTCCTACGTCCTTCTCGTCCGCCATGACGACCTCCTCGGCCAGGTTGAGGTCATCGTTGTGCTCACGGCCCACCGATGGACGGAACGTTACGCCCTGGCGTACGAGCAGCAAACGGATGGACAGCGAGGGCACGAGCACCGTCCCGACCGATCCGCGCCAGCAACGGCGACGGTGACCTGTCGTCCCAGCTCGCGAGAGCGCAAGCCGAGTAGAATCCCACCGACCTCCTACTCACCTGGCACGGACTGTCGGGGTGCGCACATCCGAGTCGATCGCCGGCGCGCCACACCGTCCGTGCTCCCGAGGCCCTTCACTGGTGCGCTGGTGCTACCGGTGGGAAGGTGCCCGGGCCGGAGAACGTCGGCAGGGAGCCGTCATGAGCAGACACACGCTGCCGCCCACCACACACACCGTCGAGCTGGACCAGATCGGCGAGCTCAACCTTGCCCTGAGAGCCCGGTCGGGTGCTCAGGCGGTCATCGCCGGCGATCTCCAGCAGCCCGCATCGGAGCTGAGGTCGGCTACGGGACGCCTGGTGCCGGCGACCGCCGTGCTGGTCCGTCTCTCCGTGGACGGTCCCCCCGAGTACCCCTACGTGCATGCCCACTTCACGCTCGATCCGTCCTCATCGTCCGCGGCGATCCTGGCCGAGATGCACACTGAAGCCCTGCGCCGGCTCAGCCACTTGTTCGGGCTGCGTCACCTCTGGGGCGTCTGAACCCCGCCCCGAAACCCCTCGACGCCGACCGGGTCGGCGCTCCCCTGGTGCAGGCCACGCCAGGTGCCGGCCACGCGACGATGATGGACGTGGCTGAACCTCGCATCAGTGCTGCGCCACAACCTCTGCCGCTGCGTCGCTGCCCTCGTGGTCAGCGCTTCTCGAACAGGCGGCTGGTCAAGGACCAGACCCACCCGGAGCGGGCCTGCTTCGGGGTCGCCCATGCTGCACATTCCCCGTCAGCGGCGTGTTCGAGGAGCATCTCGGCCCACAGTGGCTCGATGAGCCGGTAGGTGACCGTTCGCTCGAGATCGTGGTAGGCAGCGAAGCCACGCCGAGTGAGGCGGTAGCCACCCTGGACGCGACGCAGGAGCCCGGCAAGGACCAGTGGGGTCAGGGCCGCGCGGGCCGTGGCGGCGACCGTGGTGCCGTAGGACGCAGCCAGACCAGCGTCGTCGAGGCCGCCGGCATAGGCCTGCCAGAAGGCGTCATAGCCGGCTCCACCCCAGCGGCCGAGGCGCAGCCACCGCGCGATCGGCAGCCGGCCGGTTTCCACGGCCTCGGCGTAGCTGGTGACTCCGAAGTGGTTGACGTAGAAGTCACGTCCGGCGAACGAGGAGCTCCCCGCTCCCATCCCCAGGAACCGCCGCCGGGTGATCGAGGTGTACGGCGCTGAGCCGCTGCGGTTGAAGGTCCAGACCGAGCGCCGCTCGTAGCCCATCGATCGGGCCAGCTCGGTCACCTCGGCCAGGACGGCGTGCTCGCGCCGTCGGGCGTGGCGGGCCGTGCCGAACGGGGTGTACCCGAAACGCATCAGGGGGTACGTCGAGACCTGGTCGACCCCCAGGGCGAAACAGGCGCGGACGTCGTCGCGGAAGGCCCCGGGGAACCGCTGCTCCTCCCAGGCCACGTCGACGATCAAGTCGACGTCCACACAGCCGAACCGGCCGAGTGCGTTCTCGACCGCGGCCAGGCTCGCGGCCGCGTCGTGCGGTCGGTGCAGGTGTTGAAGCACCGGGTCACGGAACGACTGGGCACCGATGCTGACTGCCGTGATCCCCATCCCGGCCAGTCGGTCCAGGCGCTGCGGCGTCGCGTGGGTCGGCAGCACCTCGACCGCCCGCTCGCCCGTCACCGGAATCCTGGCGATCACCTCGGCCAGCTCGTCGGGGTAGAGCGTGGGTGTCCCACCACCGATGTAGAGGGAGGTGAACGGCACGTCCTGACGACCCTCGCGCCCGGCGACGTATCCGTCGATCTCCCTGTGCAGGGCGGCAAAATACCGTTGGGCCAGCGCTGCCTCCGCGCGCACCTTGTTGTACGGGCAGAACGGACAGATCCACTCGCAGAACGGCACATGCACATAGGCCCCGAACGGACCGTCGAACGACCCGAGCACCTCCTCCACCCCCAGCTGGGCGGGTGCGGTCGTCACCGGAGCGGTGCTCACCGGATCGCCGAGCCCGCAGTGGATTCCATGACCACCACGATCATCGCTCCCCTGCACCGTCGCCAGGGCCCAACGGCTCCAGCAGAGCCCCAGGGGGCCAGCCGGCTCGCACCGATTCCGCTCGGGGCCTCGGTGTCGCGACCGCCTGGGTGCCGATCACCGCGCCGAACAGCAGCGGCGCCGGGGCGGTGAGCTTCTTGATACAAAGGACATTCGACCCGCGCCATGGGGGCGGCGGTCTGCGAGGATGGGGTGTCAGGTCCCGAGGTGTCCTATGACACGCACCCGAACCCTTCTCGAGCACCCGGCCCGGCTTCTCGGTGTCGTGGTGGCATCGGCTGTCGTGGCGGCTCTCGCCGCCTCGCTGTTCGCGGCCTCGCGGCCGCCAACGACGTTGGACAGGGCGACGCCTCAGGGGGTGGTGCAGGCCTACGTCACCGCTGTCTTGGACGGCGACCATGCGACCGCGGCCACGTTCCTGGACCCAGACGTCGGCTGCGCTGCCGTTGACCTCGACCGCACCTTCACCCCGCGGTCGGTACGCGTCGACCTGGTCGAGACCCAGGTGAGCGGGGACTCCGCTCGGGTCCGGGTCAGCGTGACCTTCGATGCCGGCGCCGACCCCCTGAGCGGGTCCCCGGGTGAGGACCACGTCTTCCGGCTCGTGCGGACCCCGTCGGGCTGGCTGCTGAGCGGGATCCCCTGGCCGCTCTACACCTGTGAGGGAGGCCCGCGATGATCAGCCTCATTGTCCCCGTGGCCCTTGTCGTGCTGGTGGTGTTCGCAATCCGCGCCGCGACCCGACGTGCGGGGCACGGCGGGACCGAACCTTATGGGGTACGGCGCTTCTTCATCTACCTGGTGTTGTACGGGTTGGTCGTGGTGAGCACCGTCGGCGTGGCCGGCCTGCTCGGGCAGCTGTTGAGCCGGTCCGACCTCCTTGCCGCCGCCCCGGTGGAGTCTGCGCGCAACATCACCTTCGTGGCGGTCGGCGTCCCCCTGACGGTGGCGCTCGTGGTCTGGCTGCGCCGGACCTTCCTGCGGGACACCCAGGAGGCCGACTCCATCGCCTGGGCGTCGTACGTGACCGCAGCCTCGCTGACCGCCCTGGTGGTCACGATGTTCGCGGCCCACGACGCGCTCTCGTGGGCTCTCGGGATTGCTCCCCGCGACGGGCATGCGCTGGGTCGGCTGGTCGTCTGGGGCGCACTGTGGGGGGTCCACTGGACGCTGGACCGCCGGCTGACCCCGGCTCGTCGCGCCCAGCCCCACCTGCTCCTCGGTTCTCTCATCGCGCTGGCAACAGCCGCGGTCGGCCTCGCAGGGCTCGTCGCCGCAAGTCTCGACGTCCTGCTGGGGCTGCCGGACCAGGCGATCGCGGTGGGCACGGACCCGATCCGCGCCGGCGCCGTCACGCTGGTCGTCGGTGCTCCGGTCTGGCTCCTGTACTGGGCGCGCACCGCGATCCAGTGGCCGCGGACCGGGCTCTGGCACGCCTACGTGCTGCTCGCCGGGCTCAGCAGTGGGGCCGTCGCGGCATTGGTCGGCACCGGCCTGACCCTGTTCGACGTCCTCGTCTGGCTGCTCGGTGACCCCGCGAGCACGCAGGCATCCGGCCACTTCCGGGACGTCTCGGGATCCCTCGCCGCTGCGGGTATCGGCGTCCTGGTCTGGTGGTATCACCGCTCCGTGCTCGGGGAGTCGGCAACCAGCCCGCGCACCGAGGTGCGTCGGGCCTACGAGTACCTGATGGCCGCGATCGGCGTCGTGGTGACGGCGGCCGGGCTGACCGCGCTGCTCGTCGGGCTCATCGAGACGTTGACCCGGTCGACCGCGCTCGCCGGCAACTCCGCCGTCAACACCCTGCTCGCTGCCGTCACGATCCTCTTCCTCGGTGGTCCGATGTGGCTGCTGTCCTGGCGCAGGACGCAGGCGGCGGTACGGACGGCGCCGGAGGAGGAGCAGCGCTCGAGCAGTCGGCGGATCTTCGTCGTGGTCCTGTCCGGGCTCGGTGTCCTGACCGCGCTCGCCGCGCTGCTGACGGGCGTGTTCATCCTGTTCGAGGACGCCCTGTCCGGCGGTGTCGGCCTGGAGACGCTGCGGCGGATGCGTTACCCGATCGGGCTTCTCGTCGCCGCGCTCATCGTGGCGGCCTATCACGGCCTGGTCTACCTGCGGGAGCGCCCGACGATCGCCGCGGCCGGGCATCACCCCCGGTTCGTGCTGCTCGTCGGTCCTCGTGACCCCGAGCTCGAGAAAGTGGTCGCCCACGATGTCGGCGCCCGGGTGTCGTCGTGGCGGCGCATGGACCACGACGACCCGCCCTGGTCCGCCTCCGAGGTGACGCAGCTGCTGAGGACCTCCGACGCCGACGAGGTCCTGGTCCTGGCCGACGGCGAGGGACTGCACGCGATCCCGGTCGACCGGAAGTGACCTCCGGAGCCCACCCGGGCCTGACCCACCCGACGATCGCCGTCCGATCACCTTGCTGGCCGCGCTCACCTCGCGGCGGAACCCCGACGGCAGACGGTGGCGGGCCCTACGTGCAGCTCAGGAACGCGTTCAAGAGCTCCCCGGCCACCGCGGTAGGCACCATCGCCACCCTGCGGACGTTCGGTGAGGGCTCCTCCTGCGCCGCTGATCCGTGCGCCGGGGTCGTTCGCCCCTTGATCGGCGCAGGGTCGTGCCGTAGGCCGGTGGTGAGCGAGGTGTCGACACCAGGTCTGCAACGGGCTCGGTGACCGGCCAGAGGAGGTCCGATGAGCTTCGATCCAGCCGCACGCGTGCAGGACTACCTGGTGTTCGGGGAGTTCGGCGACGTCAACCCCTCGATCACCGACTCCTCCACGTTCACCTTCCTGAGCACCGAGCGAATGGAGGAGGTGTTCGAGCACGAGATCGAGGGGTGCTTCCTGTACTCGCGGCATTGGAACCCCTCGAACAAGTACCTCGCCGAGGCGCTGGCCCGGATGGAGGACGGCGAGTCGGCGCAGGTGATGGCCTCGGGGATGGCCGCCATCAGCACCACCTTGCTCACGCTGTGCTCGGCGGGCGACGAGGTGGTGGCCAGCCGCACCGTCTACGGGGGGACCTACGCGCTGCTGAAGAACCTGCTTCCGCGCTTCGGTATCACCACCCGCTTCGTCGACATCTGCGATGCCGACGCCGTCGACTCCGCGTTCACCTCACGCACCCGGGCGCTGTTCACCGAGTCGATCACCAACCCGCTGCTCGACGTGAGTGACATCCCGCGGCTGGCCGAGATCGCGCATTCCCGCGGCGTCCCGCTGGTCGTCGACAACACGTTCAGTCCGATGATCATCTCGCCGCTGCGGCTGGGAGCCGACATCGTCGTCCACAGCATGACCAAGTTCATCAACGGCACCAGTGACTGCGTGGCCGGCTGCGTGGTGTCCACGCACGAGCTGATCACCCGGCTGAACGACGTGAACTCCGGCACGAGCATGCTGCTCGGTCCTGTGCTGGACAGCCACCGGGCCGCGAGCATCCTGAAGAACCTGCACAGCCTGCACCTGCGGATGCGTCAGCACAGCGCCAACGCCGACCGTCTGGCGCAGGCCCTTTCCGAGCACGGACTGACCGTGCACTACCCGGGACGGCCGGACCATCCGCACCACGCGCTGATGACGCGCCTGATGAACCCGGCTCTGGGCTACGGCGGGGTGCTGACTCTGGACGCCGGCACCCACGAGCGTGCGGCGCGGCTGATGGTCGCGCTCCAGGAACGCCGGGTCGGCTACCTCGCAGTCAGCCTGGGGTATTTCAAGACGCTGTTCAGCGCCCCCGGCGCGAGCACGTCCTCGGAGATCCCCGTTGAGGATCGCCACGCCATGGGGTTGACCGACGGGCTGATCCGTTTCTCGGTCGGCCTGGACAACGACATCGACCGGAGCATCGCCGCCACTCTTCAGTCCGTCGACGAGCTCGATCGCGACATCGGACCAGCCGCACCCACCCGGGACGGCGACATCCTGGCCCCACAGTGAGCATGATGGGTCGATGACGGGAACACCTGCGCTCAGCCGCCGCCACCTGCTCTTCTCGGCCGGGTCAGGCGTTCTCGGCGTAGCGATCGTGGGCACGGTCGCGGCGTGTTCGTCCGCGTCCGAGGACTCGGCCGCAAGTGCGGATGACGGGTCGCCGGCCGACGGGGCGACGTCCGGCGGTTCCCCGACGCCATCGAGCGACGACTCCTCGGCGACCAACGAGCTGAGCTGGAAGCGGGTCGACCTGTCGTTCGTCTCGGCCTATCTCCTGATCCGGGGCAGCGAGGTAGCCATCGTCGACCTGGGCACGGACCAGGCGAAGGACTCGATCGAGACGGCGCTGTCGGCCGCCGGCACCGGGTGGGACGCGGTCCGGCACGTCGTCCTGACGCATCGCCACGGTGACCACGTCGGTGGGCTGGCATCGGTGGCTCCCTTGGTGAACGCCACTGTCTACGCGGGTCAGCAAGACGTCGAGGCGATCACGTCGCCGGGGTCCCTGACACCGGTCCAGGACGGTGAGGAGGTGTTCGGCCTGCGGATCATCGGCACCCCGGGGCACACGCCGGGGCATGTCAGCGTGTTCGACCAGGCGACCGGAGTGCTCGTCGCGGGTGATGCGCTGGGGACCTCGGACGGTCTGACCGGGTCGAACCCCCAGTTCACCTCCGATCCCGCCGAGGCCGCGGCGTCGGTGAAGAAGCTTGCGGCGCTGGAGGTCCGCACCATCCTGCCCGGCCACGGCGTGCCACTCACCGACGGCGCCGCCGAGGCACTGCGCTCCCTGGCGGACTCGCTGTGACGATGAGCGAGCCGGCCATCTCGATGCGAGGTCTGGTCAAGGACTACGGCTCGGTCCGGGCCGTGAACGGCGTCGACCGTTGAGGCAACACCCGCGCTGCGCAGCCCGGATCGGCTATCTGCCCGGTGGGCTGTCGCTGCCGCCCAACAAGTCCGCGGGCGGGTACCTGCACTATCTGGCAGCCCTGCGTGGCGGTGTGGGGGCGGAGCGGATTCCCGAGCTCGCCAAGCCGTTCTCGCTGGACCTCACCAAGTCCATCCGCGGGCTGTCCAAGGGCAACAAGCAGAAGGTCGGCGTCGTCCAGGCCTTCATGCACGCTCCGCAGCTGCTGGTCCTCGACGAGCCGACGAGCGGCCTGGATCCCTTCCTGTAGCACGAGTTCCTCGAGCTGCTGGGTGAGGTGCACGCCGCCCGGCGCCACCGTCTTCATGTCGTCCCACGTGCTGCACGAGGTGGAGGAGGTCGCGCATCGGGTTGCCATCATTCGCGAGGACCCGTTCTTCGACTTCTACCGAGCCGGCTACTCGCCGGCGGAGGACGGCTCGTGATGGACGCGGCGATCGGCACCATCACCCGCGGTGTCCTGGAGGACCAGCGCCGTTCGCTGCAATCTGGGCGCTGGCCGTCGCAGCCGTCAGCGCGATGTACTCCGCGTTCTACCCGGCCATCGGCGGCGGCGAGATGCAGGCCATGATCGAGAGCATGCCGTCGGACCTGATGACTGCCTCGGGGTTCGACGCCGTCGCGACCGCCGCCGGGTACATCACCTCGAGTGTCTACTCGCTCGTCGGCATCGTGCTGCTGCTGGTGCACGGGATCGCGCACGGCGCCAGACTCATTGCCGGGCAGGAGGAGGCGGGCACCCTGGAGCTGGAGTACACCGGCACCCGTGACCCGAACCAGGACCTACACCGAGCGGCTCGTCGCGCTCTGGCTGGGACTGATCCTGCTCGTCACGGTCGTGACCGGCACGGTCATGGCACTGACCATCGCTCTCTCACTGGACCTTTCGCACCCCGACATCCTGGCCACGGGCGTCCTGATGTGGTTGACCGGCGGGCTGTTCTCGACGCTCGCCTTCGCCGTCGGCGCCGCGACCGGACGCCGGAGTCTGGGGCTGGCCGGCAGCGCGGGGCGGCGGTCACCCTCACATCTCCAATGCCATCGGTCCCCTTGCCGACCAGTCGTGGATGACGGCGGTGTCACCCTTCGACTGGTACCTGGGCTCCGATCCCCTGGCCACCGGGATGGACCGGTCCGGCGCCGCCCTTCTGCTGGGTTTCTCCGCACTGGCTGCGGTCGGCGGGCTCCTCGGGTTCAGGCGCCGCACCCTCATGGCCTGAACCGCTCGGGCGGGGGCTGGACTCCCCGGGGACGATCGACCCAAATCGGTTCGCGCGTGGGCGTGAAGAATGAAGGCGACTCTGCTCAAGGAGGGAGGGGGACTAGTCATGACTGCGACTTCTGCGGAACGCGCTCAGCGGCGAGCCAAGTACCTGACCGGCCTGCTGTGGCATGCCGGAGCATTCCTGGTGATCAACGCCTTCTTCTGGATCCTGGATCTCGCGCTGGGCGAGGGGGGTCTGCAATGGGCCTACTGGATCACCCTCTTCTGGGGGTTTGCGTTGGCGTTCCACGCTCTCGCGTACTTCGTGGCCGGCCGCCAGGTCGAAGAGCGGAAGGCTCAGCAGTACCTCGCCGAAGACGAGCGGCGCGGCGCCTGACACTCCTTCGCCTCGCCCTGGTCCTTCCTGATCGTCCGCTCGACGTCAGGAGATCTGATGACGAATTCACCGAAGACCCTGGCCAGGATTGCCGGTTCGGTGTATCTGGTCATGTTCGTGTGTGCCGTGTTCGCCATGATGGTGCGTTCCCGCATCGTGGAGACCGGTGATGCGGCGGCGACGGTCGCCAACATCCGACAGTCCGAGACGCTGTTCCGGCTCGGCTTCGTCAGCGACCTGATCCAGATCACCTGCATGCTGTTGGCCGGCCTGGCCTTGTACGTGTTGCTCAGGGGAGTCAACCAGCTGGCGGCCGCGGCGATGGTGACGTTCGTGGCGGTCGCCGTCGCGATCGGCTGCCTGAACCTCCTGAACCAGTTCACCGCCCTGACCATCGCCACCAGCCAGGACTACCCGCGGGCGTTCGGCCAGGAGGGGTCCGATGCCCTGACGATGCTGTTCGCCGAGCGTCAGGACCACGGGTACTACATCTCTGCGGTGTTCTGGGGCCTGTGGCTGCTGCCCCTGGGCTACCTCCTGTTCACCTCCGGGTATGTCCCCCGAGTGCTGGGGGCCCTGCTCTTCGTCGGCGGGCTCGCGTACCTCGTGGACCTGCTGGCGGTGTTCCTGGCCCCGGACCTCGGCGCTGCCGTGGGGACACCCCTGCTCGCCATCGGCGGGATCGCCGAACTGCTGCTGACCGCGTGGCTGCTGGTCAAGACGGTGAACGTCCCGCAGCGGGACGGTCTCGCTCCAGCTGTAACCGCGCGCTCCGACACCGCCGTGCGGTGACGGTGATGCACCACTGGTGAAGGGAGTCGACATGAACGTCGACACAACAAGCAGGAGTGGAATCGGCGGCGCGCTCGACAGAGTCACCGCGCCGGAGCGCACGACGACGATGCTCTCCACGTTGTGGTTGTTCGCGGTGCTCAACTACCTCTACTGCGACATCTTCGGGCTGATGGACGCCGAGGCACTGGAAGGCTTCCTGGCCGGGAACGTGGGGGGGATGGAGATAACTGAGGGTTTCCTGCTCGGCGGCGCCCTGTTGATGGAGATCCCGATCGCCATGGTCCTGCTGTCCAGGATCCTGCCGTACCGGGCGAACCGTTGGGCGAACATCGTCGCCGGGACCGTGATGACCGCCGTCCAGTTCGGTTCCCTGTTCGTCGGGTCGTCGCTGACCGCCTTCTACGTGTTCTACAGCGTCATCGAGATGGCGTGCACCGTGTTCATCGTCGGGTATGCGTGGACGTGGCGGCCCCCTGAGGTCCGTCTGTCCCGGTAGCGACTGCCGGGGTGGATCCCGTCCATGGCGAATGTGTGGCCGTGGACCACCTCACCGCACACGTGCACCTGCATGCCTGCACACCCGCACACCTGCGGCCACATCGCCGGTGTGTGTCGCGAGGTCAGCCGGCCGGGCTCTGCGTCCGCAGCCGGGTGATGCCCGCATGGAGCATGTGCCCCTCGGCGTCGAGCTGGCTCAGCATCGACCCGATCTCATGGACCACTGACCGCTGGATCGGCAGCGACATGTGCCCGACCCCGTGGACCAGCACGTTGCGCGCCATCAGGTCTGGATGCTCGATCCGAGCGCTCTCGTGTGGCAGGACCACCTGGTCGGTGTCGGAGTAGTAGGCCACGAACCGGGTGCGGCACCAGGGCATCGGCCGGTCGATCTCGGCCAGCAGGTCGCTTCCGGGGCGCAGCTGGCGGCCGAGCCGGACCGGCAGCCCGTAGGCCAGGAGCGACCCGGCGTGTGGGCTGCCCAGGGTTACCAGGGTGTGCACTCGCTCGTCCCCCCCGAGCCGCTGCACGTAGTAGCGGGCGATGAGCCCGCCGAGGCTGTGCCCGACGACGTGGACCCGCTCGTACCCGGTCCGGGCGACCAGCTCCTCGATCGCCCCGGACAGGTCGCGCGCGGCGGCCCGGATGTCGTTGGTCATCGGCGAGTAGTTGATGGTGAAGACCCGGCCGAAGCCCCGCCGGCGCAGTCGGTGACGCAGCACCGCGAAGATCATCCGGTTGTCCACCATGCCATGGACCAGCAGGATCGGCGTGCCGGCCGCCTCGACGTCGCCGACCACGAGGCCACGCTGGTGCGGGGCGAGGTCGCCGAGGTGGTACCGGTCGTTGGGCTCGTGCCGGTCGCGGACCACCCCGAGCGGGTACAGCGCCAGGTGGGTCGAGGCCCACACGGTCTCGACGATCGCGCCGCGCACCCCGGTCGGGGTGAGCAACGGCCCGACCTGAGCCGGCACGAAGCGCAGCCAACCCCGGATCGGGTCGGCATGCACGGCGGCGCGCGCGGACGCGGAGCCGGCGTGCTGGCGCGCGCCGGGCCCGTCCTGCTCACGTCGTCGTGTCGGCACGAGGCATTCCTCCTGTGCCGAATGTAACCCGCCAGTAGCCCTCCCGGCTGCGCCCGATCGGTGAACGGATAGTTCCTCACGGTGACCGCACGGGGCTGGTTGACGAGTCCTCGGATCCCCGATCGACCAGTGCGGCGGCGGCCCCGTGGGGGCGGCGGGTGTGGTGTCAACCACCCAAGGGCCGTATCGGCTGCCGCGGCTTCGGCCTAGGCTCTTCAGTGCCGCGGGGCCGGGGTGCGGCGCGCACCGGCGGCCCGCGCAGCGAACGTGCCCGACTCACCAGGAGGCTCACCATGGCACCCGTGCGGATCATCGTCGCCAAGCCGGGGTTGGACGGTCACGACCGCGGCGCCAAGGTGGTGGCCCGCGCGCTGCGCGACGCCGGGTTCGAAGTGGTCTATACCGGATTGCACCAGAGCCCGGAGCAGATCGTCGAGGCGGCCATCCAGGAGGACGCCGACGCGGTCGGTCTGTCTGTGCTGTCCGGTGCGCACCTGACCCTCTTCGCCCGGGTGCTGGAGCTCCTTCGAGCCAAGGACGCCGAAGACATCGTTGTGTTCGGTGGCGGGATCGTCCCCGAGGATGACGTGGCCGAGCTGGAGCGGATAGGCGTGAAGAAGGTGTTCACCCCGGGTGCGGCGATGCGCGACATCGTGGACTGGGTCCGAGCCAACGTCGGGGAGACGGCCAACGCCTGAGCCGTCCGCCCAGTCGGTTCGGTGAGTCGTTCGCTGAGTCGTCCCGTCGCGGTGGTTCGACGCGGTGGTTCGACGCGATCACCGCACGTCGTCGGTCGTCCAACGCTGCGCGCGCCGTCCGTTCGTCGCCCCGGACGAACGGCGTGACGATCCGCACGTCACGCCCTGCCCGGGCCCGCAGCCTCTTGGCTAGGCTGGCGCCGCATCCGACCTCCGTGACCTGCCCGGCAGGTCAGACCAACGACGGTGAGGACGACACGTGGATCTGTTCGAGTATCAGGCGCGCGACATCTTCGCCGCGCACGGCGTCCCGGTACTGGACGCCGCCGTCGCCACGACCGCTGAGGAGGCCCGCGCCGGCGCCGAGCGGATCGGCGGCGGGACCGTGGTGGTCAAGGCCCAGGTGAAGACCGGCGGGCGCGGCAAGGCCGGCGGGGTCAAGCTCGCCCACTCGCCCGACGAGGCCGCGCAGAAGGCCGGGGAGATCCTCGGCATGGACATCAAGGGCCACACCGTGCACCGGGTGATGGTCGCCCAGGGCGCCAAGATCGCCGAGGAGTACTACTTCTCGGTGCTGCTCGACCGCGCCAACCGCGCCTACCTGGCGATGTGCTCGCGCGAGGGCGGCATGGACATCGAGACCCTCGCGGTGGAGCGGCCCGACGCCCTGGCCAAGGTGCCGATCGACGCGATCGTCGGCATCGACGACGCCAAGGCCGCCGAGATCGCCGAGAAGGCCGGATTCACCGGCGACCTCGCCAGCAAGATCGCCGAGGTGGTCAAGACCCTCTGGGCGGTCTTCGTCGCTGAGGACGCGACGCTCGTCGAGGTCAACCCGCTCGTCCTGACCGAGGACGGAGCCCTGCTGGCCATCGACGGCAAGGTCTCCCTGGACGCCAACGCCGACATCCGCCACCCCGACCACGAGAAGTACCACGACCACGGCGCCGCGGATCCGTTTGAGGCCAAGGCCAAGGAGAAGGGCATCAACTACGTCAAGCTGGACGGGCAGGTGGGAGTCATCGGTAACGGTGCCGGCCTGGTGATGTCCACCCTGGACGTGGTCGCCTACGCGGGCGAGGAGTACGGGGTCAAGCCGGCCAACTTCCTCGACCTCGGCGGTGGCTCCAGCGCACAGGTCATGGCCGACGGGCTCGAGCTCATCCTGTCCGACCCGCAGGTCAAGAGCGTGTTCGTGAACGTGTTCGGCGGCATCACCTCCTGTGACACCGTCGCCAACGGCATCGTGCAGGCCTTCGAACTGCTGGCCTCGCACGGCGCGAGCGTCACCCATCCGCTCGTCCTCCGGTTGGACGGCAACAATGCCGAGGTGGCGCGGCAGATCCTCGACGAGGCGAATCTGCCCAACGTGGAGCGCCTGGACACCATGGACGGCGCCGCCCACCGCGCCGCCGAACTGGCCTCGATCGAGATCAGCAAGGGAGCCTGACCGTGACGATCTTTCTCCACAGCGACAGCCGGGTGATCGTCCAGGGCATGACCGGCTCCGAGGGGCGCAAGCACACCCAACGGATGATCAACTCCGGCACTAAGATCGTCGGCGGGGTGACTCCCGGCAAGAGCGGCCAGAGCGTGGAGTTCGAGGACCGTGTGAGCGTCCCGGTGTACGGCTCGGTCGCCGAGGCGGTCGAAGCCACCGGCGCCAGCGTGACCGTGATCTTCGTACCGGCCAAGTTCACCAAGGCTGCGGTTTACGAGGCGGTCGACGCCAAGCTGCCGCTCGGCGTGGTGATCACCGAGGGTATTCCGGTGCACGACGCCGCCAACTTCTACCGGTACGCGCAGAACTCCGGCACCACCCGGCTGATCGGCCCGAACTGCCCCGGCATCATCTCGCCCGGCAAGTCCAACGCCGGGATCATCCCGGCCGACATCACCAAGCGCGGCCCGCTCGGACTGGTCAGCAAGTCCGGCACGCTGACCTACCAGATGATGTACGAGCTGCGGGACATCGGGTTCTCCACCTGCGTCGGCATCGGTGGCGACCCGGTGATCGGAACCACACACATCGACTGCCTGGAGGCATTCGAGGCCGACCCGGAGACCCAGGGCATCGTCATGATCGGTGAGATCGGCGGTGACGCCGAGGAGCGGGCCGCGGACTTCATCAAGGCACACGTGACCAAGCCTGTGGTCGGCTACGTCGCCGGCTTCACCGCCCCGGAGGGCAAGACCATGGGCCACGCCGGCGCCATCGTCTCCGGCTCCTCGGGCACCGCGCAGGCCAAGAAGGAGGCGCTCGAGGCCGTCGGGGTCAAGGTCGGCAAGACGCCGTCGGAGACCGCCGAGCTGATGCGCGAGGTCATGCAGAACCTCTGACCGGCCGCGAGAATGCGCTGTTCACCCCCCAGACCGTGGGGTGAACAGCGCACTCTGCTGTGTCAGACGAGGTCCCGGACGGCGCGGACGACATCCGCGGGCCGCTGGGTCAGATCCGCCCAGGTGAACCGCAGCACCCGGTAGCCGAGTGCAGTCAACCGATTCTGCCGGGTGCGATCCTGTTGGAACGCCGCCCGGTCGCCATGGGCGCGGTAGCCGTCGATCTCCACGATGAGACGGGCCGCCGGGAACAGGATGTCGACGACGGCCACAACCCGTCCGTCCGACCCCAGGACCCGGGCACCGGCGTGCCATCCGGTGATCCCCGCGCGGCGGAACAGGTCGTGCGCGAGGTACTCGGCCCCGCTGACCGCACCGTTCGCGGTGTGGACGAGCAACCTCCGGAGCTGGGCGGCGCCACGTCGATGTCGCATGGTGTCCGTCAGCGCCTGCAGGTTCTCGTGGTCGAGCAAGCCACGGCTGGTCAGCCAGGCGTACAGGTCCAGCGCGTCCGTCCACTCCCGATGGGACAGCAGGTCCGCAACGGTGCGGTCAACCGTCGTGATCGCCAGGTCGCCGATCCGGGTCACCTCGCTCTCGTCCAGTCGGCTGCGGACGGCGAGCAGCTGCTGGGCGTGGCGACGTCCGGTGTCGACGTAGGCCCGCACCGGGACGGGTCCGTCCCGCCCGACCTCGCCGCAGCGCGCCGAGGGGAAGCGGTGCAGTGCGCCCGCGGTCTCGAACCCCACCACTGCACCGGTCCAGGTCAGGGCTGCCGCCCAGGCCCGACGGAACGCCGGGTCCGGTCCAGGGTGCGCGGTGAACGCCCGTCCGGCGACCCGGCGCCACCTCCCGCTGGCGATGCGGTACTCGACCTGGCGAAGGGACCACCCCTCGGCCAGCGCCTGCGCTCGGGTGAAGGCGCCACCCTGGTGGTCGGCGGCTCGCGGAGCGGCCGGGAGAGTGCGCTGGTGGGGGGCCCTCGACCTCATGGGAGTCGAGCCTGGCCGGCGGCCACGGACGGAGGATGCCGCGGGCGCGCCGCTGTGGACAACGGGGCGGCGAGCTCGTCTGGGGACGCAACAACGGTCCGAGCGGAGAGGAATGCGCTGTTCACCCCACAGATCGTGGGGTGAACGACGCGTACTCTGCCCGGGTCACAGGGAGGCGGCGACCACCTCGGCGACGCAGGTCTCGGCCAGTCGGGCGACGTCGGTGTCGTCGTCGTCAGTGAACTCCACGGCGGCGACCAAGCGCGCGCGGCCGACCAGCATCTCGGCAGCCTGCTGCGCGCCGTCCCCGACCGCGACCACGCACGCGCCGCGGTCGCCGAGGCGGTCCAGCACCCTCCGGTCGGAGCGCGACCCGGTGAGCACCAGGGCGCGGTAGTCGACCGCCGCGCTGGAGGAGGTCAGGTGGGCGTGAGTGTGCAACCACTCGGCGCTCTCGCAGCTGTCGGCCACCCGGCGAGCCGTCGTCCGCAGCACCTGGGCCGACCGGTGCGCCGCACCGAGCCGCTCGGCTGGGGCCACCACGCCGACCACTCCCGGACCGGATCGGGCGTCCAGGGCGTTGACAGTGGCCGGCAGCCAGTCGGCGCGCCGGGCGAGCAGGTCGGACGTCGCGGCGGCCGCCCGCTCGGCCAGCACGGCGACGTCCCGGGCCACCATCCGTGGCAGGCCACCCGAGGCGAGCAGGGTCAGCCCGTGCAGCAGCACGGCGGCGTGCGTGAACGAGCGGGCCGTGCCGGCGTCCGCGCCCGTGGTCAGCGGGAGCACCGATCCGGCCCGCTGCGCCAACGGCGAGGACTCGACCCCGGTCAGGGCCAGCACCGGGAAGCGGCCGTCCAGCCGCTCGACGGCCTCGAGGACCTCGGTGGTCGACCCCGAGGCCGACACCGCCACGGTGAGCGTCTCGGCGTCCATCGGGTAGCCGTACGGGCTGGAGGCCAGGTCGGCGGCCGCGTCCACGCCGAGCGAGCGCAGCCGGGTGGCGGCATGCTCGGCCGCCACATGGGAGGCGCCCATACCGATCAGGCGATAGCGGCGGAACCGGCGTTCCAGGAACGGACCGAGACGGGCGAGCAGCCCGTCGTCCACGGCGGCGGCCAAGGCGGTCAGGGCAGCGGGCCTGGCCTCGACATCGGCCAGCAGGGCAGCGGAGTCCACGCAGGTGAGCCTACGGAGCCGACACTCAGCCGCGATGGTGCTCGGCGAGATAGGTGACCCACCCGCCGTCGGTACCGTCGTGACGCAGCCAGACATACACCTTGGTGTCGTCGACGGCTCGGTCGACGCCGTCCAGCAGGTCGTCCGTATCGCCGGGCTGCGGGGTCGAGGCCGGGCCCACCAGCGGCCCGAGGAAGATCGGGGTGGCCGAGGCCAGCCGGAAGGTGTAGAGCCGGGGGCTCTGGTTGACGATCACGTGCTCGGTCGGGGTCCGGTCCGGGTGCTGTGCGTAGTAGTCGGCGGCGTCCTGGCCGGTGAGGTAGGTGAGCCGGTCGACGGTGACGGTCACCAGCCCGGTGCTGTCCCGGGCGGCCGAGACCAGCCGGGACATCTCCAGGTCCGAGGCCCGCCACGGTTCGGCCACCCAGGTCGTGGACGGCGGCTGCGGCCCCCAGGTGGTGGCCTCGGGTGTGCTCTGCGCAGTGCCGGCGCCCGGCGCCGGAGAGATCGCCGCCGAGGCCACCCTGCTCGGGTACTCGCCGCGCGCCGCCGGACGCACCAGGTCCAGGGCCGTCCCGGCGATCACCCCGGCCAGCACCGCGCCCCCGATCGAAGCGAGGACCAACGGTGAGGCTACTTTCTGCGACGCCATGAACACGATGAGTATCCTGCCCTATCCGGGCGGCTCGCCGTCGTCCGGCGAGTCCTGCGCCGGGCCGAGGCTCGCTCGGGTGAGCATGGCGGGATGACCGTGACCGGACCCCAACGCCCCCGGTCGACAGGCCGCCCGACCGCCTCGGGGCGCGTCGGCCCGCGGCGGGACCTGAGCCTGGACGTCCTGCCGCTGACGCATGCGGCCGGCGCCGTGGCGGCGTTCCAGGCCGCTGCGGGGTCGCTGGTCATCGTGCTCGTCCCGGTGGTGCTGACCTGGGTGGTGACCGGAGGCGGCAGCGCCTCGTGGCTCGAGGTGGTGCAGCTGGCGACGATGCTGTGGCTGTTGGCCCAGCACACCGGCCTGGCCGTCGAGGGGGGCCAGCTGTCCCTGGTGCCGTTGGGCCTGGGTCTGCTGCCGCTGCTGGCGTGCGCCTACGCGGGGACCCGGCTGGCCCGCAGCCTGGACCCGATGGCGGAGCGGATCGCGGCCGGGGCCAGCCGGGCACGCCCGCAACCGGCGCCCCGCGCCGCCCTGGTCGCCATGTCCGTCGCCCACGGTCTGGTGGGCCTGCTGATCGCCTCGACCCTGGCCATGACCGAGCTCACTCCGCTGCTGTGGCAGTCCTTCGCCGGACCCGCCGTGGTCGCCCTGCTCGGTGGTGGCCTCGGCTCCCTGGCCTACGCCCACGGCGGTGCCCGGGCGGGGATCGCGGCACTGCGTGCCGCCGTCCCGCCCCGGCTGCGCCGGCTGGTCGACCCGGTCGGTCGGGCGCTGGCCGTACAGGGAGCTGCCGCAGCCCTGGCCGTGCTGGCCGGGATCGTGGTCGGGTTCGGTCGGATCGTCGACCTATACGACGCACTCGGCGGTGGGCCGTTCGGAATCGTCATGATCACGTTGTTGCAGGTGGTGCTGGTGCCGAACGTGGTGATCTGGGCGGCCGCGCTGCTGGCCGGTCCAGGGTTCGCAGTCGGGGCCGGCACCGAGGTCTCGCCGCTG
This sequence comes from uncultured Actinomycetota bacterium, assembly GCA_963724535.1. Classification (GTDB taxonomy): domain Bacteria; phylum Actinomycetota; class Actinomycetes; order Actinomycetales; family Kineosporiaceae; genus JADJPO01. The sequence continues at coordinate 67,126 of CAVRVD010000014.1, forward strand.
GCCACGACGCTCGGGCCGCTGCCGGCGCTGCCGATCCTCGGTGCCCTGCCGGACCCTGGTGCCAAGCCCGGCTACTGGCTGCTGGTGCTGGTGGTGCCCCTCGCCGCGGGGGCGGCGGCGGCGCACCGGCTGCTGGGTGCCGCCGATCATGACGAGGGGCGCGGCGGGCTGCGCGGCGCGGCCGAGGATGTCGCGGGCCTGGGTCTGCTGGCCGGTGCCGGGGCCGGGGTGCTGGCGTGGCTGAGCGGTGGACCGTCCGGCCCGGGACGCCTGGCCGAGGTGGGCCCGAACCCGGTGTTGGTGGCCGGGGTCTTCGCGGTCGAGGTCGCGCTCGGCGCGGCCCTGCTGTTCCTGGTCCGGCGGGCGGCGCCGGGGACGGCCGACCGGCTGGCCGCCTGGCGGGGCCGATATCGTCGGGGATCGTGAGCGGTAAGGCGTCCGTCGTCGTCCTGGTCTCCGGGTCGGGCACGCTGTTGCAGGCGTTGCTGGACGCCGCCTCGGAGCCGGACGCCGCGTACGCCGTCGTCGGCGTGGTCAGTGACCGGGACGGTATTGCCGGACTGGACCGGGCCCGGGGCGCCGGGGTGCCGACCGCCGTGGTCCGCCCGGGCGACTTCGCCGACCGGGCCACCTGGGACCTGGCGGTGGCCAAGGCGGTCGAGGTGTTCTCCCCTCGGCTGGTGGTGCTGGCCGGCTTCATGCGGCTGCTCGGAGCGGAGTACCTGACCCTCCTCGCCGATCGGACGATCAACTCCCACCCGGCGCTGATGCCGTCCTTCCCCGGGGCCCACGCGGTGCGAGACGCCCTCGCCTACGGGGTGAAGGTCACCGGGACGACGGTGCTACTGCTCGACGCCGGCGTCGACTCCGGCCCGGTGGTCGCCCAACGCGCCGTCGAGGTCCGCGACGGCGACGACGAGGCCGGGCTGCACGAGCGGATCAAGGTGGTCGAACGCGAGCTGCTGGTGCACGTCGTCACCCGGATGGTGCGCGACGGCTGGACGGTCGAGGACAGGAAGGTCTACCTGGGATGAGTGAGCAGATCGCGGGCACCGACGCGTCGGTGGGCAGGGTGGCGATCCGTCGGGCCCTGCTGTCGGTGTACGACAAGTCCGGGCTGGAGGAGCTCGCCGCGGCGCTGCACGAGGCCGGGGTGGTGATGGTCTCGACCGGCTCTACCGCCGCGCGGATCGCCGCGGCCGGGCTGCCGGTGACCCCGGTTGAGGAGCTAACCGGGTTCCCGGAGTGCCTGGACGGGCGGGTCAAGACCTTGCACCCGCGGGTGCACGCCGGGATCCTGGCCGACCGCCGCCGTCCTGACCACGTGCGTCAGCTCGACGAGCTCGGCATCGAGGCGTTCGACCTGGTGGTGACCAACCTCTACCCGTTCCGGCAGACCGTGGCCTCGGGCGCCGACGCCGAGGAGTGCGTCGAGCAGATCGACATCGGCGGGCCGTCGATGGTGCGGGCGGCGGCGAAGAACCATCCGAGCGTTGCCGTGGTCACCGACCCCCGGGAGTACGAGCAGGTGCGCAAGGCGTTGGCGGACGGGGGGTTCGACCTGGCGGCGCGGCGCCGCCTCGCGGCCCGGGCGTTCGCGCACACGGCCGCCTACGACGTCGCGGTGGCCGGCTGGTTCGGCGAGCAGCTGGTCGCTGACGGCGAGGCGGACGGCGGCTGGCCGCCGCATGCGGGCCTGGCCCTGGAGCGGGCCGCGGTGCTGCGCTACGGCGAGAACCCGCATCAGCGAGGTGCCCTGTACGTCGACGAAGGGACGGTGGCCGCCCCCGGGATCGCCCAGGCGACGCAGCTGCACGGCAAGGAGATGTCGTACAACAACTACGTCGACGCCGACGCCGCACTGCGGGCCGCCCACGACTTCGACGCCCCGGCGGTGGCGATCATCAAACACGCCAACCCGTGTGGGATCGCGGTCGCGGCCGAGGGTGAGGACATCGCGGTCGCGCACGCCAAGGCGTATGACTGTGACCCGGTCTCAGCGTTCGGGGCCGTGGTGGCCAGCAACCGTCCGGTGACGGCGGCGATGGCCACGCAGCTGGCCGAGGTCTTCACCGAGGTGGTGGTGGCCCCCTCCTTCGAGGCAGGGGCATACACGGCGCTGACCGCGAAGAAGAACCTGCGGCTGGTCGAGCTCACTGACGGGTACGCCCGGGCAGCGGTGGAGCTGCGGCCGGTCTCCGGCGGCCTGCTCGCCCAGGACACCGACCGGATCGACGCCCCGGGCGACGACCCGTCGTCCTGGCGGCTGGTGGCCGGCGAGGTCGTGGACGACGCCACCCTGGCCGATCTCGTCTTCGCCTGGCGCGCCGTGCGTGCGGTGAAGTCCAACGCGATCCTGGTGTCCCGTGGCGGGGCCAGCGTTGGCATCGGGATGGGGCAGGTGAACCGGGTCGACTCCTGCCGGCTCGCGGTGGAGCGCGCAGGCCTCGAGCGGGCGGCCGGCGCGGTCGCGGCGTCTGATGCGTTCTTCCCGTTCCCGGACGGACTGCAGGTCCTCACCGGCGCCGGGATCCGCGCCGTGGTCCAGCCCGGAGGCTCGGTCCGCGACGACGAGGTGATCGCCGTCGCGCGGGCAGCCGGGATCGCTATGTACCTGACCGGAACGCGGCACTTCGCGCATTGACCGTCGACATGTCCGGGACCGGGTCGTCGCGCCGGCACGAACGAGCGGGTCAGGGGCTGCCCCGCCGTACGGTGCTGGCCGGCCTGGCCGCCTCGGCGACGGGGGTGCTGGCCGCCTGCGGGGAGCAGCCACCCCTGGTGCGGCGGTGCACGGTCGGGGCCTGGGCGGCCGGCCCGGGTGACCTGGCCGCCAACCACGTCCGCCTGGAGGAGCGGCTCGGTGCCCGGCTGCCGCTGGTGTCCTGGTACGCCGACTGGGACACGCCGTGGGAGGGTGCGCTGGCCGACGCCGCTGCGGCGCTGGCCCGCCGCGGCGAGTACGAGGTGATGATCTCCTGGGAGCCCGTGGGGGTGCGCTTCGCCGAGATCCTCGACCGTCGGCACGACGCGTACCTGGCCGAGTTCCTGGACGGCGTGCGCCGCCACCCCGGGCGGGTGCTGCTGCGTCCGTTCGCCGAGATGAACGGTCCGTGGCAGGCGTGGTCGGTGGAGGGTGCGCAGGGGCTGGTCCAGGACGCGGCGACCTGGACGGCGGCCTGGCGGCATCTGGTCGACCTGGGACGGCGCCGCGGGGCCGGCGTCTCGTTCGTGTTCTGCGTCAACACGACCGACGAGGGCCAGATACCGATGGAGGAGTACTGGCCTGGGCCGGAATGGGTCGACGCGGTCGGCATCGACGGGTACAACTGGGACTTCGCGCCCGACGGTCAGCCGCTGGTCGGCCCGGAACAGGTGCTCGGACCGATGTACGACAGACTGACCGTCCTGGACCCGGACCTCCCGGTGATCGCCTGCGAGATCGGTTGTGCCGCAGGGGATGCCAAGGCTGCTTGGTTCGAAGCGCTGTACACCAGCCGCCGCTTCCCCCGGCTCACCCAGCTCGCGCTGTTCCACGAGCGGAAGGAACGCGACTGGCGGCTGGACTCCGATCCGGCCACGCTCACCGTCCACCGGAGGTATCTGCGTGAGCGACCCATTGGGACGGCGCGATCCGTGCGGCGGCCTGCCCGGCGGGCTCAGTAGCGCAGCCGCACGGTGACCAGCTCGTGTGCGGCGAGGTCCAGAGTGAGCGTGGAGGCGTCGGGACTCGGCCCGTCGAGAGGCAGCGGTTCGCTGTCGCGCTCCAGCGCGTCACAGCGGTGCGCCGAGCGGGCCGGACGGTCCAGGATGAGCCGGACTGGCCCGGCGCGGTTGTGGGCCTCGTACAGCCGGAGCACGATCCCGTCTCCGTCCCAGGCGGTCTTCACCGTTTCGACGACGACGTGGGGTGAGTCGGTGCACAGCAGACCGCCGGTGCGGCGGGTCGAGTCGAGCCAGCGCAACGGCACCGCGAGGCTCATCGCCTCGGCGACCACGCTGTGGGCGTGCCCGCTCTGCCAGCCTCCCGCGTGCGGCATCAGCGCGTACCGCAGTCGGTGCCGGCCGGCGTCGGCGGTTGGGTTCGGCCAGGACCCGGACTTCAGCAGACTCAGCCCGAGAACTGTTCCAGCCGAACGAGTTCCGAACCTGAGTCCAGGCGCTGGGCAAGCCTGGGCGATGCTGTGCCCGTAGATCGCGTCGGTGAGCAGGGCCAGTCCGCCACCGGCGTCGGCGATGTCGCACCAGCCGTGCGCGGCCACCTCGAAGCGAGCCTGCTCCCAGGAGGTGTTGCGGTGCACCGGCACCTCCACGGACCCGAACTGCCGACCCAGGAGGGCGTGCCGGGCGTTGGCGGCCAGACCGAACAGCACCCGCAGCAACCGGTTGCGCTCGTGCCAGTCCACCTCGGTGACCACGTCGAGGCGGCGCCCCCCGGCGTCCAGGGTGAGGGTCTGCACGACGGTGCTGGCCGCGGTGCGCCGGGTGACCCGCACTCCGGCCCGCAGCGGTCCCTCGGCGAACGGCTCGACCGAGTCGGCCTCGATGAGCGCCGTGGCCTTGTCGGGGTAGAACGGGTCGATGTCCCAGGCGTCCCAGGACAGCGGGCGGTCCTCGTAGACGATGAGCCGGTTGGCCCGCTCACCGGCGCCGACCGTCTCCACGCCGGCGCCGTCGGTCAGCGAGACGATCTCACCGTTGGCGTCCAGGACGGCGCGCAGCGCCCCGTTGGTCAGCAGGACACCGCCGTCCGGGCGCCGAACGGCCCGCGCCGGTTCCGGCGGGTCGAGCGTCGAGACGTCCGGCAGAGCGGCCACGGCGAACCCGGGGACGTCGGTGACGTGGACCAGTGCGCCGTCCGGGGTGGCGATCACGCCGGAGCGTGGCCAGGACAGCCCGTTGACGACCACCCGAGGACCCCCGTCGGTGTCCGGGGCGCCGAGGGCGGCATCCCTCAGCGCAATCGCCGCGGCGACCACCTCGGCGTGCTCGACGGCGGCGTCGGCCGGCACCCGCGGGATCCCGCTGCCGGGTAGGATGTCATGGAACTGGTTGCGCAGCAACGTCTCCCACATCACATCCAGGTCACCCTGGCGGTCCGGCGCGCCGTGCAGCACGGCCAGGGCGTTCACCCACTCGGCCTCGCGCAGGGCCAGCTCGCCGTCCCGGTTGCCGCGCTTGGTCCGCTGCTGGCTGGTCAGGGTGCCCCGGTGCGCCTCCAGGTAGAGGTCGCCGGTCCAGGTGGCCAGCCGTGGATGGTCGGCGGCCTCGGCCAACAGGTCCGCGAACAGGTCCGCGGCCTGACCCGGGCGCACCCGGGGAAGGTGCGGGAGGTCGGCCATGACGTCGAGCGCGGCGACCATCTCCTCGGTGGGTCCGCCGCCGCCGTCGCCGTGACCGTACAGGTAGAGCAGCCGACTGCTGACCTCCTTGTCCCGGTAGTCCCGCCACAGCCCGACCACCTCGGCGGGGGAGGCGTCTCCGGCGTAGGTGTGCGCCACCGGGTCGGCGGGGTGGGTGGCCGGGTGCGCGGTCGCCGTGACGAAGTGGGCCAGCACGCTGCTCCCGTCGGGGCCGCGCCAGGTGAAGGTGTCGGCGGGCATCCGGTTGGTGCGGTTCCAGGACAGCTTGGTGGTCAGCAGCATATGGACGCCGCACGCGGCGAGGATCGTCGGCAGCGCCGCGGTGAACCCGAACGAGTCGGGCAGCCACGCCGCGGTCGGTACCTGCTGGGGGCCGAGGTGCTCGGCGTAGAACCGGCAGCCGTGCCGGACCTGCCGGACGAGGGACTCCCCGCTGGGCAGGGTGCCGTCGGACTCCAGCCAGAACACCCCGACCGGCTCCAGGCGCCCCTCGCTGACCCGGGAGAGCATGCGCGAGAACAGCTCCGGGTCGTCTTGGGCGATGAACTGCCAGGTCTGCGGGGCGGACAGGCTGAAATGGTAGTCCGGATAGTGGTCCATCAGGTTCAGCGCCGTGGCCACCGTGTGCGCGACCTTCTGCCGGGTCCGCCACACCGGCCAGAGCCAGGCCACGTCGAGATGGGCATGCCCAGTCGCGACCACCAGCGGCCGGTCCTCGTGCCCGGCGGGCGGGACCGCCCGGGACAGCCCCTCGGCGAACGACTCGAGCCGGGGCAGGGCGCCGGTGGCGCTGCGCCGCAGCGCTGCGCTGTTCCAGCCGCCGGCGTTCAGGTCAAGGGTGCGGTAGAGGTCGTCCAGGGCCTGCCGGATCCGGACCGTGACCACGTCGTCGGGGCCCAGGGCCTTGGCCACGCCGAGCAGGGTGTTCGCCAGGACGCCGAGCCGCCAGGTGTCCCGGTGCCGGCGCAGCAGCCGCAACCCGGCGAAGGTGCGTCGGGCGGCCGTGGTCACCCGGATCGCCACGTCGTAGCCGCGTCCGGCGGCATCGCGGGGCAGCAGCACCGCCCGGTGGTGGTCGTCCAGGCCGGCGTGCACGGCACCGTCCAGATACACCAGCGCCTCGAGGGCGACGGCGTGCGCCGCACCGTGATCGGTGCCCAGGTGCAGGTCGTCCAGGCCGAGCAGCACGTCGTCGTCCGCCCACCCGACCGGCACGTCGACGCGCGAGCGCAGCCAGGTCACCTCACCGCCGTGGGCGGGAAAGCCCCACAGCACGAGCTCGCTGGACCGGCCCCAGGCCTGGCCGGGCTCCAGGTGGACCCACCGCGCGTCGCCCGGGGCCGGAAGGTGGGCGAGCGGGTCGCGCTCGACGTCCTCGTGGTCCAGGTCGAGGCACTGTGTGGTCAGGGCGAGGTACTCGTGGACGGCGCTGGGCGCGATCTGCGGGATTCGCTGGGCGAGCCGGGCCCGGCGACCGTCGACGTCCGAGAGTGGACTGCTCATGGAGCTCGAGGCTAGCCCGGCCGGGTGAAGCTGCGGACCCTCGGCCGGCGCAGCCGGTGTCCGCAACGCCCGGATCGGCCGGGGCCGACCGGGTGAGCCTGCCACGCGATGCGCTGTTCCTTTGGGCTGCATCGGATCTGCGTTCCTACGCTGGGCCGGTGGAGCAGACGGGGTGGGGTGTCGGCAGGGCCGGTGAACGGGCTCTCGGCAGTCGGCGGCGCAGCCGGCGACTCGCCGCGTTGCGGCGGCTGCTGGCCGGGTTCGTCATCGGCCTGCTCATGGTGCTGCTCGGCACGGTCCCGGCCCGGGCCGGGTACAGCCCGACCCCGCTGACCAGCTGGACGCCGACCTCGGGTCGGGTCTACGCGATCGCTCGGGTCGGCGACACAGTGATCATCGGCGGGAGCTTCACCGCGTTGTGGAGCCCCGGCGGTCAGACCGTGACCCGCAACCACCTGGCCGCGTTCGACGCCCACACCGGTGACCTGTTGGCCTGGAACCCGGACGCAAACGGCGTGGTGCGTGCCCTGGAGGTCTCCGACGACTCAACCCTCGTCTACGTCGGTGGGGCGTTCACTGCGATCGGCGGCCGCGCCAAGGCACGGGTGGCCGCGGTCTCCACCGCCACCGGTGCAGTGCTGTCCGGCTTCACCGCCAACGCCGCGGCGACCGTGCTCGCGCTGGAGGTGCTCGGCCCGACGCTGTACGTCGGCGGCTACTTCACCTATGCCGCCGGTCAGTCACGCTCGCGGATCGTCGCGGTCGACGCCGACACCGGCTCCGTGCGCACCTCGTTCACCGCGTCGGCCGACGCCGCCGTCCGTTCCATCCTGGCCACCCCGGACGGTTCAGCCCTGATCCTGGCCGGGGAGTTCACCACCTTGAACGGGCAGCCGCGCGGTTTCCTCGGCGCGGTCGACCCGACCGGGGCCCTCACTGCCTGGCAGCCGCCGCCGCCGTGCGCCAGCGACGTCCTTCCCTGCTACATCCTCGACCTGGCCCAGGACGCCGAGACCGTCTACGCCGCAGTGGCCGGTCCCGGTGGCCGGGTCACCGCCTACACGACGTCCGACGGCACGATCCGGTGGGCGGCCCACGGTGACGGTGACGTGCAGGCCATCGACGTCAGCGGTGGAACGGTCTACGCCGGAGGGCATTTCGACGTCACCTTCGCCGGTCAACCCCGGGCCGGGATAGTTGCCCTGCGGGCTGCCGACGGGGCCGTGCTGCCCACCTTCGCCCCCAGGGTGCTGAACGGGCTGGGCGTCTTCGCGGTCCTGGCCGGGCCGGACCGGCTCCGGATCGGCGGTGGCTTCGAGATCCTCGACGGCACCGGTGAGCAGCGCTACGCCGAGTTCCCGATCCTCCAGGACACCCAGCCGCCCACGGTCCCGACGCAGCTGCGGGCTACCGCGTTCGCCGACACCTCGCTGACCCTGGCCTGGCAGGCGTCCCAGGACGACGACGCGGTGAGCGGGTACCGGATCCGGCGGGACGGCGTGCTGGTCGCGACCGTGATCGGCACGACGTGGCAGGACAGCAGCCTGACCCCGGCGACCGGCTACCGGTACTCGGTCCAGGCCGTCGACGGCGCAGGCAACGCCTCGCCGGAGGCCGCTGTCGACCTCACCACCCGGCCGACTCTGCGCCAGCTGGTCCCGGCGGGCGCCACCTGGCGTTACCTGTCGGACGGTTCGGACCAGGGCGTTGCGTGGCGTGGTGTCGGTTTCGACGACTCCGGGTGGCCCTCCGGTCCTGCCCAGCTGGGCTACGGCGACGGAGACGAGGCGACCCGGATCGAGGTCAACGGGCTGACCTACTACTTCCGGCGGAGTTTCGAGCTGACCTCCCCGGCCCAGGTCCAGGCCCTGCGCGCGAGCCTGGTCCGTGACGACGGCGCGGTGGTCTATCTGAACGGTGTCGAGGCTTGGCGCAGCAACATGCCGGCCGGTGCGGTGACCGCGACCACGCGGGCGGCGTCCACGGTGGGCGGCGCCGATGAGAGCACACCGCTCGACCAGACCCTGCCCACCCACCTGCTGGTGCCCGGCACCAACGTGGTCGCCGTCGAGGTGCACAACGCCTGGAGCAGCTCCAGCGACATCAGCTTCGACCTCGCCCTGGAGGCCGAGCTGGGCCAGGTCGACGACGCCGTCCCACCCACGGCTCCGACGAACCTGCGCGCCACCGCCACCACCTCCACCAGCGTGGACCTGGCCTGGGACACCGCCGCCGACGACGTGGGGGTCACCGGCTACCGGGTGCTGCGGGACGCCGTCACGGCGACCACGACCAGCGCCACGACCTGGCAGGACGGCGGCCGCACGGCCGGCGCGAGGCACACCTACGCGGTGGTCGCGGTGGACGCCGCCGGCAACGTCTCGCCGCCCAGCCAGCCGCTGGTCGTCTCCGTCCCGCAACCGCCTCCACCCCCGGCTCCGGCGGGGCCGCTGGTGGCCATGGGCGCCACTTGGCGGTACCAGGTAGGCACCGTGCCGGCCAGCTGGCAGACCCCGTCCTTCGATGACGCCGGCTGGACAGCCGGAGCCGGTCAGCTCGGGTTCGGCGACGGCGACGAGGCGACGCTGCTGACCCGCGGCTCGATGACCTACTACTTCCGCACCGAGTTCGCGGTGGCCGACCCCGCCGCCCTCGGGCCGTTGACGCTGACCCTGCTGCGTGACGACGGCGCCGCCGTCCACGTCAACGGCGTCGAGGTGCTGCGGTCCAACCTCCCGGCGGGCCCGCTGACCCCAGCCACGCCGGCCTCGGCCAACGTCTCCGGACGCGCCGAGGGCATCGCGGTGACGGCCACCATGCCGAGCTCGGTTCTGGTTCCTGGCCGCAACATGATCGCGGTCGAGGTGCACCAGGACTCGATGTGGTCCAGCGACGTGAGCTTCGATCTGAGCCTGATCGACTGAGTCCTGCGAGGCGGATCACCGGCATTCGATCATGAGCACCCAGGTGGCAGGATCGGGCCGTGGTCGACTGGGAGGTGCCCCCGAGCCGGCGGATCGCCTTCGTCGTCGTGCTCGTCGTCATGGCCGCCGCGGTGCTGGTGAGCTGGCTCGGCCACTTCCGTTCGGGCGGCTACCTGCTGGCCGGGGCCATGGCCCTGGCCGCCGCCATGCGCGCCACACTGCCGGAGAAGTACTGCCTGGGTCTGCTGGTCCGCAGTCGCCGGGTCGACGTGGTCACGGCTGCGGTGTTCGCGGTGGCGATCGCGTTCACCGCGGCGATCGTGCCGAGCTGAGGCGTCCGGGCGGCCCGCCCACATCACACCGCAAAGGCCTGCATCCTCTCGTCCAGCGCCGTCTCGGTGCTTGCGGGACAGCCCGACGTCCCTGTGCCGTAGGTGATCGCGGAGATCTTCGGGCCTGAGCGGGCGAGGTGGCGGAGTTCCGTGCCGGTGACCCTGGGTCGCCGCGGCGGGTCCGCAGATCGGAGGATGGGCGGCCGCCGGCCACGGCGTACCGGCCCCGGGAGGTCGGGGTTGTCCCTGGCCTGTCCCTGAACACCACCCCGAACCGGTCCACGGGAGGCAGCCCCGCGACCGGGGAACCGCGTAGATTGGCCAGTCGTCGGGCTGCGTACGGCTATCGTGCCGTGCCGGTCACGACCAGTGACGTGTCAATCACGAGTGGATCACCACGGACGACGAGTGCTGAGGAGCGCCCGATGACCGAGCCGACCCCGCTGGCGCCCCCCTCCGCCGAGGCGGGCCTGAGCCTGGCCGCCCCCGCGCCGCCCAAGGCGGTCGCGGCGACCCAGGCCCCGAAGATGGCCCCCCAGGTCGACCCGATGGCGATGCCCGGCCTGGACGCCAAGGTCGAGTCCTACCTGGACGCCTTGCTCAAGGAGGCGCCGAACTCGCCGAACTTCTCGGCCAAGGCCGGCGAGGTGCGCAGCATGGGTGACGGCGATATCCGCCGGGCCGCTGAGTCCTCCAACACCCTGCTCAAGTCCCCGGTCAAGGCCCTGCAGGAGGGTGGCCTGTCCGAGGGCTCGAAGATCGGCAAGACCCTGGTGGAGCTGCGCCGCACGGTCGAGGATCTCGACCCCTCCGGCGCCAGGGGCGCCAAGAAGGTCTTCGGCATCCTGCCGTTCGGCGACAAGGTCGAGGACTACTTCCGCAAGTACCAGTCTGCCCAGGGCCACCTGGACGCGGTCCTGCACGCCCTCTACAACGGCCAGGACGAGCTGCGCAAGGACAACGCCGCCCTCAACCAGGAGAAGCAGCAGCTCTGGGATGCCATGGGCCGGCTCAACCAGTACGTCTACATCGCCGAGCGGCTGGATGCCCGGCTGGCTGCCGGCATCTCCGAGCTGCAGGCCGCCGACCCCGACAAGGCCAAGGCGATGCAACAGGATGTGCTGTTCTACGTGCGCCAGAAGCACCAGGACCTGCTTACCCAGCTCGCCGTGTCGATCCAAAACTACCTGGCCATCGACGTGGTGATCAAGAACAACATCGAGCTGATCAAGGGCGTCGACCGGGCCTCGACCACCACGATCTCGGCCCTGCGCACGGCGGTGATCGTCGCCCAGGCGCTCGGCAACCAGAAGCTGGTCCTGGACCAGATCACGGCGCTGAACACCACGACGTCCGACCTGATCCAGCGCACCAGTGAGATGTTGCGCGACAACTCGGTACAGATCCAGGAGCAGGCGGCCTCGGCGACCATCGGGCTGCCGCAGCTGCAGGCCGCGTTCGCGAACATCTACCAGACGATGGACGCCATCGATACGTTCAAGGTGCAGGCCCTGGACACCATGGCCACCACCATCGGCACCCTGGAGACCGAGGTCGCCAAGTCCCGCGAGTACCTCGAGCGGGTCGCCCAGCGCGACGAGCGGGTCGCCGCCGGGTCCCTCGAGCTGCCGGACACCCGGCGGTGACCTGTTCGGGCACCGTGTTGTCACGGATCAGGTTGTCACGGATCGGGTCGTCACGGATCGGGTCGTCACAGATCGAGCTATCACGGGACTGGTGCCGATGGGTCTGAGGGACTGGTGGGAAACCCTGACCGGCCGCCCGCGCCCTGTCGAGAGCGAGCCGTTGGACCTGCCACGCCCGCCGACCGGCGACGAGCTCATCGAGCGGGTGAACGCGATCGAGGCCGACATCACGACCAAGGCCCGCGAGCACCGGGTCTCCGGAGTGGTCGCCTACCGGGTGGCCGACATCTGCCGGACAGCCCGCGACGTCATCCCGCGCCTGGACCAGCTCGGCGGGCACGGCAGCCGGGACGCACACTCGGTGATGGCCACGGTCACCAGCTACCTGCCCGAGGCCCTGGGCAGCTACCTGCGCCTGCCCCGCGACTACGCGGACAACCGGGCGGTCGCCGGGGGCAAGACCTCGCTGATGGTCCTGGTCGACCAGCTGGACCTGCTCTCGATGACGATGGACAAGATCCTGGACGCCGCCGCCCGCCGCGACGTGGATGCCCTGGTCGCCCACGGCAAGTTCCTCGAGGAGAAGTTCGGCGGCGCCTCCGGTGGTGGCCAGCTCCAGCTCGGGAGCACGCCGTGACAGCTCCGAACAGCCCCTCCGGCGGGAGAGCGGGCCTGGCCCAGGCCCTCGACGTCCTGGTCGCCGCCGGCACCGCGGCGGGATTGACCGCGGCCGACGTCCGCGCCGAGGGTGCCGCCTTCGCCGCCTCGCTGGCCGAGTCCTCCGGCGGTGCGCCGGCCGCCTGGACCTCCGCCGTCGGCGGCACCACGCAGGACTTCTTCGACGCCGCGAGCAGAGGCCGACGCTGGCGGGTCGCGCCGACCGCCGGCCTGGCCGCGCTGGTCGCTGCCCGTTCCCCGCGCGCCGGCGACTACGCCCGGGCGCTGACCGAGGTGAGCGCCGCCGCCTGTGGCCTCGGCGAGCCGGCACTGACCGCGATCGGCACCGCGGCCAGCGCCGCCGCCGTCCAGATGCGCGCCGCGGGTCTGCCCGCCGGCCCGACCGGCCCAGCCCCGACCGGCCCAGCACCGACCGGCCCAGCACCAGCACCAGAAGCCGTGCCCGGCAATCCGCTGGACGCCGGCGGCGTCGGCCCGACGATCACCGCGCTGCCCGTCGACCCGCGCCTGCTCGACCAGCTCCGGATCACCCACGGGATCAGCCTGCCGCCGGGCACCACCGGCACCCCGAGCCTGCCGCCGGCCCCGGGCGGCCCGGACGGCTCGACCGACCCCGACGGCTCCGTGGGCCAGACGCAGACCGAGACCGCGGCCCAGCCGGCCGCAGCCGCCGAGCCCGCCGAACCGGCCAAGTCCCTGGAGGAGCTCCTCGCCGAGCTCGACGACCTGATCGGCCTCAAGGACGTCAAGGCCGAGATCCACCGTCAGGCCGCCGTGCTGCGGATCGAGAAGCTGCGCGACGAGGCCGGACTGAAGAAGGCGACCATCACCCGGCACCTGGTCTTCGTCGGCAACCCCGGCACCGGCAAGACGACGGTGGCCCGGCTGCTGTCCGGCATTTACCAGGCCCTCGGCCTGCTCAGCAAGGGCCAGCTGGTCGAGGTCGACCGCTCCGAGCTGGTCGCCGGCTACCTCGGCCAGACCGCGATGAAGACCGCCGAGGTGGTCGCCACGGCCATCGGCGGGGTGCTGTTCATCGACGAGGCGTACAGCCTGTCTGGTGACGACTACGGCGAGGAGGCCGTGAACACCCTGGTCAAGGAGATGGAGGACCACCGCGACGACCTGGTCGTGGTGGTGGCCGGCTACCCGCTGCCGATGGCCGAGTTCATCGCCACCAACCCGGGTCTGGCCAGCCGGTTCCGGACCACGATCACCTTCGCCGACTACACCGACGACGAGCTGGTGGCGATCTTCGACCGGCTGGCCGAGAACGCCGACTACGGTGTCGACGAGACGACGCGGGCACGGTTCCGCGAGCTGCTCGCGCACGTGGTGCGGGACTCGACGTTCGGCAACGGTCGCTACGCCCGCAACGTGCTGGAGGCCGCGATCGGGCGGCACGCCTGGCGGCTGCGGGAGGTCGAGTCACCCACCCAGGAGCAGCTGCGTGAACTGGAGCCGGAGGACCTGGCCGACCCGGTCGAGCTGGTCGAGTTCGGTGAGGAGGGCCAGGTGTCGACGGACGCCCCGGCCGCGGGGTCCGACGAGCCCGGCAACGAGGAGCAGCCATGAGCCAGACCACGGTGCCCACCGCTTCGGCACCCGACCTCTCCCCGGCGGTCCGAACGGTGACGCCACCGACCGACGCTGCCCCGCTGCACAACCGGCTGCTCGCCCGTCCGGCGCGCGAGCTCGCCCGGTCCGGCCTGGAGGGGACCCCGGGTCGGATGCGGATCGCTGCCGCCCTCGCCGTCCTGGCCTGCCTGGTGTTCGCCGGGCTCGGCGGGTACGCCTTCCGCGGCTGGGGTGGGGCCCTGAACGAGGCCCGCGGCGACGCCGCCCAGCTGGTCCGCGTCCAGACCATCCAGAACGACCTGGTCAAGGCGGACGCCGCGGCGTCCAACGCCTATCTGGCGGGGGGCTCGGAGGACCCGCTGGTCCGCGCCGACTACGACGCCGCGATCGAAGAGGCCGCCCGGCTGCTCGCCGAGCCCGCCGCGACCACCCAGGACTCGGCGACCCTGGCCGAGGCGGTGGCCGGGCTCGCCGAGTACACCGGGCTGGTCGAACAGGCCAGGGCGAACAACCGACAGGGCCTCCAGGTCGGCGCCGCCTACCTGCGCGAAGCGGGCACGGTGCTGCGCGACCAGATCGTGCCGGCGCTGGAGAAGGTCTCCCAGAACGACCAGCGCCGGGTCGCCGACGCCTACCAGCGGATGAACCTGTTCACCGCGCTGCTCATCGTCTCGGCGGTGGTCACCCTGGCGATGCTGGTCGCGGTTCAGGTCTGGCTCGGACGGCGCACCCGCCGGATCATCAACGTGCCGCTGGCCATCGCCACCGTCGTCGTGCTGGCGGGTACCGTGGTCGGAGCGGTCGTGATCACCGGTGCTGCCGATCGGGCCCGGCAGACCGCCGCCGGACCCTACGCGGCCACCGTGGCCCTGGCCTCGGCCCGCACGGCCGCCTTCGACGCCAAGGCCCAGGAGAGCCTGGGGCTGATCGCCCGCGGCAACTCCGGTCCAGCCGAAGAGATCGCCCAGGAGCGGATCACGGCTGCCTCGACGGATCTGGTGACCGCCCGCGACAATGGGGCGGGCGGTGAGTCCAACCAGACCTTCGGGGCCTGGGTGGAGCGACACAAGCAGGTCCGCGCCGCTGACCTCGCCGGTTCCTGGGGCGCGGCACGGGAACTGGCCCTGGGGGACTCCAACGAGGCCTTCACCACCTTCGACGACGCCTCGGCGGTCACCCTGGCCGAGCAGGCCGGCCAGGTGGATGAGGCACTCGCCGCCCCGCGGACCTCCCTGGTCCTGCTCGGTTGGCTGGTCCTGACCCTGGGGATCGGGGCGGCGGTGACCTCGATGATCGGGATCGGACAGCGGCTGGGGGAGTACCGATGAACCTGCGCAGGAACCTCCGCTCGAGCCAGGGCGAGACCCCACGACGCAACCAGCCCATCAGGGCGCGAGCCGGTCGCCGGCCCGCCGGCGCCGTCGTGATGGCCGCCGCCGTGGGGGTGTTGGTCGCGGGGTGTGTCAGCGCACCGGCCGTCACCGAGACCGCGGCCACCGTCGAGCCCAGCCCGACGCCGTCCGCCGCTGCGTCCCCGGCTCCCTCGGCGACGGTCCCGGCCGCCGAGTGCGACGACGCCACGGTCTCCTTCGACCCGAGGAAGACCAGCGCCTACGCCGACCAGATCAAGAAACGCGGCTACCTGCTGGTCGGGGTCTCCGCCGACACCCGGCTGCTCGGGGCGGTGGACCCGAACGACCCGGACACCTTCGAGGGCTTCGACATCGACATGGCCCGGTTCGTCGCCCAGGGCATCTTCAACGACCCGGACAAGATCCGGTTCAAGGTGATCACCACCGCAGACCGGATCCCGCAGCTGCAGACCCCGGTGAACGAGCAGAACAACGCCTCCGGTGGGGTGGATCTGGTGGCCCGAGCGTTCACGATGAACTGCAGCCGGTGGAACGACATCGCCTTCTCGGCGGTCTACCTCAACGCCGGCCAGCGGCTGATGGTCCCGACCGGGTCGGAGATCAAGTCGGTCGAGGACCTGTCCGGGCTGAAGGTGTGCGCCCCCCGCGGCTCGACCAGCCTGAAGAACATCACCGAGCTGACCCCGGGCGCCGAGGCTGTCGGGGTGGCAAGCCACACCGACTGCATCGTGGCGCTGCAGCAGGGCCGGGTCGACGCGATCACCGGGGATGACGCGATCCTGGCCGGGTTCTCCGACCAGGACCCGGGCACCGAGGTGGTCGGCGACCAGCTCAGCGAGGAGCCCTACGGCCTCGGCGTGAGCGCCGACCACAAGGACTTCGCCGCCTTCGTCAACTCGGTCCTCGACGACGCCCGGGCCGACGGGTCGTGGCAGCGGTCCTACGACACCTGGCTCAAGGCGGCCCTCGGAGAGCGCACTCCCCCGAAACCGCTGTACGGGCGCACATGAGCAGCCGGCGCCGCACCGGGCCTGCGTGGCGGCCGCGGTGAGCACCGGCCTGACGATCGCCCCGACCCCTCCCGGACGCCTGGGCGAGGCCGCCGATCCGACATCGCTGCTGGCCTACCTGCGCGCGCTGCGGGACTGGGTGGCTCAGCGCAAGCGGGAGCTGGACGGCATCGACGCGGCCGCGACCCGCTCCAGTGACCCGGACGACTACGTCGGCGACATCACCCTGTCGATGACCCTGTGGCAGTCGGTCAAGGACCGTGCCGACCGGTTGGACACGCTCTGGGATGCCGGGCGGGCCGACGCGGTGGTCCGCGAGCAGATGTCGCAGGTGATCTGGGGTCGGATCGACTCCGGCCGAGCCGACGGGGGGAGCGGGCTCGGTGCGGCCCGGCTGGCGCTCAGCGTCGTCGAGGCGTGCCGGCTCTCCGACGCCCTGGCCGCCCAGCTGCGCAACCGGCTCTCCTTCGACCCTCGGGCCAGTGCCGCGGCGATGCGGGTGGCGGCGTTGCGGGCCGCCCTGGAGCGGCTGCGGGAGCTGGTCAAGCAGGAGCCGTCCTGGGGTCCGCAGGTGGAGCTGCTCGCCACCCGGGTCGACGATGTGGCCGCCCGCGCCGCCCGCGGTGGTGACGTGGACGTCGCCCTGCACGACCTGGAGGTGGACGCCGCCCGCGCCGAGCGGGACCTGGTGGTCACCACGGCCACCAGGCTGCGTAAGGCGCGCAGCCGCGAGGCCGAGCAGGCCGAGCTGGCGGCCGACCGGGCCCGGGCGGCCAGCGAGGTCGCGGCCCTGACCAACCGGCGCGTCCGGCTGCTCGCGCTGGTCGAACGGTGCGCCACCGAGGTCACCCCGGTGCCGCGCTACGCCGTTCCGGACGTCGCCGCGCTCGGCCCGGTGCCGACCGGGCGGGCCGAGCTGGACGACTTCACCCAGCGGCTGGACGCCGTCGTCCGGGCGATGGACGTCGTCGAGGACGCCTACGGCTCGCCGCTCGCCCAGCGCGAGGAGCTGGCCGGGCTGTTGTCCGGCTACGCCGCGATGGCCACCCGCACCGGGCGGTTGGACGACCCGGCCGTCGCCGTGGCGTTGACCCGAGCCCATGAGCTGCTCACCGTCCTGCCCTGCGACGTCGCGCCCGCCCGGCTCGCGGTGACCACGTTCCGCGAGCTGGTCCGCGCCTCGTCCGGTCGGAGCGGCCCGGGCAGCGTCGCCGCGCAGTCGACCGCCACCTCACCGGGAGCGAGCCCATGAGCCACAGCACCGCCGACCTCGACGGCGCGAGGTGCACCCAGCCGGGCTGCACCGGCACCATCGCCGACGGGTACTGCGACGTCTGCGGGTCCCCGCCGGGGGCGCCCACCGCAGCGGCGACCGCGGCGTCGGGCGCCGTCGGGGACAGCCCGTCGGGAGCCACCAAGATCACTTCCTCGAACCGGCTGGCCAGCGAGCCGATCGGCTCGTCCCGTGCCGGTGGCACCAGGGCGACCCGCTCGATCGGTACCGGGTCGACGCGACTGCGCGGCGCCCGGCTCGGTGCCGGGTTGACCTTCGTGCCGCCGGTGCCCGCCATCGACCCGGAGAAGGCGATCCTCGCCGACCCCCAGGTGCCCGAGGACCGACGGTTCTGCCCCAACTGCGGCGACCCGGTCGGGCGCTCCCGGGACGGCCGACCCGGCCGGGTCGAGGGCTTCTGCCCGCAGTGCCGCAACCCCTACTCGTTCACCCCGAAGCTCAAGGCCGGTGACCTGGTCGGCGGCCAGTACGAGGTGGCCGGTTGTCTGGCCCACGGCGGTCTTGGCTGGATCTATATCGCCCGCGACGTCGTCCTCGGCCGGCGCTGGGTGGTGCTCAAGGGTCTGCTCAACTCCGGCGACGCCGACGCCTACGCCGCAGCGATCGCCGAGCGGGAGTTCCTCGCCAAGGTCGAGCACCCGCTGATCGTGGAGATCTTCAACTTCGCCCAGCACGAGGGTGCCGGCTACATCGTCATGGAGTACGTCGGTGGGACGTCGCTGAAAGACCTTCTGAAGCAGCGGATGCAGCGCGCCGGCAAGTACGACCCGATCCCGGTCGACCAGGCCCTGGCCTACCTGCTGGAGGTCCTGCCGGCCTTCACCTACCTGCACGACGTCGGCCTGCTGTACTGCGACTTCAAGCCCGACAACATCATCCAGGTCGGGGACGCGGTCAAGCTGATCGACCTCGGCGGGGTGCGCCGGATCGACGACCTGGACTCGGCGATCTACGGCACCGTCGGCTACCAGGCGCCCGAGGTGCCCACCCTGGGTCCCTCGATCGCCTCGGACATCTACACCATCGGCCGCACCCTGGCGGTACTGGTGATGGAGTTCCGCGGCTACCAGTCCACGTACGCCACCTCACTGCCGCCGGTCGCCGACGTCGCGATGTTCCAGCAGCACGACTCCCTCTACCGGCTGCTGGCCAAGGCCTGCGCCGCCGACCCGGCGGACCGGTTCCAGAGCGCCGACGAGCTGCGGGTGCAGCTGCACGGGGTGCTGCGGGAGATCGTCGCCGGCACCCGACCGGACGCCGCCCACGCCGTGCACTCGGCGCCCTCGGTCCTGTTCGAGGCTCCAGTGGTCTCCGGGGACACCCTGGACTGGCGCCAGCTGCCGGAGCTGCGACCGGATGCCTCCGACCCGCAGCACGACTGGCTGGCAGGACTGTCCCTGGCCGACCCGCTGGCCCGGATGGACGAGCTGGCCCGTCACCCCACCCCGTCGGCCGAGGTGCGCCTGTCCCTGATCCGGTCCGCGCTCGAGGCCGAACGGCGCGACATCGCCGACGGGGTGGTCGCCGAGATGCTGCGCGAGGACGCGTGGGAGTGGCGGGCGGTGTGGATGCAGGGGCTGAGCGCCCTGGACGCCGGCAACGTCGCCGCCGCCCGCAGCGCATTCAACGCCGTCTACGGGCAGGTGCCCGGTGAGCTGGCGCCCAAGCTGGCCCTGGCCCTGGCCTGCGAGCGCAGCAGCGAGCCGGACGTGGCCGAGTCGCTGTACCTGATCTGCGCCCGCACCGACGCCAACTACACCGCGCCCGCTGCCTTCGGGCTGAACCGGTTGCGCCAGGGGCGCGGCGACGGTGACGGAGCGATCGAGGCCCTGGACCTGGTGCCGTCCACCAGCCGCGCGTTCGTGGAGGCCAGGCGACAGCGCGCCCGGCTGCTGGCTGCCTCCGGACGGGGCCTGCCCGGGCTGGCCGACGCCCTCGACAGCGTCGCCGCTGTCACCATCGAACCGATGGACCGGGCGCGCCTGGAGGTGGACGTGCTGTCCGACGCCCTGGAGCTGGTCCAGCGCGACGGGGCGAAACCGACCCTGAGCGTCGGCGGCGTGCCGGCCGCGGAGGACCCGCTGCGAGACGCCCTGGAGGCCGCCTACCGGCGGCTGGCCGCGATGGAACCGGACCGGCACCACCGGATCGAGCTGGTCGACCGGGCCAACGCGGTGCGCCGGGTGACGTGGCGATGACCTGTCCGGAGTGCGGGGCAGTGGCCGCTCCCGACGAACGCTTCTGCGAGAGCTGCGGCGCGCAGCTGGACGGCGCCGCCGGCCTGGCCGCGGCCGGGGCATCGGCGGCGTCCCGGGCGGACGGGACACCAGGCGCCGCAGACGGCCCGGCAGGGCCGCGGGCCGAGGCGGCGTTGGAGCCTCCCGACGTCCACGAGGGCACTCTGCTGGACGACGTGAGCAACGACGCCACCGACGCAGCCCGGTACTCCCCGATCCACAGCAGCGATACCGACCTGAGCACGGTGCCGGCGACCTGTGCCAGCTGCTCCGGTCCGGTGTCCGACGACGGGTACTGCGAGCAGTGCGGTGCCGCCGCGCCGCGTCGGCGTGACCACTGGCTGGACGCCCCGGCGTCCTGGTTGGTGGCGGTCTGCGACCGCGGCGTGCGGCACAGCCGCAACGAGGACGCGACCGCGGTCGCCGCGGCGGCCCAGCCGAGCAGCCTGGGCGCGATGGTGGTCTGCGACGGGGTCTCGATGGCCCCCGGGTCGGACGTTGCCAGCCTGGCCGCAGCCCGGGCCGCCCGGGACGCGATGGTCACCGGCCTGCGGCTGTCGCCCCCGGCCGGGGCGGGCGGCGGTGTCGGGGCCGGCGCCGGTCGGGGCGGAACCGCCCAGCAGACCGCCCGGGCCGGAGAGCTGGCCACCAGGATCCTCGCCGGCGGCGCCGCCGCCCAGGAGCAGGCGGCGGTCGCCGGTCGAGACGTGCCGGCGGCCAAGAGCCCGCCGTCGTGCACCTTCGTGGCGGCCCTGATCGAGCGGGGGGCGACCGACGTCCCGGGGGTGATGGTGGCCGGCTGGGTCGGGGACAGCAGGGCCTACTGGCTGCCGGACGGCGCGCCGGGCATGCAGATCAGCCAGGACGACTCCTGGGCGGCCGAGGCGATGGCCCAGGGGGTCCCCCGGGCCGAGGCCGAGACGATGCCGCAGTCGCACGCGATCACCCGATGGCTCGGTGCCGACGCCCCCGACCCGGTGCCGCACACGGCCGTGGTGGCCCTGGACCGACCCGGCTGGGTGCTGCTGTGCTCGGACGGGTTGTGGAACTACTGCTCGGAGCCGACTGCCCTGTCTGACCTGGTGGCTCGCACCTGGGTCGGGCTCGGCGCCGACGCCGACCCGGCCGCGCTCGCCGAGGCCCTGACCGCCTGGGCGATCGAGCAGGGCGGTCACGACAACATCACGGTGGCCCTGGCCCGGTTCGAGCCGGTTCCGACAGCCGCACCGGATGGCGCCGAGGCGATCGCCGCCGGCGCGGTGGACCAGCCGGGCGAGGACGAGCACGTGCCGGAACAGCCGGAGCAGGCCGGCGTGTAGATCGACCGGCTGGTTCTCGATAGGTTCCGAGCCGGGCAGGGGTGTCGAGGAGAGGGTGGAACATGGCCGAGTTCGCCGCCGAGGTCTTCCAGAACGAGTTCCTGCCCGACGGGGGCACCGACGTGCACGCTGTGGTCACCGTCACCTGTGCCGGGGCCGGCGAGGCGGGTCGTGGTGAGGACGGCGAGGCCGGCGAGATCGTCATCGTCGACACGTCCGGGTCGATGCAGGGCGACAAGATCGTGGCGGCGCAGGCCGCCGCGGCCGCCGCCATCGAGCAGATCCTGGACGGCACCTGGTTCGCCGTCATCGCCGGTACCGACGGGGCCAACCGGATCTTCCCCTACCCCAACGCTCCGACCGCGATGGTCCGGATGGAGCCGGGAGCGCGGGAGGAGGCCAAGCGGGCCGTGACCCGCCTGGTCGCCGGCGGCGGCACCGCCATGGGGGCCTGGCTGCGCCTGGCCAAGCGGGTCTTCGAGGCCACCCCGCAGGCCACCCAGCGCCACGCCATCCTGCTCACCGACGGGCGCAACCAGAGCGAACCCCCGGAGGTGCTGGCCTCCTCGGTGGCCGCGGTGCAGGGCACCCTGCAGTGCGACTGCCGCGGCGTCGGCGTGGACTGGGACGTGAACGAGCTGCGCGGTGTGGCCACGGCGCTGATGGGCTCGGTCGACCTGATCCCGGACCCGAGGCTGATGGCCGGAGCGTTCTCCGAGCTCATGCAGCGGGCCATGGGTCGCGGTGTCGCCGAGGCGCAGCTGCGGGTCTGGGCGCCCCAGGGGGCGCAGGTGCTCTTCGTCCGCCAGGTCTCCCCGACCGTGGAGGACCTCACCGGACGGCGGGTCGACGTCAACCCGCTCACCGCCGGCTACCCCACCGGGGCCTGGGGCGACGAGACCCGGGACTACCACGTCGCGGTCCGGCTGCCGGCCAAGCCGGTCGGCTCCGAGCAGCTCGCTGCCCGGGTGCAGATCGTGGTCCGCGACCGGGTGGTGGCCAACAGCCTGGTCAAAGCGTTGTGGACCGACGACGACGTGCTCACCACCCGGATCAGCCCCGAGGTGGCCCACTACACCGGGCAGACCGAGCTGGCCGAGGCGATCCAGGCGGGGCTGGCCGCGCGGGCATCCGGCGACGAGGCCACCGCCAAGCTCAAGCTCGGCCGCGCCGTCCAGCTGGCCCGGGCGACGGGCAACGATGATGCCACCTCACGGCTGAAGAAGGTCGTCGACGTCGAGGACGCCGCCACCGGCAAGGTCTCCCTGCGCAGGGACGTCGACCGGGTCGACGAGATGGCCCTGGACACCAGCTCGACCAAGACGACCCGGGTGAAGAAGTGACCCGCGCCGGCCCCGCAGCCGGGGCGATCGCGATCGGGGGACAACGACCGTGAGCTGGACCGTGCGACGGAAGCAGGCGATGCAGCGATGACCGGCTACACCTGCCCGGAGGGGCACAACTCCTCCGCCGGCGACTACTGCGACGTCTGCGGGTCGCCGATCAGCGGGTCGAGCGGCGCCTCGTCCGCACCGTCTGCCGCACCCTCGCCACCCCCGTCGGACGTCGCGGCGTCCTCGCTCGACCTGGACGCACCCGCGCCGTCCGCGACGGGCACGGCCGGCGGGACGCCGGACGTTCCGGCGGGACGGGTCTGTCCCAGCTGTTCGGTCACCGGGTTGCCGGACGCGCTGTTCTGCGAGAACTGCGGCTACGACTTCACCACCGGTCAGCTGCCGCGCCCGCTCGACCCGCCCGCCGGCCTCGACGTCCCCGCACCGGCCGCCGACCCTGACCCTGACTCTGACCCGGGGCCCGGACCGGCGGCTGCCGGCGTCGGGTCGAGCCAGTCCGGCGCCGTCCTGCAGCCGCCGCCGACCGACCCGGCAACCCCCGCGCCGTCCCCGCCGCCCCCGGACGTGGAGTGGGTCGTCGAGATCTGGGTCGACCCGGACTGGCACGCCGCCCAGGACGTCGAGGACCCCTGCCCGTCCCCCGGAATGCCGACCGTCGTCCAGCTGCACGACCGCAGCGTGCTCGTCGGACGCACCTCGGCCAGCCGCAACATCCATCCCGATGTCGAGGTGGTCGGCGACACGGGGGTGTCCCGGCGGCACGCGCAGCTGACCACCGACGGGCGTCGCTGGTTCGTCGAGGACCTCGCCTCCGCCAACGGGACCTACGTCGGCCAGGCCGGTGTCCCTCTGCCCGCCCAGCCGATCGCGGTCGGTCTGCGCAGCGAGATCCCGGAGGACGGACGGATCTACCTCGGCGCCTGGACCCGGCTGGTGATCCGCAAGGCCTTGCCCTCGGAGGTGTAGCCGAGCCGGGTCCACATGAGGTCAGGGCCGGGTGAGGTCGGTGGCAGAGTGAGGGCATGACCGCATCGAGTCTGCCCGGCCCTGCGGACCGGATCGCGGGCCTGTTGCTGCGCCACCCTGTCGTGGACGGGCACAACGACCTGCTCTGGGAGTGCCGCGTCCGCGCCGACTACGACTTCGACGCCCTTGGCGTCGGCTCGGGCGGTGCGCCCACGCACACCGACCTGCCCCGGCTGCGCGCCGGTGGGGTGGGGGCGCAGTTCTGGTCGGTCTACGTCCCGGCGGAGCCGACCGGTACCGGTGCGGTGACGGCGACGCTGGAGCAGGTCGATGCCGTGCACCGGATGGTCGAGCGCTATGGCGGGACACTGGCGCTGGCCACCACCGCGGACGAGATCGAGGCGGCCTGGCGCAACGGGCGGATCGCCTCGCTGATGGGCGCCGAGGGCGGACACTCGATCGACTGCTCGATGGGCGTGCTACGGATGCTGTTCCGGCTCGGGGTGCGCTACCTCACCCTGACCCACAACCTCAACGTGCCCTGGGCGGACTCGGCCACCGACACCGAGGTGCTCGGCGGGCTGAGCGCCTTCGGCCGTGAGGTGGTCGCCGAGCTGAACTGGCTCGGCATGATGGTCGACCTCTCCCACGTCTCGCCGGGGGTGATGCGTGACGCCCTGGACGTCACGAAGGCGCCGGTGATCTTCTCCCACTCCTCCGCCCGAGCGGTGTGTGACCACCCGCGCAACGTCCCCGACGATGTCCTGACCCGCCTGGCCGGCAACGGGGGGCTGTGCATGGTCACCTTCGTGCCGGAGTTCGTCTCGGCCGAGGGCGGGGGCTGGTTCCGCGAGTGTCTCGACGCGGCGGGTGAACAGGGCATCCGCCTGACCGACGAGGCCTTCGAGGAGTTCTACCAGGAGCGGGTACGCCGTCTCGGCGGTCCCTCGGCGAGCGTGGACGACGTCGTCGCCCACTGCGAGCACGTGCGCGAGGTCGCCGGGATCGACCACATCGGGCTGGGCGGGGACTTCGACGGGGTGAGGCGACTGCCGCGGGGTCTGGAGGACGTCAGTAGCTACCCGGACCTGCTCGCCGCGCTGGCCGCGAGAGGGTGGTCGGACGACGACCTGGCGGCACTGACCTGCCGCAACCTGCTGCGGGTGATGCGCCGCGTCGAGGCCGTCGCCGCCGCGCTGCGGCAGACGCGAACCGCGAGCCGGGCCCGGATCGGTGAGCTGGACGGCAGCCCGGACGGTGCCGCCCCGGACTGTGCCGGCCAGGCCTCGTCGCCGCCGGCGGCCGGCGACCCCGGCCCGATCACCCGGAACGAATGAGGGCGGGTCAGGCCTTGGTGTGTCGCCGGTACTGGTGCGGGGTCAGCCCGAGATGCCGGCGGACGTCGCGGACCAGGTGCGACTGGTCGCTGTAGCCGAGCTCGACCGACAGCGAGGCCCACCCCGGCCACCGCGACCAGGCGGAGTCGGTGCGGTCCTCCTCGTCCGCGCGCACGGCCTGCTCGGCCGCCTCGATGATCCGCCACCGCCGGATCACCCAGGCCGGGCTCACCCCTACGTGGTGGGCGAACCGACGCTGAAGCGTGCGCACGCTCACCCCTGCTGCGTCGGCCAGCTGCTCGGTCCGGCGGACGCCGCGATCGGTCTCGGCGAGCCGAGCGATCGCCGCCACCTGCCGAGCCTGACCCACCTGGTCCGGATCCCGTTGTCGGACACAACGCTCGAGCGCCTCGCGGAGCAGGTCGACCCGGTCGGCCTCGGCATCGGCGGCGACCGCCGCGTCGACCAGCTGATCCTCGTCCAGCCCGCTCACCACCCGCAGCGGCAGCTGCCGATCGACGGCGGTCCGGGCCGGGGCGCCGAGCACCACCCCGGCCCCGCCGACGGTCGTCTTCGCCGCGACCGTCCAGCCCCTGCCGGTCAGCCGGCGCTCGCTGAGCCGGGTGAGCACCCCGTACACCCGGCCCTGTGCCGGATCGAGGACCCCCGAGTCGTCCAGCGTCCCGATGCTGACGTGCCCGCTCGGGTGGTTCAGGACCAGCTGGCGGTGCTCGACGCCGTCCGGCAGGTTCCAGCGCACCGCCCAGAACCAGTCGATGATGCCGGCCAGCCCCGCACCCGCGGGGTAGCGGGCGAAGTCGACGTGGCGCAGCATCGCGGCCGGGTCGATGATCCCCCGGGTGTCGCTCGACACACCCCGCACCATCGAGCCAGGCTATCCGGGGTGGGCAGGCCAGACCTGTCGCGAAACGTCAAGAGCGCCGTCCGCCGTGCGCCCTAGCGTCGAGCCATGAGTGAGATCCAGCAGGTTCCCTACTTCCCGGCCACCGCACCCGCCGTCTTCAGCGACCCCCCGGCCGTCCGGTCGATGTTCGAGCCGGTACTCGACGCGCTCGCCGAGGTCGTCGACGTCCCCGACGTCTGGGCGGCCGGCCGCACCCCGTGCGCCTCGTTCTCCGTCGAGCAGCTGCGGGACCACGTCCTCGGCTGGTTGCAGCACTTCGCGACGGCGCTGACCGACCCGGACCGCCGCGCTGACCGCCCGGACCCGGACACCTACCGCGCCGCCGCCGACGAGCGGGCACCGGGGGACGTCGTCCGGGCCGCCGCCGCCGTCATCGGCGCCGAGGTCGACGCCGGGATCGCCGGTCGTCGGGTGATCATGTCCCAGGCCGCCATGGACGGCGACGCGGTGCTGGCCATGGCGTTGGGGGAGTACCTCGTGCACGGCTGGGACCTGGCCCGGGCCACCGGTCGCGACTGGTCGGTTCCCGAGGGCGCCTGTTCGGCCGCACTCGACTTCTTCGCCGCGATGATCACCGACGAGTACCGCTCGGCGGACGGCGCCGGAGGCTTCTTCGGGCCGCAGGTCGCCGTTCCGGACGACGCCGCAGCCCTGGACCGGCTCCTGGGTTTCGCCGGCCGCGACCCGCACTGGACGGCGCCTGCCTGACCTGGCCGCCGATGGCGCACGTGGCGTGGTGCCGACGGTCAGCGCCTCACCTGCGGACCTTGCCCTCCACCTGCACCACGTTGTGCTCGCCGGTGATCAGCGCGTAGGTCGCCCCCGCCACGATCGCGCCGAGGATCGGCGCCACCCAGAACAGCCACAGCTGCCCCAGCGCCCAGGAGTCGGTGAAGAAGGCCACCCCCGTGGACCGCGCCGGGTTCACCGAGGTGTTCGTCACCGGGATCGAGATGAGGTGGATCAGGGTCAGTGCCAGCCCGATCGCGATCGGGGCGAACCCGACCGGCGCCCGGCCGTCGGTGGCGCCGAGGATCACATAGAGGAAGAACGCGGTGAGCACGATCTCGATGACCAACGCCGCCACCAGCGTGTAGCCGCCGGGGGAGTGCTCGCCGTAGCCGTTGGCCGCGAAGCCGGAGGCCTTGGCGTCGAAGCCGTCCTGGCCGCTGGCCACGACGAACAGCACCACGGCGGCGACGACCGCGGCGACCACCTGCGTGATGATGTAGGCAGGCGCGTCCTTCCACGGGAACCGCTTGGCCGTGGCCAGGCCGATCGTGACCGCGGGGTTGAAGTGTCCGCCCGAGACGTGACCGACCGCGTAGGCCATGGTCAGCACGGTCAGGCCGAAGGCCAGCGAGACCCCGAGCAGGCCCACGCCGACGTCGGGGAAGCCGGCTGCCAGGACGGCGGTGCCACAGCCCCCGAGGACCAGCCAGAAGGTACCCAGGAACTCTGCGCCCAGGCGTGAGCCGAGGGTGGGAGTAGCAGCCATGTCGAACCTCTCTCGGGCATTCCCCAGCAGGCGCGTTCCCTGAGGCGATGGACAACCTAGTGGTTCCACCGGGTGGGTCAGCAAGCCACGCCGTGCCGCCGCCAAGTTGTGATCAACGGTGCACCTGCAGCCTCCGTCGGGTCGACGGCCAGGGAGCGGGGCCTGCGCTGAACGGCGCCCGGCTAGGCTGGCAACGGTGGCACACGCACGGAGGAGACCCTGACATGGGCCACGGTCACGCCGGCCACCCTGGCCACGCCGGGGCCCGACACCGGTGGCGGCTCCGGGTCGCCTTCGCCGTGGTGGCTGCCTTCTTCGGCGTCGAGCTGGTCACCGCCCTGGTCAGCGGCTCCCTCGCACTGCTCGGCGACGCCGGGCACATGGCCGCGGACGTGGTCGCGCTCGGTGCCGCCCTGGTCGCGACCCGGATCGCCACCCGTTCCGACGTCACCGGGCGGCGCACCTACGGCTCCTACCGGGCCGAGGTGTTCGCCTCCGGGCTGGCCGTGCTGCTCATGCTGGCGGTGGCCGGCTACGTCTCCGTGGAGGCCTTCGACCGGATCGGCTCCGGCGGCCCGGTCGCCGTCCCCGCGCTGCCGCTCATCGCCGTGGGCGGGCTCGGGCTGGTGGTCAACCTGGTCGCCCTGGTCGTCCTGCGCGGCGGTGCCGGCGAGAGCCTGAACGTCAAGGGCGCCTACCTCGAGGTGCTGGCCGACACCGTCGGCTCGGTCGGCGTCCTGCTCGCCGGGGCCCTGGTGGTGGTCACCGGGAACCCCTGGTGGGACACGGTGGTGGCCCTGGCCATCGCTGCCTTCGTGGCTGTCCGGGCGGTGCTGCTCGGCCGGGAGGTGCTCGCCGTCCTCGGCCAGCACGCGCCGTCCGGTCTGCACCCGGACGACGTCACGAAGGCGCTGCTCGACGTCCCCGGCGTGATCGACGTACACGACCTGCACCTGTGGGTGCTCACCTCCGGGATGACGGTAGCCACCGCCCACCTGCGCACCACGGACGCCGCCGACGCGCACGCGGTGCTCGACCGGGCCCGCGACGTGATGCGCGAGCGTTTCGTGGTCGAGCACGCCACCTTGCAGGTCGAGCCGGCCAGCCACACCGGCTGCGAGGAGATCGCCTGGTAGGGCTGGAGGCGGGAACCGCAGATGCCGACACCCACCGGGTGAGCGATCACCGTCGACGGCCGTTGCCGGCTCTCCTGGTGTCGGCAGTCGCCGCCGTCGCGGTCTCGCCGCTCATCGTCAGCCCGCTGCTCACCCCGGCCTGGGCGGAGCGATTCCCCCGCGAGGGGCCGCGGGCCACTGCTTCAGCCGGTTCGGTGGACGCCGTGACGGTCACCGGCGCGGCCCGCCTGGACGCCCCCTCGACGATCACGGCCACCGCGTCGGTGACCGTCCCCCGGCGCAGCCAGGGCACCGTGGTGCTCACCGCCTCGGGACAGACCTGCCGGTCCTCGTCGGTGGTGCCGATCGGCCGCTCCACCCTGCGGGCCAGCTGCGTGGTCATCCCTCGCGCCAACCAGGTGCCGGCGCTGCCCACCTCGGTCGAGGTGAGTCTGGACCGGGTCAGCAACGGGGTGCGCAGCAGCACCCGGCGTCGGGTGAGCCGGTCGGTCGCGATGGACGACGGCGACCCGGTCCCGCGCGAGGAGGCCACGCGCCGCTGGCGCGAGCTCACCGCGGCCCTGCACGCCGAGACGGGCAACGCCACGACCGCCCGGGTGGCCGGCGCCGTCCGCGCCGATGCCGTCGACCCGGCCGACCCGGCCAGTGCCAACGACCCGGTCGCTCCGCGCCGGGTGGCCCAGAGCGCTTCGCTGTACGCCGCCGCCGACCTCGCCTCCCGGGTGTGGGCGCAGGCGCAGCGGACCGGCTGGTCGAGCCCGCAGACCCAGGACCTGCTCGCCGACCTAATGGCCGCCCGCAAGCCGGATGGCGGTTACGGCCTGGCCGGGCCCTGGGACGCCTTCGGTGACGGCACCCTCAACCCGGTCGAGACCACCTACACGGTGACCACCGCCGGCCACGTCGGCTGGGTGCTGATCGAGGGCTACAAGAACGCCGCTCTACCGCAGGGCGCGCTGAGCTCGGCGGTGGACGCGCTGCTGGCCATGCCGCGGTTGAACGGCGGGACCTGCTTCGCCTACTCGAACTCACCGCACGACCGCGACGAGCCGTGCGTGTACAACGTCAGCCACGGCGCCGCGGCGTTCCTGGTCCGGGTGCGGGAGCTGACCACCTACCGAGCAGCCGAGATCGACCAGGTGCTGGCGGCCGTGCGCACCCGGCTCACCGTCGGGTACGACTGGGCGACCGGGTACTGGGTCTACATGGCCGGCATGAGCACCGCCCAGGACATCTCCCACCAGATCTACACGGCCAGGAGCGTCGACGTCATCGACCCGTCCTTCCATGCCGTCGCCCGGATGATGGCGCTGCCCTGGTGGCGCCATCCGGGCGGGATGACCCAGTCGGCCGCGGCGCTGGCCTCCGCCATGATGGACGTCGCCACGGACTGCACCTACGCGCGCTCGCCCGCCGTGCTGCTCGCCGCCGAACGGGCGCTGGGCACCGGCGCGCCGGCGTTCACCGTGATGGGTATGGCCGCGATGGGCGACCAGATCGTCTCGAGCTGCTTCGGCTGACCTTCGCTCCCGCGTGGAGATCAGCGTGCACAGATCTGGCTGCCATGGTGACCCCGTCGACGCACGCTGATCTTCACGCAGACTCCCACCCCCGAGAGTGAAGATCACTGTGCGCGGAGGTGGCTGCGTGGTCGACACCGTGCTCCGCACACCCCCGCCCGGCACCCGCTTGCTAGGCTGGCGGCTGCCGTGACTGGCGCAGGTGGATCACCACCGGGGAGCGGCTGTTCCGCCCGACGAGGGGTCGATCGCCTGGGCCCCGGGTACACCGCCATTGCCGTCCGGCGTGACCGACCTCGTTCGCCATCCGGTTGCCCGTCAGCACGCACCGATCAGGAGTACGCATGGCCGAGCCCACCGCCCAGCTCACCTCTTCCGCAGCCGTCACCACATCGCCCCTGGCCGACCTCGACCCGGAGCTGGCCGCCGTGCTGGCCGGCGAGCTGGCCCGCCAGCGCGGAACGCTGGAGATGATCGCCAGCGAGAACTTCGCGCCGCGGGCGGTGCTGACCGCCCAGGGCAGTGTGCTGACCAACAAATACGCCGAGGGGTACCCGGGCAAGCGGTACTACGGCGGCTGCGAGGAGGTCGACAAGGCCGAGCAGCTGGCCATCGACCGGGCCAAGGCCCTCTACGGCGCCACCTACGCCAACGTGCAGCCGCACTCCGGTGCCCAGGCCAACGCCGCGACGATGCACGCCCTGATCCGGCCCGGCGACGGCATCCTCGGCCTGGAGCTGGCCCACGGTGGCCACCTCACGCACGGCATGAAGATCAACTTCAGTGGCCGCCTGTACCGAGTGGCCTCCTACGGGGTCGATCCGCAGTCGTTCCGGATCGAGATGGACGCCGTGCGCGCCGCCGCCCTGGAGCACCGACCCAAGCTGATCATCGCGGGCTGGTCGGCCTACCCCCGCCAGCTCGACTTCGCCGCGTTCCGGGCCATCGCCGAGGAGGTCGGCGCCCTGCTCATGGTGGACATGGCCCACTTCTCCGGCCTGGTCGCCGCCGGGCTGCACCCCAACCCGGTCCCGCACGCGCACGTGGTCACCTCGACCACCCACAAGACCCTCGCCGGTCCACGCGGCGGCATGATCCTGGCCGGAACCGACGAGCACGCCAAGCTCTTCCAGTCCGCGGTCTTCCCCGGTCAGCAGGGCGGTCCGCTGATGCACGTCATCGCGGCCAAGGCGGCCGCGTTCCTGCTCGCTGCGAGCGCCGAGTTCGCCGAGCGCCAGCAGCGCACCATCACCGGTGCGCAGATCCTCGCCGAGCGGCTGACCGGCGACGACGCCAAGCAGGCGGGGGTGTCGGTGCTCACCGGCGGCACCGACGTCCACCTGGTGCTGGTGGACCTACGCGACTCGACCCTGGACGGTCAACAGGCCGAGGACCGCCTGCACGAGGTCGGCATCACCGTCAACCGCAACGCCGTCCCGTTCGACCCGCGCCCGCCGATGGTGACCTCGGGGCTGCGGATCGGCACGCCGGCGCTGGCCAGCCGCGGGTTCGGCGACGCGGAGTTCACCGAGGTCGCCGACGTCATCGCCCTGGCCCTGCAGCCCGAGGTCGACGTGAGCTCGCTCCGCTCCCGGGTGACCGCGCTCGCCGAGGCGTTCCCCCTCTACGACGGTCTGGAAACCTGGTGACCGCTGCCTCGAGCCCCGCCTCGGCCCGCCGCCTCGACGGCAAGGCGACCGCCGCTGCCATCAAGGCCGAGCTCGCCGGGCGGGTCTCGGTGCTCCTGGCGAAGGGGGTGCGTCCCGGGCTGGGCACCGTCCTGGTCGGTGAGGACCCGGGCAGCCGCGCATACGTCGCCGGCAAGCACCGGGACTGTGCGGAGGTCGGTCTCGCCTCGATCCGTGACGACCTGCCGGCCGACGCCACCCAGGCCGACGTCGAGGCGGCGGTGGCCCGGCTCAACGCCGACCCCGCCTGCACCGGCTACATCGTGCAGCTGCCGCTGCCCCAGGGTCTGGACGCCGACGCCGTCCTGGAGCTCATGGACCCGGACAAGGACGCCGACGGCCTGCACCCGACCAACCTGGGCCGGCTGGTGCTCAACGTCAGCCGGCCGATGACCTCGCCGCTGCCGTGCACCCCGCGCGCCGTCGTCGAGCTGCTGGATCGGTACGGCGTCCCGCTCAAGGGCGCGCAGGTCTGTGTGGTTGGGCGTGGGGTCACGGTCGGCCGCCCGCTGGGGTTGGTGCTGACTCGGCGCGAGGTCAACGCCACCGTCACCCTGTGCCACACCGGGACGGTGAACCTGGCCGAGCAGGTGGCCGCCGCCGACGTCGTGGTCGCTGCCGCCGGGGTGCCGGGCATCATCACCGCTTCGATGGTCAAGCCGGGCGCCGCGGTGCTGGACGTCGGGATCACCCGGGTCGAGGCCGCCGACGGCACCGCGAGGCTGGTCGGTGATGTGGCCCCGGACGTGTTCTCGGTCGCGGCCTGGGTCGCGCCGATGCCGGGTGGGGTGGGGCCGATGACCCGGGCGATGCTGCTGGCCAACGTGGTCGAGGCCGCCGAACGGTCCCTGGGTTCGTAGGCACCGGGTCGGCCGGCGGCGCAGGAGGTCAGGACGGGGCCGTCATGAGTGCAGCGACACAGATCGAGGCCGCGCTGGTCGCCCTGGCTGATCCTGATCGGGCGGCTACGTCGGCCTGGTTCCTGCAGATGGCGCCGGGTGGCTACGGCGAGGGCGGGCAGACCCTGGGGGTCCGGGTGCCGCAGGTCCGCCGGGTGGTCCGGGAGCACCGCCGCACCGCCGGCGTGGACGACGTGGTGGACCTGTGGGGCAGCGACTGGCACGAGGTGCGGCTGGCCGGGTGCGTGCTGGCCGGCGAGCTCGCCCTGCGCGGTGACGACGCGGTCCGCACGGCTCTGGTCGCCGCGCTGCTGGCCAACACCGACCGGATCGACAACTGGGACCTGGTCGACACGGTTGCCCCGGCGGTGCTCGGCGACTGGCTGGTGGGCCGCAGCGACCGGTCGGTCCTGGACACCCTGGCCGGTTCGAGCCTGATCTGGGAGCGCCGAATCGCCATGGTGGCCACGCTGGGGCTGATCCGTGTCGGTGAGCACGCCGACGCGCTGCGGCTGGCCGAGGCGCTGCTCGACGACCCGCACCACCTGGTGCACAAGGCCTCGGGCTGGATGCTGCGTGAGGTCGGGTTGCGGGACCGTCCGGCGCTCGACGCCTTTCTGGACCGGCACCACCAGGAGATGCCGCGCACGATGCTGCGCTATGCCATCGAGAAGCACGACCCCGACGAGCGTGAGCACTACCTGGGCCGCCGGGGGAGGTCCCCCAACCCACCCGCCGAGACGTCACCGTGAGGGGCTTCGGACACGACCACGGCGACGAGTCGGTGGGCCGGCCTGCGTACGGTCGACCCCGTGATCTGCGTGGCCACCGTCAACGTCAACGGCATCCGGGCCGCCACCCGCCGGGGGATGGGCGGCTGGCTGGCTGAGCGCCGTCCGGACCTGCTCTGTCTGCAGGAGGTGCGTGCCGACGACGCGGCCCTGCACGACGCGCTCGGTCCGGGCTGGTGCGGGGTACACGAGGAGGCCGGCAGCCGCGGCCGGGCGGGGGTCGCGGTGCTGGCTCGGACGGCGCCGCTGGCCGCCCGCACCGGCCTGGCCCGCACCGGGTTCGACGCCGAGTGTGGTGCCGGTCGCTGGGTCGAGGCGGACTACCCGGTGGTGGGGTCCGGCACCCCGCTGACCGTGGTCAGCGCCTATGTGTTCACCGGGCAGGCCGGCACGCCGCGCCAGGATGAGAAGCTCGCGTTCCTGGGCGCCGCCCGCCGCCGCCTCGACGAGATCGCGGCCGACGGTCGGCCGGCGTTGCTCACCGGTGACGTGAACATCGCCCATCGCGAGCAGGATCTGAAGAACTGGAAGGGCAACCGTGGCAAGGCCGGGTTCCTGCCGGCCGAGCGGGCCTGGTTCGACGACCTGTTGGCGGCCGGCTGGGTGGACGTCGTCCGCCGCGCACACCGCGAGATGCCCGGCCCGTACTCATGGTGGTCCTGGCGCGGCAGGGCCTTCGACAACGACGCCGGTTGGCGGATCGACTACCAGATCGCCACCCCCGCTTTGGCCGCCCTGGCCGGCACGACCGCGGTCGACCGCGCGCCGTCCTACCGGCTCCGCTGGAGTGACCATGCGCCCGTGGTCGTCGAGTACGACCTGCGCCTGCGCTGAGCTGTTCCGGCGTCCCCGAGCGGTGCGAGGGCGGCGCCGGAGCCCTGCAGGTCGGGTCGAGGACGAACGGTCGTAGTCTGTCGCCGACAGGTCCACCACATGGCAGTGGAAGGCCGGGTGAGGGTGATGACCCGCACCAGCGCAGTTCCGCATCGTCGCCTTGACTGGCTGACCGACGAGCTGGCCGCCTGGCAGCGAGACGGCCTGGTCAGCGCCGAGACCGCAGCCCAGATCCGGTCGCGCTACTGCGCCTCTCGTCGGCTCTCGTTCAGCCGCGTCGTCGCCGGTCTGGGTGGCGCCTTCGTGGCCGTGGGCGTGATCTGGCTGGTCGCGGCCAACCTGGACCGGATCCCGCCGCTGGTCCGGCTCGCGGCCGTGGTCGCCCTGTGGCTCGGGCTGGTCGTCGCCGCCGAGGTGCTCGCCCGTCGCGCCGAGGCCGAGAGCGCAGCTGATCCGCTGTCACGGCACGGTCCGTCGCCGCTCGTCGGGGCCGCGCGGCTGCTGGCCGCCGGTGCCTTCGGGGCGGCGATCTTCCAGTCCGCGCAGAGCCTGCAGGTGCCGGCGTACTCGCCGTCCCTGGTCGGGTGGTGGGCGGCCGGCGCCCTGGCCTACGCCTATGCGGTGACCGGGCTTGCCCCGTTGGCGCTGGCCGCCGTCACCGGGACGATCTGGCTGGTCTGGGCCTCGGCGCAGCAGGCCGAGGGGCCGTCGGACTTCACCGCGGCGCTGCTGGTGGGAGCGGTGCTGGCCACCGCGATCGCGGTCCTCCACGCGGCCGGCGGCCGGATCATCCCCGCCTGGATCTCTCCCGCCTGGAGCACCCCGTTAGCGGCCGTGTGGCGGGTGGTCGCGGCGCTGCTGGCGCTGACCGGGCTGTTCGCGGCGGCGTTGCCGGTCTACACCGAGGACACGTTCGACCCGCGCACCGTGCTCATCGTGGTCGCGGTGATCTCGGTCCTGGCCGCCCTGGGTGGGCTGCTGATCAGCACCGGCGTCGATCGTGCGGAGCTGCTCGTCGTCCTGGCGGTCGCCATGGTTGCCGGGTTGCTCGTGGTCTGGCGGCCCGAGGGTGACATCGCCGAGCCCACCCCGGCACTGACTGCCCGCGCCGTGGTCAGTGTGCTCGCCTACCTGGGCGCGGCCGCCTGGTACGCCCTGCTGGGCGTGCGCCGAGACCTGCCGGGCCTGACCTGGCTGGCCACCGCGGCCCTGGTCGTGTTCACCACTGTGCAGAGCTTCGCCGTCTTCGCCCCGGTGGTCTCCGGTGCCACGCTCTTCCTCGCCGTCGGTGTCGTACTCCTGGTCGCCGGCTACCTGGCCGACCGGGGTCGCCGACACCTGCTACGGCTCGGCCGGGCCCGGTCGCAGCCCGAGACACCTCGGCCCGAGACACCGCGGCCCGAGACACCGCGGCCCGAGACACCGCAGCCCGAGACACCGCAGCTCGAGACAGGGGAGACCTGAGATGGCAGCGCTTCGCTCGCGTACCGTGCGCGTCGTCCTGGTCGTGCTGCTCCAGCTCGGGCTGCTCACTGCGGCCGTCTCCGGGCAGCTGTCGGCCCGGTTGACCGGCACCGAGTACCTGGTGCGGGTGGCGCCGGTGGACCCGATCGACCCGTTCCGGGGCGCCTACGTCTCGCTGGTCTATCCGGATCTGGGTGTGCCGTTCCGGTCGGGCGTCGGCGGTCAGGACCCCGGCGCAGCTCCTCGGAACACCTCCGTCGTCTACGTCCCGCTGGTCCGCGACGGGGAGGTGTGGAGGGGCAGCACCCCGATCGCTGCGCAGCCGGACGGGCCGGCCTTGCGCTGTCACAACGACAACGACAGTCTCAGCTGCGGGATCGACAGCTACTTCCTGCCGCAGGACCGGGCCCTGGCCGTGGAGCGGGCCATCTCCTCGGGCACGGTCCTGGCCAGGCTGCGCGTCGACGGTGCCGGGCACGCCACGGTCATCGCTTTGGTGGTGGACGGTTCCGACGCCTGAGACCGTGCTGATCACCGCGCCGGGGACCGGCGCTGGGACTACTGCGAGACCCCCAGCAGTGCCTCGCGGTCGAGGACCTGGATCCGGCGGTATGACACGTCGAGGAGTCCTGCCGCGGCGAGCTCCCCGAGGACCTTGTTCACACTGGGCCGGCGGGCGCCGAGCATCGCGGCCAGCGTGGCCTGTGACATCGCGATGCGGCCGCTGGAGTCAGCCTCGTCAGCCAACAGCCGCGCAGTCTGGGCGGTCAGGCTGCCGCCGAGGAGGCCGACCAGACGGGCCTGGCTGGTGGCCAGGCGCGCGGCGACGCTGGTCAGCCAGCGACGGGCAAGCTGCCCGTTCGCGTTGAGCAGCTTCTCGAACTCCGCGGGGGCCAGGAACAGGCACCGCGCCTTCTCCAGCGCGCGGGCAGTGTAGGGCGGCAACATCCTCAACAGCTGGATGTCGCCGTCGACATCACCCTCGCGGAGCACGGACAGGACGGCGCGGCGACGTCCGGAACCGACCGAGAGCTCCACACGGCCGGACTGGATCAGCCACACGCCGGGCGGGCCAGAACCGGCGGCGAACAACACCGATCCGGTCTCGAGCACGCGCGGTTGCAGTGAGGCGGCCAGCGCCGCGACGTCGCCGGTGACGACTGGGAAACCGCGGCACGGTCCGGAGCCTTCGTAGAGTGTCAGCGTGGTGACACAGTTGCTCCCCGGACGCGGACCTGACCCGCAGGTCGATGTGGTCGTGATCGGATTGGGCGTCGGTGGCGAGGAGGTCGCCGGCCAACTGGCGCAGGCCGGGCTGGCCGTGGTCGGCGTCGAGGTCGACCTGGTCGGCGGGGAATGCCCCTACTGGGGATGCGTGCCCACGAAGATGATGGTCCGCGCGGCCGGGGTGCTCGGCGAGGCGCGGCGGGCCAGTGCCGTCGCCGCGTCGATCGTTTCACCGGCCGCGGCGGCGTGTTCGTGCGCGGCCACGCCCGCATCACCGGTCCGGGCGAGGTGACGGTGGGGCAGCGCGTGTTCAGCGCGCGCCGAGGCATCGTGGTCGCGACCGGAACCAGCCCCGCGCTGCCGCCGATCCCCGAGCTCGCCGACCTCCCGGTCTGGACCAACCGGGACGCCGTGCAGGTCGAGCAGCCGCCGCACTCGCTGATCGTGATCGGTGGCGGCGCCATCGGAGTGGAGTTCGCGCAGGTCTTCGCGCGCTTCGGGTTCGAGGTCACCATCGTCGAGGCGGCCCCGCACCTGCTACCCGCTGAGGAGTCGGAGGCGGGGGCGGTGCTCGGGGGCGTGCTTGAGGACGAAGGACTGGCGATCCGCACCGGCACGGTTGTCACCGCGCTGACCCACGGCGCGCACGGCTTCGATGCCACGCTCGGCGACGGCAGCCGGCTGACCGCTGAGCGGGTCCTGGTCGCGACGGGCCGGCGCGCCCGGCTGAAGGGACTCGGCCTGGAGGAGTACGGCGTCGACACCGACGCGCCCACCCTGACCGTCGACGCGCGGCTGCGCGTGACGGACGGGTTATGGGCGTCGGCGACATCACCGGTCACGGCGCCTTCACGCATATAGCGACGTACCAGGCGGGGATCGCGGTGCGCGACATCCTGGGCGAGGTGGGCCCGTCGGCGTCCTAGCATGCCGTCCCGCGAGTGACGTTCTGCGACCCGGAGGTTGCGGCGGTCGGGCTCACCGAGGAACAGGCCAGCGAAGCCGGCTTCCCGGTCCGGGTGGGTCGTAGCCAGGTGCCGGGTTCGGCTCGGGGCTGGCTGCGCAAGGTGGGCAACGAGGGTCTGATCAAGCTGGTGGCGGACTCCGATCGGGGCGTCCTGGTCGGCGCTACCGCGGTGGGCCCGCACGGCGGCGAGGTGCTTGGTGCGCTCGCGGTGGCGGTGCACAGCCAGGTGCCCACGAGCCAGCTACAGGAGATGATCTACGCCTACCCCACCTTCCACCGCGGGATCGAGGACGCCCTACGTGACCTGCACGAAGGGGATGTCTCGCGTTGACCACCGCCCTGGCGCGGGCACCGGGTCCGGACGGTTGACACTCACCAGAGAGGACATCGCATGACCCAGGCAATCTGGAACGACATCGTGATCGCCGACAGCTCGACCACCGAGATCGTCGAAGGCAACCACTACTTCCCAGCCGACTCGGTGCGCTGGGACCTCCTGCAGCCCGACGACCGCACCTCTGTCTGCCCGTGGAAGGGAACGGCGAGTTACTACGACATCGCGGCCGACGGCAAGGTCAAACGATCGGCCGCCTGGCAGTACCAGACCCCCAAGCCCGCGGCCGGCAACATCAAGGGTCACGTCGCCTTCTCGAGGGGCGTTAGCGTCGTCAGTGGGCACGGCGCAGAGTCGGACCGGACCAGCAGCTCGCCGGGGTTGCTCTCGCGCCTCTTCGGCGGACGGCGGTAGTTGGGCGTGTTCGCGGCGATGGCACCGCGGGCGGGAATGCCCGGACCCGCAGGCGCGAACCACAAGGAGCGGCACAGCGATGTCACGAACTGAGCGATTCTCCTTTCCGGGGTCCAGCGGCGCCCGACTGGACGCCCGACTGGACCTTCCCGAAGAGAGCCCGAGGGCGTTTGCCCTCTTCGCACACTGCTTCACCTGCTCCAAGGACGTCGTGGCGGCGTCGAGGATCAGCCGTGGGCTCGTCGAGCGTGGGTACGGCGTTCTCCGCTTCGACTTCACCGGCCTGGGGTCGAGCGACGGGGAGTTCGCCAACACCGGTTTCACCTCCAACGTCGAGGATCTCGTCGCGGCGTCCGGGGCGCTGGCCGAGGCCTACGAGGCTCCGGCACTGCTCGTCGGTCACAGCCTGGGCGGCGCGGCGGTCATCGCGGCTGCGCCGGCCCTGCCCTGCGTCACGGCCGTTGCGACGATCGGGGCGCCCTTCGACCCGGCTCACGTACACGGGATCCTCTCCCAGGAGGCGCTGGCCACGGTGCAGGAGGACGGCACGGCGGAGGTGACGATCGCGGGACGTACCTTCACCGTCGGCGCTCGCCTGCTCGAGGACGTCGACGACCACAACATGACGGCGACCCTGGGTGGCTTGGGTCGCGCGCTGCTGGTGCTGCACTCACCCACCGACCAGCAGGTCGACATTGACAACGCGCGGCGGATCTACGACGCGGCGCGACACCCCAAGAGCTTCGTGACGCTGGATGGCGCGGATCACCTGCTGACCGACCGCGCGGACGCGCAGTACGTCGCTGCGGTCCTGGCCACCTGGGCCGCGCGGTACCTGCCCGAGCCCGCTGGGCAGCCGGTCGAGGCCGGGCCGGGAGGCACAGTGACGGTCGAGGAGAACGGACTCAGCCGGTTGGCGCAGTCCATTCAGGCCGGGCCACACCATTGGACCGCCGACGAGCCGATCGGGGTGGGGCAGGACTCCGGCCCGACGCCGTACGACCTTCTGCTGGGCGCCCTCGGGGCGTGTACGTCGATGACGATGCGCATGTACGCCGACCGGAAGGAGTACCCGCTCGAGCGCATCGCGGTCGTGCTCTCCCACGACCGCAGTCACTCCGACGACTGCGCCGACCCGATGGGCAGGCCGTGCTCGGTCGAACACATCGACCGCAGCATCCGGCTCACCGGGGACCTGGATGAGTCGCAACGCTCACGGCTCCTGGAGATCGCCAACCGCTGCCCGGTTCACCGCTCGCTGACCGGCGACCTCCGGATCACCACGGTCCTCGACCAGGCCGACCGCAGCTGACGCCAGCTGCGATCCGACGGCGTCGCGGTGCTGGCCGCACCCGCCGCGGCGGTGGTGGCCCTGGCCGGCCTCAGGCCGGTCCCGGCAGCCGTTG
The DNA here is from genome assembly GCA_963724535.1 of uncultured Actinomycetota bacterium. GTDB lineage: Bacteria > Actinomycetota > Actinomycetes > Actinomycetales > Kineosporiaceae > JADJPO01. The sequence continues at coordinate 107,144 of CAVRVD010000014.1, forward strand.
GTCCCCCGCGCTGGCCCGGAACACCTCACCGGGTCCGGTGAGCGAGATCGTCCCGGCGCCGGTCGCCCCGACGAACGCCGACTCACCGGGGGCCAGGGTGAGGCAGCGACCGCAGCAGTTGACCTGGACCGGGCCGGAGGTGCACAGCAGCACCTGAGGGCCGGCGATCCGGGGGAAGACGGTGACGGGCGCCGAGTCGGTCAGCCAGATCCTGCTCAGCGCGAACTCATCGGCGGGCGGCAGCCAGGCCACCTCGTGCGGGCTGAGCCAGGTGAAGGCGATGTCGCGTTGCGGCCGGCTGTCGCCGTCCACGACGTGCAGCATCTCCTCGACGGCGATCAGCTTGTGGGTCAGGCCCGCGCGCAGCACGTTGTCCGAGTTCGCCATGATCTCCACGCCCAGCCCGTACAGGTAGGCGTGCGGCGTCCCAGCCGGCACATACAGCACCTCGCCCGGTTCCAGGCGCACCAGGTCCAGCAGGAACGGCGCCGCGACCAGCGGGTCCTTCGGATAGTGCCCGGCCAGCCGGCAGACCCAGGTCAGCGCCCGCCGGTCGGTGGGGGACAGCACCGAGCCGGCGACCGGTCCGGCGGCGGCGAGCAGCCGCCGGCACCGGCCGACCAGGTCGTGCACCAGCGCCGGTCGGTCGTCCTCGGGCCAGGTGACCAGGGTGCGCAGGACGCTCTCCAGCAGGTGCGGCTCCTCGCCGTGTCCGACCAGCAGCACCGCGAGCAGGTCCGCCCGTTCCCCACCGAGCAGGCCGAGCAGCCTGCCCGCCTCGTCGGCACTGCGGAAGCCGCACAGCGCGTCCACCGGATCCAGGGCGTACAGCATCTCCGGCTTCGGGTACGGGTCGGCGTAGCGGTGCTCGCCCTTGACCTCGATCTCTCCCTCGAAGCCGGCCCGCGCGCGGTCCGCGCTGGGGTGCACCTGCACCGACAGCGGCTTGGCAATGGCCAGCAGCTTCAGCAGGAACGGCAGCCGGTCGCCGAACCGGGCGTGCACCAGGGCGCCGAGCAGGTCCGGGCCGAACTCGGCGATGGCCTCATCGAGCGGCACCTCGCGGTCGGGCTGCTGGAGCCGGGACGGCGCACTCGCGTGCGCCCCCATCCACAGCTCGGCCTCCGGTTGGCCACTGGGCCGACGGCCTTGCAGGCGCGCCAGCACGGTCGTCGAGCCCCAGTCGTAGGTGCGCACCGGGTTGACCATGCGCGCCGGCCACGGTCCGGGCACCGCTCTCCTCGTCTCTCGTTCGGGTGCGTTCGACGCCTCCGGTGGCCGAATCGGTCCGTCGGCGCCGGCCTGGTCGACGCGACGGCGTCGTGCCGCGGGTCGTCCAAGACCACCGAGCGTACCCGCGCCGGATGCCCGAGGCCGTGGATCACCCGGTTTCTGCCGAAGTGGAACCCACGTCCTGCCGCTGGTCGTCGCTGTCCGTGCCCATCTGCCACCTGGGTCCGTCGGGGGTGTCCCGGACCTGCACCCCGGCGGCTGCCAGCCGCTCCCGGACCAGGTCGGCGCTCGCCCAGTCCCGGCCCGAGCGGGCACGCTCGCGCAGCTCGAGCAGGGCGGCCACGAAGGGACGGACGGCGTCCGCCGGGTCGGCCACGCCGCGCTCGGCCAGCTCACCGAGGCGCACCACCAGGGACCGTAGGGTGCGCCGGGCCCGGTCTCTCTCGTCGCTCTGCAGGGTGTCGGTGCTCCAGGCCACGATGGCGCCCTCCAGCGCCAGCACCGCGCCGACGCAGCCGGCGACGTCCCGGGCGGCCAGCGCCGCGTCGAAGTCGGCTCGTGCCTGCGCGGTCTCGGCGGTCAACGAGGTGAGGACGGCGTCGTCGGATGCCGTTGGGGTACCGGTCGGAGTCAGGGTCGCAGGCGGTGCGGCGGCGCCGTCCGACGCGGGACCGGCCGGCCTGAGGTCGCGGGACGGGTCCAGAACCCGGTCACCGCGCAGCACCGCCGCCAGGTCACCCAGCGCGAGCCGCTGCCCGGCGGCGAGCACCAGGTCATGTCCGCGGCGGCGCAGGGTGACCCGTCCGTTGCCGCCGACGGTGGCGGTGGCGGCCTCCAGGTCGATCACCAGCGCGGTGTGCTCGTCGACGCCGAGCACGCCCACGTCGTCCGGCAGCTGCTGCTCCAGGACCTGCAGCCGCTGCTCGCCCAGGTAGCAGAAACGGGTGTCGTAGCGGCCGCCCTCGGCGTTGTCATAATGCGGGATCACCACGGCGTGGATGCCGGCGAGGGCCCCGAGCACGTCCAGCCCCGGATGGAAGAACGGGTCCGCGCCGACCTTGTAGATCTCGTAGACCGGCACCGCGTGGCTGCCCACGGTGCAGGCGGCCGCCGAGCCGAAGACCAGGGTGCCGCCGCGGTGGGCGACGTCGAGCAGGGCTGCCGGCAGCGGGGTGTCCCGCCACTGGCGCAGGGCATAGCTGGGGCTGCCCGGTCCGGCGAAGACCCAGCGGGCCCGGTTGAGCAGCGCGAGCGTGCTCTCGCGCTGGGCGAGTCTCAGGTGGCGATGCGGCCAGGACGCGACCTGCACGTCGGTGCCCACCGACTCGGCGAAGTACTGCCTCGTCTTGGCGGCCAGGTCCTCGGCGTTGGCCTGGAAGCCGAACGTGGTGTCGAGGAAGACGGCCGGACCGAGGTCGGGCACGCCCGCATCGGCCAGGATCGTGCGGTGCTGCTTGACCATCGCCGGTGCGGTCTCCCCGGAACCCATGACGACCAGAGCGCTCATGTCGGCCATCTTCGCGGGATCGACACCGGACCGCCTGTTCGCCTGACGACGTCCTGATCGGCGCCGGAGATGCCGGGCACACCACCGCGCCCCGGCGTGCCATTATCGGCGCGTGACCGATCATGCTGGTCCAGCCGGCCCCTCGACCGAGCCCCAGGTCGTCGTCGTGCGCGAGCGCACCTGGGGAACCAAGGTCGTCCTGGTGCTGATCACGATCGCGGTGCTGGCGCTGGCCGCGTTGCTCGCCGTCACCTGGCTGCCCCGGTGGTGGGCCCAGCGCGTCGGTGACGTCGTCGACGGACGGATGAGCACCGGCGTGTTCGCCGGCATCACCTGCGGGGTGGTGTTCACCGCGATCCCGCTGTTGTTGCTGCGCCGGGTGTTCGGCCGGCACGGCGGCGTGACCTCCCGGGTGGTGGCCCTGCTCCTCGCCGTGGTGTTCGCCGCCCCCACCCTGACCACCCTGGCGATCGTGGTCGGCAACGGTGACGCCGCACATGCGGCCGAGCGCACCCTGGACGTCGAGGCACCTGCCTTCCGCACCGCCACCGCTGCCGGTGCCGTGTTCGGTGTGCTCCTGGTGGTGCTGTGGTGGGCGGTGATGGCCGGGCGTCGGCGGCGCAAGAAGCAGATCACCCGGCTCGAGGCAGAGGTCCGCGACAAGCAGGAGGAGCTGTGGCAGCACGAGCTCGAGGCCAAACGGGCCGTCAAGCGCGCCGAGACTGAGGCGCAGACCCTGACGGCCAAGCCGGAGACGGCCAAGCCGGAGACGGCCAAGCCGGACACCGAGTCTCCGCGCGCGTAGGAGCTCGCAGCCGGACAACCACTGCGGGACCGGCCCGCCCGGCGGTCAACCCATCAGGCAGAGCCCGCCCGGTCAGCACACCCGGCGGGCGCGGTCGGACGGCACGGCCTGCAGGAACCTCGGGGGTGCGAACCCGCCCCGGGCGAAGGCCTGGGCAACCTCGTCGGCGATCCCCTCGACGGCCGCGACGTCCACCAGAGCGATCGCCGACCCGCCGAAGCCGCCACCGGTCATCCGCGCCCCGAGCGCCCCGGCGTCGCGGACGGCCGCGCAGGCGAGGTCCAACTCGGGGCAGGAGACCTCGTAGTCCTCGCGCAGCGAGGTGTGGGAGGCGTCCAGCAACGGGCCGAGCTCGGTGAGGCGGTCCTCGCCGAGCAGCCGCGCGGCCTGCCGGACCCGGTCGATCTCGGTCACCACGTGCCGTACCCGGCGGCGTTGCTCGTCGCCGTCCAGGGCAGCCAGCGCATCGTCCAGCCCGGTCGGGTCGATGGCGCCGAGGGCAGGGACGCCGAGGGCCCGAGCCGCTGCCTCGCACACCTGCCGCCGTGACCCGTACTGCCCGTCCACCAGCGCGTGGTGCACCCGGGTGTCGATCACCAGCACCGCCAGGTCGGCGGCGGCGGCGTCGAACGGCACCTGGACCAGGCTGAAATCGGTGCAGTCGAGCAGCAGCGCGTGCCCGGCCCGCGCCCGCAACGCGGCCGCCTGGTCCATCCCGCCGGTGGGTGCCCCGGCGATCTCGTTCTCCGCCCGGACGCAGGCCGCCGCCAGCTCGGCTCGACCGGCGTCGGTGCCGGCCAGTCCCAGCCCGCACAGCTCGTCCACGGCCAGGGCGACCGCGCACTCCAGGGCCGCGGACGAGGACAGGCCGGCACCGGACGGCACCTGACCCACCACCGCGGCGGCGAAGCCGCGGCAGATGCCGAGCGCCCACGGCACCCCGACCAGGTAGCTGCCCCAACCGCTCACCGCCCCGGGGGCCACCTGTCCGGCTCTCGCCCGCCACGGCGTCGGGTTGCCGGCGCTGACCAGGGTGATCGCGTCGTCCGGCGGCTCGTCAGCCGGACCGGTCGGGGACATCGACACGGCGACGAAGGTCTTGTGCGGTAGGGCCATCGGCAGGCACAGACCACCGTTGTAGTCGACGTGCTCACCGATCAGGTTCACCCGTCCGGGAGCAGCCCACACGCCGTCCGGGGGGCGACCGTGCGCGGTGACGAAGTCGCGCTCGGCCCGCTCCGCGGCCCGGGTGTCGTGCGGCTGCGGGTACCAGTCGGCGCCGCGACGTCGGCCGCGCCGCTGCGACATCAGCCCACCTCGCGCAGCCGCCGCGCGATCCGCTCCGGCGTGGCGTCGTTGACCCAGGCGCCCATCCCGGACTCCGACCCCGCCAGATACTTCAGCTTGCCGGGCGCGCGCAGGATCGAGAACAGCTGCAGGTACAGCCGGGCCAGGTCTCGACCGGGGCCGACCGGGCTCTGGTGCCAGCCGGCGATGTAGGGCAGGGCGGTCACCCCCTCGAAGTAGCGGTCGGCCCGGCGCAGCAGGTCGAGGTAGACGGTGGCCAGCTCGTCGCGCTCGCCGCCGTCCAGGGCGGCCAGGTCGGGCACGTTGCGGTGCGGGGCCAGGTGCACCTCGACCGGCCAGCGGGCCGCCGCCGGCACGTACGCCGTCCAGTGCTCTCCGGACAGCACGACCCGCGAGCCCGACCGGCGCTCGGCCTCGAGCACGTCGCCCAGCAGGTCGCCTCCGGTGCGTTCGCGGTGCGTCGCCGCCTGACGCAGCAACGCCTCGGTGCGTGGGGTGATGAACGGGTAGGCGTAGATCTGACCGTGCGGGTGGTGCAGGGTGACCCCGATCTCCTCACCCCGGTTCTCGAAGCAGAACACCTGGGCCACGCCCGCCAGCGCGGACAGCTCGGCGGTCCGGTCGGCCCACGCCTCGACAACCGTGCGGGCCCGGCTCAGGCTCAGCGAGGCGAACGAGGCGCTGTGGTCGGCGGTGAAGCAGACCACCTCGCAGCGCCCGGTCCCCGGCCGGCGGGACCACAGCGGCTCACCGTCGATCGTGCCGGAGCCGGGGTCGTCCGGTGCTGCCGCGTCCATGGTCAGGGAGGGGAACCTGTTCTCGAACACGACCACGTCATAGTCCTCGGCGGGGATCTCCGAGGGGGCCACGCCGTGTCCGGTCGGGCACAGCGGGCACTCGTTCTTGGGCGGCAGGAAGGTGCGCACGTTGCGGTGGGAGGCGATCGCCACCCACTCGCCGGTCAGCACGTCGTAGCGCAGCTCGGAACCGCCGCCGGAGTGCGGCTCGAGCGGACGGGTGTCCGCGGTGATGCGGCTGGCGGTGCCGGTGACGTACGGCTCGCTGTCGTCGTAGTAGAACAGCCCGCGCTCGTCGGCCAGGTGCTGGGTGGTGCGGCGGACGCGACCCTCGGCCAGGACGACGTTCGGCGGCTCAGTCATGGGGGCCATCTTGGCCCGCCGCGCCCCGCGCAATCCACGGGACGCCAAGATGGGGCGCATGACGGATCGTGTCCCTCTACTGATGCGGGCCGCCGGAGTCTGCGTGCTGCTCGACCTCGGCGCCGAGGACGGGCAGGACGCCGGACTGCCCCGGGTGCTGCACTGGGGACGCGACGCCTTCGGGCCGGCGGGCGATCCGGTCCAGGCCGAGTGGCTGCGGCGGATCGGCGCCGACCTGGAACCCGCGGTCCCGCACAGCGCCCTGGACCAGCCGTGGCCGCTCACCCTGCTGCCGGGACAGGCCGACGGCTGGTCCGGGCGACCGGGTCTGTCCGGTGCGTGGGACGGCGGCGGCCCCGAGGGCCGGTACCCGCACTGGCGCCTGGACGGCGTCCCCCAGGTCCTCACCCAACCGGACGGTGCGCAGTGGGTGAGCATCGCCGCCCGGTGCGGCGAACCCGGCGGCCCGGGGCTCTCGCTGCGCACCGAGCTGCGGCTGGAGGCCTGCGGCGTGCTGCGCATGCAGCACACCCTCACGCCGGTTGCGCCATCGGGTCGTTACCACCTGAGCGCGCTGAACGCCGTCCTGCCGGTGCCGCAGTCGGCCACCGAGATCGAGGACCTGACCGGTCGTTGGTGCCGGGAGCGGTCGCCGCAGCGATCGAAGCTCGCCCTGGGCACCTGGGCCCGGGAGTCGCGCCGTGGCCGCACCGGGCACGACGCCACGCTGTTGCTGGCTGCCGGCACCGCCGGGTTCGCCTTCCGGACCGGGGAGGTCTGGGCGGCCCATGTGGGTTGGAGCGGCGACCACGTGCACCTGCTGGAGCGACTGCCCGAGGGCGCCGGCAGCCACGGTGGGTCGGTGCTCGGCGGTGGCGAGCTGCTCAGTGCCGGGGAGGTGGTGCTCGGGCCCGGTGAGTCCTACACCACCCCCTGGGTCTACTTCGTGCACAGCGACCAGGGTCTGGACGGCGTCACCGCGCGGCTGCACCGCTGGCTGCGCTCGCGCCCGCAGCACCCGCGCGGCCCTCGTCCGCTGGTGCTGAACACCTGGGAGGCGGTCTACTTCGACCAGGGTCTGGAGTCGCTGACCGATCTGGCCGAGCGGGCCGCCGCGATCGGCGTGGAGCGGTTCGTGCTCGACGACGGCTGGTTCGGCGGGCGTCGCAACGACCTTGCCGGGCTCGGGGACTGGGAGGCCTCGGCGGAGATCTGGCCCCAGGGGCTGCGCCCGCTCGCCGACCGGGTCCGTGAGCTCGGCATGGACTTCGGGCTGTGGGTCGAGCCCGAGATGGTCAACCTGGACTCCGACCTGGCCCGGGCCCACCCGGACTGGCTGCTGCCCCCGGCCCGGCCGTCCCTGCCCCGGTCGTGGCGGCACCAGTACCTGCTCGACCTCGCCCATCCCGAGGCCTACGCCTACCTGCTGGAGCGGCTGGACGCCCTGGTCGACGAGATCGGGATCGCCTTCCTGAAGTGGGACCACAACCGCGACCTGCACGAGACCGGTGCCCACGCCCAGACCCTGGCCCTGTACGCGCTGCTCGACGAGCTGCGCGCCCGGCACCCCGGCCTGGAGATCGAGTCCTGCGCCTCCGGCGGCGCCCGGGTCGACCTGGGCATCCTGGAGCGCACCGACCGGATCTGGGCCTCGGACACCAACGACCCGGTGGAACGCCAGCAGATCCAGCGCTGGACGGCGTCACTGCTGCCCCTGGAGCTGATCGGTTCGCATATCGGCGGTCCGGTCTCGCACACGACGGGTCGGGTGAGCGAGCTGACCCTGCGCGGGATCACCGCGCTGTTCGGCCATTCCGGCATCGAGTGGGACATCACCTCCTGCAACGCCGCCGAGCTCGAGGCGTTGCGCCGCTGGGCCGGCCTGTACAAGGAGCTGCGCGGGCTGCTGCACTCCGGCGACCTGGTCCGCCTCGACCAGGCCGAGCGACCGGACGGTCATGTGAACCCTGACCTGATGGTGCACGGCGTGGTGGCGCCCGACCGCAGCGAGGCCGTGTTCGCGCTGGTCCGGATCCGCACCTCGGCCACCTCGCACCCGGGCCGGCTCTACCTGCCGGGGCTGGACCCGCAGCGCAGCTACCGCGTCGTCCGGCGCGACGAGGCGGGTGTGGGGCAGGGTCAGGCGATCAGCCAGCCGTCGTGGTGGGACCGGGGCGAGACCGAGGCCAGGGGCGCCGTCCTCGGGACGATCGGGCTGGCGGCGCCGTCGCTCAACCCCAGCCAGGGGGTGCTGATCCATCTTCGCGGGCGCTGAGCTCTGCCTGTCAGAATGACGGCCATGGCATCGACCCCCGCTCCGCGGCTGTTCTCCGGAATGCAGCCCACCGCCGACTCGCTGCACCTGGGTAACTACCTGGGCGCGTTGGTCAACTGGGTGTCGCTGCAGGAGAACTTCCAGACCATCTACTGTGTCGTCGACCAGCACGCGATCACCGTCGAACAGGACCCGGACACCCTTCGCCGGCGGGTCCGGGTGACCGCCGCCCAGTTCCTCGCGGCAGGCATCGACCCGACCCACTCGATCCTGTTCGTGCAGAGCCGAGTCCCACAGCACTCCCAGCTGGCCTGGGTGCTGCAGTGCCTGACCGGTTTCGGCGAGGCCGGCCGGATGACCCAGTTCAAGGACAAGTCCTCCCGCGAGGGCGCCGAGCGGGCCAGCGTCGGGCTGTTCACCTACCCGGTCCTGCAGGCCGCCGACATCCTGCTCTACGACGCGGCGCGGGTGCCGGTGGGGGAGGATCAGCGCCAGCACCTCGAGCTCACCCGCGACCTGGCCCAGCGGTTCAACTCCCGGTTCGGACAGGCCTTCGTCGTCCCCGAGCCGTACATCGTCAAGCAGACGGCGAAGATCCTGGACCTGCAGCGTCCGGACAAGCAGATGAGCAAGAGCCTGGGCGGCTCGGGCTGCCTGTTCCTGCTCGACGAGCCGGCGGTGTCGGCGAAGAAGATCAGGTCGGCGGTCACCGACACCGGTCGCGAGGTGGTCTTCGACCCCGAGCACAAGCCGGGAGTGTCCAACCTGTTGACCATCCTGTCGGCGCTGTCCAGCCAGGACGTCGCGGTGCTCGAGGAACGATTCGCCGACGCCGGGTACGGCGACCTCAAGAAGGAGGTCGCCGAGGCCTACGTGGACTTCGCCGGCCCGTTCCGGGATCGGGTCCTGGCGCTGCTCGCCGATCCGGGCACGCTCGACGCCATCCTGGACGACGGCGCGGCCCGGGCCCGCGAGCTGGCCGCACCGAAGCTGGCCGAGGTGTACGCCAGGATCGGGTTCGTGTGAGGCAGTCGTGAGCGACGCCCAGCCGGCGGGAGTCGGGTCCGCTCGGTCCACACCCGACGTGGCCACGGCGCAGCCGTCGGGGCCCGAGGAACTGGTGCTCGGGGTCGTGCTCGACCTGCCCGAGCTGGCCGCCGGCGAGCTGCGCGCGGTGCGGGCCGAGGTGGGCGATCCGGACGGCGAGACGATCCACCCCCACGTCACCCTGCTCCCGCCGCGGCTGATCGGTCGGGACGCGCTCGCTACGGTCACGCAGCACCTGTACCGGGTAGCCGCCGCGACGGCTCCGTTTCGGGTCGTCCTGGCCGGCACCGACACCTTCCGGCCGGTCTCTCAAGTCGTCTTCGTCTGTGTCACCGGCGCGCTGCGCCGGCTGAACGCTCTACAGTCGGCGGTCTGCAGCGGTCCGCTGGCCGGCGAGCTGGCCTATCGGTTCCACCCGCACGTCACCGTGGCGCACCGGCTCGACGACGGGGCGCTGGACCGCGCGGCGAAGCTGCTCACCCACTACAAGAGGTCCTTCATGGTCGACTCGTTCGTCGTGTACGAGAAGGAGTGTGACGGCGCCTGGCAGCAGCGGCGCCGCATCGACTTCGGCGGCCAGGGGGCCGGGGAGAGGCAGGCGCGGTGAAGGAGCTCATCGAACGCCTCAAGCGGACCAAGCCGCTGCGGGCCTGGAACCAGTACAGCTCCGCGCGGGGCAACCTGCTCGCCGGCGGGATCGCGTACGTGGCGCTGTTCTCGTTCTTCGCGTTGCTGGTCATCGGCTTCACCGTGTTCGGTCTCGTCCTCGGCGGCAACACCGAGCTGAAGCAGCAGGTGGTCGACTACGTCAACGAGACCTTCGGCCAAGAGATCATCGGGATGAACCGAGGCGAGGGCCAGGTCTGGATCAACGATCTGGTCAGGACGAACTGGCTGACCACCACCGGCGCGATCGCCCTCGGGCTCCTGCTGTTCACGGGCCTGGGCTGGGTCGACGCGATGCGACAGGGCATCAGGGCGGTGTTCGGCCTGGACCGTCTGCCCGGGCCGCTGCTGAAGAAGCTGCTCGACGTCGGGGTGCTGGTGGTGCTCGGGCTGCTGGTGCTGGCCACGGTCGCGGTCAGCGTCGTGCTCTCCTCGGCGTCCGGATGGGTCCTGGACCAGCTCGCCATCGCCTCCACCCTGGGCCGGGTGCTGGTCCAGTTACTGGTCCAGGTGGGGGTGCTGGCTGTTGACGTCGTGCTGTTCCTGACCTTCTTCCGCCTGTTGGCTCGGATCTCGGTGCCGGTCCGGGTGCTGCTCAGCGCGGCGGTCATCGGCGCTGTGGGCCTGGAGTCGCTCAAGCTCGCCGGCGGGCTGCTGACGCGCCAGGCATCCGGGAACCCCCTCCTGGCCGGCGCGACGACATTGGCGGCCCTGCTGCTGTTCTTCAACCTGGCCGGGCGGATCACCCTGCTCTCGGCGGCCTGGGCCGCGGTGACCACCAGCGACTTGGGCCTGCTGCCGGGCCAGGGGGACCCCGAGCCGGAGGAGGAGTGCGGGACCGCGGCGCGGGTCGAGCCGGCGCGGGTCGAGCCGGCCTACTCCGCGCGCGCCGCCGACCGCGTCACCCTGGCCGCCGGCGCGGTGCTGGGCGGCACCGCCGTGGCCTCGCTTGGGTTCCTCGGCCGGGCGGTTCGCGGTCTGAGCGAGGTTGTCCGGCGGGACTGAGCCGCACTGCTCGGGTAGCGTCTGGCGCGATGAGCGAGATCATTGCGGGATTCCACGCGATCGTCCCCGCCGGAGGCGCCGGCACCCGACTGTGGCCGCTGTCCCGGGCCGGTCACCCCAAGTTCCTGCTCGACCTGACCGGGACCGGACGCACGCTGATCCAGCAGACCGTCGACCGGCTCGGCCCGGTGACCGAGTCGGTGATGGTGGTGACCGGAGTGCGGCATGCCGCCGCGGTCGCCGCCCAGCTGCCCGAGGTACCCGTCGCCGACCTGATCGCCGAGCCCTCGCCGCGGGACTCCACCGCGGCGATCGCCCTCGCCGCGGCCGTGGTCGAGCGCCGCCACCCGAACGCCGTGGTCGGCTCGTTCGCCGCCGACCATGTGGTGCGGGACGTGAGCGCCTTCCACGCCGCGCTGGCCGAGGCCGTCGCCGTGGCCCGGACCGGGTACGTGGTCACCGTGGGGATCACCCCGACCCATCCGGCGACCGGCTTCGGCTACATCGGACCGGGCCGGCGGTTGGAGGTCCCCGGGGCGCCGTCCGCGCTGGTCGTCGAACGCTTCGTCGAGAAGCCGGACGCCGCCACCGCCGCCGAGTACGTCGCCGCCGGGTATCGCTGGAACGCCGGGATGTTCGTGGCCCGCGCCGACGTGCTGCTCGGTCAGCTCGCCGAACACCGCCCCGGGCTGCACGAGGGAGTGGTCAGGATCGCCAAGGCCTGGGACACCGAGGCGCGCGACGCCGTGCTGACCGAGGTCTGGCCCGGCCTGGAGAAGATCGCCATCGACTACGCGGTCGCCGAGCCGGCCGCAGTCGCCGGGCGGGTCGCGGTCGTCCCGGCCGACCTGGGCTGGGACGACATCGGTGGCTTCGACGCCCTGTACGACCTGCCGCGGCCTCATCCCGACAACACCGCGGTCAGGGTGCTCGGGGACCCGGCGCAGGTGCTGGCCCCGGACGGCGACGGGGTCGTCGTCGCCGCCGGCAACCGGTTGGTCGTCGTCCAGGGTCTGAGCGACGTCGTGGTCGTGGACACCCCGGACGCCGTTCTGGTCACCACCCGCGCCCGGGCCCAGGACGTGAAGGCGCTGGTCACCGAGCTGCAGGCACGCGGCCGGACCGACCTGCTCTGATCGAACCGCCGTCCACTTGGGCCCGACGCCCTTGCCTGGGGGGACGACCACTCGCCGGCACGCTGATCTTCACGCTGATCTTCATGCTGAACGTGAAGATCACTGTGCGGGTGCTTGGTCGCTATGGCAGCCCGGGGCGTGCACGCTGATCTTCACGCTGAAGGTGAAGATCACTGTGCGGGTGCCTGGTCGCTATGGCAGCCCGGGGCGTGCACGCTGATCTTCATGCTGAACGTGAAGATCACTGTGCGGGTGCCTGGTCGCTATGGCAGCCCGGGGCGTGCACGCTGATCTTCACAGTGACCGTGAAGATCACTGTGCCGCCCTGCGGTGCCGGAGTGGGCACAGGTGTGACGGGATGCACCGGTGGTCCTGTGTCGTCACGCCGCGGCGTCGATAGCCTCGACTGCGAATCTGTTGAGTTGAACCCGTCGAGTACTGGAGTGGGCGATGAGCGCAGAGCACGGAGCGGGACGGACCGAGTCGGGTCTGCCGATGAAGCCGCTGTACGCACCCGCCGACCTGTCCGGCTTCGACCCAGCGAACGCCCTGGCCGAGCCGGGCGCCTACCCCTTCACCCGGGGGCCCTACCCGTCGATGTACACCGGCCGGCCATGGACGATGCGCCAGTACGCTGGGTTCGGCAACGCCCGCGAGTCCAACGCCCGCTACCACCAGCTGGTGGGTGCCGGCACCGGTGGCCTGAGCGTGGCCTTCGACCTGCCCACCCAGATGGGGTTCGACTCCGACGACCCGGTGGCCTCGGGCGAGGTCGGCAAGGTCGGGGTGGCCATCGACTCCATCGAGGACATGCGCACCCTGTTCGGCGGGCTGCCCATGGACCAGGTGTCCACATCGATGACGATCAACGCGCCGGCCGCCGTCCTGCTGCTGCTCTACCAGCTGGTCGCCGCCGAACAGGGCGCCGATCCCACCAAGCTGGCCGGCACCATCCAGAACGACGTGCTCAAGGAGTACATCGCCCGAGGCACCTACATCTTCCCGCCCAAGGCCTCGCTGCGGCTGATCAGCGACATCTTCTCCTACTGCCGCACCGAGATGCCGCGCTGGAACACCATCTCCATCTCGGGGTACCACATGGCCGAGGCTGGAGCGACGCCGGCCCAGGAGATCGCCTTCACCCTGGCCAACGCCAAGGAGTACGTGCGGGCCGCGCAGGCGGCCGGGCTGGGCGTGGACGACATCGGTCCGCGGCTGTCCTTCTTCTTCGTCGCCCGGACGACGCTGCTCGAGGAGGTCGCCAAGTTCCGCGCCGCCCGCCGGGTGTGGGCCCGGATCGTCAAGGAGGAGTTCGGCTCGACGAACCCGAAGAGCCAGATGCTGCGCTTCCACACCCAGACCGCCGGGGTGCAGCTGACCGCCCAGCAGCCGGAGGTGAACATGGTCCGGGTGGCGCTGCAGGGGCTGGGCGCCGTCCTCGGTGGCACCCAGAGCCTGCACACCAACTCCTACGACGAGGCGATCGCGCTGCCCAGCGAGAAGGCGGCCCGGCTCGCCCTGCGCACCCAGCAGGTGATCGCCTACGAGACCGACGTGTGCAAGACCGTCGACCCGTTCGCCGGCTCCTACGTCGTCGAGTCCCTGACCGACGAGCTCGAGGAGGCCATCCTCGACCTGATCGGTCAGGTCGAGGAGCGAGGCGGAGCGGTCGCGGGCATCGAGCAGGGCTTCCAGAAGAACGAGATCGAGCGTTCGGCGTACACCGTCGCGCAGGAGATCGACGACGGCGAGCGGGTGGTGATCGGGGTGAACAGGTTCACCGTCGACGCCGACGAGCACTACGACCCGCTGCGCGTCGACCCCGCCCTCGAGGTCGAGCAGCGCGAGGCGTTGGCCGCCCTGCGCTCGAAGCGCGACAACGCCGCTGTCGACGCTGCGCTGGACAAGCTCAAGGCGGCCGCGTCCGGCAGCGACAACGCGCTGTTCCCGATGCGGGAGGCCCTGGCCGCTCGGGCCACGGTCGGCGAGGTCTGCAACGCCCTGCGCTCGGTGTGGGGCACCTACATCCCGCCGGACGTCTTCTGACCGAATGGTCGAGGGGTGCTGCCGGCCGGGTAGTGGTGAGTGGTCCTGCTCCTGCATCACCTCGGTGTGAGTGGTCCAGGACGAGAGGGGATTCGCCCGAACGGGTGAGGCCTCGGCGCGGTGAAGCACGCCACACCGCCGCGGGGCGCTGGGCTAACCTGGCATGGACGTGGACGATCTCAACCTGACCTCGCTGATCGAGCCCCTGACCGGGGGGCTCGTCGCGTTTCGACGTGACCTGCACGCCCACCCGGAGATCGGCTACGCCGAGTACCGGACCACTCAGCGGGTCGCCGAGCGGCTGACCCGCGCCGGCCTGGAGCCGCAGCTGCTGCCGGGCACCGGTCTGGTCTGCGACATCGGTGACCCACGGGGCCACACCATCGCGCTGCGCGCCGACCTCGACGCGTTGCCGCTGCCGGAGACCAGTGACGTGCCGTTCGCCTCGACGGTCGAGGGCGTCAGCCACGCGTGCGGGCACGACGTGCACACCACTGCGGTGCTCGCCGCCGGGTTGGTCCTGGCCGAGCTGGACGCCGCCGGGCGGCTGCCGGGTCTGGTCCGGCTGATCTTCCAGCCGGCCGAGGAGGTGCAGCCCGGCGGAGCGCTCACCGTGATCGCCAACGGCGGGCTGGACGGCGTCGAGCGCGCCTACGCGCTGCACTGCGACCCGAGTCGGGACGTCGGCCAGGTGGGGGTGCGCGGCGGACCGATCACGTCGGCCTCCGACGCGATCGTGGTGCGTCTGTTCGGGGACGGCGGCCACACGTCGCGCCCGCACGTCACCGGCGACCTGGTCTTCGCCCTGGCCCAGGTGGCGATCCAGGTTCCGGCGATCCTGTCCCGCCGCCTGGACCCGCGCGCGGGGATCGCGATGGTGTGGGGACGCGTCGCTGCCGGGGGCGCTCCCAATGCCATCCCGCGCACGGGGGAGCTGGCCGGCACCCTGCGCTGCCTGGACACCACCGTGTGGGCGCACGCGGGGTCGCTGGTCACCGACGTCGTCCACGAGGTGGTCCGGCCCTACGGGCTGCGTGCCGAGGTCGAGCACACCCGGGGCGTGCCGCCGACGGTCAACGACCCGGACTGCGTACTGACCGTCGAGGAGGCGGTGCTGGCCGAGCTCGGTGAGGGCAGCGTGGTGCTGGCTCAGCAGAGCCTGGGCGGGGAGGACTTCGCCTGGATGCTGGAGAAGGTGCCCGGGGCGATGATGCGCCTGGGCACACGGACCCCCGGCGGGCGCACCTACGACCTGCACCAGGGCGACCTGGTCATCGACGAGCGCGCGATCACCATCGGTGCCCGGGTGCTCACCGCCGTCTCCCTGCGGGACCTGCGTCGAGGATCCTGAGCCGGATCATGTCCAGGTGAAGACCGGATCACGGTTCGGTACCACCGCGGCGACCCACGACATCGGCGTGGGGTTGACCGGCTAGGGTGCACAGTCATGGCCTGGCACCCCCCCGGGGGCGCATGATCCACCGGGCCGATCGAGCAGAAGCAGTAGCCCACAGAGCAGTACCCCACAGAACGGAGAACACCCTTGCGTCGGGTGAGCACCCTCGTCGCGGCACTGGCCGCGGCCTCCATGGCCCTCGCCGCCTGTGGCGGTGACAGCGATACCGCCACCACGCCCACCGGCGAGGGCAGCGCCTCCGCCGGCGGCGAGCAGCTGAAGGTCGGCCTGGCCTACGATATCGGCGGTCGCGGCGACAAGTCGTTCAACGACTCCGCGGCGGCCGGCCTCGACAAGGCCAAGACCGATCTGGGGATCGACTTCAAGGAGCTGTCCGCGAACCCCAGTGAGACCGATGCCGACAAGGAGGCGCGGCTCACGCTGCTCGCCCAGGGCGGGTACAACCCGGTCATCGCGGTCGGCTTCCTGTACGGCGAGTCGCTCGGCAAGGTGGCCCCGAAGTTCCCGGAAACCAGCTTCGCGATCGTCGACTCGGTCGTCGAGGGCGCGCCCAACGTCACCGGCCTGACCTTCGCCGAGCACGAGGGCTCCTACCTGGTCGGTGCCGCCGCGGCGCTGAAGTCGACCAGCGGCAACATCGGCTTCATCGGCGGCTGCACGATCTCGCTGATCGAGAAGTTCGAGGCGGGCTACGTGGCCGGCGCCAAGGAGGTCAACCCGGCCATCAAGATCCAGAGTAAGTACATCTCCAACCCTCCGGACTGCAAGGGCTTCAACGACCCCGCGGCCGGCGCCGAGGCGGCCAACGGCATGTACGACGCCGGCGCCGACGTGATCTACCACGCCGCGGGCGGCTCCGGGACCGGTGTGTTCCAGTCCGCCAAGGCCAAGGGCAAGCTGGCCATCGGGGTCGACAGCGACCAGTACGAGAGCGCCTCCGCCGACCTCAAGCCGGTGATCATGACCTCGATGCTGAAGCGGGTCGACGTCGCGGTGTACGACTTCATCAAGTCGGTCCAGGACGGCAGCCCGCTGGCGGGCGTCCAGGTCTTCGACCTCAAGAAGGACGGCGTCGGCTACTCCGACTCCGGCGGTGGGGTCGACGACATCAAGGACAAGCTTGAGGACTACAAGCAGCAGATCATCGACGGGAAGATCACCGTTCCAGACACCAAGAGCTGACCGGACCCTGGTCGGATCACCGCAGTTTGCAGGGCTGACGGGCCCGGGGGCGCTAGCGTTCCCCCGGGCCCGTCGGCCTGTTCCGGGGCGTCCGGTGGGGCGCGTCCCGGCACGCTCGACAGCAGGTCGGTCGGCGGTTCTCAGTGAGGAGGACGGCAGATGGCATCCAGCCAGGCGCAGGGCACGGACGCACCGCCCGCGGTACGCCTGACCGGGATCACCAAACGGTTCCCTGGGGTGGTGGCCAACAGGGACATCACCGTGACCGTGCCCAAGGGCACGGTGCACGCGTTGGTCGGTGAGAACGGAGCCGGCAAGTCGACGCTGATGAAGATCCTCTATGGGATGCAGAAGCCCGACGAGGGCACCATCGAGGTCGACGGTGCACCGCGCACCTTCCACAGCCCCTCGGACGCCATCGACGCCGGGATCGGCATGGTCCACCAGCACTTCAAGCTGGCGGACAACTTCACCGTGCTGGAGAACATCGTCCTGGGCAGCGAGCCGGGGTCGATGTTCTCGCTCGACCTGGACGCCGCCCGGTCGCGGATCATCGAGATCTCCGACCGGTACGGGCTGGACGTCGACCCCGACCCGCTGGTCCAGGACCTCGGCGTCGGCCAGCGCCAGCGGGTGGAGATCCTCAAGGTGCTCTACCGCGGGGCGAAGATCCTGATCCTGGACGAGCCCACCGCCGTCCTGGTGCCGCAGGAGGTCGAGGAGCTGTTCGAGGCCTTGGCCGAGCTCAAGGCCGAGGGCCTGACCGTGGTGTTCATCTCGCACAAGCTCGACGAGGTGCTCCGGGTCGCCGACGGCATCACCGTGATCCGACGCGGCACCACGGTGGCGACCGTGCTGCCCAGCGAGGTGACCCCGTCCAAGCTCGCCGAGCTGATGGTGGGCAGCGAGCTGCCCTCGCCGCAGACCACCGAGTCGACCGTCACCGACCGCCCGGTGCTGCAGGTCGCCGGCCTGACCGTCACCGACGCCGATGGCCGTGCCGTCGTCGACGACGTCAGCTTCACCATCCACGCCGGTGAGGTGCTGGGCATCGCCGGCGTCGAGGGCAACGGGCAGGCCGAGCTGGTCGAGGCGATCATGGGGATCCGCCGGGCAGCCGGCCAGGTGCTGCTGGAGGGCACTGACATCTCCGCCCTCGACACCCGCAAGCGCCGCGAGGACGGGATCGCGTTCATCCCCGAGGACCGGATCCGCCAGGGCCTGCTGCTCGAGGCGCCGCTGTGGGAGAACCGGGTGTTGGGTCACCAGACCACCGAGCCCAACGCCCGGCGTGGGCTGATCGACCGCCGGCACGCCCGCACCGACACCGAGCGGATCGTGCAGCTCTACGACGTGCGCACGCCGTCCATCGACGTGACCGCCTCGGCGCTGTCCGGTGGCAACCAGCAGAAGCTGATCGTGGGCCGGGAGATGAGCACCCACGCCACGCTGCTGCTGGCCGCCCACCCGACGCGCGGGGTGGACGTCGGTGCGCAGGCGGCCATCTGGGACCACCTGCGCCATGCCCGGGCCGAGGGGCTGGCGGTGCTGCTGATCAGCGCGGACCTCGACGAGCTGATCGGCCTGTCGGACACGCTGCGGGTCATCCTGCGCGGCCGGCTGGTCGCCGAGGCCGACCCGACCACGGTCACCCCGGAGGAGCTCGGCTCGGCGATGACCGGGGCTGGGGCGCGAGCGGAGGGAGCAGCCTGATGTCCGGCCTGTCTGCACGGCTGGATCCTCGCCGGATCCTGATGGCAATGGTGGCGCCGGTGATGGCGTTCGGGGTCGCCGTCGGCCTGTCCTCGCTGGTGCTGCTGATCGCCGGGCACGCCCCGCTGACAGCCTTCACCGCGATGTGGGACTTCGGCACCCAGGCCTCGAACATGGTGAACATCCTCAACAAGTCCGCCGCCTACTATCTGTCTGCCCTCGCCGTCGCGATCGGGTTCCGGATGAACCTGTTCAACATCGGCGTGGACGGGCAGTACCGACTGGCGGCGATGTGTGCCGCCGTGGTCGGCGCCTCGGTGACCCTGCCCAAACCGCTGCACATCGGCCTGGTGGTGCTGGTCGGCGTGGTCGTCGGCGCGTTCTGGGCCGGCATCGCCGGGCTGCTCAAGGTCTACCGCGGTGTCAACGAGGTGATCTCGACGATCATGCTCAACTACATCGCCGGGGCCCTGGTGGCGTGGATGCTCACCCCCGCGGTGTTCGCCGAGCTGGAGAACAACATCGTCCGGACGCCGCGGATGGCGGAGTCGGCCTGGTTCCCCGGGTTCTCGACCTCCGGCGGCACCGTGTACGGCTTCATCGTCGTCTCCGGGCTGGTCGGCGTCCTGTACTGGTTCGTGCTCAGCCGGACCCGGTTCGGGTTCGACCTGCGGGCCACCGGGATGTCCGTGCCGGCGGCCGTGGCCTCGGGGGTGGACGTGAAGAGAATGGTGGTCGCCTCGATGCTGCTCTCCGGGGGCATCGCCGGGCTGGTGGGCATGCCATTGCTGCTCGGCGAGTCGCACTCCTACGGGCAGGACTTCCCGGCCGGCATCGGCTTCACCGGCATCGCCATCGCCCTGCTCGGGCGGAACAACCCGTTCGGCATCGTCTTCGCCGCGCTGCTGTGGGGATTCCTGGACGTCTCCAGCATCATCCTGGACCTGGAGGGCATCCCCAAGGAGATCGTGACGATCATGCAGGGCATCATCGTGCTGGCCGTGGTCGTGGCCTACGAGGTGGTCCGGCGCTGGCGGGTCGCGGCCGAGCAGCGCCGAGTGGCCAGCCAGCTGTCCTCGGCCGATCCGCCGTCCGGGCCACCCCCCGGGCCGGCCACGCCCGCCGAGCCGGCGGGGGTGGCGTGATGAGCGTGCAGACCCCGACCCGTGAGCAGGCGGCACCGTCGCCGCGCCGCTCCACCACCGGCAGCACTCTGGTGCGGGCGCTGACCCTTGCGGTCGCCGTGCTCGCCGTCCTGTCGGTGACCAGGGCCATCACCGGCGCCGACGACCTGACCTCGTCCGGCACCGCAGGTGCGGCGCTGCGCCTGGCAGTGCCGATCCTGCTCGCCGGTCTGGGCGGCCTGTGGTCGGAGCGCGCAGGCGTGGTGAACATCGGTCTCGAAGGGATGATGGTGCTCGGCACCTGGTCGGCCGCCTACGCCGCCCTGGAGTTCGGGCCCTGGGCCGGGGTGGTCGCCGGGATCCTCGGTGGGGGCCTCGGTGGTCTGCTGCACGCGGTGGCGACGGTCACCTTCGGGGTGGATCACATCGTCTCGGGGGTGGCCATCAACCTGCTCGGGCCGGGGGTGGCCCGGTTCCTGTCCTCGCTGATCTTCACCGAGAAGGCGGGCGGCGGGGTGACCCAGAGCCCGCAGGTCACCCAGCCGGACACGTTCACGGTGCCGCTGCTGTCCGATGGGCTGAGATCGGTGGAGAACCAGGACATCTTCCTCGTCTCCGACGCCGCCGGGATCCTCGGCGGCCTGGTCACCGGCGTGTCCTGGGTGACCGTGCTCGCCCTGGCCCTGATCCCGGCCTCGATCTACGCGCTGTGGCGCACCAAGTTCGGGCTGCGGCTGCGCTCGTGCGGGGAGAACCCGTACGCGGCGGAGTCGCTCGGGGTCAACGTCTACCTGTACAAGTACCTGGGCGTGGTGATCTCCGGCGGGCTGGCCGGGCTCGGCGGGGCGTTCCTGGCTCTGGTCGCCTCCAACTTCTACCGCGAGGGCCAGACCGGTGGCCGGGGCTTCATCGGCCTGGCCGCGATGATCTTCGGCAACTGGCGGCCGGGCGGTCTCGCGGTCGGCGCCGGGCTGTTCGGCTTCACCGACGCCCTGCAGCTGCGCCAGGGTGAGACCAGCGTGCACGCGCTGTTCCTGGCGCTGGCGATGGGGTTGGCCGTCTTCGGCGTCTACCTGCTGGTCAGCGGTACCCGGCGGACCGGCATCGTCACCCTGGTGCTGGCCGTCGGCCTGCTGGTGGTCTACCTGGCCACCGACACCGTCCCGCAGCAGTTCACCACCGCCACCCCGTACGTGACCACGCTGCTGGTGCTCGCCCTGGCCAGCCAGCGACTACGCATGCCCGCGGCCGACGGGTTGACCTATCGCAAGGGGACGGCCACCTAGCCAGCCGCCGAGTAGCCTCGCCCTCGTGGGTGAGGTGGACATCGACTGGACGGCGCTGCGCTCCGCCGCCCGCGCGGCCATGCGGGGCGCCTATGCGCCGTACAGCTCCTTCCCGGTCGGTGCTGCGGGCTTGGCCCGGGACGTCGCCGGGCAGACCCGGGTGGTCACCGGCTGCAACGTCGAGAATGCCTCGTACGGGCTGGGTCTGTGCGCCGAGTGCGGTCTGGTGTCGGCCCTGCACGCCACCGGCGGCGGCCGCCTGGTCGCGGTCAGCATCGTGGGTGGGGACGGCGAGCCGCTGATGCCGTGCGGGCGGTGCCGGCAGCTGCTGTTCGAGGCCGGCGGGGCCGACCTGGAGCTGGAGACCGCGCGCGGCGTCGTCAGGCTCGCCGAGGTGCTCCCCGACGCGTTCGGCCCGGACGACCTCAGCCGGCCTCGACCCTGACTCGGGTGACCTCCACGCCGAACCGGTCCGGCGATCCTACGCCGAGCGCGGAACGGTGACCGGCTACCGTCGCCGGCAGGCATCATCGTCAGTCGGCACCATCGATCGTCAGGTCCGCGCGCGGCAGTGGGAGGCGACAGCACATGGCAGGCAGCGAACCGTTCGCCGCGGTCGACGTCATCGCGGCCAAGCGCGACCGGTTCGAGCTGAGCGACGCCCAGATCGACTGGGTCATCGACGCCTACACCCGCGGCGCGGTCGCCGACGAGCAGATGGCGGCGCTGGCGATGTCGATCCTGCTCAACGGCATGTCCCGGCGCGAGATCGCCCGCTGGACGGCGGCGATGATCGCCTCCGGGGAGCGGATGGACTTCGCCGACCTCGGCAAGGCCACCACCGACAAACACTCCACCGGCGGGGTGGGCGACAAGATCACCCTGCCGTTGGCGCCGCTGGTGGCCAGTTTCGGGGTCGCGGTCCCGCAGCTGTCCGGCCGGGGCCTCGGACACACCGGCGGCACCCTGGACAAGCTCGAGTCGATCCCCGGCTGGCGGGCGAGCCTGTCGAACACCGAGATGCTCGCCCAGCTGCGCGAGGTCGGCGCGGTGATCTGTGCCGCGGGCTCCGGGCTGGCGCCGGCCGACCGCAAGCTCTACGCCTTGCGCGACGTCACTGCCACGGTCGAGGCGATCCCTCTGATCGCCAGCTCGATCATGAGCAAGAAGATCGCTGAGGGCACCGGGGCGCTGGTGCTCGACGTCAAGGTCGGCTCCGGGGCGTTCATGAAGACCGAGGACGCGGCGCGCGAGCTGGCCCGGACCATGGTCGACCTGGGCACCGACGCTGGGGTGCGCACGGTGGCCCTGCTCACCGACATGTCCACCCCGCTCGGTCTGACCGCGGGCAACGCCCTGGAGGTGCGCGAGGCGCTCGAGGTACTGTCCGGCGGCGGGCCGCCGGACGTGGTCGAGCTGACCCTCGCGCTGGCCGCCGAGATGCTTGCCGGGGCGGGTTTGGCCGACGTCGACCCGGCGCCGGCGCTGGCCGATGGGCGGGCGATGGACACCTGGCGCCGCATGATCGCTGCCCAGGGCGGTGACGTGGACGCTGCGCTGCCGACCGCTCGCGAGCAGCACGTGGTGGCCGCCCCGGCGGACGGCGTCCTGGTCGCCCTGGACGCGCTCAAGGTCGGGATGGCCGCCTGGCGGCTCGGCGCGGGGCGCGCCCGCAAGGAGGACCCGGTGCAGGCCGGCGCGGGGATCGAGATGCACGCCAAGCCGGGTGCGGCAGTGCGGGCCGGTGAACCGCTGCTGACCCTGCACACCGACACCCCGGCGGCGTTCGAGGCGGCGCTGCGCGACCTGGACCATGCCTGGCAGATCGCTCCCGAGGGGTCCCGGCCAGGAGACGGGCCGCTGGTCATCGACCGGATCGCCTGAGCCGAGGCACCCGATGTCCGAGGAGAAGCCCGACCAGGCGCAGCCCCCACGCAACACCCCGGCCACCCGCCGTCCGGTGTCGGTCTACGGGCAGGGCGCCGAGCCCGACCCGCGGTTCTCGATGGCCAACGAGCGGACGGCGCTGGCCTGGGTGCGCACCGCGCTGGCCCTGGTCGCCGGGGGAGTGGGGCTCACCTCAGTGGCCCGGATCGCCGATCTGTCCCGGCTGGTGGACGTCGGGGCGGCCGTGATGTGCCTGCTCGGCGGGTGGCTCGCGGTCTCCGCGGTGCTCGGGTGGCGGCGCCGCGAGCTCGCGCTGCGCACCGACCGGGCGTTGCCCGCCCCGGTCGCGCTGCCCTGGGTGGCCGGGGCGATCGTGGTGGCCTCGGTCGGGCTCGCCGCCGTGGTCCTCACCGTCCGAAAGGGCTGAGGGTGCGCGACCCGGGGCTGCAGCCGGAGCGCACCGCCCTGGCCTGGCAGCGCACCGGGATCGCCGGCTCGCTGATCGGCGGTGTCTCGGTGCTGGCGGCGGCGCACCGGGGGTCTGTGGTCCTGGTGGCGGTGACTGCGCTGTGCACCGCGACCGCGGCCGGGGCCGCGGGCGTGGCCTCCACCCGTGCGCAGCCCGGCCTGACGGGTGTCTTGCCCTCCCCGTGGCGGCGGCTGCTGGCCACGGCCGCCGTCGCAGTGCTGGTCACCGTGGCCGGGGTGCTGCTGGCCATCACCGGTTGAGCTCGGGTCCGACGGGGTTCGCGCAGGTGGATCCCCTATCCGGTCCGGCGTTGTCGCGACGGTCCACCCAGGGCCGCCGGACGTTCTGGGTCCTGGCACCACTGGGACCACGACCCGGCGTAGAGCGCGGCCTCGAACCCGGCGATCGTCAGGGCAGCGATCTCGTGCGCCGCGGTCACCCCGGACCCGCAGTAGACGGCCACCTCGACGTCCGGAGCGATGCCCAGCTCCGCGAAGCGTCGGCGCAGCTCGCCGGCCGGCAGGAAGGCGCCGTCCGGGCCGAGGGTGTCGGTGGTGGGGGCACTCACCGATCCGGGGATGTGTCCGGGCCTCGGGTCGATCGGCTCGACCTCGCCGCGGAAGCGCTCGCCCGCCCGGGCGTCCAGCACCAGGGCGCCCCCGGTGCCGTGGCCGGCCAGCGCGGCCACCTGGTCGGCGTTGACGACCGGCAGCTGTCCGGTCGTCAGCACGACGTCGCCGGGCGACGCGGTCGACTCACCGGTGGCCAGCGGGTGTCCGGCCTCCCGCCAGGCGCCCAGCGCGCCGTCCAGGATCTGCACCCGGCTCAGGCCCGCCCAGCGCAGCAGCCACCAGGCGCGGGCCGCGGCCATCGACCCCCAGTCGTCGTAGACGACGACGTGGCTGCCGGCCCGGACGCCCCAGCGTCGGGCGGCGGCCTGCAGGACGGCGGCGTCCGGCAGCGGGTGCCGGCCGGCGGCCGGGGAGGGAGTGCCGGCGAGCTCCTGGTCGAGGTCGACGTACACGGCACCGGGCAGGTGCCCGGCCAGGTACTCCTCGTGGCCGTCGGTGCGCCCCAGCGCCCATCGCACGTCGAGCAGCACCAGGGCGGGGTCGTCGAGGCGACGGAGCAACCTGTCGGGGTCGATCAGCACGTCCACCCGGGCGAACCTAGCACCGGCAGGTGTGCGTGCCGCGAACGCCGTCGAAACGGCGGGTGTGCTCGCTGCGGCCCGCCACACGTGCTGCGCGCGTGGTCGTGGATACGCTCGCGCCATGGCCATCCCGATCGCCGACGCAATCGCCGCCGCGCCCAAGGTCCTGCTGCACGACCACCTGGACGGCGGGGTCCGCGCCGCCACCGTGCTGGAGATCGCCGACGAGATCGGCCACCCGTTGCCCGCCGCGACCTGCGACCTGCTTGACGCCTGGTTCCGTACCCAGGCCGACTCCGGCTCGCTGGTGTCCTACCTGGAGACGTTCGCCCACACCGTCGCGGTGATGCAACGCCACGACGACCTGGTCCGGGTGGCCCGGGAGTGCGCCGTGGACCTGGCCGCGGACGGCGTGGTCTACGCCGAGGTGCGCTACGCCCCCGAACAGCATCTGGAGCGGGGGCTGAGCCTGGACCAGGTGGTCCTGGCGGTGCAGGAGGGGTTCGCGCAGGGCTGTCACGAGGCTGCCCGGGGTGGCCGCGCGATCCGGGTGGGCACGCTGCTGACCGCCATGCGGCACGCGGCCCGGGCGATGGAGATCGCCGAGCTGGCGGTGCGGCACCGGGATGAGGGTGTGGTCGGCTTCGACATCGCCGGCGCGGAGGCTGGGTTCCCGCCGTCGCGGCACCTGGACGCCTTCGAGTACCTGCACCGGGAGAACTTCCACGTCACCATCCACGCCGGTGAGGCGTTCGGGCTGGCCAGCATCTGGGAGGCGGTGCAGGTCTGCGGCACCGACCGGCTCGGGCACGGGGTGCGCATCGTCGACGACATCGACCGGCTGGCCGGCGTCGACGCGCACGGGCGGCCCAACGTGGCGATGGGAGGCCTCGCCGCGTGGGTGCGTGACTCCCGGATCCCGCTGGAGATGTGCCCGTCGTCCAACGTGCAGACCGGCGCCGTGCGGTCCGTCGCCGAGCACCCGATCACGCTGCTGAAGGACCTGCGGTTCCGGGTCACCCTGAACACCGACAACCGGCTGATGTCCGGCACCACGATGACCAGGGAGATGCAGCTGCTGGTCGAGCGGGCCGGCTGGAGCCTGACCGACCTGCGCTGGGTGACCGTGAACGCGCTGAAGAGCGCGTTCATCCCGTTCGACGAGCGGCTCGACCTCATCGAGGAGGTCGTCAAGCCGCGCTACGCCGCGCTCGGGGCGCCCTGAGGGCTCGCTGGTCCCTGGTCCGGGCCTCGTCGTCGACCTACCCTGACGGCATGGAGATGCCCGAGTTCACCCAGCTCGTGCAGGCCGCGATCGCCGACCCCGCGCTCACCTACCGACAGCGGGTTCAGCGCCTGGCGATGCTGGCCGAGAACGCCTTGCCCCGGCCCGCGGTCAGCGCGGCGTGCGAGGCCGCCCAGGCCAAGGGTGTCGTCCACGACATGGGCGAGGGTCATGCCCCGTACCGGCCCCGGTACCTGCTGCCCGACTACGCCCGCGCCCTGTCCCGCGGCAGTGAGCACCTTGAGCTGGAGGCGCCGCAGAGCGTGGACGACGCGCTGACCTTCCTGCTCGCGATGTACCCGAACGTTCCGTCGATCACGGGCTACCCGGTCTACCTGGGCGACCTCGACCGGCTGCTGGAGCCGTTCGTGAGCGGCCCGGAGGCGATCGGCGACGAGCAGCTGGACGCGCGGCTGTCCCGGTTCTGGACCCTGGTCGACCGGACCCTGCCGGACGCGTTCGTGCACGCCAACCTGGGTCCGGACGACGGCCGCGTCGTCCGGTCGTTGCTGCGCGTGGACCGGGCGCTGCGCCAGGTGGTGCCGAACCTGACGCTGCGGGTCGACCCCGAGCGCACCCCGGACGACCTGCTGCGCGATGCGGTGGCGACCACCTGCGCCGACGGCAAGCCGCACTACGTCAACCACCCGATGATGTGCGCCGACCTCGGCCAGGCGTACGGCGTGGTGAGCTGCTACAACAGCCTGCCCCTCGGCGGTGGCTCGCACACCCTGGTCCGCCTGGACCTGTCGGCCAGTGTCCGGGACGCCGGCATCCCGCTCGAGCCGTGGCTGGACGGCGCGCTGGCCGAGCACGTGCGGCTGACCGCCGAGCTGATGGCGGCCCGGATCCGGCACCTGGTCGAGCAGGCCCGGTTCTTCGAGCACGACTGGCTGGCCCGGGAGGGTCTGATCAGCCTGGACGCCTTCACCGCGATGTTCGGGTTCTTCGGGTTGGCCGAGGCGGTGGAGCTGGTCGGCGGTGGCCGGTACGGGGTGCAGGACCAGGCCACTGCGCTCGGGCACCGGATCGTGGCCCGGCTGGCCGAGCTGGTGGGGACGGTCGAGCTGCCCCACTGCGCGGCGACCGGCGGTCATCCGGTGCTGCACGCCCAGTCCGGCATCGACTCCGACGTCGGGGTGACCGCCGGGGCGCGGATCCCGGTCGGGCGGGAGCCGCACCTGTTCGCCCACATCCGGGCGGTGGCCCCGAACCATCAGCACGTCCCGGCCGGGATCAGCGACGTCTTCCGGTTCGAGCCGACCGTGGCCGACAACCCCGAGGCGATGGTCGCCGTCCTGCGCGGCGCGCTGGCCGAGGGGATGCGCGACGTGACGTTCGACGTGGTCGGCAACGGGTTCGTGCGGATCACCGGGTTCCTGGTCCGCGAGCGGGACGTCGCGGCATCGGCGCAGGGAGCGCGCCACTCCAGCACCGTCCTCGGCGCCGGGGCGATCGAGAACCACCACTTGGCCGACCGGGTCGTCAAGCAGGTGTCAGCTACGAGCAGGTGAGGGCCGTGCAGCAGACCGAGGGTTCGGGGTCGGCCCCGGCCGACGCCCCGGGTGTCGAGGGGTTCCTCGCCGGCACAGTGTCGTTCTCCGCGGTCGACGGCCCCGGCAGCCGGTACGTGGTCTTCCTGCAGGGCTGCGGCTGGGACTGCCTGGCCTGCCACAACCCGGACACCATCGTGAGCCGTCCGGTCGGCCTGCAGCCGAGCACCGTCGAGCAGGTGCTGGCCCCGATCGTGGCGGCCGCGCCGTTCCTGACCGGGGTGACCGTCACCGGCGGTGAACCCACCCAGCAGCCGGACTTCCTGTGCGCGCTGCTGAGGGCCCTGGCCGAGCACCCCGCCACATCCCGGCTGGACCGGCTGCTGGACTCCAACGGCGCTGCGCCGCTGGAGGTCTGGGACCGGGTGCTGCCGCTGGTCGACGGGGTGATGCTCGACCTGAAGTCGATCGATGCCGAGCGGCACATCGTGCTCACCGGGCACAGCAACCGGCGCCCGGTGCAGGCCCTGGCCCGGACCGCGGCGGTCGGCAAGCTCACCGAGGTCCGGCTGCTGCTGGTGCCGGGCGTCAACGACGACGCCGAGCTGCTCACCCGGACGGCGCACTGGCTGCTCTCCCTGGACCCGCAGATCCACGTGCGGGTCACCGGGTTCCGCCGGTACGGCACCCGGGCCTGTGCCCGCGAGCTGCTCGAGGTGGACGACGCCGACCGCGACCGCTACCGCGCCGTACTGACCGCGGCGGGCATCGAGCACCTGGCCATCGGCTGAGAGCGCTCGTCACCCGGCTCCGGCCGATGTCGCCCCGCTCGCCAGCTGGTCGGACCCGCCGGGCCGCTGCCGTTCCTGCCCGGGGACGGATCGGTCCGGACCCCCGACGCCGTGCCCCAACCGCCGCCGGAGCGCCTTCTCCGCAGCCACGACGAGCGACACCGCGACGGCCACGGCGGAGATGCGGGCCCAGGCCGCCAGGTCGATCGGGGCCGAGGCGAACGCCAGGTGGAAGAACGGCAGGTAGGTGAACGCGACCTGCAGGGCGATCATCGCGGCCATTCCGGCGAGCAGCATGGGGTTGCTGAACAGGCCCACTTGCAGGACAGACCTGGTCAGGGACCGGCAGTTGACCAGGTAGGTGGTCTCGACGAGCACGAAGACGTTGACCGCGACGGTCCTGGCCTCGGCGACACCGGCCCCGCTCAGCATCTCGTACCGGAACAGGCCGAACGCCCCGATGAGCATCAGGACCGAGACCAGCAGGATCCGCTGGACCAGCACGCTGGTCAGGATCGGCTGGTCGGGCCGGCGCGGGGGCTGGCTCATGATGCCGGGCTCCTTGGGCTCGAAGACGAGCATCAGCCCCAGGGCGATGGCCGTGGTCATGTTGATCCACAGCACCTGGACCGGAAGCACCGGCAGGGTGGTGTTGAGCAGGATCGCGGCGAGAATCACCAGACCCTCGCCGAGGTTGGTCGGCAGGGTCCAGGTGATGAACTTGGTGATGTTGTCGTAGACGCCGCGACCTTCCTCGACGGCTGCCTCGACGGTGGCGAAGTCGTCATCGGTGAGCACCATGTCGCTGGCGTCCTTGGCGACCTCGGTGCCGCTGCGGCCCATGGCGATACCGATGTCGGCCTGGCGCAGCGCCGGTGCGTCGTTGACGCCGTCACCGGTCATGGCGACCACCTGGTTCGACGCCTGGAGGGCCTGCACCAGCCGGAGCTTGTGCTCGGGGGTCACCCTGGCCAGGACGGTGGCCTGACCGGCGGTGCGGGTGAACTGCTCCTGGGGCATCCCGCGCAGGTCGGCGTCGGTGACCACGACCGGCTCGGAGCCGTCCCGGGTCAGCCCGATCTCGGCGGCGATCGCCCGCGCGGTCGTGGCGTGGTCGCCGGTGATCATCTTGATCTCGATGCCGGCACGGTGGCAGCTGCGGACCGCCTCGACGGCTTCCCGGCGCGGCGGATCATGCATGCCGACCAGCCCGAGCAGGGTCAGCGGGAGGTGCTCCACGGTGTCCTGGTCGAGGTGGTCGATCTCGGCCGGGACCTCGGCCGACGCCAGCGCGAGCACGCGCAACGCCCGCTGTCCCATCTGCTCGACCGAGTCCATGACCCGCCGGGTGTCGATCGGCAGCGTTCCGCCGGCCGCGCCACGGGCGGATCGGCACAGCGGCAGCAGCGCCTCTACCGCTCCCTTGACCACGACCAGGCCACCGTCCCGCGCCGCGCAGCGGTGCAGCGTAACCATCCGTTGGGTCTCGGCGGAGAACGGCACCTCGTCGACGCGCGGCAGCTGCGTGTCCAGCCGGACCCGGTCGATGCCGACCTTGGCACCTGCGGTGAGTAGGGCGACCTCCGTCGGGTCCCCCACAGCGACCCAGGCGCCGTCCTGGCACAGCAGCGCCGAGTCGTTGCACAGCACCCCGGCCCGCAGCGCCTCGACGGCGACCGCCGACGCGTCCGCATCCGCCGCCGTCCCGTCGGCGCTCACCAGCTCCCCCCTGGGCTGGTATCCGCTGCCGGTCACGGTGAACCGGGCGGGCGCCGTCGCAACGGTGGTGACGGTCATCTGGTTCTGGGTGAGCGTGCCGGTCTTGTCGCTGCAGATGACGGTGGTCTCCCCGAGGGTCTCCACGGCGGGCAGCACCCGGACGATCGCGTTGCGGCGGGCCATCCGGGAGACACCGATGGCCAGGATGATCGTCACCGCCGCCGGCAGCCCCTCGGGGATGGCCCCGACGGCCAGGGCGATGGCCGCAGTGACCATCTCCCCGGCCTCGTTCCCCCGGACGACCCCGAGGACCAAGGTGAGCGCCGCCAGGGCGAGGATGAGGACGGTCAGCATCCGGCTGAACGCCGCCAGCTTGCGGGTCAGCGGGGTCTGCACCCCCCCGGACTCCCCGACGAGACGGTGGATCAGGCCCAGCTCGGTGTCGCCGCCGGTGGCCACCACCACCCCGGTGCCGTACCCCGCCACGACCAGCGATCCGCAGAAGCCCATGTTGGACCGGTCCCCCAGATCGGCCATCTCCGAGACCAGGAGGTTGTGCTTGGTAACCGGCATCGACTCACCGGTCAGCGCCGACTCGTCGGTGGCCAGCCCCCGGACGGCGAGCAGCCGGAGGTCGGCCGGCACCTTGTCACCCGCCTCGAGCACGCAGACGTCACCCGGAACCAGCTCGGTGGAGTCGATCCGCTGCCGCTGGCCGTCGCGGATCACGGTGGCCTCGGTGCGCGTCATCGCCATCAGCGCCGACAGCGCCTTCTCGGCGCGTTCCTCCTGCAGGAACCCGACGATCACGTTGATGAGAACCACCGCGACGATGACCGCGGCCTCGATCCACTCCTGCAGGAGGATCGCCAGCCCGGCGGCCACCAGCAGCACGTACACGAGTGGGTGGTGCACGTGCCGTAGGACCCGCGCCACCGGACCGCGCCGACTCGGGGGCGGCAGGACGTTGGGGCCGAGGCGCTCATGGCGCTCGGCGGCCTCGCGCCGGGTCAGCCCACGCTCGGAGTCGGTCTCCAGCAGGAGAACGACCTGGTGCTCAGGCAGCGTGTGGTGCGCACGGTCCTCGACGAAGGTTGGCATGGTGGTCTCGTTCCCCGCTTCGGGGCTGGGTGTACCGGCACCGGCCGCGGGCACGGGTGCGCCGACGGTTCGCAGGACGCGCCGGCCCGGTCGACACCCCGACGACGGACGTCGCCCACGGCATCGTCGACCAGGCCATGCCACCAGTCTGCCGTCGGCCGCGGTGCGGGCCCAGGGCCGAGCGTCCCGCCGCGGCCGGACGTCGCCCCGCCCTGGCTCACCGCGGGGCCGACGACGTGGCCGGTCAACGACCCTTCGGGTGCCAGACGGTCTTGGTCTCGGTGAAGGCCAGGGCCCGGTACGGGCCGGGAGGCGATCCCTGCCAGTCGGTGTCGGCCTCGGGCCGAACGACGCGTTTGAGGGTCTGCGCGGCGGCAGCCTCCAGCGCGGCCCAGTCCAGGTCTCCGTCGGCGAGACCGGCCGCGCCGGTCAGGTCGATGGCGTGCACGCCCTCGTGGGAGGCCCACCAGGGAGCGACCTCGGCGGTGTGTCCGGTGAGCACGTTGACCACGCCGCCGGGCAGGTCGGAGGTGGCCAGCACCTCAGACAGGGTGATCGCCGGCAGCGGCCGGTCCTGGGACGCCAGGACGACGCAGGCGTTGCCGGCCACCAGCACCGGGGCGACGGTGGAGACCAGGCCGAGCAGCGAGGACTGCTGTGGTGCCAGGACCGCCACCACCCCGGTTGGTTCGGGCACCGAGATGTTGAAGTAGGGCCCGGCGACCGGGTTCAACGCCCCGGCGACCTGGGCCAGCTTGTCGGTCCAGCCGGCGTAGTGGACCCAGCGGTCGATCGCGGCGTCCACGACCGTCCGGGCTCTGGGCGCGGTCAGGCCCTCCGCGCGGGCGACCTCGTCGGTGAACTGTGCGTGGCGGCCCTGCAGCATCTCGGCGACCCGATAGAGGACCTGGCCGCGGTTGTAGGCGGTGGCTGCTGCCCAGCCGGGCTGGGCCTTCGCGGCGGCCGACACGGCGTCCCGGGCGTCCTTGCGGGAGGCCAGGGCGGCGTTGGCGAGGAACCGGCCACGGGCGTCGAGGATCTCATAGGAGCGGGCGGACTCGCTGCGGCCGAACGCGCCACCGATGTAGAGCTTGTAGGTCTTGCGCACGTCGAGCCGGGCGGTGGTCCGGGCCGTCGGCGCCTTGGCGGCCGAGGTCGTGCGCGCCATCAGAGCCCGACTCCCTTCAGGTAGGCGGCCAGGCCGTGCCGGCCGCCCTCGCGTCCGTAGCCGGACTCCTTGTAGCCGCCGAACGGGCTGGCAGGGTCGAAGCGGTTGAAGGTGTTGGCCCAGACCACCCCGGCGCGCAGCCGGTCGGCCATCCACAGGATGCGGGAGCCCTTCTCGGTCCAGATCCCCGCGGACAGGCCGTAGGGCGTGGTGTTCGCCCGGGCGACAGCCTCCTGCGGGGTGCGGAAGGTGAGCACCGACAACACCGGGCCGAAGATCTCCTCGCGGGCGATCCGGTGCGCCGGGGCGACGTCGGTGAAGACGGTGGGGGAGAACCAGAACCCCTTGTCCGGCAACGAGCACGGGGCGCTCCATCGCACGGCGCCTTCGTCCTGGCCGGCCTGCGTCAGCTCGGTGATCTTCGCGAGCTGCTCGGCGCTGTTGATGGCGCCGACGTCGGTGTTCTTGTCGAGCGGGTCGCCGACCCGCAGGGTGGCCATCCGCCGGTGCAGCCGGTCGACCACCTCCTGCGCCACGGACTCCTGGACCAGCAGCCGCGAGCCGGCGCAGCAGACATGGCCCTGGTTGAAGAAGATTCCGTTGACGATGCCCTCGACGGCCTCGTCCACGGGTGCGTCGTCGAAGACGATGTTCGCGGCCTTGCCGCCGAGCTCCAGGGTGACCTTCTTGCGCGAGCCGGCGACGGCCGTGGCGATCTGGCGACCGACGTCGGTGGAGCCGGTGAAGGCGACCTTGTCGACGTCCGGATGGGCGACCAGGGCGGCCCCGGTCGGTCCGGCGCCGGTGATGATGTTGACCACGCCGGGCGGCAGGTCGGCCTGGCGGCAGATGTCGGCGAACAGCAGCGCGGTCAACGGGGTGGTCTCGGCGGGCTTGAGGACGACGGTGTTGCCGCAGGCCAGCGCCGGGGCGACCTTCCAGGCGAGCATCAGCAGCGGGAAGTTCCACGGGATGACCTGGGCGGCCACGCCGAGCGGCTGCGGGTTCGGGCCGAAGCCGGCCCACTCGAGCTTGTCAGCCCAGCCGGCGTGGTAGAAGAAGTGCGCTGCGGCCAGCGGCACGTCGACGTCGCGGGACTCCTTGATCGGCTTGCCGTTGTCCACAGACTCCAGCACCGCGAGCTCGCGGGAGCGCTCCTGCATGATCCGGGCGATCCGGTAGAGGTACTTGCCCCGCTCGGCGCCCGGCAGCCTCGACCAGGTGCGCCGGTAGGCGCGACGGGCGGCCCGGACGGCGCCGTCCACATCGTCCTCGCCGGCGACGGCGACCTCGGCCAGGACGGCCTCGGTGGCGGGCTCGATGGTCTTCATCGACCGTCCGTCGGTGGGTTCGACGAACTCACCGCCGATGAACAGCCCGTAGGACGGCTGCAGGTCGAGCACCGCACGCGACTCCGGCGCGGGGGCGTAGTCGAACGTCGGCATGGGCGCACCCTATGTCAGGCGTGGCGGGACGGCGGCCCGGTATCCGACCACCACCTGCTCACCGGGTGAACGCAGGGGTCGGATCGCGGTGGTGCGGGCGGATCGGAGCCTCTATCGGTCTCCAACGTGCACTGTGGACCTGCTGGAGCGTCGGCACAGTGGGACTGCGGCAATGGCAGTGGGACTGCGGGGGTAGCAGGGACCGGTTCTACCCCGGCGCGCGGGCGTGGACCCGCTCGATCGCTCCCCAGGTCAGCCGCTCGGCGTCCACGATCTCCATCCCGAGCTCGCCGAGCAGGGCGGCAGGCCGGCGGGTCCAGTGCTCGCCCTGCACTGGCACGCTGACCAGGTCCACCACGTGCTGGACGACGCGCAGCGGCCAGAACGAGGCGGCGACGTGGTCGGCCAGCAACAGGTCACCGCTCGGGCGGAGTACCCGGACCGCCTCGGCCAGCGCCGCCCGCTCGTCGGGGATGCCACAGCACGAGAACGTGCAGACCACCGTGTCGAAGCCCGCCGACGGGAACGGTAGAGCCATGGCATCAGCCTGCCGCAGGTCGACGGCGCGGCCCAGGCGCTGCGCCTGGCGGGCGGCCATGGCCAGCATCTCCTCGCTCCAGTCGACGGCGGTCAGAGCGATCGAGTCGTCGTAGTACGGCAGGTTCGCGCCGGTGCCGACCGCGACCTCGAGCGTGGTCCCGCGGGCCCGCCCGCAGACCCATCGCCGGCTGTCGGCGAGGAACCGCCCGTCAATGCGGGCCATCGCCGCGTCGTAGGTTGACGCTCGCCGATCCCACTGGGCGACAAGCCGTTTCGGGGACGGTGTCATGCCTGCGCAGCCCGGTCCGGCGCCGGTACCCGGTCAGCCACGTCAGGCCTCCGTCCACACGATGTCGTGGATCTCCGGGTCCGCCTCCAGGATGTCCCGCTGCTCCTCGCCCGTCTCGGCCGGCAACTGCAACGACCGGAACTCGACCTGCGTCCTCATCCGCGGCGCCCTCCTCCTGTCCGTGGCACGGTATCCCGCGTTGCTCGCCCGGCTCGCCGACCGGGACGCCGGTCGGGCGTCAGCTGCCGGGTCGTCGACGACTCGGGTGCCCGGGTAGCTGACGATGATTCTTCGCCGTTGCCTGACCTCAGGACAGGGTCAGGTAGTCCGTTCCCGCGTAGACCCCCAGCCGCATCCGCCGCCGCTGCAGCAGGACGTCGTTGAGCAGCGAGGAGGCCCCGAACCGGAACCGGTCGGGGTCCAGCCAGTCCGGACCGACGGTCTCGTTGACGGTGACCAGGTACCGGATGGCGTCCTTCGCCGTCCGGATCCCGCCGGCCGACTTGACCCCGATCACGTCGCCGGTCAGGGCGAACCAGTCCCGGACCGCCTCCAGCATCACCAGGGTGACCGGCAGGGTGGCGGCGGGGGAGACCTTGCCGGTCGAGGTCTTGATGAAGTCTGCGCCGGCCAGCATGGCCAGCCAGGAGGCCCGGCGGATGTTGTCGTAGGACACCAGCTCGCCGGTCTCCAGGATCACCTTCAGGTGCGCCGGCCGGCCGTGGGACTCCACGGCCTCGTGACACACCTCGCGCACCGCGACGATCTCGGAGAAGACCTGCGCGAACGATCCGGACAAGAACGCCCCGCGGTCGATCACCATGTCGATCTCGTCGGCCCCGGCGGCCACGGCGTCGCGGGTGTCGGCCAGCTTCACCGGCAGGCTCGCCCGCCCACTCGGGAAGGCGGTGCTCACCGCAGCCACCTTGATGTCGGTCCCGGCCAGGGCCTGCTTGGCCACGGGCACCAGGTCGTTGTAGACGCACACGGCGGCCACCGTGGGGCAGTGTGGGTCGTCCGGGTCGGGACGGCGGGCCTTGGCGCACAGGGTGCGCACCGTGCCCGCGGTGTCGGCGCCCTCCAGGGTGGTCAGGTCGACCATCCGGACACACGTGTCCAGCGCCCACGCCTTGCTCTCGTTCTTGATCGAACGGGTGGACAGCGCCGCAGCTCGGGCGTTCGCCCCCACCTCGTCCACACCGGGCAGGCCGTGCAGCCAGCGCCGTAGCGCGCCGTCGTCCAGGTTCCGGACGGAGACGATGTCCCGAGCCCGGTCCAGCACCAGGTCGGACGGCGCGGAGGTGGTCAGGCTCATCCACCGAGT
The DNA here is from genome assembly GCA_963724535.1 of uncultured Actinomycetota bacterium. Taxonomy (GTDB): domain Bacteria; phylum Actinomycetota; class Actinomycetes; order Actinomycetales; family Kineosporiaceae; genus JADJPO01. Next base: position 142,718 of record CAVRVD010000014.1, read on the forward strand.
GTACGAGCCGCGGCCGGGTCCGGACCCCGTCGTCCGGACCCAGCCGCGGGGGCGCCGGTCTCAGCGCTCCATGGGCAGTGCGGGCTTGCTCGCGTCCACCGCCGGCTTGATGGCGGCACCGAGGTGGATCTGCCGTTCGGCCTCGAGGAACCTCTCCACCGCGCGCGTCTCCTTGCCGAGCAGGGAGACCACGATGGCCGAGGCGAACGCCAGGCTCATCGAGACCAGGGCGGGGTTCTTCAGCGGGAAGATCGCCTCCTCGTTGCCGAGTACGTCGACCCAGACCGTCGGCGAGATCCAGATCAGCACCAAGGCCGAGATGGTGCCAACCAGGATCGCCGCGACGGTTCCCCAGGTGGTCAGTCGGCGCCAGTACAGGGCCAGCAGCAGGGCGGGGAAGTTGCCGCTCGCCGCCACGGCGAACGCCAGCCCGACCATGAACGCCACGTTCTGCCCCTCGAGCAGGATGCCGAGCAGCACGGCCGCGATCCCCATCAGGACGGTCGCGATCCGAGCGACGCTCAGCTGTTCGCGTTCGGGCGCTGAGCCGTGTCGGACGACGTTGACCCACAGGTCGTGGGACAGCGCCGCGGCGCCGGCCAGGGTCAGCCCGGCCACCACGGCCAGGATGGTGGCGAAGGCCACCGCGGCGATGAACCCGAGGAAGGCGTCCCCGCCGATCTCCTGGGCAAGAAGCGGGGCCGACATGTTGCCGCCCTTCTCCACCGACACGATGGTGTCCCTGCCGACCAGGCCCATCGCGCCGAAGCCGAGGATGAAGGTCAGCAGGTAGAAGCAGCCGATCAGGAAGGTGGCGATGTTGACCGACTTCCGGGCGGCCTGGGTGTCCGGCACGGTGTAGAACCGCATCAGGATGTGCGGCAGCCCTGCGGTACCGAACATCAGGGCCAGACCGAGCGAGATGGCGTCCCAGCTACCGGTCACCACCTTGTCGCCCGGCCCGAGCAGGGCCTCACCGCCGCCGACCTCGGAGGCCTCCTGGAACAGCCGCAACGGGTTGAACCCGTACTTGGACAGCACCAGGATCGCCAGCAGGGTGGCTCCACCCAGCAGCAGCGTCGCCTTGATGATCTGCACCCAGGTGGTGGCCACCATGCCGCCGAGCAGCAGGATGCCGATCATCACGCTGCCGACGATGATCACGGCGAGCGAGTAGTCGATCCCGAACAGCAGCTTGATCAACGAGCCGGCGCCGACCATCTGGGCGATGAGGTAGAAGACGACGACCGACAGGGTGCCGATCGCCGCGGCCACCCGGACCGGCGTCTGCCGCATCCGGAACGAGATCACGTCGGTGAAGGTGTACTTGCCGAGGTTGCGCAGCGGCTCGGCGATCAGGAACAGCACGATCGGCCAGCCGACCAGCCAGCCCACCGAGTAGATCAGACCGTCGAAGCCGTTCAGGGCCACCAGCCCGGCGATGCCGAGGAAGCTCGCCGCGCTCATGTAGTCACCGGCCAGCGCGATGCCGTTCTGGGTGCCGGTGATCTGGCCACCGGCGGCGTAGAACTGCTCGGCGCTCTTGGTCCGGCGCGCGGCCCAGGTGCTGATGCCCAGCGCGCCGACGATGAACAGGATGAAGAAGACGATCGCCAGCGCCGTCGGCTCGCCGAGGGCGGTGGTGGCTGTGGAGGTCATCGTTCGCTCATCCCCTTGATCTTGGCGATCTCGGGTTCGTACACGCGGTTGGCCCAGGCCACGTAGGTCCAGGTCAGGATCCAGGTGGCCAGGATGACCAGGACGCCGAGCAGGATGCCCACGCTGAGCCCGTCGGTCAGGATGGTGGCGAGACCCTCCTTGTTGAAGGCCACCAGGAGGATGAAGCCGAAGTACACGACGAGCACGCCCAGGGTGAGCAGGACGCCGATGCGAAACCGCTTGGCAGCAAGCGCTTCCAGCCGATGCACCATCTCGTCGGGGAGCGGGGCGGGTCCACCGCCTGAGGAATCCTGTGTCATACGAACATCTCCCAGTTGCGCGACCGATGTACCGAGACGGTCCTCGGATCGCTGTTGTGGTGACCCGAGCAGGCTCAGCCCGGGGATAGCCGTGGGGGACCGGTCTGCGAAAACGCAGGTCCTGTCCACTGTCACGTCTCGACGGGCCTGGGTACCGAGACCTGGTGTCAGAAAATCGGGAATGCGACGAACAGAGCCAGAATGGGGGCTTTCGGCGGTTCATGCCAAGGGGCCGTTGTTCGCGTGACATGGTCGGTCCCTCTGGTGCGCCGAGCGGTCCGGCGAGTCAGTTCTTCGCGTAGAGCGTCTCGCTGACCTTGGCCTGGTAGGTGCGCCGGGCCGCGTCCTGGGCCTCGGCGACGGTGGTGATCCCTCGATCGGCCAGCAGCTGGATCAGGGCCAGGAACACCTCGCCGGTGACCAGGGCGTCGCCGAGCGCGGTGTGCCGACCGATCACGTTGATGCCGAGCCGCCCGGCGATGTCCTCCAGGGCGTGTCGGTCGACCTCGGGATGGACCACCGGGGACAGCAGCAGGGTGTCCAGCACCGGCAGGGCCAGCAGCGCGGCGGCTCCCTGCGGTCGGCGGGCGAGGAACTGCAGGTCGAAGGCGACGTTGTGGCCGACCAGGACCGTCTCCTCGGCGAAGGCGGCGAAGGCCGGCAGGACCTCCTCGATCGTGGGCTGACCGACCAGCAGCTCGGGCCGGATGCCGTGGATGTCCACCGACGCCTGCGGCACGCTGCGCCGTGGGTCGATGAGCTGGTCGAAGGTCTCCCGGCGCAGCAGCTTGCCGTTGACGATCCGAATGGCGCCGATCGAGATGATCTCGTCGCCGTGTTGGGGTTGCAGACCCGTGGTCTCGGTGTCGAACACGGTGAACGACAGCTCGGCGAGCGGCCGGTCCTGCCACGGGCCCCGTCCGGCCGAATGGGTCAGCAGGGAGAAGTCGTAGGTGGCCAGGTACCCACTGGCTGCATCCCTGCTGTGGCCCGTGTCCTGCCCCCCGGCGCTGTCGAGGTTGCCGGAGACCCGGCTCGACCCGGCCGGACGCCGGGCCGCGTCCTGGCGGGTCAGCGGCAGCAGCAGCCGCACGTAGCGGACATCCGAACCACTCTGCGTCCCGGTCCAGATCTCCCCACCATGTCGGTCGATGACCTCCTGGTAGGTGGCGCCCGGCCCGGGGGCCCCCGGTGGCAGCGGTTGCGCCGTCCAGGTCCGCAGCGTGGCGTCCTCGACCGGCCGTCCGGTCCAGGTCAGGTCCAGCTCGGCGAAGTTGGCGATGCACCCCAGCCGCAGGCCCACCTGCTCGGGGGCCACGGTGTCGTTGACCTGCTCCAGCAGGTGACTGAGCAGGTGCTGGACGGCGAAGCCGTCGACGGTGAGCCAGGCCTGCCCGGCGGCTCCCTGAGGCTCGACGGCCACCACCGGGAGGTGGTCGCGGGCCAGACCGCGCGCCAAGGAGTCCACCAGGTCGCGACCGCTGACCAGGGTCGCTGCCCAGGTCTCGTCGGGCTGGTCGGCGGTCTCGGTGATCGACTCCTCCAACCGAGTGCCCAGCCGGGTCGCCTCCTCGCTGATGATCGCCAGGAACCTCCCCTGCTGCTCGGCGTCCATCTCGGGGTAGTCGAGCACGTTCTCCACCGCAGCCCTGATGGCGGCCAGGGCGGCCCGGGCGTCCCGGGTCATGGTCCGCAGGACGACCTCCCGGTTCTGGCTGGCGTCGGCGATCCGCGTCATGTCCTCGACGGTGACGACGAACCCCGCGTCCTGGCCTGCCTCGCCAGCCTGCTCCACCTGGACCGCTCCGCGGTGCGGGCCGACCGCGGTGATCCGGGCCCGAAGCAGCCGTCCCTGGTAGCCGACGGCGACCGGGTAGGACCCCTCGGCTGATCCGGTGACCCGGTCCAGGGCGTAGGCGACCAGGTTGCGGTCGAGCACGGCGAAGACCGATCGCCCCAGGCCGATGCTGCTACCGGAACGTTCGGGGCGGTCGAACAGCTGCCTCGCCGCGGTGTTGTAGAGCAGGATGCGACCCTCGCTGTTGCAGACCAGGACGGCGACGCTGAGCTCGGACATCAGCGCCGCCAACCGATTGCGCTCGCGTTCCAGCTCTCCGGCAGTCTCGGCGACCCGCTCGGTCACCTCGGCGCGGGAGCGTTCATAGGCGTCGGCGAGCTGGTTGACCGCGGCGGCCAGCCGCTTAAACGCGCCGGGAACCTGCTCGGGCAGCCGGTGGGCTGGGTTGGTCGTCGCGATCACCGTGGCGGCCATCGCCTGGGTGTGCGGTATCGAGATGTACCGGGCGTGGATCTGAGCGAGCAGTGCGCCGGCTGCGACAACGGCCAGCACCCAGATCCAGAAGATCAGTAGCGCCTGCTCACGCAGCACTTGTTCCAGCGTCTCGCGGTCGTCAGGGGCCACGGAGGAGGCCACGGCGGCGACGATCCCGACGAGCAGGGCGGCCATCAAAGCCGCGGCGACGACCACCGCGGCGACCAGACCTGCCCGGGAGCGCATCAGCCGTCCTCGAGCAGCTGATGGACGTTCGCGACCAGCTCGCGGCTGGAGAAGGGCTTGGTCACGTAGGCGTCGGCGCCCAGGGCCAGCCCCTTGGCCATCTCGGCCTCCCGGCCCCGCGCGGTGAGCATGATGATCCTGATCTGTGCCCCAGACTCGGCTCGCAGCCGCTCGCAGACGGCGAAGCCGTCCAGCCCGGGCAGCGTGACGTCGAGCAGGACCAGGTGTGGCCGGAAGCTGGCCGCCGCGGCGAGGGCCTGGTGGCCGTCGATCGCCGTCGAGGTCTCGTACCCCTGCTTGCGCATCAGGAACTCGAGCGAGACCACGATGTTCGGCTCGTCGTCCACGATCAGGACCCGGCTCGTCATGGCGCCTTTGCCTCCTGCGGGTCGGTCACGTCGGTACCGGTCGGGGGCCGGGAGCCCCTCGGAAGTGTGAACGAGAAGGTCGCCCCCTGACCAGGGATACTGTCCACCCAGAGCCGGCCGCCGAGGTGGCGGACGATCTCCCGACTGATCGGCAGGCCCAGCCCGGTGCCCTGGGTCTTGCCGTTCTCCGAGCTGCTGACCTGCTGGAACCGTTCGAAGACCCGGTCGTAGTCCTCCGCAGCGATCCCCACGCCGTCGTCGACCACGTCGATCTGGATCTCCTCGGGCCGTACCTGCAGGTGCACCTCGACCCGGCCGTCCTGCGGGGCGCAGAACTTCGCGGCGTTGGACAGCAGATTGAGCATCACCTGCACCAGCCGGTCCCGGTCGGCCTCGATCTCGGGGATGTCCCGGGGCAGGTCGACGCCCACCGCGGCGCCGCGCCGGTCGAACAGGTGCCGACACGCGTCGACCGAGTCCTCGACCACCTCACGCAGATCCACCGTCGTGATGTCCCACGGCATGCCTCCGGAGGCCAGCCGGGACATGTCCAGCACCTGGTTGATCAACCGGGTCAGCCGCTCGCTCTCATCGACGATGATCTGGAGGTACTTCTCCTGCTCCTGCGGCTCGAGGTCGAGGTTGTCCAGCAGGATCTCCGAGAACGCGCGGATCGAGGTCAACGGGGTCCTCAGCTCATGGGAGACCGAGGAGACGAACTCGTCCTTGAGCCGGTCCACGCTCTGCAGCCGCTCGTTGGCCCGACGCAGTTCCTCGGTGGCCTGCTGCAGCTCCGCCGACTTGCGCTCCAGCTCCCGGCTGTAGGCGAGCACCTGGGAGGCCTCGTCGAGGATCTCCATGACCTCGTCCACCCACGGCATCTCCTCGTTGACCACCGAGGCGACCATGACGCGGGCCGACGTGGTGCCCACCGCCCCGGACAGCAGGATCTCCACATGCCGGACCAGCTCGCCGTCGGCCACCCGGGTGCCGGCCAGCGGCGAGGAGGCGTCGCTCTGCTGGCGCACGTAGTCCGCCAGCACCTCCTTGGCGGCGTCGGTGCCGAGGAACCGCTGCAGCAGGTGCTGCAGATCGTCGACCGAGACCCGGCTGCGCGCGCCGTCCTCACCCAGCCCACCGCCGTCCAGGTCGACCATGGGCGGCGCCGGTCGCGATTCGACCCGGGTGTCCAGGACCGAGACCATGGCGTAGCAGCCGGCGTTCAGCAGCATGCTCCAGAACATGCCGTGACTGATCGCGTCCAGGCCGGACATCCCGAACAGATGCTCCGGGCGCAACCAGCCGACGCCGGCCGGGCCGTCGGTGAGGTAGGTCTGCGGCAGCCAGCCGGAGCGGGCGAAGGTGGGCAGCAGCAGGGTGTAGGCCCAGACGGCGAAGCCGGCCAGCAGCCCGGCCAGTGCGCCGTTTCGGGTACCGCCGCGCCACATGAGGCCGCCGATCACCGCGGGCGCGAACTGGGCCACGGCCGCGAACGACACCAGCCCGATCGCGACCAGGGCCGGTCCCTGGCCGGCGAGCCGGAAGTACGCATAACCGAGCAGCAGCAGGACGACGATCGTCGTCCGCCTGATTCGCAGGACCAGCGACCCCGCGTGCCTGCCCTGGCCGAACCAGGCCAGCGGCAGCGCCGAACCGACCGGCACCGGCAGCCCGCCCGGTCCGGTGCGGCGCCGTTCCAGCGCCAGCAGGACGGGCACCACCAGGGAGTTGGACACCATCGTGGCCAACGCGATCGTCTCCACGATCACCATGCCGGTGGCCGCCGAGAGCCCGCCGAGGAACACGACGACGGCCACTGCCTCCTGCCCGGCAGCCATCGGCAGGGCGAGCACGAACGTGTCCGGGTTGACCTGGCCGTCGCCGAAGACCAGCAGCCCGGCCAGGGCGATCGGCAGCACGAACAGGTTGATCGCCAGCAGGTACAGCGGCAGCTGCCAGATCGCCGTGCGCAGGTGCCGCTCGTCGACGTTCTCCACGACAGCGACCTGGAACTGCCGGGGCAGGAACAGGATCGCGAACATGGACAGCACGGTGAGCCAGAACCAGCTGTGGTAGCCGGTCACCGGGGTCAGGGTCAGCAGCTGGGCGGTGGTGGGCTCGGCGGCGGCCCGGCTGACCAGGTCGCCGACCCCGTCGAAGAGCACGAAGGTGACGTAGGCGCCGCCGATCAGGAAGGCGGCCAGCTTGACCAGGGACTCCAGGGCGACGGCGGCCACCATGCCCTCATGCCGCTCGCTGGCGTCCAGGTGACGGGTGCCGAACACGACGGTGAACGCCGCCAGCAGCAGCGCCACATACAGGGCGGTGTCCTGCAGCACCGGCGTGGCCTCGGCCACCGGGTTCAGGGTGACCTGGCCCGAGTGCAGCACCGTGAAGGTGTCCGAGATCGCCTTCAGCTGCAGCGAGATGTAGGGCACGATCCCGACCACGGCGATGACCGTGACCAGGCCGCCGAGCAGGGCGCTGGCGCCGTAGCGGTGGGCCACCAGGTCGGCCAGGGAGGTGATCCGGTGGCGCTTGCTGGTCCGGATCATCTGCCGCAGCACCAGCCACCAGAACGCCGCCATCAGGGTCGGACCCAGGTACACCGGGAGGAACCCCACACCGGTCCCCGCCGCCCGGCCCACGCTGCCGTAGAAGGTCCACGAGGTGGCGTAGACACCCAGGGACAGCGCGTAGATGGTGCCGTTGGAGATCACGCTGCGCCCGGCGTCGGCGCGCCGGTCGCCCCAGTAGGCAACGGCGAACAGCAGGCCCAAGTAGCCGGCCGACAGCACGACGATCAGCAGCGCGGACACGCCGCTCACTCCGCCCTGCGCATGATGAGGGCCAGCACGCCGATCAGCAGCACCCACACCCCGAACAGGTAGGCCCACAGCACCGGGACGCCGGCGACGGTGGTGGCCCGGTCGACCAGCGACAGCAGTGGGTAGTTGAGCAGCAGGAAGCCGATCACTCCCACGAGGACCAGCCGGGCACGGACGAGCCGGTCCCGCGCGGGGCGGGCTGCGGCTCGCCCGCTACGGGCCCGGTCCGGCACGTTCACGCTCGCCTCCTTCTCACTCGTCGATGGGCTCCGGTCTCCTCGGGTCGGACAACACCTCGTCGGGTCACGGGCCCGGCAGCCGGAACGCGGTCGCCTTCTGCATCTGCGCCACCGTGCGGAAAGCGTCCCGCAGCCTTCGCTGCTCGAGCCAGGTTAGGTCGTCGTAGCGGATCCGGTTGTCCGCCGGTCGCGAGATCGTCGGTGCGCGCAGCTGCTCACGCAGCCGGAGACCGATGAGGTACTGGAAGGCCTCACCCAGCTCGGCGGCGCCCTGCTCGCTGATCACCCCTGCCTGCCCGGCCGCGCGTAGCCGGTTCAGCGTCGAGCGCTCGGCGGAGGCCGCCTCCACAGCGAACAGCCGAGCCAGGTTGACGATCGCGGCGAGCCCGCTCTGCTTCAGATCGAGCAGGCCGCCGTCGGTGCCCACCCGACCGAACAGGCGCAGCGGCGGGGCGAACCGGCCAGCCGTCTGCGCCAGGGCAGCCAGGAACGCCGGGGCCCGGCGGGCCTCGACCATGACGTCGCGCAGCACCTGCACCGACACGGTGCCGTGCACCGGACGGAAGTCCAGGAAGACGGCGGCTCCGAGCAGGGCCTCGGGATCGGGCCGGTCCACCCAGCTGATGAAGACGTCTCGCCACCTGGCCAGAGCATGGCACCAGGTGGCGGCGGTGTAGCCACCGGGGCAGGGAGTGAGGCCGGCGTGCGCCAGGCCGGTGACGACGGTGCGCGCCAGCTCCCCGAAGTAGCTGGCTGCCTGGGCGGAGTCGTCGCGGTAGACCAGCGCGTTGTCCTGGTCGGTGAGCAGGACCATCTCCTCGCGCCCTTCCGAACCCAGTGCCAGCCAGGTGAACGGGCACGGCGGCTCGCCGAGCCGCTGCCGGGCGAGCTGGAGCAGCCTGCCGCTGAGCGCGTCGTTGAGGCTCGAGACGATCCGGGCGATGCTCACGGCCTCGACGCCGTCGGCGCGCAGCGCCCTGACCGTCGCGACCACCTCGTCGCCGTAGCCGCTGAGGTCAGCGACGTCGTCCACCGTGCGGATCCGGCCGAGCAGCATCATCGGGCTGCGCGCCTGGAAGCGCAGCATGTCCTTCTGGGTGACAACACCGACCACCCGGTCCTCGCGGGTCACCGGGACGTGCTCGAAGCCGTGTTCGAGCATGAGCAGCAGCGCTGCGTACAGCGGGGAGTCGGCCGGCAGGGTCTGCACCGGGTGGGTCATCACACTCCCGACGGGGGTGTCAGCGGGCAGCCGCGCGGCCACCACCCGGTCGCGCAGGTCGCCACTGGTGAGGATGCCGACGGGGTCGCCCTGCACCAGGGCGGAGCTGGTCAGCGACCTGCCCATCGCCCGGGCCGCGTCGGCAACGGTGTCGGTCGGGGCGACGAACAGCGGCTGGCGGAGCATCAGGTCCGCCACCTCGGTGGACAGCTCGGCACCCAGGCCCATGGCACCCGAGGGTGGGCGCGCGGACACCGCGGGCGACCCAGGATCGTCCGCGGCCGCCGACTGCGGCGTCGTCGTGGTGACCCGGTCCACTGTCTGCCCGTCTCTGCAGGTGTGCTTTCGAGTGCAGCGGTCCGACCCGGACCACGTCAAGCGGCTAGCGTCCCTGTCCTGGGATGGCGACAGGATCCGACGCGACCGCTGCTCAGGCGAGGCCCAGGGCCTGACCCAGGTCCTGGCGGGTCCGGCGCAGCAGGTCCGCGGCGTGCGCGCGGGCTCGGGTCAGCGCCGACGTCGACGATCCGGACACCGGCACCACGGCCTCCAGATAACACTTGAGCTTCGGCTCGGTGCCGCTGGGGCGCACGACCACCCGCAACCCGCCGTGGGTGCGGTAGCGCAGCCCCTCGGTCGGCGGCAGCCCGCCCGAGGGTCGGGCCAGGTCACTCACCTCGGTCACCGGTTGCCCGGCCAGCTCGGTCGGCGGGTGCTCGCGCAACCGGGTCATCGCCTGGCCGATCAGGGCGAGGTCGTCCACCCGAACCGAGAGCTGGTCCGTGGCGTGCACGCCGTAGGCACGGGCCAGGTCGTCCAGCTCCTCGAGCAGGGTCCGACCGGCCGCCTTCAGCGAGGCGGCCAGCTCGGCGACCAGGACGGCGGTGGACACCCCGTCCTTGTCCCGGACCACGTGCGGTGCGACGCAGTAGCCGATCGCCTCCTCGTAGCCGTAGACCAAGCCCGGCACCCGGGCGATCCACTTGAACCCGGTGAGGGTCTCGGCATGCCGTACCCCGTGATGCCGGGCGATCTGGCCGAGCAGCTGGCTCGACACGATCGAGCAGGCCAGCACCGGCGGCCGTCCGTCGGTGGTGTCCGGCAGACCGCGCCGGAGAAGGTGCGCGCCGAGCAGCGCGCCCAGCTCGTCGCCGCGCAGCATCCGCCAGGTCCCGTGGACATCGGTGCCGGCCGCCGGGTCGACGACGGCCACGGCGCACCGGTCGGCGTCCGGGTCGTTGGCGATCACCAGGTCGGCGCCCCGTTCGGCGGCGGCCGCCAGTGCCAGGTCGATGGCGCCGGGTTCCTCCGGGTTGGGGAAGGACACGGTGGGGAAGTCGGGGTCGGGCTCGGCCTGCTGCGGGACGACGTACGGCTCGGCGAATCCGGCTGCGCACAGGGCCCGGACCACCGTGCGACCGCCGACGCCGTGCAGCGGGGTGAGCACGATCGAGAGCTCGCGCGGGCCGCCGGGCCGGGCCAGCGCGGCGACATCGTGCAGGTAGGCCTCCAGCACCGCCTCGCCCAGGGTGTGCCACCCGTCGTCGGGGCGCGGCACCGAGGCGACCGAGTCCACCGCGGCGATCGCGGCGGCGATCTGCTCGTCGGCCGGTGGGACGATCTGCACGCCGTTGCCCTCCGCCGGGGCGACTCGGCCACCCAGGTAGACCTTGTACCCGTTGTCCTGCGGCGGGTTGTGCGAGGCAGTCACCATCACCCCGGCGTCGCAGCCGAGGTGGCGGACGGCGAACGCCAGCACCGGGGTGGGCAGCGGACGGGGGAGCACCATCGCCTCGATGCCGGCGCCGGCCAGCACCGCGCAGGTGTCGGCGGCGAAGGTGTCGGAGTTGTGCCGGGCGTCGAAACCGACCACCACCCGCGGGGTCTGGCCGGCAGGTTCCTGTTCGGCCAGGCGGTCGTCGAGGTAGGCCGCCAGCCCTGCAGCGGCCCTGATCACCACGGCCCGGTTCATCCGGTTCGGCCCGGCGCCGAGTGGGCCGCGCAGGCCCGCGGTGCCGAACTCGAGCGGACCGCAGAAACGGTCCGCCAGGTCCTCGAGCGCCGCCGCCTCGTTCTTCTCGGCGCGGGCGATCAGGCCGTCCAGCTCGGCCGCGGTGTCCGGGTCGGGATCGTCGTCTCGCCAGGCCCGGGCCAGGGTGAGCGTCGACTCGTCCACGACGTGCACGGTACCGGCTGGTGCACCTGCGCCACGACGATGCGGGCGGCCCGTGGCGCCAAGGACGTAGGGCACAACCCCGGCGCCGTCCAGGCGCGGATGGTGGAGGGGTCGGGGACAGGGCAGACCGGGCTCGGAGGTGGCCATGAAGCTGGAAGAGCTGACATCGAGTGCCCGCGAGGCGATAACGGTGAAGAGGGTGTTCGCCGAGCCGTACGAGCACGACGGGATCGCGGTCATCGCGGCGGCGGTGATCGCCGGCGGCGCCGGAGGCGGCGGCGGCCACGACCCCAAGGGCGGGCAGGGCGAAGGGGGCGGCTTCGGTGTCGGCGCCCGCCCGGCGGGGGTCTACGTGGTCAAGGACGGAGACGTGCAGTGGCGGCCCGCGGTCGACCCGAACCGGGTGATCGCGGTGCTCGGCGCCGTGGTGGTGACCTTCCTGCTCACCCGTGTGGTCATCGAGCGGGCCCGGGCCAAGGCGGCGGCGCGCCGGGCCGGCTGACCTGACCAGCCGGTCACCCGGCGCTCGGCCGCGGCTCGGATCGGCTCTGATCTGGCGCATCGGTCCATCGAAGGACGCCTGGGCACGGTGACGAACAGCTCGTAGGCGGCGTCGCGGTCCAGATCCTCAGGCAGAGCAACGGGTTTCACAAGCGGGCCGGCTCGATCCGTCGGGTCAGCGTCAACGGCGGGCGGCTCAACGAGACACCAGCACGGGGTCGGGCCGCAGCCGCACCCGAACCGGCGTTCCCGGGGAGTAGGCCAGTGCGTCTGCGGTGGCCAGCTGGGCGATGAGCGTCCCGGCGCCGGAGACGTCCAGGGTCAACCGGCTGATGGCGCCGAGGAACGAGGAGGCCACCACCCTGGCGGGCACGCCCTCCGTCGCGTCCGCCGGCAGCACGCTCACCGCCTCGGGGCGCACCAGCGCCGTCACCACGCCGGAAGCCGCCCGCGGGTCGACGAGTGGGATCGGCTGGCCGAGAACGTTGACCGCGCCGTCCGTGACCGTCCCGGCCAGCTTGTTGGTGAGCCCGACGAACTCCGCGACGAACGCCGTCCGGGGTGAGCCGTAGATCTCAGTCGGCGGGCCGAGCTGTTCCACCCGACCCTCGCGCATCACCCCGACGCGGTCGGCGATCGCCAGAGCCTCCTCCTGGTCGTGGGTGACGAACAGCGTGGTGGTGCCGACCTCGAGCTGCACCCGGCGGATCTCGTCGCGCAGCTGGCTGCGCACCTTGGCGTCCAGCGCCGACAGCGGCTCGTCGAGCAACAACACCTGCGGCGAGATCGCCAGCGCGCGGGCCAGGGCCACCCGCTGCTGCTGGCCGCCCGACATCTGATGGGCGTAGCGGTCGGCCTGGGCCGACAGGCCGACCATGTCGAGCACCTCCTCGGCGCGCCGGCGCCGGGTCGCGCCGTCCCGTCCGCGCAGCCGCAGCCCGAAGGCCACGTTCTCGCGTGCGGTCAGGTGCGGGAAGAGGGAGTAGGCCTGGAAGACCATGCCCATGTCCCTCTTGTTGGTCGGGACGGCGGTCACGTCCCGTCCACCGACCACCACCCGGCCCTCGTCCGCGTCCTCCAGGCCGGCGAGCAGCCGTAGCGCCGTGGTCTTGCCGCAACCGCTCGGCCCGAGCAGCGCGACCAGCTCGCCGGGATGCAGGGTCAAGTCGAGGCCGTCCAGGGCGATCACCGCCCCGTAGCGTCGGCACAGGCCCTCCAGGCGGACCTCGACGCCCCCGGGCCGGGTCGCCGTCGTCGTGGGATCACTCATCGCTCACGCCCTGCCGCGACCGGCGACCGACGACCGTGAGGAGCAACAGCAGCACGAAGGCGAACATCAGGGACGCCACCGACACCGCCATCGATTTCCCCGCGTTCTCCAGTCCCAGCTGCTGGATCCTGACCTGCAGGTTCACGTAGTTGAGCAGCGAGGCGATCGTGTACTCGCCCATCACGATCGCCACGCACAGCAGGGCCGCGTTGAGCACGGCGCCGGCCATGTTCGGCACGATCACCCGCAGCATCACCGTCGCCCAGCTCGCTCCCAGGCTGCGCGCCGCTTCGGCCAGGGTTCGCACGTCGATCGCCTGCAGGCCGGTGTCCAGCGAGCGGTACACGTACGGCAGGACCAGCACCACATAGGTGAAGAACAGGGTCTGGATGGAGTCGTTCACCAGGTAGCGCACCCAGGCGTAGACCGGCACCAGGCCCACCACCAGCACGATCGCGGGGATGGTCAAGGGCAGCAGGCAGATGAACTCGATCACCCGGCGAAGGCGTGGCAGGCGCAGGCGCACCCAGACCATCGTGGGCACCATCAGCGCCAGTGCGACCACGCTGGTCAGGGCGGCCAGCTGCAGTGAGGCGCTGATGGCGGCCAGCAGACGGGTGTCCTCGATGAGCCCGCGCCACGCGTCCAACGTGCGCTCGCCCAGGCCCACTCCGCGGGTGCTGAACTCGAATAGCGCGAAGATCGGTACGCTGAAGAACAGTCCGAGGACGACGAGTACCCCCACCCGGACCACCTGCAACCGCCGGGCCCGGCGCCGGCGAAGCCCGACGACTGGTCCGGCCGCCGGCGCGCCGCTTGTCACCAGCGTCATTGCAGCCACCGCGCGGAGCGCCGCTGGAGCAGCGCGTTGAGAGTCATCACGATCGCGACGACCACGATCATGCCGAGGGCGATCGCCTTGCCGATGTTCTCCCGTCCGAGCAACACCTCACTGGTCAGCGCGGTCCTGATCTGCAGCGGCGCGATCGGCGCCCCCTGGCTGATCAGCGCCGCGGCTGTCGCGTAGGCGGAGAACGCGTTGGCGAACAGCAGGAGCAGCGCGCCGAGGAAGGGAGGGGTCAGGATCGGCACGGCCACGTGCCGCCAGTAGTCCCAGGTGGTGCCGCCCAGGCTCTCGGTGGCCTCCCGCCACTGCGGGCGCACGCCGTCCAGCGCCGGCAGGAACACCAGCACCATCAACGGGATCTGGAAGTAGCTGTAGACCAGCACCAGACCCGGCCGGTCGTAGAGCCAGTTGCCGGCGATCTCGACGCCCGAGGCTGTCCCGGAACAGCACCGTGACCAGACCCTCCAGGCCGACCGTGGCGATGAACGCGAACGCCAGGGTCACCCCGCCGAACTGGGCCAGCACCCCGCTGGTCGAGGTGACCACCATCCGCAGCAGGCCGTCCCGCCGTCCGGTGGCCACCATGTAGGCCAGCAGGGCGCCGAGCACGGCACCGATCACGGCGCTGGCCGCGGACACCACGATGCTGTTGACGAAGGACCGGACGACGTAGGCCTCGCCCAGCTCGCGCACGTTGGTCAGCGTCGGGCGCTGATCGCCGTCCAGGAAGGCGGCGATCACCACGACCAGGGTGGGAGTGATCAGGAACGCTGCGACGTAGGCGAAGAACGGGACGGCACCGAGCCAGGTGGTGAGCCGGCGCCCGGTCCGTCGGACCGGGCGCCCTGCTCCACTCGTCAACTGATCGCCTTGGCCCACTCCGTCGCCAGGACCTCCTTGGCCTTGGTCGCCTGCTCCTCGGTGAGGAATACCGGTTCACTTCCCGCGCCCAGCTTCGGCAGGGCCTCCTGTGCGGCGGCGTCCGCCGTCCCCGCCTCGATCATGGCCTCCAGCCGGACCGGTCGGGCTCCGCCCTTGAGCCACAGGTTCTGGCCCTCGTCGGAGAACAGGAACTCCTGCCACAGCCGGGCCGCCGCCGGGTGCGGGGCGTCCTTGTTGATCGCCTGGGCGTAGTAGCCGCCGAGGAGCGCGTTCGGCGGCAGGAACACCTTCCAGGTCGGCACGTCCAGCGTCGAGGCCAGCGACAGGTAGTCCCAGTCGAAGACGACCGGCGTGGTCCCGTTCTTGATCGTCGCGGGCGAGGCCTGCACGGGGACGAAGTTGCCTGCCTGCTTGAGCTGGCGGAAGAAGTCGATGCCCCTGCTGACGTCGTCCGCCGACCCGTCGTTGGCCACCGAGGCCATCATCACGCCGACGAGTGCGGCGTTGGCCTGGGTCGGGTCACCGTTCAGCGCCACCTTGCCCTTGTACGTCGGGCTTGAGCAGGTCGGCCACCGAGGTCGGCTCCGGCACCTTGGCCGAGTCGTAGCCGATCGCCATGAAGCCGCCGTAGTCCTGCACCCACAGGCCGGTCGGCTCCTTCTGCGCGTCCGGGATGTCGCCCCAGGTGGTCACCTGGTACGGGGCGAACAGGTCGGTGTTCGCCAGGGCCACCGCCATGCCCAGGTCGAGCACGTCGGGCGCCCGGTCGGTGCCCTTCAGCTGGTTCACGGCGTTGATCTCGTCCTGGCTCGAGCCCTCCGGCTGGGCCGAGTTGACCGTCAGGCCGTACTTGGCCTCGAAGGCCGAGATCACCTCGCCGTAGTTCGCCCAGTCCGGGGGCAGTGCGATGACGTTGAGCTGACCCTCCTCCTTGGCCGCGGCGGCCAGGGCGTCAATGCCGCCCAGGGCCTCCGCCGAGGTCGCGGTCGCCGCATCCGCGGCGCCGCCGTCTGCGGAGGCACTGGCGGTGCTGGTGCTTCCGGAATCCTCGCTGGGCGGTGAGCAGGCCGTGGCAAGTGCGAGGCTGCCGAGCGCCAGCGCGGCGAGCAGGGCGCGACGTCCCCGGCGGGCGGGGTTGGCGCGACGGACCAGTGTCATGTGGGCCTCCTGAGGGTGCACGATCATGGCAGACCGGCACGTCGCGGTCAGTTTTCGGCCAGCCACCTGGACTGTCAAGCAACGTTATGAAGTCGTGGTCTGGCATTCGCCGCGCGGTCTCAGGAGGCAGGTTCGAGGGCCTGTGCCCCGGGGACGGAGCGTCGATGTCGGCTCGTGCCGGGACAGCCAGCGCGGCAGGCGGATCCGCAGCGCGTCGACCCGGTGGCCGAGCACGGCGAGCAGGGCGGGTAGCACGGTCAGTGCGGTGAGCCCGGCGACCAGGACCGCGGCAATGCCGCCGTACCCCATCGGCGCAGGAAGGTCTGCGGGAACAGCAGCAGCCCGGTGAGTGAGACGGCCACCGTCACCGCCGAGAGGCGACGGTTCGTCCGGCGGTGGCCATGGTCGTGGCCAGGGCGGAGGGCACGTCGTCCCCGGCCCGTAGCTGCTCGCGGAAGCGGCTCACCACAAAGAGCGCGTGTTCCAGCATCTGCACTTCTGCCTGGCCGACGTCGGGACGTTCTTCGACCGCAACCTGCTGGAGATCGGCCGAGCCCTGGGCATCGACCCGGTCACAGTCGCCTGACGATCTCGGCCAGCATCGGGGCGATCCGCGCGGACGCCGCCCGGCCGGCCTCGATCACCTCGTCATGACTGAGCGGGGTGGGTGAGATGCCGGCGGCCGGGTTGGTGACCAGGGAGAGCCCCAGCACCTCCATCCCGGCCTGCCGGGCGGCGATCGCCTCCAGCGTCGTGGACATGCCGACCAGGTCGCCACCGATCACCCTGGCCATCTGCACCTCGGCCGGGGTCTCGTAGTGTGGCCCCGGGAAGTTGACGTAAACCCCTTCGGCCAGAGCTGGTTCCACCTCGCGCGCGATACCGCGCAGCCGCCTGGAGTACAGATCGGTCAGGTCGACGAACGTCGCCCCCTCCACCGGCGAGACGCCGGTCAGGTTGATGTGGTCGCGGATCAGCACCGTGGTACCCGGCGCCCAGTCGGGGTTCAGTCCACCGCAGCCGTTGGTCAGCACGATCGTCCGGCAGCCCGCGGCCGCCGCCGTCCGCACCCCGTGGACGACGGCCCGCACGCCCCGGCCCTCGTACCAGTGCGTGCGTGAACCCAGGACCAGCGCGCGCCGCCCGGTCTCGCCGATCGCCACCGAACGGATCCCGCCGCGGTGACCGGCCACAGCCGAGGCGTGGAATCCGGGCAGGCTGGCGGCGTCCACGTCGGCGAGGGTCTGTCCCAGCAGGTCGGCCCCTCCGGCCCAGCCGGACCCGAGGACCATGGCCACGTCATGACCGGCGCCTCCGGTGTGCTCGGCGAGGGCCTCGGCCGCCGTCCGGGCGAGGGTGAACGGGTCGACCCCGCCGCTGCCCGTGGGGGCTGCCGGGTCGGTCGGGATGCCGGAGGCAGCCATCATGGCGTCGGTCCTTCGCTCGGGATACAGGGTCGGGCCCGCAGCTCGCTGACGTAGTCGTCGGGTGCCCCTCCGGACTCGGCGGCGTCGGCGAGCATGGCGAGGTATCGGGCACTGGGCAGCCCACCCTCGTAGGCGTTGAGCACATAGACCCACGCCGCCGGGTCGCCGTCCAGGGTGCTCACCCGCACCCGGATCTTGGTCCACAGCCCGATGTCGACTCCCTCCCACTCGTCCAGGGCCTTCTCGTCGGCCGGGGTCAGGTCGTACAGCGCCACGTACACCTGGTGGCCGGGGTCCTCGACCACGGTGCCGAGCGGCCCGTCCCACCCGAGGTCGGCGCCGCCGAGGGTCAGCCGCCACCCGACCAGCCACCCGGTCCCGCGCAGCGGGGAGTGCGGGGCCCGCAGGACCATCCGGTTCGGGTCGAGGTTGCTGCCGTAGGCCGCGTACAACGCCATGCCGGCCAGAATAGAGATCGGCGGGCGATGGGCGAGAATGCGACGCGTGATGTCGCAGCCTGGGCACAGCCCTAAACGGAGCAGAGTCGTGGTGGTCGGTGGCGGACCGGGTGGCTACGAGGCCGCCCTGGTCGCGGCCCAGCTGGGAGCCGAGGTCACCGTCGTCGACTCCGACGGGCTGGGCGGGGCCGCCGTGCTCACGGACGTGGTGCCCAGCAAGACCCTGATCGCCACCGCTGAGGTGATGACCCAGGTCGGCGACGCCGATGAGCTCGGAGTGCGGCTGTCCGGCGGTGACGGGATCCGCGCCGACCTCGGCGCGGTGAACCGACGGGTCCGGGAGCTGGCGCAGGCCCAGTCCGACGACGTCCGGCGTCGCCTGGAGGCCGAGGGGGTGCGGATCGTGGCGGCCCGGGGCGTCCTGGACGGCGCCAGCCGGGTGCACGTGGTGGGTCCAGACGGTGCCCGGACGCCGTTCCCGGCTGACTTCGTGCTGCTGTCGGTCGGGGCGCGGCCGAGGGTGCTGCCCGAGGCGATGCCGGACGGCGAGCGGATCCTGACCTGGACCCAGCTGTACGACCTCGAGCAGCTGCCGGAGCGGCTGGTCGTGGTGGGTTCCGGGGTGACCGGCGCGGAGTTCGCCAGCGCCTACCACGCGCTCGGCTCGGACGTCGTCCTGGTCTCCAGCAGGGACCGGGTGCTGCCGGGGGAGGACCCGGACGCCGCCCAGGTGCTCGAGGAGACCTTCGCCGACCGCGGGCTGGAGGTGCTCGGCAGGTCCCGGGCCGCCGCCGCCGAGCGGACCGCGGACGGCGTGCTGGTCACCCTGGCCGACGGGCGGCGGCTGGAGGGCTCGCACGTGCTGATGGCCGTCGGGTCGGTGCCCAACACCGATGACCTCGGGCTGGCCGCGGCCGGGGTGGGCACCAGCGGGAGCGGGCACATCGCCGTCGACCGCGTCTCGCGCACCTCGGTTCGGGGCGTCTATGCGGCGGGGGACTGCACCGGGGTGCTGGCGCTGGCGTCGGTGGCGGCCGCGCAGGGGCGGGTGGCGATGTACCACGCGCTCGGCGACGCGGTGCGACCGCTGGACCTGCGGATCATCAGCTCGAACATCTTCACCGCGCCGGAGATCGCCTCGGTCGGGGTGAGTCAGGCCCAGGTGTCCAGCGGCGAGGTGTCGGCGCGGGAGGTGAAGCTGGCGCTGGCCGGCAACCCGCGGGCGAAGATGCAGGGCGTGCGCAACGGCTTCGTCAAGCTCTTCTGCGCTCCGCGGTCGGGGGAGGTGCTCGGTGGGGTGGTCGTGGCGCCGCGGGCCAGTGAGCTGATCTTCCCGGTGTCGGTGGCGGTGGCCCACCGGCTGACCGTCGACGAGGTCGCCCACGCCTCCACGGTGTACCCGTCGATGAGCGGGTCGATCGCCGAGGCCGCCCGGCGACTGCACCCCTCCGACTGACGCCAATGGGTGCAACGTCACGCAGCGCCCGTCAGACGGGCGTGATGTCACACAACGCCCGGAGGGGGTGAGCGCATCATGGCGCAACTACTGGTTGTCCATCACACGCCGTCACCAGCGATGCAGCAGATGTTCGAAGCGGTGCTGTCCGGCGTCCGGCATCCTGAGATCACCGGCGTCGGCGTCCTGGTCCGCCCGGCGCTGGCGGCCACCGCGTCCGACGTCCTGGAGTCCGACGGGTTCCTGCTCGGCACCCCGGCGAACATCGGGTACATGTCCGGGGCCCTCAAGCACTTCTTCGATCAGATCTACTACCCGACCCTGCAGGCCAAGCCGAACGCCCCGTACGGGCTGTGGGTGCACGGCGCCAGCGACACCACCGGGGCGGTGCGCGCCGTCCACTCGATCGCCGGTGGGTTGGGCTGGCGGAAGACGCACGACGACGTGGTGGCGGTCGGTGAGCTGACTCGGGACGACGAGGAGGCCTGCTTCTCCCTGGGTGGCACTCTGGCCGCCACGCTGATGGGCTGAGCCGCCGGGCCTGTCGCTGCCGGCCCCGGACTTGGCCGTGATGATCTGCTACCGCGAGCAGGCCCGGGCGCCGTTCAGTCCGTGATCTCGCAGATCACTGCACCGGAGGCCACGGTCTGACCGACCTCGGCCTTGAGCGCGGTGACGGTGCCGGCCTTGTGGGCGGTGATCGGCTGCTCCATCTTCATCGCCTCGAGGACGACGATCATGTCCCCGGCAGCGACGGTCGTGCCCTCCTCGATCCCGATCTTGACAATGGTGCCCTGCATGGGCGAGGTGAGCGCGTCCCCGGACGTCGCGTCCTTGGCCTTGCCGGACGACGACCGCTTGGGCGCCCGCTTCAGCCCGCCCGCCGAGCCGGCCGCAGCACTGGACGCCGCCGCGAACCCCGCCGGCAGGGATACCTCGAGCCGTTTGCCGCCGACCTCGACGACCACCGTCTCCCGCGCGCCCGCGCCGTCCTCGGCCGGCTCGGCCACTCCGGTGCCGTCCCACGGCGGGATCGTGCTGTCGAACTCGGTCTCGATCCACCGGGTGGACACCGTGAACGGGGTGTCCGGGTCGGCCGGGGCGAACGCTGGGTCGCTGACCACGGCGCGGTGGAACGGCAGCACCGTTGGCAGGCCTTCGATGACGAACTCGGCCAACGCCCGTCGGGAGCGCTCCAGCGCCTGCTGGCGACTCGACCCGGTGACGATCAGCTTGGCCATCATCGAGTCGAACGCCCCGCCGACCTCGGACCCGGCCTCGACACCGGAGTCGAGCCGGACCCCGGGCCCAGCCGGGGTCTCCCAGCGGGTGATCGTGCCGGGCTGGGGCATGAAGTTGCGTCCGGCGTCCTCGCCGTTGATCCGGAACTCGATCGAGTGCCCGCGCAGCGGCGGGTCGTCGTAGCCGAGTGCCTCGCCGGCGGCGATCCGCAGCTGCTCGCGCACCAGGTCGATCCCGGCGACCTCCTCGGTGACGCAGTGCTCGACCTGCAGGCGGGTGTTCACCTCGAGGAACGAGATCACCCCGTCCACGCCGACCAGGAACTCACACGTGCCCGCGCCGACGTAATGTGCCTCGCGCAGAATGGCTTTCGAGGAGCGGTAGAGCTGGGCGACCTGCTCGTCGGACAGGAACGGCGCCGGGGCCTCCTCGACCAGCTTCTGGTTGCGCCGCTGCAGCGAGCAGTCCCGGGTCGAGACCACCACGACGTTGCCATGCACATCGGCCAGGCACTGGGTCTCCACGTGCCGGGGCTTGTCCAGGAACCGCTCCACGAAGCACTCGCCCCGCCCGAACGCGGTGACCGCCTCGCGCACCGCCGACTCGTACTGGGACGGGATCTCCTCACGGGTTCGGGCCACCTTCAGGCCGCGACCGCCACCGCCGTAGGCGGCCTTGATGGCCACCGGCAGGCCGTAGGTGTCGGCGAAGGCCAGCACCTCGTCGGCGTCGGCGACCGGGTCGGCGGTGCCGGGCACCAGCGGAGCCCCGGCGGCCTGGGCGATGTGCCGCGCCTTGACCTTGTCCCCCAGGGCGTCGATCGCCGCCGGGGGCGGCCCGATCCAGACCAGTCCGGCATCGATCACCGCCTGGGCGAAGTGGGCGTTCTCGGCGAGGAACCCGTAACCGGGGTGGACGGCGTTCGCGCCGGAGCGCGCCGCCACGTCCAGCAGCTTGTCCACCGCCAGATAGGACTCGCCCGCCGTCGCCCCACCGAGGGCGAAGGCCTCGTCGGCGGCCCGGACGTGGACCCCGTCACGGTCCGGATCGGCGTAGACGGCCACCGAGGCGATGCCGGCGTCCCGGCATGCACGGGCGACCCGGACCGCGATCTCGCCCCGGTTCGCGATCAGCACTTTGGTGATCGTGGCCGGTCCGGTCGGGGGGTTGGTCGTCCCGGGGGTCCCGGCCGGCGCCTCGTCGTGCGGCATGTCACCACTCCTTCACTCCCAGCCGGAGCCTAGCCCGCAGGCCGCCATTGCCGGAGCGGGTGCGCAGTGGCGCATTGCACAGCGCCATGGCCCGCTGGGCGCCCTCGACCGGGAAGAGGGCCGACCGCCGCATGGTTGGGGCGGACATGCGGACCCGGGAGAGGACCGGGGTGGACCGCGCGAGCGAGGAGATGCAGTGAGCACCCTGACCATGACCGCCAGCAACCACGACGAGACGGTGCAGGACGGGATCGTCCTGATCGACTTCTGGGCTGCCTGGTGCGGTCCCTGCCGGCAGTTCGGGCCCGTCTTCGAAAGGGTGTCGGAGCAGAACCCGGACGCCGTCTTCGCCAAGGTCGACACCGAGGCCGAGCCCGAGCTCGCCCAGCGCTACGGCGTCACCTCGATCCCCACCCTCGTCGTCTACCGCGACGGCATCCCGGTGTTCGGACAGCCCGGTGCGCTTCCCGAGCCGGCTCTGGAGCAGATCATCAAGCAGGTACGTGACCTGGACATGGAGTCCGTCCGCGCCCAGTACGCCGACCAGGTCGCCGCGCACGAGGCCCGTCAGGCCTGAGGCGCCCGGCCCGGCCCGGCCCCGCCGCGGCTGCCGGTCGGTCTGCCGCTCAGGGCGCCGGCAGCCGGAGCGAGGCCAGCAGCCCCCGATGGTCAGACCCGTCGATGACCACAGTCTCGATCGAGTTGACCCCCATCCCGCCGCCGACCATGACGTGGTCGAGCGGCAGGAATGGCACCGGCGACCAGGTCGGCCAGGTGGGCCGTGGCCCCCGACCCATCATGTCGGCGGCGTCCCTGAGCCCGGTCCGGGTGTAGGCCCTCAGCTCGGCGTGCCAGGGCGTGGCGTTGAGGTTGCCGAGCAGTACCACCGGTCCGTCGGTGGACGCCGCGCCGGACCGCAGCGCTTCGAGGTCGCGGACCCACCGGGAGCCGCCGATGGGCAGTGGAGTCGCCACGTGCCCCGCCACGACGGTCACCAGGACGGCGTCCTCGTTCTGGCTCGCGGTCTGGTCCGTCTGCGTTGCCAGCAGGGGCAGCGCCACCGACGGCCAGACGGTCCCGGCCACATCGCTCGACCCGCCGACCTTGGCCCGTGCCCACACCCCCATGCCCGCTTGCGGGTCGCTCGACACGCCGTGCTCGCCGGGCAGCCGGACCCAGCGCGCCGAGACCTGACGGTCCAGCCCGGCGGTGGTCAGGTCGTGCGCCAGCGGGCCGGTGAGCTCGGTGACCACGAGCACCTCGATCGAGTTGCCGGTCACCGTCGCCACGATGTCCTCGGCGCTGGCCCGCCCCTCCTGGGCGTTGACCACCATGACCCGAAGCTCACCCGCCGTGCGGGCGGCCTGCGTGGGCTGGTTTCCGGAGGCGTAGGAGGCGAGGAAGACCCAGGGCAGGACGGCGGCGACAGCCGCCGCGGCTAGGCTCACCCAGCGTCGGTTGCGCACCGCAAGAGTGATCACCGGGATGGCGAGCAGCGTCACCAGGGCGACCGTGGCACCCATGGCGGCGACGGCGGTGGTCCCCACCGAGCCCGGCGCCCGGTCCCCCGGAACGAGGCAGACCAGCGACCAGGCCAGGAGCAGGAACGCCGAGACCGGGAGCGCGGCGGTGCGCAGCAGGGCGCCCACTTGGGTCCTGACCTCCCGTTCGGCCCCCGTGATCGAGCTTGCCGCCTGCCCCGTCCGCGTGCTCTGTGCACCGGACCGGCGGGCAAGCCGGTGGGTCGACGGCCAACCGTAGCAACCGGATCGGCGGGCAGGGTGGGCAGGCGAGATCGGGCAGGATCAGGCGAGCCGGGTCCGGCAGCGGCGCTCCACGTCGTCCAGCTCGGCCAGGGTGGTCTCGATGTCGTGACGGCGCTGCTCCAGCTCGGCGCGGCGGGCGGCGATCTGCTCGAGCAGGAAGAGGATCTGACCTCGCTCGCCGGGCTCGGAGTCGTACATGTCGATGATGTGTCGGATCTGGTCGAGGTCGAACCCGAGGCGCTTGCCGCGCAGCACCAGGGCAAGCCGGACCCGGTCGCGGGGGCGGAAGAGCCGCTGGGTCCCGCGTCGTTGGGGGGTGATCAGTCCGCGGTCCTCGTAGAACCGGATCGTGCGATGGGTGATGCCGAACTCGTCGGCCAGCTCGGCGATGGTCCAGGCCTGCGGGCCGTCGCTGTCGACGGTCGCCGGATGGGGAGCGGTCATCGAGGCCACCTCTTGCCGGGTCGGGCGAACTGCTTTACCTTTACGTTAACGTAAATCAAGGAGAGCGGCATGTTCGACCTGTCGAAGGAGCATGAGGACTTCCGCGGCGTCGTCCGCGAGTTCGCCGAGACGCACATCGCGCCACACTGCGCCGACTGGGACGTCGCCGCGGCGCTGCCGATCGAGCTGATCCACCGGATGGGTGACCTCGGCCTGTTCGGGTTGACGGTCCCGGAGGAGTACGGCGGCGCGGACGCCGACCTGACCTCGGTCTGCGTCGCGATCGAGGAGATCGGCCGCATCGACCAGTCCGTCGGCATCACCCTGTCGGCCGCGGTGGGCCTGGGCATCAACCCGATCCTGACCTTCGGGACGGCAGCCCAGAAGGAGCGCTGGCTGCCCGACCTCGTGTCCGGGCGGGCGCTGGCCGCCTTCGGGCTCACCGAGCCCGGGGCCGGGTCCGACGCCGCCGCGTTGAGCACCCGCGCCGTCCGCACCTCTGACGCTGATGGGTGGGTGCTGAACGGCAGCAAGGCCTTCATCACCAACTCCGGAACCCCGATCACCAGTGTCGTCGCGGTAGCGGCGCGCACCGGCCAGGGCGCCGGGAGGGGTGCGATCAGCACCTTCCTGGTGCCGATCGGCACCGAGGGCCTGATCGTCGAGCCCGCCTACCGCAAGCTGGGCTGGCACGCGAGCAACACCCACCCGCTGACCCTGGACGGCTGTCGGGTCGACTCCGACGCCCTGCTGGGGGAGGAGGGCGCCGGGTTACGGCAGTTCCTGGCGACCCTGGACGACGGGCGGGTAGCGATCTCGGCCCTGGCCCTGGGGCTGGCCAGGGCCTGCCTGGACGCCGCGTGCCAGTACGCGGGGCAGCGCATGGCGTTCGGGCGCCCGATCGGGGCCAACCAGGGCATCGCCTTCCCGCTCGCCGACCTGGCCACCGCCATCGAGGGTGCGCGGCTGATGACCTATCGCGCGGCCTGGTTGGCCGACCGGCTGCGCCGCGGCGATGGCGGCAGGGCCCTGCGCAGCCAGGCCAAGCAGGCCGCCGCGATGGCCAAGCTGCACTCCACCACGGTCGCCGTAGACGCCACTCGACTGGCGGCGCAGGTCTTCGGTGGTGCCTCGTTCATCGAGGAGACGCCCGTCGCCCGGTTCTACCGCGACGCGAAGATCCTCGAGATCGGCGAGGGAACCTCGCAGGTGCAGCAGCTCGTGATCGCGCGCGGCCTGGGGCTCGCGGTTGACTAGTCCCGTGGCTGAGCAGATGCCGCCCGAGGCGTCGTCCTCCGGTGCGGGGCCCCGACCAGGCGCCGGGCACTCCGGTGTCGACGCGCACTACGCCGAGCTGGCTGCCGCCCGCGCCCGGGCGGGCGCGCCGTCCGAGGCCGGAGCGGCCAAGCTCGCCGGTCAGGGCAAGCTCGGGGTGCGCGAGCGGATCACGCTGCTGTGCGACGAGGCCAGCTTCGTCGAGGACGGGCTGCTCGCCAACGCCCCGGCCGCGGCCGGGTCCAGCCAGCCCGGTGCGGGGCTGCCCGCCGACGGGGTGGTCACCGGCCGGGGCCTGGTCGACCGCCGCGCCGTGATGGTGATCGCCAACGACCCCACGGTGAAGGCCGGCTCCTGGGGGGCCCGGACCGTGGAGAAGATGGTCCGGGCCACCGAGGCGGCACTGCGCGAGGAGCTGCCGGTGTTCTGGCTGGTGGACTCGGCAGGTGCCCGGATCACTGATCAGGTCGAGCTGTTTCCCGGCCGGCGCGGGGCGGGACGGATCTTCCACAACCAGGTGATGCTGTCCGGCAAGGTGCCGCAGATCTGTTGCCTGTTCGGCCCGTCCGCCGCTGGTGGTGCCTACATCCCGGCGTTCTGCGACGTGGTGTTCATGGTCGACGGCAACGCCTCGATGTACCTGGGCAGCCCGCGGATGGCCGAGATGGTGGTCGGCGAGGTGGTCTCCCTGGAGGAGATGGGCGGTGCCCGGATGCACTGCTCTGTCTCCGGGTGCGCCGACAACCTGGCCACCGACGACGCGGATGCGATCGAGCAGGCCCGGTTCTACTTCTCCTACCTGCCCACCAGCTGGCGCCAGCAGCCGCCCGTCTACGCCGGCGAGCCGCCGGAGCGGGAGCTGACCCGAGGCCTGGTGCCGGATGCCGAGTCGGTGCCCTTCGACGTCCATGACCTCATCGAGGCGCTGGTGGACGCCGAGTCGTTCTTCGAGGTCAAGCCGTTGTTCGCCGCCGAGCTCGTGGTCGGCCTCGCCCGGATCGACGGGCGCAGCGTCGGCGTGCTGGCCAACAACAGCGCGGTCCGGGGCGGGGTGTTGTTCGGCGACTCCGCGGACAAGGCGGCGCGCTTCATCTGGTTGTGCGACGCGTTCAACGTGCCGCTGGTCTACCTGGCCGACGTGCCCGGATTCATGATCGGTAGCGAGGTGGAGCGGGCGGGCATCATTCGCCATGGCGCGAAGATGATCACTGCGGTGTCTGAGGCGACGGTGCCGCAGGTGTGTGTGGTCGTCCGGAAGGCCTACGGAGCCGGGTTGTACGCGATGGCGGGGCCGGGGTTCGGGCCGGACGCGACGCTGGCCCTGCCCAGCGCCCGGATCGCGGTGATGGGTCCGGAGGCCGCGGTGAACGCGGTCTACGCGAACAAGATCGCCCAGATCCCGGACGCCGAGCAGCGCGCGGCCTACGTGGCACAGCGGCGTAGCGAGTACGAGGAGGACGTCGACCTGTTCCGGCTCGCCGGCGACCTGGTCATCGACTCCGTGGTCGAGCCGGGCGAGCTGCGCCGCGAGGTCGCCCTACGCCTTGCCTACGCCGCGAACCGGGACCGGGACCTGCCGGTCAAGCGACACGGCGTCCCCCCGGTCTGATCAGACGGGTGTGATCGCGGCGGTAGGACGGCCACCGGGCCCTCTGCCGGCCCGTCGTGATCCGCCAAAGACCCGAAACGGCTCCGGGGGCTGGCGTGTTGCAGCGTGTTCGGGTCTTTGGCGCCGAGGCGGCGACAAGAGTGGGATCTGACCTCACCCTGTCGGCGGGTCGTCGAGGGCCCGGGCGATGGCCTCGAGGCAGCGTTGGGTGGCGCTCGGACGGGCGAAGTCGTCCGCAGTGAGCACGTGCACCCGCCAGCCCTCGTCCGTCAGCGACCTGCGCCTGGTCACGTCGTGGCGCCACTGACGGCGATCGGAGCGGTGCTGGTCCCCGTCGTACTCGCTGAGGACGCGCCAGCGACGCCAGACGAAGTCGGCGTTGGCCAGCCAGCCCCCGTGGCGGTCGTACACATCGGCGTTCAGCTCGGGCTCGGGTAGCCCGTAGGCGAGGAACGCCAGCCGAGCGACCGTCTCCATGGGGGATCGACTGCGCGGGCGCACCAACGGCAGTGCTTCGCGCAGGGCTCGTGCTCCGGCCCGCCCGGCCCGGAGCTGCACGGCCTGGGACAGCTCACCCAGCCGGACGCCGGTCCACCTGTTGACGACCGCGTCGCCCAGCACCACCCGTCCCTCGAGCGGGAGCGAGGGTGCCAGATCGCACCACGTGTGCACGGGTCCGACCACGGGTAGGCCGTGGCGGATTACCGTCCTGCGGGACTCCAGCCCCCGGTGGTGCACCACACCGCGGCGACGGATCGCCGCCAGCTTCGTGGGGCGCACGACGTGCAGTGGCTCGTCCGGACACCACGGCTGGTCCGCCGCGAGCCCGAGGAGTCGCACCGCGGTGAGGTGTGAGAACGCCCATGGGTCCGGCAGGGCGACGGCGACCGCTGCCGCCAACTCGATCAGCCCCTGCGGTGGGACGGCCGTCCGCACGCCGTGGGTGGGCACGCTCAGCTCAGGACTGCGCAACCGGGAGCGACCGACCCCGGCGGCGACCGCCTCAGCCACCTGGAACGGTCCGTCCCTGAACTGCTCGGGCAGCGGCGTGGAACGGGGCATGCTCCGACCCTGACCGAGGTCGAGGAGTGGATGCGGTGGTGCCGGATGAGCTGTGGACGGCCACGCCGTCCACAGCCGCCTGGGTCGCGACGACGAGCTCGATTCGACCGGACACTGCGCCGCCTGCCAGCTTCGGTCCGCCAAAGACCCGGACACGCTGCAACCCGCCGGTACCTGGCGCCCTTTCGGGTCTTTGGCGACGCGGGGACAGCTCTTCGGCCTCAGCGATCGAGGTCCAGGAAGGCCAGGAACTGCTGCAGAGGCATCGCGGCGCCGAACAGGATGCCCTGGCCGAAGTCGCAGCCCAGCTCGAGGAGCCGCCGGGCCGTCTCCTCGTCCTCGATGCCCTCGGCGACCACGGTCATGCCCAGGTCGTGGGCCATCGCCACGGTGTGCCGGACGATGGTCGCCGTCGCCGTCCGGTCCAGATCGTGGATGAAGACCTGGTCGAGCTTGAGCTCCCCGATCGGCAGGCGGCGCAGGTAGGCCAGGGACGAGTAGCCGGTGCCGAAATCGTCCAGGGCCACCACGACACCGGCTTGCTGCCAGGCGTGCAGCAGCTCGGCGACGACGTCGGCGTCGGTGAGGAAGACGTCCTCGGTGATCTCGATGCGCAGGGCTCGGGGCGGCAGCCCAGCCTTGGCCAGGTGCTGCAGGATGTCATCGGTCAGGTCCGGGTCGAGCAGGTCGGACACACTGAGGTTCAGGCTCACCGGCACCTCGTGGCCGCGGCTCCACCACTGTCGGCAGGCCTGCACGGTGCGGTCCAGCAGGACTTTGGCGATCGGGCGCATGAGGCCGGTCTGGGCAGCCAGGGGTAGAAAGGACGCCGGCAGCAGCACCCCGTCGTTCGGGTGCCGCCAGCGCGCCAGCGCCTCGGCGCCGTGCACCGCTCGGGTGCGCAGATCGACCTGCGGCTGCAGATGCACCTCGAGGTCTCCTTGTGCGAGCGCCACCCGCAGCTCTCGGATCGGCGGACGGCGGGTCGCGTGCTCCTGGTCCGGGTCGTAGTGGCTGATTCCGCCGCCGGACTGCTTGGCCCGCAGCACGGCGACCGCGGCCTGGCTGACCAGGGAGCCCGGATCGCCCCGGGGCAGTCGGCAGGTGGCGATGCCCACGCTGGCGCTGACCCGCACCCGGTCGATCACCGTGGTCTCTGCTGGGTCGGTGCCGTCGGCGGGTCCCGGCTCGGCGAACGGGCCGACCTCGACATCGTCCTCGAGCTGGGCAAGCAGCGCCTGCGCCACCCGCTCGGCCGCCTCCGGGTCGGCGGCAGGCAGGACTACCGCGAACTCGTCCCCGTCCAGCCGGGCCAGGAACTGGTTGGCACGCAGCGCGGTCCGCATCCGGTGCCCGATCCTGGTCAGCACCTGCTCCGCAGCGACGACTCCGAACCGGCTCTCCAGGCTGCTGAACCGGTCGACGTCCACCAGCAGCAGGGCGATCCGGTTGGTCCGGCCGAGCTGGGTATCCCCGCCGTCCAGCGTCTGTGCAGCGGACTCGTCGCTCAGCGCGGCGAACAGCTGCTGCCGGCTCGAGTGCCTGGTCAGCCCATCGTTCGCCATGGGCAGCAGTGTCCCCGGAGCCGGCCACGCCGTTCAACCGGAGCGGACGGAATGGACCGAACGGCGCAAACCTCGCGATGACCGGAGCGTGTCCGTGATCGGCCGGGTCGAGGCGCCCTCACACCCGGCGACGCCACAGCCCCGGCCAGAACAGCCCGAGGCGGCGGACCAGGTCACGCAGCAGCGGGACCGACACCCCGACCACCCCGTGATGATCACCGTCGACGCCGCGGACGAATGCGGCACCCAGACCGTCGACGGTGAAGGCGCCGGCCACGCCCAGCGGCTCACCGGTGGCCAGATAGGCCTCGATCTCGTCGTCGTCGACGTCGGCGAAACGCACCGTCGTCGAGCAGACCGCTCCAACGGCGGCGAGGTCGGGAGTGAGCCGGATCAATCGGTGGCCGGTGTGCAACACCCCCGTCCGCCCGCGCATCCGCCGCCAGCGTGAGCGCGCCTCGTCGGCGTCGGCGGGCTTGCCGTGCACCTCGGCGTCCAGCTCCAGCAGGGAGTCGCAGCCGAGCACCAGGACGACGGGGTCCGGTCCCGCCGACCCGGTGATGGCCGGGTGGTCCGGCACCACGAGCCGGCCCGCGACGTCCTCGGCCTTGGCCCGGGCCAGCAGCTGGACGGCGTCCGCCGCGGTGTCGGGCCGGTGCCGGGAGGTCACCGCATCCTCGTCGACCCCGGAGACCACCACCTCCGGGTCGAGCCCGGCCGCGACCAGGGTGGCCCGGCGGGCCGGCGACGCGCTGGCCAGGACTAGCCGGACGGATTGCTGCCGGGTGTTCAGGTCGGTGGTCGGGTCGGTCGGCACGGCCGTTCAGGCTAGCCGAGTCCGCGCGGACGGCAGCAGGATGTCCGGATGGTCACCGAGCCGATCGTGAACCCGCCGCGCTACCTCGACCTGATGGCCGACGGGACGCTGAAACAGGTCAACCCGTTCAGCGGTACCCAGGTGTGGACCGTGCCCGGACGCGGCAACCGGCCGCTCGGCATGCCGGTCCCGCAGCCGAGTCCGCTCCCGGAGGAGGACCGGAACCGGTTGTGTGCGTTCTGTTCCGAGCGTTACCTGGAGACCCCGCCGGAGAAGGACCGGGTGCTGCACGTCGGGGGTGCGGCGACCGCCGTCACCGGCGTGACCGCGGCCACCGTCAGCGACTCGGTCGCCGAGTTCCGACGGATCCCGAACCTGTTCGAGATCATCTCCTACGACTACTGGCAGCAGAACTACGGTCACGGGCTGGGGGAGCGGCAGCGGGCGCTGCGCGATGCCTACCTCGCCGCACCCGGCGGCCGTGGGCACCTGTTGACCCTGGTCGCCACCCGGCTGCGGGCAGCGGGCGCGGACCACGACGACCTCACCGAGGCCGAGCAGCTGGGCGTGGCCGATGCGTTCTTCGGTGGCAGCCACGACGTCGTGGTTGCTCGGCGCCACGTGGTGGACGACGCTCGCTACGTCGAGCAGCTGGCCGGCTCCGGGACCCTCACCCCCGACGAGCACCACACCTACATCGACTACACCGTGCGCTCGCTGCGAGAGGTGTACCAGGCCAACCGCTACGTCCGGTACGTGGCGGTGTTCCAGAACTGGCTGCGTCCGGCCGGCGCCTCCTTCGACCACCTGCACAAGCAGCTGGTCGGCATCGACGAGCGCGGAGTCAGTAGCGAGCTGGAGCTGCAGCGGGTGCGGGCCAACCCGAACCTGTACAACGAGGTGGCCGTCAACTACGCCGGCTACCACAACCTCGTGGTCGCCGAGAACGACCACGCGGTGGCCACCGCCGGGTTCGGGCATCGCTTCCCCGCGCTGGAGGTGTTCTCCAAGAGCGCGCGGAGCCAGCCGTGGAACCACTCGGCCGAGGAGATCCGGGCGATGTCGGACCTGATCCATGCCTGCCACGCGGCCACCGGTCCCGACGTGCCGTGCAACGAGGAGTGGCACCACAAGCCGCCGGACGTGGACCTGCCGATGCCCTGGCGGGTGATGCTGAAGTGGCGGGTCTCGACCCTGGCCGGGTTCGAGGGTGGCACGAAGATCTACCTGAACACGAT
The DNA here is from genome assembly GCA_963724535.1 of uncultured Actinomycetota bacterium. GTDB lineage: Bacteria > Actinomycetota > Actinomycetes > Actinomycetales > Kineosporiaceae > JADJPO01. The sequence continues at coordinate 174,276 of CAVRVD010000014.1, forward strand.
CTCCCCGCAGCAGGTCCGGGACCGGGTCGTGGATCGGCTGTTCCGGCTCAAGGAGCAGGGGCGGATCGCGCCGATGCGGATCGCCTTCGAGTGTGAGTGCCGACCCAACTGCCTGATGTACAACCCGACCGTACGGCTCGGCACCAGCACTGATCCCGACTTCTGAGCCCGATGCCGGAGCCCCGCTGTCGCAGCTAGCGGTACATGTCCTCGATCAGGTCGGCGTAGTGCTTCAGGACCACGGCCCGCTTGATCTTCAGGCTCGGAGTGAGCTCACCGGAGTCGATGTCCAGCTCGCGCGGCAGGATCCGGAACTGCTTGATCGTCTCCCAGCGGTTCAGTCCGGCGTTCACCGCGTCCACGGCATCCTGCACCTGCTTCTGGATCTGCGGGTGCGAGGGCACCTTCTCGAGCGGCACGTCGTGCTCCGCCCCCCAGGCGGTCCCGGCGTCGGCGTCGACGGCGATCAACGCGGAGGGGAACTTGCGCCCGTCTGCGATCACGACCACCTGGCCGATCAACGGGCTGGCGGCCTTGAGCGAACCCTCGATGGCGCTCGGCGCGATGTACTTCCCGCCGCTGGTCTTGGCCAGGTCCTTCTTCCGGTCGGTGATCCTCAGCTCCCCGTCGGGGCCGATCTCGCCGACGTCACCGGTGTGTAGCCAGCCGTCCTCGGTGAGCACCTCGGCGGTCTGCTCAGGCAGGTTGCGGTAGCCGCGCATCACGCCACCGCCGCGCAGCAGGATCTCGCCGTCCTCGGCGATCTTGACCTCGCACCCAGCCAGCGGCTGGCCGACGCTGCCGATCCGGACGCCGCCGGGCCGGTTCACCGCGGAGGCGCCGGTGCCCTCGGTCATGCCGTAGCCCTCCAGGATCGGCAACCCCGCCGCCGCGAACCACTCGGCGATCTCGGGGGCCAGCGCCGCACTGCCGGAGACCAGGGAACGCAGGTTGCCACCGAGTCGCTGGCGGATCTTGACAAAGACCAGCCGGTCGGCCACTACCCGCTGCAGGGCCAGGTGCGGCGGGACCGACTGGCCGCCCTGCTCGCGGCGCACGCACTCCAGGCCGACCCCGAAGGCCCAGTCGAAGATCTTCGCCTTCGGTCCGCCCTCGCCCTGGGCGGTGGAGGTCACCCGGGCGTGGACCTTCTCGAAGATCCGGGGCGCGGCGGCCATCAGGGTGGGCTGGATCTCGGCGAGGTTCTCGACGATCTTGTCGATCCGGCCGTCGACGGCGGTCGGGAAGCCGACCCAGTACTGGGCGGCCAACAGGAGCTTGCCGAACACGTGCGACAGCGGCAGCCAGAGGAAGTGCAGATCCTCGGCGGAGACCACCCCAGTCTTCTCCACCGCCTCCCCGAGGTAGACCCAGTTGGCGTGGGTGAGCTCGACGCCCTTCGGGCGCCCCGTCGTCCCCGACGTGTAGATCAGGGTGGCCAGGTGGTCGGGAGTCAGCTGGGCCACGGCGTCGTCCACGGCGGAGGGGTGCTCGGTCAGGTGGGCCCGCCCACGTTCGGCCAGGGCCTGCCAGCTCATCACCCAACCGTCGTGCCAGGTGCCGTCGGCCCCCGGCTCACCCAGGCCGTCGACGTCGACGACCACGACGTTGCGCAGGTCAGGAAGCGACTCGCGGGTCTGGAGCAGCTTGCTCAGCTGGGCGGCGTCCTCGACCACGGCGACCACGCACGCGGCGTCGCCGATGATGTAGGCGACGTCCGCAGTCTGGGTGGTCGGGTACACCGAAGTGGTCGCGCAGCCGGCCAGCAGCACGGCGAGGTCGGCGAGGATCCACTCCAGCCGGGTGGTGCAGGCGATAGCGACCCGGTCCTCCAGCTGGACCCCGAGGCTCAGCAGCCCGCCGGCCAGGTCTCGCACCTGGGCATCGGTCTCCCGCCAGGTGATGCTCCGCCAGCCCGTAGCGCTCGGGGACCGGAACGCCTCGGCGTCGGGCTGTACGGCGACCCGGTCAATGAAGACGGCGGCCAGGGACTGGGGCTGCGACATGCTCGGCTCCTCGTCGGCAAGGGATGTCCCTATCATGGCCGCTGACCTGGTCGGACGCCATCGGCTGCGCTGGTCGTGTCTGACTTGTCACCTCTGATCCGCCTCCTTGGCCTACTGCCGGATCACCCCACGATTCGCCGGGCCGCCGAGTAGACGTTGAACGACGTCCCGCGGGAGAAGGCGACCAGGGTCGCCCCGGCCTGCTCGGCGAGATCGACCGCCAACGAGGACGGCGCCGACACCGCGGCCAGCACCGGGCAGCCGGCGGTCACCGCCTTCTGCACCAGCTCGAACGAGGCGCGGCCGCTGACCTGCAGGACAGTCGCGCGCAGCGGCAGCCGACCGGACTGCAGCGCCCAGCCGACCACCTTGTCGACCGCGTTGTGCCGGCCGACGTCCTCACGCAGGCAGACCAGCTCACCGGCGGCGGTGAACAGTCCGGCCGCGTGGACGCCACCGGTACGCGCGAAGGCGCGCTGCCCGCCGCGCAGGGCGGCCGGCAGATCGGCCAGGACGGCTGGGGAGACGGTGACGTCGTCCGCCGCCACGTCGCTGCGGCTGCGCGAGCGGACCTCCTCGATCGACTCCGTGCCGCAGACGCCGCAGGCACTGCTCACCGTCCGGGACAGCGCGCGGGAGGGTGGCGCGACGTGGTCGGCGAGGATCACCTCGACGACGTTGTGGGTGGGGTTGCCGTCGGCGTCGACGGCGGCGTCCGGGCAGTGCCGGGCGGTCAGCACGTCCTCCGGGCCGGTGACGACCCCCTCGCCGTGCAGGAAGCCCAGGGCCAGCTCGAGGTCATGGCCGGGGGTGCGCATGGTCACGGTGAACGGCTCGGCCTCGGTTGCGCTGCGCCCGATCCGGATCTCCAGCGGCTCCTCGACGGCCACGGTGTCGGCCCGCCGGACGACGCTGACCGGCCGCGCGTGGTGACTGTCCGGGTCGCCCGCGCCGTCCCGGCCGGTGAGCGTCACCCGCTGCACCGGACGACGGGTGGTCGCGCCGGCCATGTGCGCATCGTAGGTGGCGGCCGGCGCGGCGGCAGTCCGTGGTCGGCCCGCAGAACTGCTGTCGGAGGCGGTCCCGACCACGATCACCGGCTCGTTGGCGCGGCGCTGGTCGGGACGGCCGGTCCGTGCAGCTGGGCCCTGCTGGGCGGCTCACCCGGGTGCGCCGCCCAGCAGGACCCCTCGTGGGGGCGGGAGGGCGCCTATCCGGCCGAGCGCGGCACGCCCATGCCCGGGTCGATCTGCGCCGGCCCTCCCGCGCCGGGCCGGATGTCGATGTCGAAGATCGCGGTCGGGATGTAGACGGTCGAGCACGAGTTCGGGATGTCCACCACCCCGGACAGCCGGCCCTCGATCGGTGCCGCTCCGAGGATCATGTACGCCTGGATGTCGCTCCAGCCGAACTTGGTCAGGTAGTCGATCGCGTGCAGGCAGGCCCGCTGGTAGGACAGGTGCGAGTCGAGGTAGTGCTGCGTGCCGTCCAGGGTCACCGAGGTGCCGGAGAAGGCGAGCCACTGGCTGTACTGCGGGTCGACGTTGCCCGGCATGAAGATCGCGTTCTCGGAGACGCCGTAGGTGGTCATCCCGCCCTTGATCAGGTCGACGTGAAGGTCGATGAACCCGCCCATCTCGATCGCGCCGCAGAAGGTGATCTCACCGTCGCCCTGGGAGAAGTGCAGGTCCCCCATGGACAGCTTGGCGCCGTCCACGAACACCGGGTAGAAGACCCGGGTCCCCTTGGTGAAGTTCTTGATGTCCTGGTTGCCGCCGTTCTCCCGCGGCGGGGCGGTGCGGGCCGCCTCGCCGGCCACGCGGTCGAACTCGGCACCGGTCAGCGTGCCTAGGATCGCCGAGTCGGGCAGCGGGGGCAGGGCCAGCGGCGGCACCCGATCCGGGTCGGTGGCGATCAGCGCCGTCTCTCGGGCGGTCCACTTCGCCAGCAGCTCTGCCGACGGGGCGGTGCCCATCAGACCCGGGTGCACGATGCCGGTGAAGGACACCCCGGGGACGTGTCGTGACGTCGCCGTCTGGCCCCGGAAGTCCCAGATCACCTTGTAGGCGTCCGGGAACTGCTCGGTCAGGAACCCACCACCGTTGCTGGTGGCGAACACGCCGGTGTAGCCCCAGCCCTGCCCGGCCAGAGGCCCGGAGTCCTCCTGCGGAATGGGTCCGACGTCGAGGATGTCGACGATCAACAGGTCACCCGGCTGGGCGCCTTCGACCGCGATCGGCCCGCTGAGGACGTGGACGCTGGGCAGCGGGGCGTTCAGGACGTCGTCGGCCGAGTCGTCATTGTGGATGGCGCCGTCGAACCACTCCCGGCAGTGCACCCGGAACACGTCGCCCGGCTTGACGTGGACCTGGGCCGGGATGTCCGGGTGCCACCGGTTGTGGCCGACGATGGCCTGCTGGGTGAAGGACTTGGACGAGTCGAGAGGGAAGACGACCTCGGGCATGGTGAATCCTCCTTGGCAAGTGGGGCAACGGGTCACACGGCTGCCGCAGCGGCAGCCCTTTGGGCGGTACGGGTTCCGCGCAGGCGCGGGTAGAGCAGGCCGAACACCACCAGACCGAACACGGCGTAGGCGATCGCCCAGCCGTTGTTGCTGCCGGACCAGTTGTCGGTGAGCAACAGGAAGGCGGGCAGTGCGCCGGTCACCCAGCCCTGGATCGCCGCCACCGCACCGGTGTAGCGGCTCAGGTGGTCCTGGCCGAGACCGAGCACCAGGAAGAACAGGCTCCACAGAAAGGCCCAGTACAACCAGATCATCCCGAACGTGGGGTCGTTCGACCGGGTGAAGTTGAGGTAGGCGTAGACGACGGCGCAGACCGCGACGAAGCCGGAGAACCAGCCCAGCCCCGTGCCGTCCAGATCAAAGAACAGGTTCATCGCCACGTAGAGGTAGGTGAACCCGAACAGGTACAGCCCCGACGCGCCGAGGATCTGGTCGGCGTCGCCGTCCGCGGTGAAGATCAGATAGGTCGGGGTGAGGACCTGGAGCAGGCCGACGAACAGGTTCATCGGTGCCGCAGACGTACCCTTGACCCAGCCGAGGAGCATGGCTCCGTTGATGAACAGAACGGCTCCGACGTAGAGCAACCCGACACTGCCCATAGTGAACCTCCTTGTCGCAGAACGAATCACGACCCATACGTGCAGCAGACGCGCGAACACCGAGGCGGTGCCGACGGGCCCGCACGCGAGGAGTCAGGGCCGGGGCAGTCGTGTCCTGGCCGGATTCGAGGTCCGGGGCGGGGTCACCGGCCGGCGGCGATCCCGGGGCGGGAGAACGGAGACCACTTCAGGCTCGCTGCGCGAGCGCTCGGCGCGGTCTACGGCGGCCCGCACACCCGGGTGTGTGTGAGAGATCATGGGGGGGCTGAACACCCGTACCGCATCACTGCCGCAGCGCGGGCACCTGGTCGCGGGCGGCGCGGTGCCCACCGGGAAGGAGGTGTCGAATCGTGCGGACTCGTGGGTCGGCTCGTGTCGACAGCGATAGGTGAACGTGGCCATGACACCTCCGGGCGGCGGGACGGGTCCTAGCGGCGTGCGACTGCGCTCACAAGTAGTTTCGAACCGTATGACTTTCGCAACGTTATGGGTGAAATCGGTTGCATAGCAATGATCGTCGCAGAACAGGACGATTTCGTACCGCAGCGCAGGAGAGCTGGTCCGGAGGGGCCGGCTGGGAATGCGATGCAGGCCGTGGCGGCATCAGTGCCCGTGGTATCCCTGAACGATGCTGCTGCGCCAGCTGGAGTACCTTGTCGCCCTCGCTCGCGAACGGCACTTCGCGCGGGCCGCGGCGGCCTGCCACGTGAGCCAGCCCTCGCTGTCGGCGGGCATCGCCAAGCTCGAGTCCGAGCTGAAGGTGGCGATCGTCGTCCGGGGTCGGCGGTTCGTGGGCTTCACAGCCGAGGGCGAGCAGGTGGTCGCCTGGGCCCGGCGGATCCTGGCCGATCGCGACGGCTTGCAGGCCGAGCTGGCCGCGATGCGCACCGGACTCGGTGGGTTGCTGCGGGTCTGCGCCATCCCCACCGCTGTGGCCACCACGTCCCTGCTGACCGCGGCGCTGTGCCGCCAGCACCCGGGCGTGCGGGTCCGCCTGGAGTCCGGTTCCAGCCGCCAGATCGTCCGCCGGCTCGTCGACTTCGACCTGGACGTCGGGGTGTCCTACGTCGACAACGAGGCCCTCGGCCAGGGCAGCCGGGTGGTGCCGCTGTACCGGGAGCGCTACCTACTGCTCACCCCGGCGGGCGGCCTGCTCGGCGACCGCACCGAGGTGACCTGGGCAGAGGTGGCCGGCGAGCGGCTGGTGCTGTTCTCCCGGGACATGCAGAACCGACGGATCCTCGACGGGTGCTTCGCCCAGGCCGGTGCGGAAGCCACGGCGGCGGTGGAGACCGACTCGGTCGCGGCGCTCTACGGGCACGCCGTCGCCGGCGGCTGGTCGACCGTGGTCGCACACGTCTGGCTTGACCTGTTCGGGGTGCCGCAGGGGATGCGGCTGGTGCCGATCACCGGACCGGAGCGCACCCCGCAGATCGGCCTGGTCCTCGCCGACCGAGACCCGGAGCCGAGCATGGTCAAGGCGGTGCGGGACGTGGCGACCCGCCTCGACCTGGTGGGCCACCTGGACGACGTGCTGGCTCGTCACCTCGGGCCTGCCTGACCGCCCCCAGGCGCCGGGGTGCCGATGAGCGCGCTGATAGGCCCTGCCTCTCACCCAATAGCGGAATTCGCGCTCCCGCACATGGCCGTCGGCCGGTGGCTGAGAGACCATTGTGAGGTGCACGACACCGATCTCAACCCCGCTGAGCAGCTGCCAGGTGGGCTCCCCGACGAGCAGGTCGTCGCCGTGGTGACCAGGGCGGTCGATGCCCACCGGGCTGAGCGGGGGCCGCTGCTGGCGGTCCTGCACGACGTGGTCGCGGAGGTGGGGTACGTCCCCGGCGCGGCCGTTCGCGCCCTCGCCGAGCAACTGAACCTGTCCCGGGCCGAGGTGCACGGCGTCGTCTCCTTCTACAAGGACCTGCACACGGCACCGCGGGGGCGCTGCGTCGTACAGATCTGCCGCGGTGAGGCCTGCCAGGCGGTGGGCGCCGAGCCGCTGGTCGCGCAGGTGAGCGACCGGCTCGGGGTGGCCCTGGAGGCCACCCGGCCCGACGGCGCGGTCACCCTCGAAGAGGTGTTCTGTCTGGGCAACTGTGCCCTCGGCCCGTCCGCGTTCGTGGACGGCCGGCTGCATGGGCGGCTCACCGCCGACCGGCTCTGCGGCCTGGTCGAGCGGCGGGTGAGCGCCCCGTGAGCGCTGCGGTGCCCGGCGACCTGACGCCGCCGAAGGACCTGCGGATCCTCTTCGTGCCGTGCGACAGCGCCGCGCGCTCGGTGGGCGCCGACGCGGTCGCCGACCTGCTGGCCGCACCGGGGAAGCAGGCAGGTCTGACGATGGTGCGCAACGGCTCCTGGGGCCTGCTCTGGCTCGAGCCCCTGGTCGAGGTGATGGACGGCGCCCAGGTCCGGTACGCCTTCGGCCCGCTCACCCCGGACGACGTGGCCGACCTGGTCACTGCCGGGATGCTCACCGACCCGGCGGGCTGCAGGCACCCGCTGGCCCTCGGCCCGACCGAGCAGCTACCCGCGCTGCGCGACCAGCAGCGGGTCAGCTTCGCCCGGGTCGGTGTGATCGCCCCGACCTCACCGGAGCACTACCTCGCGCACGGCGGCCTGCTCGGGCTGCGCCGTGCCCTGAGCATGAGCCCTGCCGAGGTCATCGAAGAGGTCACCGCCTCCGGGCTGCGCGGCCGAGGTGGTGCTGGTTTCCCCACCGGCGTCAAGTGGAAGACCGTGCTCGAGGCCGCCTCGGACCTGAAGTTCGTCTGCGCCAACGCCGACGAGGGCGACTCGGGCACCTTCGCCGACCGGATGCTGATGGAGGGCGACCCGTTCTCCACCCTGGAGGGCATGACGATCGCGGCCCACGCGGTCGGAGCCACCGAGGGCTACATCTATATCCGCTCCGAGTACCCCGACGCCGTGGTCACCATGCGCCGAGCCGTCGACATCGCCTACGCCCACGGTTGGCTCGGCCAGAACCTGCTCGGATCCGGACTGCACTTCGACGTCGACGTCCGGGTCGGCGCCGGGGCCTACATCTGCGGTGAGGAGACCTCGATGCTCTCCAGCCTGGAGGGCCGCCGCGGCGAGGTGCGGGCCAAGCCCCCACTGCCCGCGCTCGAGGGCCTGTTCGGCAGACCGACCGTTGTCAACAACCTGCTCACTCTGGCCACGGTGCCGGCGATCCTGGCCGGCGGCGCCCAGGCCTACGCCGATCTCGGCACCGGCCGCTCCCGGGGTACCCAGGTCTTCCAGCTCGCCGGCAACATCGCTCGCGGCGGCATTGTCGAGACCGCGTTCGGGATCCCTCTGGCCGAGCTGGTCACCACCTGGGGCGGCGGGACGGCGAGTGGGCGGCCGGTCGGCGCCGTCCAGGTCGGGGGGCCGCTGGGCGCCTACCACGCCGGCGACGACCTGGACGTACCGATGGACTACGAGGCCCTCGCCGCCGCCGGTGGCATGGTCGGCCACGGCGGTGTCGTCGTCTTCGACGACACCGTCGACCTGGTCGCCCAGGCCCGGTTCGCGATGGAGTTCTGCTCGGCCGAGTCGTGTGGCAAGTGCACACCGTGCCGGATCGGCTCCACCCGTGGTGTCGAGGTGATCGACGCGATCCGGGCCGGAAACGGTGCCGGACGCCAGGCCAACCTCGTTCTGCTGGAAGACCTCTGCGGGTTAATGACCGACGGGTCGTTGTGCGCCATGGGCGGGCTGACCCCGATGCCGGTGCGCAGCGCGATCCGGCTGTGGAGCACGGCCAAGGAGACGTCATGAGCCTGCTCGACGATCTGGACCGGGACCTCGACTGCGGCACGCCCGAGGTTGCCGGCGAGCCGACCGCCACCGTCACCGTCGATGGACGCGTGGTGCAGGTGCCACCGGGGACCTCGGTGCTGCGCGCCGCGACCCAGGCCGGGGTGGAGATCCCCAAGCTCTGCGCCACCGACTCCCTGGCCGCGTTCGGGTCCTGCCGGATGTGCCTGGTCGAGGTGGACGGCGTGCGCGGCACCCCCGCCTCCTGCACCACCCCCTGCCGGGACGGCATGCAGGTCGCTACCCGCAGCGAGAAGATCGACCGGTTGCGCCGCGGAGTCATGGAGCTGTATCTGTCCGACCACCCGGGCGACTGCGCCCAGCGGGCAGGCGGCGGCGACTGCGAGCTGCACGCGATGGCCGAGCAGGTCGGGCTCACCCAGGTGCGCTACCCGAGCCCGGACGACATGTCGGCGGTGGCCGGGTCGGTGCCGGTGCACGACCACCGCCGAGCCGAGGTCGACGCCTCCAACCCGTACTTCTCCTTCGACTCCTCGGCCTGCATCGTCTGCTCGCGGTGCGTGCGGGCCTGTGACGAGATCCAGGGCACCCTGGCGCTGACCATCGAGGGCCGCGGGTTCGGCTCGAAGGTGGCGGCCAGCGAGGGCGTGCCGTTCTTCGACTCCGAGTGCGTCTCCTGTGGCGCGTGCGTGCAGGCCTGCCCGACCACGGCGCTGCAGGAGAAGTCGGTGATCGACCTCGGCATGCCGGACCGCGTGGTGAAGACCACCTGCGCCTACTGCGGGGTCGGCTGCTCCTTCCGGGCCGAGCTGCGCGGCGACGAGGTGGTCCGGATGGTGCCGGACTCCAGCGGCGGCGCCAACGAGGGCCACTCCTGCGTCAAGGGCCGGTTCGCCTGGGGGTACGCCACCCACGACGAGCGGGTGCTCGCCCCGTTGGTCCGGACGAGCATCGACCAGGACTGGCGCGAGGTCACCTGGGACGAGGCGATCGCTTACACCGCCAAGCGGTTCCGCGAGATCCAGGCCGAGCAGGGGGTCGGCTCGATCGGGGGGATCAGCTCCTCGCGGTGCACCAACGAGGAGGTGTACGTCGTCCAGAAGATGGTCCGGGCGGCGTTCGGCAACAACAACGTCGACACCTGCGCCCGGGTCTGCCACTCACCGACCGGCTACGGGCTCAAGCAGACCTTCGGCGCCTCGGCCGGCACCCAGGACTTCCGGTCGGTCGCCGAGGCGGACGTGATCGTGGTGATCGGAGCCAACCCCACCGACGGCCACCCGGTGTTCGCCTCCCGGATGAAGCGGCGGCTGCGCCAAGGTGCCAAGCTCATCGTCGTCGACCCACGCCGGATCGACCTGGTGCGCAGCCCGCATATCGAGGCCACCCACCACCTACAGCTGCAGCCGGGGACGAACGTCGCGGTGGTGAACGCTATGGCCCACGTTGTGGTCACCGAACACCTGATGGACGCCGCGTTCGTCGCCGAACGTTGCGAGGGCACCGGCGAGTGGGTCCAGTTCATCTCCCGGCCGGAGAACAGCCCCGAGGCGCTCGAGGCGAGCACGCGGGTACCGGCGTCCGAGATCCGAGCCGCGGCCCGGCTGTACGCGAGCGCGCCCAACGCCGCGATCTACTACGGCCTGGGCGTCACCGAGCACAGCCAAGGCTCGACCATGGTGATGGGGATGGCCAACCTGGCGATGGCGACCGGCAACATCGGCCGGGCCGGCGTCGGGGTCAACCCGCTGCGCGGCCAGAACAACGTGCAGGGCTCGTGCGACATGGGCTCGTTCCCGCACGAGCTGCCCGGCTATCGGCACGTCTCCGACGACACGGTCCGGGGTACCTTCGAGACGCTCTGGGGCCGAACGCTTCTCGACGAGCCAGGGCTGCGGATCCCGAATATGTTCGACGCCGCGGTCGACGGCTCGTTCGCAGGCCTCTACATCCAGGGCGAGGACCTGGCCCAGTCCGACCCGAACACCCAGCACGTGGTGGCGGCGCTGCGCGCGATGGACCTGGTGGTCGTCCAGGACCTGTTCCTCAACGAGACCGCCAAGTACGCCCACGTGTTCCTGCCGGGCACCTCATTCCTGGAGAAGGACGGTACGTTCACCAACGCCGAGCGGCGGATCAACCGGGTACGTCCGGTATCGCCGCCACGCAACCTGGACGCCAGCGGGGTCGGCAAGCACGAGTGGCAGATCACCTGCGAGATCGCCCAGGCGATGGGCTATCCGATGACCTACCAGCACCCCAGCGAGATCATGGACGAGGTCGCGATCACCACGCCGACGTTCGCCGGAGTGAGCTTCGACAAGCTCGACCGGGTGGGCTCGGTGCAGTGGCCGTGTAACGACGCGGCGCCGACCGGTACCCCGATCATGCACGTCGGCGAGTTCGTGCGCGGCAAGGGGCACCTCGTTCCGACGCCCTACGTGCCCACCGAGGAACGCTCGACCCGGCGGTTCCCGCTGATCCTCACCACGGGGCGGATCCTGACCCAGTACAACGTCGGATCGCAGACCCGGCGGACGGCGAACTCGCGCTGGCACGGCGAGGACGTTCTGGAGATCCATCCGCACGACGCCGAGGTCCGAGGCATCCGGGACGGCGACACGGTGCGGCTGTCCTCTCGGGTCGGTGCCACCGCTCTGGCCGCGCAGATCGCCGACCGGATGCCCGTCGGCGTCGTCTATACGACCTTCCACCACCCGGTGACCGGGGCGAACGTGGTGACCACGGAGCACTCGGACTGGGCGACCAACTGTCCCGAGTACAAGGTGACTGCGGTGCAGGTGGAACCGGCAACGCGGCTGAGCTCCACCGACACCGAGCGGGCCGAGCATCCGGTGGCGCAGGAGCTGTCCGGCGCCGGGGAGAGCCGGTGAGCCGTCGGTGAGCACAGCGACCCAGGTGCGGCTCGCGAACGACATCGCGGCCCAGTTCGCCTACCTCGAGCACGACAAGGCGGTGGCGGGGATCCTCGCGCACATCAGCTTGTTCTGGGACCCCCGGATGCGGGCTCAGCTGCTGGAGGCGGTCGCGTCGGGCGAGGGCGGGCTGGACCCCCTGGTGCGGGACGCCGTGGCCCGCCTGAGCTGACACCTCTGTGCTCTGGCGTCACGTCAGGGTCGACCTATGCTGTTGACCATGAGCCAGCCCCTGCGCCGGACCATGACGCTGGACGCGCGTGGACCGGCGGGCGCCTTCGTCCTGACCGACGATCAGGTCGCTGCACTCGGCGGCGGTGCGAAGGCCTTCCCGGTCACCGTGACGCTGAACGGCGTCACGCTGCAGCTGAGGCTGGCACGGATGGGTGGGGACAACCTCATCGGGCTGAGCAGGGCGGCCCGCGCCGAGGCCGGGGTGGAACTCGGCGATGAGGTCGAGGTGCAGATCGCTGCCGACACCACGTCGCGCACCGTCGAGCTGCCGGACGACCTCGTCGCCGCCCTGGCCGCCGATCCTGACGCGCACGCCGCGTTCGAGGCCCTCGCTCTCTCGCACCGCAAGGAATACGTACGTTGGGTCACCGAGGCCAAGCGGGAGCAGACCCGCTCGGACCGCATCGTCAAGACGGTCGAGCGGGTGCGCGAGGGCCGCTCCCGGTAGCGCCATCGATCGTCACATTCCGCGCCCATTCCCCACGCCGCCGTGCCCACGTACGCTGTCCCGACCAGACCCGGCCAGTCGGGTCCGCGAGCTCCTGCGGAGACCGCAATGACGCCCCACCCTGGGACAAGAGCCCTTCTCGCCCAACGTCGTCCGGGCTTCACCCTGCCTGGACCCAGCTACTACTCCGACGCCGCGCACCGGGCGGACCTGGACCACATCTGGTACTGCGAGTGGGTGTTCGCCGGACACGAGGCCGAGGTGGCCACTACCGGGTCGTTCCTGACCCTGCAGGTGGGCGAGTACCCGCTGCTCGTCGTCCGCGGTCTCGACGGTGAGCTGCGCGCCCTGCACAACGTCTGCCGCCACCGCGGTGCCACGCTGTGCGACTCCGAGACCGGCAGCATCCGACGCCGCATCATCTGCCCCTACCACCAGTGGGTCTACGAGCTCGACGGCTCCCTCACCTGGGCGGGGTCAGTCCCCGAGGAGGTCCAGCCCTCGTCGCTGTCGCTGGGGCGGGCGCACTGCATGACTGTCGGCGGGCTGGTGTTCGTCTGCGTCGCTGATGTCCCACCGGACCCGCAGCCGTTCCGCGACCTGGTTGAGCCCTACCTCGCGCCCTACTCCATGGCGCAGGCCCGGGTCGCGCACAGCGAGAGCATCATCGAGCAGGCCAACTGGAAGCTCGTCATGGAGAACAACCGGGAGTGCTTCCACTGCGCCGGCGCCCACCCCGAGCTGTGCCGCACCTTCCCCGAGGCGCCCCTGCACTCCGGCGGCGGGTCCCCCGAGGAGCTGGCGGCCACGGCGGCGGTCGTCGAGCACTGCGAGGCGGCGGGCCTGCCGAGCACGTTCCGGGCCGCACCGGACCACTCCTACCGGGCGATGCGCATGGCTCTGATGAATGGTGCTGTCTCGATGACCGTGGACGGTGCGCCCGCCGTCGCCACGACCTTTCCCGGGCTCCCGGACGGCAACCTGGGCGACGTCCTCATCTACCACTACCCCTCGACCTGGATCCACGTGATGGGCGACCACGCGGTCACCTTCCGGATCCTGCCCGCCTCACCGACCACCACCCAGCTGCGCACGACGTGGCTGGTGCCGGGTCATGCCGTCGAGGGTCTCGACTACGACCTTCAGCGCGTCACCGAGGTCTGGCAGATCACCAACGGCCAGGACGGTGCGCTGGTCGCCCGGGCCCAGGCCGGGGTCACCTCCCCGGCGTTCCGCCCCGGACCGTACTCACCGGTCGAGGAGGACGGCGTCATGCAGTTCGTCGAGTGGTACGCCGGCCGGATGGAGGCGAGGTTGGACCTGGCCGCCCAGGTCGATGCGGCCACGGCCCAGCTTCCCGTGCAGGAGGCCCGGTGAGTGCCCCTAGGGCGGCGGCAGACCCGCTGCTCGACCCTTTCACCCTCGGTCACGTGACCCTGCGCAACCGGGTCTTCTCCGCCGCGCACGAGCCGGCCTACTCCGAGAACGGCATGCCGACCGAGCGCTACCGGCTCTACCACGTCGAGAAGGCCCGCGGCGGGGTCGGTCTGACCATGACGGCCGGGTCGGCCGTGGTCGGGCGGGACTCCCCGCCCGCCTTCGGCAACCTGCACGCCTGGGATGACGCGATCGTGCCGTGGGTGCGCGAGCTCACCGACGCCGTCCACGAGCATGGGGCGGCGTGCATGATCCAGCTGACCCACCTCGGCCGGCGCACCGGATGGGCCCAGCACGACTGGCTGCCGGTACTCGCCCCGTCGCCGCTGCGCGAGGCCGCCCACCGCTCGATGCCGAAACAGGCCGAGGACTGGGACCTGGAGCGGATCGTCGCCCAGTACGCCGACGCCGCCGAGCGGATGCAGGCCGGCGGAATGGACGGCATCGAGATCGAGGCCTACGGCCACCTGCTCGACCAGTTCTGGTCGCCGCTGACCAACCGGCGTGCGGACGAGTTCGGCGGGTCGCTGGAGAACCGGCTGCGCTTCGCGCTGCAGGTGCTGCGCGCCGTCCGGCTCCGGGTCGGTACCGGCTTCGTGGTCGGGATCCGGATGGCCGTCGACGAGTCCAAGCCCGGCGGGATCGACCCCGCCACCGGGCTGGCGATCCTGCACCGCTTCGAAACCGAGCAGCTGGTCGACTTCGTCAGCGTGATCCGTGGGCACATCGCCACCGAAGCGGATCTGGCCAAGGTGATCCCGATCGCCGGGATGGCCGCCGCACCGCACCTGGACTTCAGCGGCATGGTCAAGGCGAACACCTCCCTCGCGGTGCTGCACTCGGCGAAGATCGACGACGTGGCCACCGCCCGACACGCGATCCGGGCCGGGCTGCTCGACCTGGTCGGGATGACCCGCCCGCAGCTGGCGGAGCCGCACCTGGTGCGCAAGGTCGCCGCAGGACAGGAGGCGCGGGTCCGTCCGTGTGTGGGCGCCAACTACTGCCTGGACCGGATCTACGAGGCCGGCGAGGCGCTGTGCATCCACAACGCCGCCACCGGACGTGAGGCGAGCATGCCGCACGAGATCGAGCGGGCCGAGGTCCGGCGGCGGGTGGTCGTCGTCGGCGCGGGTCCGGCCGGGCTGGAGGCGGCCCGGGTGGCCGGCGAGCGCGGCCATGAGGTCGTCGTCCTGGAGGCGATGGCCAAACCCGGGGGTCAGCTGGCGCTGGCGGTGCGCAACCCACGCCGGCGCGATCTGGTCGGCATCGTCGACTGGCGGGTGGCGGAGCTGGCACGGCTCGGAGTCGACCTGCGCTGCAAGGTCTTTGCCGAGGCCGACGAGGTGCTCGACCTCGACCCGGACGTCGTCATCGTCGCCACCGGTGGACTGGCCGAGCTGCCGGAGCCGCTGCAGCCGGGTCGGCGCGTGGTCACCGGCTGGGACGTGCTGGGCGGCGCCGCCACACCGAGCGGCGACGTCCTGTTCTTCGACGACGCCGGAACCCATGCGGCGCTGTCCGCGGCCGAGGTGATCGCACGCACCGGCGCCCGGGTGGAGATCGTCACCCCGGAGCGGATGCTCGGGGTCGAGGTCGGCGGGTTGAACCACGTGCCGTATGCCGAGGCCTTCACCGAGACCGACACCCGGGTCACCCTCCTTCAGCGGGTCCTCGCGGTGCACGGGGCCGGGAGCCGGCTTCGAGTGGAGCTGGGCAGCGACCACACCGACCACCGCACCGAGCGGGTCGTGGACTGGGTCGTCGGCGAGAACGGGACGCTGGCCAACGACGACCTCTACCACGAGCTGCGCAAGGGCTCGACCAACGCCGGCGCCGTCGACTACGAGGCGCTGGTCGCCGGCCGCCCGCAGTCCTGGGTGCACAACGCGGACGGCGGCTACCAGCTGTTCCGGATCGGCGACGCGGTGGCCTCTCGGAACGTGCACGCCGCGGTCTACGACGCGTTGCGGTTGGTCAAGGATCTCTAGCTCGGCGCAGCCGGAATGTGGGCGGCGTCAGGCCTGGCGCCTGGCGAATCGGCGGACCAGGGTGCGCGCCCAGTCGTAGTGGCTCGTCGTCGCTGACACGGCGTAGCTTCCCACGGAGGTCGAACCGGTCCAGCTGTACCGCCCCTTGGTGAAGAGCTCCTGCTCGGGGTAGGAGTCGATCCGGGCCAGCACCTTGCGGTGAGAGTGCCCCAGCCGGGTCAGGACGGCGTCCAGGTCGTCGTGTTGGGTGCGCTGCCAGATCGTCTCGTTCAGCGCGGGGGTGTCCTTCCAGGTGTACCCCTCGGCCGGCATCGCGGGCCGCCCGCCGGCCGACCCGACCCGCTCCCACTCCAGGAACAGCTCGTGCCAGGCGTCGAGGTGGGCCAACACGTCCTTGACCGACCACTCATCACAGCAGCCGGGTTCGAGCTGCTGCGCGGGTTCCAGCGCCTGGATCGTCTGTAGCAGTGCAGCGAAGTCGGACTCGACCCTTGACCTCAGCTCGGGCTTCGTCGTGGGTCTGCTCATGCGTGCAGCCTGCCAGCGGCGGCTGGCAGGGGCAGGGGTCCCACGTCCTGTCGAGGTAGGCCACGCCGCCCGGAGGCTGCAGGGTGACCCAGTCCGCCTCGGTGTCGGCGATCCGCCAGCCGAGCAGCCGTTGGTAGAACTGCGCCAGGGCCAGGGGGTCCGGAGCGTCGAGCACCATGCCCCACCAGCCGTTCGCTCCTCGTCCGCGCGTCGCTACCCGCCGACGATCTCGACCGGGTCGAGGTCGTCGGCCAGGTCGATCCCGAACACCTGCGCGTAGAAGGACAGCTCGGCGGTGAGCGCCCGGAGCACGTTCTCCGCTCGCCGGAAGCCGTGCTGCTCGCCCTCGAAGGGCAGGTAGGCATGCCGGACGCCGCGCTGGCGCAGGGCGGCGACGATCGCCTCGGCCTGGGACGGCGGCACAACTGCGTCCTCCAGGCCCTGCAGCACGATCAGTGGCCGGTCGAACCCGTCGAGGTGGCTCAGCGGCGACCGTTCGGCGTAGATCTCCACCGCCTGCGGCCACGGGCCGACCAGACCGTCGAGATAGCGGGACTCGAACTTGTGGGTGTCCCGGGCCAGGGCCGCGAGGTCGGTCACGCCGTAGTGGCTGGCCCCGGCGGCGAAGGTGTCCCCGGTGGCCAAGGACATCAGCACCGTGTACCCGCCGGCGCTGCCGCCGGTGATCACCGTCCGGCTCGGGTCGGCCAGGCCCTGCTGGGCCAGCCACCGGGCGCCGGCCGCGGCGTCCTCGACGTCGACGATGCCCCATGCCCCGTCCAGCAGCCGTCGGTAGGGTCGGCCGTAGCCCGTGCTGCCCCCGTAGTCGACCTTGAACACGGCGAACCCGCGGCTGGTCCAGAACTGGGTGGCGAGGGAGAACGACCCCTCGGCCTGGGCGGTCGGCCCGCCGTGCACCTGGACGACCAGTGGCGGCGCCTCGCCGTCCGGTGCCTCGATCGGCTCGCCGTCCCGGGGCTGGGCCGGGACCGGGGGGAAGTACTGCCCGTGCGCCGTCCGGCCACCGGTGCTGGGGAAGTCGACCCGGCGGGCCGTCGAGACGGCCGGCAGGGCGTGGTCGTTGCCGGTCAGCAGCGCCGTCCAGGTCCTGCCGGTGTCGTGGCTCTCGATCACCGACGGCTCGCGGTCGGCCGACGCCGCGATCGCCAGCAGCCGGTCACCGTCGCGACGCAGCGGCTCCAGATGCCGGTAGCCGGTGAGCTGATCCTGCACCGACCCGTCGGGGGTGACGCAGACCAGGTGCGCGCCGTCGCCGTCGGAATAGGTGAAGACGACGGCGTCGTCGGCGGTGATCAGGTAGCGGTCCCGGCCGAACACCCAGGCCGGCAGTCCGACCTCGGCCGCGACCGGATGCACGGCGTCCAGGTCGACGGCTGGGTCGTCGAGGTCGACGCGGTAGACGTTCCACCAGTCGGATCGGTCGGAGACGACGAAGAGCCTGCCGGTGGGTGACCACTCCGGCTGGAGCAGCGACTCCCGCGACCCGTCGGCGTGGCCACCGGCGAGTCGGCGCTGCCCGGTCAGGATCAGGTCCTCGCCGTTGCGGACCAGGTCGGCGACCCAGAGAGACGTTGCGTCCCAGGGCATGTCCGGGTGGTCCCAGGTCAGCCAGGCCAGCCGGGTGCCGTCGGGGCTGATCCGCGGAGCGGCGTAGAAGTCGCAGCCCTCAGCCAGGATCGTCGACGGCCCACCGCTGGCCGGGACCGCGACCAGCTCGTTGTGGACCACCTCCCCGGCCGGCCCGTCCTCGTGGCGCTCGCGGACGCAGACGACGATCTCCCCGTCCGGGGTGAGGTCGCCGTCGGCATAACGCAGCGACGCCGGCCGCGGCGGCTCGTCGGTGACCGGGACCGACTGTTGTGCGCCCGGGTCGAGCCGGTGGAGCCGTTGGTCGGCGAAGTCGGTGAAGAAGACGCGCCCCCGATTCACCCACCACGCGCCGCCGCCGTACTCGTGCACCCGGGTCCGGGCGTTCACGCCATCGGCGAGCAGGTCCGACGTCGTCCCGTCGGCGTCGCGGCACACGATCTGGTTCCGCCCGCCCTCCTGCGGGCGGGAGACCGACCACCAGGTCACCCCGTCCTCGCCGCGGACGTCGCTGAGCCGCGCCGCCGAGCCGACAGCCAGCTCCGGGGTGATCAGCGAGGGCCAGGAGCCGTAGGGGGTGTGTGCCATATCGGCACGCTACGCGGGTCGACGGCGCCGATCGGTCGTGAGCCGATGGCGGGCCCGGACCAATCACCGGTCCGGCAACGCGACGTCGAGCCCGAGCCACCTGGCAAGGTCGGCGATCTCACGTCGGAGCGCTGCGGTCATGGCCTTGGTGAACGGCACGTCCTGGTGGATCGCGGTCACCTGCAGGCGTCCGGCGCTGCGGTCGGCGGTGACGTCGACCTTGCCGATGAGCGCGTCGCCATGCAGCACAGGCAGGGCGTAGTAGCCCCATCGGCGCTTGGTCGCCGGCTTGTACATCTCGAGCTGGAAGTCGAACCCGAACAGCTCCAGCGCCCGCTTGCGGTCGTGCACCAGCCGGTCGAACGGTGACAGCAGAGCGGTACGGCCGGTGAACGCCTCGCCCAGCCGATCCAGCTGCGCCGGGTCGACCTGCCATGTGCCCCTGACCTCCTCGACGAGAGCCGGCTCGCCGGACTCGGCGACGTCGTTCGGTTCCACCGGAGCCTCGCCCGCCTTGGCCCGGGCGATGCCGAGCGCCCGCAGCCGGCGTTCATTGCGCAGCCGTCGGGCCGCATCGGCGGGTACGACCGGGTCGTCGGGGTAGACCCGGCTGGCCAGGTCCCAAACGCGCTCGCGGCCCCGCCGGCCCGCGACGGCCACCTCACCGCGAGCCACCATGAGGTCGAGCAGCTTCTCCACGTTCCGCTGGTGCGTCCAGCCGGTCGAGCTCCAGGGCACCGCGCAGGTGTCCGGCAGCTCGCGCAGCGGCAACGGTCCGGTCTGCTCCAGCCGGGTCAGGAGGTCCCGCCGGCAGCCATCGTTGGCCGCGACCCATTCCTGGCGGGTCCGCTGCCAGCCCCGCAGCTCGCCCCGGCCCGGCCAGTCGGCCATGTCGGCGCGGTACAGGGCAAGGTCCTCGGCGGGGCGGACCCGGGCCTGCAGCTCGATCAGCGAGCGGTCGGTCAGGGCGGCCCGCAGCTGGTCCGGGGAGTAGCTGGACCCCAACCGGCTCCAGCAGACCAGGTCCGCGCTCGGGGCGACCGCGGAGATGGGGTCCAGCTGCAGGAGGGTCAGCTGGCGGACGACCTCCAGCAGGTCCGTCGGGTGGTTGCCGTCCAGCAGCTGGGCCCGCACCGCGATCCGGCGTGCCTCAGCGGTCGAGAGCCGATGGACCGTCATGCGTCGACCCTAGGCCCGGGGATCGAGGCCGGTCCGCGTCGTCAGGGCCTCGGTACGGCCGGGGGTTCACCACAACCGCCGCCCATGAGGTCGATCTCGCGCCAGCAGCGGGGTTGTGGTGAACCCCCGGCGCCACCGGACCGGTCGATCCGCCCGTGCTGCTACCTCGCCGCCCTGTTGCAGAGGTCAGGAGAACGCCACACAGTGGTGGGAACGCCAGGAGGCGGCGATGGTGTTGTGCTGGCCGAGACGACGAAGGAGCTGACCATGGGACTGTTCTCCCTGCTCGGCGGCAGACCGGTGACCGCGCAGACCGCGCTGCCGGGTCGCCCGGACCGTTCCTACCCGGTGCCGGAGCGGCACGCCGTCCTGGACGCTCCCCTGGTCGGGCCGTGGCCCGAGGGCACCGAGGTGATCTACCTGGCGATGGGCTGCTTCTGGGGCGCCGAGGAGATCTACTGGGCGGTGCCCGGAGTTGTCGGCACGGCGGTCGGATACATGGGCGGGTTCACGCCGAACCCGACCTACGAGGAGACCTGCACCGCGCGCACCGGTCACACCGAGACGGTGTTGGTCGCCTACGACCCGCAGCGGGTGAGCCTGGAGCAGCTGCTGACGCTGTTCTGGGAACGGCACGACCCGACGCAGGGTGACCGGCAGGGCAACGACGTGGGCAGCCAGTACCGCTCGGCTCTGTACTGGACGACGCCAGGTCAGGAGGCCGCGGTGCGGGCAAGCCGCGAGGTCTACGCCAAGGCCCTAGACGCCGAGGGGCTGGGCCCGATCACCACCGAGCTCGAGCCGGCGTCCGAGGCGGGGGAGTTCTACGTCGCCGAGGCCTACCACCAGCAGTACCTGCACAAGAACCCGCACGGGTACCGCTGCCACGCCGATACCGGGGTGCCCTACCCGGGCTGACGGCGTTCGTCGGCGGCATGGAACCACTGCCGTCAACCGGTTGCGGCGGAGACGTTGGGCTCAGGTCACGCCGGTCCCAATGCGCTTGACTGGTCTGCGAGGGGTGGTCGCCGACCGGTGTCGGTGGAGGTCGCCATGACACCCGACAGGGGCGAACGACTGTTGGTCCGAGCGCGGGACGCCGAGGTCACCGTGGCCTTGGAGGACGTGGCACTGCCCGGGCTGCTGTCGGTCCCGGGCGAGCCCCGTGGCGTCGTCCTGTTCGCCCACGGTAGCGGCAGCAGCAGGTTCAGCCCGCGCAACGTGTTCGTGGCGCGGATCCTCCAGGAGGCCGGCCTGGCCACCCTCCTGTTCGACCTGCTGACCGACGCCGAGACGGTCGAGCGGGCCAACGTCTTCGACATCGACCTGCTCGCCCGTCGGCTGTCCGACGCCGCGGCCTGGCTGCGTGGCCAGTCCGGGTTCGCCACCGCGCCGCTCGGGCTGTTCGGTGCCAGTACCGGGGCGGCGGCGGCCCTGCAAGCGGCTGCCCGACCGGCCTCGGACGTCGCGGCTGTGGTGTCCCGCGGCGGCCGTCCGGACCTGGCTGGGCCGGCTCTGGCGGACGTCCGGGCGCCGACGCTGCTGGTCGTGGGTGGGCAGGACCGGGAGGTCCTGCGACTGAACCGGCTCGCCCTGGCACAGCTGCGGTGCCCGGCGGAGCTGGTCGTGATCCCCACAGCGACGCACCTCTTCGAGGAACCGGGCACGCTGCGTGCGGTGGCCGTCGCGGCTCGGGACTGGTTCGTGGCCGCGGTACGCCCCGGGACCGGAGGCCGGTGATCGCACGATGACCGCCATGGCGCTGGAGGACCCGTACACCGTCCCCACCCGGTACTGGCACCGGCTACCCGACGGTCGTGTGCAGTGCGACGTGTGCCCCCGGGCCTGCCGGCTGCACGAAGGCCAGCGTGGCCTGTGCTTCGTGCGGGGTCGGGTGCAGGACCAGGTCGTGCTTACGTCCTACGGCCGTTCCAGCGGGTTCTGCGTGGACCCCATCGAGAAGAAGCCGCTGTTCCACTTCCTGCCGGGAACACCCGTGCTGTCCTTCGGCACCGCGGGGTGCAACCTCGCCTGCCGCTACTGCCAGAACTGGGACATGACCACGTCCCGTCAGATGCACCGGCTGACCGACGTCGCGGCGCCGGCCGACCTCGCCCGCACCGCCCGGCAGCTGGGCTGCCGCAGCGTCGCCTTCACCTACAACGACCCGACGATCTTCCTGGAGTACGCCATCGACGTGGCGGACGCCTGTCACGATCTGGGTCTGCACACCGTGGCGGTCTCCGCCGGGTACATCGGTGCAGCGGCGAGGCAGGACCTGTACGCCCACGTCGACGCCGCGAACATCGACCTCAAGGCCTTCTCGGAGAAGTCCTACGTGAAGGTGGCGCTGGGACATCTCGAGCCGGTGCTCGACACGCTTCGGTACCTGCGGCACGAGACCGACGTCTGGCTGGAGATCACCACGCTTGTCGTCCCCGGTCTCAACGACAGCCGGGCCGAGCTGGACGCGTTGACCCGCTGGGTGGTCGACGAGCTCGGTCCGGACGTGCCGTGGCACGTCTCCGCCTTCCACCCGAGCCACAAGATGCTCGACGTCCCGCCGACGCCGCCGCGGACCCTGACGCACGCACGGCGGATCGGTCTGGCCAACGGCCTGCGCCACGTCTACACCGGCAACGTCCACGATCCCGCGGGGGAGGCCACCTACTGCCCGAGCTGCCACCTGGCGGTCATCGACCGCGACGGCTACCGGATCGGGGCCTACCGTCTGGACGACCAGGGCCGGTGCACCGCGTGTGGCACACAGCTGCCAGGTCGGTTCGCGGGTCCTGCCGGGTCCTGGGGCGGGCGGCGCCTGCCGGTCGATCTGTCGCACCCGACGTCGTCGCCGCCATGAGCAGGGGCCGGGGGTCCACGCGGCGGCCCGCGGTCGCCGGCCTGTTCTACCCCGCTGCCGCCGGGGAGCTCGCCGAGCAGGTCGACCGCCTGCTGGCCGAGGCGGTGGACCCAGCCATGACGCCGATACCGGGCGGAACGCGCCTGCGAGCTCTCGTCGTCCCGCACGCGGGCTACGCCTACAGCGGTCCGGTGGCGGCGAGCGGGTACCGGACGCTCGGTGCCCACACCGCGCAGATCTCGCGTGTGGTGCTGTTGGGGCCGGCGCATCACGTGCCGCTCACGGGGATGGCCGGGGCAGCCGCAGCCCGATGGCGTACGCCCCTGGGTGAGGTCGCCGTCGAGCGGGCCCCCGGCATCGTCGCCGACGATGACCCACACGCCCCCGAACACTCCCTCGAGGTGCAGCTGCCGTTCCTGCAACGGCTGCTCCCGGCACACTTCACCATCGTGCCGATCGCCGTGGGCCGGACTCGGGCCGCCGACGTCGCGGACCTGCTCGACCTGCTGCAGGTCCACCGCCCGGGGTTGGTGGTGGTGAGCACCGACCTCAGCCACTACCACGACGCGGTCACCGCCACTGGCCTGGATCGGCGCACGGCGGACGCGGTGCTCGCCCGGGACGCTGCGGCCATCGGCCCCCAGGACGCCTGTGGCGCCTGGGCGCTGCGCGGGCTCGTCGAGCACGCCCGCCGGCACGGCTGGTCGATGCGTCTGCTGGACCTGCGCACCTCGGCCGACACCGCCGGCGATCCGGCCCGCGTCGTCGGCTACGGGGCGTTCTCGGTCGTCGACCCGACCTAACGCGGCCGCCGTGTGACAGCACGCGCCGCTGCCGTGCCGTGCAGACCCGGGCCCTGCTCGCCCGGTGAGATCGGTCGCGACGGCGACGTCAACCCCGGCCGGACCGTGAGCGACTGCTCGGCGCGACCGACCGGACCGCGGATGTCGTACAGGGTGGTCGAGGTGACCCCCAGGCCGGTCCGGCCGAAGGTGGCGATGGTGTCGAAGCCGACCCAACCGGCAACGGGCTCGCGGAACAGGTGCACGGTGAGGTCGACGTTGGGGAACATCCACTGCGCCGGACCCACTCGCGCGGCGATCCCGTTCGCCGTGTCCGCCAGAGCGAGGAACGCCGCCACGTCACTGACCTGCTCACCGGCCACCAGCGTGGGACGCGCCCGCAGCCAGGCGTGGCGCCGTCCGGGTTCGCCGGTCTCGACCAAGCGCATCTCGAGGGAGTCGATGTAGCCGCCGCGCCACGGCATGGCGGAGGTCCACGGCGGGATCTCCTGCGGCCCGGGGATGTCGGGCGGCGTGCCACCGGCGACCGCGGAGGTGTCGTGGTGCGCCAGCCGCCATGCCGTGGCCCGGACAACGGCGCGCCCGGCCCCCTTTAGCGTCGCCTCGACCTGTTCGATGGACCGGCCCGGTCGCAGCGTGCGCACCGCGACCTCGCTGTCCGCCAACGGGATCACCCCGAGGGCGTCGAAGGTGATCTTGGCCAGCTGGAGGTCCGGTCGGGGATCGTGCTGCTCGATGGCGTGGACCAGGAGCCCGCACACCGGGGCGAGGTGCTGCTCGTCGTCCCGCCAGGCACCCTGCACGTGTCGGCTCGGCCGGTACCGACCGGCGCCCAACGGGGTGTAGTAGGAGCCGGCGTCGGCGTCGTCGTCGGGCAGCACGCTGTGTCCTCCCGGTCTCGGACCCTGGGTGACAGCACGATGTCACGGCCAGCGGCATAGCCCGCGTCCGGGACCGTCGACAGTCGCCGACCCCGTTCACGCAGACGAGGGCGCCTTGACTCTGCCACGGTGTCAGCTCCTAGACAGGGACACGTCAGAGCACGTCATCACAGCGCAGTCGTCCGGATCGTCGATGAGGTCGCCATGTTGAGTATCGGGGAGTTCGCCCGCTACCTGGGGGTCAGTGCGCGCATGCTGCGCCACTACGACGCCCTGGGCCTGCTCAAGCCGGCGCAGGTCGACGCGGCCAGCGGTTACCGCTACTACACCGCGACCCAGCTGGACCGGGGCAACCGCCTGGTCGCCCTGAAGCAGCTGGGGTTCGGCCTGGACCAGATCGCTCCGGTGCTGGACGCCGAGGTGTCGGTCGCCGAGCTGCGGGCCATGCTCACCCTGCGCAGGGCCCAGCTGGCCGAGCAGATCGACGCCGACCGGCACCGGCTCGCCGAGATCGAGCGACGGCTGCGAACGATCGAAGGAGACGCCATGTCCCAGTTGGAGTTTGTCGAGAAGCCGTTGCCGGCCGTGCGGATCGCCCAGATCGTCGGCGAGGTCGCCGACCAGCCCGAGATCGGTCCGACGATCGGGCCGATGTTCGAGCGGCTGACCCAGGCGCTGACCGAGAACGGCGTCAGTCTGGATCGCAGTGCCCTGGCCTGGTACCGGCCCTGCGCCGAGGGGATGCAGATCGCCGCCGCGTTCCCGACCACCCTGGACCAGGCGACGCCACGGCTGGCCCAGGCGGGTGTGGCGCTGGCCACCCTGGACGGTGCCGACCGAGCGGTCACAGTCCTGCACCACGGCGGCCTGGAGACCATCGGTGAGAGCTGGCAGTCCCTGGCCCGGCACGTCGAGGAGGCGGGCCATCGGCCGGTGGGGACCTGCCGCGAGGTCTACCTGCACATGCCGATGGACGAGGACCCGGCCACCTGGGTGACCGAGCTGCAGCAGCCCGTCGGCTGACGGCCTCGGGGGGCTGGTGCCGTTTCCGTCAGTGGCGTCGGGTCTTGGCGTACAGCACGCCGACGCCCGCACCTGCGGCGAGCGCACCGCCGATAGCCAGCGCCAGGGTCGCCGCGGTCCCGTCGGCGGCCGGGGCGGGATCGAGCGGGTC
Organism: uncultured Actinomycetota bacterium; assembly: GCA_963724535.1. GTDB lineage: Bacteria > Actinomycetota > Actinomycetes > Actinomycetales > Kineosporiaceae > JADJPO01. The sequence continues at coordinate 199,849 of CAVRVD010000014.1, forward strand.
GACCGGCTCCTCGTCCGCGGGGGTCGCGGTGACGGACCGCGCGGCACCGGTTGAGGCGGCACCGGTTGAGGCGTCGCCGGGCGCCGCCGCGGCACCGACGGTGAAGGTGGAGCGGCCGGAGACCGGGTGGCCGTCGGCGCTGGTCACCCGCCACAACAGGGTGTAGGCGCCGGTCCCCAGATCCGGTGGCAGCGTGGCCGACACGACGTTCGCGTCGGCCCGCACCGGCGTCTGCACCGCTCCGTCGGGCCCGGTCAGGCGCAGCTGCGCGGTCCCGGTCAGCACCTCCTCGTTGAACGTCAGCACCAGCGACGGGGGAGGAGTGTCCAGGACGGCGCCGTCGGCCGGCTCGACCGACTTGAGGTAGGAGTGCGCCGTCGAGGGCCCGGCCACCAGCAGCGCGGCCAGGGTCGCCGACAGCGCGACCAGCAACGCGACCAGCAGGACGTCGAGCAGGGCGGGCAGGCGGCGCATGGGTCCAGTCTGACAAGTCGCCGGGGACGGGTTTCCCCCGGGTCCTTCTGCCGGGACCCCCACCCCTGGGCCAGCGCCGTCCGGGTGGGCAGGATGGACCAGAGACGGTTCCCTGGCCCCGGGAGGTGGGACGGTGCGTGCGTGGGTGGTCGAGACGCCGGGTCCGGTCGCGTCGACGGGGCCGCTGCGTCTGCTGGAACGGCCCGAGCCGATCCCGGGCCCGGGCGAGATCAGGGTGGCGGTGTCGGCGTGCGGGGTATGCCGGACCGACCTGCACCTGGCCGAGGGCGATCTCGCCCCGCGGCGGGCCAGGACCGTGCCCGGGCACGAGGTGGTCGGCCGCGTCGACGCGGTCGGCGCCGGGGGCGGCCGGTTCGCGGTGGGCGACCGGGTGGGCATCGCCTGGTTGCGGGGGGTGTGCGGGGCCTGCCGGTTCTGCCGGTCGGGTCGGGAGAACCTCTGCCCCGCAGCGGTGTTCACCGGCTGGGACGCCGACGGCGGGTTCGCCGAGCTGGCTGTGGTGGACGCCGCGTTCGCCTACCGCCTGCCGCAGACCCTGGACGACGTGCACGCCGCGCCGCTGCTGTGCGCCGGGATCGTCGGCTACCGCGCGTTGAAGCGGGCGAGCCTGCCGCCGGGCGGGCGGTTGGGGATCTACGGGTTCGGCGCCTCGGCGCATCTGGTGGCTCAGGTGGCGATCGCCCAGGGCGCGACCGTGCACGTGCTGACCCGCTCGGCCGACGCGCAGCAGCTGGCGCTCGAGCTGGGTGCCGCCTCGGCGGGGGCTGCGGACGGTGAGCCGCCGCAGAAGCTGGACGCCGCGATCCTGTTCGCCCCGGTCGGCACCCTGGTGCCGGTCGCGTTGCGGGCCCTGGACCGGGGCGGGGTGCTGTCGATCGCCGGGATCCACCTGTCCGACGTGCCGACGCTGAACTACGCCCGCGAGCTGTTCGAGGAGCGTGAGGTACGTAGCGTCACCGCGAACACCCGTGCCGACGGTGAGGAGTTCCTGCGGCTGGCGGCGGCGCTCGGGATCCGGGCGAGCATCGACGTCCGGCCGTTCAGTGCCGCCGATGTCGCGTTGCGGGATCTGGCCGGCGACCGGGTCACCGGTGCCGCGGTGCTGCTACCGGCCTGACACCCGCGCCCCCCGCCGGATGTCACCCGGACGGCGCACACGGACGGCAACCAATCCCCGGGAAGGACTCCGGGGCGTACCGAACGGCTGCGCACAGTGCTCCGAATGGGTCGAGCACTCGTCACATCAGGTGGTCATCCATCGACACACTGTTACCGCCCGCTGAATCCTGCCACTCTCATTGCGAGAGCTTGTGCAGTCGCAGAGCTCGCAGGCACCAACGCAGGAAGGACCACTGACATGGCTAACTTCGCAGGCCAGGACCTGAACAACACCCCCTCCGGTGGGCGGCGCGACCGGGCCCGGCCGGCGACGTCCGGACGCGCCCGCGCCCGCCGCGTCGCGGTCGGTGCGCTCGCAGCGCTCTCCTTGGCGTTGAGCGGAACGGCCCTGGCGGCCGGGACGGTCGGGATCAGCTTCCAGACAAACGGGAAGTCCTGGGCCTCCTCCGGACCCGTCAGCGTGCATCTCGGACCGATCGAGGCCCCGATGGGCAAGTACTGGGCCGCGGCCGACCCCACGCCGCCGGTCACCCGGTGATCCCTGGCGCCCGGGCCGGACGGCGCCGAGGCGGAACCGCACCGCGCACCAGGGCGAGGTGACGTCCTGGTGCGCGGTGCGTCGCAGGTGGCCGGAACCTGCCCCCAAGACCCGTGTGGGTGAGATGCTCGCCCACGAACAGCAGGGGTTCACCGGACTCGTGGGCCAGCGCGTAGGCGAAGCAGTCGCCGAGGTTGAGCCAGGCGGTGCCTGCCGACATCCGCCGACGTGGCGCGGCGAGGACGGTGGCCAGCCGAGCCCGTCGATCGATGCCGCTCGAGGCACCACTGCCGTCTACCCGGGAACCGGCCGAGCGAGGGTCAGCAGGTCACCGGGGCCAGAACGAGGTCCGCCAGGACAACATGTCGGCGTCCACATGCCGCCCGCTCGGGCTCACCCGGACACTGCGGTGCCGGGAGCTGCCCCACAGCCAGGCGGCCCGCGGACCGGGATCGTGCGGCGCCGTCCGGGACCGGGCCAGCACCACTGCCAGCACCGCGGCGATCTCCTCGGGGGTCGCGTCGCCGCGGATCACCCGCAGTACCGGCGGGTGCGACTGCTCGCTCATCACGGATCACCTGCTCACAGCGGGATGTTGCCGTGCTTCTTCGGTGGCAGCGCTGCCCGCTTGGTGCGCAGCGTGTCCAGCCAGCGGGCGATCTCGATCCGGGTTCGGGACGGCGCGATCACCGCGTCGATGTAGCCGCGCTCGGCGGCGATGTACGGGTTGGCCAGGGTGTCCTCGTACTCGGTGACCAGCTGGCGGCGCGCGGCGTCCACGTCGCCACCGGTCTCGGTGACCTTCTTCAGCTCGCTGCGGTAGAGGATGTTCACCGCACCCTGGGCCCCCATCACCGCGATCTGCGCGCTCGGCCAGGCCAGGTTCACATCCGCCCCGAGGTGCTTGGACCCCATCACGTCGTAGGCGCCGCCGTAGGCCTTGCGGGTGATCACCGTGACCTTCGGCACCGTCGCCTCGGCGTAGGCGTAGATCAGCTTTGCGCCACGCCGGATGATGCCGTTCCACTCCTGGTCGGTCCCGGGCAGGAACCCCGGCACGTCGACGAAGGTCACCACCGGCACGTTGAACGCGTCGCAGGTGCGCACGAACCGGGCCGCCTTCTCCGAGGCGTCGATGTCCAGGGTGCCGGCGAACTGCATCGGCTGGTTGGCCACCACGCCCACCGGGCGCCCCTGTACCCGCCCGAACCCGACGACCAGGTTCGGCGCGAACAGCGGCTGCACCTCCAGGAACTCCCCGTCGTCCAGGACGTGCTCGATCACCCGGTGCATGTCGTAGGGCTGGTTCGGCGAGTCCGGGATCAGGGTGTCCATCTCCCGGTCGCCGTCGGTCGGCTCGTCGAGGAGCTCCGGCGCCGGTGTCGTCGGCGGGTCGGACAGGTTGTTGCTCGGCAGGTAGCTCAGCAGCGCTCGCACGTACTCCAGCGCGTCGTCCTCGTCGGTGCCCAGGTAGTGCGCGTTGCCGGACTTGGTGTTGTGGGTGCGCGCCCCGCCGAGCTCCTCGAAACCGACCTCCTCACCGGTCACCGTCTTGATCACGTCCGGGCCGGTGATGAACATGTGCGAGGTCTCGTCGACCATCACCGTGAAGTCCGTGATCGCCGGGGAGTACACCGCACCGCCCGCGCACGGGCCCATGATCAGCGAGATCTGCGGGATCACCCCGGAGGCGTGCACGTTGCGCAGGAAGATCTCCCCGTACAGCCCGAGCGAGACCACCCCTTCCTGGATGCGGGCGCCGCCGGAGTCGTTGATCCCGACCACCGGGCAGCCGATCTTCATCGCCAGGTCCATCACCTTGACGATCTTTTCGCCGAACACCTCGCCGAGGCTGCCGCCGAAGACCGTGAAGTCCTGGGCGAACACGCACACCTGCCGCCCGTCGATGGTGCCGTGCCCAGTGATCACCCCGTCGCCGTAGGGGCGGTTCTCGTGCAGGTTGAAGTTGCGGCTGCGGTGGCGGGCAAGCTGGTCCAGCTCGACGAACGAGCCGGGGTCCATCAGCGCCTCGACCCGCTCCCGGGCGGTCTTCTTGCCCTGGTCGTGTCGCTTGTCCACGGCCTTCTGCGAGCCCGCGTGCACCGCGGAGTCCAGGCGGCGCTGCAGGTCCTCGAGCTTGCCCGCCGTGGTGTGGATGTTGATGTTCTCGGGCACCTCGGTGCCGCCGGCACCGCTGACGTGCACCTCAGCCGGTTGCGCGCTCATCCCGGCAGCGTATTGCGGGGCCGCCGCCGGCAGGTGGCCAGGAGCGCGGCGCATGTCACACCGCGGACGGCGCCGGGCCGGGCCGCCCGCGTAGCGTCGTCCCGGTGAACCCCAGCCCCTTCCGCGACCTGGACCGCCCGCCGCTGCGCGAGCCGGCGTTGCGGCGTGCCCTGCAGGCCCCGGACGGCCCCTGGCGCCGGATCGAGGTGGTGGCGCAGACCGGGTCCACCAACGCCGACCTGGTGGCGCGCGCCCGGGCCGGGGAGGAGGCCGGCCTGGTCCTGGTCGCCGACCACCAGAGCGCCGGCCGCGGCCGGTTGGCGCGCCCCTGGACCACCCCGCCGCGAGCCGCCCTGGCCGCCTCGGTGCTGCTGCGACCGGAGGGCGTGCCACCGGCCCGGCTCGGCTGGCTGAGCCTGCTCGCCGGTGTCGCGGTGACCGACACCCTGGTCCGCCGCTGTGGGCTGGCCGCGGTGCTGAAGTGGCCCAACGACGTGCTCATCGCCGGCGCGGCACCGGGCCAGGACGGTGAGCGCAAGGTCTGCGGCGTGCTCGCCGAGGCGGTCCCGGGTTCGCCTGGCGCCGGCCCGGGCCGTGCCGATGCCGGCGGCCCGGCCGTGGTGGTCGGGGTCGGGATCAACGTCACCCAGACGGCCCAGGAGCTGCCCGAGCCGACCGGGACGGCGCTGGCCGCCACCTCGCTGCGGCTGGCCGGGGCGGCGACGACCGACCGGGACACGGTGCTGCGGGACTACCTGCGCCGCCTCGCCGACCGGTACGCCGACTTCGTCGCCGCCGACGGCGACCCCCGGGCCCGCGGGCTCGCGGCCACATATCGGCAGCGGTGCGCCACCCTCGGGCGGCAGGTGGAGCTGCACCTGCCCGATGGCGCGGTCGAGAGGGGGACCGCCGACGAGGTGGACGACGACGGTCAGCTGGTCGTCCGGCTGACCGCGGGCACGGACTCCGGCCGGCTGCGGGCGTTCGCCGCCGGGGACGTCGTCCACGCCCGGGCCCGGCCCTGACGGCGGGGGCCGGGTGGGTCTTGGTCACGCTGACGGAGCCGAACCCGACACAGCCGCGCCGATCGGGCAGCTGATCACATGGATCGGGCATCCTGATCGCATGGGCTACCCGGAGCGGCTGCTCGGGCCGGACGAGCGACTGGTGCTGACCCTGCGCCCGCACGTCAAGGCCCTGCTCCGTCCGCTGCTGGTTCTCCTGGCCACCGCACCGGCCACCGGCTACGCGATCGGCATGGTTTCGGACGGCGATCAGAGCGGCTGGATGCGCGTCGCCCTCGCCGCCCTCGCCGCCCTGGTCGTCGGGAGATGGGTGGTCGCGCCGTTCCTGGTCTGGTTCCACACCCTGTACGTCATCACCGACCGGCGCCTGGTCACCCGGCACGGCGTGCTGCGCCGCACCGGGCACGATCTGCCGCTCACCCGGCTCAACGACGTCGAGTTCTTCCAGCACGTCCTCGACCGGGTGCTCGGCTGCGGGAGCCTGGTGGTGGAGTCCGCCGCTCAGGCCGGTCGGCTGGAGCTGGCCGACGTGCCCCGGGTCGAGCAGATGCAGCGCACCCTGTACCGGCTCTCGGACGACGCCCGCCGGCACGCGCCGGGTCGCGGTCCGGTCGACGAGGACGACGGCGCCAGCTTCGACGACCTGGTCGCCCTGGAGGAGGGGCCCGACGAGACCGCCGAACCCGACGAGGTCGGCGACGGGCTGGTGCCGAGGGCCGTGGAGCGGGCCACGCTGGTGCTCGGCCGCCGTCGCGAACGCGGTCGGCAGTGAGCCGGCGTCGATGACCGTCCCCGGCCAGGAGCCGAGCCCTCTGCCGTCCGAAGCGGCCCTGCCGGTCACTCCGGCCGAATTCGAGGAGTCCCTGCTCGGCGGGCCCCGCCGGTGGCGCCGGCGTGAGGTGGCCCGCAACGTCGGTGTATCCCTGCTGTCGGCCCGAAAGCTTTGGCGGGCCCTGGGTTTCGCCTCCGTCGACGATGAGGACGTGGCGTTCACGGACGAGGACGCCGCCGCGTTGGAGCGGGCCGTGGCCATGGTCCGCGACGAGCTGCTCGACGAGGAGACGATCATCGCCTTCGCCCGGGCGCTCGGACAGACCACCGACCGGTTGGTCAGCTGGCAGGTCGAGGCACTGATGGAGCACCTGGTCCGCTGCCCGCACCCGGACTGCTCCAGCGGCAGCTCGACGGGAGCGGTCGCCCACCTGGCCCCGGTGATGGATGATCTCGCGCAGCTGCTGGTCTACGCCTGGCGGCGCAAGCTGGCTGCGGCGGTGGTGCGCATCGAGGAGCCCTCACCCGGATCGCCCGCCTTCTCCGGGGAGCTGGCCGTCGGGTTCGCCGACCTGGTCTCCTACACCCGGCTGTCGCAGCAGCTCAGCCAGTACGACCTCGGTGCGCTCGTGCAGCGCTTCGAGGCGTTGGCCGCCGACGTGATCACCGCCGGGGGCGGCCGGGTGATCAAGACCGTGGGCGACGAGGTGCTGTTCACCGCAGAGGCGCCGCTGGCCGCCGCAGTGATCGCCCTGACCCTCTCCGAGCGGATGGCCACCGACCAGGTGGTTCCGGATGTGCGGGTCGGCATCGCCCACGGTCCGGTCCTGCGCAGCCTGGGCGACGTCTACGGACCGACGGTCAACCTGGCCAGCCGGCTCACCGCACTGGCCGAGCCCGGGACCGTGGTCACCGATTCGGCCACCGCGGTTCACCTGGCCGAGCACGACTCGCTGGTGCTAATCGCCCAGCGGCGGCGCAAGGTGCGCGGGCTCGGCACCCTGCACCCGCTGTTGATCACCCGGGCCCGCGGCGACCGCCTGCGGATCGACCTGGACTGAGGTGCGCTCGCCTCGGCGGGTCAGACCCGGTGGGCGGGGTCGTCGGCGGCAGCGATCGTGGACGGCGTGGTGATGCCCCCGGGGGCCAGGACCACGCCGTCCCGGAACTGGTTGAAGACGAACCGCCGGTATGCCCAGAACCGGAACAGGGTGCCGAGCCCGACCCCGATGATGTTGCCCGAGATGTTGTCGGCCAGCGCAGAGGTGAAGCCCAGGATGTCGTGGGAGATGGCCAGGCACATCACCGCGATGACCAGGCCGACCAGGTTCATCACCACGAAGGTGACCAGCTCGCGGACCGGGGTGGCCTGCCGGCGGTGCCGGAAGGTCCAGTACCGGTTGCCGAGCCACGCCCACAGGATCGCCACCGATGCCGAGGCGATCTTGGCGAGCTTCTCGTGGCCGTCCAGAGGAGGTGGCCCCTCGCCCGGCCAGAGCCCGGTGGTCAGCAGGTTGAACAGGCCGACGTCGATGACGAACGCGATCGCCCCGACCGCGCCGAACTTCAGCGCCTCCCGATACACGATGCTCATCAGCTCGCGCAGTCGCGCGATCAGCCGCCCGAGTCCCACGCGGAGAGGCTACTCGGCCTGGCTAGGCTGGCGCGCGTGGTGCGTGCTCCCCTGCCCGGCACCGATCCAGCCGGCTTCCCCGTCGTCGGCATGGTCGGTGGTGGCCAGCTGGCCCGGATGACCCAGCCGGCGGCGGTCGCGCTCGGGATCCATCTGGCCGTTCTGGCCGAGCGTGCCGACGACAGCGCCGCCCAGGTGGTTCCAGGCACCGCGCTCGGCAGCCACCTGGACCCCGTGGCGGTCACCGCCTTCGCCGGCCACTGCGACGTGCTGACCTTCGACCACGAACACGTGCCCACCGACCTGCTGCACGCCCTCGAGGCCTCAGGGGTGGCGGTGCGTCCCGGGCCGGACGCCCTGGTGCATGCGCAGGACAAGACGGTGATGCGCAGCCGGCTGGCCGACCTCGGCGTGCCGATGCCGCGGTGGGCGCTGGTGGACGGGGAGCGGTCACTGCAGGAGTTCGCCGAGGCGGTCGGGGGACCCGTGGTGCTGAAGACCCCCCGCGGCGGCTACGACGGCAAGGGGGTGCGGCGCATCGAGACCCCGGACGCCGCCGCGACCTGGCTGGCCCGGCTCGGCGACGGCGAGAGGCTGCTGGCCGAGGAGACGGTGGCGTTCCGGCGTGAGCTCGCGGTCCTGGTGGCCCGCAGTCCATCCGGGCAGGCGGCCGCCTGGCCGGTGGTCGAGACCGTTCAGGAGCACGGCGTCTGTGTCGAGGTGGTCGCTCCGGCGCCCGGGCTGGCCGGCGACCTCGCGGTGGCGGCGACCGAGGTCGGGCTGCGGATCGCCGGCGCCCTCGACGTGGTCGGGGTGCTCGCCGTGGAGATGTTCGACGTGGCCGGGGCGAACCGGCCCGACGGGCAGGACGCCGTCCTGGTCAACGAGCTGGCGATGCGGCCGCACAACAGCGGCCACTGGAGCATCGACGGCGCGGTGACCAGCCAGTTCGAGCAGCACCTGCGCGCCGTCCTGGACCTGCCGCTGGGTGACCCCCGGGCCCACTGCGCCTGGACGGTGATGGTCAACGTGCTCGGCGGGGATCGACCGGAGCTGTACTCGGCATACCGGCACGTGCTGGCCCGCGACCCCGGCGTGAAGCTGCACCTGTACGGCAAGCAGGTCAGGCCGGGGCGCAAGATCGGCCACGTCACGGTCTGTACGAACGACCCGTTCGGCCTGGACGACGCCCGAGCCCGGGCCCGGCATGCGGCCGACTTCATCCGAGGAGCCATCGATGGGTGAGACCTGTGAGTGAGCTGGGGTCGGCCACCGGTCCGCTGGTGGGCGTGGTCATGGGGTCGGACTCGGACTGGCCCGTGATGGAGGCCGCCGCGCAGGTGCTCGACGACTTCATGGTGCCCTACGAGGCCGACGTCGTCTCGGCGCACCGGATGCCGCACCAGATGGTCGACTACGGCACCCAGGCGCACGACCGGGGCCTTCGCGTGATCATCGCCGGGGCCGGGGGCGCGGCGCACCTGCCCGGCATGCTCGCCTCGGTGACCCCGCTGCCGGTGATCGGGGTTCCGGTGCCGCTGCGCCACCTCGACGGCCTGGACTCGTTGCTGTCGATCGTGCAGATGCCGGGTGGGGTCCCCGTGGCCACGGTCTCGGTGGGCGGGGCTCGAAATGCCGGGCTCCTCGCCGTCCGGATCCTGGCCGCCGCGGACACCCCGGACGCCGAGCGGCTGCGCGAGGCGATGCTCGACTTCCAGGATGCGTTGCGCTCCGAGGCCGAGGCCAAGGGGGAGCGGCTGCGTCGCGGGCGGGGCACCCCGCTCGGGTTCGGTGTCGAGCGCTCGGACGCGTGAGCGGGGAGGTCGTGGAGGGTTTGCCCCCGCTGACGGGGCTAAAACCTCCACGATCTCCGAGTCAGCCCTTCTGCTTCTGGTCCTCGGCGATGCTGCGCACTGTGTCCCGGTCCCCACGGGCCATCGCCTCGAAGAGCCGATTCGCCTGCTCGCTGTCCCAGGTCAGCGCCGCACCGGCCGGAGTCGACACATCGCCCCCGATCGGCACGGTCAGGGTGACTCCGCCGCCGCCGGAGACCGCGCGCATGCCGAGGACGAACCGGGCCACGCTCCACGGGGTCGAGCCGGAGTCCACGGTGAGCGCCTTGCCGCCGGCCACCGCGGCCGGCACGGCGCGCCACGGCACGCCGATCACCGACGGCGAGAGCGTCTTGCTCGCGATCGCGGCCAGTACCTCGCGCTGGCGCTCGACCCGGCCCAGGTCGCCGCGGGGGTCGCTGTACCGGGCCCGGGCATAGCCGAGCGCGGTCTTGCCGTCCATCGTCTGGCAACCGGCCGCCACGTCCAGATGGGCCTTGTCGTCCTTGATCGCCGTCTTCGGGCACAGCCGAACACCACCGACGGCGTCCACCACGCCGGCGAACCCGCCGAGCCCGGTCATCACGACGTCGTCGACCTTCAGGCCGGTGGCCTGCTCGACCGTGGTGACCAGCAGCTTCGGCCCGCCGAGGGCGTAGGCAGCGTTGATCTTGTTCTTGCCGTGGCCGGGGATCGATACGTAGGAGTCCCGCGGGATGCTGACCAGCGTCGCCGGGCCGCCCAGCTGAGTCTGCAACAGCATGATCGTGTCAGTGCGGATCCCGGTCGCCTGACCGGTGCCCAGCCGGGCCCGCTCCTCGCGGGAGAGGTCCTCGCGGCTGTCGCTACCGATCACCAGATAGGTCCGTCCGGCGCCGGATGCCGGGCGCTCGCCGTCCGGGATCGCGTCGAAGCGGCCCAGGCTGAACCAGGCCAGGACGCCGAGCAGCAGCGGGTAGAGCACCACCGCCACCAGCAGCCAGGCCAGCACCCGGCGCGGTCGGCGCCGCCGGCGGGTCCGGGCGACCCGGGGGTCCGTCGCGGGGCCCGGACCACCCGCGCGCTGCTCGGCGGCCCAGGGTTGCTGCGGGTCGGGGGGCGCGGGGTGGTGGGGATACCGGGAGTCACCCTGGCCCCAGGGGTCCGCGGTCCGGGTCGCCATGAGTGGGGCGACGGCCGGAGCAGGCGGCTCCAGGGAGGAGTCGCCGCGCAGCCGGAAGCCGGGCTTGGCCCGGTAGACGGTCCCCTCTCGCCCCGGGTCGGGGGAGCGGCCACGCCCCAGCCGGAACCTCACGGCCACCTCACCGGCGATGTCACCGCAACCTCACGCCATGATCCCGAAGCGCGGCGCCTCGATCTTCGGGCAGGTGTCCATCACCACGTCCAGCCCCGCCGCGGTGGCTCGGGCCGCGGCGGCCTCGTCCACCACGCCGAGCTGCAGCCACACCGCCTTGGCCCCTACCTCGATCGCCTGGTCGACGATGCCGCCGGCCAGCTCGCTGCGGACGAACACGTCGACGACGTCGATCGGTCCGGGGACGTCGGCCAGCCGGGCGTACCCGGTCGCCCCGTGTACCGCGTCGGCCCGCGGATGGACCGGCACGATCGGCATCCCGAGCCGCTGCAGGTAGGCAGCGATGTCGTAGGCGACCCGGGCGTGGTTCTGCGACAGCCCGACGACCGCCCACCGGCCCGGGGTGCTCAGCAGGCGGCGGACGACGTCCGGGTCGTTGCGGTGCCGCTGCGGGGACGATGCGGTGGACGAGTCGCTCACCGGCCCAGTCTCGCATCCGGGGCGCCGTCGGCTGCAAGGCGCGGCCTCGACGGCGCACCCGCTCACGGAACTTGACGGCGGTAGACCCGGCCCGGTTCGAGGAGTCCTGGAAGCGGGTGTTCGCCCTGGTCGGCGCATACCCTCACGCCCCCTGGCCCTCCGCGCCTCACCATTATGGTGATCGCCATGGCGTCTGCGATCTGGCTGGTCACCGGCGGTGCCGGATACATCGGTTCTCACGTCGCCCGCCGGCTGCGCGAGTCAGGTCGGCCGGTCGTGGTGCTCGACGACCTGTCCAGCGGGCACCGCAGCTTCGTCGACACCGAGGACCCGCAGGTGAGCTTCGTCGAGGGCTCGGTCGTCTCCCCCTGCGACGTGGACGCCGCGCTGGTGGCCGGCGGCGCGACGGTGGCCGGCGTCGTCCACCTGGCCGGGTTCAAGTACGCCGGGGTGAGTGTGCAGCGGCCGCTGCACACCTACACCCAGAACGTGACCGGCATGCAGGTGCTGCTGGACCGGATGCTCGAGCGCGGCGTGACCCGGTTGGTGTTCTCCTCCAGCGCCGCGACCTTCGGTACCCCGGACGTCGACCTGGTCACCGAGACCACGCCGACCGTTCCCGAGTCGCCGTACGGGCAGAGCAAGCTGATCGGGGAGTGGCTGATTCGCGATGTCGCCCGGGTCGCCGACCTGGCGCACACCTCGCTGCGCTACTTCAACGTCGTGGGCTCGGGCTACCCGGACCTGTACGACACCAGCCCGCACAACCTGTTCCCGTTGGTGCTCAAGGCGCTCACCGAGGGCCGCACTCCGCAGGTCCTCGGCACCGACTACCCGACACCGGACGGCTCCTGCGTACGGGACTACGTGCACGTCGACGACCTGGCCCTGGCGCACGTGGCCGCCGCGGAGGCGCTGGAGGACGGCCGCACGCTGGAGCCGGTGTACAACCTGGGCAGCGGTGACGGGGTGTCGGTGCTGCAGATCATGGACGCCGTGCGGCGGGTCACCGGGATCGAGTTCAGCCCCGAGCGGCTCGATCGCCGCCCTGGCGACCCCGCACGGATCGTGGCGACCGGCGAGCTGGCCGCCCGCGACCTGGGCTGGCAGATGCGCCACGGCCTGGACGACATGGTGGCCAGCGCCTGGTCGGCCTGGCAGCGGGCGAGCGCGGCCGGTCGCTGAGGCCGGCGTCAGGCGCGGGGGCGCCCGAGGGCCCGGTAGGTCCAGCCGGCGGCCCGCCAGCGAGCCGGGTCGAGGGCGTTGCGGCCGTCCAGGATGTGCCGCTGGCGGACGACCCCGCCCAGGGCCACCGGGTCGAGGTCGCGGTAGGCGGGCCACTCCGTGAGCAGCAGGACGACGTCCGCCCCGGCCGTTGCCTCCTCGGCCGTGTCGACGCAGCGCAGCTGCGGCCAGTACCGGCGCACGTTGGCCAGCGCGGCGGGGTCGGTGACCACCACCGAGGCGCCCTGCAGCTGGATCTGGGCGGCCACGTTGAGGGCGGGGGAGTCCCGGATGTCGTCGCTGTCCGGTTTGAAGGCCGCCCCGAGGACGGCGACCCGCTGGCCGAGGAACGAGCCACCGACGACGTCGCGGGCCAGCTCGACCATCCGGATCCGGCGGCGCATGTTGATCGCGTCGACCTCGCGCAGGAAGGTCAGCGCCTGGTCGGCACCGAGCTCGCCCGCGCGGGCCATGAACGCTCGGATGTCCTTGGGCAGGCAGCCGCCGCCGAAACCCAGTCCGGCGCCGAGGAACTTCGGCCCGATCCGCTCGTCGCGTCCGATCGCGTCGGCCAGCACGGTGACGTCGGCGCCGGCGGCCTCGCACACCTCGGCCATCGCGTTGATGAAGGAGATCTTCGTGGCCAGGAACGCGTTGGCAGCCGTCTTGACCAGCTCCGAGGTGGGGTAGTCGGCCACGATGACCGGGGTGCCCTCGGCGATCGGCGCCGCGTAGACCTCGTCGAGCAGGGCCCGGGCGGGTGCCGCCTGCTCGGCGTCGGTGGGCAGGCCGTAGACGAGCCGGTCCGGGTGCTGGGTGTCGGCCACGGCGTGCCCCTCGCGCAGGAACTCGGGGTTCCAGGCCAGGATCGCGCCGTCCGACTTCTTCTCGACCAGCTCCGCCAGCAGCGCGGCGGTGCCGACCGGCACCGTCGACTTGCCGACCACCAGGTCGCCGGGGCGCAGCAACGGCAGCAGCAGGGCGACCGCGGCGTCCACATAGCTGGTGTCCGCCGCGAACTCGCCGCTGCGCTGCGGGGTGCCCACGCACACGAAGTACACCGTCGGCGCCGGGTCGCCGCCGTCCGGCATCAGGTCGGCGATGTCGGCGGTGAACCGCAGCCGTCCGCTGGCCCCGGCCCGTTCGAGCAGCTCGGGCAGAGCCGGTTCGTGGAACGGGGGCCGGCCGGCCGCCAGCTCGATGATCTTGGCCTCGTCGACGTCGAAGCCGACCACCTCATGCCCCATGTCCGCCATGCATGCCGCGTGCACGGCGCCGAGGTATCCGCATCCGATGACGACGACCTTCATGACCAGGAGGCTACCGGTGCTCCGTGCAGCGCCAGGCATCGGTCGCGCCGCGTAGGGTCGCCACCATGCGCTTCGGACTTTTCGTTCCTCAGGGCTGGCGGCTCGACCTGGTCGGGATCGCGCCGGCCGACCAGTGGCAGGCGATGTCGTCGGTCGCGGCCCTGGCCGAGGCCGGCCCGTGGGAGTCGATCTGGGTGTACGACCACTTCCACACCGTGCCGATGCCGACCGAGCAGGCCACCCACGAGGCGTGGACACTGATGGCGGCGTTCGCCGCGTCCACCTCGCGGGTTCGGCTCGGCCAGATGTGCACCTGCATGGGCTACCGCCACCCGATGTACCTGGCCAAGGTGGCCGCCACGGTCGACGTGATCAGTGGCGGCCGCGCCGAGATGGGCATCGGAGCCGGCTGGTACGAGCACGAGTGGCGGGCCTACGGGTATGGGTTCCCCTCCGCCGGGGAGCGGCTGGCGATGCTCGACGAGGGCGTGCAGATCATGCTGGCGGCGTGGGCGGACGGCGTGGCCTCCTTCCACGGTCGGCACTACCAGGTGGACGGCGCGATCTGCCGCCCGACGCCGCTGCAGGCCGACGCCGCCGGTCGCGGACACCTGCCGATGTGGATCGCCGGCGGCGGGGAGAAGAAGACGCTGCGGATCGCCGCGCAGCACGCCGACTACACCAACTTCGACGGCACGCCGCAGACCTTCCGGCGCAAGTCCCAGATCCTTGCCGAGCACTGCCGCGACGTCGGGCGCGACTACGAGGAGATCGTCCGCTCGGCCAACTACAACGTCGTGATCGGGCGGGACGAGACCGAGGTGGCCGAGCGGCTCGACGCCATCGCCGAGCGCGCCCGCCCCCAGGTGAGTCCGGAGCGGCTGGCATCGTCGATGGAGACACTGCGCACCGGGCCGTTGGTCGGCACGCCGGAGCAGGTCGTCGAGACCCTGCGTGGGCTACAGGCCGACGGGATGACGTACGCGATCACCTACTTCCAGGAGGCCGCGTACGACACCAGCGGGATCCAGCTGTTCGTCGACGAGGTGATCCCGGCCGTCACCGGCTGAGCGGGGTGAGCGCTGTGTGACGTTGCGCCCGTCACGACGTGGGTCGTGGTCGGTTCGGCTACTCGTGGGTAGCCTGCCGCCATGAGGGGCACATCCGATGGGGTCCCCACCCGCGACGAGTTCCCACTCTTCGCCCTCTCGGACGAGCACGAGGACCTCCGGGCCAACCTGCGCGAGCTGTGCCGAGACCGGGTCGCTCCCAACGCCGCCAAGGCCGATGAGGCGGCCGAGTTCCCCCAGGCCTCCTACGACGCCCTGCGCGAGGCCGACATGCACGCGCCGCACATCCCCGAGGCGTACGGCGGGGCGGGGGCCGACGCCCTGGCCACCTGCATCGTCATCGAGGAGGTCGCCCGGGTCTGCGCCTCGTCCTCGCTGATCCCGGCTGTCAACAAGCTCGGCACGATGCCGCTGCTGCTGGCCGCCTCCGAGGAGGTCAAGCAGCGCTACCTGCCGCCGGTCGCCGCGGGGGAGGCGATGTTCTGCTACGCCCTGTCCGAGCGCGAGGCCGGCAGCGACACCGCAGGCATGTCCTGTGCGGCGACCGCGGACGGTGACGACTGGGTGCTCAACGGGCACAAGGCGTGGATCACCAACGCCGGCATCAGCCGGTTCTACACGGTGCTCGCGGTCACCGACCCCGACGGGCCGCGGGGTGGCAACGTCAGCGCCTTCGTCGTCGAGGAGGGCGACGAGGGGTTCAGCCTCGGGACCAAGGAGCGCAAGCTCGGCATCAGGGGCTGCCCGACCCGGGAGATCCTCTTCGACAACTGCCGGATCCCCGGTGACCGGCTGGTCGGCGAGATCGGCGGGGGGCTGCACCTGGCCCTGCGCACCCTCGACCACACCCGGATCACCATCGGCGCCCAGGCGGTCGGCATCGCCCAGGGCGCCCTGGACGTCGCGACCGCCTACGTCAAGGAACGCCGCCAGTTCGGCAAGGCGATCGCCGAGTTCCAGGGCGTCCAGTTCATGCTCGCCGACATGGCGATGACGCTCGAGGCGGCTCGGCAGCTGGTCTACGTGGCGGCAGGCAAGAGCGAGCGCCGGGAGAGCGACGTGTCCTTCTTCGGCGCCGCCGCCAAGTGCTACGCCTCGGATGTCGCCATGCGGGTCACCACCGATGCCGTCCAGCTGCTCGGCGGGGCCGGCTACACCAGCGACCACCCGGTCGAGCGGATGATGCGGGACGCCAAGATCACCCAGATCTACGAGGGCACCAACCAGATCCAGCGCCTGGTGATGGCCCGCCAGCTGCTGGGCTGACCGACCGCCCGCGGTGCCGGGTGGTCACGAGGGCGGCACGGCCGGGAACTCGTGGCGGGCCTGGTCGGCGATCTGCTTCATCAGGTAGCCGTCCATCGCGGCGCCGAGGAACCCGCCGGCCACCGGGACGCCGCGACCCAGCCGGGACAGCGCCTTCTCGCCGACGCCGCGCAGCAGCCGGAAGCCGATGGCCTTGTTGACCATCAGCATCGCCGCCGGCGGCAGGTTCGTCAGGCCCAGGAGGGCCGGGCGTGCGCCGCCGGTACCCAGTCCGGCACGGGCCAGCGCCTCGTCCGCGTTCGAGCCGATCAGGGTGAGCAGCACCGCCGTGCGCACCTGGGGGCGGCTGATGTCATGGCCACGCAGCCGGGCGATCGCACCGACCATCCGGGTGGCCTGGACGTAGAACTCCAGGACGTTGACCGGCAACGCCACCGGCATGGTGACGAACCCGCCGATGCCGGTCAGGAAGCCGCCCGCGCCGCCGGTCACCAGGTGCGAGCGCACCACCTTGTCGATCGCCTCCTCCATGGTGGCGGCGCCGCGGCGTGCCTCGTCGGCGACCTGAGCGGCCGAGTCCAGCGGCCCCGCACCGTCCAGGCCGAGGTCGAGCAGGCGCTGGACGAGCCGGCTGACCACGTTGTCGTCGCCCTCGCCGCTCTCAGCGCGCTCGAGCGCCGAGCGGGTCACCGCCGCGTCCGCCGTCCTGGGTCGGAGCAGGTCGAACAGTCCCATCGACGTCCTTCCCGGTCGCGCCCCGGACTGCCGTCGTCGGGACGCCGTGATCCGGCCAGGCTGCCACGGCCCTCGGGCAGGGCGCACCTCGACCGGTGTCGTGACGGCCGGAGCCTGCGGGGAACCACGACGTCGGGGTATTCTTTGAACAAGCGGTCAATTAATGGTCCCCACGCGGGACCCGAACGAAAGGTCGGATCCGGATGGACGGCTTCTCCTGGAGCAGCGGCTTGAACGACATGTGGTCGCTGATCGCCACGACGGTCCCGAAACTGCTGTTCTTCCTGACGGTGCTGCTCATCGGGTGGTTCGTCGTCCGAATCATCCGCCGGGTGGTCGCACGGCTCCTGACCCGTCTCGGGTTCGATGCCGCCGTGGAGCGGGCCGGGCTCGCCGAAGCGCTGTCCAGCAGCAACCAGCGGCCCTCGGGCACCGTCGCGATGCTGCTCTACTACGCGCTGATGCTGCTGGTGCTGACCGGCGCCTTCGCCGTCTTCGGCGCCGGCAACCCGATCAGCCAGCTGTTGACCGGCATCGTCGCCTACCTGCCGCGGGTGTTCGTGGCCATCGCCATCGTGGTGATCGCCGGCCTCATCGCCCGCAAGGTCACCGAGATCGTGCGCGGCCTGCTGGCGGACAAGGTCGACGGGGCGGCCTGGGTGGCCCGGGCAGCCGGGGTCGCGGTCATGGTGATCGGCGCCTTCTCCGCGCTGAGCCAGCTCGCGATCGCCCCGGCGATCATCAACGGTCTGTTCTACGCCCTGCTCGCCGTGATCGTCGGCTCGGCCGTGATCGCGATCGGTGGCGGGGGCATCGCTCCGATGCGGCGCCAGTGGGACAAGGCCATCGGCCGCCTGGAGGCCTCGCCGGGGCAGCCGGGACTCGACGCCGACGCCGCCTCGACGGCCGGTGCCGAACGGATCTCGCTCACCGACGCCGAGTACCACGCCACCCGCTTCCGCGACCGCTGAGCCGCGGCGAGCACGAACCCGCGGCTGCCGGGCGACCTTCGGGCGCAGGCCGCGTCGTTCAGGCGCCGAGCGCCCCGGCCCGCAGCTCGGGCGGGAACTCGGTGGTCTCGTCGCCGAGCAGGAGCATCCGGTAGGTGGCCGTCGCCGCACTCTCCAGGTTCACCGCTGCCCGGTAGGCCACGTCGATGTCGGCGCCGACGCACGAGCAGCCGTGGAAGGCCAGCAGCACCGTGTCCGTCTCGGTCAGCGCCGCTGCCGCGGAGTCGGCGAGCTCGTGGGACCCGTTGGGCCAGAACGGCACCCGAGCCACTTGGCCGACGTAGGCGACGTGGTCGAGGGTCAGCAGCCGCAGCCGTCTGCCGAGCGCGTCCAGCAGGACGGCGTGCTCCGGGTGCAGGTGCACCACCGCGCCGACATCCGGCCGGGCCAGGTAGGCGCGCTGGTGCAGCCGCCACTCGCTGGACGGTTCCGGGCCGACCAGCACCCTGCCGTCCAGCCCCATCGTGGTGAAGGGGCCCCCCTCGGCCCGCCCGGCCTGGTCCGGATCGGCCTGGTCCGGATCGGCCGGTCCGGATCGAGACGGTCCAGGACGGCGCCGCGGGCGGTGACCAGGAAGGTGTCCGACCGCGGGCCACGGACCGACAGGTTGCCCCCGGTGGCCACGACGAGCCCGCCGGCCACGGCCGCCCGGCCGACTCGGGCCATCGCGGCGGCGGCGCGCGGCGCAGCCGTCGGCGCGCTCACGCGACTCCCGTCCGGGCCAACGGGTCACGGCCCGGACGGATCACCCGGATGTCGGTGACGATCGCGGTCACGAGCTCGGGCGGGGTGACGTCGAAGGCAGGGTTGACCGCGCCGGCACCGTCCGGGGCGATCCGCACCCCGCGCACCGACAGCACTTCCTCGGCGCCGCGGTCCTCGACCACGATCGACGCGCCGTCGGGGGTGTCGACGTCCAGGGTCGACTCCGGCGCCACGACCAGGAACGGCAGCGGGGCGGGCGCCGCGTACCGGGCGGCCAGGGCCAGTGCGAAGGTGCCGACCTTGTTCGCCACCGAGCCGTCGGCGGCGATCCGGTCGGCGCCGACCAGGACGGCGTCCACCTGCCCGGTGGCCATCAGGTGCGCCATCGCCGAGTCGACCACCAGGTCGAACGGCGCGTCCATCCGCTGCAGCTCCCAGGCGGTGAGCCGCGAACCCTGCAGCAGCGGCCTTGTCTCGCAGGCGATCACCCGGGCCAGGTGGCCGTCACGGAGGACCTGCTCGACGACGGCGAGCGCCGTCCCGTGCTCGACCGCCGCCAGCGCCCCGGTGTTGCAGATCGTGGCCAGGGTCATTCCGCCGTCCCGTGGCTCTCGCGGGTCGCCGATGAGCTCACCCAGCAGGTCGGCGCCGCGGCGGGCCATCGCCACGGACGCCGTGATCTCGCCGTCCCGTACCGCCAACGCCGCCCGCAGCACCGCGTCCGGGTCGGGCAGCGCGGCGGCAGCCGTCGCCACCCCGCGGGCCAGGTTGACCGCGGTCGGCCGGGCGGTGCGCAGCGCCTCCAACGCGGCCGGTACCGCCGCCGGGGGCAGGGTCCGGACGGCGAGGGCGACACCCAGCGCGCCGGCCACCCCGAGCGCCGGCGCCCCGCGTGTGGACAGCCGGCGGATCGCCGCGACCAGATCGGCCACCGAGGAGATCCGCAGCCAGTGCTCGGTCTGGGGTAGCCGGGTCTGGTCGAGCAGCCGGACGTACCCGCCACCGGGAGCGCTCGAGTCCTCGACCCAGTCGATCGGACGCATACCCGAGGCTAACCACCCTCGGCCCCGAGGCTAACCACCCTCGGCCCCGAGGCTAACCACCCTCGGCCCGCCTGGGCGCCGGCGGCCCGCGCCGGGGCGGTGGGGTCCGGCCGGGTCCGCGCCAAGGGGGTCCGGAACACACCGGTCCCGGTTCACCCGAAATCGCGACACGCCCGGCGATACTGTGCGCCATGGTCCACGACACCGCGGTGGCTCCGGGGGCGGACGGGGCTGCGACCGAGGTGTCGGACGACAGCCTCGCAGCCGCCGTTCCGGCCCGCGGTCACGCTCGCCGGCCGGTCGAGGACGACCCCTCCCCGCCGGCGCGTGCCCGGGTCCGGCCCGACCGGGCGACCCCTCGCAGTGCGCCCGGGTGGTCCAGCGCCGCGCAGGCCCGCCAGCTCCGGCCGACCACCGAGCCACTGCGCCAACCGGAGTCGCTGACCCGCCGGATGCGGGTGATCCGCGCGGTGTTCCTCGTGCTGCTGACGCTGATCGCCCCCGGCGCCGCCCAGCTGGCCGCCGGGAACCGGCGTATCGGCCGGGTCGCACTTCGGGTCTGGTTGGGCGCGGGGTCGGCGGTGGTGCTCACCGCTCTGCTCTGGCTGCTCGACCGCAACGTCGTGCTACGCCTGGCCACCAGCTCGCTGCTGCTGGCGCTGCTCGCCGTGGCACTGTTCGCCGCCGCCGTGGTCTGGCCGCTGCTGGTCCTGGACGCCTGGCGGCTCGGTCGTCCACTGCTGCTGCCGCAACGCGCCCGGCTGGCGATGACCGGTCTGCTGGTGGTCGCGCTGGTGGTCACCACGGTGCCCGTGGCCGGTGCCGCACGCCGGTTGTGGGCCGCCTCGAGTCTGCTGGAGGGGGTCTTCGGCGGCGGTGCTGCCTCGGCGGCGGTGAAGGGTCGTTACAACGTGCTGCTGATGGGCGGGGACGCCGGACCGGACCGGGTCGGCACCCGGCCGGACAGCCTGACCCTGGCCAGCATCGACGACACCACCGGGCGCACCGTGCTGTTCTCACTGCCGCGCAACCTGGAGAACGTCCGCTTTCCCGAGGGCTCCAGCGGCGCCGCGGCCCTGCCCGACGGGTGGACCTGCGGCGACGAGTGCCTGCTGAACGGTCTGTACACCTGGGGCAGCGAGCACCCGGAGACCTTCCCCGGCGCGCGTGACCCCGGCGCGGAGGCGATGAAGCAGGCGGTGGAAGGGATCACTGGACTGACGGTCAACTACTACGTCCTGGTCGACCTGCTGGGCTTTCGCAACCTCATCGACGCCCTGGGCGGCATCGAGCTGACCGTGGGTGAGCGGGTCCCGATCGGCGGCGGCACCTCGAGGGTCTCCGGCTACATCGAGCCCGGCACCCAGCGGCTCAACGGCTACTACGCGCTGTGGTACGCGCGGTCCCGGCACGGCGCCAGTGACTACGCCCGGATGGCCCGCCAGCGCTGCGTCATGGACGCGATGGTCCGGCAGCTGGACCCGACGACCCTGCTGGCCAAGTTCCAGGGCATCGCGGCGGCCGCTCAGGACGTGGTGAGCACCGACCTTCCCGCCGGCGAGCTGGCAACATTCATCGACCTGGGCACCAAGGGCAAGTCCCACAAGATCAGCAGCGTGGCCTTCGTGCCGCCACTGGTCGAGCCGGCCTACCCGGACTACGAGCTGATCCAGGAGCGGGTGATCCAGGCGCTGATCACCTCCCGCGAGCAGGTCACGGTGACCCCGAGCCCGTCGGCGCCGGCCCTGTCGGCGGCGGGCGCCGCGGAGTCGACGGCCGGCCCCGGCACTGTCGGCGCGACCGGGGCAGCGACGGCACCCGGCGCCGCGTCGTCCGCTGCGGTCAGTCCGTCGCGAGCGTCCTCGCCGACCCCCTCCACAAGTGCCGAGGCGGCAGCGGCGCCACCGGTCGACGTCGGCGCGGCCTGCAGCCCGGCCTGAGCCGGCGGCGACCGCCCCAGCACCGCAGCCGCCCGGGCCCGGAGCGGAGGGCCGTCGACCCGTGGGCGCGGGCGTGTCCCGTTGCTCAGCGCGTCCTCATCGGTACAATAAGTGCCTGTTCAGTTACAATAGGTGAACTCAGGCCGGGAGGGCGCATGCCGCGCATGGGTCGGGGGCGGCCCCGGCTGCTGCTCATCGCCGCGTTCTTCCCGCCGTCCCGCTCCAGCGGCGTCTACCGCGCGCTGGCCATGGCCAACCACTTCGCGACCCACGGCTGGGACGTCACCGTGGCGACCCTGCCGGAGGAGTTCTTCGAACAGGTCTCGCCGCCGCGCGATGACGGCCTGCTGGCCGCCGTCCACCCGGGGGTACGGGTACTGCGGGTGCCGATGCCGACCCAGCACCTGGAACGGGACATCAGGCGGCTACGCGGCCTGCGCGCCGACTTCCCGACCATCTACGGCCGGGTCCTCCCGCTCGCCTGCTACCTCGATCGGTACACGCCGTGGCTGCCCCGGCTGCTGGCCGCGCTCACCCGGGACCAGCTCGTCCGGCGTCACGACCTGGTGCTGGCCACCGGCAACCCCTGGACGTCGTTCGCCGCGGCCGCCGCCCTGCACGCCGCCACCGGGGTGCGCTACGTCCTGGACTACCGCGACTCCTGGACCCTCAACCAGTTCACCCAGGAGCCGGCCTTCCCCGCCGGACACCACGCCTACGCCTGGGAGGCCCGGCTGCTGCGCCGGGCCAGTGCGGTCAGCTTCGTCAACGAGCCGATGCGCCAGTGGTACGCCGAGCGTCACCCGGCCCGGGCGAGCCGGATGCTGGTGCTGGAGAACGGCTACGACGCCGATCTGCTCACCGCGGACATGGTCCGACGGCCCGACCCGGCCGAGCCGTTGCGCTTCGGCTATGTGGGCACCCTGACCGACCAGTACGACAACAGCGCCTTCTGGGCCGGCTGGCAGCTGGCCGTCGGCGAGCCCGAGCTGGCCGGGGCAAGCGCCCACCTGTACGGCCACCTCGGGTTCTTCGCCGGCGCCGAGCAGCGTCACGGGCTGCCCGACCTCTCGGTGCCCGGGGTGACCCATCACGGTCCGGTCGGCAAGGCCGATCTGGCCGCTGTCTACCGCGACCTCGACGTGCTGTTGTTCCTGGTGCCCAGCTCCCCGTACGTCACCTCGGGCAAGACCTACGAGTACATGGCCACCGGCAAGCCGATCGTGGCCGTGCACCACCCGCAGTCCGCTGCCGCCGGCACCCTGTCCGGCTACCCGCTTCGGGCCACCGTCGCCGAGCTCACCCCCGAGGCGGTGCGCGACGCCCTGGTGCAGGGGGCCCGGCTGGCCCGCAGCGCCACCAAGGTCGACTACGACGAGGCCGCCGAGTACGCCCGGTGCTACGACCGGTCCCGGTTGCTGCCGGCCTACGAGGCCGCGCTGCGCCGGATCGTCAGACGTGATCGAACCCCGGCTGACGAGTCCGTCAATGACCGGGCCGGATCGCCCCGGACCGAGGCAGTGATCGCGAGATGAGCACGCACCCGACCGACGGACCGGCCCAGATGGTGACCGGACCCGTCACCGGCACGGTCGGCGGCGCACAGACCCGCACCGGTACCCGCGACCTGATCGCGGGCGCCGAGCCGGAGTACCCCGGCCCCGACGACCTGCTCGTGGTCACCCCGTGGTACCCCACGCCGGAGGACCCCTACGCCGGCGGCTTCGTCCGGCAGAGCGTGCTGGCCCTGGCCCCGTACTACCGACGCGTCGTCGTGCTGCACGTGGAGAACGTCTCCGAGGACGACGACCGGCCGCCGACCTGGTCGGTGACTGCCGAGGCGCCGGTGCGCTGGATCGGGGTGCCGATGGACCCGATGACCGCGCGGGCGGAGATGATGCGCCTGCAGGGCGAGGCGATGCGTGCACACGCCCTCGACCTGATCCGGTCCGCCGCCGTCGTCCACTGCCACGTCGGTGCGCCGACCGGCGCCGGTCTGGCGGACCTGCTCGCCCCCGCCACCCGCCTGGTGCTGACCGAGCACGCCACGTACCTGCCGCGGGTCCTGCGTCTGCCCGAGGCCCGCGAGCCGTACGTTCGCGCCGTCGAGCGGGCCGCGGTCGTCACCGCGGTCGGCACCCGCACGGCCAGGGTGATCGAGGCCGCCGCCCCGTCGATGGCCGCGAAGGTGGCCGTGGTGGCCAACCCGCTGCCGCTGGACACGTACGGGCTGCGCACGCGGCCGAGCCAGCAGCTGTCCCGGTGGTTGTTCATCGGCAACCTGGTGCCGCGCAAGGGGGTACGGCGGCTGCTGCACGCCTTCGCCGCGTGGGTCGGCGAGAGCGAGGACGACCAGGCCCGGCTGACCATCGTGGGTCAGGGCCTGCAGCGGGCCGACCTGGCCGACCTGGCCGAGCAGCTGCAGGTCGCCGACCGGGTGCACTTCGCCGGCGCCGTGCCGCCGGACCGGATCGCCGAGGTCTACCCCGAGCACGACGTGCTGGTCCACCTGTCGGAGTTCGAGACGTTCGGCCTGACCTGCGTGGAGGCCGCCGCGAGCGGCCTCGCCGTCCTGGTCACCGCCTGCAGCGGACCGGAGGAGACCCTCGCGGTGCACGCCGCCCTGGGGCTGGCCGAGTTCGTCCCGGTGGCCGGGGACACCGAGGTGGCCGATGTCCTTCGAGCCCTGCACCGGCTGCGGGACGGGGTGGCGGTCGCGACCGAGGACGACGTGCTCGCCGCCCGGGCGCACCTGGACCGGTGCTATGGGGACCGGGCCGTCGGGTCGGTGCTGCACGCGGCCCTGACCGGCCCCAGCGACACCCCGGCGACGACGCCGCGGCCCCGGCGCCCTGCCGAACCGGACACCTCGCCGACCCGGGGGGTCCGGGTGCTGGGGGTCGCCGTGTTGCCCACCCACGCCCGGGCGGTGGAGCGCGCGCTGCGCCAGGTCGCCGCCCTGGGCGGCAGTGGCCTGTACCTGACCGCCCAACCGGTGGGCACCGCCCTGTCGCAGACCATCGAGGTGGTCGACATCTCCGCGCTGGAGCGGCACGCCTGGCCGTCCCGGCTGGAGCGGGCCGTCGTGCTGCGCGGCCCCGGGCTGGTGCTGCGCGTCCTCGGCCGGGCCGCCCGCCTCGTCGACGCCCTCACCCGCCCGGCCGGCCCGGACCGCCCCCGGCTGCGGCCCCGGGTGGCCGCCCTGCAGCAACGGCACCGGGAGCTGGCCCGCCGGCTGCGCTGGGGCCCCTACGCCGCGTTCTGGCGGGTGGTGGGGCCCTGGTACGTCGGGCGGCGACTGGAGCGGGACGGCACGCTGGCGAACCTGGACCTGGCCGGATTCGACGGCATGGTGGTCCCCGACGACCACTCGGTGCCGGTCGCGGTCCGGGTGCTGCGCCGTCGTCCCGAGCTGGAGGTCCACCGGCGATGGACCGGGCAGACCATCGCCCGGATCTACGCCGAGCGGGCGCGCCGGCGCCCGGCCCCCGACGCCGGCCGATGACCCCTACCACCGGGCCGGGTGGGCTACGGTCAGAGGTGATGTCCGCGCCGACTCCGGCCGCCGAGGTGAGCGGCCCCGACCCCGCCGACGGTGCTGCGCAGCCCCATGGGCGCCCAAGGCCAGCCTGGCCGCCGGTCTCGGTCGTCGTCCCCGTGCTCAACGAGGCGCGCCACCTGCGCGAGGCCGTCGAGCAGATCCTGGGCCAGTCCTACCCGGGGGAGCTGGAGGTGGTGCTCGCCCTCGGGCCGAGCACTGACGCCACTGACGCCGTGGCCGCCGAGCTGGCCGCCGCCGACCCACGGGTGCACACCGTCTCGAACCCGACCGGACGCACCCCCAGCGGTCTCAACGCCGCCATCGCCGCCTCGACGCACCCGGTGGTGGTTCGGGTCGACGGGCACGGGCTGCTGGCCCCGGACTACATCGCCACAGCGGTCCGGCTGCTCGAGCAGACCGGCGCGGCCAACGTCGGCGGGGTGATGGCCGCCGAGGGCACCACCGACTTCACCCGAGCCGTGGCCACCGCGATGCGCAGCGTGTTCGGGGTCGGTGGCGCCCGGTTCCACACCGGGGGCCAGGCCGGTCCGGCCGACACGGTCTACCTCGGGGTGTTCCGCCGCGAGGTGCTCGACGACCTCGGCGGCTACGACGAGTCGTTCCTGCGCGCCCAGGACTGGGAGCTCAACCACCGGATCCGCTCGGCCGGACACCTGGTCTGGTTCACCCCCGAGCTGTCGGTCACCTACCGGCCGCGCTCGTCGCTGAAGGCCCTGGCCCGCCAGTACTTCCACTACGGCCGCTGGCGCCGGGTGGTGATGCGCCAGCACCCCGGTACCGCGAACCTGCGCTACCTGGCCGCCCCCCTGGTCGTGCTCGCCTGTGCGGCGGGTCTGGCCGCCGTCCCGCTCACCCCGTGGGGGCTGGTGCTGCCCGGCGGCTACCTGGTCGGGCTGCTCGGGGCCGCGGCGCTGACCGCGAGGGGGCTGTCCATGCGCTCGGCGCTGGCGTTGCCTGCGGTGTACGCCACCATGCACCTGTCCTGGGGGGTCGGCTTCCTGACCAGTCCCCGGTCGCTGGCGGCCCGGCCCCCGGCCCCGGCCGACGTGCGCCACTGAGGAACACTGCGTGCGGATCCTGATGCTGGTCGCCACCTCGCTGGCCTCGGACACCCGGGTGCTGCGCGAGGCGAGCACCCTGACCCTGGCCGGGCACGCCGTCCATGTGATCGGCAAGCAGGTACCCGAGGGGTGGCAGCCTCCGGACGGGGTCACCGCCTCCTCGGTCGGGGCCTCCTCGGTGTTCCGCGCCGACGGCGCGCCGTCGCTGAGCCGGCGCCGGCTCAGCCCGGCGGTGCGGCTGGCCCGCTGGGTGCTGCTGCCCACCCACCGCAACCAGGCCTTCACCCGGTGGGCGGCCGGGGTGGAGGCGGACGGCGCGCAGCGCACCTACGACGTCGTGCACGCCCACGACTTCACTGCTCTGGAGGTCGGCAACGCCCTGGCCCGCCGGCGCAGCGTGCCCCTTGTCTACGACAGCCACGAGCTGTGGTCCGGGCGGCCGAGGATCGGCCGGCCGACCCCGCTGCAGGCCCGACGCGAGCGCGCCGTGGAGGCGGAGATCGGCTCCCGGGCCGCCGCCGTGATCACCGTGGGGGAGGGAGTGGCCGCCGCGCTGCGCACGGCCTACGGCTGGGCGCATGTGCACGTGGTGCGCAACACCTTCCCGCTGCCGACGACCCCGCCGCCGCTGCCCGAGACACCGACCGCCGCCGTGTACGCCGGCCGCCTGGCCCCCTACCGCGAGCTCGAGGTGATCGCGGCGGCCAGCCGCCGCCTGGACCTGCCGGTGCAGCTGGTCGGCCCGGCTGACGAGACCTGGCTGGCCGGCTTCGAGGCGGGCCGTGCCGAGGTGCTGGCGGCCCGGCCGGTCGAGGAGGTCGACGGGCTGCTCGCCGGCGCCGGGCTGGCTCTGGTCACCCACTCCGACCGCTGGGCCAACCACCGCCTGGCGATGCCGAACAAGCTGTTCCACGCCGTCCGGGTCGGGATCCCGGTGGTCGCCACCGACGTCGGCGAGCTCGGCGCCCTGGTCCGCCGGCACGGGGTCGGCGAGCTGTACCCGCCCGGGGACGCCGAGGGCCTGGTGGCCGCGGTCCACCGCGCCGTGACGGGGTACTCCAGGCTGCGCACCGCCGTCCGGGCCGCCGCCACCGAGCTGTCCTGGGAGCGGGACGCCGCCGCGCTCCGGGCGGTCTACGAGCAACTCCAGCAGCGCGCCGCCGCGGCGACGCTATCCTGACCCGGCGCGCGCTTCGCCACCTTCGCACGCCAGGAAGGCACCGTGAGTCCTTTGACCAGTCCGGCCCACGCCGACGAGTTCCTCGGCGAGCGGCACGTCTACGAGCCGCATCGAACGGGCCTGCCGCGGATCCGACCCTACTTCCGTGAGCTCTGGCGGCGGCGGGCGTTCGCCATCGAGCTGGCCCGTACCCAGATGCACGCCGCGAACACCGACACCTTCTTCGGCCAGGCCTGGTTGGTGATCAACCCACTCCTGCTGGCCTCGGTGTACTTCCTGCTCGTCAACGTGATCAGCGGGCGCTCGGTGAGCGCCGACCCGGAGGCCGCCAAGGCGTTCTTCGCCCTACTCACCTCGAACCTGTTCCTGTACTACTTCATCACCGGGGCGATGCAGAACGGCACCAAGTCGGTGACCGCGGGCGGCAAGCTGATCCTGAACACCCCGTTCCCGAAGATGCTGCTCACCGTCTCGACCACCTACCAGGCGTTCCGGCGCTACCTGCCGACCCTGGTGGTCTACCTGGTGATCCACATCGTCTGCGACCGGCCCTGGGGCTGGCAGATGTTGTGGATGTTCCCCATCTGGGTCACGGCGATCATGATGGGCCTCGGTCTGGCGAACCTGTTCGCCACGCTCCAGGTCTACTTCCGCGACACGGCCAGCTTCCTGCCCTACGCCATTCGGATCTGGCTCTACCTCTCCCCGATCCTGTGGACCGTCGAGCAGGCGCAGAACAGCCAGAGCAGCAGCGGGCTGCACAGCGTCCTGCTGACCTACAGCCCGTTCAACCCGATCTTCGGCATCCTGGCAGCCCAGGCCGAGGTGCTCAACGAGGGGGTCAACCCCTCCCCGACGCTGATGCTGTACGGCCTGGTCTGGTCGGTTGTCCTGCTGCTCCTGGGCTCGGTGCTGCTCATGTCGAGGGAGCGTGAGTTCGCTGTCCGTCTCTGACAGGCTGGGCCCGGTGAGCCCTCGGCAGGTCCGTCCCGAGCCCGTGGACGCCGCCTCGACCGGCGACCGAGGGCTGGCCATCAGCGTGCAGGACGTACATGTCACCTACCGGATCAACCTGCAGAAGGTGCCCACCCTCAAGAGCGCGATCGTCCGGCTCGGACGCCGCCAGCGGGTGATCCGCGAGGTGCACGCCCTGCAAGGGGTCAGCTTCGACGTGCCGCACGGCAAGGTGATGGGGGTGATCGGCGCCAACGGCGCCGGCAAGTCCACGCTGATGCGCACCGTCGCCGGGATCCTGGCCCCCTCCGAGGGCCGGATCGAGGTGACCGGGCGGGTGAGCACCCTGCTCGCCCTCGGCGTCGGCTTCAATGCCGCACTCACCGGCCGGGAGAACGTCACCCTCGGCGGGCTGGCCGCAGGGCTGAGCCGCTCCGAGATCAAGCAGCGGTACACCGAGATCACCGACTTCGCCGAGCTCGGCGAGTTCATGGACATGCCGATGCGCACCTACAGCTCGGGCATGTACAGCCGGCTGGCCTTCGCGGTGGCCGTGCACATGGACCCGGACATCCTGATCATCGACGAGGCCCTGTCGGCCGGTGACGCCGCCTTCAAGGAGAAGGCGCACCAGAGGATGAACGAGCTGGTCGCCAAGGCCCGCACCATGCTCGTGGTCAGCCACGCCCTGGGCACCATCAAGGAGCTGTGCGACGAGGCGATCTGGCTGCACAAGGGCAGACTGGTCCGGCGCGGTGCGCCGGAGGAGATCATCGCGGCGTACACGAACTTCCTCAAGGTCGGCGAGGGCGCCCTGGTGTTGGAGGACTTCTGAACCCGTCGAAGACCACCTCCAGCGGCGCCCCGCAGCCCGGAACGCGGCCCGGAACGCACCGCGCCGCCCAGCCGGGCCCGCGGCGGGTCGGCGGCACTGCCCCGCACGTCAGCATCGTCAGCTCCGGCCACGACGTCGCCGACGCCCGGTTGCACCGGGAGGTGGCCGCGCTGCATCGCGCCGGGCTGGACGTCGAAGTGCTCGCCCTGGGCGACAGCGCCGCCGCGCCGTCCGGTGCCGCGGCGCGGACCTGGTCTCGCGGCGGGATGGTGGCCCGCGCCGTCCGGGCGCTGGTGCTGCCGTGGCGGGCCCGCGGTCGGGTTTTGCTGACCCTGGACCCGGACGTCGTCCCCGCGGCCCTGCTGGCGGTCCGGCTTCGCCGGCGGCGGCTGGTGGCCGACGTGCACGAGGACTATGTCGCGCTGCTGATGGACCGCGCCTGGGCGGCCCCGGCGCGGCGACTCCTGCAGCGGCTGGCGGCCTGGTGCGTGGCACTGGCCGGGCGCGCCTCGCTGACCCTGGTCGCCGATGACCACGTGCCGCCGGCGGTGGAACGGTGCCGGCAGCGGCTCGTGGTACGCAATCTTCCCGACCTGGGGCTGCTGCCGCCGACCGAACCTGTCCCGCAGGTCCCACCGCTGCGTGCGGTCTACATCGGTGACGTGCGGTCCAGCCGCGGCCTGCGGGACATGATCGCGGCGGTGGCCGCAGCCCCCGGCTGGCAGCTCGACGTGGTCGGTCCGATCGCATCGGCCGACGAGCACTGGCTGGCCGCCCGGCTGCTCGCCGACGACGTGCTTGACGAGGCCGGTGCGCTGCGGGTGCAGCTGCACGGGCGGCTGCCCCCGCAGCAGGCCTGGCAGGTGGCCCGGGGCGCCTCGGTGGGGATGCTGCTGGCCCAGCAGACCCCGGCGTTCACCGAGGCGGTGCCCACCAAGCTGTACGAGTACCTGGCCTGCGGGATCGCCGTGCTGGCCACCCCGCTGCCGCGAGTGGTGCCGTTCATCACCGGCAGCGGTGCCGGGGCGGTCGTGGACGACGCGGACGCCGCCGCAGCGCAGCTGCGCGAGTGGGCCGCGCGCCGAGACCAGCTGGCCGTCGCTCGGCAGTCCGCTCTGACCTGGGCCGAGGCGAACCTGCGCGACGGCTCGCCGTGGGACGAGCTCGCCGCACAGGTCAGGGTGCTGGCCGGGGACTAGGCCTGCGCTGCGGCACTGCCGGCGGCGGGCGCCGAGGCCACTGCGCGCAGCTCGCGTTCGGCAGCCGGGAGTCCCTGCACGACAGCCGGCCCAGGAACGCGCCGGCCGACGCGCCAGGCGGCCGGCACCGCGTTGGCGTCCAGGGTGACCACCACGTCGGCATCGCGGAACGCCGCCGCCACGGTGGGGTCCTTCCGGGCCGAGGCAGCGAACCGGCGCGGGACGTCACCGCGCACCGCTCGCCGCAGCCGCTGGTAGGTGGGGCCGCGCCGTGCGCGGCGCAGCCGCCAGCCCACCGCACGGACCAGTCGGCCGGCCACCCGGCGGACCCCCTGCCCAGCCGGAGCGGACCCGGGATCGGCGGTCCTTGAGGGGAGTGGCTGTGGACCGGGCGCAGAATCCGGCGTAGAACCGGGCGCGGCGGCTGCGGGCGGGGTGTAGAGGCTGACCGGACCGAGCACGGTCGCCGATCGCACCCTTGCGCCCTGCTCGACCGGGCTCCAGCTGAACAGGTCGATCTCGACCTGGGCCCCGGCGGCCGCCTGCAGCGCCCGGACCATCGCGTCCACCTGCGCCACTGACAGCGACCGGCCTGCGGCGAGCATCACGACCCGCGTGGTCACCGCAGCTGCTCCACCGGCCGGGCACGCCAAGGGGTCCGGACCGGCAGAACCGGTCGCGTCGCCCGGGCCGGCCGAGCCGGTGGGCCAGGCGGACCCGGCGCCCCCGACCACTGCGTCAGCGCCGCCACGCGAGGGGCGAGCTGGCGTTCCCGGGAGTAGCCGGCTGCGTGATCCAGACACCGGCGACGGACCCCCGGGTCGCCGTTGAGTGCGGCCTGACCGGCCCGGCACAACGCCTCGGCGACGGCCTCGGCGTCCAGGTGGTCCACCGGGAACCACAGCGGGTAGCCGCGCAGCACGTCCGAGGCCGCATTGCCCGGGTCGTGCACCGAGACGATCGGCAGGCCCGTGGCCAGGTACTCGTAGACCTTCCCGCTGGTTACGTACCGTCCCGAGCCCAGGGCGAGCAGCAGCACGTCGAAGGAGCCGTACACACCGCCGACCTCGGTCTTGGACACCGGTCCGGCGTATCGGACCGCGTCGACCTGGGCGTCGGCGAGCCGCTTGGCCAGGTCGGCCCGCGGTGCCGCGTAGTAGCCCAGGTAGCCGTGCAGGTGCATCCGACTGCCCGCCAGCAGCCGGTCGCGCTCGCGGGCAAGTCGCCAGGCCTCGATCAGCTCGGCCAGGGGCACCTTGAGACTGATCGTGCCCAAGTAGCCGAAGGTCAGGCCGCCGTGCGCATCCGAACCCGGCCGGCGCGGCGGTGGTATGAACCCGGCGTCGAACCCATTGGCCACGACGTGCATCCGCTCCGCGGCAGACGGGTAGCGGCGCCGGTGCCAGTCGCGGATCTGCTCGTTGACGAACCACACCTCTTGGGCCGCGCCGACCAGGCGCCGCTCCCAGCGCGCGGCGCTGCTGTGCTCGGCGTGCAGCAGGCCGCCCTCGAACACGTCGAGCAGCCAGGCGTCGCGGTAGTCCATGACGTAGGGCACGGCGAACCGTCGGTTCAGCGCCCACGCGGCGGTGAAGTCGACGTTCGGGTTGGCCGTGGCGACCACCAGGTCGACCGGGTCCTGCCGGTGGATCTCGATGGCCGCCCGTTCCAGAACGGGGCGCCAGGAGCCGTAGCCGGGCTCGGGGAAGACGGCCGTCTCCCGGCGCAGCTGACGCTCCTGCCAGCGCTGCGGCGCATGCACGCGCAGCCGGGGGTAGCCGCGGATGTCGGTGTCCAGCTGCGGCCAGCGGAACGGCAGCCGGACGACGCGCACCCGCTCGTCCACGTGCCGCTCCAGGCCGACGTCGACGCCGGTGTACCGCTCGAAGGCCGCACGCTCGGCGGTCAGCACGGTGACCCGCCAGCCGGCTCGGGCGAAGCCGTTGGCGGTGGCCAGGGCCCGGTAGACGCCGCCGCTGCGGGACGGCGGGAAGCTCCAGGCCACGTACAGCAGGTGCGGCGGTCGACGCCGATCGAGCATGCCGGGACTCCTCTGGGGGTGTCGCAGCGCCGAGGGTCCGCGGACCCGCTGCTGGTGGGCGGCGGGTCGTCGTGCGGCGACGGTGGTTCTTAGGGGCTGGTCAGGAGTTACTACTCAGAGTGCCGAATCATTGCTCACAGTACAGACCCCCAACATTGCTCTCGGTAGATTCCTCCTGTGGGTTCAGTGGTCGGCTGGAGGATCGGACGGAGTATTGGTCGCCGCTTCGGCCGAACGGCCGATCGGCCGGGTCACCCGGGTCGCCCGACCGGCCCTGCCCGCCGTGGGCAGGCCGCGCTGCCGGGCTTGCCGGACCCACCCACGGGAGGAGTCCGGCTGCTGGTCGGTCCGGCCAACTTCGCCGGCCAGGGCTGGGCGTGGAGCCGGGCGGCGCAGCGGCACCTGCCCGGGGTGGCCGCTCGGTGCCTGGTGGCTCGCGACGGCGACGGGTTCGGCTTCCCGGCCGACCAGGTCGTCCCGGCCGCCGTCTACCGGTCGGCGGCCTGGGCGCACGCCCAGGAGCCCTACGTGCTGGACCACTTCAGCCATGTGCTCGGCGAGGCGGGCCGTCCGGTGCTCGGGCTGGTGCACGGCACCGACTGCGCGGCCGAGAACCGGGTGCTGGCGCAGGCCGGGGTGCAGGTGGCGCTGGTGGCGCACGGCTCCGACGTCCGGTTGCCCTCCCGACACGCCGGGCAGAACCCGTTCTCGCCCTTCGCCGATCTCGACCGCGACCAGCTGGACCGGCTGCAGGAGCGGGCCGAACGCCTCGGCCGGGTGTTTGCCGAGCATCCCGGGCCCACCTTCGTCTCCACCCCGGACCTCCTGGATGACGTGCCGACCGCCCGCTGGCTGCCGGTTGTGGTCGAGATGGACCGGTGGGCCGGTCCGGTCGAACCGCTGCAGCGGGCCCGGCCCATCGTCGTCCACGCGCCGTCCGACCCCCGGTTCAAGGGCACCGGCCTCGTCGAACCGGTGCTGAGCCGGCTGGCGGAGCGAGGCCTGATCACCTACCGGCGCCTCGGCGGGGTGCCGCACGCGGACCTGCCGCGCCTGTTCGCCGAGGCTGACATCGTCCTGGACCAAGTGGCCCTGGGTATCTACTCGGTGGTCGCCTGCGAGGCGATGGCCGCCGGGCGGGTGGTGCTCGCCCACGTGAGCGACACGGTCCGGGATCGGGTCCGGCGGGACGCCGGGGAGGCGGTGCCGATCCTGCAGGCCGACCCAGACAGCCTCGAGCGGGTCCTCGAAGGGGTCTGCGCCGAGCGGGACCGGGCCCGTGAGCAGGCCCGGGCCGGCGTCGACTTCGTCCGTCGGGTGCACGACGGGGCGCTGTCGGCCCGGGTGCTCGCCCCGTTCCTGGTCAGCGACCCCAGCGCGTCACCGCAGCCGGCAGACCGCTGAGTGCGACCAGCTCCGGACGGCGGCGCAGGGCCAGCCAGGCCAGCGGCACCGCGGCCTGGTCGACGGCGACCACCGCGTCCGCCCGGGCCAGCAGGGCGCGGGTCGACGCCGTCCGCAGCACCCGGACGGCGCCCGGCAGCCGGTCGGCATCGAGGCGCACCTTGGCGAGCGGTCCCGGTAGCCCGCGGCCGGCGCCGGTCAGGACGGGCAGCCGGGACGGAGCACCGGACGGTACCGCGTGCACCGCGTTGAGCCGCTCGGCCAGCTCGGCGGTCGGCGGGCGGCGGGAGAGCAGGTCCACCGTCACCCCGGCCCGCTGCAGCGCCTCGATTCCGGCGACCAGCCCCTCCCCGGGCGGGGTGCGTCCCATCGCGACCAGCAGGACGATCACGCCGTCGCCGCCCGGTTCCCGTGCTGAGTGCCGCCGTGCTGAGTGCCGTGGCCGGGCGCGGTCGAGGCGCCGACCAGCTCGCGCAGCGCGGCGATCCTGGGCGCCAGCTGGACGTCGCGGCGGAAGGCCCGAGCGGCCTCCTGCGCGGCACTCGCCCGCCGGCGCTGCTCCGCGCCGTCCCCGGCCCGGGCGTCGGCGGCCGCCGACGCGAACGCCGCGGCCACGGCGGCGGGGGACAGGTCGGCGGCCGGGTGCCAGCGCGGGTAGTCGGCCAGCACCCGGGCGGCGTCGTTGCCCGGGGTGAGCACCGACACCACCGGCAGCCCGGTGGAGGCGTACTCGAAGACCTTGCCGCTGGTCACGTACGCGCCGCCGCCGAGCAGCAGCACCAGCGCGTCCAGGCCGGCGTAGGTCTGCTCGACCTGGGTCTTGGACACCGGGCCGCAGTAGGTCAGCCCGCTGCCCTCGGCCGCATCGACGAGGGCGGCCAGCCCTGGGTCAGGGGTGGCGTAGTAGCCGAGGTAGCCGAACAGGTCCAGCCGGGTGCTGGCCAGCGCGGAGTGCTCCGACCGTCCGCGCCGCCAGCCGGCGACCAGCTCCGCCAGCGGCACCACCGGAGTCATCGTGCCGACGTAGCCGAAGGTCAGCGGCCGGGCCCCGGCGTCGGCGCCCGGGCGCTCGGCGTACGGGGTCGGCAGCGGCAGGTCCTGGTCGTACCCGTTCATCACCACGTGCATCCGGGCCGCCGCCTCCGGGTAGGTCCGGGCATGCCAACGCCGCAGCGGCTCGTTGACGAACCAGACCTGCGCCGCGTCGGCGATCGCCGCCGCCTCCCAGCGGCCGGCGGGGGAGTCCGCGGCCAGCCGCCGCCGTCCCGAGTAGGTGTGGAAGGTCCAGGCGTCGCGGAAGTCGACCACGTAAGGCACGCCGTCGCGCACGAACAGGTCGCGGCACGCCGCGACGGCCACCTGCGGGTTGGTGGTGGCCATGCTCAGGTCGATCGGACGGCGGGCATGAACGGCGCGGGCAGCCGCCTCGATCCGCGGCCGCCAGGGCCCGTAGCCGACTTCCGGGAAGACGCCCAGGTCCCGGCGTACCCGCGCGGTCGCCCAGAGTCGTGGCATCAGTACTCGCAGCGCCCCGAACCGGCGCAGGTCGGTGTCCTGGGCGGGCCAGGAGAACGGTACCCGGATCACCTCGATGCGCTCGTCGACACCCCCCTCCAGCTCGGCATCCACGCCGGTGACGTCCCGGAACACCTCGCGGGGCGCGGTGATGACGCTCACCTGCCAGCCGTCGGCGGCGAATGCGTTCGCGGTGGCCAACGCGCGGTACACGCCGCCGGTGCGCGAGGGCGGGAAACCCCAGGCGACGTAGAGCAGGTGTGGCGCTGCGTCACTGGTGACCGGGACGCCGCTCGGCACGGTTACGTTCGGTTCGGACATCGCTCTGCCATCGACGGGTGAACCTGCCCTGCTGCTTCGGGGGTCGGGTCGGGGGTGCGATACGTTGACGGCGCCAGACTAGACGCCGCTGCGACAGGGAGCCTCGATGCCGCGGATCGAGCCGAGCGCTGACGTCTCCGCCGACGCCAGCATCGGTGCGGGGACCTCCGTGTGGCACCTGGCCCAGGTGCGGGAGACGGCCCAGGTCGGTGCCAACTGCGTGATCGGGCGCGGTGCCTACGTCGGCCCCGGCGTGGTGCTCGGGGACAACTGCAAGCTGCAGAACCACGCGCTGGTCTACGAGCCGGCGGTCCTCGAGGCCGGGGTGTTCGTGGGGCCGGCGGTGGTGTTCACCAACGACCACTACCCGCGGGCAGTCAACCCGGACGGCACCCTGAAGAGCGCGCACGACTGGGAACCGGTCGGGGTCACCGTGCGCGAGGGCGCCTCGATCGGCGCCCGGTCAGTGTGCATCGCACCGGTCACCATCGGCCGATGGGCCCTGGTGGCCGCCGGCTCGGTGGTCGTCGCCGACGTGCCGGACTTCGCGCTCGTCGCCGGGGTGCCGGCTCGGCGGATTCGCTGGGTCGGCCGTGCCGGGGTCCCTCTGGAGGCCGACGGGCAGGGCCGGTGGCGATGCCCGCAGAGCGGCCGCCGCTACGTCGAGCGCACCGCCCGCAGCGCCGGTCGGTCCGCGGCGCCCACGCCCGACGAGGACGCCGAGACCGCCACCACGACCACGGTTCTGGAAGAGGTTGACCACGCATGAGCGGATTCATTCCGCCCGCCAAGCCCCTCATCGGTGACGAGGAGCGGGCTGCCGTCGACCGGGTGCTGCGCAGCGGGATGCTGGCGCAGGGCCCGGAGGTCAAGGCCTTCGAGGAGGAGTTCGCCGCGCACTTCCGGCTCGACCGGGCCTGCGTCGCGGTCAGCTCCGGCACCTCGGGCCAGCACCTGGGTCTGCTCTCCAGCGGGGTGACGGCAGGCGACGAGGTCATCGTGCCCTCGTTCACCTTCGCCGCCACCGCGAACTCCGTCGCCCTGACCGGGGCCACCCCGGTGTTCGCCGACATCGAGCCGGACACCTTCTGCCTTGACCCGGCTGCGGTCGAGGCCGCGGTCACCGAGCGGACCGTCGGGATCATGCCTGTGCACCTGTACGGGCACCCGGCGGACATGCCGGGCCTGGAGGCCGTCGCCGCCCGGCACAACCTGCAGCTGTTCGAGGACGCCGCGCAGGCTCACGGCGCGTCACTGGGTGGCCGTCCGGTGGGCACCTTCGGGTCGTTCGCGATGTTCTCGCTGTACCCGACCAAGAACATGACCTCGGGGGAGGGCGGCATGGTCTCGGTGGCGAACGCCGAGATCGAGCATCTGATGCGGCTCTACCGCAATCAGGGCATGCAGGTCCAGTACCACAACGAGGTCGTGGGCTTCAACGCGCGGATGACCGACATCCACGCCGCGATCGGACGCGAACAGCTCAAGAAGGTGGACGGCTGGACCGCCAACCGTCAGGCGAACGCCGCGTTCCTGTCGGCCAACCTGCGCGGCGTGACCACGCCGCCGGTGGCCGCCGACGCCGTCCACGTCTACCACCAGTACACGATCCGGGTGCCCGAGGACCGCGACGGGTTCGCGAAGGTGCTGCGCGAGGAGTACGAGATCGGCTCCGGCATGTTCTACCCGGTGCCGAACCACCGCCTGAAGCCGTTCTCGGCGGCGGTGGACCTGCCGGCAACCGAGCGGGCCGCCCTGGAGTGCCTGTCGCTGCCGGTGCATCCATCGCTGACCACCAACGACCTGGAGCGGATCGTGACGGCCGTGAACGAACTCGCCGGAGCGGGGGCCTGATGTCTCGGGAGATGGCAATGCCCTTGCGAGCCGGTCTGATCGGGCTGGGCATGATGGGCCGGCACCATGCGCGCGTGCTGCGCAGTCTGGCCGACGTCGAGCTGGTGGCGGTGGCCGACCCGAACGGGGACCCGCACGGCGTGGCCGCCGGACTGCCGCTCCACTCCACCGTGGAGCAGCTCATCGAGCACGGCATCGACTACTGCATGGTCGCCGTCCCGACGGTGTTCCACGAGGACATCGGCCTGACCCTGGCCGCGGCCGGGGTGCACGCCATGGTCGAGAAGCCGCTCGCCCAGGATGTCGTGGCGTGCACCCGGCTCGCCGAGGCGTTCGAGAACGCGGGGCTGGTCGGAGCCGTCGGCCACATCGAACGGTTCAACCCGGCCCTGCAGAACCTGCGGTCGCGGCTCGCCCAGGGCGACCTCGGCAACGTCTACCAGGTGGTCACCCGCCGCCAGGGGCCGTTCCCGTCCCGGATCGCCGACGTCGGCGTCGTCAAGGACCTGGCCACCCACGACATCGACCTGACCGCTTGGGTCACCCAGCAGGAGTTCGCCTCGGTGGCCGCCCGGACCGCGTTCAAGAGCGGGCGCCAGCACGAGGACCTGGTCGCGGTGGTCGGTCAGCTCACCGACGGCACGGTGACCAGCCACTTGGTGAACTGGCTGTCGCCCATGAAGGAGCGGGTCACCATCGTCACCGGCGAGAAGGGCGCGTTTGTCGCCGACACCCTCACCGCCGACCTCACCTTCTTCGCCAACGGCCTGATCCCGACCACCTGGGACGAGATCGCCAGCTTCCGCGGCGTGGCCGAGGGCGACATGATCCGGTTCGCCTTCGCCAAGCCCGAGCCGCTGCGCACCGAGCACGAGGTGTTCCGCGACGCCGTCCTCGGCAAGAGCATGGAGATCGTCACGATGCGTCAGGGGCTGGCCACCGTCGCGGTCGCCGAGATGGTGCTCACCTCGGCCCGCGAGGGCCGGGTGGTCCTGGGGTCGCGCTCCTAGCCAGAGCTACCGCCGCGAAAGGGGTGTGCGCGGTGGGGGTGTACGCGAGCAGGCCCGGCTCGGGCCACAGGACCCGCTGGAGGTCCACAGCGGGTCGATCAGCCGGGCCCGGGGGATCGAGACCCTTGTCGACGCGCTGGCACTGCTGCCCGGTGTGCACCTGGCGGTGGTCGTCGTCCCGTACCCGCATCCGATGGCCCCCGAGCTGCACTCCCGCGCCGCCGACCTGGGTGCGGTGTTCACCGCCGCTGACGCCCCGACCTGCCCGGGCGGTGCGCGCCGTCCTGGACCGCCACGTCCGGTGACCGACGCCGCGGCCACCCGGCGACGTGCCGCGCTGGTCGAGCGCTACTCCTGGCAGCTGCAGGAGCGGGCCCTACGGGACCGCTACCGAGAGGTCGTCGCCTCGGCGCCACGCAGTGCGGCGAGCACTCGGCTGGCGGCGCGGCCGTCGCCGTAGGGGGTGCCCCGAGATGCGGACGGCGCGGGCCGGGCCGCCGCGCCGGCCAGCCGGGTCAGGTCGGGGTCGAGCAGGTTCCAGCCGCCGGCCAGGGTCTCCGGCCACTCGGTCTCGGCGCGCAGCGTGGTGCACGGCACGCCGTGCAGGAACGCCTCCTTCTGCAGACCCCCGGAGTCGGTGACCACCCCCGCCGCGCCCAGGACGGCGCGGACCAGCTGCGGGTAGGGCAGCGGGTCGGTCACCGTCAGCAGACCGACGGACCGAACCGGGTCGAGCCCGAACCGCTCGATCCGGGCGCGCAGCCGTGGGTGGGCCAGCAGCAGCACCTGCACCGGCACCGCGGCCAGGGCGTCGAGGATCGCCGCCAGCCGCTGCGGGTCGTCGGTGTTGTCGGCCCGGTGGATGGTGGCCACCACGTACCGGGCCGCCGCGTCGACGCCGTCCGGCAGCGCCACCGGCCGGTTCCGGACCGCGTCGGCGACCAACAGGCCCACATCGGCCATGACGTCCCCGACCAGGCGGGACCGCTTGGCCAGCCCCTCGGCGGCGAGATGGTCCATCGCCACGCGGGTGGGGGCCAGCAGCAGGTCGGCGGCGTGGTCGGTGAGGACCCGGTTGTGCTCCTCGGGCATCCGCCGGTTGAAGGAGCGCAGCCCCGCCTCCAGGTGGGCCAACGGCAGGTGCAGCTTCACCGCCGACAGCGCCGCGGCCAGGGTCGAGTTCGTGTCGCCGTAGACCAGCACCCAGTCCGGACGGCGCTCGGCCAGCACGTCGTCCAGCGCGGCGAGCATCGCCCCGGTCTGCACCCCGTGCCGTCCGGAGGTCGCCGGGTCGACGCCCAGGTGCACGTCGGGGTCGGGGATGGCCAGGTCGGCGAAGAAGGTGTGCGACATCAGCCGGTCGTAGTGCTGGCCGGTGTGCACGATGACGTGCTCGAGGTCACCCTCGACCTCTCGGGCGCGGGCCAGCTCGGCGGCGACCGGGGCCAGCTTGACGAACTGGGGTCGGGCGCCGACGACACTGAGTACCCTCATCACCTCCCACCGCGCATCGCGCGCCCCTCACCGGCGGCCTTCCGCACTGCGTGCCCATCTGTCCCTGGCGTTATCCACCCTAGTCACACCGAGATACCACCTTCGTACGTTCCGTATTGCACTGAGGTGCCGTCCGGGTGCACTACCGTGGAATTGTGTCAGTTCCCGGGGCGACGACCAGTGTGTCGCGCCCACCCCGGGTGGTCCTGTTCCGGGCCAACTCGATGGACTCTGACTCCCGGGCCAAGAAGACCTCGCTGACCCTGGCCAGGCTCGGCTACGAGGTGTACGCATTGTCCGCCGAGGAACCCGGCTCGAAGGTCGGCGTGCGGATGCTGGGCGACCCCGCCGACCCTGACGGACCCCGGGTCACCGTGCTCCCGGTCCCCATCGGCAGTTCCCACCGTGACGTCCACCGGCACCGGCTGGCCGCCCGGCGCCGACGCCAGTTCCGGTTCATCGACTGGACCACCCAGGACGAGTACGTCACCCGGGTCCGGGAGCTGCGCACCGCGGTCCGGGCCGCCCGTCGCGCCGCCGTCGGTGCGCTGCGTCCGGACGACGCCCAGGAGCAGGCGGGCGCGCGGGCACCGGGCACCGGGCGCACCAGCCGCACCCAGGCCGGTCAGACGGGCACACCCGGCCGCCGTCCGGTACAGGCCGGCTACTGGGCCGTCCGCTACGCCCTGGCCCGGCTGCGGCTGACGCTGCGGATGCTGCGCTGGCGGGCGCAGTGGACGGTCAACGTCTCCCACCGCCTCGCCTGGCGGCGCTGGGACGCCGCGCGGCAGCGGCGCAGCCTGCTGGCGACCACCCGCGGCACGTTGCCGGAGCTGGAGGACTACGCCGCCGCCTTCGCTGCGGTCCTGGACGAGCTGGAGCCGGACATCATCCACGCCCACCACCCGCTGGTGCTGGGCACCGCGGTGCGCGCCGCGCGGCGTCGCCGGGCCGCGGGGCATCGGTGCCTGGTCGTCTACGACGCTCGGGAGGACTTCCTGGGCATCCCCCAGCAGGAGCAGGGACACTGGCGCCGACACAGCGCACTGGTCCGGGAGGAGGCGCGGAACATCGGTGCCGCCGACGCTGTCCTGACCGTCTCCGAGCCGATCACCGAGACCCTGGCCGGGCGCTACCGGCTGGCCCGCCGTCCCGCTCTGGTGCTCAACGTGCCGGTCGACGACCCGCGGATCCGGCCTGGGGCCGTCGATGGGCCGACGGTGCGCGAGGCCGCCGGGCTGGCCGCCGGCATGCCGCTGCTGGTCTACGGCGGCGCGGTCAGCCGGGCCCGCGGCATCGAGGTGCTCGTCGACGCGCTTCCACACCTGCCCGGTGTGCACGCGGCCGTGATCGCCGTCCCGCACCCGCACCCGCTGGCCGTCGAGCTGACCGCGCGAGCGGTGTCCCTCGAGGTCGGCGACCGGCTGCACTTCTGCCCGCCGGTCGACCAGGACCACCTGCTGCACTACCTGTCCGGGGCGGACGTCGCCGTGATGCCGCTGCGCACCGGGTCGGCGAACATCGAGCAGGCCCTGCCGAACAAGCTGTTCGAGAACCTGCACGCCGGGCTGACCATGGTCACCAGCGATGCGCGGCTGATGGCGGCGTTCGTGCGCGAGCATGACCTGGGTGAGGTGTTCTCCTTCCACGGCCCCGACGGCGGCGCGGCGGACCTGGCCGCGGCCGCCCGGCGGGCTCTGGCCAACCCCCGCGACAGCCACGGCGAGCACTGGGAGGCGTTGCGGCGCACCTACTCCTGGCAGGGTCAGGAGGCGGCTCTGCGCGAGGTCTACGCCGCCCTGGTGCCCCCGCCGCGGCCGCACGGCATCGACGACCCCACGTTCTGCTCCCTGACCCTGCGGCCGGCGTCGGTCTCGTTGCCGCCCGCGGGGTGGGTCCCGACGGCCGCGTTGGACGGCGTGCAGCAGCCCGCGGCGGCTACGGTGGTCTCGCCCGCGCGTGGGACGCGCGAAGTCGTAGAGGAAAGGTCCACGTGAACATCACCGTCGTCGCCCTCGGCAAGATCGGTCTGCCGCTGGCGGTGCAGTTCGCCAAGCGCGGTCATACCGTGTTCGGCGCCGATGTCAACGAGGCCATGGTCGAGACGGTCGGCAAGGGCGTCGCACCCTTCCCCGGTGAGGCACACCTGGAGGACTACCTCGCCGACGTGGTCCCCGGGGACAGCGCCACCGGCCGGCTGGAGGCGACCACCGACACCACCGGCGCGGTCCGGCGCAGCGAGGCGGTGGTGGTCGTCGTCCCGCTGTTCGTCGACGCCGCCGGCGTGCCCGACTTCGCCGCCATGGACGCCGCGACCGCGGCCATCGCGGCCGGGCTGCAGCCGGGCACCCTGGTCTCCTACGAGACCACCCTGCCGGTCGGCACCACCCGTACCCGGTTCGGTCCGGCCCTGCAGGCCGGCAGCGGGCTGACCGTCAGCAAGGACTTCCAGCTCGTGTTCTCCCCGGAGCGGGTGTTCACCGGACGCGTCTTCGCCGACCTGCGCAAGTACCCCAAGCTGGTCGGCGGCGTCGACGCCGAGAGCGGCAAGCGCGGCCAGGCCTTCTACGAGTCCGTGCTCACCTTCGACGAGCGCGCCGACCTGGCCCGACCGAACGGGGTGTGGGACCTCGGCAGTGCCGAGGCGGCCGAGCTGGCCAAGCTCGCCGAGACGACCTACCGCGACGTGAACATCGGCCTGGCGAACCAGTTCGCCCGCTTCGCTGCGGCCAACGGCATCGACATCCACCAGGTGATCGAGGCCAGCAACAGCCAGCCGTTCAGCCACATCCACCGTCCCGGGATGGCCGTCGGCGGGCACTGCATCCCGGTGTACCCACGGCTGTACCTGTGGGGCGACCCGGACGCCACCGTGGTCCGTGCCGCCCGGGAGGCCAACGCGGACATGCCGCTGTACACCGTCGGGCTGCTCGAGGGTGCGCACGGCGACCTGAGCGGCCAGCGGGTGCTGGTGCTGGGCGCCTCCTACCGCGGCGGGGTCAAGGAGACCGCGTTCAGCGGGGTGTTCACGACGGTGACGGCGCTGCGCGAGCGCGGCGCCGACGTCATGGTCACCGACCCGATGTTCACCGCCGAGGAGCTCGAGCAGCTCGGCCTGCCGTCCTACCCGGAGGGCTGCGCGGTGGACGCGGCGGTGCTGCACACCGACCACGCTGCCTTCCGTCAGCTCACCTGCACCGACCTACCCGGGGTCCGCACCGTGGTCGACGGGCGCGGGGTGCTGGACCCTGCCGCGTGGCCGGGTGTCACCCTGCGGGTCCTCGGCCGAGGGTGAGGCCATGCCGCAGCGGTACCCGCTGACCGTCGCCACCCCCTGGTACCCGACCGGCTACAACCGGATGGCCGGCTCGTTCGTGGCCGAGCACGCCGCCCTGGCCTCGGGCATAGACGGCATCGGGTCCGGCGGCGTCCACGTGGTGCACGGTCTGGAATGGCCCGGTGGCAGCGGAGCGGCGGTGAAGGCGCTCCGGCCGGCCTTCGACGCGGTGCTCGACGCCCTGCGCACCGGTGGCGGCACCCGGGTCGCCGGCGTGGCCGGACCCGTCGACCGGGTGCCGGTCTTCACCGTCGGCGGCGCGGACTGGGGCGAGCGCGGCGAGGCGCTGGTCCGCGACGTCCGACGGGTGGTCGGTGAGCTGGACTCACCGGTGGTGCACGGCCACGTCGGCTACCTCGGCGGCCTGCTGGCCACCCGGCTCGCCCCGGCCGGGGCGAAGGTGTTCGCCACCGAGCACTCCACGGCGCTGCGTGACGTGCTCGCCCAGCCGGCTGCCCGCGACCACTACGCCGAGCTCGTCGACCGCGCCGAGGCAGTGTTCTGCGTCAGCGCCCTGCTGCGCGAGCAGATCCTCGAGCGAGTGGCCGACCCGCACGGTCGGGTGCAGGTGTTGCCCAACCCGGTTGACTTCACCGGCGCGCCGCGCCGCTCGCGCCTGCCCGAGCACCTGTCCCGGTGGGTGTTCGTCGGGGGGCTCACCGAGCGCAAGGGCGTGCGCCGGCTGGTCCGGGCGTTCACCGTGGCCGCTCAGGCCGACCCCGAGGTCAGCCTGACCATGTTCGGCAGTGGGGCCCTGGCCGACGAGCTTGCCGAGATCGCCCGCCGCGCCGGCGTCGCGGACCGGCTGCACCTGCCCGGGGTGGTCCGTCACCGCGAGCTGCTCGCCGCCCTGCCCGGCTACGACCTGCTCGTCGCTCCGAGCACCTACGAGAC
This sequence comes from uncultured Actinomycetota bacterium, assembly GCA_963724535.1. GTDB lineage: Bacteria > Actinomycetota > Actinomycetes > Actinomycetales > Kineosporiaceae > JADJPO01. Next base: position 244,226 of record CAVRVD010000014.1, read on the forward strand.
CTTCCACCTGGCCGTGCCCGAGGCGGTGGCTGCCGGCCTGCCGGTCATCGTCACCCGCAGCGGGGGCCCGCAGGAGGCTCTGGCCGGGGTCGAGGACCGGGTCGGCGCGTTCATCGACGTGAACGAGGACCCGGACGAGGTGGTCGAGGCCTGGAGGTCGGTGTCCGCCCGGCTGGCCGACCTCGACCTGGACGGTGCCCGCGTCGAGCTCGACGCGCGGTACGGGCGGGCGGCCATCGTCGCCCGGCTGGCACGGGCCTACGGTCTGCCGGCCGCCACGGCCGGTGATCATCTGCCGCCGCAGTCGGTCGCCGAACCGGTACGCCGGGTGGTCGTCGTGTCCGTGTCCGGCTGGCGGCGCTACCACGTCGAGGCCGAGCTGGACGCCGCGCGCCGGCTGCGGGTGCCGACCGCTGTGGTCTCCGCGGACGAGCGCATCGTCGCCCAGGCCACCGGACTGCCGGTGGTCGCCCCCAAGGCGGTGGACGTCGCGGGTGTCCGCCCGGTCACCGAACCGGCTGCCACCACCGCCCGACGGGCGGTCAAGCAGCTGCTTCGGCGAGGCGGAGCGGCTGCCGGCCTGCGCGCGGAACCAGCTGCACCGCAACCTGTTCGGATGGCGGCGCTGGACGGTGACTTCCTGGCCAGCGCCACATTGGTGATCGGCGACTGCCAGTCCATGCCGCTGGTCCGGGCGATGCTGGACGCGCACCCGACACTGCGGCCGGTGGTGGAGCTGGACCGGATCGGACCGCTGGCCCCCCCGCCGGACAGCGAGGCCGCCGAGGCGAGACGGTGACCGGCCCCGCAGCCCCTGCGCACGTGGTCATGGTGGTGGCGAACGACGTCACTGCCGATACCCGAGTGCGCAAGAGCGCGCTGGCCGTGGCCGCACTCGGGGTACGGGTCACCATCGTGGGCATAGCCGTGGGGCCGCGGCGGGAGGTCAGCCGGCTCGGCCCGGTGGAGATCCTTCGGGTACCCGTCGACTTCGTGCTCCGGGACCGCCGGCGGCAGCGGCGCTCCCGATGGCACCGCGGTGAGATCGGTGCCCTGGCCGCAGACCCGCAGGCCGAGGCACTGCGCCGGCGCCGCCTGGCCCTGGCCCAGCGTCGGGCCGAGGTCGCCGGCGGCCTGACCGGAACCCTGTCCCGCGCCGCCGTCGACGCGCGCCGGTCCGCCGTCCGGGCGGCCGGACTCGGCCGGCGCAAGGCTGCCCGCGCGGCCACGCTGGCCTTCAAGGTCTACGACAGGGGCGTGCAGTCGCTGCCGTTGGGTGCCGACTCCGGCCGCGTCGTCCCCGAGGTCGACGACCTGGAGCTGGCGATCGGTCCGGTGCTCGACGAGCTGGCCCCGGACGCGATCCACGCCCACGACGTGCACTTCCTCGCTGTGGTCGGGCGGCACGTGGCCCGCCGTCGCCTGGCGGGGGAGCACGTGCCCTGGGTCTACGACGCCCACGAGTGGGTGCCCGGCCTGTCCCGCTACGGCGGGCGGACGGCGCGGGTCGTCGCCGCCTGGGCGGGCTTGGAGCGCGATTGGATCCGCCGCGCCGACCGGGTGATCACGGTCTCGCCGCCGCTGGCGCAGGGCCTCCAGGAGCGCTACCGGTTGCCGCACCGTCCCGATCTCGTGCTCAACGTGCCCCCGCTGGCGACCGGAGGTGCCGGGCCGGCGCGGCCTGGATCGGCGTCTGCGGATGCCGCTCCGCCTCCTGACCCGGCGCAGCTGACCGCGACCGGCGTGAACGACGTCCGCTCAGCAGTAGGGGTGCCCGACGACGCGCTGCTGCTGGTCTACTCCGGCGGGGTCCAGGCGGCGCGGGGGGTGGAGACGGCGGTCGAGGCGTTGGTGCACCTGCCCGATGCGCACCTGGCGGTGGTCGCGGTGCCGTCGGTGCAGAGCCCGGCGGTGACCGCCGTCCGGGCCCGGGCCGAGCAGCTCGGCGTGGCCGACCGGCTGCACCTGGTCGAGGCGGTGCGGCCGGACCGGGTGGTCGACTTCCTGCGCACGGCTGATGTCGGGCTGATCCCGTTGCGGCACTTCGGCAGTCACGAGATGGCCCTGGCCAACAAGCTGTTCGAGTACCTGCATGCCGGGGTTGCGATGGTGGTCAGCGACTGCCGGGCACAGGCCGACTTCGTCCGCGAGCACGGTGTCGGTGAGGTGCACCGGGCCGGCGACGGCGCCGACCTGGCCGCCGCCGTCCGCCGGGTACTGGCCCGTCGCGAGCAGGTACGGGCCGCGCTGGCCGACCCCGGGCTGCTGGCCGCCTATACCTGGGACGCCCAGGCCCGCGTGCTGCAGAACGTCTACCGCGAGCTGCTGCCCGAGGCCGAGCTGCCGCGCGAGGTCGCACCGCTGCCCGCGGCCGAACCGCCGGAGCGGACTGTGCCCGCCGTTGGGCGCACGCTGGTAGTCGGACCGGCCAACAGCGCGGGCCAAGCGTGGGCCTGGACCCGTTGTGCTGCACGGTATCTCGACGGCGTGACCGGGTGGACGGTGGCGCTGCGCAACGACCGCTACGACTACCCGGCCGACGAGTTGGTCGCCCCGCAGGACTACCTCGCCGACGCCGGCTGGCAGCTGCGCACCCTGGCCCGGGCCCGCACCGGATGGACCCACGTTCTGCTCGAGGCGGGTCGACCGGTCCTTGGTGGCCTGGCCGGTCGTGACTTCGTCGGCGACGCAGAGCTGCTGCGGCGCAGCGGGATCGAGGTCGGTCTGGTCTTCCACGGGTCGGAGGTCCGCGACCCGCGCCGGCACCGCGCCCGCCATGAGTTCTCCCCGTTCGCCGACCCCGCCGACGTCCTCACCCGGCGGCTGCAAACCCGCTGTGACGCGCTGCTGCCGCTGGTCGCCGACTTCGACGGGCCGCTGTTCGCCTCGACCCCCGACCAGCTGGACTACCTGCCCGATCATGCCCGTTGGCTGCCCGTAGTCGTGGACACCGGCATCTTCACCCCCACCGGTGTTCCAGCGCCGTTAGACGCTGCGGCACGAGCGCGGCCGCTCGTCGTCCACGCGCCCTCCAACCCGGCGCTGAAGGGCACCGAGTTCGTCCAGCGCGAGCTCGGCCCGCTGCACGAACAGGGCGTGATCGAGCTACGGATGGTCACCGGTCTGCCGCCGACGCAGGCCGCCGAGCTGGTGCGCACCGCCGACATCGTCGTCGACCAGCTGCTGCTTGGTCTGTACGGCGTGCTGGCCTGCGAGGCGATGGCCGCAGGGCGGATCGTCGTCGGCTACCTCGGCGAGGCGCTGCGCCGGCGGGTGCCCAGCGCGGTACCGATGCTCGAGGCCACCCCGAGTACGGTTGGCGAGGTCGTCCGCCGGGTGTTGCAGGTGCCCGGCGAGGCGCGTGCGGCTGCGGCCGCCGGTCCGGCGTTCGTCGCACAGTTCCACGACGGCCGGCGCTCGGCGTCCGTGCTCGCCCCGTTCCTCGGTGTTCAGGGCCTCGCCCCAGATCCCGTCGCCGATCTCGACCCGGACCTCGCCCCGAACCCCGCGGAGGTGGAATCCCGGTGACCGCCCGCCGACCGCACGTCCTGCTGCTGGGTATGCAGTTCCCGCCCGCCCGGGGCAGCGGGGTGTACCGGATCCGCAGCTGGGCCAACCACTTCGTCCGCCGCGGCTGCGACGTCACCGTGCTCGCCGCCGACAGCGACTACTGGTACGAACGGTCCGGCACTGTGGACGCCGAGCTGGAACGGACCGTCGAGCCGGCCGTCGACGTGGTGCACATCAAGGTCCCCCGCGAGCACCTGCGGGTCGACCTGCGCCGCATGTCCTGGGCGCACGCCAACTTCCCGCGGGCCTGGATCCGCGGCCACCAGGCGCTGAGCCGGCGGATCTTCCCCGAGGTGTACGCGACGATCATCCCGCTGTTCCTCGCCCGGGGCGCCGCGGTGCACGCCCGCAAGCGGGTCGACGTCGTCTTCGCCACCGGCAACCCCTACGCCCAGTACGGCGCCGCCTACCGGATCGGGCGGCTGCTGCGCCGCCCCTACGTCGTCGACTACCACGACCCGTGGACGATGAACCCGCTCACCGAGGACGACGCCTTCCCCGCCGACCACCCGGCGTTCGCCTGGGAGCGGCGCATCGTCGAGAACGCAGCCCTGACCGTCACCGTCAACTCCCCGCTCGGGGACTGGTATCGACAGCGCTATCCCGCCGCTGCGCAACGGATCCGAGTGGTCGAGAACGGGTTGGCCGAGGAGGTCGTCGGAGACGTCGTCTTCGCCCCCAAACCCCCCGGCGAGCCGGTCCGGTTCGGCTACGTCGGTACGGTGCGCTCGGACCTGCCGATCGAGGAGTACCTGGACGGGTGGGCCCTGGCCCGCAAGGAGGGTGAGCTGGCCGGGGCCACCATGGACTTCTACGGGTATCTCGGCTTCTTCACTCAGAACGAGGCGGCGATCCGGTCCCGACTGGAGTCGGGGGTCGAAGGCGTCAGCTACCGGGGGCCGGTGCCGCAGACCGAGCTCGGCCGGGTGTACTCCGGGTTGGACGTCCTGGCCATGCTCCTGCCGTCGTCGCGGTACATGACCGCCGGCAAGGGGTATGACTACATGGCCGCGGGGCGGCCGGTGATCGGGGTGCACCACCCGCGTAACCACACCACCGAGGTGTTCGCCGACTACCCGTTGTTCTTCGGCACCCCCGAGGTGGACGCGACCTCGGTGCGGGACGTCCTCGTGGCTGCGGCCACGGCGGTGCGGGCACAGACCCGTGAGCAGTACGAGCAGTGCCGGGCGGTGGCGCTGCGGCACACCTGGGACCTCAACATGGATCCGGTCGGGGCCGAGGTGGAGGCGATCGCCCGTGGTTGACCGGCTGCAGACTCCCACCGACGGCGCACCCGTCGACATCGACACCGCGGCGCATGCCGACGTGCCCGTCGGGCCAGACCCTGTCGCGGGCCGTCCCCGGGTGGTCGCCGTGGCCGTGGTGCCGGCGCGGCGGGGGCACGTGATCGCCGCCCTGACCCGGGTGGTCGAGGGTGGCGGCTCGGCCCTGCTGATCACCGCGCAGGGGACGCCGCCACCCGATCTGCCGGCCGGTGTCGAAGCGATCGACCTGGTGGCCGACGAGCGACGGGTCGGGGTCCACGTCCTGCTCACCCGCTCTCCGCTCCGGCCGGTCCGGCGGCTGCTCGGCCGCCCCAGTGGGGGAGCCTCGCTCGGCTGGCGGGCCTGGAGCGGCTCGCGGGCCTACCGCGCCGTCCGGCCCTGGGTGCTGTGGCGGGCACTGCGCCGCCGCCTCGACGAGGTCGACGTCGACGCCCTCGACCACGTGGTGATCGTCGCTCTGGAGTGCTGGCCGATCACCTGGCAGCTGTGCCGGCGCCAGCCCCGGGCCACCTACACCTGGGACGTGCCCGACGAGGTCTTCGAACGGGTCGGGCGCCGCCCGCCGCAGCGGGAGCAGTGAGTCGGCCTCAGCGGGTCGACAGCACCTAGAGGTAGACCGCCGCGGCAGGTGCCGGCGATCGGACGTTCGCCCGACGGGGCGAACCGGTGGTTCGGTCCATGAATCGTCCCGGGTCTCTGACGACAAGAACTGTGTCGGCGGGCGAGGGGATTTCGATGACACATTCTGAACACGGTCAACACGCTGCTCGCCGCCGTGGGTCGGCGGGACGGCCCCGCGGCGGGCACCGGGTGGTTGGCGCACTGGTCGGCGTCGCGGTCGCTGCGGCCGGCGTACCCGCCGTCCTCGCTCCGGCCGCCGCCGAGCCGCTCGGTCCCTCCCCGATCGGCGCGCCCGCGCCGCCGGCCGCGCCCGCCGACACTCCGGTCAGCGCCGGTTCGGCGACCGTGACCGGCTCCGGGTTCGGCCACGGCGTCGGTATGTCCCAGTACGGTGCACTCGGCATGGCCCGGGCCGGCTACCCGGCGTCCGGCATCCTCAGCCACTACTACACCGGGGTGCGGGTCGGCGCCGTCAAGGACGCCGTTGCCCTGGCGGTCAACGTGGCCCACGGGACCCGAGGTCTGACCCTCGCTCCGGTCGCGCTGAGCGGCACCGGTCACCGGCTCCGGTTGACCACCCCGGAGGGCGTGACCAGCACCCTGGCCCCTGGTGACCGGGTCGGCGTCGTCGTCTCGGGCGACCGGGTGCGCGTGACCGTAACCCGTGCGGCGGGGTCGCCTGGTACCGGTCCGACCTCGTTCAGGACCACCCGCCTGGCGGTCCGCTGGACCGGCACCCGAGCGCTGGCCGGCGCGCCAACCCTGCTGACCAGTACCGCCGCGCTGCCCAGTTCGACCAAGAAGCGCTCCTACCGCTGGGGTGCCCTGTCGGTCTCGGCGCTGGACGGTCTGGTCGAGGCCGTGCTCGACGTCGACGTGCACACCGAGTACCTGCGGGGGGTCGCCGAGATGCCGTCGTCCTGGCCGACGGCGGCTCTGCAGGCCCAGGCGATCGTCGCCCGCAGCTACGCGCTGGTCGCGGTGGCGACGACGGCGCGGTCCAGCTGCGGGGGGTGCCAGATCTGGGACGACCAGCGCAGCCAGGTGTATACCGGTTGGGCCAAGGAGAGCGAACGGGTCGGCTCAACCGACTACGGGGCCCGCTGGGTGGCCGCCGTCGCCGCCACCCAGCCGAGTGCGACCACCGGCACCGCGGTGCTCTACCAGGGCCGGCCGATCAACGCCGTCTACTCCTCCTCCAGTGGAGGTCGTACCCGCAGCTCGGCCTCGGTGTGGGGCGGCTCGGTGCCCTACCTGGCGCCGGTCGACGACCCGTGGAGCATCGACAGCTCGATCAACCCGGGTTTCGCCGCCTGGAGCCGGACGGTCGGCGTGGCGGGTCTGACCAGTCTGTTCGGCGTCCGTGACCTGCTCTGGGTCGGGGTCACCGCCCGGGACGGCTCCGGGGCCGCCACTCGCGTCGAGGCGGTCTCCGGGTCCGGCAAACGGTTGGGCGTCGACGGTGAGACCTTCCGCCGGCGGCTGGGGCTGCCCAGCTCGTGGGTCGCCGAGGTCACCCTGCCTACAGGATGAGTCTTGTCGAAGTCGTGGCGGTTTCGACCCCGCAGACGGTGTCGAACTGGACACGACCTGGTGCCGACCCACCCCGTCCACAGGGATATCCCCAGGTTTCCGCGCCCGGCGACGACTGAGCCGTCGACGCGGCCAGACTCGCGGTCATGCAATCCCGACACGACCTGCCGCCGCAGATCCGTCACCTGGTCCGGCTGCAGGAGGGCGTGGTCGCCCGGGAGCAGCTGATCCAGGCGGGTCTGTCGCGGCGCTGTATCGAACGTCTCACCCGTGGTTGGTGGCGGCTGGCCCGTGGCGTCTATCTGGTGGGCGCGGAGCTGGAGTGCCCGCCCTGGCGCGCCAGGGTCTGGGCGGGAGTCCTGCTCGGCGGCGAGGGGGCCCGGGCCTGCCGCCTGACGGCCGCCGCCCTGGACGGTCTGGTGGCACCCGAGGAGCGGCTGCGTGATCCGTCGGGTCGGTGGCGAAGCGCCGAGGAGGTCATCGAGGTCGTGAGTCGGGCCCGCCGCGGGCCGCACGCCGGGTTTGTGTTCGTCCGCGAACAACCAGGCGTCCGGCTGGCGTCATCGGCGCGTGAGCCCGTCCGAACGCGGATCGAGGACACCGTGCTCGACCTCTGCGCCGCCGCGGACGAGGAGAGGCTGGTGATGTGGCTGACCCGAGCCTGCCAACGACGGCTCACCACTGTCGATCGGCTGCGGAACCGTCTCGTCGCACGACCGCTCACGCGAAACCGGTTCGTGATGCTGGAGATCCTCGAGGACGTCTCCGCCGGGGCGACCAGCAACCTGGAGCACCGTGCTCTGCGGCAGGTGTTCCGTCCGCATGCCCTGCCGGCGGTCACCATGCAGTACCGCACCGGATCGGGCCGGTGCACGGCAGACGCCGCCATCCCGGCGTACCGCCTGCTGATCGAGTTCGATGGTCGGGTGGGTCACGTCGCCGAGGGGGCGTTCCGGGATCGGGCCCGCGACAACCAGCACGCCCTGGACGGCTGGCTGACCCTGCGTTTCGGGTGGTCCGACGTGGCCGGCGATCCGTGTGCTGTGGCAGCCCAGATCGGCGAGATGCTGATCAGTCTGGGCTGGCCGGGACCGTTCCAGTCGTGTCGTCGTTGTCGCTCGTAGGTAGGTCGTGGCGGGTTTGACCCCGCAGACGGTGTCGAACTGGACACCACCTCCGGCTGCGGGGTCTAGATGGCCATCTCGGGCACGTCGCCCTGGACCAGGATCTCCGGTTCGGTGGCCGCTCGGATCTCCTCGACGCTGATCCCGGGGGCGCGTTCACGCAGCACCAGGCCGGCGTCCGTGACGTCCATGACGGCGAGGTCGGTGATGATCCGGTCGACGACGCCCTTGCCGGTCAGCGGCAGCGAGCACTCCCTGACCACCTTGTGCGTGCCGTCCTTGGCCACGTGCTCCATCAGCACGACGACCTGCTTGGCCCCGTGCACGAGGTCCATCGCCCCGCCCATGCCCTTGACCATCTTGCCGGGGATCATCCAGTTGGCGATGTCGCCGGTGGCCGAGACCTGCATGGCGCCGAGGATCGCGGCGTCTACCTTGCCGCCGCGGATCATGCCGAACGAGGTGGCCGAGTCGAAGAACGAGGCCCCGTGCAGCAGGGTCACCGTCTCCTTCCCGGCGTTGATCAGGTCCGGGTCCTCCTCGCCCTCGAACGGGTACGGCCCGAAGCCGAGGATGCCGTTCTCGGACTGCAGCACCAGCTCCACCCCGGCCGGCACGTAGTTCGGTACCAGGGTCGGCAACCCGATGCCGAGGTTGACGTAGGAGCCGTCGTGCAGCTCGGCGGCAGCACGGGTGGCCATCTGCTCACGGTTCAGTGCCATGGTGAGTTCCTTGCTCCTCGCTTGATCGTCGCCTCGCGTCGGCTGTTCCTCGGCTCCTCAGCGCTCGTTCCTCGCTTGATCATCGCCTCGGGCTAGCCCTCGAGATCCTCGGATCCGGCGCCGTAGGCGTCACGTGGGCGTGGCCGGACGGTGCGCTTCTCGATCCGCTTGTCGTGCGCCTCCTCCACCGACAGCGGCACGACGCGGTGCACGAACACCCCGGGCAGGTGCACCCGGTCCGGGTCCAGCTCGCCGGGCTCCTCGAGGTGCTCGACCTCGGCGATCGTGATCTTCCCGCTCATCGCGGCCAACGGGTTGAAGTTGCGCGCGGAGCGACGGAAGACCAGGTTGCCGTGTCGGTCCCCGGCCCAGGCCCGGACCAGCCCGAAGTCGGCCCGGATCGCCTTCTCCATGACGAAGGTGCGCATCCGGCCGTCCACCTCGAACTCGGTGGTGGGCTTGGCGGGCGAGGCCACGGCGACCCCGCCGTCCGGACCGTACCGCCACGGCAGTCCGCCCTCGGCGACCTGGGTGCCGACCCCGGTGGCGGTGTAGAAGGCGGGGATCCCCGAGCCGCCGGCGCGCAGCCGTTCGGCGAGGGTGCCCTGCGGGGTGAGCTCGACCTCGAGCTCGCCGGCCAGGTACTGCCGGGCGAACTCCTTGTTCTCACCGACGTAGGAGGCGATGATCCGGCGGATCTGGCGGGCGTCGAGCAGCAGGCCCAGACCCCATCCGTCGACCCCGCAGTTGTTGGAGATGACCTCGAGATCCTTGGTCCCGGCATCCAGGATCGCCTTGATCAGGACGGCGGGGATACCGGAGATCCCGAACCCACCCACCGCGAGCGAGGCGCCGTCCGGGATGTCGGCAACGGCTTCGGCAGCACTGGCGACGACTTTGTCCACACCGGAAATCTACTGTCGATGCCACCCCTCCCGCTGTGTCGTCATCGTGGGATAGACCACCCCTGGGTAGCGTGACGTGTCGGGCTGGTCGTGTGACGGCTCGGTCGCGCCGACCGCGGCCGGGTGTGGCCAGCCGGTCGACGAGAAGCGGCTCAGACCCGCCGAGGGGGATATGACGTGCGGCGACGCCTGCGAGCGCTGACCGGTGCTGCGGCCCTGGCCGTGACGACCACGCTGCTGGTCGTCCTGCCGACGTTGCCGGTCCCCGGCAGCTACGGCGCGGTGGGCGTGGCCCCGCGGCCGGTTCCGGGAGCGGTGACCAGCTTCGACGTGGCCGGGGTGGACGCCGCGGCCCTGGGCGCGCTCGCGGCCCCCGACGGCCCGCGGGTCCAGCAGCACAACCGGCCGGCCGTGTTGACCGCGCAGCGGACCACGGCACGCTTCGACCTGGTGGCGCTGACCTGGACCGGAGCGCTGCCCACCGGCGCCCGGCTGCAGGTGCGGGTGCGCGAGGCCGGACGATGGAGCGGCTGGCAGGAGCTGGCGCCGGCGGACAACGCCCCCGACCCAGGTCCGGAGAGCGGGCGCACCAAGGCCTCGGAGCCGCTGGTGGCCCTGGGGGCGGACGGCGTGCAGGTACGTGTCGACTCGACGACCGGGCGGGTGCCGTCCGCACTGCGCGCGATGCTCGTGGACGGCGGCCGGTCCCCAGCCGACGGTGCGGGTTCGGGCGCCGGCTCACCCGCCACCCCGCCTGCGAGCGCCGCCGCGGCGCCGCTGGTGAGCGCCACCGGGCTGGGCCGCCCGGCGATCGTCACCCGGGCCCAGTGGGGCGCCGACGAGCGCCTGGTCACCGAGCAGCCGGTGATCGACGGTCGGGTCACCAAGCTGTTCGTCCACCACACCGTGACCACGAACAGCTACACCAAGGCGCAGTCCTATGCCCAGATGCGGGCGGTGTACCTGTTCCACGTCAAGGGCCGAGGCTGGAACGACATCGGCTACAACTTCGTCGTCGACCGGTTCGGCCGGGTCTTCGAGGGACGCCGGGGCAGCATCACCGCCGCGGTGCACGGGGCGCACACCGGCGGGTTCAACAGCGACGCGATCGGGATCGCGCTGCTCGGCACGTTCAGCTCGGCCCGGCCCACGTCGGCCGCGCTGCGGGCCCTGCGCGACGTCGCATCCTGGAAGTCCGCCGAGTGGTTCATCAACCCGCGCGGCTCGACGGTTGCGGTCTCCTCCGGCGGCGCGGCCACCCGCTTCGCTTCGGGCAAGCGGGTCACCCTGCGCACGATCAGCGGCCACCGCGACGTCGGGTACACCGAGTGCCCCGGCAACGTGGGCTACTCCTACCTGCCCTGGTTGCGCAGCGCCGTCGCGGCCCGGCTGGCCCCCGGGCTGTCCGGCGCGTCGGCGTCTGCCTCGGCGGTGAACTGGAACGGATCGTCGGTCACCGTGGGCGCCAGGCCGGCGACCAACCAGCGGTGGTGGCTGATCGCCACCTCGCTGTGCGGGACGCCGCGGGTGGTGGTCGCCAGCGGCCGGACCGCGGGGCGCATCTCGGCGCGCTGGGAGCTGCGCGGCGCCGACGGCAACCCGGTGCCGCCCGGGGTGTACCGACTGTCGCTGGTCAGCTCCTCCCCGGTCGGTTCGGTGCACTACGACAGGGACGTCGAGGTGCTGCCCACCCGGCTGTCGCCCCCGAGCACCTGTTCGGTGCGCCGGTCGGCCTGGGGGGACGTGTACACCTCGGCGGTGATGGCCGGCCGCGAGCGTCATCCCGACGCTCGGACCGCCGTCCTGGTCGGCTCCGGCTCCGTGCTGAACGGTCTGGTGGCGGCGCCGCTCGCGGCGGCGAAGAACGCCCCCCTGCTGCTGACCGGGTCCGGTTCGCTGCCGCCGGTGGTGCGTCAGGACATCGCCTCGCGTGGCGTGCGCACCGTCTACGTGGTGGGCGGCACCTCCACGGTCCGCACGACCGTGGTGAACCAACTGCGCGCCGCGGGGGTGAGCAGCGTCGTGCGCCTGGACGGCCGGGACCGCTATGCGCTGGCCGCCGCGGTGGCCCGCCAGGTCGGTGCCCCGGACGGCGCCGCCGTGGTGGTCTCCGGCGCGTCGCCGTCCGACGCCGCCGCCGTGGCCGGGCCCGCCGCGGCGATGCGCCGTCCGATACTGCTGGTGAGCCGGAGCGGGGTGCCGGCCGCCACCGGGTCCGCTCTGCGTGCGCTCCGCGTGCGCACGGTGCTGGTGGTGGGCCACTCCTCGAGCGTCACCTCGACGGCGGTGGCCGGGCTGGGGGCCTACGGGGTCACCTCCCGGGCGCGGGTCGGCGCTGCCGAGCGCGCGGCCACCGCGGTGACCGTCGCGAACGCGTTCCGCCGTCCGGTGCCGGCCGATCAGGTGGTGCTGGCTCCGACCTCGACCTCCGCCTGGTCGGTGATCGCCGCCGGTCAGGCCCGGCTCACCGTGCTCACCGGCGCGACCGCGCTGCCCAGAGTGACGACGTCCTGGCTGGGCCAGCGCCGTCCGGGTGCGGTACTGGTGATGGCGGACAACCGGGCCGTCGCCTCGTCGGTGCTGCGCCAGGCCTACGCAGCCCGTCGGTGAGCCGCTCGCCGGTCCGGGGCGCAGCCCTGGTCTAGCCTTGCCGGGTGCTGCGCCGGCTCGAGGTGTTCGCCAGGGGTCCCGTCGACCGGCTGGGCCCGGCGGCCGCGGTCACGGTGGGGGCGCTGGCGCTGCTTGCCGCCGCCCTGGTGCCGCTCGGGGTGTGGCGGCCCGAGCTGGTGCTGCCGCTGGGCGTCGTCCTGGCGGCGATGGCCTGGCGGCTGGTCGGTCGGCTGCGGACGGGGGCCGGGGTGGCGGACGTGCCACTGGGCCGGGGCACCCTGCTGCTCATCGCTGCGGTCACGGGGTGGTGGGCGGTGCTGCACTCCGGGCATGTGGTGATCCGGCGGGACGGCGGCGCCTACGCCCTGTACACCCAGTGGATCGCCACCCGGCACGGGCTGCCGGTGGACGCGGGGCTGGAGGCGTTCGGTGGCGGCGCGGCGTTCGACGTCACCCGGTTCACCCTGTCCAGCCCGGCGTTCTACCAGGTGCTCGACGGGCCACCGGGCCCGGACGTGGCGGCCGAGATCGTGCCGCAGTTCCTGGTCGGGGCGCCGGCGGTGTACTCCCTCGGCTGGTGGGCCGGGGCTCCGGTCGGGGCCTCCTGGACCGGCATGCAGGTGGTGCCGGCGGTGCTCGGCGGACTGGCCCTGCTCTGCTTCGCCGCGCTCGCCGCCCGGCTGCTCGGGCCGCGGTGGGCGCCGCTGGCCGTCGCCGGGCTCGGCCTGGCGATGCCCGTGGTCCTGGTCGCGCGCACCACCTACTCCGAGCCGGCGGCGCTGCTGATGCTGCTGGCCGCCGCGGTGGTGGCCGTGGACGCCGCGGGGGTCGAGGCGCGCGGTGGCACGGTCCGTGGCCTCGCCGTCCTGGCCGGGGCCCTCGTCGGGCTGGCCGGGCTGGTCCGGGTGGATGCCGTCCGCGAGACCGCCCTGGTGGTCGCCGTCTGCGCGGTGCTGGCCGCGCGCCGCACCCGGGTGGCGGTGCCGATGGCGACCGCGGCGCTGGTCGGCTCGGCGGTCAGCCTGGCGATCGGGTGGGCGATGTCCCGGCCGTACTTGGCGGCGATCGGTCCGTCGCTGCGCCCGCTGCTGCTGGCCACCGCTCTGGTGGTGGCGGCCTCGGCGGTGGTCGTGCCGCTGGTGCGATGGCGATCGGGTGCGGTTTCTGGGGGTGCGGTTTCTGGGGGTGCGGACCCGATCGGGACCGACCCCTGGGCGCGGCTGGCCACCGGGGCGGTGCTGCTGCTCGGCGTGGGGCTGGTCAGTCGGCCACTGTGGCTCACGGTGCGCCAGGACCCGGCCGACCCGGGGGCCCGGTTCGTGGCGTTGCTGCAACGCAGCCAGCAGCTGCCGATCGACGGCGGGCGCACCTACGCCGAGCACAGCGTGGACTGGGTGGCCTGGTACCTGGGCTGGCCGGCGGTGGTCGGAGCCTGGGTGGTGCTCGCCGTGCTCGCCGGACGCGCGGTGTTCTGGTGGCGGTCCGGGACGGCGCAGCCGCCGCCGTGGCTGCTGCCGGCCGTGGTCGGGTTCTGCTCGACGGTTCTGGTGGTGGTGCGTCCGGGGATCACGCCGGACCATCCGTGGGCGGCCCGGCGCCTGGTGCCGGTGCTGCTGCCGCTGATCGTGTTCGCCGCCGTCGCCGGGATCGCCTGGGCGAGCGCACATCTGCCCGGTCGGCGGACATGGCTGACCCAGCGACGGGTGGCCGTGGTGGCGCCGGCGCTGCTGCTGGTGCCGGTGCTGTGGGCGAGCGCACCGATCGCGCTGCGCCGCACCGAGGCCGGTGAGGTCGATGCGGTGCACCAGGTGTGCGCGACACTGCAGCCGGGGGATGTGGTCGCGACCGTGGACGCCCACCCGGACGGGATCGCCGAGCGGTCCGGCAACGAGTGGGTGCAGGTGGTCCGGGGGATCTGCGGCCGGCCCGCGTCGGCGTTGCTGACCCATCCGGACGAGCTACCGCAGGCGGCTGCCGAGCTCGCCGACCTGGTCGCAGACGCCGGGGGGCGGTTGGTGCTGCTGACTGCCCAGGAGGACGGCGAGCAGGCGATGGAGGTGCTCGGCGCGGCCGGGGCCGACGGAACGTCCGGCCGGTTCGTAGCGCCGCAACGCGCCGTCCGGATGGAGACCCGCGAAGACCGCAAGTGGCTGGCCCGTCGACCGACCGGGGTGGCCCGGCTGGTCATCGACGTCTGGCTGGCGCCGGCGAGCGGGTGAACCGCGCGGCGAGACCCGACCGGGCTCAGAACACCCGGACCCGCTCGAGGGGGTCCAGCCACATGCCGTCCCCGTCGGCGGTCCCGAACGCGTCGTGGAAGGCATCGACGTTCCGGGGGAGGTTGGCGCGCAGGTCGGCGGGGGAGTGCGGGTCGACGGCGAGCAGCCGCCTGGCCTCCTCCGGCCGGACGCTGGTCCGCCAGACCTGCGCCCAGCCCAGGAAGAACCGCTGCTCGCCGGTCCAGCCGTCGAGGCGGGTGGCCTCGTCCCGGGCGGCCTCGCCGGCGGCCAGCCGGTAGGCGGACAGAGCCAGCTCAAGGCCGCACAGGTCGCCGATGTTCTCCCCGACGGTGAGCGCGCCCTTGACCCTGGCGTCAGGCACCTCGCGCGGGGAGAGCTCGTCGAACTGGGCGATCAGCCGCCCGGCGCGCTCATCGAAGGCGGCCCGGTCCTGCTCCGTCCACCAGTCGCGCAGTGCCCCGGTGCCGTCGAAGCGGGAGCCCTGGTCGTCGAAGCCGTGCCCGATCTCGTGGGCGATGACGGCGCCGATGCCACCGTAGTTCACCGCGTGGTCCGCCTCGACGTCGAAGAACGGCGGCTGCAGGATCGCCGCCGGGAACACGATCTCGTTGAGCATCGGGTGGTAGTACGCGTTCACCGTCTGCGGGGTCATCAGCCACTCGTCGCGGTCGACCGGCTTGCCGATCTTGGCCAGCTCACGGTCGGTCTCGACGGCGTTGCCCCGTCGCACGTTGCCGACCAGGTCGTCGGTGCGGACCTCGAAGGCGGAGTAGTCCTTCCAGCGCGGGGGATGGCCGATCTTCGGCCGGAACGCGGCCAGCTTGGCCAGGGCCTCGGCGCGGGTGTCCTCACCCATCCACTCCAGCTCGCCGATCCGGCGCCGGAAGGCCTCGATGACGTTGGCCACCAACGCATCCATCCGCTGCGCAGCCTCGGCGGGGTAGTGCCGTTCGACGTACATCCGGCCGGCATCCTCGCCGACCAGTGACTCGACCAGGGCGACGCCGCGCTTCCAGCGCTCCTTGAGCTGGGGCACGCCGGACAGGGTGCGGCCGTAGAAGTCGAAGTGGGTCTCGACGACCTCGTCGGTCAGGTAGGGGGAATAACCGTTCAGCAGCCGGACGACGAGCCAGGCCCGCCAGTCGGCCACGTCCGCCTCGGTGAGCAGGGCACCGAGCGCGGTCAGCACGTCGGGCTGGCGGGCCACCACCTGCTCGAGCGCTGCGACGTCGGCACCGATGCCCTCGGCCCAGGCCGACCAGTCCAACCCGGGGGTGGTCGAGACCAGGTCGGCGTGGCCCAGCTTGTTGTAGGACTTCACCGCGTCCCGGGTGGTGACCTTGTCCCAGTGCGCCTTCGCGATCGCCGTCTCCAGGGCCATCACCCGCTGGGGGACGGCGTCGCCGAGGTCGAGGCCCGCCTGGGCGAGCGCCGGCGCGGCCAGGTCGAGCATCCGGGTGAGGTAGGTCAGGTAGGCCTCGCGGACGCCGGCGTGCTGCTCGGCCCGGTAGTACTCCTCGTCCGGCAGCCCGATGCCGCTCTGGGAGAGGTAGGCGATCTCCACCTCGGGGTTGCCGGCGTCGGCGGCGACGTAGGCGTGGAACAGGCCGCCGGTGCCGTGCCGCTGCATGGCGGCCGAGGTGTACACGACGTCGCTCGGCGTGGCCACGGCGGTGATGGATCGCAGGTCGTCGGTGAGTGGGGACCAGCCGAGGTCGGCGACCGGGTCGGTGTCCATGAAGCTGGCGTAGAGGGCACCGACCCGCCAGGTCGGCGAGTCGGCCGGCGGGGGGTCTTCGGCGGCGACCTGGGCGGCGGCGCCCTCGACGATCTCTCGGACGGCGGCCTCGCTGGCCTCGCGGAGCATGTCGAAGGAGCCGTAGCGGGCGCGATCCGGGGGAATCTCGACGGTGGCCAACCAACGGCCGTTGACGTGGCCGAACAGGTCGTCCTGGGGGCGGAGGGCGGGGTCGATGGCCGAGGTGTCGATGCCGGAGCGCATAGTGTCGATGCCGGAGTGCATGGGGCACACCGTAGGTCACGCCCCAGGGCTGCGCCGGTCCTGGGCCGGCTGGGCGGGCCTAGGGTGAGGCGATGAGCCTGCACAGCCGGCCGGCCACGCTGGGCCGCTTCGACGACGTGGCGATCATGCTCGGACCCAAGAACCCGACCTCCTCGGTGTGCTGGTGCCTGAGCCACCGCCTGGACACCAAGACCAACCGATCACTGGCCGGACCCGAGCGCGGCGAGTACGTCCGGGGGCTGTGCGCCGGCGAGGTGGCGCCTGGGGTGCTGGTCTACGACGTCGCCGGGGAGGGGGGCGAGGGCGAGGTGGTCGGCTGGGCCGCCGTCGCGCCCCGCTCCGAGCTGCCCTTCGCCCGCTCCCGCAGGATTCCGCACGTCGACGACCTGCCGGTCTGGTCGATCTGGTGCCTGCGGGTGCGGCCCGGTCATCGTGGCCGGGGCATCGCCCATGCGCTGCTCGAGGGTGCCGTCGCCTTCGCCCGCTCCCACGGTGCCCCGGCGGTCGAGGGCTATCCGGCCGACAACGCCGGCGCCAGGGTCGACCTGACCATGGCCTACGTCGGCACCCGCAAGCTCTTCGAGGACGCCGGGTTCACCAAGGCCGCGGACACCGAGGCCGTCTCCGGCGGCTTCCCGCGGGTGCTGATGCGACTCGACCTGCGCTGACCTCGCATGGCGGCGGGCCTGGCCAGACGGAACACCGACCCGGAGGACGGATGTCCGGACTCAGTCATGGACTCGGTTCAGCGACCACGCGGACCGCTGGGTGGCGGCCATCCGCGGCTGCACCGGGCCCGGCGGATCCGGCACAGCCGACAGGTGCACGCCCAGTGAGGGTAGCCTCGCGCTCATCATGCAGACCTCGCCCGTGCCCGCCGCCGACAGCGCCACCCCGCCGCTGGTGAGCGTCGTCCTGCCCTGTTACAACGAGCGCGACCACGTCGGCGCCGAGCTCGACCGGATCGCCGAGGCCCTGGACGCCAGTGGCCTCAGCTACGAGGTGCTGGCCATCGACGACGCCAGCACCGACGGCACCCTCGACGTGCTGCGCGAGAACGAGAAGCGGTTCGACCACGTCCAGGTGCACGCCTTCCGGCGCAACGGCGGCTCCGGCACCGTCCGCCGGATCGGCACCCAGTTGGCCCGGGGCGAGATCGTGGTGTGGACCGACGCCGACATGTCCTACCCCAACGAACAGATCCCCGAGCTGGTCCAGGTGCTGCTCGACGACCCCTCCTACGACCAGGTCGTCGGTGCCCGGACCAGCGAGGAGGGCAGCCACAAGTGGCTGCGCTGGCCCGCGAAGTGGTTCATCCGCAAGGTCGCCGAGCGGCTGTCCAACCAGACGATCCCCGACCTGAACTCCGGGCTGCGCGCCTTCCGCCGCGAGGTGTCCCTGCCCTACCTGCGGCTGCTGCCGGCCGGGTTCAGCTGCGTCACCACGATCACCCTGGCGTTCCTGTCCAACCAGCACGACATCAAGTACGTGCCGATCAGCTACGCCAAGCGGGCCGGGAAGTCCAAGTTCCACTTCACCCGGGACGCCTACCGCTACATCCTCCAGGTGCTGCGGATGGTCATGTACTTCGACCCGCTCAAAGTGCTCATGCCGCCGGCCCTGTGGCTGCTCCTGATCGGCCTGGTCAAGGGGGGCGTCGACATGGTGCGGCACCCGTTCTACTTCCCGGCCTCGACGGTGCTGCTGGTCCTGTCGGCCCTGATCATCGCCTCGATGGCGCTGCTCGCCGACCTCGTCGTGCGCTCCCGCGGGGACCGGTCGGGCGCGATGGCCGACGTCTCCAGCCACCTGGTGCCCCACCAGCGCGACCGCTGACTCCTCACCTGCCGTGCACATCGCCGTCGTCGGACCCACCCATCCGGTCAAGGGCGGCATCGCGGCGCACACCACTGCCGTGGCCCACCACCTGGCGGCCGCCGGTCACGATACGGACCTCATCTCCTGGTCGCGGCAGTACCCCGCGCGGCTCTACCCGGGCGAGCAGTCGGTGCCCGGCGGCGTCCCGGAGGCTGAGCCCTACCCGCGGACCAGCCACCCGCTGCGCTGGGACTCCCCGCTGTCCTGGTGGCGTACCGGGCGGCGGCTGCGCGGTGTGGACCTGCTCGTCGTCCCGTTCGTGGTCCCGGCCCAGGTCCCGGCGCTGCTGACCGTCGTCCGGGCCGCCGCCGCCCCGAGCGTGGTGATCGCCCACAACGTCACCCCGCACGAGCCGCACCCGGGCGCCCGGCGGCTGACCGCTGCGCTGCTGCGCCGCGCCGACGCGGTCGTCGTCCACTCCGCCGAGATGGCCCGCCAGGCCGCGGACCTGATCGGTGCCGGTGACGACGACCCCGCCAGCTGGGCCGGTGACGACCGGGTCCGCCGGGCCGACCTGCCGCCGCACCTGCCCGGCGGTATCCCGCCCTTCCAGCGGCGCCACGGGCGGGCCGGGGAGCGGCTGTCGGTGCTGTCCCTGGGTATGGTCCGCGAGTACAAGGGGGTCGACCTGCTGCTCGCCGCGGCCGCCGCAGTGCCGGACGTGTCGGTGACCGTCGCGGGGGAGCAGTGGGGCCGGGCCGGGGCCGAGGTGCGCCGCCGGGCCGCCGACCCGCGGCTGGCCGGCCGGGTCGAGCTGCTGCCGGGATATGTCGCGGCGCACGACATCACCGACCTGATGCGCCGCCACGACGTGCTGGCGCTGACCTACCGGCGGGCGACCGCGTCGCAGAACGCCCAGCTCGGCTTCGCCCACGCGATGCCGGTGCTGGCCAGCGCCGTCGGCACCTTTGCCGGCCTGGTCCGCGACGGGGTGGACGGCGTGCTGGTGCCGCCGGGGGAGGTCGGCGCCCTCGAGGCCGCCCTGCGCCGGCTCGCCGAACCCGGCGCGCTGGAACGGCTGCAGCGCCAGGTGGTGCCCCCGGACGTCGAGGAGCCGTGGCGTGACTACCTCGCGGTGCTGCTCGAACCGGAGCAGCCGCGTGCCGATCGACGCAGGTCGCGATGACCGCCGACCCGCCGCGCCCTCGCGCCCCCGGACGGTCCGGACGGTCCGGACGGTCCGGACCGATCGCACCAGTGGCGGGCCTGCTGTCGCTGACCCGCCGACCCTGGTTCCGCTGGGGCTTCCTGCTCCTCGCCGTGGGTCTGGCCGGATGGGCCCTGGCCGCGCGCCGCGAGGAGGTGGCGGCGGCCCTGGCCCGGCTGGACCTGCGCTTCGTCGCCGCGGCCGCGGCAGTCACCACCGTCCAGCTCGCCCTGACCGGACTGGCCTGGCGGACCCTGTTGGCCGACCTCGGATCTCCCCTGCCGCTGCCGGTGGCCGCCCGGGTGTTCTTCGTCGGCCAGATCGGCAAGTACGTGCCCGGCAGCGTCTGGCCCGTGGTCATGCAGGCCGAGCTGGCCCGCGACCATGGGGTGCCCCGCCGACGGACCGCGGCGGCGACCATGGTGATGCTGCTGTTGGCCGCAGCGACCGCGTTGATGGTCGCGATGGCCGCCTTCCCGTTCGTGCCGCAGGTCGCCACCGGGCGCTACGGTTGGATGCTGCTGCTCGTCGTCCCGCTGGTCGTGGCACTGCATCCGCGGCTGCTCGGACCGGTGTTGGACAGGGTCCTCGGCGTGATCGGCGGCGAGCCGCTGGAGCATCCGCCGTCGGCGCGGGGCACCGCGACGGCCACGGCCTGGGCGCTGGCCTCCTGGTTGGCCGCCGGGGCCCAGGTGTGGCTGCTCGCCGGGGCGCTCGGGGCCGACCTGACCTGGCGGACCTTCGCGCTGGCAGCCGGGGGGTACGCCTTCGCCTGGGCGGTCGGGATGCTGGTCGTCGTCGCCCCGGCCGGTGCCGGTGCCCGCGAGGTGGCTCTGATCGCCGCCCTGTCCTCCGTGGTCGGCGGCGGGGGAGCGGTGTTGGTGCTCGTGCTCGCCTCGCGCGTGCTGTTCACCCTGGCCGACCTGCTGGCCGCAGGGATCGGCCACGGTGCCGGACGGCTCCCGCCCTCGCCCTGACCTGCGCCTCGACCTGCGACCGGGTCAACGCCGTCCGACGGGCTGCCAACCGCGGTTGGCCGCGCGGGTGCCGGCCTGGTTGGTGCGCGCGTCGCGGCTGCGGTAGACGACGTAGGGCCGAGTCAGGTAGGCGACCGGGGCGCTGAAGACATGGACGAGCCGGGTGAACGGCCACAGCGCGAACAGCAGGCAGGCGATCACCGCGTGCGCCTGGAACCCGAACGGCGCGGCGGTCATCAACGCCGGGTCCGGGTTGGCGGTGAAGATCCCGCGGAACCACAGGGAGACCCCCCAGCGGTAGTCATAGTCCCCGAACACGCTGCCGGCCACGGTGTTCCACATGCCCAGCAGCATCGTCGTGGCCAGGAACAGGTACATCGCCTTGTCCATCCGGGTGGTGGCGGAGAACACCGGACCGATGGCGCGCCGCCGGTAGACCAGGATGGCCAGCCCGATCAGGGCCGCGGCGCCGGCGACCCCACCGCCGACCACGGCCAGCACGTGGTAGACCTCCTGGCTGATCCCGACCGCCTCGGTCCAGGACTTGGGGATGAGCAGGCCGATGAGGTGGCCGGCGACGACGCCGAGCATGCCGAAGTGGAACAGTGGGCTGCCCCAGCGCAGCAGGCCGGCCTCGTACAGCTGGGAGGACCGGGTGGTCCAGCCGAACCTGTCGTAGCGGTATCGCCAGAAGTGGCCGACCACGAACGTGGCCAGGCACGCGTACGGCAGCACCACCCACAGCAGCGTGTTCACGATCTCGCTCCACTTCGTGCCGGGTCGCGGTCATAGCGGTCCTGCAGTTCCAGCTGCGGATCGAGGGTGTAGGCCTCCAGGCCGACCTCCTCGCCCGGCGGGCCGGTCTCGATCAGGCGACGGACGGCCGCCAGCACGTCATCGGTCCCCCCGGTCAGGCTCGGCAGGGTCGCCGACATGGCCTGCAGCACGTCGGCCCAGGGCGAGCCGTTCTCCTGCAGGGCGATCCGCAACATCTCCACCCCAGGACGGTGCTCGTTGAGCAGTCGCCAGGCCTCCTCCAGCCCCGGGCCCGCCCCGAACTCCAGTACCACGGCGAGGTGGTCGGGAAGCTCCTCGTCGACCGGCTCCAGCCCGGCCCGGCGGTAGGCCTGCTTGACCTCGGTCTTGTGGTTGAAGTAGACCTTCTTGTACGGGCAGCCGGAGATGCACATCCGCCAGCCGCGACAGCGGTCCTGGTCGACCAGGACGATCCCGTCCTCGCTGCGCTTGTAGATCGCCCCGCTCGGACACGCGGCCGCGCAGGTCGGGTTGAGGCAGTGCTCGCAGATCCGGGGCAGGTAGAACATGAAGGTCTGCTCGAGCTCGAACTTGACCTTGGTGTTCATCCCGCGCAGGACCACGTCGCGTCCGGCGTGCTCGGTGCTGCCACCCAGGTTGTCGTCCCAGTTCGCCGACCAGCGCACCTGCATCGGCTTGCCGCTGATCAGCGAGTGCGGCCGGGCCACCGGGAAGGTGTCCTGCGCCGGGGCGTTGGTCAGTGTCTCGTAGTCGTAGGTCCACGGTTCGTAGTAGTCGTCGAGAGAAGGCAGCTTGGGGTTGGCGAAGATCCGGCTGAGTCGCTTGAGCCGGCCGCCGGAGCGGGGGACCAGCCGTCCGTCGCCGCGCCGGACCCACCCGCCCTGCCAGGTGTCCTGGTCCTCGTAGGTGCGCGGGTAGCCCAACCCGGGGCGGGTCTCGACGTTGTTGAACCACACGTACTCGGTGCCGGACCGGTTGGTCCACGCCTGCTTGCAGGTGACCGAGCAGGTGTGACAGCCGAGGCACTTGTCGAGGTTCATCACCATGGCCATCTGGGCCATCACCTTCATCAGTACTGCACCTCCTGGGAACGTCGGCGGATGGTGGTGATCTCGTCTCGCTGGTTCCCGGTGGGGCCGAGGTAGTTGAAGGCGAAGGACAGCTGGGCTTAGCCGCCGATCAGGTGGCTGGGCTTGACCATGATCCGGGTCAGCGAGTTGTGGATCCCGCCGCGCTTGCCGGTCGACTCCACCCGCGGGACGTCGATCAGCCGGTCCTGGGCGTGGTGCATGTAGACGGTGCCCTCGGGCATCCGGTGGCTGACGATCGCCCGGGCGACGACCACGCCGTTGCGGTTGGTCGCCTCCACCCAGTCGTTGTCCTTGATCCCGACCTTGGCGGCGTCGACGTCGGAGATCCAGATGTTCTGCCCGCCGCGGGACAGCGAGAGCATGAACAGGTTGTCCTGGTACTCGGAGTGGATCGACCACTTGCTGTGCGGGGTCAGATAGCGCACGCTGACGCCGAGCTCACCGACCGCACCGATCTCGGGTTCCCCGAACAGCCGGGTCATGTTCAGCGGTGGCCGGTAGGTCGGCAGGCATTCGCCGAGGTCGGCGATCCAGTCATGGTCGAGGTAGAAGTGCTGCCGGCCGGTCAGGGTGTGCCACGGCTTGGCCCGCTCGGTGTTGATCGTGAACGGGCTGTAGCGCCGTCCGCCGGTCTCGGAGCCGGACCACTCCGGTGAGGTGATCACCGGAACCGGGGCCGCCTGGGTGTCGGCGAAGCGGATCAGCTTGCCCTCGTGCTCGGCGGCCAGGTCGCGCAGGGCGGTGCCGGTGCGCTGCTCCAGGGTGGCGAAGGCCTGGGTGGCCAGATGGCCGTTGGTGGTCCCGGACAGCGCCATGATCGTCTCGGCGACCTGGATGCCGGTACGCAGCTGCGGCCGGCCCTCGGCGACCCCGCCGCGCACGGTCCCTTGGTGTGCTTGAGGTGGTCGACCTCGCGCGCCAGGCGGTAGGTGAGCGCCTTGGTCGTCGCGCCGAGGGTGTCCATCAGCGGTCCCAGGGCGGCCATCTTCTCGGCCACGGCCCCGTAGTCGCGTTCCACGACAACGAGTTTGGGCATCGTCACACCCGGCACCGGGTCGCATTCCCCCTTGGTCCAGTCGCGGACCACACCGCGCGGGGTGGCCAGCTCGCCCGGGGTGTCGTGCAGCATCGGCTGGGCGACCAGGTCCTTGCGCACCCCCAGGTGCTCGGCCGCCAGCGGGGCGAACGCCTCGGCGATCGCGGCGAAGATGTCCCAGTCGGTGCGGGTCTGCCAGGGCGGGCTGATCGCCGGGTTGAACGAGTGGATGAACGGGTGCATGTCCGTGGTGTTGATGTCGTGCTTCTCATACCAGGTGGCCGGCGCCGCGGCCCAGGTGCTCGTTGAGGGCGACTCGGTGCCCGACCCGGTCGCCTACGTCTTCCTCGGTCCGTTGGTGGGAGCGGGGGCCAGGGTGGTGTTCAGCCCGCTGACCGACCGGATGGGGGGTGCGATCTGGACCCTGATCTCTGAGGTCGGTCTGGTCGCCTCGATCCTCTACACGATGTCCGCGCTGGTCCCGGACACCTCCTCGGCAGCTGCCCTGCAGTCGGGCTTTCGCGCCTTCCTGTGGGGGATGCTGGCGATCTTCCTGTTCAGCGGGATCGGCAACGCCTCGACGTTCAAGCAGATGCCGATGATCTTCGAACGGCGACAGGCCGGCGGGGTGATCGGCTGGACGGCCGCGATCGCCGCGTTCGGGCCGTTCCTGTTCGGCGTCGGCCTGACCATCATGGCGCCGCGGACCTTCTACGCGATCGGCGCGGTCTGGGCCGTGATGTGCGTGGCGCTCACGTGGTGGCGCTACGCGCGGCCGGGGGCACCGAAGCGCTCGTAGCTGGTCGGGTCGACGGTCGTCGCGCGGCGGCGGCGGAAGACCGGGTAGGCGCTGACGTTGCCGCCGGAGTCGGTGGACGTCGACCAGTACGTCAACGTCCACCCGGTCGCCTCGACCACCTGCAGGCTCTCCGACCACGGCTCGACCTCACCGTGGTCGGGTTGGCTCCACATCGAGGTCTTCAGCCGGACGGCGAAGAACTCCTGCTCGCGCCCATGGGCGGCCCGGGCGTCCTCGGCGAGCTTGGCCAGGTCAGACTCTCGGCTCATACCGGGCACTGTACGACGGGCACTCTACGAGCCGGGCCGGCCCGGGGCCGGCGTGGGCCATGTCTTGCCTGGAGGTCGGTGCCCGGAGATCGGTGCCTGGAGATCGGTGCCTGGAGGTCGGTGCCTGGAGGTAGGTGGCCCCGAATGTCGGTGCCCTGGGTGAAGATGTCCCGGTGACCAGCCCGCGCAGCAGGACCTGGCGGCCCGCGGCCCCGGTGTCGGTTCGGGCCACCCTGTCCTCGCTGCGCCGCGGTGGCGGTGACCCCTGCCACCGGGTGCAGCCGGACGGCGTGCTGTGGCGGGCGACGCGGACGCCGGACGGACCGGTGCTGCTGCGGCTGGAGGCGTTGCCGGCCGACGGCGTGGTTCGGACCCACGTCTGGGGACCGGGCGGCGACTGGGCGCTGGACGGCGTGCCGGACCTGCTCGGGCAGCGCGACGAACCGTCCGGCTTCACCCCGTCACCGGACCACCCGCGGCTGGTGGCCGCCTGGCGGGCCCGGCGGACCTGGCGGGTGACCCGGTCCCGCGCTGTCTTCGAGGCGCTCGCTGCGGCGGCGCTGGAACAGCGGGTCACCGGCGGCGAGGCACATGCGGCCTGGCGCGGGCTGGTGAACCGGTTCGGTGAGGTGGCACCGGGCCCGGCGGGCATCGAGGGGACCTACGCCCACCGCATGCACGTTCCGCCGAGCCCGCGCGACTGGTTGGCCATCCCCACCTGGGAGTGGCTGCGGGTCGGCGTGGAGGAGGCGCGGCGCCGGGTGGTCGTCGCCGCGGCGCGGGTCGCCGGCCGGCTGGAGCAGACCCTCGACCTGGACGGCGAGGACTGTGGCGAGCGGGTCGCGGCGGCGCTGCGCGTCGTCCCCGGGGTCGGGGTCTGGACCGCGGCCGAGGTCCGGCAACGGGCGCACGGCGACGCGGACGCCTTCTCCTGGAGCGACTTCCACGTCGCGCGGAACGTGTCCTGGGCGTTGACCGGGAAGGTGCTGGACGACGTTGGCTGTGCCGAGGTCATCGAGCGTTACCGCGGCCACCGCTACCGGGTACAACGGTTGCTGGAGATGGACGGGGCGAGCCGGCCCCGGGTGGCACCGCGGATGACGCTGCCGACGCACCTGCCCCGGGTGCCGGGGGGGCGGACGCGCTGAGAGCGTCATCGTCCTGGCCGAGGGCGGCGCAGCGCCACGGCGGCGATGACCAGATACCCCACGGCGGCCAGCGCGTACAGCCCGGCATGGTCCAGGACCGTCGAGCCGAGCGCGTACAGCCCGTACACCGCGATCGTGGCCAGGTCGGTGCCCAGCCCGGCCAGCGAGGTGATGGTGGATCGGGCCCGCCCGTCGATGGCGTGCTGCAGCCGGGCGTCGGTCGCGACCGTGGCCAGCTGGAACGCCCCGAACGCCACCGCCAGGGCCACGAAGCCCGCCGGGTGGCGCACCAACGCCCCGGCGGCCATCGCCATCGCACCGACCGTCAGCCAGGTCGCCAGGGTGCGTCGCGACATCAGCCCGCCGCGGGCCACACCTGCGGCCAGGCCACCGGCCACGATCCCGGCGTCCAGCAGCACGAGCAGCAGCGGAACGAGGGCCACCGCGACCCCGGTCTGCGCGGCCAGCAGCGGAGTGAACTCCTCCAGGGAGCCCCACAGCGCACTGACCACCGGGACCAGCAGCACC
Source organism: uncultured Actinomycetota bacterium (assembly GCA_963724535.1). Lineage (GTDB taxonomy): Bacteria > Actinomycetota > Actinomycetes > Actinomycetales > Kineosporiaceae > JADJPO01. Next base: position 270,510 of record CAVRVD010000014.1, read on the forward strand.
GCTGACCGCACTGACGGGCGGCCCCGCACCTGCGCCAGACCCGTACGCAGCAGGGCCAGATAGGCGCGGTATCCCGCGGGGTCGTCCTGGTCCGGTTGCGCACCGGGGCCCTCGGGCGAGCCGCTGGTCGGGACGTCACGCCCGTGCGGGAAGGTGACCGCGACTGCGGCACAGGCCAGGCAGGCCGTCACGCTTGCTGCACCCACGGCTGCGTAGCCGCCGACGGCGAACACCGGTGCAGCCAGGGCGGTCCCGGCCGCCACGGCGGCGGTGGCGACCGCCGTGGACCGGCCGATCACGGCCAGGTACCGCTGCTGGGCACCGCTGCGGGCCAGCTCCTCGTAGACCAGCGACTCGAGCGCCCCCGAGCGCAGCGCGCCGCCCAGGCCCCACAGCACGAACCCGGCCGCGAACGCCGGGTAGGACGGCACCAGCACCCACAGTGCGAACCCCGTGCCGGCGCACAGCGGGGCCAGCACCAGCATCAGCCGCCGCGAGACGAGGTCCGCCCAGACCCCGGAGGGAACCTCGACCAGCAGGCTGGTCAGCGCCCAGAGGACGAACAGCGAGGAGATCTGCGCGGTGGACAGGCCGGTCTGGGCGAACAGCACCGCGTACAGCGGGTAGAGGAGGACCAGGTCCTCGAAGAACACGTAGGCGTAGAGCCGGGTGGCGAGCCGGTCTGCCGGCAGCGCCCCGGGTGAGGCGTACGACATGAGACCTTCCTGACAGGTGAGGGCGGACGGGAGGCGGACGGCAGGGTCCGCGGGGGTCCGCGCTCACGCGTCGGGAGAAGGCCGCTGAAGCATCGCCAGGATCAATGTCGCCAGGTCACCTGCCCATCATCACCCGTGGGCCCGGCTCCGTCGAGGCCGAACCGCCGCCTCAGCCAGTCAGATGACAGCCGCCGTCGGCGTCGACGACCAGCTGCAGGCGCAGGCCCTCCGCCCAGGCGGCGACCACCACCCGCTGGGCGAGTGCCCCGGCCCTGGCCCAGTGCTGTGGCGTCGACCCGGCGGGCCGCACCGAGACAGCCACGGCGGAGGCGTCGGCGAGGTGCATGGTGGGCCCGGTGTCGACACCCGCCGCGGCAGCCACGACCACCGCTCGCTCGAGCCGCTCCCGCGGCGTGCCTGAGACCGGTTGCGGCGCAACGTTCTCGTCGTCCGGCTCAAGCCCGATCGCCGCCCGCGCGGCTTCGGCATGCCCGTAGGCGAACCAGTCGTTCGCGGCCGGGCGCAGCAAGGCCGCCGCCCCCGGCCCATCCTGGTCGGTCACCAGGTGCGCGAGCCCACGCACCAGCGCCACCGGGACACCGCTCACCTTGCCCCTGACCAGATCGGCGGCCGAGGCGATCTCGTCGGCCAGCGCCCGTACGGTCACCTCCATCCGGCGGCCGTGGGTGTCCGGCACGCCGGTCAGGTCCTCGGCGACGATCAACCCGGCCGCCCCGATCGCGGTGTCGATCTGGCCGATCCGCCACGGCCGGCCGAGGGTGTCGGTGACGACCACCGCCACCCGGATCCCGCAGGCCGCGACCAGCGCCGTCCGCAGGGCCCGGGCCGAGCCGTCCGGGTCGGCTGGCAGGGCCAGCGGCGGCGAGCCGGGCGGCAGGTTCGAGGCGTCCACCCCGGCGGCGGCCAGCACCGGACCAGACCGGGAGAGGACGATCCTGGCCAGGCCGTGGGGGGTTCGCCGCTGGGCCACGACCCGCTCGGTCTGCGCAGCCACCGCCGCCTCGGCGGGCAGCGGCGCCCCGGTGGCGTCCCGCAGGAAGCGTCCCTCGGCCTTGGCCACCACCTTGCTGGCCACCGCCAGCACGTCCCCGTCGGCGAGCACCAGCCCGGACGCGGCGAGCGCGGCCAGCAGCGCCGCGGCCAGGTCGTCGCCGGGGGTGATCTCCGGTAGGCCGGGGACGGCGAGCAGCTCCAGCCGCACTGGGTGGGGCGGGTCCTGGGTCACTGCCGGGCGGGCGCCAGGGCCTGCGCCAGGTCCACCGCGGCCCCGGCGATGTCGGCGGCCGCCGCGATGTCGGTCATCAGCAGCGGTCGCGCGTGCACGTGCACGCCGCCCGGGTGGTCGCCGTCCTCATCGCCCTCGGCGACCAGCCACCCGTCGAGCAGGTCGGCGTACAGGCCGGCCACGGCGGCCGCATCGGTCTCGACGCCGATGGCCCGCAGGCAGGCATCGGCCATGCCGCGCACCGGGGCGCCGCCGACGATGGGGGAGACCCCGACCACCGGGGCGCTGCTGGCCCGCAGCGCCTCCCGCAGCCCGGGCACCCCGAGGATGGTGCCGATCGAGACCACGGGGTTGCTCGGCGGCAACAGCAGGACGTCCGCCGCCGCGATCGCGTCCAGGACGCCCGGGGCCGGCCGGGCCTGCTCGATGCCCACGGCGAGGATCTGCCGGGCCGGCACGTCCGCGTGCAGCCGCACCCACCACTCCTGGAAGTGGACGGCGCGCCGCCGCGGCGCGTCCCCGGCGCCGGCAGGGTCGCCGGCCTCGGTGGGCGGATCGGAGTCGTCGCCGACCGGGTCGTCGATCACGACGTGGGTCTCGACCCGGTCGTCGCTCATCGGCAGCAGACGCACCCCGAGCTCCACGAGCCCCCAGCGGCGGGCCAGCTCCTCGGTGACCTGGGACAGCGGCAGTCCGGTGCCCAGCAGCCTGGTCCGGACGATGTGGGTGGCCAGGTCGCGGTCGCCGAGAGTGAACCACAGCGGCTGCGCCCCGTAGGCGGCCAGCTCCGCGGCGACCGAGAACGTCTCGTTGCGGCGGCCCCAGCCCTGCTCCTCGTGGATCCCCCCGCCCAGGGTGTACATCACCGTGTCCAGGTCCGGGCAGACCCGGAGCCCGTGCAGGGTGATGTCGTCGGCGGTGTTGCCGATGACTGTCACCGTGTGCGGACCGGCGGCCCCGCGGTCCTGCTGCAGATGGTGCAGCAGGCCGCGCAGGAACCGCGCCCCACCGATGCCTCCAGCGAGTGCTGTGATCCGCATGTCGCCCATCCTCCCAGTCGGTTCCGGACGCCGGTCCGGGGGGCCGAGAGCCCGTCCGCGCGTCGTCGGGACACGCCGGATCGGGGCGCGGCTTGGCCGACCCGGTCCATCGGCTGTTCGCGGGAGTACCACCGAGTGGCTTGACGCACCGGGTACGACACGCGTGTAATTCCTTCAGTGTCATCCGGGTGGGCCACCTTGCGTGCCCGGGCAGGTACACAATGTGTTGAGTTGCGGCGACGGGTCGCGGCGCGTCGTGATGTGAGGGTCGAGGAGGGCACAAGTGCACGAGCCGATGGCGATCACACTTCAGATCGCCTCTGAGCCGGCACTGTCGTTCGGGCACGGGGTGGGTCACGATACGCAGGCAGTGTTCCCTCCGGAGCTTGAGTGGCAGGAAAGGGCGTTGTGCGCCCAGACCGATCCAGAGGCCTTCTTCCCCGAGAAAGGTGGGTCGACCCGCGAGGCCAAGCGGGTCTGCATGTCCTGCGAGGTCCGCGCGGACTGCCTCGAGTACGCCCTGGCCAACGACGAACGCTTCGGTATCTGGGGCGGTCTGTCGGAGCGAGAGCGGCGCCGCGTCAAGAAGCACGCCGTCTGAGGCGCCCATCCGGATCGCCACCGGCGCGATGAGTGTCGACACCGCGGAGGACGCGGTGGCATCCGACCACCCTTCGTTGCACTCCGTATGGAATCAGCTACAGGTCGTAGCGGTGATTCTGGTCCGGGACGACCCGGTCACCTTGCCTGCCGTCCGCGCCGCCCTCACGGCGCAGACCCGCTCGCCTGACGAGATCGTCATCGTCGACCTCACCGAGGACGACCCGGTGACCGACGCGAGCGAGGGCGCCGAACCCCGGGATATCGCCGACGCGGTGCCCACCCGCACCGTGCGGCTGCCCCGCCGGACCAGCGTGGCCGACGCGGTCGCCGCCGCGCTGGGCGATCCGCGCCCGCCCGGCCAGGTCGCCGAGGGCTCCGGTCAAGGCGACGTCCGGGGCAGCTGGATCTGGCTGCTCACCAACGACAGCGCCCCCGAACCCGCCGCCCTGCGCCGACTCCTGAGCGCCGTCGAGACCTCCCCGTCGGTCGTGGTGGCCGGCTGCAAGCAGGTGGAGTGGCGCGACCGGGAACGGCTGCGCGACGTGGGGCTCGGCCTGAGCTGGCTGGGGGCCGTGGTCACCGGGCTGGACCGGGGCGAGCTCGACCAGGGCCAGCAGGACGCTCGCAGCGACGTCCTGGCCGTCTCGCTGCCGGGGATGCTGGTGCGCCGCGACGTCTGGCGGGCCCTGGGCGGACCCGACCCGGAGCTGCGCAGCGCACGCGCCGAGATCGACCTGTGTCGCCGGGCCCGGCTGCGTGGTCATCGGGTCGTGGTGGTGCCGGGGGCGGTGATGGTGAGCGCGGCCACGGCCGACGTCCGCGACGAGCGCCACGACGCCCTGCTGCTGCGCCTGGCCTGGACCCCGGTGCTGCTGCTGCCGCTGGCCGTGCTGTGGTCGGTGCTGGCCGGTGCCGGCCGGGCCCTGTCCTGGCTGATCCTCAAGCAGCCCGGTCGCAGCCTGGTCGAACTCGCGGTGCTCGTCGAGGTGCTCGGTCGGCCGCTTCGCTGGTGGCGGGTCCGGCGGCGGCTGCGCCGGGGGGCCACGGTGCCCACCCGGACCCTGCGACCGCTCGGCCCCGGTCTGCGTCCGCTGCTGCGGCAGCGCCGGGACGAGCTGGCCGCCTGGATCCACCCGTCGGCGCGCCGAGGACCGGCGGCCACCTCCCGGGTGCGTCGGCGCGCCGTCCGATCGGTGTTCGCCCTGCTGCCGGCGCTGGTGCTGGGTCTGGCTGTCGGGCTCGCCGCCGGCCGTCACCTGCTGGCCACCGACGGCGCCGTGGTCTCGGCCTACCTGTCCCCGATGCCGGCGGGGGCCGGCGAGCTGTGGCGGACCGCGACCAGCTCCTGGCGCCCGCTCGGGATCGGCGCGGCGGCCGCCGGCGACCCGCTGGGCGGGCTGCTCGCCGTCCTGTCCTGGCCCCTCGGCGGCGACCCGGGCCGGCTGGTCGCCGTGCTGCTGCTCGGTGGCCCGGCGCTGGCCGCGGTCAGCGCCTGGACGGCGGCCAGCGGGCTGCGCCGCAGTCTTGCCGTCCGCGGCTGGACGGCGTTGGTGTGGGCCGCCGCACCGCCGTTGCTGGCCGCGTGCCTGACCGGCCGCCCGGGGGCGGTGCTCGTGCACCTGCTGCTCCCGCTGCTGGTGCTGGCCCTGGTCCGCTCACTGGCCTGGGGGTCGATCACGGCGGCCGCCGGCGCCGGCCTGCTGCTCACCGGGATTCTGGCGGCAGCGCCGGGCCTGGCTGTGCCGGCGGCCGCGGTGCTGCTCATCGCCGCCGCGCTGGCCGCGGGGGCCAGCGCGGCGCTGCCGCAGGCTCGGTTGGCGGGCTGGCGCCGCCTGCCGCTGGCCGCACTGGTCGCGTTGGTGCCGGCCGTGGTGCTGCTGCCGTGGTGGGTGGCGGTGGCCCGGACCCCGCGGCTGCTCGCCGCCGACCCGGCGGCCGGCTGGACCGCTCCGGTGGGACCGGAGCAGGCCTGGTGGCACTTCGCCGCCGTGCCCGAGGGCCCGCCGGTGGCGTTGAGCCTGCCGCCGGCCCTGGCCGATCGGCTGGACGACCTGCTCGGCGCGGGCGGTCAGCTGGCGGCCGCGCTGACCTCGCCGACCACGGCGCAGGTGCTGGCCACCCTGCTGGTGGCGCCGGTCGGTGTGTTCGCGCTCATCGGGCTGTTCCGGCTGCGGGGTCCGGCGGCCGTCGCCCTGGCCGGCTGGCTGAGCGCGCTGCTGGCGCTGGTCGCCGCCGGTGTCGGTGAGCGGCTGGTGGTCGGCGACGGGCGGCTGTGGCCCGGACCCGCTCTGTCCGTGCTGCTCGCCGGCCTGATGGTCGCCGCGGTCACCGGCGGGCCCATGCTGAGCCGTCGGCTCCGAACGATGCGCCCGTCGCGGCGGCGCCTGACCGCCGTCCCGGTGGCCCTGGCCCTGACCGTCGGGCCGGTGCTCGCGCTGGCGGGTCTCGCCGCCCAGGGCGCCAGGCCGCTCACCCCGACCACCGTGCAGCGCACCGAGGCCGACGTGTTGCCCGCCGTCGCGGTCGCTGAGGCCCGCGGGCCCGGCGCGGCCCGCACCCTGGTCCTCGGCGTGGACCGGAGCGCCGGCGACGGGCAGGTGCGATGGGCCCTGTACCGGGACGGCGGGCCGCGGTTCGGCGCGGACTCGGCGGCCCGCCGGACCGCGGCCGACCGCCCGGCGGACACCCAGCCGCAGACCGCCGACGTGGTGGTCCCGGTGGTCGCCGCGATGCTGTCCGACAGTGGTCAGGACGAGCGCGCCGCGCTTGCCGACCTCGCCGTCGGCACCATCATCCTGCTGCCCCCGCTCGACACCTCCGCGGAACAGGCCCTGGACGCCGCTCCCGGGTTGGTCCGGGTCACCGTCTCCGGCGCTGAGGCCATGTGGCGGGTGGAGCCGCCCGCGGACAGCGGGGCGGGCAGCCGCCCCGGCCGGGTCCGGGTCGTCAACGCTGCCGGTCAGGTGACCCAGGTGCTCGCTTCGGCGGCGCCGGACCGGGCCGACCGGGTGCGGGCCGTCCTTGAGGACGCCGAGGCGGGCCGGCGGCTGGTCCTGGCCGAGAGCGCCGACCCCGGCTGGACGGCCACCCTGGACGGCGCGCCGCTGGTGCCGGCGACCGTGGACGACTGGGCCCAGGCGTTCGAGCTGCCCCGGCACGGCGGCGTGCTGGAGGTCGACCACCGCCCACGCCCGACCTGGACCGCGGGCCCGGCCTTCGCCTGGGCCTGGCGGATCGCCCTGGCCCTGGCCGTGCTGCTGGCGCTGCCGCTGCCCCGGGTGCGCCAGCGGATCGGCACCCCGATGCCGCCCACACTGAGCAGCCGCGTGCACCGACCGGTCCCGGACGGCCCGCAGGGCGACCTGCCCCGCCCGCCGCAGGTGTTCGACGTCGATCACCCCGAGACCGGCGAGGTCCGCCCGGTGTTCGCAGATGACCCGGTTCGTGGCGAGCCCGCCGACCACCAGCCCGCCGACGACCAGCCCGCCGACGACCAGCCCGCAGACGACCAGCCCGCAGACGACGGACCTGTCCGCAACGAGGTCGCCGACGACGAGGTGGAGCAGTCATGACCCGCCGGTTCGCGCCCGGCGTCCTGGGGGTCGGGCTGCTCCTCGCCGCGGTGGCGGGAGCCGTCGGCGCCGAGGCGATACCCGCCGAGGAGCTGCCCGAGCCGCTGCTCTGGCAGCTTCCGGTCTCGGTCTCGGTGCCGGTCAGCGTCTGCCCCGGGCCGCAGACGCTGCTCGTCCCCGACGGCTCCCGGCCGGTGCCGCCGCCCGGACCGGTAGTGGTGGCCGCGGTGGCCACCGGGTCGGCCGTACTCGGAGGGCTCGCCGCCCCGCAGGCTGGTGAGGCCCCGGCTCCCGCGAGCCCGACAACCCTGGGCGGGAACGGATCCCGGGACGGTGCCGCAGCCGCCGGACTGGCCAGCGTGGCCCGGTCCACGGCCGGCGGGGTGCTCTTCGACGTCGCACGGACCGGGCCGGGTCGGCCAGCGCCGGCCGCCTCCGCCGTCCAGGCCGGGCTGGCCACCGACGGCGACCTGCGCGGCCTGACCGCGGCCAGCTGCATCCCGGCGGCGCCGAGCAGCTGGCTGGTGGCCGGTGGCAGCACCGACGGCGAACGCTCTCGGCTGGTGCTGAGCAACCCCACGGCCACCCCTGCCCTGCTCGACGTGATCGTGCACGGCCGGGATGGTGTGGTCAAAGCCCCTGTCGGAGAGGGGATCGTGGTTCCGCCCGGCGGGCAGCAGGCGCTGTACCTGGAGGCCGTGGCACCCGGCTTGGACGCCCTTGCGGTCGAGGTGTCGGCGCGCACCGGGCGGGTCGCCGCCTCACTGCAGCACTCCCGGGTGCTCGGCTTCACCCCGGGGGGTGTGGCCGACGTGACCCCGTCTGCGCCGCCGAGCCAGACGCAGCTGGTGCCCGGGGTGGTCGTGGCCGCCCCCGGCCGGACGAGCGTGCGGGTCGTCGTGCCGGGCGCCGAGGAGGCCGTGGTCAGCATCGCCGTGGTGGCCGAGGACGCCGCCGCCCCCAGCGCCGGTACCGAGGGCGACTCCGAGCTGAAACCTGTTCAACCACAACCGATCGTGACTACGGTCGGGCCGGGAGCAGTTGCTGACGTGCCGCTCACCGACCTGCCGGATGGCCGCTACGTGGTGGTGGTCACCACCGACGTGCCGGTGGTCGCCGCCGCCCGGATCACCCTCACCGCCGACGGCGGTGAGCTGGCCGGCACGCCCGGGGCGCTCGGGCGCACCGTGCCGCCGTCCGAGCTGGCCTGGGCCGCCTCCACCGGCCCGTTGAGCGGGTCGGTGGCGATCGCCGTCCCGCGGTTCGAGGCCTCCTCCCCGACGACGACCGCGACCCTGCTGCTTGCTGCACCCGTCGCCCCGGCCCGGGCCCGGCTGCGCGAGGTCGCGCAGACCGGCGCGGCCGGTGCGGAGGTAGACCTCGAGCTGGCCGCCGGCACGGTGCAGCTGCGGCAGCTTCCGGGAAGTGTCGCGGCGGTCCTGATCGACGGCGCCGGTGAACCGGGCGGCGGTGGTCCGCTGGTGGCGGCGCTGCTGCTGCAGGCGCAGGACGACGCCGGTCCGCTGCTCGATGTGGTGCCGCTGCTGCCGGGACCGCCCGCCGAACAGCCCGCGCCGCAGGTGATCCAGGACGATCGGCTCGGGATCGGCAGTGGCTGAGCCGGTTCAGCCGTCGTGGCCGTATCTCGGGTCGATCTGCTCCGGGGTCAGCCCGACCAGATGGGCGACCTGTTCGACCACGACGTCGAAGACCAGTGCGGAGACCTCCCGCTCCGGACCGGCCCGGGTCTCCACCGGGCGGCGGTAGACCACGATCCGGTGCGGTAGCTCACCGACCTCGGGGAAGTACCGGCCGAGCGGCACCTCGCCGTGCTCCCAGGGTGAGGGGTCGGACGGCGGTACGTCCTCGACAGCGAACTCCACGCCGTCCAGCTCGTCGGACCAGCGCCGCTCGAGGCGCTCCACGGCGTCCAGGACGGCGTCGTCGAAGCGGTCCGAGCGGCTGCGCCAGGCCGGCACGGTGCGCGGCATGAGCGGTCCCCGCAGCCCGCGACCGTGGCGGTCGCGGCGGGATCGGGACACCGGGCAAGGCTATCCGGCGCGCCGTCGGGTCGTGGTGATGGTGGGCGGGTGATTCGCCCGGTAGCCTCCCGCCCGTGGGTGCTGCGCGGTTGTGCTCGAGAGCGGCATGCGGGCGCCCTGCGATGTCCACCCTCACCTACGTCTACGCCGACTCCACCGCCGTTCTCGGGCCGCTGGCCAGCCATGCTGAGCCGCACTGCTATGACCTGTGCAGCGCCCACGCCGAACGGCTGACCGCACCCCGTGGGTGGGAGGTGGTGCGGCTGGCCCCGGACCTGATCGAGCAGGCCGGGCCGTCGCACGACGACCTGCTGGCCCTGGCCGACGCCGTCCGGGAGGCCGCGCGGGTGCCGGTCGAGCCGGAGCTGGTGCCGGCACCGCCGCGCGAGGGGTCTTCCCTGGAGATCGGCCGGCGCGGGCACCTGCGGGTGTTGCGCGACCCTGACGCCGTCTGAGCCGCCCGGCCACCGTGCATCCCGGCCACCGTGCATCCCGGCCCACCGGGGGGATCACGACCGCACCGGACGCTGACCCGAACAGCGGTCCCCGTCGGGCCGACGGACGGGCGGTGTGGTGTCCGGTTCGCCGCGACACTCCCGGTGCTCAACTCCGAGGCAACCTGAGTCGAGTCATCAAGGGTCACTCGAACGGCGCCCGCACTGCGCCACCTGCGTGGAGGAGATCCCCCAGATGCCGGTCCCGACCCAGGCCGCCCGCTCCACCCGTTCCACCCGCCCCAGCACCCGTCCCGTTGCCACCCGCACCACCCGGCCGTCCGGCAGCCGTCCACCGGCCCCTGGAACCACCTCACCCCGCACGCCGTCCGGCCGTCGCTCGCGGGCCCGGACCGAGATCACCCACCCGCCGCTCGGGTCGCTGACCCAGCGCGAGCTGCGCAGCGACGCGAGCTGCGCCGGCTGCGGCTCGATCCACGTCACCCGGCTGTCGATGAACCTCACCGACGGCACCCCGGTCGACTTCACCAGCTGCCACCATTGCGAGCACCGGACCTGGCAGCATGCCGGCGCGGTGCTGACCCGCGACGGCGTCCTGGACCGCACCCGCAAGCTCTGATGCAGTCGCGCCACCGACGTGCGTCGATGAGCGCGAGGTGGGCCGGGGAAAACTGCCGGCCAGGTCGCCGAACCGGGCGAAGGTGGTGATCTCCCCGGTACGGTCGGCGGGTGACGAAGTCGCACCCGCCGTCCGCCGCAGCGACGAGCACCACGGCGCAGTCCCCACCGCATCCGGCCGGACCGCACCCGGTCCGTGACCTGAGCGCGGTGGTGAAGGCCTACGACATCCGCGGACTGGTTGGTGACCAGCTCGACACCGACGTCGCGTGGGCGCTCGGCGCGGCCTTCGCCGAGGAGGTGGCCCAGGCCGGCGACGTCCCCGGCGGGGCCGCGAGCCGCCGGGTGGTCGTCGGCCACGACATGCGCCCGTCCTCGCCTGAGCTGTCCTCGGCCTTCGCCGACGGGGTTGCCGGGCGCGGCCCGGACGTCGTGCTGATCGGTCTGTGCAGCACCGACGGCCTCTACTACGCCAGTGGTGCGCTGGACGCGCCCGGCGCCATGTTCACCGCCTCGCACAACCCGGCCGCCTACAACGGGATCAAGCTGTGCCGTGCCGGGGCCCGCCCGATCGGCCAGGACACCGGCCTGGCCCGGATCCGGGAGCGGGCCGAGGAGCTGCTGGCCCAGGGAGGGCGCGAGCCGCGGTCCGGGACCGCCGCCGGCGCCGTCACCACTGCCGACCAGCTCGCCGGGTACGCCGCGCACCTGCGCTCACTGGTCGACCTGTCCACGATCCGCCCGCTCACCGTCGTCGTCGATGCCGGCAACGGCATGGCCGGGCTGACCACTCCGGCGGTGCTCGGCACCGCTGCCGGGCTGGGCCCGTTGCCGTTGACCGTCCTTCCGTTGTACTTCGAGCTGGACGGCACGTTCCCCAACCACGAGGCCAACCCCCTGGAGCCGGAGAACCTGCGCGACCTGCAGGCCGCCGTCATCGCTGAGGGGGCCGACCTGGGGCTCGCCTTCGACGGCGACGCCGACCGGTGCTTCGTCGTCGACGAGCACGGCCGTCCGGTCACCCCGAGCGCGGTCACCGCGCTGGTGGCCCGTCGCGAGATCGTCAAGGAGCGCGCCGCCGGCCGGGAGGCGACGGTGATCCACAACCTGATCAGCTCGCGCGCCGTCCCGGAGGTGATCGCCGAGGCCGGCGGGACGGCGGTGCGCACCCGGGTCGGTCACTCGTTCATCAAGGCCGAGATGGCCAGCCACGACGCGGTCTTCGGCGGCGAGCACTCGGCGCACTACTACTTCCGCGACTTCTGGTTCGCCGACACCGGCATGCTCGCCGCCCTGCACGTGCTGGCCGCCCTCGGTGAGCAGGACGGCCCGCTGTCGGAGCTGGCCGCCGACTACGAGCGGTACGTGGCGTCCGGTGAGATCAACTCTCGGGTGGACGACGTGGACGCGGCCACCGCGCGGGTCGCGGCGGCGTTCGCGGACCGCTCTGGGGTCGAGGTGGATCGCCTGGACGGGCTGACCGTGGCCGCCCCGGCGTCCGGGTGGTGGTTCAACCTGCGGCCGAGCAACACCGAGCCGCTGCTGCGGCTGAACGCCGAGGCGGGTGACGAGGCCACGATGGAGACGCTGCGCGACGAGGTGCTGGCCCTGGTCCGCATCGGTCCGGGGGGCTGAGGAGGTCCGTCGGTCGGGCATCTGTTCGAGGGCATCTGTTCGAGGGCATCGTCGAAGGCGTATCGGCAGGACACGCGAACCGCCTGCCGTCTGGAGGTAACGATGGGTCAGGATGGGTCCGTGCCACACGTGTCGGGGCGAACCATCGAGGGGTGGGTGCGGGAGATCCTGCGCTGCCCGGCGTGCCGCGGAGTGCTGCGGGACGGCATCAGCGAGCCGGGCGGGGACGGCAGCCGTCACCCGGAGCTGCACTGCACGGTCTGCCGGCTGGGGTTCCGGGTCGATGACGGCATCCCGGTGCTGTTGGTCGACGAGGGTCGCCCGATCGAGGCGGAGGAGTAGCCGCGATGGCACTCGACGAACAACTGCTGGACGACGCGGAGGGCCTGGCCGGAGCCGACCCGTCCGGCAGTCTGCAGGCACTGGCCAGCGCCGGCGCCCAGGTGCGCACCTCGCTGCGGGCGGCCCAGGAGGCCGACGTCGACCGGTTGACCGGGGAGGGCCGGCCCCGGGCGGTGATCGTGGCCAGTCTGGGCGGCTCGGCCGTGGTCGGGGATGTGCTGACCATGCTGGCCGGCGCCGGCTCGCCGGCCCCGGTGACGGTCCGCCGCGGGCTGCCGCTGCCCGGCTGGGTGGGCCCGCTCGACCTGGTCGTCGCGGTGTCGATGTCCGGGCGGGCGCCGGGCCCGCTCGGCCTGGCCGCGGAGGCGGCACGGCGCGGGTCGCGGCTGCTCACCGTCGGGATGGTGGACTCGCCGCTGGCCGAGGTGGCCCAGCGCACGGGTGGGGTGCACGTGCCGATCCCGCCCGCGGCCAGCCCGGCGGCGCGGGCCTCCCGGATGGGAATGTGGTCGCTGCTCACCCCGGTGGTGGCGGCGTCCAAGGCGGTCGGGCTGACCGACGCCTCGTCGGCGCTGCTCGAGGCGGTCGCCGACCGGCTGGACACCCGGGCGGCGACCTACCGGCCGGCGTCCGAGGCGTTCATCAACCCGGCCAAGACCCTCGCGCTGGACCTTGCCGACTCGATCCCGGTGGTGCTCGGCGACGGCGACGTGACCGGGGTGGCGGCCAGCCGGGCGGTAGCGATGCTGGCCCGCACTGCCCGGGTGCCGGCGATGCGCGGGGCGCTGCCGGATGACGCCGGGGACGTGGTGGCCACCTTCGGCGGGCCGTTCGCGGCCCGCAGCGACGACGACGTGTTCGTCGACCCGTTCGTGGACGGCCCGGGCCGGGTGATGCTGCGGCTGCTGCTGCTGCGCGACGCCGAGCCGACCCTGGACCGCCCCGATGGGACGTGGCTGGTGACCTCCCGCACGGCGGACGCCGTCCGGATCACCGCCCAGGAGGCCGGGGTGAAGGTCTCCGAGGTCAGCGCCGAGCCCGGGCATCCCCTGGAGCGGTTCGCCGACCTGGTCTCGTTGACCGACTTCGCCGCCACCTACCTGGCGCTGGCCTCGGGGCTGGACCCGGTGACGTCGCCGCACGTGGCGGACCTGCGCGACCGCACCCGCTGAACCCGCACACCTGGCCAGCTGCGGCCGGACTGGGCCAGGGTGGGGTCTGTCGATCTGCCACCGGCGCAGGAGAGGTACGGCCAGACGCATGAAGAAGCTGATCAACGACCCGGCCGACGTCGTCGTGGAGTCACTGCGCGGGCTGGCCGCCGCCCACCCTGAGCTGCGCGTCGACCTGGAGAACCGCATCGTCGTTCGCGGCGACGCCCCCCGGCAGGGAAAGGTCGCCCTGGTCAGCGGTGGCGGGTCGGGGCACGAGCCGCTGCATGCGGGCTTCGTCGGGGTCGGCATGCTGGACGCCGCATGCGCCGGTGAGGTGTTCACCTCACCGGTCCCGGACCAGATCTTGGCCGCGACCGCGGCGGTGGACGGCGGGGTCGGCGTCCTGCACGTCGTGAAGAACTACACCGGCGACGTGATGAACTTCGAGATGGCCGCCGAGCTTGCCGAGGAGTCCGGCATCGAGGTCGTCGCCGTGCTCACCGACGACGACGTCGCCGTCCAGGACAGCACCTACACCGCCGGACGACGCGGCGTCGGGGTCACCGTGCTGCTGGAGAAGATCGTCGGGGCCGCCGCCGAGGCAGGGGCCCCGCTGGCCGAGGTCGCCGAGATCGCCCGTCGGGTCAACGCCAACGGGCGCAGCATGGGCATGGCACTGACCTCGTGCACGGTGCCGGCCGCCGGCCGGCCCACGTTCGACCTGTCCGAGTCCGAGATGGAGATCGGGATCGGCATCCATGGCGAGCCGGGGCGCGAGCGGGTGCCGCTGGGCAGCGCGGCCGAGGTCGCCGCGATGCTCCTCGACCCCGTGCTGGCCGACTCCTCGTCCGGGGGGCCGGACTTCGCCGGCGCCCCGGTGCTGGCCTTCGTCAACGGGATGGGGGCCACGCCGTTGATCGAGCTGTACCTGGTGTACGGCGAGATCGCCCGGTTGCTCGAGGCGGCACACGTCACCGTGGCCCGGAGCCTGGTCGGTCCGTACATCACCAGCCTGGAGATGGCCGGCTGCTCGCTGACCCTGCTGCGGCTGGACGAGGAGCTGCTGCGGCTGTGGGACGCCCCGGTGAACACACCCGGGCTGCGCTGGCGGAGCTGACCGTGGCCGAGTCCGCACCGGATGCCGTCGCCGCGGGCGCCGCGACCGAAAGCCTCACGCCGACAGTCGATGTCGTGGCACTGGTCGGGTGGTTGCGAGGGTTCGCGGCCGCGGTCGCCGAGCATGCCGACGAGCTGACCCGACTGGATGCCGCGATCGGCGACGCCGACCACGGCAGCAACCTGAACCGGGGGATGACCGCGGTGCTCGCGCTCCTGGACGGACTCGATGTCGAGATGACCGACCCGGGCAAGCTGCTCAAGTCGGTGGGGATGAAGCTGGTCGGCACCGTCGGCGGGGCCAGCGGCCCGCTCTACGGCACCTTCTTCCTGCGGATGGCCGCCTCGGTCGGGGACCGGACGGCCCTGGACGGTGTCGCGCTCGCCGCCGCGCTGCGCGCCGGCCTGAACGGGGTGATGGCCCGCGGCAAGGCCCAGATCGGGGACAAGACCATGCTGGACGCGCTGGCCCCGGCCTGCGACGGCCTCGACTCGGCCCTGGTCGCCGGTGAGCCGCTGTCGGCAGGGCTGGCCGAGGCGGCCCATGCCGCCGACCGCGGCCGGGACCGGACCTTTCCCATGATCGCCCGCAAGGGCCGGGCCAGCTACCTCGGCCCGCGCAGCGCCGGGCACCTCGACCCGGGCGCCGCCTCGGCCGCGCTGCTGGTTCGCGCGGCCGCCGAGAGCATCGGTGCCGCAACGGTTCCGGAACAGTAGGTCGGTCGTCGTGGTGGGGATCGTCGCCGTCTCGCACAGCCGGGCGCTGGCGTTGTCCGCCGTGGAGCTGGCCCGGCAGATGGCCGGGCCCTCGGTGCGGATCGAGGTCGCGGCGGGTGTGGACGAGCAGACCCTGGGTACCGACGCCGCGGCGATCGCCGCGGCGATCCGATCCGCGGACGACGGGGAGGGCGTCGTCGTCCTGATGGACCTGGGCAGCGCCGTCCTGTCGGCGCAGCTGGCCCTCGACCTGCTCGAGGACCCGCTCGGGGATCCCGGCGCGGAACCGGTGGACGGCGCGGCGCTGCGTTCGCGCGTCGTCCTGTCGCCCGGCCCGTTCGTGGAGGGCCTGGTGATCGCGGCCGTGGCAGCCTCGACCGGGGTGGGTCGCGACGAGGTGTCCGCACAGGCCGCCGCCGCGCTGACGGCCAAGACGTCCCAGCTGTAGCCGGCCTGCTCGACGGTGCCCGCACACCGGCTCGCCCGGGTAGAGTTGGTTGCTCCGGCGTCGGTGATGCCGCAGGCCCAGAGGGGCCGCGCCGGGCGAGCCCAGTACCGCCGGTCGCTCCTGCTCGGTGCGGCGGGGCCGTCGCGGGCTCGCTCGACCACCCGTTCAGCCGAGTCCACAACCTGTCGAGAAGGACATCATGACGTTCGACTACAAGGTCGCCGACCTGTCCCTGGCCGCCTCCGGCCGCCACGAGATCCGCCTCGCCGAGCACGAGATGCCCGGCCTGATGGCGCTGCGCGCCGAGTTCGGTGCAGCCAAGCCGCTGACCGGCGCCCGGATCACCGGCAGCCTGCACATGACCGTGCAGACCGCCGTCCTCATCGAGACCCTGGTGGCCCTGGGCGCCGACGTGCGCTGGGCCTCCTGCAACATCTTCTCCACCCAGGACGGCGCCGCCGCCGCGGTCGTCGTCGGCCCGGACGGCACGCCCGAGGACCCCCGCGGCCTGCCGGTCTTCGCCTGGAAGGGCGAGAGCCTCGAGGAGTACTGGTGGTGCACGGAGCAGGCCTTGCTCTGGCCCGCCGATGACGGCGCCACCGGGCCGAACATGATCCTCGACGACGGCGGCGACGCCACCCTGCTGGTGCACAGGGGCGTCGAGTTCGAGAAGGCCGGCGCTGTGCCGAGCGCCACCGAGGACGACCCCGAGGAGTACCGGATCATCCTCGACGTGCTGCGCCGCAGCCTCGTCGAGGACCCGCAGCGCTGGACGACGCTGGCCGCCGCCGTCCAGGGCGTCACCGAGGAGACCACCACCGGCGTGCACCGGCTGTACGAGTTCGCCGAGGCCGGCCGGCTGCTGTTCCCGGCGATCAACGTCAACGACTCGGTGACCAAGTCCAAGTTCGACAACAAGTACGGCTCCCGTCACTCCCTGGTCGACGGCATCAACCGGGCCACCGACGTGATGCTGGCCGGCAAGACGGTCCTGGTCTGCGGCTACGGCGACGTCGGCAAGGGTTGCGCCGAGGCCCTGTCCGGGCAGAAGGCCCGGGTCATGGTCACCGAGGTCGACCCGATCTGCGCGCTGCAGGCGGCCATGGACGGCTACCAGGTGGTCCGCCTGGACCACGTCATCGGCGGGGTGGACGTCGTGATCACCGCGACCGGCAACAAGGACATCGTCACCGCCGCGCACATGGCCGCGATGAAGGACAAGGCGATCGTCGGCAACATCGGCCACTTCGACAACGAGATCGACATGGCCGGTCTGGCCCGGGTGCCCGGCGTCGTCAAGACCGAGCTCAAGCCGCAGGTGCACGAGTGGACCTTCCCCGCCGACCCCACGTCTGGCGCCGGGCGCGGCGAGCACTCGATCATCGTGCTGTCCGAGGGCAGGCTGTTGAACCTGGGCAACGCCACCGGCCACCCCAGCTTCGTGATGTCGAACTCGTTCTCGAACCAGGTGATCGCCCAGATCGAGCTGTTCACCAAGAACGAGGACTACACGCGCCAGGTCTATGTGCTGCCCAAGCACCTCGACGAGAAGGTCGCCCGGCTGCACCTGGCCGCCGTCGGCGCCGACCTCACCGAGCTCACGAAGTCCCAGGCCGAGTACATCGGTGTGGACGTCGAGGGGCCGTACAAGCCGGAGCACTACCGGTACTGACGACCTGACCTGTCACAGATCTGGTGATCTTGGTGAACGCGGCGCAGGTGCTGGGGAGGTCGCGATTGGCCA
Organism: uncultured Actinomycetota bacterium; assembly: GCA_963724535.1. Classification (GTDB taxonomy): domain Bacteria; phylum Actinomycetota; class Actinomycetes; order Actinomycetales; family Kineosporiaceae; genus JADJPO01. Next base: position 287,958 of record CAVRVD010000014.1, read on the forward strand.
CCATAGGGTCGTGGAACCGTTCGGCCGCCCAGCGCCGGTCATCGTGCTCGCCTACGACGGGGTGGCCGCTGACGAAGCCGGCATCGTGGTCCACATCCTCACCGGTGCCGGGCTGGACGTCATCATCGCCACCGTCGGCAGCCACCCGGTCACGAGCTATCACGGCCGCGTCATCGCCGACCGGACGGCGGCCGAGCTGGCCGACTGTAGTGCCCTGATCGTGCCCGGCGGGATGGGAGTTCGGCGGGCAGCCGCCGATCGGGTCCTCAGCGCGGCCATTCGCCGGCTCTCGGCCGACGCGACCTGGCTGGGCGCGACCTCGACCGGCTCGATCCTGCTGGCTGCGGCCGGGGTGATCGACGGTGCTCGGGCCACCACCCACTGGCTGGCCGGTGACCTCATCACAGCCCGGGGCGTGACCCTCGTGCGCGAGCCCTTCGTCGAGCACGGACGTCTGCTCACCGCGTCGGGGACCGCATCGGCGGACCGACTGGGCTTCCGCCTCGTCGGGGCGCTGGCCGGGGCCAAGGCCGAAGCCGAGGCCCGGGCGTCGTACCAGCCCCCGGCCAGAGCCGATTCCCGGTACGGCCAGCCTCCGCCCCGCTGGCGACGATGGTTCGCGCCCCGGACGATGGCTGGTGCGGTGCCGATCGACCCATGGGGTCAGGCCGAGATCGTCGCGCTCGACCTGGACGACGACGAGTTCGACGATGCGACTGATCCCTGAGAGCACGGGCGCCTGGCCGGCCGATCTCGCCGACGCCCCAACCGCAGGGCGGCCCCGATCAGGTGCCCTGGGTCGTGGGTTCGATGGCCTTCGGCACGGGCTCGGGGGCCAGCGGGCTGCGCGGCTTGCGCAGGTAGGCGTTCAGGAGCGCTCCTCGTCCGGTGCGCTGCAGTGCCATGTCGAGCAGGGTGAACACGCCCAGTGAGACGGGCGACTTCAGGCTGAACCGATCGACCAGCCACTGCGGCGCCTGCATGTCGACGAGGCCGTTGTGGATGGAGTAGACCCAGTTGACCGGACTCACGATGGTCTCGATGGCCTCGACCTCGAGACCCGTCTTTCGGGCGAGCCGGCCGAGCGCGTCGGGATTGAACAGGTTCCAGTGCCGCGGGAAGTGGTAGCCCCCCCAGTACCCCTTCCGGAACAGCCCGAAATCCACGGAGCGGGTGTTGTCGGTGACGATCACCAGGCGCCCGCCCGGTTTCAGGACGCGATGGATCGCGGCGAGCACCTCGTCGGGATGGGCGACGTGCTCGACGGTCTGAAGGGTATAGACGACGTCGTACCACTGCGGCGGCAGGTCCAGATCCTCGATGGTGCCCTTGTGGATGGTGATGCCCACCTTCTGGGCCAGCTCCACGGCTCGGGCGTCGATGTCGACGCCCTCGAGTGTCCAGCCGGGTTTCCCGTACCTGCGCAGGAGGTTCAGGTGGAAGCCGTCGCCGCACCCGACGTCCAAGATTCTCGCCTCGTCGCCGACGCCCTCGCAGTATCGGAGAAGTCTTCGGGCCTCGAGCCGGGAGCGCACCGAGTGGACGAGTGAGAAGTTGTCCGGGGTGAACGCCAGTGAGTGGTACTCCGGCGGATAGATGCGTTCGAACTCCGAAACGTCGGGCCGAGGGTCGAGGTAGACGTTCGCGCATTCCTGGCACTGCTTGGCGTGGAAGATCTCTGCGCTCGTGGAGTATTCGAAGTCCCTACCCGACGCGATCTCATCGGAGCCAGAGGCGCCGCAGACGCAGCAGGTGGGAACGGGAACGAGCTTCATGGGCCGGCGTTGGCGGATTCTCGCGGCAATGTGTCCCGCGACGAACTCGGCATCGTTCCCGACTCCGTAGATGTCGTGGGAGGCGCTGGTGTACTGGTATCTCAGGCCGACGAAGTACAGGCCCGGCGCATCACGGGCGACGCCGCGATCGTGTCGGGGATAACCGGTCGGGTCGAAAGCGTTCTCCTGGGGCGCAGGATGAATGAACGTGTAGTCACCCCGCAGGCCGGTGCACCAGATGATGGTGAGGTCGTCGGTGTCCAGGAACTGCCCGTCCTCGAACGCGAGTCGATCCCCCTCGAGCCCACTGAACCGTCCGTACAGTCTCACGTCGTACCGGCGGGCGAGATCCTTCGGAGTGGGTCGCGTGATGGGGTCCCCACGCGTCTCCAACCCCCGGTACATCACCTTCCCCAGCAGGGAGTCCTTGCGCACGTCAAAGAACCTGAAGGCGTGGACGACACGATGGATCGGGATACCTGCGATGTGACGGGGCAGCACCAGGACGCGACTCTGCGCGACGTGGGTCGACTGGAATCGGCCGGACTCCGCCAGGAGCCGGCTGATCTGGACGCCGCTGGCGCCGCTGCCGACCACCAAGACGTTTCTCGTGGTGATCTGCTCCGGGCTCACATATTGGCTCGAGTGCATCTGCGGAACGGTATCGGGAACCTTCGACGCGGCCGCCGGCAGCCAGGGTGTGGACATCGCGCCATTGCATACCGCGACGTTCTCTGCCTCGATGACAGAATCCTGGGTGTGGACCTCCCAGACCTCTCCACGGCGTAGGACCTTCGTGACGTCGACGCCCGTGCGCAGGGGCAGATCGACCCGATCCAGACATCGGTCGAAGTATTCGACCAGTTCCTGGCTGGAGCCGAAATCGTCACGTCGACGTCCGGGCAGTTCCTTCGACCCGAATACTGAGAGCCTGTTCATCCAGTTCGGGGTGTTCGCCCGGAAGTCGATCCATCGGGTGCGCCAGGAATGAAATGGTCGCTCGCGCTCCAGAACGACATGGTCGATCTTCAGCCCCTGCAAGGCGTAGGACAGCGAGATGCCCGCTTGCCCGGCCCCGATCACAACGACGTCGTGGCGGTCATATCGAGGCATGTCTCAGGTTACCGCGGGTCACCGTCATGGCGTGCCGTCACCGCATTCCACGCGCCATGGATATCGGGCGGTCACGTGGCGTGACCGATACCGGGGCGCGGTTGCGGGTGGCTCGAGCGGCTCAGAGCGCTGACACCCGCCAGCGCGAGGACGACCCCCAGCGCGGCGAGGCCGCCTCGTCCCGGCAGCAGGAGATCACCCAGCCAGAGCAGGCCCGCTGTGGCCGGCCAGACGGTTCCGGCGATGTAGACCGCGGAGACGGGGACGGTGACCCTGCTGCTGCGCCCCGGCTCCGACCCGTCCCGGGCCCGTCGCAGCGCCAGGGTGAGCAGGACCTGGCCGATCCACACCCCCCCGATCAGCACGGCGGCCTGGACCAGACCCATCGGGCTGCGGACCATGGAGAGCGGATCGGAGGCCACCATCCGGGCGGCGATGGCGGATGAGCCATAGCTCAGCCCGGCGAGGACGCCGAGCAGCGCCGCCGCCCGGATGGCCGAGCCCGCGGCGGTCCCTTGGGAGACTCGAGGCGGGCGCCAGAGCACGCCGAGGAGGGCCAGGGCGCTGACTGAGCCCATAGCCAGCACCGGGACCCATCCGCTGGGGGCAACCGGGCCTGGGCTGGAGGAGGCACCCACCGCGCCGATGCCGGCGACCACCGCTGCAAGGGCGGCGCTGTCGCGGCGGTCCAGGCGCCATCGCCCCAGGAGCACCCCTCCGATCGCCGTCACCGCCACACTGGCCGAGATCGTCGATTGCACCAGGATCAGGGGCAGCTGGGTGCGGGCCACGAAGGCCAGCAGGAAGCCGACGCCCTGCAGGCTCAGCCCCGCCAGGTAGCCGGGGCTGGTCACCCGGTCCGAGTACTGGGCGAGGAACAGGCTGGAGACGCCGTAGCCCGCCAGCGCGCCGACGAGGGCCACGGCAGCCACGATCACCGGTGGGTGCACCAGGAGCCTCTCATCCGTCGAGCCCACCTGCGGGGCCGAGCATCACCACAGCGGGGGTTCGCCGACATCCTCACCGGTCCAGGCGGGCGTCGAGCTCAGCGACGATCTGCTCACTCGCCCCGGACTCGGGGTAGGGCAGAGCCCGGGCCAGCAGCGACTCCTGCCAGCCCGCGGCGTCCGAGAGTGCCTGGAACAGAGCCTTCTCGGGGTCGTCGTCGCCGAGCAGACGGCACCAGCCGTCCAGTAGCTCGGGTCGCTCGGTGCTGTCGCGCAGCACCAGCAGGGGACGGCGCAGGAAGCACGCCTCCTCTTGCACACCTCCGCTGTCGGAGATGATCAGCGTGGCCTCGGCCTCCAGCGCCAGGAAGTCGGTCGGGTTCAGCGGAGGCAGCAGCCGCAGCCGCTCCAGCAGATGGGTCAGTCCGTAGGACTGCACCTGTTGGCGGGTGTGCGGGTGCAGCGGCAGCACGAACGGCATCTGCCGGGCGAGCCGGTCGAAGGCGGTGAGCATGGCGCGCAGGCGATCGGGATCGTCGATGTTGGACACTCGGTGCATGGTGGTCAGCACATAGTCGGTGTCGGCGAGACCGAAGCGGGACAGGGTCTCGCGCCGGGTGCCCTCGTCGGGCAGTAGCCACGACAGCGCGTCGAACAGGGTGTTGCCGGTGACCGCGATCCTCTCGGGCGCCACCCCCTCGGCCAGCAGTCGCTCCGCGTTGGCGGCCGCCGGCGCGCAGCACAGGTCGGCGATCCGGTCCACCAACAGCCGGTTGCTCTCCTCCGGCATCGACAGGTCGTCGCTGCGCAGTCCGGCCTCGACGTGGACCAGCGGGGTCCGGGTGGCGTTGGCGGCCAGCGCGCCGGCCAGGGTGGAGTTGGTATCGCCCTGGACCACGACGGCGGCGATCGGCTCGCCTGCCTCGGCGCGGCCCACCAGGTACTCGGTCAGTGCCGTGGTCGCCGTCCCGATCTGAACCCCGCGGTGGGTGCCGCCGACGCGGATCCGGACGTCGACACCGGGCAGGCCCACCTCGCGTTGGACGGCGTCCCACATCTGGTCGTCGTAGTGCTGCCCGGTGTGGGCCAGGAGCGCCCGCCGGCCCAGCGCGCGGATCACGCCGAACAGCTTGACCGCCTCCGGGCGGGTGCCGACGACGACGAGGACCCGGTCGGCAGGTGGCTTCATGAGCGCCTCAGCTCCTTGAGCTCGGCCAGGGCACCGCGGTCCAGGACCAGCAGCACCCCTGCGTAGACGATGCCGAGCAGCAGCCCGATCCAGACCAGGCCGGGCAGGGACGCGGGCGACGGCGCCAGGCCGGTCGCCTCCAGACCCAGCGCGACGGCGACGGTCGTCGCGGCGGCCACCACCGGTCCGCGCAGCACGGTGAGGGTGGCCGCCCCGATCACGCCCGCGCGCACCAGGGCGAGGAGCACCCCGACGGCGACGAGCCCGGCCGCCAGCACCTGGGCCCAGGCGACCGCCACGATCGCCTGCTCCATCGGCGGCGGGCCGTCGGACCAGCCGACACCTCGCACGGCCAGCACGGCCAGGACCAGGAGCAGCACCACGTGGACGGCCTGGGCGGCCAGGAAGTGCCCGGGCCGGCCGATCGCCCGCAGTGCGTCGTAGCCGGCCAGCAGCAGGCTGAGCAGCAGGCCGTAGCCGCACAGCACGGTGAGCACCGCTGCCGAGGGGGCCCACCGTTGGTCGATGACGACGATCCGCGGCGCCAGCAGGGCCAGCAGCAGGTACAGGCCACCGGTGCTGGCCACCAGCACGTGCAGGACGCGCCGCGCGGCCGGGGCGACCGCACCCGCCGTAGCGGCGATCGGCCGCGTCGGGGCGCCGTCCGGATCGGCGCCCTGTGCACGGGCGATCAGCCGGGTGTAGACGGGGAAGGCCACGCCGCTGAGCACCACCGCGATCATGATGTACGGCACGAAAGCGAACCGGTAGGCGTAGGAGTACAGGCCGTTGGCGTCCTCACCCAGCGCCCGGGTCACCACCACGTAGTCGATGTTCAGCAGCAGCACCCCGAGGACTGCCGCCGGGCCCACCACCCGGGCCCAGCCGACGGTCTCACGCAGATGGACGGTGTTCCAGTGCAACGGGATCCGCACCCCGACCGCCAGGCCGAGCAGCGGGGCCAGTACCGCGGTGAGCAGGATCCCGGCGACCAGTGACCAGACCCCGGCGCCGGCGGCCGCCGCGGCGATGGTGACCAGCGCCCCGGCCAGAGCGCTGCCCGCATCCGGCACCAGACGGCGGCGGAAGTCCAGGTGGCGATGCAGGTAGGCCATCTGCACCCCGGCGTAGGCGGTGAACGGCAGGCTGAGCCCGGCCACGCGGATCGGCCCGGCCGCGTTCGGCGCCCCCACCCAGGACGCGATCGCTCCGCCGCCGAGCAGCAGCAGGAGGCTGGCCACGCCGGCCACCGCGACGGACAGGGCCGCCACGGTGCCGGAGAACTCCCGCGGCTCGTGCCGGGTGCGGCTCACCACGTCGTAGACCCCCATCGACTGCAGGGTCATGCCGAGGTTGACGAGCAGCACCGCGATGGTCGCCGCACCCACCTCGGCCCGGGTCAGGAAGGCGCCCAGGGCCAAGGTGACCAACACCTGGGCGCCCTTGCTGAGCAGGTTGACCAGACCCAGCCACGCCGCCCCCCTGGCCGCCTGACCGCCGAGCGTCGTGGTCACGTCGCCGCCTGCGGCAGGCGGTGCCCGCGGCTCGGCGCGGTCAGCGCGGTCAGCGCCGCGACGGCCAGGACGGCGGCGAGCAGTACGGCCGCCGCGTCCAGCAGGCCGGCCACCCGGGCACCGGCGACCTCGAGGACCACCTGGTCGACCGCGTACAGGTGCAGGTGCGGCACGGCCAGACAGATCACGACGGCCCAGCCGGCTGCCGGCATCCACGGTGGTGCCTGCGGCCAGCGGCGGTAGACCAGGCCCACCGCGAGCGCCGTCGCGGCCGGCACGGCGGCGAGGGCGTCGCCCGGCTGGTGCACCACGGCGACCAGGACCGCCAGCACGGTCACCAGGTCGGCCCAGACCGTGGTCAGTGACGCCTCGGTCGGCGCAGTGTCGGTCCTCGCCCGGTGCACCAGCAGCCCGATCCCGACCAGCACCACCGCCGCGGCGATCGTCTCCGCCGCAGCGGGCGGGGTCCAGTCCAGGGCCCGGGACAGGGCCGCGGTGACGTCGATGCGCACCGAGTCGGGGGAGGAGACCGACCCGTAGGCCGTGCCCGTGGCGTACTCGACGTTACGGCGCAGCACGTCGGCGAAGGCGAGGGGACCCCCGGCGCGGACCACCAGCAGGACCAGCACCGGCACGGAGGCGAGGGCGGCCAGTGCCGTGCCGCCCAGGGCCACCGCGGTGCGGCTGCGCAGGAGGAGCAGCAGGGTCAGCGGCAACCCGAACTGTGGCTTGATCCAGGCCAGTGCCAGGCAGAACGCGGCCAGTCGTGGCCGGTCCCGCCAACCCAGGGCACCGGCCACCCCCACGGCGACCAGCGGGTTGACCTGGCCCAGGTACAGCTGGGCCTTGCCGACCTGACCGGCGATCAGGGCGGCGGTCAGGGCCGGCCACGCCCACCAGGGGGCTGCCGCCCAGGTGCACGCCCAGCGCGCCAGCAGGGCCAGCAGCGCGGCGTTCACCGCCAGCATGCCGACGGCGGCGGCCGGGTAGTCCAGGGCCGCGATCGGGGTGTGCAGCCATAGGTGAGCCGGCAGGTACAGGTCGAACTCCTGGACCACTGGCCAGTTCTCGAACATCCGCTGCGGGTCGTAGGGCATCCCGCCGGGGCGCCACAGCTCGCGGATCGGGTAGTAGGTGGCATCGCGCAGGTCCTGCATCCGCACCCCGTCGCCGCCCGGGGCCGCGGGCCGCGGCAGCCCGGCGAGGGTGAGTCGGGCGACGTAGGCCAGCGCCAGGGCGGCCGGCAGCCAGGCGCCGACGACCGCGAGTCGGGCCCGCGTCAGGCGGGGCGTAGCCAGCTCAGCCGACCGCGACACCGGCGACGCCCGTGCCGTGTGTCCGCATCGCGACCAGCGCCGTGGTCAGCTCGGTCGGCGTGGTCCCGCCCAGGCGGACGCTCACCACGAGGTGGCTCAGCGGGTTCAGCGGCGAGTGGGTCGGGGAGTCGTCGCCTGCCGAGCCGGGCGAGCTCATCGGCGCGAACAGGCCTCTCTGGCGCCGGGCCGGAAGGGTCGGTGCGTCGTCCGGACCGCCGCCAGGCACCGCGGCCGGCCGGGTGACCCTCTGGGATCCGCCGTCGAGCCACTCCTCGAACGGGCGCCCGGTGGACCGGGAGCCGACCGCCGGGCTGACCGGCAGTCCGGCATCGCGGGCCACCCGCAGGTTGCGCAGGGCATTGCGCAACCGCGGGGCCAGGTCGTCGCGCAAAGGCGCCCCGGCCGGGATGACGGTGACCTCGGTGGCCACCGGCTTCTGCGCCAGTAGATGGGCCGCCAGCAGGTTGAGGCCCTGGTCGTCGTCGTTCAGGGCCACCACCGGCGGCGGCTCGCCGCCGGAGGCGAACACCTCCTCGACAACCTGCTCGACGTCCGGCACGGTCAGCAGCCGGGGCCGTAGCCCCTGGACGGCGATCACCGTGACCAGCGAGGCCAGCAGGCCGGCGACCGTGCCGAGACCGATCGCCAGGAGCGGGTCGCGCTCGACCCGTTGCGCCGTCGGCCCGCCGGCGCCGATCGTCTTCAGCTCGGCCACCGGCGCGAGCAGGTCGGCCTTCTGGATCTGGGCGACCAGCGCGGTCAGCATGGCCACGGCGCCGTCCTGGTCGGCGGCGACCACGCTGACCCGGGCCACGCTCGAGCCCGGGACCAGCTCGACGGTGATCGAGTTGCGCAGGTCCGGCACGGAGGGCGCCTGCGGCACCGCGGCTCGGATCGCGGTCAGCGTGCCGTCGGAGACGGCCAGCTCGGGCAGTGCCTGCATGGTCAGCGACACCACGGCGCCGTAGTCGGCCGGCATGTTCTGGTCGGTCACCGTGGGGGAGGCGACCAACCCGACTCGCGCGCTGAAGGACGCCGGCCGGGTGAGCAGGACCAGGACCACGAGGGCGAGCACGCCGAGGCCCACGGCGATCGCGGGCAGGAGGGCACGGCGGAACGCCGCCAGGGTCTGGGCGCCGGTCATCGAGAATCCGTCCGGGTTGTCGGTCGCTGGGCGGAGAGGAGCTCCCTGAGGAGTCGATCGTAACGACGCACCATGTCGGTGGGGTCGTAGTGGTCGCAGATCACCTCGGCAGCCCGGGCACCGGCCTCGGCAGCGGCGTCGGGGTCGGTCAGCAACCGGGTCAGGGCGTCGCCGAGCGCGTCCGGGTCCCGCGGCGGCACCAGAAGGCCGCCGCCGTGCCGCAGTACCTCGGCCACGCCGTCCACGTCGGTGGCGACCACCGGCCGGCCGGCCGCCATCGACTCCAGCACCGCCACCGGCAGACCTTCCCAGTCGCTGGCGAGGGTGGTCAGGTCGGCGGCGGCGAGCAGTGCCGGGACGTCCGCGCGGGCGCCGAGCAGCTGCACCCGGTCGGCCAGGCCGAGCCCGTCGCGCAGCCGCAGGAGCCGATCGCGGTTCGGCCCGTCGCCGGCAAGGAGCAGCAGCGCCGGTGCCGGCACCTTCGCGAAGGCCTGGAACAGGACGTCGTGTCGCTTCTGGTCGACCAGCCGTGCCAAGCACAGGGCCACCGGGACGTCGGCCGGCAGGTCCAGGGCCCGACGGGCCTCACCGCGCTCCGGCATCGGTGGGGCGGTCACCGCGTTCGGGATCACCTCGATCCGCCGGGCCCGCAGGCCGGACTGCTCCAGCCGGCTGCGGATGGCCTCGCTGACGGTGACCACGGCGTCCGGCGCCCGCGACAGCAGCCGTGCGGCGTAGCGGTAGTCCTCGGCGGCGACCCCGTGGAACACCGTGACCAGCGGGGCACGGTGGCGCAGGGTGCGCAGGGCCAGCCAGGTCGCTGCGGTGACCCCGACGTTGTGCGCCACGACGACGTCCGGATCGGCCCGGCGGATGGCCTGGCGGGTGGCGCGAAGCGCCCGGGCGAAGCCGGTGGGGCGGCGGCGGGACAGCGGGACCCGGTGTGCGCGGGCGTGCTCGCCGTCCACGAGCTCGTCCTCCCGGTGACCGCCGGCGCTGGCCACCTCGCTGGTCCAGCCGACCTCCTCGGCCCGGTGGACCAGCTCGACCACGAGCGATTCGGCGCCGCCGGTGCCCATCTCGCCGATCGCGTGCAGCACCCGCAGCGTCATCGGCCGACCGCCGTGGCCACCGCGGCGTCCTCGACGCTCGCCCGGCTGGTGTGCCGGGCGCCGGAGCCGCGGGTCCGGATCTCGAGCGCCGCTGCCACCGACAGCGCGGCCCACAGCGGCATGTAGTACTGCTGGGAGAGGAAGAACGAGGCGGTGCACACCGCAAGCAGGCTGGCCTGGCAGGCGTAGGCAGTCAGCAGCGTCGGGTCGCCGGGTGGGGCGTGGGCACGACGGAGCCGGCGCACGGCCAGCTCGGTCGCCACGGCGGCGCCGAGGATCAGGCTGAGGAACAGGCCCAGCCCGCCCACCCCCAGCTCCGCGCCCACCTCGAGGTACATCTGGTGGGTCACCGGGGTCGGCTCGGCCAGCTCGGCGAAGCCGGAGTACTCGACGTAGCTGGTCTGGGCGCCGCCGGGGCCGACGCCGAGCAGCGGGTTGTCGCCCAGCATCCGCAGCGCCGCCTCCCAGCGCAGGGTGCGGGTCTCGATGTTGGTGGAGGCGATGTAGCGCTTCTGGGTGATCGCGAGCTCGACCTGGTCGTAGGCGACGACGAGGACGCTGGCGCCGACCACAGCCAGCAGCCCGATCCCGGCGGCCAGTAACCGGGCGGGCACCAGGCGCCGCCAGGTGACGTAGCCCAGGGTGGCCACAAAGGCCAGTGCGCCCCCGCGGGAGACCGTGGCGGCCGACCCCGCCAGCAGTAGGGCCAGGGCGGCCGACAGGGCGAAGGCCCGCCGGCCGCGGGCGGCGCCGAGGTGGACCAGGGCGATCGGTGCGGCCGCGGTGAGCACGTAGGCAAGGTCGTTGGGGTCCTCCAGCGGACCGGTCGCCCGCGGCTCGTCGAGGATGACGAAGCTGGTCAGGGCCCCGGCTGCGGCGACCAGGGCTCCGCCGAGCAGGGCGCTCAGCGCAAGCCGGGGGTGGACGTCGTGGGTGAGCACGTCGACCAGGGCCACGGTGAGGGCGAGGAAGGGCAGCCAGCGGATCACGGTGGCCAGGGCGTGGCCGTTGTCCAGGTTGACCGCTGCCGAGGCGAGCACCACCACCGCCAGGGCGGCCACCCCCGCGACGAGGGGATGCGCAGTGGCGACCGGTCGGCGGGTCCACAGCCGGTTGGTCAGCCAGACCAGCAGGAACACCCCCGGCGCCACCTTGGCCAGCGCGGGGTGCACCGCCATGAGGTACCCCTCGACCTGTGCCGAGGCGAGCGCTGCCGCCACCGCGACGGCGAGCAGCCGGGAGCCGAGCCCAGGGGTCCGGCCGGTCCGCGCCGCCGGCACCGGTTGCCCGGTGGACGTCGTCGGGGCGGTCACGCTGGTCACGGTGGGGGGTCGTCTCGATTCGGGGGTCTCGTCGGAGCGCCGTTCGGTCGATCGCGTACTGATCGGGCCGTCGCGTGTCGTCCTCGACGGCCGCGCTCCCGACTGCGGTGGGTGAGGACGCCCTGCTCTCCCCGAGGCTCCCCGCGGCCCAGGGTAACGGCCCAACGCCGCGCAGGTCCGTGTCGTCAAGGCGGGGCTGTCGCCCCGGTCCAGGTTGCAGACGCTCAGTGACGCCGGCCTCACCGTACGCTGCCGATCGTTCACCCCGACTTCTGCAGGATCATCCCCGAGTGCGGTCCGAGCTGCTGCGGTCCGGCGGACCCGCCGCCGGCGGTGCGCGCCGCCGCCGGCGGGGTGACGGTGACCGTCCCGTCCGTGGGGTTCACCGCCACCCAGGCCGAGGCGTACTCCCGGGTCCAGGCTCCCGAGCCCAGCCGGACCGGCGCGCTCGCGGCGCCGAGCGGCCAGGTCATTTCGGGCAGCGTGGAGAACGACCGGTAGTCGTCCGCCGCGGCCCCGGTCATCGAGGGCATCCAGTACGCGTCGCCGTCGCCGCGGACCAGCACGCTGGCGTAGCCGTAGAGCAGCGCCTTGCGGTCCCCGGCGTCGGCGCGGGTGATCGCCACGCTGATCCCGGGCGAGGCCATCTGGTCGGTCTGCTCGAGCCAGCCCTGACCGTTCCAGTACCCCACGAACTGTCCGTCGCCGAAGTGGACGAAGTTCTCCTCCATCCCGCCGCCGTAGCGTGAATGGGCGGCCCAGCGGCCCGGGTAGAGCCGCGCGTCGGAGATGTTCGGGACGAGCCGCTTGCCGCGCGCCTGCAGGGCGGAGCCGGCCCGGTCGATCAGGGTCTGCAGCCCGGCGCGGATCTTGGCGTCGCTCTCCTGCCGGGACGACGTCCCCGCCATCCGGGCGTCGGAGTAGCGCAGGCTGCTCAGGTCGTTGTCGGCCAGCACTCCGTCCCAGGGGCCTTGCGACACGCTGCGCACCACGGTGTCGACCCAGGCCTGCTGGTAGCCGTCGTCCCACACGGCCATCTGCCAGTGTCCGGGGTAGTCACGCCACTCGATCCGGTTGCCCGAGGTGTCGGTGGCGAACCAGGATGGCGTCGCCGCCGAGTGCAGGACACCGCCGGAGCGGTTGGTGGCGCTGTCCGAGGTACGGGTGCTGGACAGGCATTGGTACATCAGCACGATGACCGACGGGTCGCGCTGCTTCAGCCGCGCCGCCATCGCGCCGTCCCACTGGTTGAGCACGACCACGCTGTAGGTGCCCGGCGCGGCGTCGATCTCCGCGGCACTGAGCTGGCGCCCGATCGAGTAGAGGAACCCGCGCCGTCCTGGCGAGCCGGACGGCGGTGGCAGGACATCGGCGGGTGGGTCGGTGGCGGGTCGGGAGTCGGCGGGTGGGTCGGTGGCGGGTCGGGAGTCGGCGGGTGGGTCGGTCGCGGGTCGGGAGTCGGCGGGTGAGTCGGTCGCGGGAGCGGAGTCGACGGGAGCGGAGTCGACGGGAGCGGAGTCGACGGGAGCGGAGTCGACGGGAGCGGAGTCGACGGGAGCGGGATCCCCGGCCGTCGGGTCCATGGGTGGCTGCTGCCCCGGGGCAGCCTGAGCCGGGCGGTCCGCCGCGACCGTCGACAGGGGCTGCGCACCCACGGGCAGGGGGGATGCCGGGGGCGCCGACGGGAGCGCGTTCTGTCCGCTGTCCGCCGAGTCTTCGGCGGGGTCCTTCGTGGGCCTGTCCGCGATCGCCGGGGCCGAGGCCGAGGGCATCCCGGCCTGGGCACGCCGGGTGCCGGAGGAGTTGCGGGGGGTCGGCGCGGCCTCGGTGGAGGGTGCGGCCCCGACCGTCGCAGCCGTCGTCCCGGCCGTCGTCCCGGCCGGGGTCGGCGACACTGCCGCGGAGGGAGCTGGGCTCGGGGTCGCGTCGAGCACGGTCACGGCCTGGTCCGTTCCCGCCGGCCGGGTCAGCACCACGGCCAGGACGACGGCCAGCACGCAGAGCAGGACGACGGCGGTGAGCACCGGTCCGCGCCGCCAGCGGGTGGCGACCGGGACCGCCTCGCTGCCGGGGGAGCGACGCCGTGCCCGACGGGTCGAGGAGTCGGCACGTTCCGGGGCGAGCCGCCCGGTCGGTCGGGGCGTGGCCGTGGGCCGCTCCACCACCAGCAGACGGTCCTGGTGCGGGGCCAAGCTCACCCGCTCGAGGCTACCGGCCGGCGTCGACGCTTCTCTTTACGCAGTCCAAAGTAAAGATCAAGGTGGCGTTCGAGGCAGGTCTGCACGGAGAACCGGTCGTGGGCGTACCTGCTCAGCTCGGCCGAGCGCGCGCTCCGCTGCCCGCCACCGGTCCGGACCAGCTCACTCAGGGCGCCGGCCAGCGCCGCGTCGTCGTCCGGCGGGACCAGACGACCCCGACCGGCGAGCATGTCCGCCACCCCGCCGACGTCGGTGGCGAGGACGGGCAGCCCCGAGGCCATCGCCTCGATCAGCACCAGGGGCTGCTGCTCCATCCGGGCGGGCAGCACGAATGCGTCGTGGTGAGCCATCAGCTGCGGGACGTCGGTGCGGAAGCCGAGGAAGGTGACCCGTTCGGCCAGGCCCAGGTCGTCACGCAGGCGCTCCAGAGCAAGGCGATGCGGTCCGTCGCCGGCGACGGTGAGGGTGTGCCGTGCGCCGTCCGGACCCGTCGGCTGCCGGGCGAGCGCCCGCAGCAGCACGTCGACACCCTTGCGCTCGACGAGCAGGCCCACGAACAACAACCGCCCGGTTCCGGCGTCCTCGGTGCGGTCGGCGAGAGCGGGAAGGTCCAGGCCGTTGTCGATGTGTACGACCCTGCCGACCGGGACGTGCAGGCGCCCGACCAGGAAGTCGGCCAGCGGCTGCGCGACCGCCACGGTCCGGTCCACGGCCCGGGCCACGACGGCGTCGGCGGCCAGTACGGTGCGGGTGTAGCGCGACGGGCCGGGCGCGGCAGGGTCGTCCAGCCAGGCCTGGGTCACATCGTCCGGTAGCCCGTGGTAGGTGTGCACGACGGTCGGTCGGGGTCGCCCGCGTAGGGCGGTCGGCGTGCCGAGCCGGGCGCAGACCAGCCCGGAGCGGCGGTCCTGGGCGTGGACGACGTCCGGGTGCCAGTCCAGGATGCGTCGCCGGGCGGCCAAGATCGCCCTCCCGGCTCCCTTGCCCTCGATGCGGGACTCGCTGAGCAGACCCTGGACCCGGTCCAGGCCACGGGCAGGCGGGGGCGCGAACAGCCTCACCTCGAATCCCGCACGCTCGGCCAGTGCCGCAGCCAGGGCCACGGTGACGTCCACCGGACCACCGCGGTCCTGGGTGAGCACGAAGGCCACCCGCCGCACACCGCCAGGGCCTGACGGGTCGGCGGTCGAGGAGGCGAACCGTGGGACAGGACGGTCAGGGATCCGGGCATCCGGCAGCGAGGGCTCGCTCACCGGCCAATCGGCCGCATCCGGTCGCCCCGCTGGATAATGTCGTGACGGATCACCTCATCACTATCCCAGGGCCGTCCGCCCCCCGGGGTCTCAACGTTGGAGGACCACGTGATCGCGCGGGAGGCGCCGCCGACGGCATCGGTTCTCATGCCCGCCTACTGCGAACAGGCGGGCATCGCCTCCTCGTTGCAGCGGGTCGCGACGGCCGTGTCGGACCTGTCGCGCTACGCCTGGGAGATCGTGGTCGTGGACGACGGGTCGAGCGACGCCACGTCCGAGCAGGTCCGGCGGGCGGCGACGACGATCGAGGTACCGGTCCGGTTGGTCCGCCACGTGGTCAACCAGGGCCTGGGTGGGGCCCTGAGGACCGGGTTCGCCCACACTCGTGGAGTCCTGGTCGTGGTGCTGGACAGCGACCTGTCCTACCACGAGGACCACATCGCCCGACTGGTCCGGACCTGGGAGGAGACCCGCGCCCACGTGGTGGTCGCCTCCCCGTATATGGACGGCGGACGCAGCACGGGCGTGCCATCGACGCTGGAACGGCGCTCCCGGATCGCCAACCGGATCCTGTCCCGGGCCGCGCTGGAGGACATCAAGACGCTGACCGGGATGGTCCGCTGCTACGACGGACCCTTCGTCCGCGGCCTGTCGCTCAAGGCCGTCGACGTCGACATCAACGTCGAGATCCTCTACAAGACCCAGCTGCTGCGCGGCACCATCGTCGAGATCCCCGCGCACCTGGACTGGTCCGGGATGGCTCACCGGGCCGCCCGGGGCGCGGTGCTGTCGCGGCGGGGGCGGTGGAACACCGCCAAGTCCTTGGTGCTGACCTACCTGTTCCGCCCGTTCTGGTTCCCGCTGGTCCCGGCCCTGGTTCTCGGCGGGGTCGGGCTGGTGCTCGCCGCCGTCGGTCGGCTCGGCTGGCAGGGACTGGCCGTGACCTGCCTGGTGCTCGCGGTGATGCTCGCGGCGACCTCGCTCGGCATGCTGCAGGCCAAGCGGTACTTCGAGGAGCTGTACTTCCTCGGCGCCCGGATGCCCGGTCCGGCGGTCGGCGGGGACGCGGCGTTCGCGCATCCGAGCACCGACACAGGGCTGGGCGAGCCCGAGCGGGAAACGGGCCCGGTACCGAGCGACCAGGCCCGGTTCAGCGCGGTTGAGCCGAACGATCCGACGTCGGGGAGGTGGTCGGCGCCGGTTCGTCGACCGGACGAAGACGCGGGCCCGGCAGGGTCGGCAACAGGGACCTGATCGCCTCGTCGGTGACCACCACCGCGCGGGCGCGGTCGAAGAGTGTGACGGCCCGGGCCCGGCCCCGTTGGCCCTCCCGATGGGCCAGCCCGCGGTCGCCCAGGCGCAGCACCAGTTCCCGGACCAAGGCCTGGGGGTCGCCCTTCGGGACCACGGCGCCGGCGTCGCCGACGCTCTCGGCCAGGCCGGCCACGTCGAAGCCGACGACGCTGCGTTCGCAGGCCATCGACTCCAGCGGCACCAGCGCCATGCCCTCCCAGCGAGAGGGCACCGCCACCACGTCGGCGGCGGCGTAGTAGTCCTCAGGGACGTCGGTGGCGCCGACCAGCCGCGTGCCGGCCGGGAGCTGGTCGGTCAGCACCGGCCGGTCCGGGCCGTCCCCGACCAGGAGCAGTTGGGCGTCCGGGACCGCGGTCCGCACCTGCGGCCAGGCCCGCAGCAGCAGGTCCTGACCCTTCTGTCGGGTCAGCCGTCCCACACACACCGCGATCGGGCCGTCGCCCAGGCCGAGCCGGTCCCGGGCTGCCCCCCGGTCCTGAGGGACGAACCGGTGCACGTCCACCCCGTTGGGGGCGACCACGCTGCGTCGGGGCTCGATCCCGTGCCGGTAGCCCTCGTGCAGCTCGCCGCCGCTGACCGCCACCATCAGGTCGGTCCAGCGCACCGCCACCCGCTCCCAGATCGTGGACACCCTGCCGAGCACGCCCCCAGTGGCATGGAATGACCAGGCGTGCGGCTGGAACACCGTGGGGACCTGACCCCGGATGGCGAGCCGGCCGGCCAGTCCGGCCTTGGAGCTGTGCAGATGCAGCACATCCGGTCGGACCTCGCGGACCACCGCACGCAGCTGACGGGCCTCGGCCACCGAGGAGGCACCGGGAGAGCGGGACGCCCTCCACGGATGGACGGTGATCCCGTCCTCGGCAACGGCGGCGCCGAGCCAGCCGTCCGGGGGGCAGGCCACGTGCACGTCCCAGCCGTTGGCGTGCTGGAACGTGGCGAGGTCGGCCAGCACCCGGGCCACTCCCTCGGAGACCGGTTGGGAGACGTGCAGGATCCGTCGGGTCGTCATGATCACCGCTGGCGAGTTGGTGGTGTGGTGGACGGGGAGTGGTGCTCGTCGTGCGGTCCGCTGATCCCGGCGTCCGAGGCGTCGCGCACGCGCAGCCGGCGTGCTCCCACCCGGCGCGCGTGCTCGGCGGTGCCGACCACGTCGAACTCGGCGGTCAGCCGGGACAGGACATGGTCGAGCACCTGCTGCTTGTCGCCCGAGCTCAGCGCCATGCCCGGGAAGAACTCCAGTCCCGGTGCGTCCTTGGCGTCGAGGATGTCCAGCGGGTGCAGCAGGATGCTGGGCTCGACCCGCATCAGGTGGCACATCCGCAACGAGGCGTCCAGATAGCGCCGGGCCAACGCAGGGTTGACCTGGTGGGCGTGCAGCACGTAGCTGACGTGGATCGGCACCTTGGCCACCGGCATCGTGGTCACCGGCAGCTCGACCAGCCCGACTGCGCCCCGGCTCCCTGCGTGCCGGTCCGGGGGCGGGGTCGCGGCGGTACGCCACCGGTACGGGCCGACCGGCCGCCGGCCCTCTCGGGCCGAGCCGAACAGGGCCCGCCGCTGTTCGCGGTCGGCGGCGGACAGCGTGGCGCTACGGAAGTAGTAGGCGCGGGCCAGCGGGCCGATCCAGGTCGGCAGCGTCGTGGCGTCATAGGCGTAGCCACGCCGCTCCAGCAGCTCCAGCAGCGTCGGCGAGAGGCTGTAGCCCGGTCCGCGGAACCCGATCGGTCGCGCAGCGCCGGCCGCGACGATCGCCTCCTCGGTGCGGGCCAGCTCGTCCTCGAGCCGGTCCCGGGAGTACAGGTGCAGCCACGGCTCGTGCTCGAAGGAATGGTTGGCGACCTCGTGCCCGGCCCCGGCCAGCGAGGCGACGAACGCGGCACCCTCGTCGGTTGCCGCGTCGTGGCCGACCACGAACACCGACGCGGTGATCCCGTGCCGGCCGTAGGTGTCCAGGATCCGGGGACCGAGGGCATCCACGTAGCTCGGCCGGGACTCCCAGGCCGGGTCGCCATGCGTCTTCAGGTACGACCAGAGGTCGTCCGCGTCCAGGCTGACACTCGCGGTCGGTCGCTCGGACACCGCGGGGGCCTTCGGGGCCGTGCTGTCCGGACGGCGCAGCCGCACCCGGTCCCGGACGGTGGCCATGCTCAGCCGCGGTACGGGCGACGTCGTTGTGCTCGAGACCGGTTGCGGGGCAGGGAGTTCGCCGTCCGCGGACGGTACTGCGTCGTCGAGGATCTGGGTGAGGGCCCGCTCGGCCAGGGTGAGGGTGGTCTCGACGTTCAGGGTGCCGGCGGTGACCTGAGCGCTGCTGGCCAGGTAGAGACCGGCGGCGCCGGTGCGGACCGGTGGGGCCGCCTGGCCCCAGCCGGGTACCGGCACTGGCATCACGTGCCGGGCGCGGGCCAGCCGGGTGGCCAGGACGTCGTCCGGACCCAGCTGGGGGTAGCGGACCAGCAGGTCCGACACCGCGTGCCGGCAGATCTCGTCGGGGTCGTCGTCGAAGGCGGGGTCGTCCGGCGCGCAGTAGCGCGGGAGGTAGACCAGGTGGTGCCCGGCCGTCTGGCCCAGGTGATCCGGGTCCACCAGATTGGTCATCTCCACCACGGCGGTGTACGGGGTGTCGTCGGTGACGTAGGTCAGATAGCCACCGGTCACCGGTCGGCGCAGCACCACCGAGACGCACACGCAGCCCAGATAGCGCACCTGCTCCAGGCGGGAGCGCCAGGCCGCCTCGACGTGCTGGCCGGCTAGCTGCAGCGCCACCGGGCCCGGCGTGGCCAGCACCACCGTGTCGGCGTCGACCGACTCGGGGTTCTGCGGCGACAACGCGCCGCGGGTGGTCAGCTCGACCCGCCAGCGGCCGTCGCCGGTCCGCACCAGGCCGGTGGCGGCGGTTCCGGTGCGCACGTCGACGCCGGCGGCGGTCAGCTGGTCGGACAGGCGTCCCAACACCTCGGCGTAGCCGCCTTCGACCCAGCCGAACCGGTCACCGTCCCCGCCGCGCAGCCGGGCGACCAGCAGCCTGCGGAACGTGGATCGGATGAACTGCGCCGAGGCCGCCTCGGCCTCCTCACCGAGCTTGGCCCGCAGCAGCGGAAGCCAGAGCTCGGTGGTGGCCCGCCTGCCCGACCAGCGGCGCAGCCACGCGGCCGAGGTGGTCCGGTCGCCGCCGGCGACCGGCAGAACGGCGCCCAGACCGACCGTCAGGCCGACCCGCAGCCGCGAGAGCGGGTCCAGGACGGGTAACCGGAGCAGGTCCAGTACGCTGGACATCGGGTGCACCCGGCCGTCGGCCAGCAGCTCGGAGCGCACCGTGGTGAAGTTCAGTGCCGTGCCGAGACCGAGGTCGGTCAGCAGCTCGACGACCCGGCGGTCCTGGCCGAGTACCACGTGGTAGAAGCGGTCCCAGGTCACCGGCCCTGCCGGGGTCTCGATCGTCCACGCCGAGGCCAGGCCCCCGAGCGCCGGCGCCGCCTCCAGGAGGGTGACGGTGCGCCCGCGGTCGGCGAGTCCGCGTGCCAGCGCAGCGCCGAGCATCCCCCCGCCGATGACGGTCACCTGCTCCGCGTCCTGCGAGGAGCTCATGTTCTGCCTTTCCGATGGCGCCATCGAGCTCGTCGGGCCGACGCGGTTCTCAGCCGATGGATCACGACAATGCAATCAGCACCCGGTGGCCCTCGACCACCGCTTCGATCAACCCGAGGTGACGGTTCCTCTCGACAACTGAACTACTTACCACGATTCGGATCATCGTCTGTGACGAAGAGGTGCGGATTCCGCAAAGACGAGGTTAATCGGGGTCACTCGGTCACGGTGGGTAACCCCTCCGGAGAGGTCGACAATAGCGGCATACCGACGCCGACACCGGGCGACGTGGGGCGTCTCACGTCGCGGGCGGCAGACGACGGCCGGTACTCGCTGCGCTACCGGCGCGGAGTGCACGGCGCCCGTCGCGACCCGGGGCGGGCCGCCGTACGGGTGGTCCGCGGCAGGGCGATCAGTCGATCAGGTGGGTGGACGAGGCCGAGAGCGGGGGAGCGGCCTGGCGCCGCCGGGTCCGCTCGTCGCGGCGTTCCTGCTGGCGGCCCAGGGTGATCAGGGCGCGTCGGTGGCGCTCGGCCAGCACCGCGGCGAGGAAGCGCTCGGGCGAGACCTGTCCGGGCGGGCTCGGCGCCACGTAGTGGGCGACCCGGGCGGCCAGATCGCTCCCCATCCGGGCTCGGGAGCCGGCGTGCATCCCGGCGGCGCGGTCCAGGAACTGGTGCGCGGACTGGGCCAAGGCGTCGGGGAGCCGACCGATGTCGGCCCCGGCGACCCACCCGGCCAGCTCCGGCGGGGCGGTAGGCACCGGGCGGGCCCGGGCCGCCACCCGCTCCCGCACCACGTAGGTGCCGGCGAGCAGGTCACCCACCCGCTTGCCCCGGGAGTTCCACAGCGAGCAGATCAGCGCCATGCTGCCGCCGGTCAGGTAGATCTCGACCACGGCCACCAGGGAGCGCAGCAACGCTTGGCGCCACCGGATCGGTCCGCCGTCGTCGCGGACCACCCGCAGACCGGCGGCCATCTTGCCCGGGGACCGCCCCCGGGTGGCCGTCTCCCAGCCCGCCGGGACCAGGACCAGCACGGTGACCGAGACCGTGAGCAGCAACGCCGAGGCGGCGGCTTCGTCGAGACCGTCGACGACCAGCTCGAGGACGAGCCAGACCATGCCGGCCAGCAGGATCAAGAGCAGCACCAGGTCGAGCAGGTAGGCCAGCAGCCGGGTGGCGAAGGAGGCCGGGCGCAGGTCCAGGGCCACCGCCTCACCGGTGACCACATCCTGCGGCAGGACCAGGGAGTCGTCCTGCGCCCACGGCTGCGTCACGCCGCTGAGGCTACCCCGCGTGGCCGCGTCGACGACCGGGGCAGTGAGCCGGCCTCGCGACTACGGTGAGCGGGCGGACGTCGAGGCCTTGCCGCGCCGGCCGTGCAGGATCCAGTCCGCGGCGTCCCCGGAGAGCTCGGACAGACGGTCGTGGAAGCGGTCGAGCTCGGCAGGCGACAGCAGCGCGGCCCAGTCCCGCCGACCGCCGCTGCGGAAGAACGCCGCCGGCGACGTCCAGATGCCCTGGTCGGCCTCCGGTGCGGTCTGTTCGGCCCGCGCCCGCATCGACTCCAGGCGGGCTGCCTCGACCAACGGCAGGAAGCGCGCCTCGTCCGCGGCGACCCCGAGCGCGGCGGCGACCTGACGCATCTCGCCGCCCAGGTCGTCCCACAGGTCCTGGTAATGGAACAGGTGGACGGTCGGGTCGTCACGGCGCCGCCAGTAGGTGCCGACCTGGTGGCAGAAGTCCTCCAGGCCGTACGGGCCGCTGCCCCGGGGCAGGTTGTGGTTGTCGATGAACCAGACCAGACGCTCGTGCGGGTCGTCCCCCTGAGGCGGTGGCTCGAAGCCCGGGGGCGGGTCGTCGTCCGGGCCGGGTTCACCGACGGCGGCGACCCGCAGCTCCCATGCGCGGCCCTCGACCCCGTTGCGGTCGTGGTCGAGATCGGACAGCGCGACGTCCAGGGGATGCCGGACGACGGCGATGAAGGTGACGGACGGATGCTCGGGTAGTCCGTCGAGCGGGGTGTGGGTCTTGATGAACCGGCGGTGGGTGGATGTGCTGCATCCACGTCGTCCCGCACTTGGACGGGGTGGTGATGACGACGTCGTCGGGTCGGAGCGCAAACCGTGCCCAACGAGCACTGTCGACCATCGGCCCCCGGTAGCGCCGCACGCTCTGGAGCGTAGGCCACGACTCAGCCGCCCCCACGACACCGCGGCGGGATTGCCTGCGAGCCGGGCCGCGTTCGGCGATTGCCGCTGACCCGCGACTAGGGTGAACGGGTGGACGTCGAGGCCTTCGCCGCCGTGCATCGCGCCGAGTGGGACCGCCTCGAGCAGCTGGGACGCCAGCGGCGGCTCAGCGGTGCCGAGGTCGACGAGCTGGTCGAGCTGTACCAGCGCGCCGCCACGCATCTGTCCACGGTCCGCTCGGCCAGCAGCGACCCCATGATCACCGGGCGGGTGTCCCGGGTGGTCAGCACCGCCCGCACCGCCCTGACCGGGGCCAACGAGCCGTTGGGTCGTGAGCTCGCCCGGTTGGCGACGGTCTCCTTCCCCGCCGCCGTCTGGCGCAGCCGCTGGTGGACGGCTGCGGCCGCTGCCTTCACGGTCCTGATCGCCGCCGCGACCGCGTTGTGGGTGGTCGGCGACCCGCAGGTGCAGGCCGCCGTCGGCACCGACGCCGAGATCCGCCAGCTGGTCGAGGTCGACTTCGAGCGGTACTACAGCGAGAACCCGGCGACCAGCTTCGCTGCCCGGGTGTGGACGAACAACGCCTGGGTGGCCGCGCTGTGCATCGCCTTCGGCATCACCGGGGTGATGGTCGTCTACGTGCTGGTCCAGAACGCGATCAACCTCGGCCTGGTGGCCGCGCTGATGGCGGTGCACGGCCGGCTGGACGTGTTCTTCGCGTTGATCACCCCGCACGGGCTGCTCGAGCTCACCGCCGTGTTCGTCGCCGCGGGGGCTGGGCTGAGGCTGTTCTGGGCCTGGGTCGACCCAGGGCCGCAACCGCGCAGCCGGGCCCTTGCCGTCGAGGGACGGTCGATGGTGACCGTGGCCATGGGACTGGTGGTGGTGCTGGCCGTCTCCGGGGTTGTCGAGGCCTTCGTCACCCCCTCGCCGTTGCCGACCTGGGCCCGGGTCGGCATCGGGGCGGTGGTCTGGGTCGCCTTCCTCGGCTACGTCTGGGTCTTCGGCCGGGCCGCGGCGATGTCCGGCGAGACCGGCGACCTGCGCGCCGAGCTGGTCGAGGACGCCGCGCCGACGGCCGGCTGAACCCTCGGCCACGGCCCGCCCGTGTCAGAGCCGGCCGGCGGCCTTCAGCGCGAGGTACCGGTCGGCCAGCCGCGGTGGCAGCTCATCCGGCTCGCCGCTGACCACCTCGACGCCGAACCGGCTCAGCTCGGCCACCAGCGCGGCCCGTTCGATCCTGGCCCGTTCGGCCGCGGCGGCCTCGTAGACCGCGTGCACGTCCTGCCGGTCGGCCGCCATCTCGTTCAGCCGGGGATCGTCCACCGCCGCGACCACGACCAGATGCCGGCTGGTCAGCATCGGCAGCACCGGGAACAGGCCCTCATCCAGGGCGGCCGGCTCCAGTGCGGTGAGCAGCACCACCAGGGCCCGCTGGCTGAGCCGGGCCCGGACCTCGCCGACGATCGCGGCCCAGTCCGCCTCGACCAGGTCGGCCTCCAGTGGAGCCATCACCTCGACCAGCGAGGACAGCAGGTTCGACCGCGACGCCGACTCCACCCGGCCGCGCACCCGCCGGTCCATCGCCAGCAGGTCCACCCGGTCACCGGCCCGCGAGGCCAGCGCCGCGAGCAGCAGCGCGGCGTCCATCGACGCGTCCAGGCGGGGCAGCCCGCCCACCCGTGCGGCCGCGGTGCGCGAGGTGTCCAGGACCACCAGCACCCGCCGTTCGCGCTCCGGACGCCAAGTGCGCACCACCATCTGCTGGCGCCGGGCGGTGGCCCGCCAGTCGATGGCGCGCACATCGTCCCCGATCACGTAGTCGCGCAGCGAGTCGAACTCGGTCCCCTGGCCGCGCACCTGGATCGCGGCCCGCCCATCCAGCTCGCGCAGCCGGGCCAGCCGGCTGGGCAGGTGCCGTCGGGAGCTGAACGCGGGCAGGACCCGCAGCCGGGCTGGAGCGGTGAGGCTGCGTTGACGTCCGGCCAGCCGCATCGGGCCGAGGCTGCGGACGACGAGTGCCGCGGCCAGCAGGTCGCCGCGCCGCCTCGGACGCAGGTCGGTGGTCAGCCGCCGGCGTTGTCCGGCGGACAGGTCGATCGCCGTCCGGGTCGACACCGCCCCCGCTGACGGCTGCCAGGCGTCCCGGACCGTGCCGCGCAGCGGGCGCCGACCGGTGTTGGTGACCAACGCTGAGGAGACCGCCGGCTCACCGAGGCGGACCGGCGTGCCGGGTTCGCGCACCACCCGCAGCTCGCCCGGGGAGGCGGCCAGGGCGAGGTCGACCGCGACCGCAACGGCGACCAGTGCCGCCCAGCCCAGCAGGCTGGCCCAGCCTGGGGCGAGCATCACCGGCACCACCCCGAGCAGGGTGAGCAGCGCCGTCCGGCCGGTCAGGGTCATCTGGTCGGGGTCATCTGGTCGGGGTCATCTGGTCGGGGTCATCGGGGGACCGGGACGGTGGCCAGCACGCTGTCCAGCACGAGGTCGGCGGTGGTCCCCTCCAACTCGGCCTCGGGGCGCAGCTGAACCCGGTGCCGCAGGGTCAGGCGGGCCAGCGCCTTGACGTCGTCCGGGGTGACGAAGTCGCGCCCCTGCATCCACGCCCAGGCCCGGCTGGTGGCCAGCAGAGCGGTGGCCCCTCGGGGGGAGACGCCCAGCGACAGCGACGGTGCGCTACGGGTGGCCCGGACCAGGTCGACGATGTAGGCCATCACCTCGGGCGCAGTGCTGACCCGGCGGACGGCGGCGCTCGCCGCGGCCAGCTCGGCCGGACCGGCCACGGCTCGCACTCCGGCGGCGGCCAGGTCGCGCGGGTCGAACCCGTGCGCATGCCGGTTCAGCATCTCCAGCTCGACCTCGCGGCCCGGCAGCGGCATCGGGATCTTCAGCAGGAACCGGTCCAGCTGGGCCTCGGGCAGCGGGTAGGTGCCCTCGTACTCCACGGGGTTCTGGGTGGCCGCCACGACGAAGGGCTCCGGCAGCCGGTGGGGCCTGCCGTCCACGCTGACCTGGCGCTCCTCCATCGCCTCCAGAAGTGACGCCTGGGTCTTCGGTGGGGTGCGGTTGATCTCGTCGGCCAGCAGCAGGTTGGTGAAGACCGGTCCTTCGCGGAAGGAGAACTCCGCCGTCCGGGCGTCGTAGACCAGCGAGCCGGTGACGTCGCCGGGCATCAGGTCCGGGGTGAACTGCACCCGCGCGGTGCGTAGGTGCAGGGCTGCGGCGAACGTGCGCACCAGCAGCGTCTTGGCCACGCCCGGCACGCCCTCCAGCAGGACATGGCCGCGGCAGAGCAGGGCGATCACCAGGCCGGAGACCGCCGAGTCCTGCCCGACCACCGCCTTGGCCACCTCGGTGCGCACCCGGGCCAGTGCCTCACGGGCGTCCGGTACCGCCGCGTCGGTACCGTGGGCCGGACTGGCCGCTGCTGCGGTCGGCAGGCCGCCGGTTGCCGGGTCTGGGGTCATCATCGGTCCTCACGTGTTCCTCGGTGGGGTGCGGTGCCGGCTGGCCGGTCGCCGTCCACGACATCCTGCTCCAGCCTGACCAGGTCGCCGGCCAGCGCCACCAGCGCGGCGTCGTCGGCGGGTACCGGCCCGGTCAGCAGATGCCGAACGGCGCCGGGGTCGGCGCCGATGCGCTCGGCAAGCCGGTCGGCGAGCTCGCCCGGGGCCAGCTCGGTGGCCTGCACCCGGGCCGCCAGCCGCCGGGCGGTCGCCGTGCGCAGCGCGGCCGCGGCCCGGTCCCGGGCCCGGGCCCGGCGGTAGAGCCGGGCCCGGCCCTCGTGGGTCTCCGCGGAGCGGACCACGACCGGCAGCGGCTCCGGGACCAGGGCACCGAGCCGGCGGCCGCGCCAGATCATGACCACGACGACGGTCAGGGCCAGCTGCCAGGCCACCCAGCGCACCCAGGTCGGCAGCAGGTCCAGCGGGTCGACGGCGACCTGCCCGGACAGCTCCAAGGGGTCGGGCACGTACCACTGCAGCCGGGCCTGGCGGCCGAGCAGTCGGACCGCCAGTGCTGCGTTGCCCTGCTCGGCCAGGTGCTGGTTGCGCATCAGGTCGCGCTGCCCGATCACGCTGACCCGCAGGCCGTCCCGCTCGACGACGGCCAACGCCCCCCGGGGCGCCCTGGTGCCGCCCTGGTCGGCGTTCTGGTCGGCATCGTCCGGCGGGTAGCACAGCCAGGTGGACGTCGCCGAGGGGCCGGACGGATCGTCGTCGAGGAGGCGGTAGCTCGTGCCGCCGGCCCGGGCCCGCCCGGCCGCAACCGCATCCGGCTGGTCGCAGCCCGGCTCCGGGGTGTGGTCATCGACAGGTCCGGCCGGGGTTACCGGCAGACCGAGTTCGTCCAGGACCACCGCGTCCGGTTCGATGAGCACCAGGTCGCCGGCCGCGGCGAGCGCCGACAGCTCCTCGAACGGGACCAGACCCGGCTGGCTGACCACCAGAGTCGCGCGTTCTGACGGGTCCACCCCGGCGATGCTGCGCACCACCTCGACCTGGACGCCGTGCTCGACCAGCACCCGGACCAGGGCCCGGGTCCCATCGGGGGCGGCCGAGTCGGGGTCGAAGTCGTCCACCGAACGGGGCAGGCTCAGGGCACCGAGGGCAACCACCGTGACCGCCAGCAGGGCGACCAGCGTCGGCCACCGCCACCGCCGCCACCACAGCCGGACCGGGCCCGCGGGGTCCGGGACCGCTGCGCCCGGATCGTCCGGGGTCTTTTCCCGGTCTGAGGCCAGCGTGGGCGAACCGGTCACGCCAGGACCGCCCGCCCGGCGCGCACCGCCTGGTCGGCCTCCTCGTCGACGGCCCGGAGCAGCCGGGCGAACTCGATGGTGGCCGGATGGCCGCCGTAGCGCACCTCGTCGAAGGCGCCCGCGGCGTCGCGGAGCCGATCGACCAGCTGGGGCAGCGCCCGCCCGGCCTCGACGGTCACCTCGCCGGCCGTCCGTCCCGGCCGCGGCGCGAGTACGGTGTGCTCCTCCAGGGAGCGGACCAGGGCGCGGAACCGTTCCAGCACCGCGCGCTCCCAGTCGCCGGCGGACTCGGCGCGCTCGGCCTCGCGGCGGTGCTCGGCGGCCGAGACCGGGGACGCCGAGTCGAACAGCGGGTCGTCGCGGTGGGCCGCGCGCAGCCGGCCGGGTCCGCCGAAGCGCCACACCGCGTAACCGACCGCGGCGAGCAGGACGGCGAGCAGCACCCCCACGGCGATCGCCGAGCTCGGAGAGCTGACCGTTCCAAACAGGTCGAGCAGGTTGCTCAGCCGGGCGCCGATCCACTCCAGGGCCCGTTGCACCAGGCCCGGCTGGGCCTGCTCGTACTCACGGCGGGACAGCTCCTGCACCGCCCACTGGCGGGCCTGCTCCCGGGACGGGTCCAGCGCGGCGACGGTCATCCGGCGGCCGGTCCGGCGGGCGGGCCCTGGGCCGCCCGGGCCAGCTCGAGGTCGAGGCCCTCGGCGCGCATCCGCCGGTCGATGTACAGCAACGAGGTGACGGCGGCCGAGAACGGGGTCATCACCGTGCCGCCGACGACCTCGCCGACCCCGCTGAGCACGGTGCCCAGCAGAACGCGCAGGGCCGCCGGGTCGGTCGGGTCGCCGGACATCGCCACGAAGCTGCCGACCTGGGAGAACGGCACGCCGACCACGCCGGTGCCGACGCCGGCGATGATCGAGGTGATCAGGATGATCCCGAACACCCGCCACCAGGAGCCGCCGACCAGTCGCCATGACCGGCGCAGCGCCGTCACGACCCCGACTCGCTCCAGCAGCAGCGCCGGCCCGGCCAGGGCGATCCGGACCGAGAGCCAGACCGTCAGGGCCAGCACGGTGAGGACGCCGAGCAGCACCAGGGCGACGACGCCGGCGTCGCCCGCCCCGGCGGCGGCCATGGCGAGGGCGAGGGCCACGGTGATGCCGATGCCGACGCCGGCGAGCACCATCGGGATGAGCAGGCTCAGTACGGCCAGTCCGATCACCGCCCAGACCCGGGGCCGGACCCGCGCCCACAGAACACCTGGAGCCATCCGCCGGCCGATCACCGCCTCGCCCACCGCCACCACCAGCAGCGCCGACAGCACCGTGGTGGCCAGCAGCTTGAGCAGCGTGCTCACCCCGATGCCGCCGGCGGCGGACAGCAGCGGCAGGAGGGCGTCCCCGATCTGGTCCTCGCTCGGGTCCTCACTGAGGGCGCCGATCGAGCGCAGCTGCAACATCAGGTAGAACTGCGGGACCAGCCCGATGGCGGTGGTCACCACCAGCACCAGCGCGGACACGCCGAGCATGGTGCGCGGGTTGGTCCGGATGGCCTGGAAGGCACCGTCCAGGATCTCGCCGAGGGCCAGCGGCCGCAGCGGCACGATTCCCGGCCGGGGTGGGGGCTGGTACGGCCCTCCGCCGGGCGGCGGCCCGTAACCGGGCGGCGGCCCGTAGCCCGGCGACCCGGCCGGAGCCGGACCCTGCTGGGCCGGCTGCCCCCACGGCGTGCCCGGGCCCGGCTGCTCGCCCCCTTGGGGTGCTGGGCCCCACTGGGGTGCCTGGCCCCACTGGGGTGCCTGGCCCCACTGGGGTGCCTGGCCTGGGCCCGGCTGCTCTGTCATCTCCGTGAAACCCTCCCGAGGCAGATCCCTGGCCCGCCCACGATTCATACCGCCCACGATTCCTACCGCCCCCGATTCTGCTGCATCGGGGGCGGATCGCCGAGGCGTGCGCGCCGCGCGCCCCGGTCGGTGTCACCATGAACGGATGAAGGGACGCGTGCTGGTGGTCGACGACGACACCGCGCTGGCGGAGATGCTCGGCATCGTTCTGCGGGGTGAGGGCTTCGAACCGCTGTTCTGTGCCGACGGGTCCGGAGCGATGGAGGTGTTCCGCACCACCAAACCCGACTTGGTGCTGCTGGATGTCATGCTGCCCGGTCGAGACGGCATCGAGGTGTGCCGGCTGATCCGCGCCGAGTCCGGGGTGCCGATCGTGATGCTGACCGCCAAGACCGACACGGTCGACGTCGTCCTCGGGCTGGAGTCCGGGGCAGACGACTACGTGGTCAAGCCGTTCAAGCCCAAAGAGCTGGTGGCGCGGGTCCGGGCCCGGTTGCGGCGCAGCGACGAACCCGTGCCGGAGGCACTGGAGATCGGTGACCTGGCCATCGACGTCGCCGGGCACTCGGTCCGCCGTGGCGAGGACGTGATCCAGCTGACCCCCCTGGAGTTCGACCTGCTGACTGCGCTGGCCCGCAAACCCTGGCAGGTGTTCACCCGCGAGGTGCTGCTGGAGCAGGTCTGGGGCTACCGGCACGCCGCCGACACCCGGCTGGTGAACGTGCACGTGCAGCGACTGCGCTCGAAGATCGAGAAGGACCCGGAGCGGCCGGAGATCGTCGTGACCGTACGCGGCGTCGGGTACAAGGCCGGGCCCGCCTGAGGCGGCGGTCGCTGATCGGAGGACGGGACGGCGTGGACGGCGAGCACAGCCGCACCGGCGGCCCCGACCAGCGGGTCGGGCCGGCCGGGGACGGTGTGCCGCCCTCCGGCGATCAATCGCCCCCTCGCGCCGCGCCGTCCGAACCGTCGTTGACCGCGCGGGCCAGGTGGTCGGGGTCGGCGCTGCGCGAGCGGTGGCGCCGCTCCCTGGGGGTGCGGGTGGTCGCCGCCACCGTGGCCCTGGGGATCATGGTGTTGTTGGTGGTCGGCCAGCTCCTGCTGCAACGGATCGCCGACGACCTGGTCAGCTCCGCCCGTGAGGAGGCGATGAACAGCGCCACCCAGCAGACCAAGAACACCGTCGACAGCTACACGGGCCAGAAGTTCGAGGGCGAGGACGACTTCCGGACCTGGGTGCGGCAGAAGATGAACGACCTGCACGGCCCGGCCGACGCCCCGTTGCGGTACGTGGCGCTGCTCAAGGAGCTGGGCACCCCGGCCGGACCGATCACCGACCAGGGCCTGGGGGTGGAGCCGAACGCGCTGCCGCTGTCGTTGCGCGAGGCGGTCGTCGACCAGCCCAACCGCCTGGTCAGCCAGGAGCTCACCCTGCCGATCCGGGACCGCTCCGACGGGTCCAGACAGACCCGGGTGATCGCCGTCGGCAGCCTGATCGACCTGGACACCTGGGGCGCCGGGGCGGAGGAGTCCACCGGTCGCTACGAGCTGTACTTCGTCTACTCGCTCAAGCGCGAGGTGACGATCCTGGCCGGGGTGCAACGCACCTTCCTGGCCGGTGCGGTGTCCCTGCTGGTCCTCATCGGCCTGATCGCCTGGGTGGTCAGCCGGCAGGTGGTGACCCCGGTCCGGATGGCCGCGGCCGCCGCCGAGCAGCTGGCTGCCGGCCACCTGGACCGGCGGATCCGGGTGCGTGGGGACGACGAGCTGGCCCGTCTGGGAAGGGCCTTCAACGAGATGGCAGCCAGCCTGGAGCGACAGATCCACCAGCTCGAGGAGCTGTCCTGGGTGCAGCGCAGGTTCGTCGCCGACGTCTCGCACGAGCTGCGTACGCCGCTGACCACGATACGGATGGCCGGTGAGGTGATCTTCGAGGCCCGCGGCGAGTTCGACCCGGCGCTGGCCCGGACCGCCGAGCTGCTGCAGACCCAGCTCGACCGGTTCGAGTCCCTGTTGTCCGACCTGCTTGAGGTGAGCCGGTTCGACGCCCGCGCGGCGGTGCTGGAGGTGGACCGGGTCGACGTGCGCAACGTGGTGGGCCGCGTGGTCGAGCACCTGCGCCCGCTGGCCGATGGCCGGGGGAGCGAGCTGCTGGTGTACCAGCCGGCCGAGCCGGTGCTGGTCGACGTCGACGCGCGCCGGGTCGAGCGGGTGGTGCGCAACCTGCTCGGCAACGCGATCGAGCACGGGGAAGGTCGGCCGATCGAGATCACCGTGGCCGGAGACGACCTCGCGGTGGCGATCGGCGTGCGCGACCACGGCGTCGGAATCGCCCCCGATGAGCTGCGGCTGGTCTTCGACCGGTTCTGGCGGGCCGACCCGGCCCGAGCCCGAACCACCGGAGGCTCCGGCCTCGGGCTGGCGATCGCTCTGGAGGACGCCCACCTGCACGGCGGTTCGCTGCAGGCCTGGGGGGAGCCGGGGCGCGGGGCCAACTTCCGATTGACCCTGCCCTGCGAGCCGGGCGGCCCCGTGATCGCTTCGCCGCTGCCCCTGGTGCCCCGCGACGCCTCCCCGGCCCCACCCCGGCCGCGCGAGCAGGCCCTGACCGGCTCGGAGTCCCCGTGAGGCCCGCACCCACCCGGACGGCGCGACTGCTGCCACTCCTGCTCGTGGTGGCGGCCCTGGTGGCCGGGTGCGTGAGCATCCCGGCGAGCGGTCCGGTGGTCACCGGTCGCACCCTGGACGGCAACACCCGGGAGCCGCGCCGATCGTTCTA
Organism: uncultured Actinomycetota bacterium; assembly: GCA_963724535.1. Classification (GTDB taxonomy): domain Bacteria; phylum Actinomycetota; class Actinomycetes; order Actinomycetales; family Kineosporiaceae; genus JADJPO01. Next base: position 319,324 of record CAVRVD010000014.1, read on the forward strand.
CGCCTCCGGGCCCTCGTCCGGTGACAGCCCGGTCGCCATCGTCGACGGCTTCCTGCGCGCGGCCGCGGACTTCTCCCGCGACCACAGCGTGGCGCGCAGCTTCCTGACGCCCGACCAGCAGAAGACCTGGCGGCCCACCACTCCGGTGGTCGTCTACGACAGCGCCCCCAGCCGGCTGGAGATCCGCCAGACCGAGGTGCTCACCTCGGCCACGGCCGCCGCCGCTGTGCCGCCCCCTGCTCCGGCCGCGGCTGCCCCGTCCGGGTCGCCGTCGCCCTCGTCGGAGCCCGCTCCGGAACCGGTGCCGGGGGCGCGGGTCACCGTCGAGGTCGAGGTACCGGTGCTCGCCCGGATCGGCGAGGGCGGTATCCACACCCCGACGGCGCCCGGCGAGGTGCAGGTGCTCGCCTTCTACCTGACCGCCGTCGGCGGCCAATGGCGGATCACCAACCCGGCCGACGGGGTGGTCATCTCCCGGTCCGACTTCCAGTACACCTTCGCCGACGTGCCGCTGTACTTCCGTGACCGCACCGGCAGCTACCTGGTTCCGGACATCCGCTGGTTCCCGGTCACCTCCGCGCCGTCGGTGGTCGTCGACGCGCTGCTGGACGGACCGGTCGGCTGGCTGAACGCCGCCGTGACGACGGGAGCGCCGTCCGGGACGGCGCTGACCGCCACCGGGGTGCGCAGCGACGGCGACACCCTGGTCGTCGACCTGACCATCCGGGCCAAGGAGGGTGCCCCCGAACAGCGCCGGGTGCTGCTGGCCCAACTCCAGGCGACCCTGCGCGAGGCGTCCCGGTCGCTGTACTTCGTGGCCGACGACGTGCGGGTCACTGTCGAGGAGGCGCGGTTCGAGGTACCGAGCGCGGCGACCGCGCCGGCCCTGCCCGGGATCGCCGACGCCGACCTGCGCCCCGTCGCACTGGACCAGGACAACCGGATCAACCGCGTGCTTGCCACCCGCGGGTCGCCGGTGCCCGACCTGCCGGCGCTGCCCGGCGACGTCAGCCGGCCGGCGGCCAGCCCCGACGGTGCCACCTACGCGGTGCTCACCGACCAGCGCACGCGCCTGGTCACGATGTCGAGCGCCGCCGCACCCCGCGTGGTGCTGCGGGACGTCGGGCTGACCGCACCCTCCTTCGACGTGCACGGGTGGCTGTGGACCTCGCCGCAGGCCAACACCGGAGTCGTCTACGCGGTCAGCCCGTCCGCAGCACCGACTGCCGGAGGCCAGGACAGCCTCCTGCGGGTCGCCGCGCCGTGGCTGCGCGGCTACCAGGTCACCACGCTGCGGATCAGCCGCGAGGGTGCCCGGGCCCTGGTCGTCGCCGGCCACCAGGGCCGGTCCCTGGCCTACGTGTGCGGGGTCGTCCGCGACGAGAACGGGGTGCCGGCCTCGCTCACCGACCCGCCGCTGCAGCTGGTCCGGGACCTGGTCACCGCTCAGGACGCCTCCTGGCTCGGCGCCGACGAGGTGAGCGTCCTCGGCGTGCGTCTGGGCGGCGGGGAGCGCAGGGTCTGGGTCAGTCAGGTGGGCGGCGACGTCATCGAGGGCATCCCGTTGCCCGATGCGGTGTCGATCACCACCCGGGAGAGTCCGGACGCGCTGTGGGTGCAGACCCGTTCGGGGGCCGCCTACCGGTCCGGGGCGGCACTGCTGCCCATGCCCGGGCTGCGCTGGCCCGCCGTACCGGGCTGACCCTTCCTGCGCCTGGCCCGGCTGACGCGACCGACCCGACCCGGACTGATGCGAACCCGACCCGGGCTGACCGGACGTCGTGACGTCGTCGGCGTCCCGTCCCCGACCGGCGGGGGGCTCGTCGCTGTCCACAGCCGCCGCAGTCCGCGCAGCGCCACCCGGGTGCTGTCGGTCACTGTGCCGGGATGCCTCGGACGACCACGCCAGCGCTCCGTTCGGCGCTGACCGCTCTCGCACCTCTGGTGGACCTGCTGCTACCGGTCTGCTGCGCCGGGTGCACCCGACCCGGACCCACCCTGTGCGCCCAGTGCCGAGGGCACCTGGACGTCCCGGCAACACCGTTGCGGGCGGACGCTGACCGGCGGGCGGCCCTGGACGGCCTGCCGGTGGCGGCCGGGCCCGGGTACCGCGGCCGGGCGGTCCAGGTGGTGCACGCCTGGAAGGACGGCGGACGGCGTGACCTGGCGCCGGTCCTGGCCGTGGCGCTCGCCGACGCGGTCCGGGTGGTGGTCGGCGCCACCGAGGTGCTGCAGTGTCGGCCCGCACCACTTCAGCTGGTGCCCGTGCCCTCGGCCCGGGCCGCGGTGCGTCGCCGCGGCGAGGACGTCGTGCTGCGCCTGGCCCGGCTCGCGGCCCGGCAGCTGACCGCAGACCACCCGGGCCCCACCGGGGTCCGGGCCGTGGCCGCGCTGCACCAGGCCCGTGCGGTCCGGGACCAGGCGGGCCTGGGGCTCGCCGACCGCCGGAACAACGTGCACGGGGCGTTCGGGATCCGCGGTTGGCCTCGGCTGAGCTCGGGACGACGCCTGGACGTCGGCGCCCCGGCGGTCGTCGTGGACGACGTGCTCACCACCGGCGCCAGCGTGGCCGAGGCGGTCCGGGTGCTGCGTTGTCAGGGTTTGTCCGTGATCGGCGTGGCCGCGGTGTGTCACACGCCGCGGTGGGGCGCCAACGCGCCGAACGGCCACTGTCGGGGCGGTGCGGCACTGGACTAGCGTGGGGACTATCGCGAGTGCCCCGAGATCAGGAGGTTCCCGTGGAGGTCGTCGTCACCGGTCGGCGTACTGCCGTTCCGGATCGCTTCCGGGTCCTTGCGGAGGAGAAGCTGTCCAAGGTGGCACAGCTCGCTCCCAAGGCGTACCGGGCCAATGTCGAGCTCTCTCACGAACGCAACCCGCGCCAGTCCTCGACCGCCGAGCGCGTCGAGATCACGTTGCGGGGGAAGGGGCCGGTGATCCGAGCCGAGGCCAGTGCCGAGGAGCCCGCTGCGGCGCTCGACCTGGCCCTGGGCAAGTTGCTGGAACGACTGCGTCGCACCGGAGACCGGCGCAAGGTTCACCACGGCCGGCAGCGACCGGCGAGCGTGCGAGCGCCCGGCGCCCGTGACGACGTGGTGGCCGCAATCCTGGCCGACCCCACCGTCGGCGCCGCGCCCGAGCCCGTCCCGGGCGAGGAGAGCGACGGCGGGAACTCCAGTCTCCTCGAGGACAGTCCGGTGGTGATCCGCACCAAGGACCACAGCGCGGTGCCGATGACCGTCGAGCAGGCGTTGTACGAGATGGAGATGGTCGGTCACGACTTCTTCCTGTTCGTCGACGCCGACTGCGGCCGGCCCAGCGTCGTGTACCGGCGTCGGGGCTGGAACTACGGGGTGATCCGGCTCAGCCTCGACGACGCCGGCGCGCCGACCGAGCGGCGGTCCGACGAAGACGTCGTCGCCTGACGACGCGGACCCACCCCGGGCCTGCACCGTCGGTGCGCCCGCCCGGATCCACCGACGTCCTCACCGCGGCGCAGGCCCGTCGGGTGGCGGTCGCCGCCCAGGGCCTGGGCCGGGCACGGCCGCGCGGTGCGGTGACCATGCGTCACCTGGAGCGCGTCCTGACCACCATGGCCGTGCTCCAGGTCGACTCGGTCAACGTCCTGCTGCGCAGCCACTACCTGCCGGTGTTCAGCCGGCTCGGGCCCTACCCGATGCCGTTGCTGGACCGCGCCTGTCACCAGGCGCCCCGCCGTCTGGTCGAGCACTGGGCACACATGGCGTCGTACAGCACGCCGCAGGTGCACCGGCTGCTGCGCTTCCGAATGCACCGGGCCCTGCAGGAGGCCTGGTTCGGCGGTCGACGGATCGCCGAGGAGCAGCCCGGGCTGCTGGCGGCGATCCGTCACCAGGTCGAGCTCGACGGACCGTTGACCTCGGCGCAGCTGGAACGTGGCCTGGCCGTTCGGGCCGGGTCCGACCGAGCGGGGACGGGCGGGCCCCCGGACTGGGGCTGGAACTGGAGCGAGGCAAAGGCCGCGATCGAGTACCTGTTCCGCGCCGGCGAGCTGGCCAGCGCGGGACGCACGTCGGCCTTCGAACGGCGCTACGACCTGCCCGAGCGGGTGCTGCCGCCGGGTGCCGCCCCGCCCGACCTGGACCCGGCCCAGGCCTGCCGCGAGCTGGTGGCGATCGCCGCCCGGGCGCACGGTGTCGGGACCGAAGCGTGCCTGCGCGACTACTTCCGGCTGGAGGCCCACCAGTCCCGCCGGGCGGTGGCCGAGCTGGTCGAGGCGGGGCGGCTGCGGCCGGTGCGGGTGCAGGGCTGGCGGCGCCCGGGCTACCTGCACCCTGCCGTCCGCATCCCGGCCCGGACCGGCGGTTCGGCGCTGCTCAGCCCGTTCGACCCGCTGGTCTGGTTCCGGGAACGGACCGAGGCGCTGTTCGACGTCCGCTACCGCATCGAGATCTACACCCCGGCCGCCCGGCGCGTGCACGGGTACTACGTACTCCCGTTCCTGGTCGGTAACCGGATCGCCGCGCTGGTCGACCTCAAGGCCGACCGGATCGGGGGTGCACTGCTGGTCCAGGCGGCATGGACGACCGGCCCCGGCGCCCGGGGTCGGCTCACCCCGGCGGCGGTCGCCGAGCACCTGGCCGGCGACCTGCACCGGATGGCCGGTTGGCTCGACCTGGACCGGGTCGTCGTCGCCGGTCGCGGCGACCTGGCCGCGCCGCTCACGGCGGCCCTGAGGGCGACCTGACGACAGCGGGTCCGGTCAGCCGAACGCGTCGTCCACGAGCAGCGCCGTCGGATCGTGACCGGCCAGTACGGCGGCGATGGTGTGCCGGGCGGGCCAGGCCCCGGCAGCCACGGCCAGCGCCCGGGCGAGACCGTCCAGGGTCGCCGCGTGCACCTCGGCCCCGCCGTGGTCCGCCTGCTGCTCGGTCCGCTCCACCCACCACTCGACCGGCTGGGCGTCCACCTGCAGGTCCTCGTGCTCCCACCACTGTCGTGGCAGGGCGGGCCAGGTCGCGAGCAGGGCCTGTGGCACCTCGCTCGGCCGGCCCGCGCTGCTCACCCGGCCCGGGGCCCGCTCGGAGGCCAGGTCGAGGTCCAGTCGGCGGGCCAGCGCCGCCGCCCGGTCCGGTGCGACCACCAGGTAGGGCCCGACGTCGGCTCGCTGGAGCCACTGCGCGCCGTCCGCCACCGCCGGGTCGTTGCAGCGCACCACGCGGGTGCCGGCCAGCGCCCACAACGGGTCGCCGTCCTCGGCTGGCGGGCCCGGGCTGTCGGCCAGGACGGTCCACAGTCGCAGCAGCGTCGGCAGCGGCGGGGCGAGGTCGGCGTGGCCGAGCCGGCGCAGCACCTGCGCCCAGCCGGCCGGGTCCAGATCAGCCCAGACCTGGACCCGGCCGAGCGCGGCAGCGGCCTGGGCGTCCATCCGGTCCAGCCACGGCGGCGCAGTCGGGAGCACCGCTGCCAGGTCCGGGTCGGTCGTCGACCCCGCACTCACCCCACCGATCTCTGCGCGCAGCCACCACGCCGTGTAGGACGGGTGGAGTGGGACCGCCGTCCCGTCCGGACGGGCCAGTCGGACGGGGTCGACCAGGGCACGGCGGGTGCCCGGTTCGGCCAGCAGGAGCGCGACGAGCTCACCGAGCCGGTCCGGTTCCACCAGGTCGAGGTCGCGGACGGCGAGCAGCTCACCGACCACCCGTACCCCGAGCCGGTCCGCGGCCGACCCGGCGGCTGCCGCCGACCCGGCCGTCTCGACGAGCCGCGCGGCCCACTCGGCCACACCGTCCAGGTCCGCCCACTGCCCGACGACCTCCTCCGGTTCGACGTCCTCGGCCCGCACCAGCACCGGCCGGGCCGCGACGCCGACCGCCTGGAACACCTCGCTCGACCAGCGCCGGGCCGGCTCATCGGCCAACCGCCCGGCGGCGTCCTCCTCGAGGAGGTCGGCCATCGGCGAGCCCGGTTGGACCAGCATCGAGGCGGGGACCAGGTCACCCTCGCTGTCCGGCAGCGGCAGGTCGGCGAGCCAGCGCACACCGTCGAGGTCGGACGGGTCGAGGCCGAGCCCCAGGCAGTCCTCGACCAGGTCGAGCACCGCCCCGCTCGTGCGGTCCTGGTCCGGCTGCCGGGCGTCGGCTCGGGTGACCGCGGCCGCGAGCGCGGGGTCGCTGAGCACCTCGCCGGGGCCGACCCGACGCGCCCCGAGCCGGATCAGCAGGTCGCCGGCGACGGGATCGGCGGCCAGCTCCGACGGCACCACCCGCAGGCCGAGACCGGCCAGCTGGACCAGGGTCGCGGGGCGGACGTGGTCAACGAGCAGCACCCCTCGGACGCCGGCCACAATGCGCAGCTCGGGCCCGGTGCTCGGCGTCGAGGACGTCGGCTCCGGCTCACCGTCGTGCGGTGCGGCGCCCACCAGGACCGGTACCGACAGGGTGGCCAGGGCCTCACGCACGGCGGGGTCGCCCGCCGCCGCAGGAGCCAGAGCCCGGAGCCAGTCCCGCCAACCGTCCAGGTCCTCGGGTGTCGCCACCGCGTGCAGCGCCTCGGCCACCTCGAGGCGCACGACGTCCAGCTGGCGCAGTACAGCGGCGTGCCGGGGCGGGGCGGCGACCAGCCGGTCCGTCCGGGCACCGAGCACCGCATGCAGGATCGGGTCGGTGGACCCGGGCCCGTCCAGCACCACGGCCCGGTCCGGGCGCAGCGGCGCTCCGCCGCCGGCCGGGGTGAGCACCGCGGCGCCTCGCAGAGCCGCCAGTGCGCGCTCGCGCAGAGCCGCGTCGAACCAGCCGGCGGGCAGGGCCGCGGCCGGGTCGGGCAGCAGGTCCAGCGGCAGCATGTCGACCGCCGTACCGCCGACCTCGTGCCGGGCCAGGCGCTCGGCCAGCCCGGCCAGGGCCTCGGCGGCCAGGTCCAGGACCGCGTCGGTGGCCGGACCCGGCTGGATGGTGCGCCGGTCCGGTTCCAGGGGCAGGTCGGCGATCAGCATCGCCGGCCAGGGCAGTGGCTCGGTGGTCGGGGTCGGGGCGTGCACCACGGGGGACCAGGTGGCCGGTGTCCGGGTCGGCAGCGCCCAGGAGATCGTGAACCCCGACCGGCCCCGATCCTCGACCGGCAGCGCGGCGAGGTCGCGCGGGTCGTGGAGCCCGGTCACGGTGTGCAGGAACCAGCGACGACCCACCTCGGCCAGCACCCGGGCGGGTGCGCCGGGGGTCTCGACGCGGATCTCGGTGAGCGCAGGCAGGGTGAGCAGCAGCGCGTCGTCCACGGCATCGAGCAGGTCGGCGACCCCGGCGTCGGCCGCGGCGTCCCGCAGCGGCAGCACGACGGCGGTGTCGTAGCCGTCCGGCAGCACCGCGCTCACCTCGCCCGCCGCACCGCCCAGCGGGTCGCGCCCGGGCACTGCGAAGGGCAGCCGGAGCACCGGTACGTGGTCATGGCGCCGGTCCAGCTCCGCGGCCAGCGCCGGGAGCCCGGCCGCCGCCGCCCGGACCGCAGCAACGGTGTGCGCCCTGCTGAAGTACACCCCGCCGGTCCGGCTGATCAGGGCCGGGTCGTCGCTGACGGCCAGCACCGCGGCGAAGCCGACCCCGAACCGACCGGTGGCGGCGTCGGCGTCGCGCTTGGCCGAGGCCCGCAGCGTGGCCAGGGCCAGGACGCCGTCGGCGGTCAACGGCGCGCCGGTGTTGGCGGCCACCAGCCGTGGTCCGCCCGCCCCCCGCTCCAGGCGCAGCAGGAGTCGACCGGCCACCCCAGCGGCAAGCGCGGCGTCGGCGGCGTTCTGGGCGAGCTCGACGACCAACCGGTCGCGGTACCCGCCGTGGACCAGGTCGTCCTCGCTGTTGGCGTCCTCGCGCAGCCGCTCCGGGGAGGCTGCCCAGGTCTGCAGCACCCGGGTCCGGATCGCCGCGGTCGCGAAGGGGTCCGCGAGATCGTCCGGACCGCGGCCAGCCATGGCCCGAGGCTAGCGCGCCCCGCCACGCCGGTCCGGCTCGTCGTGGTCCGGAGCACGACCCGTCGGGGCATAGGATGAGCCGCGAGCCCCGGCGCGCGGTGCGGCAGCGTCTCCGCTCGTTCCCGGTCTCGAATCTCGTTGCCGGCCAGTCCCTCTGGTCGTTGTCGCCGTTTGCTCCGTGTCAAGTGCTCCGTGTCCTGTGCTCCGTGTCCTGCCAGCAGTGTCAAGCCAGCCGTGTGTCCGTGGGGGTTGCCCGATGTCGTGCCCGTCAGTGCTTCGCCGAACATCGTCGGCCGCCCTGTTCGCCGTCCTGGCCCTGGTCCTCAGCACCGTGTCGCCCGCCGGTGCCGCGGTCACCGGTGCCGGGGTCGCCGAGCAGGTCAGCGGAGGCGTCCCCGTGGTGGCCCAGGTCGAGGTTGCCGCGCTGCGCACCACAGGCGCCCGGACCGACGTCACGGTGCGCAAGCTGCGCCGCACCGCCCAGGCGCGGTGGGTGGACCACGTCGTCGATGAGCGACTGGTGGCCATCGAGGGCTGCCTGGCCGACCCGTCGCGGTTCAGCTTCCGTCGCGGGGTCTACCGCTCGCACGTGAACACCCTGTGCCCAGGCGGAGTGGCCCCGGCCCGGCGGGCGGCCGCCGCGCTGGTGCAGGACCGGCCGTGGTACCGGGTGCGGGTGCGCTCGGTGCCGGTGGTCGCGTTCACGATGCAGGCCGACCTGCAGACCGGTCGAGGAGTGCCGTTCGCCGCGGCGCTGCGGCATCTGCCGCAGGGTGACTTCACCTACGTCGAGGGGGACGACGTGTGGATGGTCTACGTCGGCACCGAGGTCACCCAGGCGCAGCTGAACGCCGCCCGGGCCGCCTTCGCCGCCGAGCTCGGCATCACTGCCGACCGGGTCGAGGTGGCCCCGCTGCGGTTCTGACCGGCCCTCTCGCAGCGCCGCAAGACCTCTGTTCCGGGTTCCCCCGCTGGCTGGGGCCAAGCCCCGTCAGCCGTGATCTCCGACCTGGCCCAGAGGTTGCGGCCGGCTCAGGCGCCGATCCGCTCGCGCATCCGGTTCCAGTCGCCCCGCCAGACGTACTGCCACACCGGGAACTGGGCCACGATGTCGTCGAACGGCAGGTAGACCCCGAGCTGCCAGGGCTCGACCAGCTCGAAGTTGGCGACCAGGCTGCGTTCGGAGCGCACCCGTAGCTCAGGGCTGTAGTGCCCGATGTGCTCGTAGCCGGGCTCGATCCCGTGCCGGCGCAACGCGCTCAGCCAGAGCACCTGCTCGTTGACGTAGCGGGACTGCATACTGGGCACCAGGTCGGGCTCGGGGCGGGCCCGGGTGCAGAACCAGGTGGCGTTCTCCTCCTCGTCGATCGTCTCCACGTCCCACAGATCGACCAGGTCGACCCGTCTGCCGAGGTGCACGACGTCGGAGGGGTGGAACAGGTAGCCGCGCATCGCGTCCGCCGGCCGGACCGCAACGTGCGTTATCAGGATCCGTTGCGAGAACAGCCGCAGCTCGGCCGGACCAGCCGGACCGGGGTCGCGGCACCAGTCGAGCAGGGCGGCACTGCGCAGCGGGGTGTCGTTGCGCAGCTTGACCGTGAACTCCCGGGTGGCCCTGGCCAGGCCGGCCTTGGTGGAGACGAGCATCCGGTTGGTGTTCATCATCCGCGGACCCGGACGACGCCTCTCGTCCAGGTAGGGCACCGATCCGGGGTCCTCGCTGAGCACCAGGTCGTCGACGTCCAGGCCATCGACGTCGCCGTCCTGCCAGGTGGAGACGATCAGCTCGGCTCGGGGCAGGTGGCGCCGGACGCTGTCCACCACCTGCGACAACGACGCCGTGGCCGGGCCCTGGACGACGACGCTCAGGTCATGGTCGCTGATCGGGGGTCGGTTGACGGTTGCGCTCACGCTGCTCTATCGCCGCCTCTCCCGGCGCTCTTGAGGGTTGAGAAACGGGCGCCGGTGCCGATAACCGGTGCATGCCAGCCGCTGCCGCCGTCGACCTGAGCACCTGCGTCCTCGCCGGCGATGACCTGGACGCCACCGTCGCCACCGTCGCCGCCGTGCGGGGCCTGGGTCCGGTCGTCCTCGCCGTCCCGCAGGACCTGGCCGCGCAGACCCGGGCCGCGCTCTCCGGTGCGGTGCCGGCCCAGCGCGGCGCGTCCGACGCCGTTCAGGTCGTCGAGATCGACCTGGGCACGACCGTCGCGCAGGCCTGGAACGCGGTGCTGGCGGCCGCTCCCACCGACGTGTGCCTGCTGCTGCACGCCGGTGAGATCCTCGTCGCCGGGCGCCCGGGCCCGGGGGAGGTGTTCACCTCGGCGACCGTGGTCGAACAGACCGAGATGCTCACCGGGCCGGAACGACTGACCAACGTCCGGGTGCTCGATCGCAGCCGCTGCCGGTTCACCGGTGCGCTGCGGCCCCTGCTCGAGGTGGGTGTGGACGGCGAGGCCCCCGCGCCGCAGACCGGGCCCGGCGGCACGGTCGTGGTCGACCTCGGCGCGCGGGTGGGCCCCCGCTATGCAGCCTGGCTGCAGTTCACCGCGCGGCACCTGGACGCCACGACCGACGCAGCCGAGCTGGTCGACCTGGCTGCGATGCTCGCCGCCACCGGTGAGGTGGACGCCGCGTTGGTCCGCCTGCTCGCTGTGCACGGTGCCTTGGACGGCGAGCTCGGGCACCGGGCCGCCCGGCTGATGACGGTCCTGGCCCAGCGCCACTGCCGGCTGCACGAGGTCGAGCTGGGTGCGGCCGAGTGGGAGCGGCTGAGCCCGAACCCCGGCCCGGCCCGGGCCCTGCACGGCCTGGCCCTGTTCACCGTGCGCCGGTCCGGTGAGGCCGCCGACCTGCTCGAGGAGGCCCTGGCCGACGGGCTCCTCGACAGTGACGGGGTCACCGTCGACCGTGGCTGGGTGCTCAGCGCCCGGCACGAGGCACGGGCTGCATCGCAACGCAGTGCCTCGGTGCTGCCGCGTGCCTTCAGCGAGATCGACGCCGTCCTGGCCACCGAGCAGGCCACCTCCGGCGTGATCGACCTGTGGATACAGACCGGCAAGCCCCTGTCGCTGATGCTCGAGAAGGTGACCGGTAAGCGCCGGGCCGCCTTGGTCGAGGCGCTGATGCGGATCGGCGCGCGGCTGGGTTCGCGGCGCTGCCTGGATCTGGCCGCCTACCTCTGGCGCGGCGACCAGGACGCCGCCTCGACGCTGCTGCAGCTGGCCGCGGCCAGCGGCGGGATCACCGTGCAGGAGGCCGTCGGCTGGTCCCGCCGGCTGCGTGCCGCCGGGCGGAGCGCAGCCTGCCCGTTGCCGCTGCTGGCCGCCGGGATTGCCACGCCCCCGGTGACTCGGGTGCTGGCCGCCGCGGCGTTGATCCACGACCTGCACGACGATCGCGGCAAGACGTTGCTGCAGGCGGCCGCCCTGGACCTGCACCCGGCGGCGATGGACGGCGCGATGGCCCGGCTTCGGGTGCAGGCACCGGATCTGGAAGAGCTGCTGACCTGACCCGACCTGGCCTGACCCCGACCTGATTCGCGCAGTGGGCCCCGGTACTCGGGGTCGGGAAGCCGTTCTTGGGGTAGGTGGGTGGCTCAAGGGGCACGGTGGCGGCACCGACCTAGACCAGGTGGAGATCCTGTGCCATCGCGGATGGTGGACCACCCCCGAGGAGCGCAACTCGACGGGCGCCCTGGCCCGGGCCCTCGCCGCCGGCCACGGGGTGGAGACGGACCTGCGTGACCACGCCGGACGGGTCGTGGTCAGCCATGACCCACCAGGACCGGACGGCGAGGCCCTGCCCGACCTGGCCGGCCTGCTGCGGCTGTACGCGCAGGTCCCGCACGCCTCGTTGGCGCTCAACGTCAAGGCCGACGGGCTCGCCGTCCTGGTCGCCAAGGTTCTGGTCGAGGCCGGACTCGCCATGACCGGACCTGGTTGCGGCCTCTATGCCTTCGACGCCTCGGTGCCCGACACCCTGGCCTGGCTGCGGGTGGGGGTGCCGGTCTTCACCCGGCACAGCGACGTCGAGCCCGAGCCGGTGCTGTACGAGCAGGCGATCGGAGTGTGGCTGGACGACTTCGGGGCGCGCCGCTGGTGGACCCCCGACGTGGTTCGCGGCCATCTGGACGCCGGCAAGCGGGTCGCCGTGGTCTCCCCGGAGCTGCACGGCCGCGACCACCGTGACGCCTGGGACGCGCTGCTCGACCCCGCACTGGCCGGTGCCGAGAACCTGGCGCTGTGCACCGACCGGCCCGCCGAGGCGATCGAGGTGTTCAGATGAGCGTCGCGACGTACCCGCCGGCCGGATCGCGCATCGCGGCCGTGGTGTTCGACATGGACGGCGTGCTGATCGACGCACGGGAGTGGCACTACGAGGCGCTGAACCGGGCCCTGTCGCACTTCGGCTTCGAGATCTCCCGGTTCGACCATCTGGTCACCTACGACGGCCTGCCCACGCGGCAGAAGCTGGAGATGCTCAGCCGGGAGCGCGCCCTGCCGCGGGACTTGCACGGCTTCCTCAACCAGCTCAAGCAGGTCTACACGATGGAGATCGTGCACGCGCGGTGCAAACCCACGTTCCAGCACGAGTTCGCGCTGGCCCGGCTGCACGCCGCCGGGTACCGGCTCGCGGTTGCGTCGAACTCGGTGCAGAAGACGGTCGACGTGATGATGGAGCGCGCCGACCTGGCCAAGTACCTGGAGCTGACGGTCAGCAACGAATGCGTCGCCAGGGGCAAGCCGGACCCGGAGATCTACACCCAGACCATGGCCCGGCTCGAGGTCACCCCGGCGACCACCCTGGTCGTGGAGGACAACGAGAAGGGCATCAAGGCCGCCAGCGAGGCCGGGGCGCACGTGCTGCCGGTCAGCGAGCCGATCGATGTCACCTATGACCGGATCATCGCCGAGATCGACCGGTTGGAGGGCTCGGCCGGCGCCAGCACCGACGAGACCGGGACGGACGGCACCAGGACGGACGGCACCAGGACGGACGGCACCAGGACGGCGGCCCAGAGCGAAGGACGGCGGCGATGAGGACGATCCTGCTGGCGGCCGGCGGCAGCGAGGCCTACGCCGAGGCCGGGTACTTCTACCCGAAGAACCTCGTCGAGGTCGACGGGGAACCGGTGCTGCAGCACGTGATCGCCAGTCTCGGTGATACCGCGCGGCACGGTCGGCTGGTGACGATGGTCCGCCGCGAGGAGGACCTGCGCTTCCACACCGGTCGCGTCGTCCAGCTGGTCGAGCCGACGGCGACGGTGCTCGCCGTCGAGCGGACCTCCGGTGCGGCCTGCACCGCGCTGCTGGCCGTGGAGCATATCGCCGACGACGCCCCGCTACTGCTGGTCAACGGCGACCAGGTGCTGCGCGAGGACCTCGACACGATCGTCGCGGGCTTCGAGGGGCGCGGTCTGGACGGCGGGGTCGTGGTCTTCCCCGGTGTCCACCCGCGGTGGTCCTACGTCCGGGTCGATCCCGAGGGGGACCCGGACGGACTGGTCATCGAGGCCAGCGAGAAGCGGCCGATCAGCCGGCTGGCCACCGCCGGCGTGTACTGGTTCGCGCGCGGGCGCGACTTCGTCGACTGCGCGATGAGCATGATCCGCAAGGACGCCCACGTGGGTGGGGCGTTCTTCGTCTGCCCGACCCTCAACGAGATGGTGCTGCGCGGGCGGCGGGTCGGCATCCACACCACCACCCGGGACGCTTACCTGTCCCTGCACGACCCACAGGCGTTGGCTGTCTTCGAGCAGCACCTCGCGTCCCGTCACCTCCAGGAGGTCCCCGCGTGAGCCCCGAAACCGCTGTGGCACAAGATGTCAGGGGGTGGGACCGGGTAGGCCAACACCGGCTTGAAGACATGCGTGGCGGCTGGTTCGTCGGCGCGTTCTCGCCGTCCCTGGCCCACCTGGAGGCGGCTGAGGTCGCCGTCCAGCACTTCGCGGCCGGGCAGGTCGAGCCCGAGCACCACCACAGGGTGGCCACCGAGATCACCGTCCTGGTCAGTGGGCGGGCGATCATGTGCGGACGCGAGATCGCGGCCGGGGACGTCCTGGTGCTGCCGCCCGGGACGACCACCGCGTTCGAGGCGATCGAGGACTGTGTCACCGCTGTGGTCAAGGTGCCCAGCGTGCCCGGTGACAAGTACTCCGGAGCCCCCCGGTGATCCCGGCCCAGTGGGACGGCCGTGGCGCCGGCCGGCACGCCGCCGACCCGCGCCCGCTGACCATCGTGGTGCCGATGGCTGGTCGCGGCTCCCGGTTCGCCGACGCCGGCTACACCGTGCCCAAGCCGCTGATCGAGGTCGTGGACGGCCACCCGATGATCGAGCTGGTGGTGGCCAACCTGGCCCCGAGCACCGCGCACCGGTTCGTCTTCATCGCCCAGCGTGAGCACGACGAGGCCCACGGCCTCGCCGCGCGGCTGCGCGACCTGGTGATGGGTTGCGAGGTGGTGCTGCTCGACGGAGTCACCGAGGGTGCCGCGTGCACCGTGCTCACCGCGAAGCAGCAGATCGACCTCGACGCCCCATTGATGATCGCGAACAGCGACCAGTGGGTGGACATCGAGATCGACGGCTACCTCGCCGCGCATCGGCGCAGTGGCCACGAGGGCTTCATCATGACGATGACCGCCACCGACCCGAAGTGGAGCTTCGTCGACTTCGACGACGACGGCCGGGTGCGCGGCGTGGTCGAGAAGGAGCCGGTCTCCGACGTGGCCACGGTGGGCATCTACAACTTCTCCCACGGCGGTGACTTCGTCCTGGCCGCCGAGGCGATGATCGCGGCCGACAAGCGCGTGAACGGCGAGTTCTACGTCGCCCCGTGCTACGACGAGCTGCTCGCCATGGGCGCCAGCATCGGCGTGCACGGGGTCGGCCGCGAGGGTGCCGGCATGTACGGCCTGGGCATCCCGGCGGATCTGGAGCTGTTCCGGGCCGACGAGGTGTGCGCGCGCGCAGTGGCCCGTACCGAGCGGTTGGCCCGCGCGGCGGCCGCGACGCGGTGAGGGCCGGCCGGGGCTCCTGACCGGGCGCGGCGTCCGGTCGGGGTGTGGCAGCCTGAGCGCCATGTCTGCACCGGCTCGCCTCCGACGGCGGCGCTTCACCGCGGCGCCGGCCCTGCTGCTGCTCAGCCTGCTCGTCGGCCTGGCCGGTGGGTGTACCGGCTCGTCGGGTCGCTCCGCGCCGCAGGACGCACCCTCCGCGCAGGAGGTGGTGACCCAGGCCGCGCTCCGCCTGGCGCAGACCTCCGGTCTGCGGATCGGGCTACGTACCGACGACCTGCCCGAGGGCGTCTCCGGGTTGCTCGAGGCCACCGGTTCGGCCAGCTCGGCCCCGGCGTTCGACGGGGTGATCACGGTGCGGGTCGGTTCCTCCAGCATCGAGGTGCCGGTGGTCTCAGTCGATGGCACGGTGCATGCCCGGCTGCCGCTGACCACCGGTTGGTCGCAGATCGACCCGGCCGACTACGGCGCTCCCGACCCGGCCGCCTTCCTGGCCGCCGGCACCGGGTTCGCCTCCCTGCTGGAGGGCAGCACCGCGGTGAGCCGTGGGCAGAGCGTGCGGGGTGGGCAGGACAACAGCGAGGTGCTCACCGAGTACTCGGCCAGCGTGCCCGGGACGGCGATGGGCAAAGTGATCCCCGGTGCCTCCGGGGAGTCGTTCGCGGCCGTCTACTCCCTGACCGAGGCCGGCGAGCTGCGCTACGGCGACTTCACCGGCGTCTTCTACCCGGACACCGAGCCGATGACGTACTCGGCCTCCTTCGAGGACTACGGCACCGACGTGCAGATCTCTGCACCATGACGATCACCCGATGACGATCACCCGATGACGACCACCCGATGACCGGTCGGCGGGCCCGGCTGCTGCTCGGCCTCGCCGCGGTGGCCGTCGCCGTCGCCGCCGCGGACACCTACGTGGTGGTGCTGCTGTTGCCGGACATGGTCAGCGGCGTCGGTGGTGATGTGCTGGAGCTGCAGAAGGCAGCGCCGATCGTCTCGGCCTTCCTGCTCGGCTATGTGGCGATGCTGCCACTGATCGGCCGGATCGCCGACCTGCGCGGCCGCCTGCCCGTCCTGCTGGCCTGCCTGGTCCTGTTCGCCCTCGGCTCGGCGGTGACCGCGCTGGCCTACGACCTGACGACCGTGGTGCTGGGCAGGTTCCTGCAGGGCGTGGGTGGCGGCGGGCTGGTGCCGGCGACGATGGCCCTGGTCGCCGACCTGTACCCGATGCAGCGGCGCGGGGTGCCGCTCGGTGTGGTCTCCGCCGTCCAGGAGGTCGGCAGCGTCCTCGGCCCGCTGTTCGGCGCCGCGGTGCTGGCCGTGGCCAGCTGGCGCGCCGTCTTCGGGATCAACCTGGTGGTCGCGGTGCTGCTGGTCCTCGCGCTGCGCGCTGCCGGTCGCAGATCGGAGCAGCCGAGATCGGAGCAGCCCGGGCCGATGCCACGGCGCCTGCCCGACCCGGTGAGCCTGGTTCTGCTCACGGTCACGCTCGCCGCGGCGGTCGCGGTGTTCGTCCAGCCCGAGGCGTGGCGCCGGGACCTGGTCTGGGGTGCGGCGTTCGTGCCGTTGGTCGGCACCGGGCGGTGGACGACGCCGCTCGCCGTGGTGGCCGCGCTCGGCGCGCTCGGCCTCGCCGTGCGCGGGATGACCGCGCGTCGTCCGCTGGTCGACCCCCGGCCCTGGGCGGGTGCGCTCGCCGAGGCCGACGTGGTCGGCTCGCTGCTGGTGGCGGTCGCCCTCGGCGGGGTGGTCCTGGCGTTCGCGACCGCGGACCCGCGGGTCGAGGTGTTCTCCGCCTCTGGCCGGGGCTATCTGGTGGTCTCGGTGCTGGCCGCGGTGGCCTTCGCCGGGTACGGGCGCCGGGCGACCGCGCCCCTGGTGCCCCGGGGGGCACTGGGACGGCGTCCGGCCTGGGGCGCGATGGTGGTGAGCCTGTTCGTCGGTGCCGCACTGATCGCGGCGCTGGTCGACGTCCCGGTCTTCGCCCGGACCACCGTGCACCCGGCCTCGCAGCTGGGCGCCGCCCTGGTGCTGCTGCGCCTCCTGGTCGCGGTGCCGGTCGGCGCGGTGATCGGTGGGTACCTGCTGCGACGGCTGTCCGCAGGGGTCCTCACGGCTGCGGGTATGGCTTGTGCCGCAGTAGGTTTCGCGGCCATGTCGCGTTGGACCAGCCAGGCACTGACCACCCCGTCTGCCACGGTGGTGTTGGTGGTCACCGGGTTCGGCTTCGGGCTGGCCCTTGCCCCGGTCAACGCCGCGGTGCTGGCCCACACCGACCCGCAGGTGCATGCCCTGGCCAGCGCGCTGGTCGTGGTGTCCCGGATGGTCGGCATGCTGGTCGGCATCTCGGCGCTGACCACCCTCGGTCTGCGCCGGCTCTACCTCGAGCAGGCCGACCTACCGCCGGTGACTCAGGTGTGCGCCGGCGCCGGCCGGTGTCGCGCCTTCGACGACCTGCTGCGAGAGGCCGCCCTGGTGCAGGAGCAGACCGTCTTCCTGGGCGCAGCCGGCTGCGCCGCGATGGCCGCGGTGGCGGCGCTGACGCTGCTGCGCACGGGCCGGCAGATCGGGTAGCGCGGGCGATCGCATCGCGCCGGCACGCCCGCCGGTCACGGGCACTCGGCGGCGACCAGGTCGAACCGGAGCATGTCCAGCACCGTCCCGTCGCGCAGCCGCTCGGCATCCCGGTCCACCCCGCTGGGGCGGAACCCGGCCGCCAGCGCCACCCGTTGCGAGGCGACGTTGCTGCGGGAGGCCCGGACCAGCACCCGGGCCCGTCCCAGCCCGCCATCCTCGGCCGGCAGGAGGGCGTGCCGGGCGGCCAGCCGGACGGCGCCGGTCATCAGCCGGCGGCCGCGGGCATCCGGATGTGTCCAGTAGCCGATCTCGGCGTCCCGAGCCTCGCGCAGGTACAGGCCGAGCTCGCCGAGCAGCTGCCCGGGGCCGGCCCGGGTGACCGCCCAGTGCACGGCCCGGCCGGCGGCGTGGTCATCGCGGCACTCACCGAGGAAGGCCTGGGCGTGCTCGGCGCCGTATGGGGAGGGCAGCTGAGGCAGCCAGTACTGGGTCAGCGGGTCCGTGCACGCCTGGACGATCCGATCGCTGTCGCCGGCGCGGTGCGGGCGCAGCACGACCCTGGCCGCGCCTGTCTCGCCCGGACCGGACAGTACGGGGGCGGCTAACCAGGGGTGACGCGGGTTCCTCGGCGCCGTGCACGACAGCGTGCCGAGCCAGCCGGTGCGGGCGCTGCCGTGGTGCTCAACCAGGGCCGGGACGGCGCCGTGCACCTGGAAGCCGAGGGTCCAGGCCACCTTGCGGCTGGCCCAGTTGCCCTCGAGGGCGCTCCAGCGCACGGTCGCCAGCGGCAGCGTGTCGAACGCCCAGGCCAGCAGGATCCGCACGGCCCGGACCGCCAGCCCCCGCCCACGGGCCCACGGGGCCAGGCCGAACCCCAGCTCGGCGGCCGCGCCGGCCGTGGCCGGCACCGGTCGTAGCCCTACCGTGCCGGCGAAGCGGCCCTCGAACTCGACGGCGAAGGACAGCTGGCGACCGGCCGCCCACTCCACCGGCCGGGTGCGGACGAACTGCTCGGCGTGATGGCGCTGGTAGGGGTCGGGGACGCCGGTCCACTCGCGGGTGGTCCGATCCTGGCACTGGTCGAGGATGTCGCGCACGTCGCTGTCCCGGTGTCCGCGCAGGCCGAGGGCGGCGTCCGTCGGGTCGACGAGCACCGGAGCCCAGGCCGGCAGGTCCACCGGCACAGCCTGACACGCAGGGACGGTCTCGGGCGCGTCTACGATGGGCGGCGAGGGGCACCGGTGGGTGGTCGAGTTCGGCATGCCGGTGCCGGCCCGGTGCCGTGCGAGTCCGGGTACACATCGTCTGGTGGGAGTCTGACCGTGGTGAAGATCGTCGAGCGGATGCTGCGGATGGGTGAGGGCCGCACCCTGAAACGGTTGAGCGGACTGGCCACCCAGGTCAACGCCCTGGAGGAGGACTTCGAGCGCCTGACCGACGCCGAGCTGCGCGAGCAGACCGACACCTTCCGCTCCCGGGTCGCCGACGGCGAGTCGCTGGACCACCTGCTGCCGGAGGCGTTCGCGGCGGTCCGGGAGGCGAGCAAGCGCACCCTGGGTCAGCGGCACTTCGACGTCCAGCTGATGGGCGGTGCCGCGCTGCACCTGGGCAACATCGCCGAGATGAAGACCGGTGAGGGCAAGACCCTGGTCGCCACCGCGCCGGCCTACCTCAACGCGCTGGCCGGCGCCGGCGTCCACATCATCACCGTGAACGACTACCTGGCCTCCTACCAGAGCGAGCTGATGGGCCGGATCCACCGGTTCCTCGGGCTGAGCGTCGGCTGCATCCTGGCCCAGATGCCCCCGGACGAGCGGCGTCGCCAGTACGCCGCCGACATCACCTACGGCACCAACAACGAGTTCGGCTTCGACTACCTGCGCGACAACATGGCCTGGTCGACCGTCGAGATGGTCCAGCGCGGGCACGCCTTCGCGATCGTCGACGAGGTGGACTCGATCCTCATCGACGAGGCCCGGACGCCGCTGATCATCTCCGGTCCGTCCGACCAGCCGCAGAAGTGGTACACCGAGTTCGCCAAGATCGCCGAGCGGCTGCGGCGCGACGTCGACTACGAGGTCGACGAGAAGAAGCGCACCGTCGGGGTCCTGGAGTACGGAATCGACAAGGTCGAGGACTACCTGGGCATCGAGAACCTGTACGAGAGCGTGAACACGCCGCTGGTCGGCTTCCTGAACAACGCGGTCAAGGCCAAGGAGCTGTTCAAGCGGGACAAGGACTACGTGATCATCGACGGTGAGGTGCTCATCGTCGACGAACACACCGGCCGGCTGCTGGCCGGGCGTCGTTACAACGAGGGCATGCACCAGGCCATCGAGGCCAAGGAGGGCGTGCAGATCCAGAACGAGAACCAGACCCTGGCCACGATCACCCTGCAGAACTACTTCCGGATGTACGACACCCTCTCCGGGATGACCGGCACGGCCCAGACCGAGGCGGCCGAGCTGATGAGCATCTACAAGCTCGGGGTGGTGACCATCCCGACGAACATGCCGATGATCCGTCTCGATCAGCAGGATGAGATCTACAAGAACGAGGTCGTCAAGTTCGAGGCCGTGGTCAGGGACCTGGCCGAGCGGCACCGCAACGGCCAGCCGGTTCTGGTCGGCACCACGAGTGTGGAGAAGAGCGAGTACCTGTCCAAGCTGCTCATCGAGCGGGAGGTCCCGCACGAGGTGCTCAACGCCAAGCAGCACGCCCGGGAGGCCAGCATCGTCGCCCAGGCCGGGCGCAAGGGCTCGGTGACCGTCGCCACCAACATGGCCGGTCGGGGCACCGACATCATGCTCGGCGGCAACGCCGAGTTCATGGCCGTCGCGGACCTCTCCGAGCGGGGCCTGGACCCGGCCGAGGACGCCGAGGGCTACGAGGCGGCCTGGCCGCAGGCTCTCGCCGACGCCCAGGAGCGGGTCGCCGCCGAGCACGAGGAGGTCGTCTCCCTCGGCGGGCTGTACGTGCTCGGCACCGAGCGACACGAGTCCCGCCGGATCGACAACCAGTTGCGTGGCCGGTCCGGGCGCCAGGGCGACCCGGGGGAGAGCAGGTTCTACCTGTCGCTGACCGACGACCTGATGCGGCTGTTCAACTCCGGGGCCGTCGAGTCGCTGCTGAACGCGGCCAAGATCCCGGACGACGAGCCGATCTCGGCCAAGCTGGTCACCCGCTCGATCGCCAGCGCGCAGAGTCAGGTCGAGGCCCGCAACTTCGAGATCCGCAAGAACGTGCTCAAGTACGACGACGTGCTGAACCGGCAGCGCGAGGTGATCTACGCCGAGCGCCGCCGGGTGCTCGAGGGCGAGGACCTGCGCGAGCAGATCCGGCACTTCATCAACGATGTGGTCACCGCCTACGTCGAGGCCGAGACCAGCGTGGGCGTCGCCGAGGACTGGAACTTCGACCAGCTCTGGACGGCGCTGCGCACCGTCTACCCGGTCGGGATCAGCCTCGAGGACGTCGAGGCGGAGGTGGGCGGCCGGGACGGCATCTCGCGGGAGATGCTGGTCCGCGAGCTGACCGCCGACGCCCAGGTCGCCTACGACCGGCGCGAGGAGGTCCTCGGTGAGCAGGTGCTGCGCGAGCTGGAGCGCCGCGTCGTCCTTTCGGTGCTGGACCGCAAGTGGCGAGAGCACCTGTACGAGATGGACTACCTGCAGGAGGGGATCGGGCTGCGGGCGATGGCCCAGCGCGACCCGCTGGTGGAGTACCAGCGCGAGGGGTTCATGCTGTTCCAGGCGATGACCGAGGCGATCAAGGAGGAGTCGGTCGGCTACCTGTTCAACCTCGAGGTCCAGGTGCAGGCCCCGCCCGACGCGGCGGGCCTGGAGGCGCCCGAGGACGGCGTCCTGGTCGCCAAGGGCCTGGTCGGCCAGCAGCGGCCGGCGCAGCTGCAGTACTCGGCACCGACCGCTGAGGGCGACGTCGAGGTGCACGCCGAGGGCGAGGAGGAGGACGGCGCACAGCGGTCGGCCGCCGGCGCCAGGTCGGACGGGAGCAGCAACCGGGCCCAGCGCCGCAAGACCAAGCGTCGCCGCTGATCGCTCACGGGCTGGGGCCCGGGCCCGGCGGTGTCAGTCCTCGGCCTTGCGGATCCAGAACCGCAGGATGGTGCCGTCCTCGGCGGTCTCCAGCAGGTCGTGGCCGCTCGCCTCCGCCCAGGCCGGGATGTCGGACAGGGCGCCGCGGTCGGTGGCCATCACCTCGAGCACCTGGCCGCCGTCCATCCGCTTGATCGCCTTGGTGGCGGCCATGATCGGCATCGGGCACATCAGCTCGCGGGCGTCGACGGTGACGTCGGCCTCGTGGGTCGGCATCGGTTCCTCCAGGACAGGTCAGACGAACAGGGTGAGGTGGGACTTGCGCGCGTCGGCCATGAACGCGGCCGCGCCGCCGAACTCGACGCCGTCCTGGAAGTCGCTCTGGGAGTAGCCGAAGACGTCGACGGTCATCTGGCAGGCGATCAGCCGCACGTCGACCTCGCGGGCGGAGTCCAGCAGCTCGCCGATGGTTGCCACGTTGTTCTTGGCGAACTTGTTGCGCATCATCTTCGAGGCCACCGTGACCATGCCCGGCATCGCCGAGACGATGTCCGGGATCGGCACCGGCATCGGCATCGCCGGATTGCCGACCGGGTTGACCTTGAGCAGCCGCTCGTAGTCCTTGTGGACGATGTTCAGCCCGTAGAAGGTGAAGAAGATCGCGACGTCCATGCCGACGGCGGCCGCCGCGTTGGCCAGGATCAGCGGCGGGTAGGCCATGTCCAGGGTGCCCTTGGAGGCGACGATGGCACCGCGGCGCATCGCCGGGTCCTTGGCGAAGGCCTTCTTGATCTCCTCCTGCACGATCGAGCGGACGGCGGCCTCGTCCAGCGGGGCCGGATCCGTGGCAGCACTGAGATCGGCCGGGGACGGCGGGCGGGTGATGGGGTCAACGGACATCGGCGAGCACCTCCTGAAGGCGGGAACTGCGGTGACGGGCGGCCTCGGCGGTCGATTCCGCACGGTCGAGCCAGTGCCGGGCCGCATCGCCGAGCAGCTCGACCAGCTGGCGGTGTCGTTCGGCCCAGGTGCGGGCCTCGGTCTCGACGAAGCCGAGAACCCCGACCGCATCGGCCTCCAGCAGCCGGTGCAGCACGAAGGCCCGCTCCCCGATCCGCATGCCCAGGCCCAGCGTCCGGGCGCAGCGCAGCAGGTCGGTGCGGGTCAGCACGATCCCGCTGCGGGCAGGGGTGAGCAGTGCGCGGACGAGGATGTCGACGCCGTCCTGGTCGGCGGAGTCCAGGTCGGGCAGGCCCGGGACGGTGCGCAGGTGCGCCGACGGTGATGGCTCGTGGTCGAGCTCAGCGGCCTCGCCCAGCAGGACTTCGGTCAGCAGCGCCGCCCAGTCGACGTGGTGCACCTCGCCCACGGCGGCAACTGCTGCGGCGTAGGCCGGCACCCAGGTCACCAGGTGCTCGGTGAGCAGCGCGGTCCGGGCCTGACGGTGCAGCAGCACCCTGGCCAGGTCCTCGGCCGTCTCCGCGCGCTCCTGCTGATCCTGCTCGGCCTGGACCAGGGCGGCGTACAGGCCGAGCAGGGCGGCGAGGTGGTCGGGCTCGGCCGGCACCTCGTAGCCGAGGGCGTGCCAGAACCCGGCGATCCGGGCTGCGGCCTCGCCGCCGAGCATTCCCTCCGGCCCGAGGTAGATCGCGGCGTAGGGCGGCAGCAGGGTGGTGAACAGGCCGGAGTCGCTCTCCGGCTGCGGCCAGCCGTCGAGGTCGAGCCCGGAGGCCACAGCCCGGTGGGCGGCGTCCGGCGGCTCGCACAGCGCTCCGAGCGCCCGGAACACCTCCGGATGCACCCGCGCCGACGCCCCGGCACGGGGACGCTCCGGTCCGCCGCTCATGAGCTCTCCGCCCCGCGACCCGGCGCGGCAGTGGGTAGCCGGAAGACCTCCGGCCCCGGCTTGAGCGGGCGCATCAGCCAGTAGGGCCGCCGGGTGCCGTCGGGGGAGACCTCGAACGCGTCGCGGGTCTTGCCCAACCAGCGCAGGTAGGCCTTGTGCGCCAGCTCGGTGTCGACGACCACGTCCCCGTAGGCATCGCCGGGCAGGGCCTTGGTGACCCGGACCGCTTGGTGCCAGCAGTGCATGCCGGAGATCGGGTCCGGGTGTACCGGGAAGGTGAGGTTCTGGTGCACGCCGACGTCGGTCCACCAGATCCGCGCGGTGTCCGGGTCGTCCGAGACGTACGGCTTCACCCCGGACAGCCGGGACAGGGACCACGAGGTGCCGTTCTTGGCCAGATCGACCGTGACCGCCGTCTGCCCGCCGACTGTATGGGTCTCCTGCTTGGGCTTCCATCGGCCCATGTGGTGGCTGCAGGCGACCACTCCGGGTCGGATCCCCTCGGTGACCCAGGCCTTGGCCACGAAGTGGCCGATCTCGGTGGCCACCCGCACCAGGTCACCGGTGCGCACGCCGAGGGGGTCGGCGTCGTCCGGGTGCAGCCACAGCGGGTTGGCGTGGCTGAGCTCGTTGAGCCACTTGGAGTTCGCGCTACGGGTGTGGATCTGGGTGGGCAGTCGGAAGGTGGAGATGAGGACCTTCTCGTCGGGGGCGAGTTCGTCGGGGTGGACGTGGCTGCGCTGGTAGGTCGGTACCGCCAGCTCGGGCCAGCCCCACTGGGCCACGGTCGTGGAGTAGAACTCCAGCAGCCCGCTCGGCGTCGGGAAGCCGCGCTTGGCCTCGCCGTCGATCGACACCCCGACCGGACGGCGCCCGGCGGCGTCCTCGACCGGACCGCCGACCGGGGCCAGGTTGACCGGGGCCGGTTTCGGGGCGGGGGAGTAGATCCGGCCCAGCTCGGTGGTCACCGCGTCGTCCAGCTCGGCGGCCGGGACGGGCTGCTCGAAGACCTGCCCGACATGGGAGGAGATCTCGAAGGCTCCGTAGCGGCGCATGTACTGCAGCGGGGTCAGCCCCTCGGCTGCGGCCTTCTCAGGCAGGCCAGGCACCGAGTTGGAGAAGATCCACCCGTAGTAGTCGTCCACGGTCATCTTCTCGCCCGGTCGCTCGGGCGCCTCGTGGTACTTGCGGATGCCGAGTGCACCGTCCGGGTCGATCCGCCAGGACAGCTCGGTCCAGAACTCGTTCTCCTCCCAGACCTCGCCAGGGTTGACCTCGCGGGTGTCGCCGACCTTCTGGCCCAACCGTTCCCGGGCTGCGCGCAGCACCGGCTGACGAAAGCCCAGCCACTGCCCGCCGTACTGCTCATAGGAGTGGATGTCGTGCCGCTCGCTGGAGTGGCCCATCGGCAGCACGTAGTCGGCGAGGTAGGCCGTCTCGTTCCAGGTCGGGGTGAGCGCGACGTGCAACCCGATCAGGTTCTCGTCGGTGAGCACCTCCACCCAGCTCATCCCGTCCGGGTTGGTCCACACCGGGTTGTAGACCCGGGTGAAGTACACGTCAATGGTGCCGCGGCCCTCCTTGAGGAAGTGCGGCAGCAGGAACGACAGCTCGTTCATCGCCAACGGGTACTCGATCGGCCAGGTGAGCTCGTTCCAGTGGTGCGGGTGCCCCGGCAGGTACGGCGGGCGCGGCACGAACTTGGTCCAGGCGTTCGGGTAGAGCCCGCCCTCGGTGGCCACGGCGCCGGTCAGGGCGTTGAGCAGGAACATGGTGCGCGAGACCTGCCAGCCGCCGAGGTTGCCGGCCGCGGCCGAGCGCCAGTTGTGCGTGGCCAGCCGGGTGCCGGCCCGGGCCACGGTCCGGGCGACCTGCTCGATCACCTCGGCAGCCACGCCGGACTCGGCGGCGGCGAAGTCGACGGTGTACTCGGCGTACAGGTCGGCGAGCACCTGCTCGAAGGCCTCGAAGGTCTGCTCGCCATGCGGGTACTGCTCCGCCAGGCACTCGCGCCAGTTCCACCAGCGCCGCACGAACTCACGGTCGTAGGCCTTCGTGGTGATCAGGTGCCGGGCGATCGCCAGCATGATCGCCGCCTCGGAGCCGGGCTGCGGAGAGAGCCAGTAGTCGGCGTGGGTGGCGGTGTTCGACAGGCGGGTGTCCAGGACGATCACTGTGGCGCCGCGAGCCTTGGCCTCCATGATCCGCTGGGCGTGCGGGTTGAAGTAGTGCCCGGTCTCCAGGTGTGCGCTGATCAGCAGGATCACGTCGGCGTTGGCGTGGTCGGGGGAGGGCCGGTCGATGCCGGTCCAGTAGTGGTACCCGGCCCGGGCACCGGAGGAACAGACGTTGGTGTGGGAGTTGTGCCCGTCCACTCCCCAGGAGGCCAGCACCCGCTCGGTGAACCCGTCCTCGCCGGGACGCCCGACGTGGTACATCACCTGGTTCGGCGTGTCGGCCTCGATCGCCGCCCGGATCCGGGTGGCGATGTCGTCCAGCGCCTCGTCCCAGGACACCGGACGCCAGCGGCCCTCGCCGCGCTCGCCGACCCGCTTGAGCGGGCTCAGGATCCGGTCCGGGTCGGTGACCTGGTTGATGGTCGCCGGACCCTTGGCGCAGTTGCGCCCGCGCGAGCCGGGGTGCTCGGGGTTGCCCTCGAACTTGCGCACCTGCAACGTGTCCCGGTCGACGTAGGCCAGCAGCCCGCACGCCGACTCGCAGTTGAAGCAGGTTGTCGGGATGAGCATCGAGCGCTTCTCGACCCGGTTCGGCCACGACCGCGAGTCCAGTTCCACCCAGTCGTCCCAGCGCTCCTTCGGCGGGTGCGAGGCGAAGTGCACCCGGCTCGCCCCGGGGTAGAAGGTCTCGCCGCGGGCCTGCACCGCCTCCCGGGCGGCACTGACCCGCCGTCCGAGGTCTGCGGCGCGGGACGGCGTACCGCCGACGACGTCACTCATCTCGTCTCCTGTCTGCGCTCAGGCCAACGGGACCGACTGGCCGGCTTGGACGTACGCGTGTTCGTGGGCCAGCAGCCCGATCGCGGCGGTCACCCCGAGCACCGGGACCAGCGCCGGGACCCACGGCGCGACCAGGGCGAGCGCGACGCCCACCACACCGGCCCAGAAGAAGCCGCGGTAGTGGCCGGCGGTCATCGCGTGCGCGGCCAGCTTGGCGTGCGCGGTCGGGTGGGCGATGCTCACCTCACCGGCGACCAGCAGCAGGTGGACTCCGGCGGCGCCGGCCAACGTCCAGGCCAGCGCCGTCCGGGCGTCGTCGCCGAGGCCGGTGAGCACGGCCAGCGGGGCGAGCACCGCGGCCCCGGCCAGCACCGCCTGGACCAGCAGGTGTGGTGGCAGCAGCGGGCTCTGCCACAGGTCGCGGGCCTTGGCCTGGGCGAACAGGTAGGCGGTGTACACCGCGGTTCCGGCGGCGAGAACCGCACCAGGAGCGGCGATCGCCTGGCGCAGCCCGTCCGAACCGATGATCCCGGCCAGCAGGTGCAGGCCCAGCACCCCGGCGTAGCCGGACAGGATGATCCCGCCGCGAACCAGCCAGGACCGCCACTGCGGTTTGGTCAGGACGTAGATGAACCGCTTGGGGTGCTCGAGGTCGGCGACCAGGACGACGGCGGTCAGGGCCAGGAAGACGGTGGCGACGACCGGCGCCGTCCAGACCCAGAACGTCTCGCCCCAGCCGAGCGCACCGACCAGCACCAGGAGCAGCGGCACCAGGTAGGCGCCCGAGGAGATGGACTTGGTCCAGGTGTACAGGCTGACCCGCCAGTCCCACGGGGCGCGGTGGGCGACGTCGTAGGACAGGATCGCAGCGGCGCTGGAGTTGGGGGTGGTGGGGTTGCCTCCGGGCACGATGTGGGCGCCCTGGGGCTTCTCGGCCCAGGCGAAGACGTCGCCGGGCGGCGCGGCCGCGGCCAACGGGTCCAGGGTCGCCTGGGTGGCGCCTCGGTAGAAGAGCTTGGGCCGGGTGCCCTTCTCCGGGCGGCGTACCGCGACCGGCTGCCGGTTGACGATCTCGGTGGCGGCGGCGCTCGGGTCGTCGCTCTCGGCGATCAGGATCGCCTGCGTGGGGCAGACGCTGACGCAGGCCGGCTCCAGGCCGATGTCCAGGCGGTGCGCACAGAAGTTGCACTTCTCCGCGCTGTGGTCCTCGGGGTTGATGAAGATGGCGTCGTACGGGCAGGCGGCCATGCAGGCCTTGCAGCCGATGCAGTTGGCCTTGTTGAAGTCGACGATGCCGTCCGGCCGGGCGAACATCGCCCCGGTCGGGCAGGCCGCCACGCACGGGGCGTCCTCACACTGGTTGCACCGGGTGACCTGGAAGGCGCGCCGGGAGGTGGGGAACGTGCCCACCTCGACGCTCTTGACGAAGGTGCGAGTCACCGACAGGGGGACGTCGTTCTCGGCCTTGCACGCCGTGGTGCAGGCGTGACAGCCGATGCACCGGGTCTGGTCGAGGACCTTGAGCATGCGTCCGGACGAGGTGTGCTCACCGGATCGAGTGGGTCCGGCAGGGGGTGGCGTGTCGGTGGCGGTCATGCACCTCTCCTTCGAGGCTGGCGCCGTGTCGATGGGCGGTCGGGCGGGCGGCGGGCGAGCACGGGGGCGGCGCGGACCGGTCAGCCGGCGCGGGATCTGGGGTGCGGCGGTGGGCCGGGCACCGACGCGGGCATCGGGTCGGCCAGCACGCTGGCGCAGACGATCGAGCAGAGCTGTTCGATGCTCGGTTCGCAGATCCGGTAGACGACGCTGCGGCCCTGCCGGCGTCGGGCGACGACACCGCCGAGGGCCAGCCGTCGCAGGTGCTGGGAGGCGTTGGCCACGCTCACCGCACTGGCTTGCGCGATCTGTCCCACCGTCGCGGTGCCCGCTTCGTGCAGGGTGCTGAGGATCCGCAGCCGAGTGGGGTCGGCCAGCAGCGCGAACCGGTGCGCGACCTGGTCGAGCGCGGCGAATGGGACGACGGGCATAGACAAGACTGTAGGTCGTGGCGTTCAATCAATCAATTGACTGATTGAGTTTTCTCGACGCCACCCGAGGACGTGTGACGGATCCGGTCGCGAGGATCACCCGGGTGGCGCCGGGACCGGATCGAAACGGGTGGTGCTGCGTGGACATCGACGTCTTCGTCACTGCGGGGCTGGGTGACAACACGTTCGTGATCGTGTCGGGGGACGAGGCGGCGGTCGTCGACCCGCAACGGGACGCGTGGCGGTTCGTCGAGGCGGCCACCGGCCGACGGGCCACGGTCCGCAGCGTGCTGGAGACGCACGTGCACAACGACTACGTCTCCGGGGCGCACGAGATCCGGGCCGCCACCGGGGCCGAGCTGGTCCTGCCGGCGGACGGGGGCTACGAGTTCGCCCACCGCGGCGCCCGCGAGGGCGAGGAGGTACTGCTCGGAGACTTGCGCCTGGTGGCGATGGACACCCCGGGACACACCTACGAGCACATCGCCTGGCTGGTCTACGAGCAGGGCAAGCCGGAGCCGATCGCCCTGTTCAGCGGCGGCAGCCTGCTGGTCGGCAGCGCCGGTCGCAGCGACCTGCTCGGGCCCGACCACACCGATGCGCTCACCGCGGCCCAGTTCGCCACCGTGCGTCGCCTGGCCGAGCTGCCGGAAGGCGTCCGGGTGCTGCCCACCCACGGCGCGGGCAGCTTCTGCGTCTCGGCGATGCCGTCGACCGAGCGCACCAGCACCATCGGGGCCGAACGCAAGGACAACCCGTTGGTCGGTGCGGTCGACCTGGCCGACTTCACCGAGGAGCTCAGCGGTGAGCTGATGGCCTACCCCGCCTACTACCCGAAGATGGCGCCGATCAACCGGATCGGGGCGCCGGTGCTCGGCCAGCTGCCGAAGCTGGACGCGCTGGACGTCGCGGCCTTCGAGGCCCGTCGTGGCGAGGGTGTGGTGGTCGTCGATGCCCGGGAGCGCGACGAGTTCGCGGCCGGGCACATCCCCGGCTCGGTCAACATCGAGCTGAACTCCGGCTTCGGCAGCTACGTGGGCTGGGTGCTGCCGTTCGCCGGCCCGCTGCTGCTGGTCCTGCCCGAGGCGGTCGAGGCCTCCGCCGCCGAGGCGGTCACCCAGCTGATCCGGATCGGCTGGCCCACCCCGGTCGGCTACCTGGACGGCGGGGTCGGTGCCTGGCGCGAGGCCGGACATGAGGTGCGCGACTACCCGAACACGGACGTGGCTGCCCTGTGCGAGGCGGTCGAGAGCGGTGAGCCGGCCCGGATCCTCGACGTCCGCCAGCCGCTGGAGTGGATGTGGGGCACGGTGGCGGGCAGCGAGAAGGTGTTCCTGGCCGACGTGCCCGGCCGACTGGCCGAGCTGGCCGGGGACGAGCCGATCTGGGTAATCTGCTCCAACGGTCACCGCGCGGCGATCGCGGCGAGCATGATGGACGACGGACGAACCCCGATCCGGCTGGTCGGCGTCGGGGGCGTGGGCGAGCTACGCCAGAAGTGCGGGTCCGCACTGACCGCCGCCCGGGGGTGAGCCTGTCGACCGGGCGGGCTGACAGCGACCCGGCGCGACCCGAGCCGGCCGGGCCCGGCGGCGAGGCCGGCGCCGGGCGCCCCGCACGCCGATCTTCACCGAGTGGCCGCGACGTGCTGGCGGGGATCAGCGTGGCTTTGGTTCTCGCGCCGCAGTCACTGGCCTACGCGGCGTTGGCCGGGCTGCCCCCGGTCCACGGCCTGTACGCGGCGGTCGCCGCCCCGGTGGCCGCCGCTCTGTTCGCCTCCTCGCCGTACCTGCAGACCGGGCCGGTGGCGATGACCAGCCTGCTGACCCTGGGCGCGCTGGCCGGCCTGGCGCCGACGGGCACGGCCGACTACGCCGTCTACGCTGCGCTGCTGGCCCTGGTGGTCGGCGTGGCTCGGATCGGGCTCGGCCTGGCCCGGGCGGGGGTGATCGGGTACCTGCTGTCGGCGCCCGCGGTATCGGCGTTCACCACGGGAGCGGCGGTGCTGATCATCAGCTCGCAGCTGCCCACTCTGGTCGGGGTGCGGGCCGAGGCGGACAACCCGTTGGTCGAGGCGCTCATGGTGCTTGGCCGTCCGGGTGAGTGGGACTGGGCGACGGTGGCGCTGGGACTCGGGGTGATCGCGGTGATCCGGCTCGTCCGGCGGATCAGCCCGCTCGCCCCGGGCGTGCTCATCGCCACGGCAGGGGCACTGGTGCTCGCTCGGGTCGTCGGTCCGATCGGCACCCCGGTGGGTCAGCTCGACCTGCAGCTACCGCCCTCACCCGGTGAGCTGCCCTGGCATGCGCTGACGCAGCTGCTGCTGCCCGGCCTGGTGATCGCGGTGGTCGGCTTCGCTGAGCCCGCCTCGATCGCGCGCCGCTACGCCAGCGCCGAGCGCCAGCGCTGGGACCCCGACCGGGAGCTGGTCTCCCAGGGGGTGGCCAACCTGGCATCGGGTCTGGCCGGCGCGTTCCCGGTCGGTGGCTCGTTCTCGCGGACCGCGGTGAACAAGATGGCCGGAGCCACCAGCCGGTGGAGCGGGGGGATCACCGGCCTGGCGGTGCTCGCCCTGCTGCCGCTGGCCGGCCTGCTGGCCACCCTGCCCCGGGCCGCGCTGGCCGGCCTGGTGATCGCCGCGGTGACCTCCCTGATCGACCTCGGTGCCCTACGCCGGTTCTGGCGGCTCTCGCCGATGCAGGGCCTGGTGGCCATCGGCACCCTGGCCGCCACCCTCGCCCTGGCACCGCACCTGGAGCGGGCGGTCCTGATCGGGGTCGGTCTGGCCCTCGCCGTCCACCTGTGGCGCGAGCTGCACCTGCCGGTGCACACATCGGTGGTCGGACGGACCCTGCGGCTGCGGCCCAGTGGCGTGCTCTACTTCGCCTCCGCTCCGGGCATGGAGGACACGGTGCTCGACCTGCTGGCCTCTCATCCCGACCTGGACCGGGTGGAGATCGACCTGTCCGCCCTCGGCCGGATCGACCTGACCGGGATGCTTGCTCTGCGCTCGGTGCTCGATGACATCGCCGAACGCTGCGAGGTGGTCGTCGTCAACGTGCCGCCGAGCGCGCGGCGGCTGGTTGGACGGGTGCTGCCGGACCATGCCGATCCCGCCGATCCGACCCAGGACAGCCCGAACGACGCACGCTGATCTCCACAGTGCCGCTCACGCTGATCTTCACGGTGGTCGTGGAGATCACTGTGTGCGGGTGTGCCCTGGCGACCGGGGACACCGTGTGCGGGTGTGGCCCTGGCGACCGGGGACACGCACGCTGATCTTCACGGTGGTCGTGGAGATCACCGTGTGCGGGTGTGGTTGCCCTGGCGACCGGGGACACGCACGCTGATCTCCACAGTGGCCGTGGAGATCACTGTGTGTGGAGGTGGCTGCTCTTGGGCGTTCGGGCGTTCGGCCGTGCACGCTGGCCGTCGGCAGAGTGTGGGGCGAGCGGTTGGCGGCTATGAGATGAGACCGAGGGCGGTGACCGCCTCGCGCTCATCGGACAGCTCAGCGACCGAGGCGTCGATCCTGACGCGGGAGAAGTCGTTGATCTCCAGGCCCTGGACGATCTGCCAGTTGCCGTTCGACGTGGTGATCGGGAACGAGGAGACGATGCCCTCGGCGACCCCGTAGGAGCCGTCGGACAGCACGGCCATCGATACCCAGTTGCCCTCAGGGCTGCCCCCCAGCCAGTCCCGGGCGGCGTCGATGGTCGCCGACGCGGCGCTGGCCGCTGAGGACGAGCCGCGGGCCTCGATGATTGCGGCGCCGCGCTTGGCCACGGTGGGGATGAAGTCGTTCTCGATCCAGGCCTGGTCGTCCACGACCTCCGCGGCGTTCCGCCCACCGACCGCAGCGTGGAACAGGTCGGGGTACTGCGTCGCGGAGTGGTTGCCCCAGATCGTCATCTTCGTGATCTCGGTGACCGCGGCGCCGGTCTTGGCGGCCAGCTGGGAGATGGCCCGGTTGTGGTCGAGGCGGGTCAGCGCCGAGAACCGGTCGGTCGGGATGTCGGGGGCGTTGCGCATCGCGATCAGCGCGTTGGTGTTGGCCGGGTTGCCGGTCACTCCGATCCGCACGTCGGAGGCTGCGTGGTCGTTGAGCGCCTTGCCCTGGGCGGTGAAGATCGCCCCGTTGGCCTCGAGCAGGTCGCCGCGCTCCATACCCTTGGTCCGCGGCCGCGCACCGACGAGCAGGGCGAGGTTGACCCCGTCGAAGACCTTGGTGGCGTCGTCGCCTATCTCCACGTTGACCAGGTTCGGGAAGGCACAGTCGTCCAACTCCATCACCACGCCCTCGAGGGCCGGCAGCGCCGGGGTGATCTCCAGCAGGCGCAGCTCGACGGGAGTGTCCTTGCCGAGCAGGTCTCCGGCGGCGATCCGGAACAGCAGGCTGTAGCCGATCTGGCCGGCGGCGCCGGTGACGGCGACCTTGACGGGAGTAGCGCTCACAGGGCTGGTCCCTTCCTCAGGTGCGGGTTGACTCATCTGGGTTGACTTCTCTGGGCTGACGCTGATGGCGGCCGGCGGCGGTCGACCCCCCGGCGGCGAACCTAACCGTGAACCTAGCAATGCAACCCGTAGGCCTGGTGTGTCCTAAGGCACGGGTCGGGGCGCTGCGCCGAGCGGCCACCGTGGTGCCGGTGGGTCGCCGGGGCGCTCGGTCCCCCTGCGGCGGCCGATCGTCGCTGATCCGGCTCCGGTCGGCTCACCGGTCGGCGCCGCTTCTGTGCCCGGACCGCTGCGCTCTAGGGTTGGAGCGGCACCGCCGCGACGGAGGTCGAACCGTGAACCGGACGACCGCGAGGCGTGCCCGTCGAGGACACCGGCGCGATATCTTGACGTCGAGACATCTGGGCACGCCGAGGCCCGCGCCGGGCCGCACGGATACCGACCGACCGGTCAGCGAAGGAGCTATGGGTGAGCGACGCGACGATCTTCTACACCTACACCGACGAGGCGCCCGCGCTGGCCACCCACTCGTTGCTGCCGATCGTGCGGGCCTACGCAGGCACCGCCGGGGTTCGTGTGGACACCCGGGACATCTCTCTCGCCGGACGGATCCTGGCCGTCTTCGCCGACCGGCTGCCCGAGGACCAGCGGGTGGGCGACGCCCTCGCCGAGCTCGGTGAGCTGGCCACCCGCCCCGAGGCCAACATCATCAAGCTGCCGAACATCTCCGCGTCGATCCCGCAGCTCAAGGCCGCCATCGCCGAGCTGCAGGGCAAGGGCTATGACCTGCCGGACTACCCCGACGAGCCGACCGACGACCAGGGCCGCGACGTCCGGTCCCGGTACGACAAGATCAAGGGCAGTGCGGTCAACCCCGTTCTGCGGGAGGGGAACTCCGACCGGCGGGCCCCGGCGTCGGTGAAGAGCTACGCGCGCGCCCACCCTCACGCGATGGGCCCGTGGGCACCGCAGTCGAAGACCAACGTGACCACCATGGGCGCCGACGACTTCCGATCCAACGAGGCGTCGGTGGTGGTGGGCGCCGATGACACACTGCGGATCGAGCTGGTCGGCGCCGACGGCACGACGACCGTGCTCAAGGACGAGATTGCGGTCCTGCCCGGTGAGGTCATCGACGCCACCGTGATGCGGGTGGCATCGCTGCGGGAGTTCCTCACCAAGGCGGTCCGCCGGGCCAAGGACGAGGGCGTGCTGTTCTCGGTCCACCTGAAGGCCACGATGATGAAGGTCTCCGACCCGATCATCTTCGGGCACGTCGTCCGAGCCTTCTTCCCGACGACCTTCGAGCGCTATGGCGCCGATCTGGCCGCCGCCGGGCTGAACCCCAACAACGGCCTCGGCTCGATCCTGGCCGGCCTGGACGCCCTGCCCAACAGCGCTGAGATCAAGGCCTCGTTCGAGGCCGAGCTGGCCGACGGGCCCCGCCTGGCCATGGTCGACTCCGACCGCGGCATCACCAACCTGCACGTGCCCAGTGACGTCATCGTCGATGCCTCGATGCCGGCGATGATCCGCACCTCGGGCCGCATGTGGGGCCCCGACGGGCAGGAGGCCGACACCCTTGCGGTGATCCCGGACTCCAGCTACGCCGGGGTCTACCAGAGGGTGATCGAGGACTGCCGCGCTCATGGTGCCTTCGACCCGACCACCATGGGCTCGGTGCCGAACGTCGGACTGATGGCCAAGGCCGCCGAGGAGTACGGCAGCCACGACAAGACCTTCGAGATGCCGACCGACGGCGTCGTCCGGGTGGTGAACGGCGCCGGAGAGGTACTCCTCGAGCACCAGGTCGCCGCCGGCGACATCTGGCGGGCCTGCCAGACCAAGGACGTCGCGATCCGGGACTGGGTCAAGCTGGCCGTCGTGCGGGCCCGGGCGACCGGCGACCCGGCGGTGTTCTGGCTCGACGCCGGCCGCGCTCACGACGCCAACCTCATCGAGAAGGTCAACGCCTACCTGCCCGAGCAGGACCCCGACGGGCTGCAGATCGAGATCATGGCGCCTGCCGAGGCCACGGCGTTCTCCCTGGAGCGGATCCGGCGCGGCCAGGACACCATCTCGGTGACCGGCAACGTGCTGCGCGACTACCTGACCGACCTGTTCCCGATCCTCGAGCTGGGCACCAGCGCGAAGATGCTCTCCGTCGTCCCGCTGATCAACGGGGGCGGTCTGTTCGAGACCGGAGCCGGCGGCAGCGCCCCCAAGCACGTCCAGCAGCTGCTCAAGGAGAACTACCTGCGCTGGGACAGTCTCGGCGAGTTCCTCGCCCTGGCCGTCAGCTTCGAGCACCTCGCCGCTGCCGCCGACAACGCCCGGGCCCAGGTGCTGGCCGACACCCTGGACGCCGCCACCGGCACGCTGCTGAACGAGAACAAGTCCCCGACGCGCCGGCTGGGCGGCATCGACAACCGGGGTAGCCACTTCTACCTGGCCCTGTACTGGGCCAAAGAGCTCGCCGAGCAGACCACGGACCCCGAGCTGGCCGAGCTGTTCGCGCCGGTGGCCGCCGCGCTCGGCGAGAACGAGGAGAAGATCGCAGCCGAGCTGATCGGCGTGCAGGGCTCACCGGTCGACATCGGTGGGTACTACCGGCCCGACGTGGACATGACCGACGCCGTGATGCGTCCGTCCGCGACGTTCAACGCTGTGCTGGACCAGCTCGGCTGACCTCTGCCACGGCGGGTCAGCCGAGTTCCAGGGCGGTCACCCGCCACCGGCCACCGGCGTCCTGCAGGCGGATTGCGGCGGCCCGTAGCCGACGGGCGTCACCGACCACCGCGGCCACCTCGACGACGCCCTGGCTCGGGCGACCCAGGTGGACGGCGCGCACGTGGACCGGCCTGCCGGCGGCGACCGGCCCCTGGCGTCGGGACAGGCGGTGTCGGCGTTCGAGGATCTGCTGGACCTCGCGGCTGGACCACCGGGCCAGCTGCCCCGGGGGGCGTCGACCCTGCCCGACCTCGACCGCGGCCTGGACGAACTGGGCGGCCCAACGACGCGGCTCGGGCAGCGCGCCGTCCCCCGACCGCGTCTCGACCGCGGGCGCGGGCCGGAGGCCGTCTAGGGGCAGAGCCACCTGCCCGGGACAGGCGGCGGTCTGGGCACCCGGCGCCGGGTACACGTCCGGCAACGGGATGCGGCGCAGACTGGGGTCGGCGGGCCGGGGGACGCCGGGAGAGTGCGTCCGGTTCGCGCCTCGCCGGAGCCCGACCGGGAAGGTAGCGTCGGCCTGGGCGGGAGCCGGGGTGAGCGTCATGACAGGTGAAGGTCCGCTCCGGGGCCGGTCCGTGACAGCCGGGGCCGGACCGATCGACGGCAGTGACCTGACGCAGCTGAGGAGGGCATGTCGTGGCGGGTGTGCGGACAGTCGTCGACTCTGACGTCAAGGGGCTGATCCTGGACTGGGGCGGCGTGCTGACCGCTCCCCTGGAATCGGTGATCCCGCAGTGGGCGCGCAGTGAGCAGGTCGACCCCAGCCACCTCCGCGACGTCCTGCGGAGCTGGCTCCAGCAGGAGGAGCGGACCGGGAAGACGTCGCCGTCCCACCGGCTGGAACGTGGGGAGGCCAGCCCCGAGGAGTTCGAGAAGCTGCTGGTCGCCGAGCTGGCCCGGCGGGGCAGCACGGTCCGCCCCGAGGGCCTGCTGAAGCGGATGCTCGCAGGCCTGGCCGAGCTGGACGCGGTGATGATCGACCTGGTGCGCACGGCCCGGGAGGCCGGGATCCGTACCGCGCTCCTGTCCAACAGCTGGGGGGAGTGCTATCCGGACGCGCTGTGGGACGGGCTCTTCGACGCAGTCGTCATCTCCGGTCGGGTGGGGATGCGCAAGCCCGAGCCGGCGATCTTCCGGCACACCCTTGCCGAGCTCGACCTGCCGGCCGCCCAGTGCGTCATGGTCGACGACATGTCCCGCAACGTCGAGGCCGCCGCCGCGCTCGGCCTGCTCGTCATCCACCACGTCGACCGGGCCGACACCGTGACCCGGCTCGGGGAGATGGTCGGCGGACTGCTCGAGGCGGGGTCCTCTGGGAAGATGTGCGCAGGCGAGCGCCGCGACGGCTGATCCAGCGCGGCGTCCCGCGAGCCCAGCCCACGGCGGCGCAGGCCACAGGCCCCAGGTCAAGGAGGAGAGCGTGCCGGTCCGGCTCAGTCCGCTCGACGTGTCGTTCCTCTACCTGGAGGAGCCGACCACAGCCATGCACGTCGGCTCGGTGATGATCTTCGCCGCTCCCGACGGCGGCCTGGATTTGGGACGGCTGGTGGACCACGTTGCCGCGCGGGTGGCGTTCGTGCCGCGTTATCGGCAGAAGGTGCGCTGGGTCCCGATCCGGATGGCGAACCCGGTCTGGGTGGACGACGAGCACTTCGACATCGCGGCCCACATCCGCGGTGTCACCCTGCCTCGCCCCGGGACCACCGAACAGCTCGAGGACCTGGTCGCCCGGATCCAGGCCCGCCAGCTGGACCGCTCCCGGCCGCTGTGGGAGATGACGGTCGTGGACGGTCTGGACGGCGACCGGTTCGCGGTGATCACCAAGGTGCACCAGGCCCTGGTCGACGGGGTGCACGCGGTGGACCTGGGACAGGTGGTGCTTGACGAGGACGCGAACCCGCACGAGCACCCGCCGCAGGCCTGGCACCCGGCCCCCGAACCGACCTCCGTCGAGCTGCTGGCCGGTGCGGTGGTGGACTCGATCCGCCGTCCCACGCGGGTGTGGGAGACGATGCGCGCGGGTCTGGGCGACCTCACCGCGACCGCAGCCAAGACCGTCGAGGCCCTCGGCGGGCTCAGCGTCGCAGCCCGGACCGCGACCAACCCGCCGCAGCGCAGCCCGCTGAACCGTGAGATCGGCGAGCGGCGTCGGTTCCGGATGGTGGCCACCGACCTGGAGGACTACCGCACGATCCGGAACCGTCTGCGGGTCCAGCGGTCCGGGGCCTCCGGTCGGGGCGGAACGTCTGCCGGCCAGGGCGGTGGCTCGGCCGGGCGGCGATCGGTGGTGACCACCGTGAACGACGTGGTGCTGGCCGTGGTGGCCGGTGCGCTGCGGTCCTGGCTGCTGGCCCGGGGCGAGCCGGTCCCGCCGGCCAGCGTCGTCCGGGCCCTGGTGCCGATGAGCGTGCGGCTGGCTGACGGTGCCCGGCCCGGGGCGATGGGCAGCCGGGTCTCCTCGTTGCTCATCGACCTGCCTACGGGGGAGGCCAGCCCGGTCATGCGGCTGCACCAGGTCACCTACCAGACCAAGGCCCACCGCGACGCCGGGCACGGCCTGGACGCGCAGGCCATCGCGGACATCGCCGGCTTCGCGCCACCGACGCTGCACTCCCTCGGCGCCCGGGTGGCCAGTGGCCTGACCCGGCACATGTTCAACCTGGTGGTCACCAACGTGCCCGGGCCCCAGTCGCCGCTGTTCCTGGACGGCGCGCAGATGACCGCGACGTTCCCGGTGATCCCGCTGGCCCGCGGCCAGGCCCTGAGCATCGGGCTGACCTCCTACGACGGCTGCCTCTACTATGGCCTCAACGGCGACCGGGACTCCATGCCCGATCTGGATGTGCTCGGGCAGTGCCTGTTCGACTCCGTGGCCGAGACCCTGGACGCGGTCGCGACCAGGCCTCGGCCGCCGCGCCGCCGGCGTGGCGGCGGGAGCGGCTGAGCCGACAGCCGACGTCCCGGCGCGAACCCGTGCGCCGCCCCCCGTCCTTCGTCCAAGATGGAGCCCGTGCCTGCCCACGCGTCACTCCCGATGGGGCGCCGGTGACCCGCGTCTACCTCCCGGTGACCCTGGCGACCCTGGCCAGCGCGTACGTGGCGGGCCGGTTCGACGCCGGGCACGCCGCCCACGCGGTCACCCCGGCGGTGCGGGAGTGGTACACCGAGGGCGACACCGAGGAGCTGGAGTACGCCGCGTTCGCCGAGGCGGCCCAGGCCTCGCTGCGGTTACTCCGTCTCGAGATGGCGGCCTTGGAGCGGTACGAGAACCGGCGGGTCGTGGTCGCCGCCGACGTCGACCCCACCTGCATCGCGCCGATCGGTCCGGACGGCGCCGCGCCCGGCTACCGCTCCGCGGTCCGGCTCACCTGCACGGTTCCGCTGGCGAAGGTGGCCAGCGTGCACCTGGACAGTGACGAGGCTCGACCGGCGGTGGCCGAGGCGGTGGGCTCGCTGGCCGCCGCCGATGCCGGCGACGAGGACGCGCTGTTCGCCCTCGACGAGGCAGCCGCGCATGAGCTGGCCTGGTACGACGTCAGCGAGGTCGTCGACCTGATCTGAACGCGCCCGGGCCCGGTGCCCCGCACGGGCGGAACTGCGGACGGCCTCGCCGACCTGACCTGCGCGGTCGATGCCCGGCGGCTAGGGTCGGCGGGTCAGGCCGTCCGGACGAGGAGGTCCCCCGCCATGCACCGTGCCATCGACGGCGTGAGCCGGGTTCCCGCCCCGGTCAACGAGCCGATCCTCGACTACGCGCCCGGCTCCCCTGAGCGGACGGACCTGGAAACCGCGCTGAAGGACCTGGCGGCCACCCCGATCGACCTGCCGATGACGGTCGGCGGACGCCAGGTGATGGGCAGCGGGCGCCAGGTCGACGTCGTCCAGCCGCATGCCCACCGCGAGGTGCTCGGCACCGTGAAGGCCGCCACCCCGGACGACGCCGCCTCGGCGCTGGAGGCAGCGAGGGCGGCCGCACCGGGATGGCGCGACCTGTCCTTCGACGACCGCGCCGCGGTCTTCCTCAAGGCGGCCGAGCTGCTGTCCGGTCCGTGGCGTCAGGTGCTGAACGCCGCGACCATGCTCGGCCAGTCCAAGACTGCCTACCAGGCCGAGATCGACTCCGCCTGTGAGCTGATCGACTTCTGGCGGTTCAACGTCCACTTCGCCCGCGAGGTGCTCGCCGAGCAGCCGATGGCCAACAGCAAGGGCGTGTGGAACCGTACCGACCACCGCCCGCTCGAGGGGTTCGTGTACGCGATCACGCCGTTCAACTTCACCGCGATCGGCGGCAACCTGCCCACCGCGCCCGCGCTGATGGGCAACGTTGTGCTGTGGAAGCCGGCACATACCCAGATGTTCGCCGCCCACTTCACCATGCGCCTGCTCGAGGCGGCCGGGCTGCCGCCCGGAGTGATCAACCTGGTCACCGGGGACGGCAGGGCGGTCTCGGCGGTCGCGCTGAGCGATGAGGACCTGGCCGGGATCCACTTCACCGGCTCCACCCCGACGTTCAAGCTGCTCTGGCGCAGCGTCGCCGAGAACCTGGACGTCTACCGGACCTACCCGCGCCTGGTGGGGGAGACCGGCGGCAAGGACTTTATCGTCGCCCACCCCTCCGCCGACCTCGACGTGCTGCGCACCGCGATGGTGCGTGGAGCCTTCGAGTACCAGGGGCAGAAGTGCTCGGCGGCCTCTCGTGCCTATGTGCCGCGTTCGCTGTGGAAGCGGCTGCGTGACGAGCTGGCCGCCGAGGTGGACTCGCTGGCGGTTGGTCCGGTCACCGAGTTCGGCAACTTCATGGGGGCGGTGATCGACGGCGCGGCCTTCGCCGGTCATCGGGCGGCGATCGACCGGGCCCATGCCTCCTCGGACATCACCGTGGTCGCCGGGGGCACCTACGACGACTCGCACGGCTACTTCGTGCGGCCCACCGTCGCCGAGGTGTCCGAGCCGGGCGACGAGATGCTCACCACCGAGTACTTCGGCCCGATCCTGGCCGTCCACGTCTACCCCGACCGTGCCTACGACAGGATGCTGGCCCAGATGGAGTCGATCGCGCCGTACGCGCTGACCGGCTCGATCATCTCCCAGGACCGCGCGGCCATCGCCAGGGCCACCGACGTGCTGCGCTACGCGGCGGGCAACTTCTACATCAACGACAAGCCGACCGGAGCCGTCGTCGGCCAGCAGCCGTTCGGCGGGGCCCGGGCCTCCGGCACGAACGACAAGGCCGGGGCTGCGCAGAACCTGGTGCGGTGGACCTCGACCCGGTCGATCAAGGAGACTTTTGTGCCCCCGCGGGCCCACCGCTACCCGCACATGGGCTGAGGTCGCCGCACCGATCGCGCGGAAGGGAACCGCCGATGAGGTGCCTCGGGCTGTCACGGCGGCGCTGAAGGGGACCGACGCCGCAGTACTCGTCGCGCACTCCAACGCCGGCCACTACACGCCCGCAGCGGCCCGGGCGGGCCGAGCCGCGGTCACGGTCTTCATGGACGCCGCACTGCCGCCGGCAGCGGGCCGCGCCGCCCTGGCGCCGCCCGAGCTGCGCCGGCACCCTTGCTGGTCTGGCCGAGGCGGCCACCTGCACCACCTGGTCGACCCGGCCGCAGTGGCCGGCGCCGTGCTGACCCTGGCCTCCTGCGCCGCCGACCCGGTCGCGCCCGGCCGCGCCCAGTGATGGGCTGCACCCGTCTCCTCGAAGCCGGCGGAGCACTATTGTCACGCCCATGCACCTCAGCGCGGAGATCAACTACCCGGGCGCGTCTCCGGAGGCCGTGTTCAGAATGATCACGAACCGGGAGTTCCAGGAGCTCAAGTGCGCTGCAACCGGCTCCCTGGCCTACGAGGTCGAGGTGCAGACCTACGCCGACGACACCGCGAACGTCACCACCCACCGAACGCTGCCCAGTGACGAGGTGCCGGAGTTCATGCGCCGCTTCGTCGGCGGCGCGGTGCGGGTGGCCGAGCGAGGCGACTGGCAACCCGCCGACGCCTCCGGTGCCCGGCACGGCAGGATCGTGGTGCAGCTCAGCGGCGTTCCGGTGCAGCTGACCGGTGAGGTGTCGCTGCGCCCCTTCGGAGACGGCACCGTCTACGAGGTGGACGGTGACCTCAAGGCCTCGGTGCCGCTGATCGGGGGCAAGATCGAGAGGTCGGCGGAGTCGGCGATCCGGGCGGCGATCCGGGTCGAGGAGCGCACTGGCCGGGAGTGGCTCGACGACTCCGGGTGCTGACCGGCGAAGGCACCTCACCTCCCGCGACCACTGAACCGGCGGGGGGCGCCCGCCGATGTCATCGCGATGTCCCTGACCGAACCGCTACCCCAACCGACCGGTGGCCTGCGCAGAAAGCCCGGCGCGGGCCCGGCCGAGCCCCGGCCAGATCGGTAACCTCGAGGGACGTCCGTCACGTGCCCAACGGCGCGTACATCAGGAGGCCGCTGACATGACCCCGCATCCCGCGCAGCAGCTGGAGAAGGAACGGTCCGCGATGCTCGAGCGGGCCGGTGACGTCGGTGACCGCCAGGGCAGTCCCGCCGAGCGCGACCAGCTCGCCCGGCTGCTGGATCGCTACTACCGGCACATGCCGGTCGAGGAGATGCGCAGCTGGGACGCGGTCGACCTGGCCGGCGCGGCGTTGTCGCACCAGCAGCTGGCCGCTCATCGAGCCCAGGCCACGGCCAAGGTGCGGGCCTTCACCCCGACCGTCGAGCAGAACGCCTGGTCCACCGGGCACTCGGTGATCGAGATCGTCACCGACGACATGCCCTTCCTGGTCGACTCGGTGATCGCCGAGCTGAACCGGCAGGAGTGCGCCATCCACCTGATCGTGCACCCGCAGATCGTGGTGCGCCGCGACGTCACCGGTGCCTTGCTCGAGGTGCTGGACATGGGCATGACAGCCTGGCAGGAGGGCAAGCACCCCGAGGACAGCGTCGTCGAGTCGTGGATGCACCTCGAGATCGACCGGCAGAGTGACCCGGCCCGGCTGGAGCAGCTCAGGGCATCGGTCTCGGCCGTCCTCGAGGACGTGCGAGTCGCCGTCGAGGACTGGCCACGGATGATGGACCGCGTGGCTCAGGTCGTGCAGGACCTCGAGCAGAAACCGCCGGTCGGCATTCCGGCTGACGACGTCACCGAGGCCCGTCGGCTGCTGACCTGGCTGGCCGACGCCCACTTCACCTTCCTCGGCTACCGCGAGTACCACCTGTCCGAGCGGGACGGCAACGAGCTGCTCGTCGCCGAGCCGGGGACCGGGCTGGGCATCCTGCGCCACGACCAGAGGGCCAGCCGCAGCTTCGAGCGGATGGGCGCCGCGGCCCGGGCGAAGGCGCATGAGAAGACGCTGCTGGTCATCACCAAGGCCAACTCGCGGGCCACCGTGCACCGCAACGTCTACCTCGACTACATCGGCATCAAGTCATTCGACGCCCAGGGCGAGGTGATCGGCGAGCGCCGCTTCCTCGGCCTGTTCGCGGCCAGCGCCTACACCGACAGTGTCAAGCGGATCCCGGTCGTGGCCCGCAAGGTCGCCGAGATGCTGAAGCGCTCTGGCTTCCCGGAGGAGAGCCACTCCGGCAAGGACCTGGCCGAGATCCTGGAGACCTACCCGCGCGACGAGCTGTTCGACATCTCCGTCGATGACCTGGCCGCGATCTCCCGGTCGGTCATGGACATGCAGCAGCGTCGCCGGACCCGGCTGTTCCTGCGCCGGGACGCCTACGGCCGCTACGTGTCCTGTCTGGTGTACCTGCCGCGCGACCGGTACACCACGGCGGTCCGGCTGAAGGTGATCAGGATCCTCGAAGACGCCTTCGACGCCACCTCCGTCGACTACACCGCCCGGGTCGGCGAGTCGGCCCTGGCCCGGCTGCACGTCGTGGTCCGGGTCGACCCGACCGTGCCGCTGCCCGACATC
Source organism: uncultured Actinomycetota bacterium (assembly GCA_963724535.1). Taxonomy (GTDB): domain Bacteria; phylum Actinomycetota; class Actinomycetes; order Actinomycetales; family Kineosporiaceae; genus JADJPO01. Next base: position 362,849 of record CAVRVD010000014.1, read on the forward strand.
GAGCCCACCGAGCTCGAGCAGAGGTTGGTCGAGGCCACCCGCACCTGGGACGAGGATCTCGCCGAGGCCCTGCTCGCCGAGACCGGCGAGGGTGAGGCCGCCAAGCTGCGCCGGCGCTGGGGGGCGGCCTTCCCGGAGGGCTACAAGGAGGACTTCTCCGCCCGGGTCGCGGTGGCCGACCTGCGCCGCCTGGAGGAGCTGTCCGCGGCGGTCGCCTCCGGGACCCTCCCGGAGGGAAGCCCCGTCGCCGGCAGCGACCTCAGCGCCGAGCACGCGATCGCGATGAACCTGTACGCCCCGGTCGGTGCGGTGCCCACCGAGCGCCGGTTCAAGCTCTACCGGCTGGCCCCGCTGTCCCTGACCGCCGTGCTGCCCTACCTGGCCAACCTCGGCGTCGAGGTGGTGGACGAGCGGCCTTACGTGCTCGAGCTGCAGGACGCCCTCGCCTACATCTACGACTTCGGGCTGCGCTACTCCGGTGACGTCATCGACCCGGACACCTCCCGCGGGGAGTTCTGCGATGCCTTCTCCGCCGCCTGGACCGGACGGGCCGAGAGCGACGGGTTCGACCGGCTGGTTCTTCTGGCCGGGCTCAACTGGCGGCAGGTCGTCGTGCTGCGTGCCTACGCCAAGTACTTGCGCCAGACCGGGGCGACGTTCAGCCAGGACTACATCGAGCGCTGCCTGCGGGCCAACGTGGCGATCACCCGCAGCCTGGTCGAGCTGTTCGCCGTCCGGTTCGACCCGTCGGCCTACGACGACACCGAGGACGGCGCGGCGGCCCGGAAACAGGCTTGTTCGCAGCTGGTCGAGAAGGTCAGCCGGCAGCTGGACGCCGTCGAGAGCCTGGACCACGACCGGATCCTGCGGGCCCTGCTCAGCCTGGTGCAGGCGACGTTGCGCACCAACGCGTTCCAGCTCTCCGCTGACGGCGCGCGCAAGGACTACATCTCGCTCAAGCTCGAGCCGACGGCCATCCCGGACCTGCCTGCCCCGCGCCCGGCGTTCGAGATCTTCGTCTACGCGCCGTGGGTCGAGGGTGTGCACCTGCGGTTCGGGTCCGTGGCCCGGGGCGGGCTGCGCTGGAGCGACCGGCTGGAGGACTTCCGCACCGAGGTGCTCGGCCTGGTCAAGGCGCAGATGGTCAAGAACGCCGTGATCGTGCCCAGCGGGGCCAAGGGCGGGTTCGTCGGCAAGCGGCTGCCCGACCCGGCGGCCGACCGGGATGCCTGGCTGCAAGCCGGCATCGACTGCTACACGACGTTCATCAGCGGGCTGCTCGACGTCACCGACAACCTCGCCATCACCCAGGCCGAGGACGGCGCGCTGGCCCGCACCGTGGTGCCGCCACCGCGGGTGGTCCGTCACGACGGGGACGACACCTACCTCGTGGTCGCCGCAGACAAGGGCACCGCGACGTTCTCCGACATCGCCAACTCGGTGGCCAAGGACTACGGGTTCTGGCTCGGCGACGCCTTCGCCTCGGGTGGGTCGGTGGGCTACGACCACAAGACGATGGGCATCACTGCCAAGGGCGCCTGGGAGAGCGTGAAGCGGCACTTCCGGGAGATGGGCCGCGACACCCAGACCGAGGAGTTCACCGTCGTCGGCGTCGGCGACATGAGCGGCGACGTCTTCGGCAACGGGATGCTCCTGTCCGAGCACATCCGGCTGGTCGCAGCCTTCGACCACCGGCACGTCGTCCTGGACCCCGACCCGGACGCCGCCGCCTCCTTCGCCGAGCGGCAGCGGCTGTTCGCGCTGCCCCGCTCCTCCTGGGCCGACTACGACACGTCCCTGATCTCTGCGGGCGGCGGGGTCTACCCGCGTACCGCCAAGTCGGTCCCGATCACCGCGCAGGTGGCAGAACGTCTGGGTCTGGACCAGGGCGTGGAGGCGTTGACCCCGGCCGAGCTGATCACTGCGATCCTCAAGGCTCCGGTCGACCTGCTGTGGAACGGAGGGATCGGCACCTACGTGAAGGCCTCCTCGCAGAGCCACGCCGAGGTCGGCGACAAGGCGAGCGACGCGATCCGGATCGACGGGCGCGACCTGCGCTGCCTGGTCGTCGGCGAGGGCGGCAACCTCGGGTTCACCCAGCTGGGCCGGATCGAGGCGGCGCTGAGCGGAGTACGGATCAACACCGACGCCATCGACAACTCCGCGGGTGTGGACTGCTCCGACCACGAGGTGAACATCAAGATCCTCCTCGACCGGGTGGTGGCCGCCGGTGACCTGACCGACAAGCAACGGGGCGAGCTGCTCGCCGCGATGACCGACGACGTGGCCGAGCTGGTGCTGCGCGACAACTACGAGCAGAACGTGCTGCTCGGCAACGCCCGCAAGCAGACGCACTCGATGCTCAACGTGCATCAGCGGTTCATGCGCGCGCTGGAGTCGGCTGGGCTGCTGGACCGTGGTCTGGAGTTCCTGCCGGACGACGGGACGCTCGCCGAGCGCCACGAGGTCGGCGCCGGGCTGACCTCCCCGGAGTTCTCGGTGCTGGTCGCCTACGCCAAGATCTCTCTGACCCAGGACATCCTGGCCTCCGGGCTCCCCGACGAGGACTGGTTCGAGGTCACCCTGCGCGACTACTTCCCCGGCCAGCTCACCGAACGGTACGGGGACCTGTTCGCCGAGCACCCGCTGCGCCGGCAGCTGATCACCACCTGCCTGGTCAACGAGATGGTCAACCGCGGCGGGATCACCTTCGCCTACCGGGCGCACGAGGAGACCGGTGCGTCCACAGCGCAGATCGCCCGCGCCTACACGGTGTGTCGGGAAGTGTTCGGCCTGCGGGACTTCGTGGCCCGGGTGGAGGCGCTGGACAACCAGGTCCCGACCGAGGCCCAGACCGCCCTGTACCTCGCCTTCCGCAGGATGCTGGACCGGTCCGTGCGTTGGTTCCTGCAGACCCGGGCGGCGACCATCGAGGTGGGGGCGGAGATCGCCCGCTTCGCGCCCGTCGTGGCCGAGCTCGGCCCCAGGATGCCCGAGCTGGCCGTGGGCATCGAGCGGCGTCAGCTGTTGGCCGGTGCCCAGGACCTGGAACGGCTCGGGGTGCCGGACGAGCTGGCGCTGCGCGGTGCGGCGCTGCTCAACGAGTTCCAGCTGCTCGACATCACCGAGATCTCGGCCCAGGTCGACTCCGAGCCGGCCGAGGTGGCGCCGGTCTACACGACGCTGTCCGAGCGGTACGGGGTCGACGAGATGCTCACCCGGATCTCCGAGCTGGATCGTTCCGATCGGTGGCGCTCCCTGGCCCGGGCCGCGCTGCGCTACGACCTGTACGCGGCCCTGGAGTCGTTGACCGTCTCGGTGCTGACCCTCTCGCCGAACCTGCCGATGGAGCCGCTGGAGCGAATCGCGGCCTGGGAGCAGGCCAACAGCGCGGGGGTGGCCCGGGCGGTGCAGACCCTCGACGAGGTCCGCCGGCATGAGCGCAACGACCTGGCCTCGCTGTCGGTGGCCCTGCGCACCCTGCGCAGCGTGGTGCGCAGCACCGGGTGAGTCGGCCGAGGTGGTCGCGGCAGGCGTGACCCGGGTCGGCGGTCCGGGTCGCCGCCGGACCTGAGAGGCTGGCCGCATGCCCACGCTCAGTGACCTGCTAGTCAGCGCGGTCGACCTGCCGCCGCCGGACGTGGAGTGGCTGCACCTGCTGGTCGGCGACTGGCAGCTGCTGTCCGACCTGTCCTTCGCCGACCTGGTCCTATGGGTGCCGCTGCGCGAGGGCCAGGAATGGCTGGTGGTCGCCCAGTGCCGGCCGAGCACCGGGCCGACCGCGTTCCACGACGACCTGGTGGGCAAGATCACCACCGCGGCGGCGAACCCCTTGGTGACCACGGCCTGGCGGGAGCGCCGTCCCGTTCGGGACCGCGATCCGCACTGGAACGACGACGTGCCGGTGCGCCAGGAGGCGATCCCGGTCGAGCGCCGGGGCAAGCTGCTGGGCGTGCTGAGCCGGCACACCAACCTCGGCGCGACCCGGACCCCGAGCCGGCTGGAGCTGACCTACCTGCAGTGTGCCGACGACCTGGCCCGGATGGTCGCGGACGGCGAGTTCCCGGCGAAGGAGGACGGCACGGGCCCGCGCCGCGGCGCGCCACGGGTCGGGGACGGGCTGATCCGGCTGGACGCGCAGGGGTGCGTCGCCTACGGCACCCCGAACGCGACGTCCGCGCTGCACCGGGCCGGATACGTCGGTGACATCACCGGCCAGTCCCTGGCCGACATCCTGACCCCGGTGATCGTCGTGCCGAGCGGGGCCGGGACGGCGTCGGCGGACGGCGTGGCCGACCGGGTGGACGAGTCGTTGCCGCTCGTGTTGGCCGGGCGGGTGCCGTGGCGCAGTGACATCGAGGCACACGGGGCGGCGCTGTCGCTGCGAGCGATCCCGTTGACGCGCGGCGGGCGGCGGATCGCCTCGGTGGTGCTGATCCGCGACGTCACCGAGCTGCGCCGCCGGGAGCGGGAGCTGCTGAGCAAGGACGCGACCATCCGCGAGGTCCACCACCGGGTCAAGAACAACCTGCAGACCGTCGCCGCCCTGCTGCGTCTGCAGGCGCGTCGGCTGTCCTCCCCGGACGGGCAGAGCGCCCTGCACGAGGCGATGCGCCGGGTGTCGACGATCGCGATGGTGCACGAGATCCTGTCCGAGGGGCTGGGGGAGCGGGTCGACTTCGACCAGGTCGTCGACCGCACCGTGTCCCTGGCGGTCGAGCTGGCCCGGTCGGCGACGGCGTCCGGCACGGTCACGGTCCGGCGGGAGGGCACCTTCGACCAGCTCGAGGCGGCCAACGCGACCCCGCTCGCCCTGGTGCTCACCGAGCTCGTCGCCAACGCGGTCGAGCACGGCCTTGCCGGAGGCGGTGGCCAGGTGACTGTGGTCGCCCTGCGACAGGGCCGGGCCCTGCGGATTGTGGTGCGCGACGACGGGCAGGGGCTGCCCGAGGGCTTCCAGCCCGGCGCGGACGGGTTGGGTACCCAGATCGTCCAGGCCCTGGTCGGCGGCGAGATGAGGGGGCGGATCTCCTGGCACCCGGTGGTCGGCGGCGGGACCGAGGTGGTCGTCGACGTGGCGCTGCGCCCGGGGGGCCAGTCCGGTGAGGGCCACGGTCGGTCGGTCCAGGGGCGCGGGCAGCAGTCCGGCGCCGTCAGCCCCGACACGGTCAACCCAGCCCCGATCAACCCAGCCCCGATCAACCCAGACACGATCAACCCAGCCTCGATCAGCCCAGCCCCGATCAGCCCAGCCCCGATCAGCCCAGACACGACGACGGCGGCACCGGGATCACCCTGAGGGTGACCGGTGCCGCCGTCGTGGTCTCGTCGTGACGGGCAGAAGGACCCGTCACGGGTCCGATCGGGCTGTCCGGCTCAGCCGGCGCGGCGGGCCCGGGCGTTGCGCCGCTTCAGGGCGCGGCGCTCGTCCTCGGACAGGCCGCCCCACACACCGGCGTCCTGGCCGGTGTCAAGAGCCCAGCGAAGGCACGTGTCCACTACGTCGCAACGACGGCAGACGGCTTTGGCCTCGTCGATCTGCAGCAGCGCGGGCCCGGTGTTGCCGATCGGGAAGAACAGCTCCGGGTCCTCATCGAGGCACGCTGCGCGGTGGCGCCAGTCCATGAGGTGACTCTCTCCTCCACCCCCGAGGGGGTCGTCGGTTGCACAGTCGTCTGCGCAGTCGATGGTGACGGGTCCGAAGACCCTGGCCCGGGGTCGGGCCGTCGGTTCGGGTTGTAGGTGGTGCAGGTCTAAGGGTGGTGACTCGGCCTCGTTGCCGATCGGTGGTGCGGTCGACGGGAGAGGTGTACCCCGCCGAATGGGTGAGGGATTTGATGCTCCCAGAGAGCCGTGCAACTCGCTCCCGGTTTCGTCAACGTCCAGAATCACATTCTTGTGCCCGGCTTCACAAGAGATCTGACCCTCAACAGACCCTCATGCAACCGTTATCTGTAACCCAAGGTCACTAGTAACTGGGTACCTACGAAGAGTAATAGCCGCAGGTCCGTGAGCCATCCTCTATTCAGTGGATACCGACAGGCCACGGTTAGTCACGTGAAGGCGGATAGTTGATTACTTTCCGTGACGGCACCTGCGGGTCGACCCTCAAAGCCCGGGAAGTCGCCGTGGTGGACCATCAACACAACGTGGCGGGGGGCCACGGTGTTCCGCCAACCCGCGGTGAGATGCTGACCCGATGACGTCGTCGTCCTTGCCGGCGCCGGGTCGACCGCCTGCCGTGGTGGTCGTCACACTGGCCGTGGCTCTCGAGGCGGTGGTGGTCCTCGGCTACGGGGTCTACCTGGCCGTGGAGACGGTCATCGCCGAGGCGACGGAGCAGCTGGCGGCCGCCGTCCTGGCCGTCATGGTGATCGGGCTCGGGGTGGCCCTGGCGGCGCTGGCCCGTGGCGTGCTGAACGGTCGGGGCTGGGTCCGCGCCCCGATCCTGGTCTGGCAGGTGATGCAGGCCGCAGTGGCGGTCCCGGCCCTACCCGGCCCACGGTGGTGGCTGGGCGTCGTTCTGCTGGTGTTGTGCATCGTCGCGGGCAGTGGCGTCCTGCGCGACGACGTGCTGGCGCCCGTCGAGCCGCCGGACGGCGATGGGTCCCGGCGTCCGGACTAGCCCAGGAGCGGCGACCCACTCGCGTGGAAACGAGGCCGGTCGGTCAGGCCGGTTCGCCGGCGTGGGTCAGCCGGATCCAGCAGCCCGACTCGGCGGTGCCGGTCTCCACGTGCCCGACCAGGGCCTCGAGCACCGACCAGGCGAAGTTGCTGCCGTCGGGCAGCGCGGTGGCCGGCCCGGTGACCTGGACGTCGAGCGCCGTCGAGGTGATCGTGAAGGCGGCGTGCAGGAACTGGTCCTCGCCCCGGTCTGCGGGCAGTAGCAGCACGCACGCCTCGTCCACGGCGATGCGCATATCCTCGATCTCGTCGAGGGTCAGGTTCATCCGCGCAGCCAGGCCGGCGGTCGCGGTGCGGATGACGGCCAGATAGGCCGGATCGGCGGGTACGCGCAGGTCCACCACGTCAGCCGTGGTCGTCCCTCTGCCCCTGTTCGTACCCCGCGTGGCGGTCACTGTCATCCAGCTCGTTCCTCCCCGGTACGGCCCCCGGCGGGTCCTCCGATCGGATGATCGCTCCGCGGCGGGAAAGCGTTACACCCCGTACCCATTGTCTCTCACAGAGTGCTCCCTGGGCTACTGTTCTCCACACGATCTGCCCGGGATTGAAGGATCTTGTCCACAAGTCCTCCCAATCCGGCCCGACGCCACCTGGACCGGTATCCAGGCGTCAGCAAGAACCAGGGCGCCGCGACCGGGCGGCGGCGCGTCGAGCGGCGGCAGGCGCGGACCGAGCACGGGGGGATCGCCCGCGCCGCGGGCGCCCAGCAGCAGACCCGCGCGCAGCCCGCGAACCCGGCCGAGCAGCCCCCGATGGGTCAGGATCGCCTCGGTCGAGGAGGCGGTGACCACCAGCCGCAGCCGCCGCCCGGGGCCGGATGCCAGGTGGGCCGTGGCCACCTCCTCGACCCCGGGCCGCTCCGCCCAGCCGGCGTCCAGGAGTAGCACCGGGTCGGCGACTGCCGCCAACGCGGCCCGCAGTCCCGCGGCGCTCGGGTCGCCCTCGCCGTCCCAGACCACCGCGGTGCCCGTCGCCCGCAGGGCGCCCGCCAGGGCCGCCAGCGTCGTCGAGCGTCCCGACCCCGCGGGGCCGCAGACGAGCAGGGCCGGCGTGGCCGGCACGGCGACCGGCGCCGCGTCGTCCCCGCCGACGGCGAACGCCGTGCGCGGTAGGTGCGCCCGGGACACTCGGGCGGGCAGTGCGGCCAGACGAACCGGCTGCGTGGGCGGGGCGGTCGACCGGACGGCGTCCGCCGCGGTCATGACCTCGGGCCAGGCCACCTGGGCGGTCACCGGGGCGCTGCCACGACGCAGCGCGATCGCCCGGCCCGGCGGCCACGGTCGCGGCAGGTCCGCCGGCGCCAGGCCAGCCAGCATCGCGGTGGTCTCGTCGGCGGTCGGCAGCAACACCCGCTCGGTGAACACCGCCGCCGCTGCGCCGCCGAGCAGGGCCTTGCCTCCGGCCGCGGCCACGTACAGCCCGGCCCTGCCCCCGTCCCGGGCCAGCCGCAGCAGGTGGTCTACGGCGCGGCCGTGGTCGAGCCGGGACCAGCACTCCACCAACGACTCCCAGCCGTCGACGAGCAGCAGCACGGCCAGCGGCGCCGGTTGGCCCGGGCGCAGCAGCCCTTCGAGCCGGGCCAGCAGCCGGTGGCAGCGCTCGGTGTCGTCCGCAACGACCACCGTGCCCAGCTGCGGCCAGCCCACATCGGCCAGTCCGCCGCGCCGCACCGGACCGGCCAGGGTTGCCGCGGCGTCGAGGATGTGGAGGTGGACGGGCGGGGATCCTGCGTCCTCGGCCCGGACCGCGGCCTGGGCCAGGGCCCGCAAGGTGGTACTGCGCCCCGAGCCGGGTCCGCCCACCACTGCGAGCTGGCCGTCGCGGCCCGGACGCCAGCGCAGGACCGCGCGGCGCTGTTCCTCGGGCAGGTCCGCCAGCGCGTACCCGGGAGCGAAGGCGCCGGCATCGTCGGACCCGTCGTCCGGCAGGGCGTCCGGCGTGATCCGCTCCGGCAGCGGCGGCAGGCACGGCGGTCGGGCCGCCGGCCGCCCGAGCAGGGCCGCGGCCGCCTGGACCGTCGCCAGCCACCTGGTGGTGGCATCGGCGCCCAGGTAGCCGGTCTGCACCCGGCGCAGTGGGCCGCCGCCGCTGCGCAGCAGGGCGCGGCCCGGCTGGTCGGCGGTGATCCGCGCCGCCAGCGGGGACTCGACCACCTCGGCGGAGTCGGCCTCGTCGCGCACCCGCAGCGCGATCCGTAGGTTGGTGTTGGCCTGGATCTGCGGCCCGACCACCCCGCTCGGGCGCTGGGTGGCCAGCACCAGGTGTACCCCGAGGCCGCGTCCCACGGTCGCCACCCTGACCAGCCCGGACAGGAGGTCCGGTTGCTCTTCGGCGAGCACCCGGAACTCGTCGACCACGACCACGAGCCGCGCCGGTGGCGGCCCACCGGTCACGGCCAGCCGCTCGCGCCGACGCAGCTCGGCGGTCAGCGAGGTGAGCACCCGACGGGCCCCGGCGCCGTCCAGGTCGGTCACCACGGCCGTCACATGTGGCAGACCGGCCAGCGCGGCGAACGCCGTCCCGCCCTTGTAGTCGACCAGCAGTACGCCGAGCCGCTGCGGCGACGCCGTCCCGGCCAGGCCGGCCACCAGCGCGGTGAGCAGCTCGGACTTGCCCGCCCCGGTGGTGCCCGCGACGAGCACATGCGGTCCGTCGCGGACCAGGTCCAGCCACCACACGCCGCGCTCGTCGCGCCCCAGCGGCACGCTCCAGCCGTGCTCCTGCGGGGCTGCGTCGGTGGCCAGCCATCGCTCGGCCAGCCGGGCCGGGTCGAGCTCCAGCAGGTCGAGCAGGTCCACCCGGTCGGGCAGCCCCGTCACCGCGGACGGCGTGGCGTCGCGCAGCGGGCGAACCAGGGCGACCAGGGCCGGCGCCCAGTCCGGCGCCGGCAGGTCCGGGGTGAAGGGCAGCGGCGCGGTCCCGTCGGTATGCAGGATCGCCGAGGCCGCGGCGGGGGACGATGCCCCGGGCGTCGGTCCGGCTGCCGGCTCGGCGAGCTCGACGACCGAGCGACACTCCAACGGCAGCTCTTCGCGGCGCTCGGCGAGGGCCACCACCAGCGGGCTGGGGCCGGACAGCAGCCTGGCCACCTCCGGGCGCCGGCGGGCCGCCGGGGCATCGGTCAGGACGACCAGGTGGGCCGCAGCGGGCTCGGTCGCATCCGGCGCCGTGGCCGGCTCGGGCGGTGCCGAGGGGTCGGCCAGGTGTGGCAGGCCGTCCCAGCGGCGCGGATTCGAGGCGGCACAAGGCGCGGCGGGATCGTCCACCGGCCTGACCCGTAGCTGGTGGGGCGAGGTGTGCACGGCGAGCTGGCCGACGACGGCGTCGAGCATCGCGGCGCGCAGCCGGGCCGGTCCGCAGATCCCGAGCACCCGCTCCCGTTCCAGGTCGACGGTCACCGGCGCGTCGAAGAGCCGGACCGGCTCACGTCGTCCGTGGTGCACCGTCGAGCAGCCCGAGTCGACCTCACCCAGGCCGAGGCGCACCGTGAGCCAACCGGGGGTCCAGGCCCGGCGGTGCCACAGGTCGGCCCCCGGGCAGTCCTCGTACCGGCCGGCGGTCGCGGCGATCACGGCCAGGTCGGGGTGGCGTCGATGCAGGGACCGGGTTCGCTCGGTTCGCAGCGCCGAGATCCGCTCCGTGCAGCGTGCCGACTCCTGCGCGTACGCCGCAGTGGCCTCGGCCTGCTCCGCCCGGCGCCGGCGGCGGTCCAGCAGGTACTGGCTCAGGGTGACCAGCGGGCCGAGCAGCGCCAGGACGGCGAATACCGGCTGGCGCCACCACAGCGCCACCGGCAGCCCGACCAGAAGCGGCACGACGAGCACCGCCCAGGGGACGGGCGGGCGCGGGGCGCCGGGTGGTGCCTGCGGCAGGGCCACCTCCACCGGCTCCTCGCCAGCACGGACCGAGGGTGCCCGGTTGACCAGGACGGTGCCCGCCCGGGTCGCGGTCAGCGCAGCCGGCACCTGCTGCCCGGACCGGCGCAGGGCCAGCCGGGTGTTGCCGAGCACGAGGTGGGCGCCGTCCGGCCAGGACATCTCGGGGTCCTGTGGCAGTGGCCGGGCGCCCTCGCCGTCCAGCAGGTCCCAGCGGGTCGGGACCCCCCGCTCGCCCAGCACCTCGGCGGTCGGGTCCAGCTGGACCGGTCCGGTCGCGCTGACCGGGATCCGATGACCGGCGCGCCACCCCGTCACCACGTCGAGCAGCAGCGCCGGCCCGGCGGGCTGGGTGCCATCGGTGACATCAGCGAGCAGCCGCTGCCACAGGGGTTGCGGATCCGTGGTCGCGGCAGACACCCGGACAGTCTGGACGGCGCCCCTGACCGGCGCGCGGACCGGTGTGGATATCCGCGCCCCCCTGTGGATACCTGCGTCCCCGCAGTCAGGTGTCGGTCGCCGGATCGCTGTCGTGCAGCAGGCCGTCGCGGATCTGTTCAGCCCAGTGGCAGGCCACCCAGCGATCGGGGGTCACCTCGCGCATCGGGGGCAGCTCGTCCTGGCACCGGGTCGGCTGACGGAACGGACACCGCGTGTGGAACCGGCAGCCCGGTGGCGGGTTCGCCGGGCTGGGCAGGTCCCCGGACAGCAGGATCCGTTCGCGCCGGTCCTCGACGTCCGGGTCCGGCACCGGGATCGCCGACATCAGCGAGATCGTGTACGGGTGCAGCGGTGCGGCGTACAGATCCTCGCTCGGTGACTCCTCGACCAGCAGGCCCAGGTACATCACTCCGATCACGTCACTGATGTGCCGGACCACCGCCAGGTCGTGGGCGATCACCAGGTAGGTCAGCGAGAAGGTGTCCTGCAGCTGCTGGAGCAGGTTGATCACCTGGGCCTGGACGGACACGTCCAGAGCGCTGACCGGCTCGTCGGCGATCACCAGCTTGGGGTGCAGGATCATCGCCCGGGCGATCCCGATCCGCTGGCGCTGGCCCCCGGAGAACTCGTGCGGGTACTTCGCCGCCGCCGCGGCGGGCAGCCCCACCACGTCGAGCATCTCCAGCACTCGGTCCCGCCAGGCCGACCGCGGTGGGGCGCCCTCGGCGTCCGAGTGGGCCTTCAACGGCTCTGTGAGCAGGCCCTCCACACTCTGGCGCGGGTCCAGGCTGGCCATCGGGTCCTGGAAGACCATCTGCATCTGTCGGCGGGCGCGGCGCAGCGGCTCGGCGGCCAGGGTGGCCAGGTCCACCCCGTCCAGCACCACCTGCCCGGCGGTCGGCTCCACCAGGCGCAGGACAGCGCGCCCCAGCGTGGACTTGCCGCAGCCGGACTCGCCGACCAGGCCATAGGTCCGCCCCCGGGGCACGCCGAGGCTCACCCCGTCGACGGCGCGCACGTGCCCGACGGTCCGGTCGATGACCACGCCGCGCCGGATGGGGAAGTAGACCTGCAGGTCGCGCACGTCGAGCATCAGGTCGCCGTCGGTGGGTGCGCCGGAGCCGGGCCGACCCATCACGACACCCGACCCAGCGGCGGCGCGACCGGCCGAGCCGGCGCCGGGTTGGCGCAGCGGAGCAGGTGGTCGGGGCGGTCCGCCTCGGCGGCCAGCGGCAGGTCGTCGGACCGGCAGGCGTCCAGCCGGTGCCGGCAACGCGGGGCGAAGGCGCAGGCCAGCGACCATGGCACCGTGTCCCGTGGAGTGCCCGGAATCGGGCGCAGAGGCTCATCCCGGGGGCCGTCCAGGCGCGGGATCGAGGCGAGCAGGCCCTCGGTGTAGCGGTGCCGGGGGTTGCCGAACAGCTCGCGGCGCGGCGCGGTCTCGACGATCCGTCCGGCATACATGACGTTGACGGTGTCGCACATGCCGGCCACCACGCCGAGGTCGTGAGTGATCATGATCAGGGCGGTTCCGGTCTCGGAGACCAGCCGTCTGAGCAGCTCGAGGACCTGGGCCTGGATCGTCACGTCCAGAGCGGTGGTCGGCTCGTCGGCGATGAGCAGTCGTGGCTTGCAGGCCAGGGCGATGGCGATCATGGCGCGCTGGCGCATCCCGCCGGAGAGCTGATGGGGATACTCGGTGAGGCGGCGGCCAGGGTCCGGGATGCCGACCCGGCGCAGCAGGTCCTCCGCCTCGGCGCGGGCGGTCGCGCGGTCCGCCGCCGTGTGGGCGCGCAGCACCTCGACCACCTGGGTGCCGATCGTCAGCACCGGGTTGAGCGAGGTCATCGGGTCCTGGAAGACCATCGAGAGGTCCTTGCCGCGCAACCGGGACATCTCGGCGTCGGAGCAGCGCAGGAGGTCCCGGCCGTCGTAGTGGACCTGCCCACCGACCCGGACGCCGCGGCGCGGCAGCAGTCCCAGCACCGCCAGCGAGGCGACCGACTTGCCGCTACCCGACTCCCCGACCAGCCCGACCACCTGGCCGGGGGAGATGCTGAACGAGACCCCGTCGACGGCCGCCACGTCCGCCCGGCCACGGCGCACGAAGTGGACGGCGAGGTCGCGGACCTCCAGCAGCGGGCTCACCGCGCGCTCACTTGCGGAACTTCGGGTCGAGGGCTTCGCGCATCGCCTCACCGAGCAGGGTGAAGCCGAGTGCGGTGACCGCAATACAGGCGCCGGGCAGGAGGGCCAGCTGCGGGTCCGTCTCCAGGCGGGACTGCGCCTTGACCAGCATCCGGCCCCATTCGGCCACGGCCGGGTCGGCCTCGCCCAGGCCGAGGTAGGACAACGCGGCAACCTCGATGATCGCGGTGGCGAGCACCAGGGTGGCCTGCACGATCACCGGCCCGAGGGAGTTCGGCAGCATGTGGTTCATCACGACCGACCGGCGGCGCAGCCCCAACGACACCGAGGCGAGCACGTAGTCGGCCTGGCGCTGGGCGAGCAACGATCCGCGCAGCAGCCGGGCGAAGATCGGCACCTGGGCGGCGGCGATCGCGATCATCACCGAGATCGGGCTGCGCCCCAGGACGGCGGCCACGCTGACCGCGAGCAGTAGCGAGGGGATGGCCAGCAGAATGTCCACCCCGCGCATCAGGACCATGTCCACCCGGCCGCCGAACGCACCCGCCACCAGACCGAGCAGGGTGCCGAAGAACAGACCGATCGAGGTGGACACGACCCCGATCACCAGGCTCTGCCGGGCACCGAACACCAGCTGGGTGAACAGGTCCGAGCCGAAGGAGTCCAGGCCGAGCAGGTGGTCGGGGGAGGGGCCGGGCACCGCCGACGGCGTGACCTGGTTGGCCCACTGGGTGCTGGCCGGGGCGTAGGGGGCGATCACGTCGGCGAACAGCGCGACGGCGACAAAAGTGAGCACGATCATGGCACCGACGATCGCCGACGGGGTGCGGACCAGCCGCTGGAACGCCCCGCGCCACAGGCTGACCCCGCGTTCCTCGGTGCGTTCGACGCCGGTCAGGTCGGCCAGGGCAGCGTCGACCTCGGCGGTGCGATCCACGGTGGTCATGACACCCTCACCCGGGGGTCGATCAGCCCGTAGCTGATGTCGACGAGTAGGTTGACGATTGCATACGTGATGGCGATGAACAGGATGAACCCCTGCAGCACCGGGTAGTCGAGCTGGCTGATCGACTCGAACAGGTACTGGCCGATCCCGTTGAAGGCGAACACCGTCTCGGTCAGCACCGCTCCCGACAGCAGCAGCCCAGTCTGCAGACCGATCGTGGTGACCACCGGCAGCAGCGCGTTGCGCAGCACGTGCCGACGCGAGATCAGCGTCCGGCGCAGGCCCTTGGACCGGGCGGTGCGAACGTAGTCCTCGCCGAGCACGTCCAGCACCGAGGCTCGGGTGATCCGCACGATGATCGCCAGGGGGATCGTCCCCAGCGCGATCCCCGGCAGCACCAGGTGGATCAGTGCGTCCCAGGCCGCGTCCCACTCCTGGGTGATCAACCCGTCCAGGACGTAGAAGTTGGTGATGTGGGTGGCGTCGATCCGCGGGTCCTGCCGGCCGGCCGTCGGCAGCACTGCCAGCACGGACAGGTCAAGCCCGAACGGCCGCCACGGCAGGCCCACCGCGAACACCAGCTTGAGCAGATAGGCCAGGAAGAACACCGGGATCACCACACCGATCAGCGAGCCGCCGACGGTGAGGTTGTCCAGCCAGCCGCCGTGCCGACCGGCGGCGAGATAGCCGAGCGGAACTCCGAGCAGGACGGCGAACAGCAGCGCGGCGGAGGCCAGCTCGATGGTTGCCGGGAACCGCTCCAGGAACGAGCCGATCACCGGTTGGCCGGTGCGCGTCGACTCCCCGAAGTCCCCGTGTAGCAACCGGTTCAGGTAGGTGACGAACTGGGTGAGCAAGGGCTGGTCGAACCCATAGAGCCGGTTGATGTTCTCGATGGCCGCCGGGGTGGCCTTCTCGCCGAGCATCGCCCGGGCCGGTTCTCCTGGAAGGGCCCGGAGCCAGACGAACAGCAGCGTGACCAGACCGAGCAGGACAGGCACCAGCAGCAGGAGCCGGCGGACGACGAACCTGAGCACCCGACCTCCCTCGACGTGGTGACCAGCCGGTCAGCGACGCGGGGCGTCGGGCCAGTCCCGACGCCCCACCCCGTCCGGTCCCGATCAGCTGGTGCCGACGGTGACCTCGTTCCAGACCTCGTCCTGCACGGGGCTGGCACTGTAGCCCTGGACCTCGCTGGCGAAGGCCAGGGACGGCACCGGGCTGGCGATCGGGATGCCCGGCAGGAAGGTCATGATCTGCTCGTTGAGCGCCTCATAGGCCGGCTTCTGAGCCTCCCGGGTCGCCAGACCGCGGGCCTCGTCGAGGGCCGTGGTCAGCTCGGGGTTGTTGAAGCCCCACTCGTTGCTCTCCTTGCCGAAGAACACCCCGATGAAGTTGTCGGCGTCGTTGTAGTCACCGGTCCAGCCGAGCAGGTGGATGCCGTGGTTCGGCCCGCCCTGGATCTTGTCCAGGTACTCCGGGCTCCACTTGTCCGCCACCGGCTTGATCTTCAGGCCCACCGCCTCGAGCTGGGACTTGATCGCCACGTAGGTGTCCTCGGGGCTGGGCATGTACGGCCGGGAGACGCCGGTCGGGTAGTTGAACTCGATCGTCGCACCGGCCGCCCCGGCCTCGGTGAGCAGCTGCTTGGCCTTGGCTGCGTCGTAGTCGTAGGTGGTCACCGAGGCGTTGTAGCCCTCGACCAGGTCCGGCATGAACTGGGTCGCGGGGGCCGTCCCGGCCGGCAGCGACTGGGAGATCACCGCCTCCTTGTCGATCGCGTGCGCGATCGCCTGGCGGACCTTGATGTCGCTCAACGGCTTGGTCTTCTGGTTCATACCCAGGTACAGGATGTTGAAGGCCGGCCGGTTGACGATGGTGAAGCCGGCCGACTTCAGCCCCTCGATGTCACCGGGAGCGACCAGGTCGTAGCCGTCGACCTCGCCGCTCTTCAGTGCCTGGACACGGGCCTGCGGGTCCGAGATGGTCTGGATCACCGCGGTCTTTATCTTCGCCTTGCTGCCCCAGTAGTCGTCGTTGCGGGTCAGGGTGACCTTCTGGCCGCGGTCCCAGGATGCGAACGTGAACGGGCCGGTCCCGGTGGGGTGCTCGGTGGCGTAGGCGCTGAAGCGCGGGTCGGACTCGTCGCCGCTGATGTTGTCGGCGTCGTACTCCGTCATCGCTGAGGGGCTCTGCATCGAGAACGCGGGCAGGGACAGCGCCTGGACGAACGCGGCGAACGGCTTGGTCAGAGTGACGGTGGCCTTCAGGTCGGAGTCCGCCGTGCAACCGCCGTAGATCCCGCCCTTGAGCTCGGCGGTGTCGGAGTCCTTGAAGCCCTTGAACAGCGACTGGTAGTAGTACGAGAAGTTCTCCGACTGCAGCAAGCCGCTCCAGTTGTACCAGCGGTCGAAGTTGGCGCAGACCGCCTCGGCGTTGAAGTCGGTGCCGTCGTGGAACTTCACCCCCTCCTGCAGGTCGAAGGTGGTGCTCAGCCCGTCCTCGCTGGTCTCCCAGCTCTTGGCCAGCAGCGGTGCCGGATCGGCGGTGCCGGGCACGGTGCCGACCAGGCCCTCGAACATCTGCCGGGCCACCCGGAAGGTCTCACCGTCGCTGGCGAACGCCGGGTCGAGCATGACCGGGTCGGACGACGCCGCGAAGACGAACGTGCCGTCACCCCCGCCACCGGCTGTGGCACCGTCGCTGGCCCCGCCGCTGGATGAGTCCCGTTCACTCTCTGCGCATCCGGCCAGGGCCAGTGCTGAGACCGCCAGCACCGCCAAGGTCCTTGCCGCGCGCCCGTGCCGTCGTCCGGTCAGTCGCATGGTGTGCACCTTTGTCGCGGGGCGGCACCGGATCGGCGCCGCCATGGGTCCGAACCCGCCCGGATCGGGCGGCTGGGGCGACCCTAGCCTGTGATCGCAGAGCCCTCACAGGTGCCGAACCAGATCCAGCGTCACGTTTCGGAAACGACGTCCTGGCCCGTGGGCGGCCGGTGCCCTCGGACCGCCACCGCGGTCGCACCCGGCAGGATGGGCGGGTGGATCCTGCATCGGCGTCATCACCGGCCCATCCGGGCAGTGCCCGGCCCGCGCTGGGTGGCCGACTGCGCCTGCCCGAGGGGACCAGCGACCCGGACACGGTGTTCGCCCTGTTCACGGACTGGGCCTCGGCCGGCGGGCTGGAGCTGTACCCGGCGCAGGAGGAGGCACTGATCGAGCTGCTCAGCGGCGCCAACGTCGTCCTGGCCACGCCGACCGGCTCCGGCAAGAGCCTGGTCGCCCTCGGTGCCCAGTACGCGACCGTGGCCGCCGGTGGCCGCTCGGTCTACACCGCGCCGATCAAGGCGCTGGTCTCGGAGAAGTTCTTCGCGTTGTGCCGGGCGTTCGGCGCGGACCGGGTCGGCATGCTCACCGGCGACGCCGCAGTGAACCCGGCGGCGCCGGTGATCTGCTGCACCGCCGAGGTGCTGGCCAACCAGGCGCTGCGTGAGGGGGCCACGGCCGACGTCGACCTGGTGGTGATGGACGAGTTCCACTACTACGCCGACCCGGACCGGGGCTGGGCCTGGCAGGTGCCGCTGGTGGAGCTGCCGCAGGCCCAGTTCCTGCTGATGTCGGCCACCCTGGGCGACATGGACTTCTTCCGGCGCGACCTGACCCAGCGCACCGGCCGGCCGACCGCCCTGGTCGACTCCGGTGGCCGCCCGGTGCCGCTGTTCTACTCCTACGTCACCACCCCGGTGCACGAGAGCATCGCCGAGCTCGTCGCCACCGATCGGGCGCCGGTGTACGTCGTCCACTTCACCCAGGCCGCCGCGCTGGAACGGGCCCAGGCCCTGACCAGCGTGCCGGTGGCCAGCCGGGCGGTCCGTGACGAGATCGGAGGGCGGATCGCCGGCTTCCGGTTCGGTGCCGGGTTCGGCCACACCCTCAACCGGTTGGTCCGCCACGGCGTCGGGGTGCACCACGCCGGGATGCTGCCCCGCTACCGGCGGCTGGTCGAGCAGCTCGCCCAGGACGGGCTGCTCGCGGTGATCTGCGGCACCGACACCCTCGGTGTGGGCATCAACGTGCCGATCCGGACCGTGCTGCTCACCGGTCTGGCCAAGTTCGACGGGCAACGCCAGCGCCAGCTGTCGGCGCGCGAGTTCCACCAGATCGCCGGCCGGGCCGGCCGGGCCGGCTTCGACACGGCCGGCACCGTCGTCGTCCAGGCGCCCGAGCACGAGGTCGAGAACGAGCGGCTGCTGGCCCGGGCCGGTGACGACGAACGCAAGCGGAAGCGGATCGTGCGCCGCAAACCCACTGCGGGACAGGTCAACTGGAGTCGGGCCACGTTCGACCGGCTAGTGGCCGCGCCGCCTGAGCCGTTGCGCTCGACCTTCCAGGTCAGCCACTCGATGATCCTCAACCTGATCGCCCGGCCCGGTGACCCCGTCGACGCCGTCCACCACCTGCTCGAGGACAACCACGACGAACGGCCGAGCCAGCGCCGCAACGTGCTGCGCGCGGTGGCCATCTACCGGGCGCTGCTGGCCGCCGGCGTGGTCGAGCGGCTGGCCACCCCCGAGGCGAGCGGGCGACGGATGCGGCTGACCGTGGACCTGCAGGCCGACTTCGCCCTGAACCAGCCGCTGTCGCCGTTCGCGTTGGCCAGCCTGGAGGTGCTCGACCCGGACTCGCCCACCTACGCCCTGGACGTGGTCTCGGTGATCGAGGCCACCCTGGAGAACCCCCGTCAGGTGCTGCTCGCCCAGCGCCACCTGGCTCGCGGCGAGGCGGTGGCCGAGATGAAGGCCGACGGGCTCGACTACGAGGAGCGGATGGCGGCGCTGGAGGAGGTCACCTACCCGCAGCCGCTGGCCGAGCTGCTCGAGGCGACGCTCGAGGTCTATCGGCGCGGGCACCCCTGGGTGAACGACTACGAGGTGTCCCCGAAGTCGGTGGTCCGCGACCTGTACGAGCGGGCCATGTCCTTCGCCGAGTACGTGCGGTACTACGGTCTGGCCCGCTCCGAGGGCGCCGTGCTCCGCTACCTGGCCGACGCGTACAAGGCGCTGCGCCAGAGCGTGCCGGAGGCGCTACGCACCGAGGAGCTGACCGACCTGGTCGAGTGGCTCGGCGAGACGGTCCGGCAGACCGACTCCAGCCTCCTCGAGGAGTGGTCGGCCCTGGTCGACCCGAAGCGGGCCGACGCGCTCGCCGCGGCGCAGGGATCGGGTCGGCGATCGGCCCGGGACGACGAGCCGCCGCCGGTCACCGCCAACCCACGTGCGTTCCGGGTGCTGGTGCGCAACGCGATGTTCCGCCGGGTCGAACTCGCGGCCCGGCGTCGCTGGCAGGAGCTTGCCGAGCTGGACGGCGAGACCGGCTGGGACGCCGATGCCTGGGCCGACACGGTCACCGACTACGAGGAGGCGCACGGCCCGATCCCGACCGGACCGGACGCACGCGGGCCGCACCTGCTCGTGGTCCGCCAGGATGGGCGAACATGGTCAGTGCGCCAGATCTTCGACGACCCCGACGGCGACCACGACTGGGGCATCTCCGCCCGGGTCGACCTGGACGCCAGCGATGCCGCCGGTGAGGCGGTCGTCGCGGTCGGTGCCGTGGGCCTGCTACCGCTGTTCGGAGTCGAGGCTCCCTGACCCCGGTGCGCTCCGCTGGTCGGCGCACCACCCGAGCACCTCCCGCTCCAGGGCGTTGCGCTCGGCCTGCCCCACATCGACGAAGTGCAGTGCCGCCTCCTGGGCGTCGCTGTCCACGCGGACCACCTCGCCGCGCAGCCACAGCGTGCCGCCCACGGCGTCGGTCACCGCGGCCTGCAGCCGGTCCCCGACGGTGAGCTGCTGATCGTCGGCCATCCGGACCCGGCAGCCGCTGCTGGACAGGTCGACCGTCCAGCAGCCCCGGGAGGGGTGGCCGTCGCGCAGCAGCAGGATCGAGCGTCGCAGCCGCGCCCGGACGGCACCGCGCCGGGCCTCCACGGCCAGGCCGCTGACCCCGGTCAGCTCGACCTCCTCCCGGCGGCCGGAGACCGGCTGGGCCACTGCCTGGATCACCACCATCGCCCCGGGAGCCCGGGCGCGGACCCACACCCGCCGTCCGGCGAGGGCGCTGGCCGCCCCGGCACCGACCGTCATCCGGGCGGTGACCACGATCCCTCCGGCGCCGGGCGACCACACGACGACCTCGCCGGCCACCGGCTCCTGCCCGTCGACGGGCACGATCACGGCCGGCGCACCGACCTGCGGCACCGGCAGCGGGGTGCCGGGCATCGGGTCGGGCGCTGCATCGGTCGGGATCTCGATCGGGCCGGACGAGACGGACACGCAGGACCTCCTGGACAAGGTGGGCGACAGGGCTCGTGGAACTCACTCACAGTACATGCGTCGATGCTCAGTGCCATGGACGCCGCGGCGGCCCCGGGGGTCGCCTCGGTGTGGGTGGGGCGTGTGGTGATCAGTCGAGCCCGGGACTCGGGGGTTCGGAGGATATTGCGCAGAATCGGGCGATAAGCGGCGCAATCGGCGGCGCATTCCGCGGCGTACGCCTACTATCCGTAGTCATTCAAATTCACTGAGTGTGAGACGCCGTCAACGACGCGGAACCGCCCCATGACCAGTACCCATGCACCCGTCGACTCCTCGGTCGACTCGTCGGCACCGACGGCGTCGCCGGGCGTCGAACCCGGTCCACCACGCCGGCTCGCGTCCCGAGCTCTGCCCCAGCGCGGTGGCCCCGTCCGCGTCGTCCGCCCGCGCCCGATCGACCTGCGCCGGCTCGACGGCGGCCCGCTCGAGCCCCTGCTGCCCAACCTGATGCTTGCCGGCGTGACCCATGCCGGTGCCTCCGAGCTGGCTCGGATGCTGGCCCGGCACCCTGAGGTCAAGCGGCCGGTCGTCAAGCGGATCGACCTGTACGACCCGCTGCGCTACGACCACCCCGTCGTCGGGTCCCTGGCCGACTACGACCGCCACTTCGCCACCTGGACCGGCCAGCAGTACCGTCTGGAGCGGTCGGCCACCTACTTCGACGGTGGGCCGGACCTCGTCCGGACCGTCGCCCGGGACCTGCCCGACCTGCGCGTGCTGATCGTGCTGCGCGACCCGGTCCAGCGGCTCTGGGCGGGCTTCCAGGACAAGATCGCCAGTGGCCGGTTGCCTCAGGTGCTGAGCTACCCGGCCTACGTGGAGCGCTGCCTGGCGCTTCGGGCCAACGGAGCGGACAGGTTCGAGGGCAACCGGTACTTCCGCACCCTGTCCAGCGGCCTGTACGCCGAGCACCTCGGCCCGTGGTTGGAGCTGTTCGGCCCGCGGCTGCGGGTGGTCTTCACCGACCACCTGGACCACGACCCGGAGTCGGTGCTCGCCGGCGTCCATACGTGGCTGGGGCTGGAGCCGGTGCCCCTGGCCCGCACCGGGGAGGGCAGCGGGTACGGACGGCGCGGCCAGGCGGGCCTGAACGGGCTGCAGAGCTTCGACTCCCCGCCGGAGGGCGGCGCCGTGCGTCGGCTGTCCGGTGCGGTCCGGCCGTCGGTCGACCGGCTCGGGCTGGACCGGGTGCGCCACCCCGTGCTGGCGGGTCGGTCCCTGGCCCATCGGGTCGCCGACGCGACCGGGCGGCGCCACGGCCAGGTGCCGCGAACCCCCGCCGATCGGCTCTACCAGCGAGCCAACCGGGAGCTGGCCGACCAGCTACGGGCGGCAGGCTGCCGGGACCTGCCGGCCTGGCTGGGCCGCTGAACCGGTGCCGCACCCGGTAGCGGGCGTGCCCTCGCCGTCCGTCTCGGGGCGTAGGTTAGCGGTGTGTCCGTCGACTTCCCCGCACGGTTGCGTGAGCTGCGCCAGACCCTGTCCTCGATCCTCGAGGTGAGCGACCTGCCCGCCAAGCGGGTCCGGGTCGCCCAGCTGTCCGAGTCTGCCTCAGCGCCTGACCTGTGGGACGACCCCGAGAACGCCCAGGCGGTGACCAGTCGGTTGTCCCACCTGCAGACGGAGGTGGACAAGCTGACCACGATGAGCCGCCGGGTCGACGACCTCGAGGTGCTGGTTGAGCTCGCCGAGGCGAGCGAGGACGAGGCCGAGACTGCCGAGACCCTGGCCGAGGCCGAGACCGAGCTGACCGAGGTGACGGCGGCCCTGGCTGAGCTCGAGGTGCGTACCTTGCTCTCCGGGGAGTATGACGAGCGGGAGGCCCTGGTCACCATCCGCTCCGAGGCCGGGGGCGTGGACGCCGCCGACTTCGCCGAGATGCTGCTGCGGATGTACCTGCGCTGGGCGGAGCGGCACGGGTACAGCACGCAGGTCTACGACACCTCCTACGCCGAGGAGGCCGGCATCAAGTCGGCCACCTTCAAGGTCGCCGCCCCGTACGCCTACGGCACCCTGTCGGTGGAGCAGGGCACCCACCGGCTGGTCCGGATCTCACCCTTCGACAACCAGGGCCGGCGGCAGACCTCCTTCGCGGGGGTCGAGGTGCTGCCGGTCGTGGCCGAGACCGACCACATCGAGGTCCCGGAGAACGACGTCCGGGTCGACGTCTACCGCTCCTCGGGCCCGGGTGGGCAGAGCGTCAACACCACCGACTCGGCGGTCCGGCTCACCCACATCCCGACCGGCATCGTGGTCACCTGCCAGAACGAGAAGTCCCAGCTGCAGAACAAGGCCGCGGCGATGCGAGTGCTGCAGGCCAAGCTGCTGGAGAAGGCCCGCCACGAGCGCCAGGCCGAGCTCGACGCGTTGAAGGGCGACGGCGGGTCGAGCTGGGGCAACCAGATGCGTTCCTACGTCCTGCACCCCTACCAGATGGTCAAGGACCTGCGCACCGAGCACGAGACCGGCAACCCGACAGCGGTCTTCGACGGCGACATCGACGGCTTCCTCGAATCCGGGATCCGCTGGCGGCGCACCAGCGAGCCGACCGAGGAGCCGCCGGGTCGAGGGAAGGGGCAGAAGGGAGCTGTCAATGCGTAGCGACATCTTCAGCGCGGCCACCGCCGAAGTGACCACGGGCGAGCGCTGGATCCGACAGAGCGACCGGATGCTCAAGGTCACCCTGGGGCCGGACGTGCTGGCCGTCAAAGGGGCGATGGTCGCCTACCAGGGCCAGGTCACCTTCCAGCACGAGAGCTCGGGCAGCATCGGCAAGTTCATGCGCCGCGCCTTGACCAGCGAGGACACCCCGCTGATGCGCGTCGCCGGTCAGGGCGAGGTGTTCTTCGCCCGGCTGGCCCAACACGTCTTCCTGATCGGGCTGGAGGGAGATGGGATCAGCATCAACGCAACGAGCCTGCTGGTCTTTGACGCCACCTTGGGGTGGGACGTGCACCGCGTGCAGGGCGCCGGGATGATGTCGGGTGGGGCGTTCAACACCCTGATCTCCGGGCAGGGCACCGTGGCCATCACCTCGGACGGTCCGCCGATGCTTCTGGACTGCTCCCAGCAGCCGACGTTCGTCGACATCGACGCCACCGTCGCCTGGTCGGCGAGCCTGCAGCCGCAGGTGGTCAGCAGCATGAAGATGCGATCGATGCTGCGCGGCGGGTCCGGTGAGGCGTTCCAGTACGCCTTCCACGGCCCGGGTTTCGTCGTCGTCCAGCCCAGCGAGGGCCGCCTGATGCCGCAGCAGTCCTCGGGCGGCGGTGGCGGCCTCGGGTCCCTGTTCAGCGACTGAGCCCAGGGCGTCGTGCCTCAGGGCCGCAACCCCGCGTCGGCGAGCAGGCCGGTCAGCACCGTCTCGGTGTCGCACCGGTCGGGTGGCAGCCCGCGGGCCTGGAAGTGGTCGACCATCGTCCGCACGTCGCGCTCCAGGTAGGCCCGACCGCGTGGGTTGGCCACCACGTCGACCACCTGAGGCAGGTCGATCAGTACCAGGTCGAGGTGTCCGTCGCCGCGTCCGACCAGCACGTTGTATGGCGACAGGTCAGCGTGCGCCAGCCCGGCGCGGGCCAGGGTGCTCAACGCGTCCATCGTCTGTCGCCAGGCGGCCTCGACCTCCTCGGGCCCGAGCCGGGCCCGGGTCAGCCGCTGGGCGGCGCTGCCGTCGTCGGTGCCGATGAACTCCATCATCAGCTCCCGGCCGAGCAGCTGGACCGGGTAGGGAACCAGCGCCCGCCGGCCCGCCGCCCCCGGGTCGGCGCCGCCGGGACGGGTGAGCTGCCACAGCCGGCTGAGCACCTCGAACTCGGCGATCGCCCACTGTGCGGCGATCAGGTCGCGACCGAAGTCGGTGCGGCGGGCCATCGCCCGCGTCTCGCGGGACTTGCGCACCCGCCGGCCCTCGAGGTAGCCAGCGTCGCGGTGGAACATGCGGTGCTCACTGCTGCGGTAGCGCTTGGCGGCCAGCAGGCTGGTTCGGCCACTGACCGGGTCGTGGCGTTCGACGAGGTGGACGTCCGCCTCCTTGCCGGTCTTGAGCACGCCGCGGTCGGTGTCCCGGGCGCCATGGGCGGTGACCACCCAGTCCGGCCGAGGCAACGGGCCCTGCTGGGCCTGGCCCCACGTCGAGTAGCCGGCCGGGTCCTCGAGTTCCTCGCGGTCCTCGGTACGGGGCCGGGCACGGCGCCGGCGCGATCTGTGCTCCTCGGGATCGAGGTGGTCGAAGGTCTCGAGCGGGTCGTCGTTGGTCAGGTCAGACGGGCTCAGGCGTCTCACGGGCTCTCCAGGACGGGGAGCGCAGGGGCGACGGACGGCGGATGCCGAGGGGTCAGCCGCCCACCGCGCGCAGGGGCAGGGTGACGGTCAGATCGAGGACGACGGTCATCAGGGCCTCCCCTCCGCGTGGGCAGCGCCACCGGTGGGCGCGTCCTGCCAGGCTGGCCGCGCGGACGGCGCGGCGCAACCGGTTTTCCGGCGGCTTCGGGCAGATCGGCTCGGGCGCCGGCAGGGGTGGTGGCCGTTGGCCCGCGCGGCGAGTTCCGGCCGGAGCCACCGGCGTGCTTAGACTCGCCGAGCAGAGATACCCGCCCAGCCGCCGAGGACTGCCAGGTTCGTGATCCGCTTCGAGAACGTCACCAAGGTCTACGACGGGTCCCGCTCGTCGCAGCAAAGGCTGGCCGGGCCCTCCTCGCGCCCCTCGCCACGGCGCGCGGCCCGGGCCGACAACGCGCCGAAGGCAGCGCTGGAGGACGTCAGCCTCGAGGTCACCAAGGGCGAGTTCGTCTTCCTGGTCGGCTCCTCCGGATCGGGCAAGTCCACCTGCCTGCGTCTGGTGCTGCGCGAGGAACGCGCCACCACGGGCCTGGTTCACGTCGCGGGCAAGGACGTCGCCCGGCTGGCCAGCTGGAAGGTGCCGGCGCTGCGTCGTCAGATCGGGGTGGTCTTCCAGGACTTCCGTCTGCTGCCGAACAAGACCGTGTTCGAGAACGTGGCGTTCGCGCTGCAGGTGATCGGCAAACCCCGGCACGCGATCGCGCACACCGTGCCAGAGGTGCTCGACCTGGTCGGTCTGGGCGGCAAGGAGCAGCGCTTCCCGAACGAGCTCTCCGGCGGTGAGCAGCAGCGGGTGGCCATCGCCCGGGCGTTCGTCAACCGGCCGTCGATCCTGCTGGCGGATGAGCCGACCGGCAACCTCGACCCGACCACCAGCGTCGGGATCATGCGCCTGCTCGACCGGATCAACCGGACCGGAACCACCATCGTCATGGCCACCCACGACGACGAGATCGTCGACCAGATGCGCAAGCGTGTCTGCGAGCTCGAGGACGGTCGACTCGTGCGCGACCAGGACCGCGGCGTGTACGGGTACTCGCGATGAGGGCGGCGATGTGCCCGAGCGGTCGATGCGTGCCGTCCGGCCGTGAGGGGGTCCGGCGATGAGATTCCAGTTCATCCTCAGCGAGATCGGGATCGGGCTGCGCCGCAACATCACCATGACGGTGTCGCTGGTCCTGGTCACGGCGGTATCGCTGTTGCTGCTCGGGGTGGGGGTGCTGACCCAGAAGCAGGTCGGCCTGATGAAGAACTACTGGTACGACCGGGTCCAGGTCTCGATCTTCCTGTGCACCACCGACGCCGACTCGCCCTCGTGCGCCTCTGGTGAGGTGACCCAGGCCCAGCGCGACCAGATCCGGGCCGACCTGGGCTCGGCGCAGCTGCAGCCGTACGTCTCGGAGGTGTTCTACGAGTCCAAGCAGGAGGCGTTCGACCGCTTCCGGGAGCAGTACGCCGACAGCGTGCTGTCCGAGAACCTCACCGTCGACCAGATGCCGGAGTCGTTCCGGGTCAAGCTGGTCGACCCGACCCAGTACACGGTGGTCTCCGAGACCTTCCGGGACCGGCCGGGCGTCGACTCGGTCGAGGACCAGAACCGGGTCATCGACAAGCTGTTCGCCCTGCTCAGTGGCCTGAAGTGGTCAGCGTGGGCGTTGGCCGGCGCGACGCTGCTGTCCAGCGTGCTGCTGGTCGCCACGACCATCCGGCTGACCGCGTTCACCCGGCGCCGGGAGACGGCGATCATGCGCCTGGTGGGCGCCTCCAACCTGGTCATCCAGCTGCCCTTCGTGCTGGAGAGCCTGATCGCGTCGCTGATCGGGGCCCTGATCGCCTCCGGCATCCTGCTGCTGTTCACCCAGGCGGCCATCCAAGGCTGGCTGGCCGAGCAGCTGCTGTTCATCGACTCCTGGGTCGGCTGGCGGGACGCGCTCGCGGTCACCCCGTGGATGTTCCTCGTCGGGATGGCGATCGCGGGCGTGTCGTCCTTCCTCTCGCTGCGCCGGTACCTCAAGGTGTAGGTACCTCAACCTCAACTTGAGGTTGAGGTCAGCTGCCAGGTGGGTCGGTCAGAGAGCTGCGTGAGCCACCAGCAGTTGTTGGTGACCCAGTGATGGCTGTTGCACCTGAGGCTCACCCGAGATGGAATGCCAGAGCGACGAGCGTGACGGCGGGACCAATGGCGAGCACACGAGCGGTACGGGGCGGACGACGTCCGCTGGCCCGGCGTGCCGTCGCGGTTGCCTGCTCCGCGGCGATGGCCCTGCTCGCCGTGCCAGCAGTGGTCGTGACGGCGCCGACCGCGGTGGCGGACGACGTGACCAGCCGCAGCAAGGACCTCGACCGGCAGATGACCGAACTGCGCGAGAGCCTGGAGGGAGCCAGAAGCGACTTCGTCGAGGCGGCCGTCGCCCTGAAGCGCTCCGAGGCCAACCTGGTCACGGCCCGGGCCGCGTTGGCCGATGCCCAGCAGAAGCTGGCCGAGGCGACCGCCCGGGACGCCGAGCTGGCCGCGCAGCTGACCGTGGCCCAGGCCGAGGAGAGGAAGGCCGAGCGCGACCTGGCTTCCCAGAGCAAGGAGGAGGCGGACACCCGCAGGGCCCTGGGCCAGATCGCCAGGTCGGCCTATGTCGGCAACCAGGTGACCGGACTGTCGATCGTGCTGCAGGCCGAGAGTGCCGAGCAGCTCACGGATCGGCTGGCCGTGGCCGGTGCTGCGTTGCGGGCCCAGAACGGGGCCATCGAGCGGCTCGCCGTCCAGCAGGCCGAGATGCGGGCCCGCAGTAGCAAGCTGACTGCGGTCCGGGCCCAGGTCGCTGAGCTGAAGCGGCAGTCGGCGATCGTGGTCGAGGAGCGCCGCACTGCGCAGGCGGCCGCGGCGACTGCCGAGGCCGAGGTCTCGACGCTGGTCGTCGAGCAGCAGGGGGCCGTCACGACCCTGCAGGGCAAGATCGACGACGAACGTCAACGGCTCGATGCGCTGTCCGCCGAGCAGGCCAAGCTGAAGGCCATCCTGGTGGCTCGGGCCAAGGCCGCGGCCGAAGCGGCCAAGCGTCGGGCCGCGCAGCGCAAGAAGGCTTCGGGTGGTTCCGGTGCGAGCGAGGACACCGGCTCGCGCGGCGGCGTGCTGGGCTACCCGGCATCCGGGCGGATCAGCTCCCGGTTCGGGATGCGCTATCACCCCATCCTGCACATCTCCCGGCTGCACTCCGGCACGGACTTCGCGATCACGTGCGGCACGCCCGTGTACGCCGCCGCGGACGGCGAGATCATCCAGGCGGGTTGGGCCGGCGGGTACGGCAACCGGGTGGTCATCGACCACGGCTATGTGCGCGGGGTGGGGTTGGCCTCGACCTACAACCACCTCAGCCGGATCGCCCGCGGCGGCGGGCAGGTCTCCCGCGGTCAGCTGATCGGCTACTCCGGGACGACGGGGCTGTCCACCGGCTGCCACCTGCACTTCGAGACCCTCGCCAACGGGGAGTACGTGGATCCGTTGGGGTGGATGTAGCCCGCCTGCACCCCGCCCTGCGTGAAGATCACCGTGCGCAGATGCGGTCGTCGGGGCAGCCGAATCGGCGCACGCTGATCTACACACGTCGGCGCCGCCCGCGCCGGCACTGTGGGCCGGCACCTAGACTGACCCGGTGTCCAGGAAGGCGAAGGGTTCCAAGACGTCCGCCAAGGACCAGGACGGCGGACGTCAGCTCATCGCCAGCAACCGGCGGGCCCGGCACGACTACGCTATCGAGGACACGGTGGAGGCCGGTCTGGTGCTCACCGGGACCGAGGTGAAGGCACTGCGGGCCGGTCGGGCCACCCTGACCGACGGGTTCGTCGAGATCGACCGCGGCGAGGCCTGGCTGCAGGCTGTACACATCCCCGAGTACGCACAGGGCAACTGGACCAACCACGCGCCGCGACGCAGGCGCAAGCTGCTGCTGCACCGGGACGAGATCGACAAGCTCGAGGCCCGGATGCGGGAGAAGGGCTACGCGTTGGTGCCGCTGCAGCTGTACTTCAGCGGCGGTCGGGCGAAGGTCGAGATCGGCCTCGGCCGGGGCAAGAGGGAATACGACAAGCGGCACGCGCTGCGCGAGCGTCAGGACCGCCGCGAGACCGAACGGGCGATGGGCGCCCAACGCCACCGGTAGCCGGACTGGGCACGCGGGTCGGTTCGGGGCGGGTCGGTGGGGCACTGGTCGGGCCCGTCGGGCACTGGTCGGGCATTGTCTGGTCCCCGGGCGCACTGTGGACCTGGGCGTCGCACTGTGCCCCTGCTCCAGCAGAAGCACAGTGGGTTGGGGGACTGACAGTGGGTTGGGGGACTGACAGTGGGTTGGGGGACTGACAGTGGGTTGGCGGGACTGACAGTGGGTTGGCCGGGTGACGGTGCACCCGCGTGGGTGACAGTGCGCGCACGACGAGCGCGGTGCTCGTCGGGAATCGTGCACCACGAGGTGGTGCGGTTGCCGGGGCCCGGGCGTCCGACCGGGGGAACACTCAGGCCCGCGGGGCGGTTGTCG
Organism: uncultured Actinomycetota bacterium; assembly: GCA_963724535.1. GTDB lineage: Bacteria > Actinomycetota > Actinomycetes > Actinomycetales > Kineosporiaceae > JADJPO01. The sequence goes on from CAVRVD010000014.1 coordinate 392,183, forward strand.
AGGTAGTCTGAGTGACGCACACGAAGTACCCACCAGGGGGTGACAGGCTTCGACGGCGGATGTCGAGGCAGGAGAAGCGGGCCGAGAAGGTGACGTGATCTCGTAAACCATCGTCGCAAACCAATAACTGCCAACAAGTCGCAGTCTGACTTCGCTCTCGCCGCCTAAGGCGGGTAGTCAAGTCCGTCAGCCTGGGTTCGCCTTCGGCCCAGATGCTGGCGTCGTTCAGAAGGCCACTGGCTGAAAGCCCGGTCACGGAGCTGATGCGACACCAACAGTGACTGAGCCCGGCTCGGCGACTCGTCTGCGTGATCGCCGGGGCTGAGAAAGGCCACAGCAGACTGCGCCCGGAGAAGGACTGGCTTTGCACCGGCGGACGCGGGTTCGATTCCCGCCACCTCCACGAGCGACAGGACCCCCGACATGCTCTTCGTCGGGGGTCCCGTCGTTCTAGGGTGCAAATATGACTGGCGACGGGGGCGCAGCAGCACACTCCGGGGTCTCCCTCGGGCGGCCCGCTCCGGTGATGCCCCGAGGGCTCGTCGTGGTGCTCGGTGCCGCAGCCACCGTGATCGCGGTGTCCGGGATGCGCGAGCTCAGCTGGTTGCTCGGCCCGGGGTTCCTGGCTCTGATGCTGGTGGTGGCGGTCTCGCCCGGTCTGGTGCCGCCGGCGATGCTCGCCCTACTGACGGGCGGGGTACGCACCATGGTGCTGGTGGTGGTGGCCTACACCCTGATCAACGTGGTCATCCAGACCGTGATCCAGCCGAAGTTCGTCGGGGACAGCGTCGGGCTGAGCGCCACGGTGACGTTCGTGGCGACCGTGTTCTGGGCCTGGGTGCTCGGCCCACTCGGGGCGCTCCTGGCGATCCCGATGACTCTGCTCGCCAAGGCGGTGCTCGTCGACGTCGACCCGGCCAGCAGCTGGATCGACGCGGTGATCGGGCCGTCCGGCGCCAAGGCCCACGCACGCGTCGATCGGGGCGTGCCCACCCCGATCCCGGACGAGCCGGCGGACGAGGGATCGGTGGACGAGGGATCGGCGGACGAGGGACCGGCGGCAGACCAACAGGTGGGTGAGAAGCGCCCGTGACCTCGAGTACACCCTCCGCACGGACCCCAGCCCTGACCCGGCGTGGCCGCGGGATCCTGTTCGCCGCCGCGGTGGTCGTCCACCTCGTGGTGCTCTACCTACCGAGCACCTCCTCAGCGCCCAGGATCGACGGGCTGGACACCTTCACGCACATGGCCGTGTTCGGGGTCGTTCTGTACACCGGGGTGCGGTTCGGAGTGCGCGTCGCCCCCCTGGCCACGGTGTTGCTGGTGCATGCCGTGGTCTCCGAGCTGATCCAGCACTGGCTGCTCGGGCAGCGGTCCGGCGACTGGCACGACACCGCGGCTGACGTGGTCGGCGTCGCCCTGGCCTACCTGATCCTGCGCGAGCGGCGCCGATGAGCGAGAGCCTGGCCGGCCGGCTGCTGGTGGCCACCCCGCTGCTGGAGGACCCCAACTTCCACCGGACCGTCATCCTGGTCCTGGACCACTCCGCCGACGGCGCGATGGGCCTGGTGCTCAACCGCCCCCTGGAGCTGGAGGTGTCCACCGTGTTGCCCGACTGGCAGCCCTACGTGACTGCCCCCGCGCTGCTCTTCCAGGGTGGTCCGGTTGCGCTGGACACCGCGCTCGGTGTGGTCGCCGTTCCGGGGGATGACGACGAGCCGGTGGGCGTGCGCCGGATCCTCGGCTCGCTCGGTCTGGTGGACCTGGACACCCCGCCGCAGGTGGTCACCGGCGGCGTGGCCGGGATCCGGATCTACGCCGGGCACTCCGGCTGGTCGGCCGGTCAGCTCGAGGACGAGATCGAGGAAGGGGCCTGGTACACCGTCCACACCGAGTCCCGGGACGCCTTCTCCGACGCTCCGAGGGACCTCTGGCGGGCCGTCCTGCGCCGTCAGCGCGGTGAGCTGGCCTTCATGTCCAGCTTCCCCGACGACCCGGCGTTCAACTGAGGCAGCTGAGCGGCACCCGATCCCGTTCACCCGATGCGGTTCGCCCGATCGCGTCGGCCAGTCGGGCGGGGCCTAAACTCACCTGATGAGCACGATGCCGCCCGAGCCAGCGCCCCTGTCCTCGCCGATGTCGTCCCCAGACCCCGGCGCTACCGCGGTGCTCGATCGAGAACTGGTTGAACAGCCCCTGGAACCGGGCGACCACGAGCGGTTCGCGCACTACGTGCGCAAGGAGAAGATCCTGGAGTCGGCGCTCAGCGGCCAGCCCGTGGTGGCCCTGTGCGGCAAGGTCTGGGTGCCCGGTCGCGACCCCAAGAAGTTCCCGGTCTGCCCGATCTGCAAGGAGATCCACCAGGGCCTGCGCAAGCCCCAGGACGGGGCCGGTCCGGGCAACGGTGACTAGCACATTCGGGGGTATCCGCCCGGCACCCAGGCTCGCTCGGTGAGTCGGTCGTGGCAGTCGGCTAACGTCCGGTGCCCGTGAGCCTGGAGGACCGAACCGAGCACCAACGGTCGGTCTCGTTGCACCCCGACCATGTTCCGCCGGCCTTCCCGGCGCGCGCGCCATGGGGCACCGCGGCCAAGCTGCGCGCGTGGCAGACCCAAGCGCTGGCCGCCTACCAGGCCGCCGCCCCCCGCGACTTCCTGGCGGTGGCCACCCCGGGCGCCGGGAAGACGACGTTTGCCCTGCACGTGGCCGCCGACCTGCTCGAACGTCGGGTGGTGCGCCGGGTATGCGTGGTCTGTCCCACCGAGCACCTCAAGGCGCAATGGGCCGACGCCGCGCACCGGGCCGGGATCCGCCTCGACCCGACCTTCCGCAACAGCCAGGGCGCCCACGGCCCCCAGTTCGACGGGGTGGCGGTCACCTACGCACAGGTGGCCACCCGGGCGGCTCTGCACCGGGCCCGCACCGAAGCCGCGCCAACCCTAGTGATCCTCGACGAGATCCACCACGGCGGCGATGCGTTGTCCTGGGGGGATGCGATCCGCGAGGCCTTCGAGCCGGCCACCCGACGACTGGCCCTGACCGGGACCGCGTTCCGCTCGGACGACTCGCCGATCCCGTTCGTCACCTACGCGGTCGAGGCCGACGGCGCACGGCGCAGTGTCGCCGACTACAGCTACGGATACGCCGAGGCGCTACGCGACCACGTCGTCCGGCCGGTGATCTTCTTGTCCTACGCCGGGCAGATGCGCTGGCGGACCCGCTCCGGCGAGGAGCTGTCCGCCCGGCTCGGCGAGCCGCTGACCAAGGACCTCACCGCGCAGGCCTGGCGGACGGCGCTGGACCCCTCGGGGGAGTGGGTCCCGGCGGTGCTGGCGGCCGCCGACCGGCGGCTGACCCAGGTTCGCCGCTCGGTGCCGGACGCCGCTGGGCTGGTGATCGCCTCGGACCAGTCCCAGGCCCGTGCCTACGCCCGGATCCTCGCCGCGATCAGTGATGAGCGGCCGACCCTGGTGCTCTCGGACGACGCCGGGGCCTCGGACCGGATCGAGCAGTTCACCGTGTCGCAGGAGCGGTGGATGGTCGCGGTCCGGATGGTCTCCGAAGGGGTGGACCTGCCCCGGTTGGCGGTGGGGGTGTACGCGACGTCGACCTCGACGCCGCTGTTCTTCGCGCAGGCAGTCGGCCGCTTCGTCCGGGCCCGGCGACGCGGTGAGACCGCCTCGGTGTTCCTGCCGAGCGTGCCGGTGCTCCTGGCTCTGGCCGGTGAGCTGGAGCGTGACCGGGACCACGTGCTCGGTGCGCCGAAAGAGCCGGGGGACGGCGAGTGGTCGCCCGAGGATGCGCTTGTCGCTGCGGCGAACCGGGCCGAGCAGGCCTCGAACACTCTGGACGGCGGGCAGTTCCAGGCGTTGGCCGCCCAGGCGACCTTCGACCGGGTGTTGTTCGACCGTCAGGAGTTCGGCACCGCCGCCGAGGTGGGCAGCGAGCACGAGCAGGGCTTCCTGGAGCTCCCGGGGCTGATCGACCCCGAGGAGGTCACCGGCGCGTTGCGTGCCAGGCAGGCGAAACAGCTTGCCGCGCAGACGAAGAAGGCCGGCGGTGGTCGGGACACGGTCACTGACGTCGCGCTGCACCGGGAGGTCACCGCGCTGCGCAAGGAGCTGCACGCCCTGGTCGGTGCCTGGGCGCGGCGCACCGGACAGCCGCACGCCGTCGTCCATGCCGAGCTGCGTGCCAAGTGCGGCGGCGGCGAGGTGGCCCGGGCCAGCGCCGACGAGGTCACGGCCCGGATCGACACGCTGCGGAACTGGTTCGTGGGCAGGCGCTGAGCCAACGACCCTCTTCCCATCGACACCGGGTGGGGTTCGGGCACGTTGACCCTGCCGGGGACCCGACCCCGGTCGCAGGGCAGCTCGGCTAGGGGAGGGGGTCGACCAGCCGACGCAGCGTCTCCGGGTCGGCGACCAGGTCGACGTACTGGTCGCGGATCGTCCTGAGGTGGTGCTCCACCGCCTCGGTGACGGCGCGCTTGAGCTGGTTGATGCCGTGCAGGCCGAACAGCGCGGAGATGGGGGAGCGGTCGGTCAGCGCGGCGAGGATCACGGCAAGGTTGGCGACGCCCGGGCGCAGCTGCGGGTCGTAGCCGAGCATCGGATCCAGATCCGTTGTCGCCGAACGGATCGCGGCAGCTACCCGGAGCGGGGTGTCGAGCAGGTGGACGATGCCGCGCCGGTCACCGGGCACCGTTCCCATCAGCCGCCGCGGATGGCGCAGGTCGTACACAGCGACCCCGTGGGGCCTTCTCCTGCCGTCCGAGCGGGGGGGCCTGGGGTCGAGGTCGGCGTCGGGGGACCCGTTGCCCGTCGGGCGCAGGTCCACGACCTGTCCGGTCGCGGGTGCGGCCAGCTCGAAGACGGCCGAGCCGAGGCCGCAGCCGACCAGGGTCGCGGCGGCCAGCGCGGCGTCCTCAGCCGCGCCGGACAGCCGCACGGTGAGGTCCACCATGGGGTCCGCGGCCAGGGCACGCATGATCTGCACCGGGCCCAGGTAGTCACCCAGGTGCAGCGGGCGGGCCGGGCCGAGGTCGTGGACGATGCGGCGCCGCCGCACCGGGTCGGCCGGCGGGCGCTCCCCGATCGTCGCAGTCACGTCCCCCGAGGCCGGGCTCATCCGTCGTCCTTCACGCGTTGTCCCTCATTCGGCATCTGAGGTGATCTGTTTCAGCACCTGCTCGCCAACATGCTCGGCGATGGCGAGGGAGGAGGTGGCGGCGGGGGAGGGGGCGTTGCGCAGTGCGGTGACCTTGCCGAGGTGGTTGATCCGGAAGTCGTCGACGAGCGAGCCGTCCCGATCCACGGCCTGCGCGCGTACGCCCGCCGGAGCCGGCTCGACGTCGTCCGGGCCGACGTCGGGCACGTACTTCCGGGCCCGGGCCATGTAGAGCCTGCGGGAGGCCGAACCGGCCATCTCCTCCACGCCCATCTTCCAGTGCTTGCGCGCCAGGGCCCGGAAACCCGGCCAGGCCAGGGTCTCCTTGAGCTCGCCCAGCGAGACGTTCCTGCGCTCGTAGCCCTCCCGGGCCAGGGCCAGGACGGCGTTCGGGCCGATGTCGACGCGCCCATCGACGCGCTTGGTGAAGTGGACGCCGAGGAAGGGGTAGTCCGGGTCGGGGACGGGGTAGATCAGCCCGTTGACCAGTGCGGCGCGCTCCGGGACGAGGGTGAAGTACTCGCCGCGGAACGGCACGATGGCCGGCTCGGCGTCGTCGCCGGCCCAGCGGGCGACGACGTCGGACTGCAGGCCGGCGCAGATCACCAACCGGTCGAAGGTGAACAGCTCGCGAGGGGTGTGCACGTCCACGACACCGGCCCGCTGGACGATCCGGGTGGCCGGGGTGGACAGGCGTACCGAGCCGCCGGCCTTCTCCACATCATCGGCGTAGGCCTGGGTGACGGCGACGAAGTCGGTGATCGCGGTGTGCGGGGAGTGCAGCGCCTCGACCCCTGCTGCGTGCGGCTCGAGGTCCTTGATACCGGCGGCGTCCAGGCCGCGCAGGCCGGGCACGCCGTTCTCGGTGGCGCGCTCGCGGATCCGCTCCAGGGCGCGTCGTTCGGAGTCGTCGACGGCCACGACGAGCTTGCCGCACTCGGAGTAGGGAAGATGCTTCTCGGCGCAGTACTCCTTGAGCAGGGCCATGCCGCGGCGGCACAGTGTCGCCTTGAGCGAACCGGGCGGGTAGTACAGGCCGGCGTGGACGACGCCGCTGTTGTGCCCGGTCTGGTGGGCGGCGACCCGGTCCTCCTTGTCGAGGACGGTGACCTCGGCGCCCGGCATCAGCTCGGTCAGCCGTCGGGCGACCGCGAGCCCGAGAATGCCGGCGCCGATGACGCCGACCCGCTCCATCGACCGCGTGCTCACCCGTCGTCCTCCTGGTCCTGGTTCCTTCGGGTTCGTCCCGACTGCCGCCAGCTCGCTGCCAACGGTCCACTATCTCATCGCCGCCGCGGTGGGCCGGCGCACGGCTCGTCCAGTCGGGGGTTCGGAGTGTGGACGCTCACATCTGGGGCGTGGGCTCGACGAAGTCTGCGTGGGGCGCGCGAAGCCGGCAGCCGGGCTGGTCGGCCAACCCGAGGGCGCAGCGCAGCACGGCAGTCGACCCTTGCTAGCCCGCCACCTTGTCAGCCGGGTCGGCCCGGTCGGCCGGGTCGGCCTGGATCCCCGACCGAGGGTCGGTGGGTCGGTCGGGGCCCTGGTCCAGCAGGTCCTGCTCGATGCGGGTCAGGGCGGCCAGCCCCACCGGGAGCAGGCAGGTGAACAGCAGGGCGACCCGCCCGGGGGACAGCCAGTCGCCCGGCCACAGCACCGCCGCGGCCACGCCCGTCCAGGCGATCAGGCTCGGGGGACTTGGGCGACGGACCCGCCGTACTCGGCCCTCCACCGGCACTGCGACCATGGCCGGCTCCTCACTCCTGTCGCGGATGTCTGTCGCGTCGATCCTGTTGCCGGGACGCCCACTCCCATACCTGTCGTGAGGTTCCCCGCTGCTGGGCTCGTCGGACGGACACCCACCGGGGTTGATGACCGGAAGGTGGTCGAGACCAAGTCGAGACCTTGCCCTGACGCCGGCACCTCCGGCCCACCTACCCTGGCCGGATGAGCGCCGGGGCAGTGCCGCAGAACCGTCCGGACGACGGAGCGCTTGTCGCGACGTCCGACCCGGGTGCCGTCGCCGAGCAGCTCCGCGGCGCACTCGCCGACGTGCTGCCGCAGGAGGCGCTGGTCGTCGACCGTGACCGGATGGAGAGCTACCGGTACGACCGCGCCATGTTCTGCCCGGCCGGGGTGCCGGCCGCCGTCGTCCTGGCCCGGAGCACCGAGCACGTCCAGGCGGCGCTGCGGGTGGCGGGCCGGTTCGGGGTACCGGTGGTTCCGCAGGGCGCGCGCAGCGGGCTGTCCGGGGCGGCCAACGCCATCGACGACTGCCTTGTGGTGAGCACTGAGCTGATGACCAGGATCCTCGAGATCGACGTCGCCAACCGCCTGGTGGTCACCCAGCCCGGGATCTACAACGCTGACCTGTCGGCAGCCGTCGCCGAGCACGGGCTGTTCTACCCACCGGACCCCTCCAGCTGGGAGTTCTGCTCGATCGGCGGCAACCTGGCCACCAACTCCGGTGGGCTGTGCTGCGTCAAGTACGGCGTCACCACCGACTATGTCCTCGGCCTGGAGGTGGTCCTCGCCTCCGCAGAGGTGATCCGGACCGGCCGGCGAACCGTCAAGGGCGTGGCCGGCTACGACCTCACCCGGCTGTTCGTCGGTAGCGAGGGCACTCTCGGGATCATCACCGAGGCGACGCTCGCCCTGCGCCCGGCCGCGCACCGTCCGCAGACCGGGGCCGCGCTGTTCGGCTCGATCCGGCAGGCGGCGGACACCGTCTCGGCGGTGGTCCGCAGTGGTCTGGTGCCGAGTCTGCTGGAGATCATGGACCAGACGTCGGTGCGAGCGGCGGCCGCCCACCTGCGCACCGACCTGCCCCAGGACTGCGCCGCGATGCTGGTCTGGCAGAGCGACAACGCCGAGGGGACGGCGCGTGAGCTGGTCAGCGCGATCGGCGCGCTGGCTCGCGAACAGGGCGGCGAGGTGATCGAAGCCGATGACCCTGGTGAGGCCGAACTGCTGTTGGCCGCCCGGCGGTGTGTGCTGACCGCCCTGGAGGGGATGGGGGCCACCCTGATCGACGATGTCTGCGTCCCCCGCAGCCGGCTCGGCGATCTGATGGAGGGTGTGCAGGCGATCGCGGCCGCCCAGGACCTGGTCATCGGCGTGGTCGGTCACGCCGGCGACGGCAACATGCACCCGACGGTTGTGTTCGATCCCGCCTCGCCGGAGGCCGTGGCCCGGGCCCAGGCGGCCTACGGCGAGGTGATGGACCTCGGGCTGGCCCTCGGCGGCACCATCACCGGGGAGCACGGCATCGGGGTGCTGAAGCGGGACTGGCTCGTCCGCGAGCTCGGCGAGGCGAACCTGCAGGCGCAACGGGCGGTCAGGCGCGCGCTGGACCCGCAGGGACTGCTCAACCCGGGCAAGGTCTTCACCTAGTGGTCGGCGAGCCGGTGGCGCCCTGCCTGTGACGTAGAGCAGATGGTTCGCAACTCTCCGATGAGAAGTATTTCGTGTCAAAGCGTGTGCGGAGAGCAATCAACGTGGCACTCTGAGCACATGGACGGGGCGACGGCCGGCATGGCAGTGCGGCAGGGGCGGCGCCCCGTGGCCACGCTGCGGCCGCTCGGGGGGCCGGACCACCATGCGGACGAGGGTCGCCTGAGCGACCCGGCGGCCCTACGGCTCGACCTGCTCGAACAGGCACTGCACCGCAGTGCGGTGCTGCTTGCCGCGGTACCGGACGGAGCGGACAGCCAAGCCGGTCCGCCGTGGTTGGCTGAGGCGGACGCCGTGCTCGACATCCCTGTTGACTTCGACCGCACCGGGCTGTTGCGGGCCAGGGCCCAGGTGGCCCGCGGCACGCCCGGTGTGGCCTCGTCACGGGTGTCGACCACGGCGCCCTCTTCGGCCGCCGCCGCCACGCTCTCGCACGCGGTCGGCTACATCGACGCCGCGGTCGGCGCCCTGCGGGTGGACGAGGTCTCCGAGGCGCTCGAGCTCGCCGTCCGCGGGCTGGTCGCCTTCGACACCATCCCGCAGGTGCAGCAGGATCGGGTCGCCGAGGGCCGGATGGCCTCGGCGCTCGGTGATCTGTGCTGTGCCTTCTTCGACCACGAGCGGGCCCTGCGCTTCTACGAGATCGCCGCCGAGGCCCTGTCGCCGGCCACCGAACGGGCGGCCTGGACGGCCGCCTCGCGGCGGGTGGCCGACCTCGCCCTGATCCGGATGCGCGAGATCGCCGACGACCAGCACCCACGCCGGGCGGACCTGCTCGCCCGGGCCGAGCAGATCGGGCACCGGTTGTCGGCGATCGGGGAGCCGCGGCACGTCGTGGCGGTCTACGGGCGGCGGATCGTCGCCGACGTCCGCTGCGAGCAGGGTGCGCCCGCCGCGGCCTGGCAGCTGCTGGAACTGACCGACCGGGCGATCATCATGTCGGCGCGCTGTGAGCGACGCTCTGCCGCCGACCGGGAGATCGCGGTCGTCCGGCTCACCCGCGGCCGCTGCCTACACCAGCTGGGCCGGTCGACCGACGCCCTGGCCGAGCTGGATGCGGCGCTGGCCGGGCTCGACCCGGACCTCGACCTGGTGCACCACATGGAGGGGCTGCGGCTGCGTTCCTTGGCCCGTGAGGACGCCGGGGACACCCACGGCGCGCTGGTCGACAGCCGCCGGCTCGCCGATCGCGTCTGGGCCCGACACCAACGGCAGATCGGCGGGTTCATGGACCAGGTCTGGGGACGTGCGGGTGCGGAGTCGCGCCGGCGGGCCCTGGAGATGCGCGAGCAGCAACTGATCCGCACCGCCGAGCAGGATCCGCTGACCGGGCTGGCCAACCGTCGTGGTGTCGAGCGGTTCTGCGCCACGATGCCGCCCGGTTCGCACGTCTGCCTGGTGCTGATCGACATCGACCACTTCAAGGCGGTCAACGACCGCTACGGCCACGCCGCCGGGGATGCCGTGCTGCGCGAAGTGGGCGCAGTGCTGACCGGGTCGGTGCGGGACGTCGACCGGGTGGCGCGCTGGGGCGGCGAGGAGTTCCTCATCGCGCTGCCCACGCCGTCTGCCGAGCTCGGTGCCGAGGCGGCGACCCGGGTGCTGTCCCGGGTGGCCGAGCACGACTGGTCGAGCGTGCTCGGCACGGTGCGGCTGACGGTCAGTGCCGGGGTGGCCAGCGGGCCCGCTGGGGACCTGCGCGGAGTCCTGGACCAGGCCGACGCCGCCCTCTACAGCGCGAAGCGCGCCGGGCGTAACCGGGTCGTCGCCGCCTGAGGCGCCACCTAGCGTCCGCCGGTCCACGATTTCGTCCCCGGACACGGCGGCGAGTGTCAGGTCGGGTGGGCTGATGGTGCACTCTGGTGCTATGACCACACAGCCGCCCGGTTGGTATCCCGACGCCTCGCTGCCCGGTCAGGAACGGTGGTGGGACGGCAACGCCTGGAGCTCGGTGACCCGTGCGATCCCGGACAGCTCGGGGATGTCGTCCGTGTTCGGAGCGCCGTCCGCCCCGCAGGATCCCGGTTCGGACGCGCCGGACGCCTGGGCGAGCCCGCATCAACAGGAGCAGCCTGCGACACCGTCGTGGGGTGCTCCGGGCGACCTGTCAGGTGGCGGGGGCGCCGGCGGGTCGGTAGGTGACTCCGGCTACGGGTCGACCCCGTACGGCCGGTACGAGCAGAACCAGCCGACTGGGCCGCACTACGGGCAGGACCCCTACAGTGCACCGCAGTCGGGTCAGCCGTCGTACGGGCAACAGCCGTTCCAGCAGCCCCAGGATGGCCAGCCGCAGTATGGTCAGGACCCCTACGCCGCGCGCCAGTACGGTCAACCGGCCGCCGGACAGTACGGCGAGGCCGGCGCGCCGGGTCAGCCGGGTCAGCCGGGTCAGCACCCGGCCTACGGCGCCCCGTCCGCGCCCTACCCCTCGTCCTACCCCTCCTCGACGCCGTACGACTCCAGAGGCTTCGGTCCGGCCAGCGGTCCCGGGTCGTTGGCCAGCCCGCTGGCCCGTCTTGGGGCCCGGATCGTGGACATCATCCTGATCGGGATCGTCACCGCGATCATCGGCGCCCCGTTCCTCGGCGAGATGCTGGGTGCGTTCCAGGACTACCTGGACTCGCTGCCGACCGACGGCAGCCAGGCGCCGGACCCGACCGAGATGATCTCGATCATGACCTCCGCCGGCTGGAGGTTCTCGTTGGTCAGCCTGGTGGTCAGCGCTGCCTACTACGTCAGCCTGACCGCGCTGCGCGGTGCCACGCTGGGCAAGTCCCTGGTCGGCCTGAAGGTGCAACGCCTGGCCGACGGGCAACGGCCCAACTGGTTCGACGCGGGCGTGCGCTGGGCGGTCGACGAGCTGCCGCAGCAGCTCATCGGGCCTCTGTGGTGGATCGAGCACCTGTGGTGCCTGTGGGACCCCAAGCGGCAGACCATCCACGACAAGCCGGCCAAGACGGTCGTGGTCCGCAGCCGGTGACCGGTCGGGCAACCCTCGACCGGGCTCAGTCCCGTCGAGCGATCAGGCCCAGGGCCAGCAGGCCGGCGAGGGTCGCGTCCACGTCGTCCACCTCGATGCCGGCCAGGAAGGCCCGGGTGACGGCGGCGTCGGCCTCGCTCATCCGGCGGGCCGCCGAGGTGAGCGCGGCAGCGTCGGTCGCCGTCAGGATCGCGGCGAGCGCAGCGCCCTCGGTGCCGTTGAGCGCTGCCCGAACGGCGCACAGCACGTTCAGCCACCCGTAGCGGCCGCCCTGCCCGGACAGCAGTGCCCGGCCCGGTCCGGCGAGCCGCATGGCCAGGTCGAGGTCGACGGCCTCCCGCAGTGCCGCGGCGGCCCGTTGGTCGTCGTCGGCCCCCTCGTCGTCCAGGGCTATGCTCTCGGCGCCGTCCTCGGCGATCACCCGCATCGCCGAGCGCCAGTCGCGCCGGATGGGCAGACCGATCCAGGCCGGTGCGGTGAAGTCGAGCGCCTCGAGCAGCACCCGTGCGGCCCGGCCGTCGTCCTGGGACGCCGGGTGGGAGCCCTGCGGCAGCTCCAGCCGCACTCCGACCACCTCGAACCGGTCGTCCTCGGCGAGCAGGTCGCGCGCCGCGCGCACCTCCTGGCGCGCACCGACCAGCAGCACCGGCAGCGCGTGGTCTGCTGTGGTCGCCCGGTCGAGGACCTGACTGGCCCGGGCCGAGTCGAGGAGCAGCGGCCCCACCAGGTCGCCGTACCAGGCGGCACGGTGGTTGCGGTAGCCGGCCAAGTCGTCGGTGGCGACATCGAGCAGGCCGTCGAACAGCTCGGGCACGGGCGGCCCGTGGCCGGGGTCGGCACTCGACCCGGGCAGTCCCTCGAGGGCAGTGCTGGTCACCAGGTGAGCCTATCGAGCCGAGGCGCCCCTGGACGATTGCTATGGCATCAGATAGTTTGAAGTCATAGTTACTGGAGGAGCGACTATGACCCCGAGCCCAGCCACCGATGCCGCGCTGCACGTCCCGACCCACCCCGTGCGGGTGGTGACCGCGGCCAGCCTCTTCGACGGGCATGACGCCGCCATCACGATCATGCGGCGGATCCTGCAGGCCCAGGGCTGTGAGGTGATCCACCTCGGTCACGACCGGTCGGTCGCCGACGTGGTCGCCGCCGCCGTCCAGGAGGATGTCCAGGCGGTCGCGGTGAGCTCCTACCAGGGCGGGCACCTGGAGTACTTCGGTTACCTGCGCCGGGCGTTGGCCGAGGCCGGGGCTCCGCACGTGCGGGTCTACGGCGGTGGTGGCGGTGTGATCGTCGCCGACGAGATCGCCGCCCTGGCCGAGCGGGGGGTGCAGATCTTCAGCCCGGACGACGGCCAGCGGCTCGGCCTGGCCGGCATGGTGAACACCATCGTCGCCGACTGCGACGTCGACCTGACCGAGCAGGCGCCGGAGCTGGACGCGGTGCTGGCCGGTGAGCCGGCGGCGTTGGCGCGCGCGGTCACCGTGCTGGAGCAGGGCAGGGCGCCGGCGGACCTGCTCGACGCCGTCCACGACCGGGGACGGACAGTCCCGGTGCTCGGGGTGACCGGTACCGGCGGCTCGGGCAAGAGCTCGCTGACCGACGAGCTGCTGCGCCGGCTGCGCATCGACACCGAGGACAAGGTGCGGGTGGCGGTCCTGGCCATCGACCCGACCCGGCGTCGCGGTGGCGGGGCGTTGCTCGGTGACCGGATCCGGATGAACGCTCTGGCGCCCGGGCGCACCTTCATGCGGTCACTGGCCACCCGGGGCGTTCCGGGACTGCCGGAGCGGCTGGCCGACGTGATCGCGGCCTGCCGGGCGAGCCACGACCTGGTCATCGTCGAGACGCCGGGGATCGGCCAGGGCGACAGCGCGGTCGCCGACCTGGTCGACGTCTCCCTCTACGTGATGACCCCGGAGTACGGGGCCGCCTCGCAGCTGGAGAAGATCGCCATGCTGGAGGTCGCCGACGTGGTCGCGGTGAACAAGTTCGAGCGGCGCGGTAGCGGCAGCGGTGCCGATGCGCGGCGTGAGGTGGCCCGTCAGCTGCTGCGCAACCGCGAGGCGTTCGCGTCGGCGTGGCAGGACATGCCGGTGTTCGGGACCAGCGCCGCGCGGTTCGCCGACGACGGCGTCACCGCGTTGTATCATCATCTACGGGACTTGTTGGCGGACAAGGGACTTGCTGTCACCGGAGGTGTCCTGCCGCGAGCCGTCGAGGCAGAGCGGAGCAAGGAGCCGACTGGGTTGGTCGGGGTCGTCCCGCCAGGACGGGCCCGCTACCTCGCCGAGGTCGCCGAGACGGTGCACGGGTACCACGAGCGCACGGCCGAGCTGGCCGAGGTGGCCCGCCGTCGCCAGCACCTGTCCACCGCCCTGGCGGCGGTGCGCTCGGCCGGGTCGGACGTCGAGCCGCTGGAACGGCTTGCCGCGCTGGCCGACCGCGAGCTGGACGACGGCACCCGCTCCGCGCTGGAGGCCTGGCCGGCCCGGCGCGAGGCCTACCGCGGCGACACGCTCGGCTACGTCGTCCGTGGCCGCCAGGTGCATGCCGCCCTGCACCAGACGACCCTGTCCGGCACCCGGGTGCCCCGGGTCGCCGTGCCCCGCACCGAGGACCATGGCGAGCTGGTGTCCTTCCTGCGCCGGGAGAACCTGCCCGGGCACTTCCCGTTCACGGCCGGGGTGTTCCCGCTGCGGCGGGACGCCGAGGCGCCGGCTCGGATGTTCGCCGGTGAGGGCGACCCGTTCCGGACCAACCGGCGCTTCCATCTGCTCTCGGCGGGACAGCCTGCGGCACGGCTGTCCACCGCGTTCGACTCGGTGACCCTCTACGGGCGGGACCCGGCCGAACAGCCCGACGTGTACGGCAAGGTCGGCACTTCGGGGGTTTCTGTCGCCACCGTCGAGGACCTGCGCGAGCTCTACCGCGGGTTCGACCTGTGCGCTCCGAACACCTCGGTGTCGATGACCATCAACGGCCCGGCGCCGACGATCCTGGCGATGTTCTTCACCGCTGCCATCCAGGTGCAGGTGGAGGCCTTCCGCGATGAGCACAACCGCGAGCCGGACGAGGCGGAGCGGGCCGAGATCGCCGACCGCACGCTGCGCACGGTGCGCGGCACGGTGCAGGCCGACATCCTCAAGGAGGACCAGGGCCAGAACACCTGCATCTTCTCCACCGAGTTCTCGCTGCGGTGCATGGGCGACGTCCAGGAGTTCTTCATCGCCAACCAGATCCGCAACTTCTACTCGGTCTCGATCAGCGGCTACCACATCGCCGAGGCCGGGGCGAACCCGATCAGTCAGCTGGCCTTCACCCTGGCCAATGCGTTCACCTACGTGGAGAGCTACCTGGCCCGCGGGATGGCGATCGACGATTTCGCGCCGAACCTGTCGTTCTTCTTCAGCAACGGCATGGACGCCGAGTACACGGTGCTCGGCCGGGTGGCTCGGCGGATCTGGGCGGTGGCGATGCGGGAGCGCTACGGCGCCGCGGAGCGATCCCAGAAGCTGAAGTACCACATCCAGACCTCGGGCCGATCGCTGCACGCCCAGGAGATGGCCTTCAATGACATCCGGACCACGTTGCAGGCGCTGTGCGCGATCTACGACAACGCGAACTCGTTGCATACCAACGCCTACGACGAGGCAGTGACCACACCGACGGCGGAGTCGGTACGCCGGGCGCTGGCCATCCAGATGGTCATCGACGCCGAGTGGGGGCTGGCGGACTGCGAGAACCCGTTGCAGGGCTCCTATGTCGTCGACGAGCTCACCGACCTGGTCGAGGAGGCGGTGCTGACCGAGTTCCAGGCGATCGATGCACGCGGGGGAGTGCTGGGCGCGATGGAGGCCGGCTACCAGCGCGGCAGGATCCAGGACGAGTCGATGCTGTACGAGCGGCGCAAGCACGACGGGTCGTTGCCGATCGTCGGCGTGAACACCTTCCTCCCCCCTGAGCGCGCCGGCGCCGAGGAGGCTCCTCGCCCGGTCGAGCTGGCCCGTGGCACCGAGGAGGAGAAGCAGTCCCAGCTTCGCCGGCTGGCGGACTTCCATGCCCGCCACACCGAGGAGGCGCCGGCGGCGCTGGAGCGCCTGAAGCAGGTGACCGCCGAGGGCGGCAACGTCTTCGCGGAGCTGATGAACGCCGTCCGGGTCTGTTCGCTCGGGCAGATCACCGACGCCTTCTTCGAGGTCGGCGGCCAGTACCGGAGGGCGCTGTGAGCGGAGCGAACCGGAAGGGCGCTGTGAGCGGAGCGAACCGGAAGGGCACTGTGAGCGGGAAGCCGTTGGTCTTCGACCCGGTCGCCGAGGCGCGTCGGCACTGGGAGCGCTCCGGATGGACCGAGGCAGCCCCGGGCATGGCGATGGTGACCTCGCTGATGCGGGCCCAGCAGATCCTGCTCGCCCGGATCGAGGAGGTGCTGCGGCCGCACGAGCTGACCTTCGCCCGCTACGAGGTGCTCGCGCTGCTGTCGTTCACCCGTACCGGGTCACTGCCGCTGGCCCGGCTGGGTGAGCGGCTGCAAGTGCATCCGGCGAGCGTCACCAACGTTGTCGACCGGCTGTGCGCCCAGGACCTCGTCGTCCGCATCCCGCACCCCAGTGACCGCCGGGCCACCCTGGCCGAGATCACAGACGCAGGACGGGTGTTGGTCCGGGCGGCCACCGAGGACCTGAACGCCAAGGTCTTCACCGCTCCCGGCTTGGACCCGGACGGCGTCGACCGGCTGGTGGCCCTGCTCACCGACCTGCGTCGCGACGCCGGCGACTTCGTGTAGCCCGCTCACCGCGGTGTTGCTGCCCCCGAGCCGGCGAGGCGCTCCCAGAGGAACTCGTAGGACAGGGCCCTCAGGTGGGCCGCCTGCTCGTTGCTGGCCGCGCCGCCGTGCCCGCCCTCGATGTTCTCGTAGTAGGTGACGTCCTTGCCGGCGGTCAGCATCAGGGCGGCCATCTTGCGGGCATGCGCCGGGTGCACCCGGTCATCGCGGGTCGAGGTCGTGAACAGCACCGGCGGGTAGTCGGCCGATGGGTCGAACAGGTGGTAGGGGGAGAACGTCCGCAGGAACTCCCAGTCGCGCGGGTCGTCCGGGTCGCCGTACTCGGCCACCCAGGACGCCCCGGCCAGCAGATGGCTGTACCGCTTCATGTCCAGCAGCGGCACCTCGATCACCACGGCGCCGAACAGCTCAGGGTGCCGGACGAGCATGTTGCCGGCCATCAGCCCGCCGTTCGAGCCACCCTGGACGCCGAGGTGCGCCGCTGAGGTGATCCCCCGCGCCACCAGGTCGCGGGCCACCGCGGCCAGGTCCTCGTAGCAGCGGTGCCGCTCCGCCCTCAGCGCCGCCTGGTGCCAGCGCGGCCCGTACTCCCCGCCGCCGCGGATGTTTGCTGACACGTAGACCCCGCCGCGCTCCAGCCACGCCCGGCCGAGGGCGCCGGAGTAGCTGGGGGTCAAGGAGACCTCGAACCCGCCGTAGGCGTAGAGCAGGGTGGGTGCGCTGCCGTCCCGGGGCCGGTCCGCCCGGCGGACCACGAAGTAGGGCACCCCGGTGCCGTCGGCCGAGGTCGCGAAGTGCTGCTCGGTCGCCAGCCCCTCGGCGTCGAAGAACCGTGGCATCGACTTCAGCGCCTCGCCAGCGCCGAGCCGGCCGTCCTCGGTGATCGTGGCCAGCGACAGGGTGGTCGGGGTCAGGAAGTCGGTGCTGGTCACCCAGACGTCGTCGCGGTCGCGAGCATCGACCGCCGAGACGGTGATCGTGCCCGTCCCGGACAGCCCCTCGACCCCGCGGTGGGTGAACACGCCGTCGGGTCCTGGCGTGAGCACCTCGACCAGGTTGGTCACGTCCTGGAGGATGGTCAGCACCAGGTGGTTGCGGGTCCAGGTCGAACCGGCCAAGGAGCTGGTCGGTGTGGGGGAGTAGAGGACCTGGAAGTCTCGTGACCCCGACAGGACGTCGGCCAGGCGGGCCGCCAGCAAGGCCCCGGCCGGGTAGGTGGTCCCACCTACCGCCCAGTCCTGGCGCAGCTCGACGGTGAGCCACTCGCGGTGCACCCCCTCCTCGGCCGATAGCGGGGTGTCGATCATCGTGAGGGCATCGTCGTCGCCGAGTAGGTACAGCTCGCCGGTCCAGAAGGAGATGCGGCGGGTCAGGAACGTCCTCTCGAACCCCGGCGTGGTGTCATGACTGCCCGCGACCGCAACGTCCTCCAGCTTGCCCTCGAACAGGGTCCGTGCCGCGTGCAGCGGCGTCCCGCGACGCCACCGCCGGACCACCCGCGGATAGCCCGAGGCCGTCAGCGAGCCCTCGCCGAAGTCGGTGCAGACCAGCACGGTGTCGCGGTCGATCCAGGCGCTTCCACCCTTGGCCTCGGGACGGTAGAAGCCGTTCTCCACGAAAGTCTTCGTCTGCAGGTCGAACTCGCGGGTGACGTCGGCGTCGGAGCCGCCGCGGGACAGCTCCACCAGCGCGAACCGGTAGGCATCGGCCTCGTCCGACGGGTCGCCACGCCACACGTTCGCTCCGTGCCAGACCCAGTTCTCGCCCTCTGCCGCGTTGAGCGCGTCCACGTCGAGCAGCGTCTCCCACGCCGGCTCCTGGTCGCGGTAGGACTCGACCGGGGTTCGGCGCCAGAGCCCCCGCTCGTGCTCGGCATCGGTCCAGAAGTTGTAGTAGTGGTCGCCACGGCGGGTCACGTAGGGGATCTTGGCGTCGGAGTCCAGGACCTCCAGGATCCGGGACTTGGTCAGAGCGAAGGAGTCCGTGGCCAGGCGCTGCGCCTTCTCGGCGTTGCGGGCCCGCACCCAGGCGAGTGCCTCCTCGCCGTCGACGTCCTCCAACCAGGCATGGGGGTCGGTCGAGCCGTCGGCCGCGCTCACGCATCCACCACGGGCTCGCCGAGCAGCATCACCCCGGCGCCGGACAGCTCGGCCAGGGCGGCGCGGGTGGTCTCCTTCGCCACTGCCGCGGTCAGGTCCAGCAGGACCCGGGTGGCGAGGCCCTCCCGGACGGCGTCCAGCGCGGTCGCGCGCACGCAGTGGTCGGTGGCGATGCCGACCACGTCGACCTCGCTGACCCCCTTCTGCCGCAACCAGTCCGCCAGGGCGACCGCACCGCCCGCGGCTGCGCCGTCCAGGCAGCCCTCGAACCCTGAGTAGGCGGCGGTGTGCTCGCCCTTGTGGAACCAGGCCTCGATGAGCCCGTCCGTGATGGCATCGGCGAGGGCCGGGTGGCTGTCGGCGCCGGAGGTGCCGACCACGCAGTGCTGCGGCCACGTGTCGACGAAGTCCGGTCCGGGAGGTGTGGGCGCGAAGTGGCTGCCCGGGTCGACGTGCCAGTCCCGGGTCCCGGCCACCGCGGCATAGGTGCCCTGCTGGGCCCTCAGGTACTCGGCGATCCGGTGCGCGACGCCGGTGCCGCCGGCCACCGCCAGCGACCCGCCCTCGCAGAAGTCGTTCTGAACGTCCACCACGACCAGCGCCCGGCCGGAGTCGGTGGGTGTGTTCATCGGCCTGCCTCCATCGCTGCGTGCGTCATCACTGTCGGGATCACCGGTTCCCCTCGGGAGAGCTGGTGGGCGGTTACCGGCAGCTCGGCGAACGACGCTGCGTGTCGGGACCGGGCCTCCGTCAGCCCTTCACGCCCCACGATCTCACCCTCGGCGACCAATCGCCTCAGCAACGGTCGGTCGTCACCGTCGTTCTCGGGCGGGCTGCCGACGCCGATCACCTCCGCCTCGGCCACACCCCGGGTCAGGCGTCGCAGTGCCCACTTCCGTCCGCCGACGCCGACCTTCTCCCGGCTGTTCTTCGCCACCGCGACCAGCCCCCCGTCGGCGCCCTGGCGCGCCACCAGCTTGTAGACGAGTCCGGCGGTCGGTGCCCCGGAGCCGGTGACCAGTGAGGTGCCGACCCCGTAGGCGTCCACCGGGGCGGCGGCCAGCGCGGCGATCGCGTACTCATCGAGGTCGCTGGTCACCACGATCTGCGTCGCCGTGGCGCCCAACCGGTTCAGCTGGTCGCGCACCGTGACGGCCTGCTCCAGCAGGTCGCCCGAGTCCAGCCGGACGGCGCCCAGCTCGGTCCCGGCGACCTGGACCGCCAGCTCCACGCCCCTCGTCACGTCGTAGGTGTCGACCAGCAGGGTCGTGCCCGGTCCGAGGCTCATCACCTGCGCGGCGAACGCCCCGCGCTCGTCGTCGTGCACCAGCGTGAACGCGTGCGCGGCGGTGCCGACGGTGGGGATGGCGTAGCGCCGTCCGGCCTCGAGGTTGCTGGTCGAGGCGAACCCGGCGACGTAGGCGGCGCGAGCGGCAGCGACCGCCGCGGCCTCGTGGGTGCGCCGGCTGCCCATCTCCAGGCACGGCCGTCCGCTGGCGGCCAACGTCATCCGGCTGGCCGCACCGGCGATCGCGCTGTCGTGGTTGAGGACCGACAGCACCAGGGTCTCCAGCAGCACGCCGTGGGCGAAGTCCGACTCCACGACGAGGATCGGCGAGCCCGGGAAGAACGTCTCACCCTCCCCGTACCCCCACACGTCGCCCTCGAAGCGATAGCCGGCCAGCCAGGCCAGCGTCGCGGCGTCCACCACCCGGTCCTGCTCCAGCGCCGCCAGCTCCTGCTCACCGAACCGGAAGTCCGCCAGCGCCTCGAGCAACCGTCCGGTCCCGGCGACCACCCCGTACCGGCGTCCCTCCGGCAGCCGCCGGGCGAACACCTCGAACACGCAGCGACGCGAGGCGGCGCCGCTGCGCAGTGCGGCCTCGACCATGGTCAGCTCGTACCGGTCGGTGAGCAGGGCGGTGCTGGTCATCGCGTCACAGTAGTCCCGCGCCTGCTGTGCGTGGTCCAGGCGTTTCGGCCTGGCCAGCCCCCTTGCCTAGAGTGGTGTCGTGCCCGTGGCCCCGGTCGAGATCGAGCAGCCGGAAACCGTCGAGTCCACCCGGCTCGACATCCCGTGGGTGACCATCGTCTGGAACGACCCGGTCAACCTGATGTCCTACGTGGCCCACGTGTTCCAGACCTACTTCGGCTACTCCAAGGCCAAGGCGACCCGGCTGATGATGGACGTGCACACCAAGGGCCGTGCCGTGGTTGCGAACGGCACCCGTGAGGAGATGGAGCGCGACACCACGGCGATGCACGAGTACGGTCTCTGGGCGACCTTCCAGAAGGACAGCTGATGGCACTGGGCCGGACGGCACCGCCGTTCAAGCGTCGTCGAGGTGGCGGGGGCAGGGTGGCGGTGAACATCGCCGAGGCCGAGCGGCTCTTCCTCGCGGGGCTGCTCGAGGAGGTCGCCGGACTGCTCGATGAGGACCGCGACCTCGGCCAGGGTGCAGACCGGGCCGAGGGGGACATCTGGGCCGCGTTCGAGGCCTCGCTGCGCACCTCGCCCCCCAGCGACCCGGCCGTGGCCCGCCTGCTTCCGGACGGCAGCCGCGACAACGCCGAGCTCGCGCAGAGCTTTCGCAGGCTCACCGAGCACACGCTGCGCGAGCGCAAGCGTTCGGCGCTGTCGGTGGCCGCCACGGCCCTGCGCCGCCCGGATCCGGTCGTGCTCGTCACCGAGGAGGCGACGGCGCTGCTCAAGGGCCTGACCGATGTCCGCCTGGTGCTCGCTGAGCGGCTGGACCTGCGCACCGACGAGGACGCGGTTCGGCTGCACCTGCGGCTGCAGCGCGTCGAGCCTGCCGACCCCGACCCCGACCCCGACACGGACCCCGACACGGAGCCGGCGGACCCGGCCCAGACCCGGTGGGAACGCATGGCCGCGGTCTACGAGGCGCTCACCTGGTGGCAGGAGTCCCTGGTCGCCGCCCTGTGACCGCCTGACGGGCCGGGACCGCGGCAGGGCCCGAACGTGAGGCTGTTCCCCAGGTCACTGTCGCGAGCAGAGTCGGCCTGAGGGGACGAGCGCGTACCCTCTCTGACGTGCAGGACCTGGCCCCGTCGAACGACGCCCGCACGGATGCCCCGATCGGCATCCTGGACTCGGGTGTGGGCGGGCTCACCGTCGTCCGCGCGGTGCTGGACCAGCTGCCGCACGAGAGCGTGCTGTACGTCGGCGACACCGAGCATGGACCGTATGGCCCCCAGCCCATCGCGCAGGTGCGGTCCTACGCCCTCGACGTCATGGATCACCTCGTCGAGCGCGGCGTGAAGATGCTGGTCATCGCGTGCAACTCGGCCAGCGCCGCGACCCTGCGGGACGCTCGCGAACGTTATGCCGTCCCGGTGGTCGAGGTGATCCAACCCGCGGTCCGTCGGGCCGTCGCCGCCACCCGCAGCGGGCGGGTCGGGGTCATCGGCACCCGGGCCACCATCACCAGCCAGGCCTACGACGACGCCTTCGCCGCCGCCACCCACCTGCGGCTGGTCTCGGCGGCCTGCCCGCGCTTCGTCGAGTTCGTCGAGGCCGGGATGACCGCGGGTGAGGAGCTGCTGCGGGTGGCGCACGAGTACCTGGACCCGGTCCGGGACGCCGGGGTGGACACCCTGGTGCTCGGCTGCACCCACTATCCGCTGCTGACCGGGGTCATCTCCTACGTGATGGGCAACGACGTCACGCTCGTCTCCAGCGCCGAGGAGACCGCCAAGGACGTCTACCGGACCCTGATGTCGCGCGGGCTGGCCCGCGACGGTGCGCTCCCGGACCCGCAGCACGTCTTCCTGGCCACGGGCGAGCGGGACTCGTTCGCGCGCCTGGCAAGGCGCTTTCTCGGACCAGAGGTCGCAGGTGTTGAGAGGGCCGTCGTCGATCGGGCGTTCGCGTGAGACTGACGGTGGTCGGCTGCGCCGGCTCGTTCCCCTCGCCCGACTCGCCGGCGTCGTGCTACCTGGTCGAGGCCGACCACGTCGACGGACGGCGTTGGCGAGTGCTGCTCGACCTCGGCAGCGGCGCCCTGGGCCCGCTGCAGGCCCGGCTTGCGCCGGCGACGCTGCGGGACCTGGACGCCGTCCTGCTCAGCCACCTGCATCCCGACCACTGCCTGGACCTGTGTGGGCTCTACGTGGCCCTCGCCTACGACCCGGCCGGGCCCCCGGCGGACCGGTTGCCCGTGTTCGGTCCGACCGGGACCTCGCAGCGTCTGGAACGCGCCTACGGAGACCACGAGCACGGTTCACTGGCCAAGTACTTCGACGTGCGGGATTGGGCCGAGTCCCGGCCCGAGCGTTTCGGCCCGTTCACGGTCATCCCGCGTCGTGTCGAGCATCCGGTGCAGGCCTACGGCCTGCGGGTCGAGCACGGCGACGCGGTGCTGGCCTACAGCGGCGACACCGACGCCTGCGACGCGCTGGTCGAGCTGGCCACCGGCGCCGACCTGCTGCTCGCCGAGGCCTCGTTCATCGAGGGCCGGGACAGCGCCCGTGGCGTGCACCTGACCGGCCGGCGGGCCGGCGAGACCGCCCAACGGGCCGGCGCTGCGCGGCTGGTGCTCACCCACCAGCCGACCTGGACCGCCCCCGAGGTCGTGGCCGCCGAGGCGCGTGAGGTCTACCCCGGCCCGGTGGAGACGGCACGACCGGGCGCGGCGTGGACGCTGGACCCGGTGACCACCGACTGACCGACGCCCGTGGCGGCCGGGCCGGCTCGGTCGCATAGGGTCATCGGCATGCTCTCGACGCCCACCACCCCGTCCGCATCCGGTCCGGCCACCGGTGGCCGCGGCGACGGTCGACGACCCGACCAGCTGCGTGAGGTCCGGATCACCCGGAGCTGGCTCGACCATGCCGAAGGCAGCGCGCTGATCGAGTTCGGCGGCACCCGGGTGCTGTGCGCGGCCAGCTTCGAGGCGCGGGTACCGCGCTGGCTCAAGGGCCAGGGCCGCGGCTGGGTGACCGCCGAGTACGCGATGCTGCCGCGCGCCACCAACACCCGCAGCGACCGGGAGTCGGTGCGTGGCCGGATCGGTGGGCGCACCCACGAGATCTCCCGCCTGGTGGGGCGATCCCTGCGAGCCATCATCGACACCAAGGCGTTGGGCGAGAACACCGTCAAGCTCGACTGCGACGTGCTGCAGGCCGACGGCGGCACCCGGACGGCGGCCATCACGGGCGCCTACGTGGCGCTGGCCGACGCACTCGCCTGGGCGCGGGAGCAGAAGCTGCTGCCCGCCTCGGCGTCGCCGCTGACCGGCTCGGTCGCCGCGGTCAGCGTCGGGCTTCTCGGCGGCGTCCCGCTGCTCGACCTCTGCTACACCGAGGACATGGCCGCCGAGACCGACATGAACGTCGTGGTCACCGGGACCGGGGCGTTCGTCGAGGTGCAGGGCACGGCCGAGGGGGCGCCGTTCGAGCGGGCCGAGCTGGACGCGCTGCTGGACCTGGCGGTCGCCGGCTGCGCCGAGCTGACCCAGATCCAGCGCGTCGCGCTGGCCGGCTGAGCCGCCCACCGAGGCGGGCTGGGAGATGGCAACGGACAGGCCGCAGACGACGGGGACGGACCCGGACGGGCCGGACGGGGTCCGGCTGGTGCTGGCCACCCGGAACCGGCACAAGGTCGCCGAGCTGCGCCGGATCCTCAACGAGACCGCCCTGGCGGTGCAGGTCCTCGACCTCGACGACGTACCGGAGCTTCCGGACGTGGCCGAGACCGGCGTGACGTTCGCCGAGAACGCCCTGCTCAAGGCGCGGGCGGTGGCCCGGGCCACCGGTCTGCCCGCCGTTGCGGACGACTCCGGCCTGTGCGTCGACGTGCTCGGCGGCGCCCCCGGGGTGTTCAGCGCCCGCTGGAGCGGGCGGCACGGTGCGGACTCGGCCAACCTGCGGCTGCTGCTCGACCAGCTGGCCGACGTCCCGGACGTGCACCGTGGTGCCCACTTCACCTGCGCGGCCGCTCTGGTCACCCCGGACGGCATCGAGCACCTGAGGGAGGGCCGGATGACCGGCCGGCTGGTGCGTGAGCCGCTGGGCCGGAACGGTTTCGGCTACGACCCGATCTTCGTCGCAGCTGGCGGGCAGCACACCAACGGCGAGCTGGACGCGTCTCAGAAGGACGCGATCAGCCATCGTGGCCGGGCGATGCGCGCCCTGGCGGAGGTGCTTACCGAAGTCTTTCCTGCCCTGCGGTACGTCCCGCCGGACCCGATGATGGAGGCATGACCCCAGCCCCCACCGGGCCGTTACCGCCCTCGGGCACGCGCCGCCGGGCCGTCCTGGCCGGGCTCGCCGGCGGTGCGGTGCTGGCGGGTGGGGCCTGGTGGGCGACCCGCGACACCGACGTCCTGGCCAGCGTGACCTCCGCCGGCGGTGAGCCGGGCACCGGCGCGCCGTCGGTCCTGCCCCGACCAGTGGTGGTGGCGACCCTGCCGGAGGGCGTCGAGTCCGGCGTGCCCGGCGTCGTCCCGTTCCGGGTGCCCATCGAGGACTTCTTCCAGGTCGACACCGCGTTCGGGCTGCCCAAGGTGGACGCCGGGCAGTGGCGATTGCGGATCCACGGCATGGTCGAGCGCGAGCTCACCCTGGACTATGCCGACGTGCTCGGCCGGGAGATGCTGGAGCGGGACATCACCCTGGCCTGCGTGTCCAACGAGGTGGGCGGCGACTCGATCGGCAACGCCGTCTGGCTGGGGACCAGGATCGCGCCCGTCCTCGCCGAGGCCGGGCCGGACCCGCAGGCCGACATGGTGCTGTCCACCAGCCACGACGGGTGGACCGCCTCGACGCCGCTGGAGACCCTGACCGATGACCGCGACGCGATCCTGGCCGTCGGGATGAACGGCGAGGTGCTGCCGCGCAAGCACGGCTTCCCGGTGCGGATGGTGGTGCCCGGTCTGTACGGCTACGTCTCGGCCACCAAATGGCTGGTCGACCTCAAGGTGACCAGGTTCGACCGGGACGAGGCCTACTGGACCGAGGGTGGCTGGTCCCCGCGCGGTCCGGTGAAGCTGTCCAGCCGGATCGACGTGCCGCGGGACGGCGCCACGGTGGCGCCCGGGCCAGTGGCCGTCGGCGGCGTGGCCTGGGGTCCGAGCACCGGTTTCGAGGCGGTCGAGGTGAGTGTGGACGGCGGGGCGTGGCAACCGGCCCGGCTGGCCGCCAGCGGCGGGCTGGACGCCTGGCGGCAGTGGTCGTTGGTCTGGACGGCGACAGCGGGTCGGCACGAGCTACGGGTGCGGGCCGCGGACAGCGCCGGGCAGGTCCAGACGGGCGAGCGCGGTGGTGTCCTTCCGGACGGCCCAACCGGCTGGCACACGATCCAGGTGGTCGTAGCCTGACCCAGTGAGAACGAGCTCGTCGGGTGCCGTCGCCGGCCCGGGTCCAACTCGGTCCGTCCCGGTCGATCTCACCCGGTTCGCGTGGCTGTCCATCGGCGCGGCGCTGCTGACCATCGCGCTGAAGGGCAGCGCCTACCTGCTCACCGGTTCGGTCGGCCTGCTCAGCGACGCGGCCGAGTCCGGGGTGAACCTGGTGGCCGCGGTGGTGGCCCTGACCGCGCTGCGGGTCGCCGTCCGGCCGGCCGATGTGAACCACCACTTCGGCCACGGCAAGGCGGAGTACTTCTCCGCGGGCATCGAAGGCATCATGATCTTCGTCGCCGCCGCAGTGATCCTGCTCACCGCCGTCGAGCGGCTCCTGCGGCCGGTGCCGCTGGAGAGCCTGGGCCTCGGCCTGACCATCTCGGCCGTGGCGTCGGTGATCAACGGTGGGACGTCACTGGTGTTGATGCGGGCCGGACGTCGCCACCGCTCGGCGGCCCTGACCGCTGACGGCCGGCACCTGCTCACCGACGTCTGGACCTCGGCGGGGGTGATCGTCGGCGTCTTCGGCGTCGCCGTGACGGGCTGGCAGCGCCTCGACCCTGCGGTGGCGGCGGCCGTGGGGCTGAACATCATGGTCACCGGCTATCGGCTGATCTCCCAGTCGGCCGTCGCCCTGCTGGACGCAGCCCTGCCCCCGGAGGACCTGGCGCAGGTCGAGAAGGTGCTGGCCCGCTACCGCTGCGCCGAGGTCGCCTTCCTCGGGCTGCGCACCCGGGCGTCCGGCCGCTACCGGTTCGTCAGCCTCACGGTCCAGGTCCCGGGCACCTGGACGGTCGAGCGCGGGCATGCGCTCGCCGATGAGATCGAGCAGGCGCTGGCCGAGGCGCTGCCGGACTGCGAGGCACAGACCCACCTGGAACCTCTCGGGCACGAGCACGTGGAGGCGTCCGATGTCGATCGAGGTGCGGGAGGCGGGACTCGAACCCGCATGCCCGAAGGCACAGGAACCTAAATCCTGCGTGGCTGCCAGTTACACCACTCCCGCGTGTCGGTCAGCGTAGTCGGTCGGTCAGCCCCGGCTGCCTGCGCAATCCGGCCATGAGACCGGTGGCTGGGCAGGGTGACGTCGGGTGCGGGCGGCCAACTGGACGGCACGCCGTGCCACCGGGTGCCGCGCGCCGGGGCGCTGGCCTACCGTGGGGGCAATCGATCAGGAGGTGACGGTCATGAGCGACGGCAACCGTGCGCTGCCGGACAGACCGGAGGAGCTCGAGGCGGCCATCGCCGAGCGTCGGGCCAGGCTGGCCGACACGGTGGATGAGCTCGTCGACCGGGCGCAGCCCAAGGCCCTGGCCCGTCGCTCCTACTCCGGCGCCCGGATGTGGTTGGTCTCGGCCACCCACACCGACTCCGGCGAGCTGCGCACCGAACGGTTGGCCGCCGTCGGCGGCGCCGTAGTGGTGTTGCTCACCCTGTTCGTCCTGTTGCGTCGACGCGCCAGGCGGCGCCGTGCCCGCATCGACTGACCCCGTCGAGGTCGCGGACTGCACGGGCCGGGTACCGTTCCAGCCGTGACCACCTCCGCCGACCCCGTCACCTCCTTTTCCTCGTCGCTGGCCACGTCGGGGCGGCTGCCCATCCGGATGCTCAACGACCGGGTGCTGGTCGACCCGGACACCGACGGCGGCGAGCGCAAGTCCTCGGCGGGCATCGTCATCCCGGCTACCGCGGCGGTGGGCAAGCGGCTGTGCTGGGCCGCGGTGGTCGCTGTCGGTCAGCACGTGCGCCAGGTCCAGGTCGGCGACCGGGTGCTCTACGACCCCGACGATCGGGCCGAGGTCGAGCTGTCCGGGAGCCAGTACGTCCTGCTGCGTGAGCGGGACATCCACGCCGTCGCGGCGCCGCGGGTCGAGGACGGCCAGACCGGCCTGTACCTGTAGTCCCGCGACCCCGATGTCGGTCCCCACCTCCCCGACGCGCCGCAACGCGCGCTACACCCCGCTGGCCGCCGACGGCCCGGCGCCGCTGGACATGCTGCGCGCCATCGGGCAGATCCGCTCCGATTCCCTGGGCTTCCTGCGGCACTGCGTCGACACCTACGGCGACCTGGTCGCCTTCCCGATCCCGAACCGGCCGGTGCTGCTGGTCAACGATCCGGACGGCGTGCGCCGGGTGCTGCTGGCCCGGCACGCCGACTACGGCAAGGCCACGGTCCAGTACTCCTCGCTGGCCCTGGTCACCGGGGTGGGGCTGCTCACCGCCGAGCAGGCCCAGTGGAAGCCGCGACGGGCGATCGTCCACCCCGCCTTCCACAACAGCGTCTTCCCTTCGGTGGCCGCCTCGGCGGCGAATGCCGCCGGTGCGCTGCGCGCCGAGTTCGACGCCGCCTCCGAGCACCACACCGACGCCGAGCCCGCCGTGCTGCGCGCGATGCTCGCCGTCGTCGCCGACACCCTGTTCGACACCGACCTGGACGAGGTGTCCGAGCCGGGGGAGGACCTCGGGCGAGGCCTCGTCGAGGCCGTGGACAAGGCCCTGCACCTGGTCATCGCCCGGGCCCAGCTGCCGCTGCCGGGCGCGCTGGCGTTCCTGACCTTCCCGCGTCGGCTCCGGCTGGCCCGGGCGATCGAGCGGATCGACGTGGCCTGCGGCCGGATCGTCGCCGCCCGCCGCGACCGCGGCCTGGGCGAGGCGGACGCGGACGTGCTGGCGCTGCTGCTGCGGGCCCAGGACGACGGCCTCCTGGACGCCGGGCAGGTGCGCGACGAGATGGTCACCATGGTGATCGCCGGCCACGAGACGGTGGCCAGCGCGCTGACCTGGACCCTGTATCTGCTCTCCCGGCACCCGCAGGTGCAGGACCGGCTCGCCGCCGAGCTGGACTCGGTACTCGGCGCGACGGCCGCGGCCACCGGGCCGACCCGACCCGCGCAGTGGGACGACCTGCCGGCCCTGGGCTACACCCGGGCCGTTCTCGACGAGGCGCTGCGGCTCTACCCGCCCGCCTGGGTGATCACCCGGACGGCGCTGGTGGACGGCGACGTGGCCGGGGTGGCGGTGCCGGCCGGCACGCTGATGATCATCAGCCCGTGGCTGGTGCACCGCCGGTCCCAGGTCTGGCCGGAACCGGACCGGTTCGATCCCCATCGGTTCCTGGCTGCGGCCGACGGGGGGCGCTCTGCCTTCTCGAACCGGCCGAGCGTGGACTACCTGCCGTTCGGGCTCGGCCCGCGGCTGTGCATCGGCCGCGAGTTCGCTCTGATCGAGGGCGTCCTGGTCCTGGCCGGCCTGCTGCATGGGCGGCGGGTCCTGCCGGGGTCCCCGGACGCGGGCGAGGTCGGCGTGAACGCGATGATCACCATGCGGCCACGTGGGGGGATGCCGCTGCGGATCGTGCCGCGCTGAGACCGGCCCCTCGCTCAGGCGGGCCGGTGGCTGTGGTCGGCGCTCCAGGCCAGCAGGTCCGCCATCGGCCAGGTGTTGACGATCGAAGCCGGGTCCACGCCACACTCGACCGCCCGAGCGCAGCCGATCTGTTGCCAGTCCAGCTGGCCCGGAGCGTGGGCGTCGGTGTCGATCGCGAACAGGCATCCGTGCGAGACCGCCTGGCGCAGCAGCCGCAGTGGCGGGTCGAGCCGCTCGGGTCGGGAGTTGATCTCCACTGCGACACCGGCCTCGGCGCAGGCGGCGAAGACCGCCGCCGCGTCGAAGCTGGACGGCGGGCGTGCCTTGCCGCTCCTGGTGCTGCCCCGCATCGCGGTCGAGGCGAAGGTGCGCTCGATGACGTAACGGCCGGTGCAGTGGCCCAGGACGTCGGTATGCGGGTTGCGGACGGCGGTGAGCATCCGCCGGGTCATCGCCTCGGCCGGCATCCGCAGCTCGGAGTGCACGCTGGCCACGACCACGTCGAGGCGGCCGAGCAGGCGCTCCTCCTGGTCCAGGCGGCCGTCGGTGAGGATGTCCACCTCGATCCCGGACAGCAGCCGGAACCGCTGCTGCGCGCCGTCCTGCGTACTGTTCAGCTCGCCGTTCAGCGCCTCGATCACCTCGAGCTGGCGACGCAGCCGTTGCGGACTCAGACCGTTGGCAACGGTCAGCCGGGGCGAGTGGTCGGTCAGCACCGCATAGTCGTGGCCCAGCTCAGCCGCGGTACGGGCCATCTCGGCGATTGGTGACCCGCCGTCGGACCAGTCCGAATGGGTGTGCAGGTCCCCGCGCAGCGCGGCACGCAGTTCCCGACCGCCGGTGGCCAACGGTCCGCTGGCGCGCGCCGCCAGCTCGCTCAGGTAGTCCGGCTCCAGTCCGGCGACCGACTGCTCCACCACCGCCGCGGTGCGCTGCCCGATCCCCTTGACCTGACGCAGCGACCCGGTCTGGGCCAGGAGCTGCAGGTCGTCCGACGGCAGTGCGGCGAGGGCGGCGGCCGCCGTCCGGAACGCCTTGACCCGGTAGCTCGACTCCAGGGTGCGCTCCAGCAGGAAGGCGATCCGGCGCAGGTCGCCGACCGGGTCGCGGGCGGGCTGGCGGTCGGGACCGGTCACCACGTCAGCGTTGCACGAATGTGACGACCGGCCCTGCTCCTGGTGCTGACCAGGCCCGATACTGACCTCGTGGCAAAGAAGTCGAAGCGATCCGGCAAGAAGTCCTCGACGGACACTCGCCAGCCCGAGGAGGCGATCGAGGTCGAGCAGAAGTATGACCTGCCGACCGACTTCGAGGTGCCCGACCTGGAGGGCCTGCCGGGGGTGGCGACCGTGGACGACGCCGTGGTCCATGACCTCGAGGCCACCTACTTCGACACCGTTGACTACCGGCTGCTGGGCGCGCGGCGCACCCTGCGTCGGCGAACGGGGGGCTCGGATGCCGGGTGGCACCTCAAGGAGCCGGGCAACCGGGACGGCGCGCGCAGGGAGCTGACCCTGCCGCTGGGCCGGACGGTGCGGACGGTGCCGGCCCCGTTGAGCGACGCGGTCGCCGTGCACACCCGTGGTCGTCGGCTGGCCCCCATCGCCCGCTTGGACACGACGCGAAGGATCCGCTACCTGCGCGCTCAGGACGGCGCCGTGGTGGCCGAGGTGATGGTCGACCGGGTCGAGGCGACCCGGTTCGACGGCG
Organism: uncultured Actinomycetota bacterium; assembly: GCA_963724535.1. Classification (GTDB taxonomy): domain Bacteria; phylum Actinomycetota; class Actinomycetes; order Actinomycetales; family Kineosporiaceae; genus JADJPO01. The sequence goes on from CAVRVD010000014.1 coordinate 423,107, forward strand.
ACGGTGAGCAGACCACGTGCTGGTCCGAGCTCGAGGTGGAGCTACCCGGGGCCGGACCGGACCTGGTGCAGGAGCTGACCCAGCGGCTCACCCGCGCCGGCGCCCAACACAGCGCCAACGCCTCCAAGCTGGCCCGCGCGCTGGGCCGACCCACCGATCAGGACGGCGCCCAGCCCGCCGACACCACGCCGCTGGGGGTGGCAGCGGGCACCCTGATGGACTACGTGACCGCTGAGATAGCCCACCTGAAGGACAACGACCCGCTCGTTCGAGCCGACCAGCCCGACTCGGTGCACCAGATGCGGGTGGCCTGCCGCCGGTTGCGCAGTGCCCTGGCCACCTTCCGGCCGTTGCTGGACCGGTCGGTGACCGACCCGGTGCGCGAGGACCTGAAGTGGATCGCCGGGGAGCTCGGCAGGGCCCGGGACGCCGAGGTGATCCGCGACCACCTCGTCGAGGCAGTGTCTGCCGAGCCGGTCGCGCTGCGCCGCGGACCGGTGGTGCGTCGGATCCGGACCACGATGAACGCCCGCTACCGCCGGGCGCACGCCCACGGTCTGGAGCAGCTCCGCACCGACCGGTACTACGCACTGCTCGACAGCCTCGACGCGCTACTGGCCCGGCCGCCGCTGCTGCCGGGTGCCGACGAGCTGGGCCGGGACAGGCTGGTCACGCTGGCTCGGCGTACCTGGCGCCGGGTCCGGCGGTTGCAGGAGCAGCTGGCCACCGCGCAGGACACCGGTGCGCCGGCGGCCGAGCAGGACGAGCTGCTGCACGAGATCCGCAAGGCGGCCAAGCGGGCCCGCTACGCCGGTGAGGCGCTGACGCCGGTGTTCGGCGCGGCGGCGGCGCACTTCGCCGAGGTGATGTCCGACATCCAGTCCGTGCTGGGCGCCCACCAGGACTCGGTGGTGATCCGCGAGGAGCTGCTGGCCCTGGCCGACGCTGCGAGCGCGGCAGGTGAGAGCGCCTTCACCTACGGCCGGTTGCACGCCCTGGCGCAGGCTTCCGGGGAGAGCACCCGCGAGGAGTTCGCGCAGGTCTGGGTGCACGCGGCCCCGATGGCAACCAGCTAGGCGCCGCCGGCGAGATGCACGCGCAGCCGCTCGATGAAGCGCGCCTGGGCCGCCACGATCCGCTGCTGCGCGTCGTCCAGCTCGAACCAGGCCACCCGGTCGAACTCGGGGAAGGACTGCATCCGGCCCGAGCGGGGCGGCCACTCCAGCTCGAAGGTGTTGCTCACCGCGTCGGCCGGGTCCAGGTCACCCTCGACCGCCCAGGCGGTGACAACCTTGTTGTTCGCCTGGACCACCTCGCCCAGGGGCAGGAATGCCGCCGGCGGCACGGGTGGCAGCGGCACGCCGATCTCCTCGACATACTCGCGGCGGGCCGCCTCGAAGGGGTCCTCGTCGCCGTGGTACCCGCCCTTGGGGATGGACCAGGCACCGACGTCGCGTCGCTGCCACAGCGGTCCGCCCATGTGGCCGAGCAGCACCTGGGGACCCGGGGCGCCGGCGCGCCGGAACAGCAGGAGACCGGCACTGAACCGGCGCGGCTTCACCGTTCTGGCCCGCGGCCTCGACGTGCCCGACATCGTCTCCTCCCGTCCTCGGCCCCGGGCCATGCCCGGTGCCCTGTGCTCGGTCCGGTCACGGTGAGAGTAGCCACCGGCTCGGCGACCCGGTGCAGGTCGGGCGGCGCGTGTCGCCTGGTGGTTGCCCTATATGCAACCCGTTCCGCCTGACGCTACGATCAGACCTCTCGGCAGGGCCGCGAATGGGCGAGGTGGACTGTGACGCGGTGGGTCGGTCAGGTGGCAGCAGCGTGACATCCCACTACGACTGCGTGCTTGTCGGCGGTGGGTCGGCCGGATCGGCGCTGGCCAACCGGCTCAGTGCCGACGGCACCCGTTCGGTGCTGGTGCTTGAGGCAGGGCGCCGGGACCACCCCTGGGACGTCTTCATCCGGATGCCGGCCGCGCTGACCTACCCCATCGGTAGCCGGTTCTACGACTGGAAGTACACCTCCGAGCCCGAGCCGAACATGCACGGCCGACGGGTCTACCACGCCCGGGGCAAGGTGCTCGGCGGGTCGAGCTCGATCAACGGCATGATCTTCCAGCGCGGCAACCCGATGGACTTCGAGCGGTGGGCGGCCGATCCGGGGATGGGCACCTGGGACCACGCGCACTGCCTGCCCTACTTCAAGCGGATGGAGAACTGCCTCGCGGCCGCGGCGGGGGACCCGTGGCGGGGTCGGTCCGGCCCGTTGGCGCTGGAGCGTGGCCCGGCGACCAACCCGCTGTTCGGAGCCTTCTTCGAGGCGGTGCAGCAAGCCGGCTACCCGCTGACCGAGGATGTCAACGGCTACCGGCAGGAGGGCTTCGCTGCGTTCGACCGCAACGTGCACCGCGGCCGGCGACTGTCCGCCTCGGTCGCCTACCTGCACCCGGTCGAGTCCCGCCCCAACCTGACGGTGCGCACCTCGACCATGGTGACCCGAGTGCTGTTCAGCGGCAGCCGGGCCACCGGTGTGGAGACTGTGCGACTCTCCCCCCTCGGCGCCGTGCGTCGTGGCGTCGAGCGGATCAGCGCCGGGGAGGTGATCCTGTGCGGCGGGGCGGTCAACACCCCGCAGCTGCTTCAGCTCTCCGGGGTCGGTCCGGCTGATCTCCTGCGGCCGTTGGGGATCGACCTGGTTGCCGACCGCCCCGGCGTCGGGGAGAACCTTCAGGACCACCTGGAGGTGTACATCCAGCACGCCTGCACGCAGCCGGTGTCGATGCAGCCCTACCTCGCGCACCGCTACAAGCCCCTGGTCGGCGCGAAGTGGCTGCTCGGCCGGACCGGCCCGGGGGCCACCAACCACTTCGAGGGCGGCGGGTTCATCCGCAGCAATGCCGACGTCGCCTACCCCAACCTGATGTACCACTTCCTGCCGATCGCGATCCGCTACGACGGCTCGCAGCCTCCCGGTGGGCATGGCTACCAAGTGCATGTCGGGCCGATGTACTCCGATGCCCGCGGGTCGGTCCGGATCCGCAGCACGGACCCCAGCGTCCATCCGGAGCTGCGCTTCAACTACCTGTCCACCGACACCGACCGTCGCGAGTGGGTGGAGACCGTTGAGGTCACCCGGCACCTCATGAGCCGGCCGGCGATGGCTCCGTTCAACGGTGGTGAGATCTCGCCCGGACCGACGGTGGGCACCCCGCAGGAGATCATCGACTGGGTCGGCCGTGACGCGGAGACGGCGCTGCACCCTTCGTGCACCGCGAAGATGGGCACCGGTCCTGACGCGGTGGTCGACCCGCTGACCATGGGCGTCCACGAGGTCGACGGGCTGCGGGTGGTGGACGCCTCGGCGATGCCATACGTGACCAACGGCAACATCTATGCCCCGGTGATGATGCTGGCGGAGAAGGCCGCCGACCTGATCATGGGCGCCGAACCCCTTGCCCCCGAACCCATCCCGTTCTACCGGCACGACCCGAACCAGACCAGCACGAGCAGCCCGAAGGCCGCGGGAGGTACGCCATGAGGAGCTTGCTGGCCGGACGCAACAGGGCCGCCGAGCGGCGGCTGCTGGAGTCGGTGCGCTACGAGGTGATCCCGACGACGACCATCGAGGACAAGGTGCTCGCCGCCGTCCCGCTGGACGTGACGATGACGGTGACCGCCTCCCCGGTCAAGGGTCTGGAGCCGACCCTGGAGCTGGCCGAACGGCTGGCCAAGCATGGTTATCGCGTGGTGCCGCACATCGCCGCTCGGCTGCTGCGCGGCGAGAACCACTTGGCCGAGGTGGTGACCAGGCTGCAGAACGCCGAGATCACCGAGATCTTCCTGCCGGCCGGAGACGCCGACCCGCCGGCCGGGTCGTGGGCAGCCGCGCTGCCCGCCCTGGAGGCGCTGACCCGGCTCGGCCGGCCGATCCCGCAGGTGGGCATCACCGGCTACCCGGAGAGTCACCCGACCATCGACGACGACGTGACCGTGCAGGCCATGTGGGACAAGCGCTCGCACGGGACCGAGATCATCTCCAACCTCTGCTTCGACCCGGAGCGGATCTCCGCGTGGGTGCAGCGGGTCCGCAAGCGCGGCGTCGTCCTGCCGGTCAAGATCGGTGTGGCGGGACCGGTGGAGACCACGAAGCTGCTCACCATGGCCACCAAGGTCGGGGTGGGGGAGTCGACCCGGTTCCTGACCAAGCACAAGGGCTGGGTGGCGCATCTGACCACACCCGGGTACTCGCCCGAGCGGCTGGTCTCCCGGGTCGCCGCCTCGGTCGGAGACCCGCAGTACGGCGTGGCCGGACTGCACATCTTCACCTTCAATCAGGTGGCTGAGACCGAGGTGTGGCGGGGGAAGCTGCTGGCCGAGCTGTGAGCCCACCGGGCTAGCCTGCCGCCCAACGGTCCAGGTCGTCCTGGCTGCCGAGGAAGACGTTGCGGTCCACGGTCTCGACCCCGTACTGCCACAGCATCGGGCGGTCCCAGCCGGCAGGCAGCGGGCCCATCGGGGCGTCGTGGTCGAACAGCCACAGCGGGTTGGCCGCGAACGAGGTGTCATCCCCGGCGCATTCGCGCCACCAGTCGGTCTTGACGTAGACGACCGCGTCTCGTCCGCTGAGGTCGCGGTAGGTGGTGGTGAAGTCGCGGATCCAGGCGACCATCTGCGGCGGGGTCTTGCCGTAGCAGGGCCGGTCGGGGTCGCTGGGGTTGCGCTCCAGGTCCAGGGCGCCGGGCAGGGTGCGGCCGTCGTCGCTCCAGCCGCCGCCGTTTGCGACGAAGTGGCGTGCCTGCGCGGCGCCGGAGGAGTTCGCCGGGCGGGCGTAGTGGTAGGCGCCGGTGGACATGCCCACCGCCCTGGCGCCGTCGCGTTGGGCCGTGAAGTAGCGGTTGGTCCAGGTGGTGCCCTCGGTGGCCTTGACGAACGCGAAGGCGACGCCGGAGGTCGCCCACCGCGGCCAATCCACCGTCGGCTGGTAGGCCGAGACATCGATGCCTTCGATGCTGGCGGTCGTGCTGGAGGCGGTGGCGCTCGGGGTGACGGCGGGGCTCCTCGTGATGGGTGGCGCCACCGAGGATGCGGACGCCGAGGATGCGGGCGCCGCGGATGCGGACGCCGCGGCTGTGTAGGTCGCGGATGTGTCCGTGGCGGGTGCCGGCGCGGTGGAGCGTAGGCCGTCCGCGCAGCCAGCCGACGACGCAGCCAGGACCGCGGCGAGCGGGAGGGCGGGCCGCAGGCGGCGCATCGTCCTGTTCTACCAGCGATCGGCGCGACTAGAAGGGAGCTGGGGCGTCGCCGAGCGCCGCGGCTCGTAGGGGTGGCGGCAGCGCGTACTCGTCGGTGAGGGTGATGTGCTGTCCGGTGGGGGTGGTCCAGGTCAGAGTGCCGGTGGCGGGGTCGCGGACCGGGGCGAAGCCGGCGCGGTGCTTGAGCCGGTGGTGGTGACGGCACAGGGCGATGAGGTTGGTCTCGCAGGTCGGGCCGCCGGCGCCGTGGGGAGAGACGTGGTCGAGGTCGCATGCCTGAGCGGGGCGCCGGCAGCCGGGGAAGCGGCAGGTGACATCGCGGGCCTGGACCAGAGCGGTGGTCATCGGGCTCGGGGCGTACGTGGGGTCGTGGGCCGCACGGCCGACCCCGAGGATCTGTCCGAGGACCGGTCCGGTGACCTCTCCAGTGGTGGCCGAGTCGGGGGTGTCGTCGACGTAGACGCAGCGCCACGTGGCCTGGGCGCCGTGCTCGAGCAGGATCTGGCGGACCAGCGCGGCGGGGATCAGCCCGTGCCCGGCCAGCTCGGCCGGGGCGCTGGAGCGGCCGAGCAGCATCGCCAGGGGCACGGTCACGTTGAGGGTGACGCTCGGGTGCACACCCCCGCGCACGCTCGCGGCTGCGCTGCTCGTGTCGGTGCTGTCGCTGCTCGTACCGCTGCTGTCGGTGCTGGTCGAGTCGGTGCTGGTCGAGTTGGTGCTGGTCGAGTCGGTGTGGGGCTGGTCGAGAAGGGTGTCCGGGTGCTCGGCGGCGGCCCGCAGGGTGTCCAGGACGACGTCGGCGCGGTTGACGCGTCCGTGAAGGACCTCCCGACCACGCGCGTCTGGGTCGCGCGTGTCGGCGAGTGCGGCGAGGACGTCGACCGCGGCACGGGCGGTGGCGAGGGTCTCGGCGTCCGCGGTCAGGGTCATCTGGGACAGCCCCCGGCCGAGGGAGCGGAACCGCAGGGTGCGGGTGCGGGCCTCGTCCTCGCTCTGCTGGGAGTGGTTGTCGGGATCGTGCCGGGCGATCACCCGGTCGACCAGCTGGGCCAGCTGGGCCCGGGTCAGCCGGAACGCGCTCGTGAGCACGTCCTGCTCGACGCGCATCCGGGTCGCGGCGTCGCTGATGCAGCCGGTCTGCTCGGCGACGTAGCGGGCCTTGGCGGCATCGATCCGTCCGGCGAGCAGGGCGGTGTGCAGCGTGGGGTGGTCATCGGGCAGGGTCCGGGCCAGGTCCATGCGCTGCCGGACGGCGTACTCGCTGATCCCGCACACCACTGCCACCTCGGCCACGGCGGAGCGGGTACCGAGATCGGCGGCCTCGGTGAACGCCTCGGCCTGCGGCTCGCCCTCGAGGACGAACGGCAGCAGTTGGGCCAGCTGCTGGGCTTCGCGGCGGGCGGCGAGAGCGTCGACCAGGTCGCCCTGCAGCAGCTCCAGCCACGAGCCGAGCCGCTGGGCCGCCGAACAGGCCTGCACCAGCATCGCCTCGGGCAGGTCATGGGCCCGCTCCGACACCACCCCGAGCGCAACCGCCAGTCCCGCGCCGGGGGAACGAGCGGAGACAGGGCCTCGGTCAGCAGCTGCACCTGCGGCGCGCTGGGTGAAGGGCCGGCTGTGTCGCTGAGAGTGTCGCCGGTGGTGCGGGTTCCGACCGGTGCGCCCAGGGCCGACTCCCATACCAGCCGCTGCGCTGTCCGCGTCCGCAGCATCTCGACCTCTGCCTCCAGTTCTGCCACCCGGGCGCGCAACACCGCCGTCTCGGCGGCAGGGTCGCGGTCGAGGTCAGGGTCGGTCACGGCCAGCGGGGGCATGTCCTCGGTCTATTCGAACATATGTTCGATGCCAACCCGAATCGAGTGGATCGCGGTGGCGGAGCGATCGGGGAGACTGTCGGGATGCTGGTCCGTCGCGTGGTGGCCGGCGACGCCGAGGCGATCGCCCGGGTCCTCGTCGTGACAGCGCGGTGACGGCGTGAACGCCGCCGTCCCGCTCGCCGCCGACTGCGGAGCCTGTCGGGCGTTGTGCTGCATCGGCCCGGGGTACGTCGCCTCGGCGGACTTCGCCCACACCAAGGCACCCGGGGTGCCGTGCCACCATCTGGACGGCGAGGCGCGTTGTGCGATCCACCCCCAACTGCGTCAGCGCGGATACGCCGGGTGCGTCGCCTACGACTGCCTGGGTGCCGGGCAACGGGTGGTGGCCGCGCTGAGGGACGCGCCGGTGTCCGAGCTCGTCGCGGCGCTCCATCTGCTGCTCCCCGTGCACGAGATGCTCTGGTACCTGACCGATCTCCTGGCACGAACGCGGGACCCGTGGTTGACGTCGATGGCCGATCGGCTGCTCGCCCTCGCCGATGGTGTGCCGGCGCCGGCGGACGTGGCGGCGGCCCGGGCGGAGGTGGGGCCCGCTCTGCGCCGGGTGAGCCAGTCGGTCCGGGAGGCCTCCGGGTGGCCGCTGCGCGACCTGGTAGGGGCCGAGCTGGCCGGCGCCCGCCTGCGTGGTGCGGATCTGCGGGCGGCCTGCCTGCGTGGGGCCACGCTGATCGGAGCCGACCTGCGCGGGTCGGATCTACGACTGGCCGACCTGATCGGTGCGGACCTACGGGGCGCGGACCTGCGCGGCGCGGATCTCAGCACGGCGCTGTGCCTCATCCGGACCCAGGTGGGCTCGGCACACGGCGACAGCGCCACCCGCCTCCCGGCTCGCCTGAGTCACCCGGTGCACTGGCGATGACGCCCGGCCGGTCAGGATGCCAAGGCCTCGCTCACCAGGCGGGCCAGGCCGTCGCGCAGTCCTTCCTCTCCCGTGGGGATCACGGTCAGGGGCAGACCGAGTACCCCTGCTGCGCCCTGCGCCGCCCGGCGCAGATCGGCGGTGGGCGACTGGGCGAGCCAGATCACTCGGGTGTAGTGGCGGAAGTAGTCCTCGCGCAGCTCAGGGTGACGGTCGAGGCCGAGCTCGACGACCACGCTGCGGTGGAACGAGGCGACCAGGTAGTCGGTGAGCAGATAGGTGCCCGGTTCCTGCGCCAGCAGCGCTGCGATCCGTGGCGCGCCGGCGAACACGTCGTAGCAGTGCGCCCCGCGCAGCCGGGCCAGTCCGAGCCGCTCGCAGACCGTGTCCAGCGCGCCGTAGGTGCCGCAGTCGGCGTACGCCACCGCCAGCCGCGGGTATAGCTCGGTCAGCTCGTCGGCCAGCCGTTCCACCGCACCGGCGATCCGCTCGGGTCGGTTGTGCAGCAGCGGTGGCAGGGGGTGGACGGCGACCGGCCACCGGTGCTGCGCGGCGATCGTCGCGACCGGCCGGGCGATCGCCCCGCAGGCGATGACGCCGAGCCGGGTGCCCGGTCGCCCTGGCCCGTCCGGTTCAGCCGGGGAAGGCGAGCTGGTCGACGAAGAGGTCGTTGAAGTCGGCTCGGTCGGACAGTTCGACGTAGCGCACCTCCTCGAGCAGGGTGCGGGCGCCCTCGCGCTCCCGCACTGACAGCAGGGCCATCTTGGCGCCCTCGCCGGCCACGTTGCCGGCACTGACGATCCGCATCACCGGCACCTTGGGCACCAGTCCGATCCGCACCGCGCTGGCGGGGGACAGGTACGAGCCGAACGAGCCGGCCAGCAGCACCTGCTGGACCTGGTCGACCTGAGCGCCGTACTCCTCGAGCAGCAGCCGCCAGCCGGTCGCGATCGCCGCCTTGGCGAACTGCAGCTCGCGCACGTCGCGCTGGGACAGGTACACCGCGTGGTCGACGTCGCCGACGTCGCCGCCCCAGTGCAGCACGAACACCCGCTCCCCGGCGTCGGTCTGGGCCAACCGGTCCACCAGGCCGGGCAGCTGCTCACGAGCCTGCTCGGTGGTGACCAACCGGCCCGAGCCGTCCAGCAGCCCGATCGCCACCAGCTCGGCGACGGAGTCGACCAGCCCGGAGCCGCACAGCCCGACCGGTTCGACGTCCCCGATCACCTGCAGCGCCACGCCGTCCGGACTCAGCTTGACCACCTCGATCGCGCCGTCCGCCGCGCGCATGCCGCACCGGATCGAGGCGCCCTCGAACGCCGGACCGGCAGGTGCCGCCGTGGACAGCAGCCGGGTGGAGTCGCCGAGCACGATCTCGCAGTTGGTCCCCACGTCGATGAACAGCCGCAGCCGCTTGTCCCGGTCCATGCCGGAGGCGAGCATCCCGGAGACGATGTCGCCACCGACGTAGGCACCAAGCGAGGGGAACACGTAGGCCCGAGCCCGAGGGTGCACACTCGCCGCGGTCAGCCCCAGCTCCTCGGCGAGCAGGTCGGGGAAGTCCGAGCTGGACATGACGAACGGCGCCACGCCCAGCGGTTCTGGGTCGATGCCCAGCACCAGGTGCGTCATCGTCGCATTGCCGGCCAGGGCGACCTCGTAGACGTTCTGGTGGGCGACGCCGGCCTCGTCACAGACCTCCTGGGCCAGCTCGGCCAGCGTCCCCTGCGCGGCCAGCCGCAGCCGTCCGAGTGCCTGCGGGTCCAGCATGGTGGCGCTGATCCGGCTGATCACGTCGCCACCGAAGTTCTGCTGCTTGCTGAGCATCGAGCGCACCGCCACCGGGGCACCCGTGCCCAGGTCGAGCAGGGTGGCCACCACGGTGGTGGTGCCCAGGTCGAACGCGATGGCGTAGCGCAACCCGGTGGTGTCACCGCCCTCGACGTCGATCAGGTTCTCGTCGACGACGACTGCCGTGACCTTGAAGTCGTTCTCCCGCAATGTCTTCGGCAGCCGGCGGACGACGTGCAGATCGGGTCTCGGCTCCAGGTCGTCGATGGCGTCGAGCAGCCTGCGCAGGTCGGTGCGCTGGTCGGTCAGGCTCGGCTCGTCGAGCTCGACATACCGTTTCTGGACGGCGGGGCGCAGGATCACCTGACGGCCGACGCCGACCGTGGCCGCCTTGGGCCGGGTCAGCAGCGGGGGCACCTCGACCTCGACGTCCCGCTGCGCGGTCGCCAGGCAGGCCAGCCGCCAGCCCTGACGCAGCTGGTCGGCGGTGAACGCCCGAGGGTCGAGCCGGCCCACCGGCACCTCGGCGCTGACCACCCGCACCTTGCACTTGCGGCAGGTGCCGTGCCCGCCACAGGTGGAGTCGATGGCGATGCCGTTCCAGCTCGCCGCGTCGAACACGGTCACCCCGGCCGGGACCCGGACCTCCCGGGGCGCGGCCTCGTCGCGAGCACCGTCCGCCGCGACCGGGACGAAGGTGATCCGGACCCTTGTGGGCTCGTCCGGGATGGGTGTGAGCGGCACTGCGTAGTCGGGAGAGGCGTCGCCGCCGAGCAGCCCCTCGCGCAGGTAGGTGCCGCGGTAGGCGTCGCGCTGCTGAGGCTGCAGTTCGGTCACGTCGACTGGTTGCCGGCCGCGGCCTCAGCGGCCTTCTGCTTGGCCCGGAAGGCTGCGATCCAGTTCGCCCCCCACTCGTCGTTGCCCATCATCAGGTCGGCCGCCTTGATCGCGTCAACCATCTGCGGCGTCCGACAGTCCATGATCGCGCTGGTCAGGCCGCTGTGCATGGCCATCGGCAGGAAGGTCGCGCCGAGCGCGTGCCGGCCGGGCATGCCGAAGGAGACGTTGCCGGCCCCGAGCGTGGTGTTCAGGCCCAGATCGTCACGGATCAGCGAGATCGCCTCCATGGTCCAGCGCCCGTACATGTGGTTGGCGCCGATCGGCATCGCCAGCGGGTCGACCACGATGTCCTCGATCGGGATGCCGTACTCCGTGGTGGCCACCTCGACGATCTTCCTGGTGATCTCCAGACGCTTGCCCGGGTCCTCGGGGATCTCGTCCTCCTCGTTCGGCAGGGCGATCACAGCCGCCCCGTACTTCTTGACCAGGGGAAGGATCGTCTCCAGCCGCTCCGCCTCGCCGGTGACCGAGTTGACCAGGGCCTTGCCCTGATAGGCGGCCAGGCCGGCGTCCAGGGCCTCGACCACGGAGGAGTCGATGCACAGCGGCAGGTCGGTCAGCGACTGCACCAGCTTGACCGCGTCGGACAGCAGCTGGGCCTCGTCGGCCAGTGGTACGCCCATGTTGACATCGAGCACCATCGCCCCGCCTGCGACCTGGGCGTGCACATCCTCGATCACCCGGGTCATGTCGCCGGCGCGCAGTTCCTCCTGGAACTTCGGTCGGCCGGTGGGGTTGATCCGTTCGCCGATGATGCAGAACGGCTGGTCGGGGCCGATGGCGATCTCGCGGCTCGCGGAGCGGAGCACGGTGTGCATGTGCAGTGTCCTTCGGGTTCAGGGGGCTTGGTGAAGCTGGGTGGGTCGATGGGTCAGACCGCTAGTGCGGCGCGACGCTGTTCGATCAGATCCTTGGCCCGACGAACGGCGGTTGACGCGTCGGCGGCGTAGCCGTCGGCCCCGACCGCGTCGGCGTACTCCTGGGTGACCGGAGCGCCGCCGACCATCACGATCACCTGGTTGCGCAGCCCGGCCTTCTCCAGGGCGTTGATGTTCGCCTTGAACATCGGCATGGTGGTGGTCAGAAACGCCGACATCCCGACGACGTCCGGCTTGTGCTCCTCGATCGCCGCCACGAACTTCTCGGGAGCCACCTGCACGCCCAGGTCGATGACGTGGAACCCGGCTCCCTCGAGCATGATGTTGACCAGGTTCTTGCCGATGTCGTGGACGTCGCCCTTGACGGTACCCATCAGGAACGTGCCAACCACCTCGGCGCCGGTGTCGGCGAGCAGCGGCCGCAGCACCTCGAGAGCCCCGCTCATGGCCTTGCCGGCGATGAGCATCTCGGGCACGAAGAAGTCGCCGCGCTCGAACCGGGCGCCGACCTCCTCCAACGACGGGATGAGGGCCTCGAACAACAGTGCGTCCGGGGTGATGCCCGTCTGCAGTCCTTGTTGGGTGAGCTCGAGGACCCGGGGCCTGTTGCCCACCAGCGTCTCGTCGTAGAGCTCCTTGAGAAGGTCCGAGTGGCTGGTCATGCGGCGCCTACCTTTCGCGTGAAGCCGAGCTGGGTTGAGATCACGGCCGCCTGGACGACGACCAGCAGAGCGAGCGGACGTAGTCGGTCCCGGGGGATCCGGGCGGTCGGTCCGGAGACGGACAGGGCGCCGATCACCCCGCCCGAGGAGCCCCGAACCGGGGCGGCGACGGCGGTCAGGCCGACCTCGAACTCCTCCCAGGTGGAGGACCAGCCGCGCCGCCGGACCTCGGCGAGCTCCTCGGTCAGGGCGGACGTGGTGGTGATGGTGGCATGGGTGCGGGACTCCAACGGGACGCCGGGCATCCGCAGTTGCCCGAAGGCCAGGAAGACCTTGCCCTGCGCAGAGCAGTGCGGGGGGACTGCCGTGCCGACCCAGTTCGTGGTGCCGAGCAGGTAGCGGCCGTCGGCCTGGCTCACCTGGATCACCTCGTTCCCGCGGGGGATGGCGAAGGTGGCGGTCTCGCCGCACTCCTGGGCGATCCGCTCCAGGACCGGCTGAACAAGCTCGGCCAGGTCGTCGACGGTGGTGTGCTGAGCCGCGTAGAGGGCGAACAATGCGCCGGGCCGGTAGCTGCCGCTGCGGTCGCGCTGCACGAGCCGGTTGCGTTCCAGGGCGTGCAGCAACCGCGAGGTCGTCGACTTGGCCAGGCCAAGCTCGTCGACCAGCCAGGTGAAGGTGCGCGGCTCAGGCGCCGAGACGACCAGGTCCAACAACGCGGAGGCCCGATCGACCGCCTGACTGCCCGGCGAACCCGCGCCGGAGGGACTGCTCACGAGTGTTCCATATAATGGAACCTAGGTCTCATGGGGAGAGCGTAGGATCGGCGATCGTCAAGGGTCAAGAGCGTTCGCCGAGCCGGGTCCGCCCTGCCGGTCACCCCGCCCCCAGGAGGTCAGATGTTCCGCAACACCATGCCGAGGTACGAGATCCTGTCCGAGGAGGCCATGGCCACCCTGGACGCAGGGTGGCGACGGCTGGTGTCCGAGATCGGCGTGGAGTTCATGTCGGACCGTGCCCTGGACCTGTTCCGCGCGGCCGGCCAGCAGGTGGAGGGCCAGTGCGTCAGGTTCGACCCCGACTTCCTGCTCGAGCAGGTGGCCAAGGCGCCTCGTGAGTTCGACGTCCAGGCCCGCAACCCCGCCAACTCGATCCACATCGGCGGCGACGCGATGGCCTTCGCCGGGGTCTACGGTCCGCCCTTCGTCCGCGTGGGGGAGGTCCGTCGGGACGCGACCATGGACGACTTCCGCAACTTCGTTCGGCTGGCCCAGTCCTACGGGGTCCTCGACAGCGCCGGCGGGGTGATCTGCGAGCCGAACGACACCCCGCTGGACAGCCGGCACCTCGACATGGTGTATGCGCTGGCGACGCTCACTGACAAGGTCTTCATGGGCAACGTGGTCTCCGGGGTGAACGCCCGGGACACCATCGCGATGACCGAGATCCTGTTCGGCGGCGGCGACGCGGGCCGAGCGGCCATCGAGCAGACCCCCGCGTTGATCTCGCTTATCAACTGCAACTCGCCGCTGCGCTGGGACGACCGCATGCTCGAGGCCCAGTTCGAGTACAGCGAGGCGAACCAGCCGGTCGTGCTGACCCCGTTCCTGCTGATGGGCGCGATGTCGCCGGTGTCGATCCCGGCCACCCTGGCCCAGCAGATCGCCGAGGCGCTGACCGGTATCGCGCTGTCCCAGCTCATCAGGCCGGGCTGTCCGGTGATCTTCGGCTCATTCCTGTCCAACATCGACATGCAGTCCGGCTCACCGCAGTTCGGGACCCCGGAGTCGGCGATGGGTTTGTTCTGCACCGGCCAGATCGCCCGCCGCTTCGGGTTGCCGGTGCGTTCCGGCGGCGGGCTCACGTCGTCCCAGATGCCGGACGCCCAGGCCGCCTACGAGGCGCTGATGACGATGCTGCCGACCTTCCTGGCCGGCATCAACTGGGTGATGCACTCCGGTGGTTGGTTGGACGGCGGTCTGATCGCCTGCTACGAGAAGTTCATCATCGACATGCAGATCCTGGAGATCCTGCAGCACGAGTTCACCCCGATCTCCTTCGACGAGGAGGCATTGGCGTTCGGGGCGCACGCCGAGGTCGGCCACGGCGGACATTTCCTCGGTGCCGAGCACACCATGGGGCGGTTCCGCACCTGCTTCTACCGTCCGTTCCTGTCCTCCTCGGACAACTACGACCGGTGGATGCGGGGCGGTGCCAAGGACACCGCGGCCCGGGCCGGTGACATCTGGCGGGCCAAGCTGGCCGAGTACGAGCCGCCGCCGCTGGACGAGGCGGTCCGCGAGGAGCTCGAGGCGTACGTGACCCGCCGCCGGGCCGAGCTCGGCGACTGACGCCGTCCGGTCCAGCCGCGGCTGCCCGGGTGCGTCATGCGCTTACTCTTATCGCCATGAGCAACACGACGCTGAACGGGCAGGGGCTGGTCCAGTCGGTCGACCGGGCCCTGACTGTGCTGGCGCTGCTGGCCCGGCACGGCGAGCTCGGGGTCACGGAGATCGCCGCAGACCTCGGGGTGCACAAGTCGACAGCCTTCCGGCTGGTCAGCACCCTGGAGGCGCACGACCTCGTCGAACAGGTCACCGAGCGGGGCAAGTTCCGGCTCGGCGTCGGGGTGCTCCGGCTGGCCGGGTCGACCACCGTTCGCCTCGACCTGGTTCAGGAGAGCCGCCCGGTCGCGGTCCGGCTGGCCAAGCAGGTCGGCGAGACGGTCAACATCACGGTCCTGTCCGGGCACGAGGCCCTCTACCTCGACCAGGTCTCCGGGCCGTCGGCGCTTGCGCTGCACAACTGGGTCGGCCAGCGGATCCCGCTGCACGCGACGTCCAACGGCAAGGTGTTGCTGGCCTACGCCGGTGCCGCCCTGTTCGCCGACCTGGACCGTCCGTTGCGCCGGTACACCGCACACACGGTCATCGACGAGGCCCTGCTGGACCGCGAGCTCGACGAGGTCCGTCGCCAGGGGTGGGCGCTGGCCGCCGACGAGCTGGAGGAGGGGCTGACCGCCATCGCCGCGCCGATCCACGGTGCGGACGGTTCGGTGCTCGCCTCGGTCAGCGCGTCCGGGCCGACGTTCCGGCTGACCGCTGAGCGCACCCCGGAGGTCGCCGCGCAGGTGGTGGCCGCCGGGCGGGAGATCTCGACCCGGTTGGGCTGGCACGCCACGTAGCCTGGGGGCTTGCCCGGGTGATCTGTGCGGTCGCGATGGTGCCGGTCAACCGCGGCTGTCCAGCTCTGCGTTGATCGCCGGGACCACCTCGTGCAGGTCGCCGATCACGGCGTA
Source organism: uncultured Actinomycetota bacterium (assembly GCA_963724535.1). Lineage (GTDB taxonomy): Bacteria > Actinomycetota > Actinomycetes > Actinomycetales > Kineosporiaceae > JADJPO01. The sequence continues at coordinate 438,626 of CAVRVD010000014.1, forward strand.
GTGCGCCTTGGTGACCATCGGTGCCTCGTCGTCGGTGTTCACCGCGATGATCGTCTTGGCGCTGGAGCAGCCCGCCCAATGCTGGATCGCGCCGCTGATCCCGCACGGGATGTACACGTCGGGAGTGATCCGGCTACCAGTCTGGCCGACCTGCTCGTGGTGCGGACGCCAGCCCAGGCTGGTCACCACCCGGGAGACCCCGAGCGAGCCGCCGAGTCGCGCGGCCAGCGCGATCAGCTCGTCGAAGGAGTCTGGGCCGCCGACCCCGCGCCCGCCGCCGACGACGACCCGGGCATTGCCCAGGTCGCCGCCGCCGGTGCCGGCCGGCACCAGCCGCCGCACCTGGCCCACCAGGTCGGCCTCGGTGATCGAGGACGGGCTGAACACGCGGACGTCGACCTGGACCGGTGGGCGGACCGGAGCCGGTTCGACGGCGTGCCCGGCCATGGTCAGGATCGCCGGCGAGCCGACCAGGTCGACCTCCTCCAGCGCCGAGCCCCCCATCACCTGCCGATGCACGACCAGCCGGGCGTCGCCGGTCTCGGGTCCCTCTACGAGTGCCGAGACCACGACGGTGACGCTCGCCGCCATCCGCAGGTCGAGCCGGGCCGCGACGTGCGCGAGCACCTCGTAGCCGCGCGGGCTGGCTGGTGCGATCAGCACTCCCGGTGCGCCGTCATGGACGGCGTCGACGACACAGGCGGCCCAGGCGGCGGCGGAGTAGTGCTCCAGCCGAGGGTCCTCGGCGTGGTGGAGCACACCCACCCCATAGCGGCCGACTGACTGGACGGCGCTCGGTGGGCAGTGTCCGACCGCGATCGCGTGCACGTCGTCCGAGCCGATGCCCGCGGTCGAGGCCACGCCGAGAGCGAAGGTGAGCGCCTCGGCGGACAGCACGGTCAACCCGCCCTCGGCGTCCGCGTCGCCCGAACCCGAAGCGCCGGAGGTGATCTCGGGTTCGATCAGGACGAGAATCATCGCGACACCACTCCGATCACACGCAGCACCTCGACCACGGCGGCGGCTGCGGCGGCCGGGTCCTTGTCCGTGCCGAGCACCTGGACGACGCTGGGCTGCTCGGGCGGCAGCACCAGACGGCGCCGGGCCGTGCCCTGCACCGGTCCGGTGGCGTCCACCACCTCGACAGGTGCCTTCTTCGCCTTCAGCCGGCCAGGGATGGAGGGGTATCGAGGTGTGATGTCGCCCTCCATGATGGTGACCACCGCGGGGAGCGGAACCTCGAACTCCTCGGTACCGGCCGGTCCGTCGCCGACCGCGGTGACCACACCGCCGGCGATCGACAGCGACCGGATCCCGGTGACCACCGGCACGCCGAGCTTGTGGGCCAGCCGGATGCCCACCTGGAAGTCGCCGGTGTCCGCGGCGTCGTTGCCCAGCAGCACGAGGTCGAAGCCCGCCCCGGCGTCGGCGCGACGGCGAGCGACATCGGCGATCGCGCCGGCGACGTCGTCGGGGCCGTAGTCGTCGGCGGAACCGGGCTGACCCTCGTCGGCGGTGCGCACGTGCACCGCCGAGGTGACTCCGACCGCCAGGGCATCGCGCAGCTGCTCGATCGCCGAGTCCGGCCCGAGGGTGAACACGGTGGTCGAGCCACCGTGCTCCTCGACCAGGGACACCGCCGCCTCGACGGCGCACTCCTCGTGCGGGCTCACCGTGTGACCCACATGTCGGGCGTCCACCGACATGCCGTCGGCGGTGAGCAGGATCTGCCCGCTGGCGCCCGGGACCCGCTTGACGCAGACCAGCACGTTGGGGGACTCGCTGGACATGCTCAGCCTCGGATCCGCTCGTTGTCGGGGTCGAACAGGGGCGTGGCGCCGGCCACGGCGACGGTCACCGGGTAGCGCTCGCCCAGGTACTGCACGGTCAGCGCCGTGCCCTCGACGGCCAGCTCTGGCGGTAGGTAGCTCATCAGCAGGTGCTTGCCGACACTGGGACCGGACCCGGCGCTGGTCACGTAGGCGCGGTGCCCGTGCCCGTCGACCAGCGGCTCGCCGTCCGGGGTGAGGATCGGCTCGCCGCCGAGCATGTACCGCTTGGTCCCGGCCGGCTCACCGGCCGGTCCGGGGTTGCGCGAGGTGTGGTCGTCGACGGTGAGCGTGCAGAGCACCGTGGCCGGATCCTTCTCCCGCTGGGCGAGATAGGCGTCCCGGCCGATGAAGTCCGCGTCCTTGACCTTTGCCCGCTGCATCCCCGCCTCGACGATCGAGCGTTCGCCGTCCAGCTCGGCCCCGTAGGCCCGGTAGCCCTTCTCCAGCCGGCCCGTGGTGCCGTAGACGCCGATGCCGACCGGCACCAGGCCGTGCGGGCGGCCGGCGTCCTGCAGGGTGCGCCACAACCGGGCCCCGGTCTCCACCGGCGCGTACAGCTCCCAGCCCAGCTCCCCGACGTAGGAGATCCGCGAGGCGAGTACCCCTAGTCCGGCCGCCTCGATCGAGCGGCAGCTGCTGAACGGGAAGCCGGCGTGGGAGATGTCGTCGTCGGTGATCGCACCGAGGATGTCGCGGGCCTTCGGCCCCCACAGCCCGATCGTGGTGAACGCCGAGGTCTGGTCGACGACCTGGGCGCCGTCGGGCATGTTGTCGCGGAACCACTTCCGGTCGGCGTTGCCGTGCGCGCCGCCGGTGACGACCCGGAAGTGGTTCTCGCCCAGGCGCATGACGGTCAGGTCGGCCCTGAACCCCCCGCGGGGACCGAGGATCGGGGTGTAGACGACGCGGCCGAGCCGGACGTCCATGTTGAGGACGGCGATCCGCTGGACGGCGTCCAGGGCCTTGGGACCGACCACGTCGAAGATCGAGAACGCGGTGAGGTCCACCATCCCGGCCCGTTCGCGCATCGCGAGGTGCTCGGCGTTGATGATCGGTGACCACCAGCGGGCGTCCCACTCGGCCTGGCGCGGCATCAGCCGGTCGCCGTAGTCCGCCAGCAGGGTCTCGTTGCTGGCGTACCAGTGCGGCCGTTCCCAGCCTGCGGTCTCGAAGAACACAGCGCCGAGCTCCCGCTCGTGGGCGTTCATCGGGGACAGCCGGACGTCCCGGTCGCTGGACCACTGCTCGCCGGGGTGCACGATGCCGTAGGTCTTGTTGAACGCCTCGCCGGTGCGAGCGCGCACGTGGTGGCGGGTGCGCTGGTGCGGGTAGAAGCGGGCGATGTCGCTGTGGTGCGCGTCGATCTCCGGCTCACCCTCGACCATCCACTCGGCGACCATCCGGCCCACGCCGGGCCCCTCCTTGATCCAGACCGCGGCGGCCGACCACAGCCCGGCGACCTCGGGGGACTCCCCGAGCACCGGGTAGCCATCCGGGGTGAGCGAGAGCAGGCCGTTGATGGCGTAGCGGATCCCGACATCGGGGTTGCCGAGGATGTCGGGCATCAGCTCGAGCGCCTGCTCCAGCTGTGGGTCGAAGTCGTCGGAGGTGAACGGCAGCTCGGTGGGGGACAGGGCCGACTGCTCGATCGAGGGGATGTCCCCGGCGTCCATCAGGATCGGCCGGTGGGCGTAGGAGCCGACCTCCATATCCGAGCCGTGCTGGCGCTCGTAGCAGAAGGTGTCCATGTCGCGCACGATCGGGAAGGAGATCTCGCCGGGCATGGCCGCAAGCTCGGGCACCGGGCCGACGCTGATCATCTGGTGTACGGCAGGGGTCAACGGAATGTGAGCCCCGGCCATGGCGGCTATCTTCGGGCTCCACACTCCGCAGGCCACGACCACGGCCTCGCACTCGATGTCGCCCTTGTCGGTGCGCACTCGGACGACGCGGCCGTTCTCCACGTCCAGGCCGAGCACCTCGGTGTTCGGCTGCGTGGTGAGCGCCCCCATCTCGATGGCCCGCTCCCGCATGATCGTGCCGGCCCGCACCGACTCGACCACGCCGACGCTCGGGGTCCAGAACCCGCCGATGATCACCGACGGGTCCAGGAAGGGCACCTTCTCGGCCACCTGCTCCGGGCTGATCAGCTCGGAGTCGATGCCCCACGCGATCGAGGAGGTGATCCGACGGGTCAGCTCCTGCATCCGCTCCGCGGTGCGGGCCACCTCCAGGCCCCCGGACTCGGTGAAGACCCCCAGCTCCGTGAACTGCCGGATGCTGTCCAGGGTGAGGTCGGCGAACTCGCGGGAGTGGTCCACCGGGAAGATGAAGTTGGAGGCGTGGCCGGTCGACCCGCCGGGGTTGGGCAGCGGACCCTTGTCGATCTGTACCAGCTCACGCCAGCCGAGGCGGGCCAGGTGGTAGACGACGCTGTTCCCGACGATCCCCGAGCCGATGACGACGCAGCGGGCCCGGTTCGGCAGTGCACTCATGAGCTGACCTCTCTGGTCCGATGTGGGCGCCATTTGTTGCGCATCACGCTACTCCGACGCGCAATATGGAACACAGTTCCACAGCATGCTGCGGTGGAACCCGGCCAGTCAAGCCTGGTGGGCAGTCCGCCGGTGTTCAACTCCGCGGACCCAGGGTCAGGACAGGACGGCGGTGCGCAGCACGTCCAGCCCGACCGAGCCGACGTCCAGGGCCCGACGGTGGAAGTCCTTGAGCGAGAAGGCCGCACCCTCGGTGTTCGTTGCCTCCTGCCGGAGCTGCATCCATAGCCGCTCACCGAGCTTGTAGCTGGGTGCCTGGCCGGGCCAGCCGAGGTAGCGGTGCAGCTCGTAGCGCAGCATGCCCTCGTTGTGGTGGGAGTGGGAGGTCAGGAACTGCCAGGCCTTCTCGTAGGTCCACCCGCCGCCGCCGACCTCGGCGGGCGCCTCGAACCCGCAGTGCACCCCGATGTCGAGCACGACGCGGGCCGCCCGCAGCGACTGGCCGTCCAGCAGTCCCAGGTAGTTGCCGGGGTCGTCCATGTGGCCCAGCTCGGCCATCAGCCGCTCCGCGTAGAGCGCCCAGCCCTCCCCGTGGCCGCTGACCCAGCACATCATCCGGCGCCAGCGGTTGAGCAGCTCACGCCGGTAGACGGTCTGGCCGATCTGCAGATGATGTCCCGGGACCCCCTCGTGGTACACGGTGGTGAGCTCGCTCCAGGTGCCGAACTCGGTGACCCCCTTGGGGACCGACCACCACATTCGCCCGGGCCGGCTGAAGTCGTCGCTCGGGCCGGTGTAGTAGATCCCGCCTGTCCGCGTCGGGGCGATCCGGCACTCGATGGTGCGCACCGGCTCGGGGATGTCGAAGTGGACGTCGGCCAGGGCCGCGATCGCCTCGTCGGCCCTGCCCTGCATCCAGCGCTGCAGCGCGTCGGTGCCGTGGATCCGATAGGCCGGGTCGGTGTCCAGGGCGGCCGTCGCCTCGGCGAGGGTGCCACCGGGGACGATCCGTTGCGCCGTCCGGGTCATCTCCTCGGTGATCCGGGCCAATTCCTCCTGGCCCCACGCGTAGGTCTCAGCGAGGTCGACCTCGGCACCGAGGAACAGGCGGGAGGCGAGTCGGTAGCGTTCCGGTCCCACGGGGTCTGCCTGCGGCGCCCGGTCCAGCAGGTGAGTCCCCAGGTCCTCGCCGAGCCGGCGATAGGCCCCGGCCGCCGCGGTGACGGCACGCTCCAGGTCGGCCCGGACGGCGCCGTCCAGCTCGGCGCCGTTCGCCCGGGCCGTGGCGAGCAGGGTGGCGAAGTAGCCGTCGTCGGCGACCAGATCGGCGCACTGGGTGATGCACTCGGCGATCTGGCGGCGGGCACTGACCCGGCCGGCGTCGGCGCTGGCGCGCAGGGTCTGGGTCCACTGCTCCAGGGCCCGCGGCAACCGGGACATCCGGGTGGCGATCCTGGCCCACTGCTCGTCGGTGCTGGTGGGCATCAGGTCGAAGACGTCACGGCAGGTCTGCATCGGTGAGGCGATCACGTTGACGTCCATCTCCGCGTAGCCGGCCTCGTACAGCTCCAGCTGCAGTCCGAGTCGCTCCCGCAGGGCCGCGACGGTGACCCGGTCGACGTCGTCCACCGGATCGACATCGGCCAGGGTCAGTAGGGTGCGGCGGGCGATCTCGGCACGCTCGGCGTAGCCCTGCGGGGACAGGTCGTCGAGCTCGGTGTCGTGTCCGGCGACCCCGAGGTGGGTCGCCTCGATCGGGCTGGCCGCCACCACCGCGTCGAAGTGGGCCTCCGCGACGGAGTCGGCGGCGGTGATCGGGCGGGTGCTCAGGCGGGTGGTCGGGCCGTTGGTCGGGCGGGGGCCCCGGGGTGTGGTCGACACCCGGGCGACGCTACCGGTCCCGGTGCCCCAGCTGGCGATTGCCGTAGGGCACCACGGTGACCTAGCCCAGTTTCGGAGCCTTGGGCAGGCGAACCGTGACCTCTTTGGAGTCCGTGCACAACGAACTGGAGTTGCACACCAGGGCGGTGACCTTGTACTTCGAGCCAGGGGTCAGGCCCTGGATGGTGACCCGGTACTCCGCATCGCCGCTCGAGGGTCGCACCGAGGTGGTGAGTCCGTCCCCGGAGATCTGGATGGACTGGACCCGGCCCGAGCCAGGACGCACCTCGCGCAGTCGCAGACCGGCTGCCCATGGGCTGGTCCACTCCACGCTCAGCTTCGGGGTGTCGGGGGCACGCGCCGCCAGCTCCGGTGTGGTCGGTGGCGGGGTGGTCGGTTGGGGCGTGGGGGTGGACGTCGGGCTGGTCTGCACGGTCCGGCTCGTGGAGGCGGTCGGCCGGGACAGGGTGGGCTGGGACGTGGTGGGCGGGACGGCGGTGGATGTCCCGGTCCTAGTCGCGGCACCGCCGTCCACCGGACTCACGCCCGCGGAGAGCCGGGACGTCAGATCGGTGGTCGCCCCGACCGACGGCCCGGTCGGCAGCGGGACCGGACGCACCGACGGGGAGGCGCCTGGCGTCGGGGCGAGCGACGGCGGTTGGACCTCGACGGGGTCGAGGGCGGAGTCCTCGACGATCGTGCGCACCCGGTCCCGGCCGTCGTCCATGGCCACGGCCGCAGCGACCCCGAACACGCCCACCGCCATCGTGCTCAGAACGGCAGCGGTGCGACGCGATCGCGCCGGGGCGATCCGGGCCTGGGGCGCGGAGGGCACGAACGGCTCGGCGGTGCGGGAGTCCTCCAGGACCAGACGCACACCCGGCTCGGCCGGCTCGGTGTCGACGTCGCTCGTGGAGTGCTCATCCCGGGAGTGCTCATCCCGGGAGTGCTCAACCGGCAGATACCGGTGCCGGGCCCCGGGCGCGGAACGTCGGTGCCCGGACGGAGCCCCGCGGACCGGCTCAGGGCCCGGGTCGGCCGTGCGTGCGAGCGTGCTGCCCGTGCCGCCGGTGCCGCCCGCGCCGCGTGGATGCCACCAGGCGTACTCGTTCGGCTGCTGCGGCGGGTCGGCGAGCGGAGGGGGGCCGGAGGGTGGGCCGTGGAACCAGGCGTCGTGGGGCCTCGCCGAGGTGTCGCCCGGTTCGCTGGGCACGTCGGACTGCCGTGTGTCCGACATCGAGCGTCCTCCGTGTGCTACTGACCCTTCCCTGATGGGTCCGGACGGGCACACCGGTCCTGCCCTGGCCCACGCACAGGGTAGACGGGCTCGGCGGCGACGGTGCGGCAAACCCCGCAATCCGGGCTGGACGCCGCAGCCGCAGCCGCAGCCGGGGCCGCGTCCGCTCTGGGCGGGCCCGAGGCACGAATGCGAGACTGCGGTGTCTCCAGCAGTGTCGTCCGGCACGATTCGACCGGCGGTGAGGAAGAGGTGGTGGCGATGACGGTGAGCCAGGCCGAGGCCGAGGCGGATCGGCCGGTCTTCATCCGGCCGGACGGCAAGGAGAAGGTGACCGGTGCGGGTCGCTACACCGCCGACCTCAACCTCACCGGGCAGGCCCATGCCGCCCTGCGGTACGCCGACCATCCGCACGCCCGCATCCTGGGGATCGACGCCTCCGCGGCGCGGGCCGTCCCCGGGGTGTACGCCGTGATCACCCACGCCGACGTGCCGGAGGTCCGCTACGGCGGCATGGTGGCGGACCGGCTGCTGTTCGCCAAGGACGTCGTGCGCTGGGAGGGCGAGGTGGTCGCCGCGGTGGCCGCGCGGACGCCCGAGATCGCCCGCACCGCCGCGGCGGCGGTCGTGGTCGACTACGAACGCCTGGAGGCGTTGCCGGACTTCGTCGCGAACACCGAACCGGACGCCACGCTGGTGCACCCGGACTGGTCGGACTACGACGCCGACTCCTCCCTCGGGCGTGCCGGGAACGTGCTCGGCCACTCCAGCGTGGTCAAGGGCGACGCCGACGCCGCGATGGCCGGGGCCGACGTCGTGGTCCGCGGCGTGTACCGTGCCGACGCCGCACAGGGGGCCCCGATCGAGCCCCGGGCGGTGCTGGCGCAGTGGACCGGGGACCGGGTGACGGTCTGGTCCTCCACCCAGGTGCCGTTCGCCGCCCGCGACGGAGTCGCGCACACCCTGGGCATCCCGCAGTCCCACGTCCGGATCATCGTGCCGCTGCTGGGCGGCGGCTTCGGGTCCAAGTGCGACTTCCACTTCGAGGCCCATGTGGCGGCACTGGCCCGGGCGGCGCGCCGTCCGGTCAAGCTGGTGTTCACCCGCCGTGAGGAGTTCGTGGCCCCGGACCACCGCCGCGAGGGCATGCTGATCGAGCTGGAGACCGGCGCCCGCCGGGACGGCACGCTGGTGGCCCGTCGGGGCCGACTGGTCCTGGACAAGGGCGCCTACTGCGGTGAGGGCGGGTTCTTCGCCCAGATGGCCGCCATGCACGCCTGCGGCCCGTACGAGATCGAGACGGTCAAGGTCGAGGCGTACCTGACCTACTCGACCAGCCAGCCGTCCAGCTCGATCCGGGCCCCCACGGCGCCGCAGACCTGCTGGGCGCTGGAGCAGCACATGGACGCCCTCGCTGCCGCGCTCGAGCTGGACCCCGCCGAGCTGCGCCGGCGCACCCTGATCGAGCGGGGCTCGGTGGGTCCGACCGGACAGGTCTTCGACGAGATCGGCATGAAGCAGACCCTCGAGGCCGCTCTGGAGATGATCGGCTACGACGCCTACCGGCGTGGGGAGCTGCCGCGGGACGAGGCGATCGGGATCGCCTGCGGTTGGTGGCCGAGCATGGCCAGCCCGTCCGGTGCCTACGTGAAGCTGAACGGCGACGGCACCGGCACCATCATCACCGGGGCGATGGAGTCCGGGACCGGAGCCGTGATGGCTCTGCCACTGCTGGCCGCCGCCGAGCTCGGCATGCGTCCGGAGGACTTCTCGCTGACCTACCAGGACACCGACGCCGGTCCGTGGGACATGGGGTCGTCGGGCTCCCAGACCACCTTCAACAACGGGCGAGCGGTGATCGAGGCGGCCAAGGAGGTCCGTTCCCAGCTCTTGGACCTGGCCGCCGGGCGGCTGGAGATCGACGCCGGCGAGCTCGAGCTGGCCGACGGCATGGTGCGCGCGGTGGGCTCACCGGACGTCTCGGTCAGCATCGCCGATCTGGCCGGGACCGGAACCCCGTTGCTGGGCAAGGGGTCCGGTGACGTGCCGGCCAACCCGGAGGTGGACGCCTCGGCGTGTGTCGGGAGGCTGGGCTTCGAGTCCTTCCTGGCCCCGCAGCTGATCACCCATGCGGCACGGGTCAAGGTGGACACCGAGACCGGGGTGGTGCGGGTCGTGGAGTTCGCCGCTGCCCACGACTCGGGGGTGATCCTGAACCGGATCGGCGCGGACGGCCAGGTCTACGGCGGGGTGATGATGGGGATCGGCCAGGCGCTGACCGAGGCGACCTGGTTCGACGACGCCGGTCGCCAGCGCAACCCGGGCCTGCTCGACTACAAGCTGCCGACCGCCGGCGACGGTCCGCCGATCCACGTGCGGTGGATCGAGATCGACACCCCGAACGCCGGGCCGAAGGGATCGAAGGGGATCGGTGAGCCACCCAGCGTGCCGACCTCGGCAGCGATCGGCAACGCGATCGCCAAGGTTCTCGGCCGGCACGTGCAGCAGCTGCCGATGACCCCGGAACGGATCTGGGAGACGGCCACCGCCGAAGACGACGGGGAGGTCCGGTGACCAGCTACGTCGAGGCCCGGGACGTCGCGACGGCGGTGGCCGCGATGGTCGCCGGGGCCCGCCCGGTGGCCGGGGGCACCGACCTGGTGGTGGGGTCTCGGCAGGGCCGCAAGCCGCTGCCGCACGTCCTCGTCGGCATCCATCGGATCGCGGAGCTGAACACCATCACCGAGCCGAACGCCGGTACGGTCCGGATCGGTGCGCTGGTCACCCACCAACAGATCCTCGAATCCCCCCTTCTGGCGCATCGGACTCCGGCCTTGCTGGACGCCTCGGCCATCGTCGGCTCCCACGCCACCCGGGCCAACGGCACCATCGGGGGCAACGTCATGAACGCCTCGCCCGCGATGGACACCGGCGCGCCGCTGCTGTGCCAGGGCGCGCAGGCGGTGCTCGCCGGTCCGGGCGGGGAGCGCCGGGTCGGCCTGGACGAGCTGTGGGAGGGCCCGGGCCGCACCACGGCCGCACCCGAGGAGTTGCTGATCGCGCTCGAACTGCCGGCGCCACCCACAGCCGGGTCCGACGGGGCGGAGTCCAGCGCCTACGTCCGGCTGCAGTACCGCCGGCAGATGGAGATCGCCGTGGTCGGCGCCGCCGCCCGGCTCACCGTCTCGCCGCAGGCGCAGGTCGTCGGGGCCGCCGTGGCGATCACCGCCCTGGCACCCGTCATCCATCGGGTGGACGCGGCCGAGCGGGCACTGAGCGGGGCACCGGCGTCCGGAGACGGTCTCGCCGAGGCCGTTCGGATCGCCGGGCAGGCCGTGGCCGAGGCCGCCCGGCCGATCTCGGACGTGCGGGGCTCGGCCGACTACCGCCGGGCAATGGGCGCGGTGATGGCCCGGCGCGCCGTGACGGCCGCCCTCGCCCGGGCCCGCGGCGAGCAGGTCAGGATTCCGGCCAGCGACTGGAGTGTGTGGCGATGACGGTCCCGATCACCCTGGTGGTCAACGGTGAGAGCCACCCGGTGGAGGTGCATCCACACGCCAGCCTGTTGCACGTCGTCCGCGAGCAGGTGGGCCTGACCGGGGCCAAGGAGGGCTGTGACGACTCCGAGTGCGGCGCGTGCATGATGCTGCTCGACGGTCGGCCGGTGAACGCCTGCTCCTATCTCGCCGTGCAGGCCGACGGTGCCCAGGTGAGGACGGTCGAGGGGCTGGGGGACGGTGAGCGGCTGTCGGCCCTGCAGGAGGCGTTTCTGGTCGAGGGCGGGGTGCAGTGCGGGTTCTGCACGCCCGGGATGCTGGTCTCGGCGACCGCCCTGCTGGCCACCACACCGGCGCCGTCCGAGGACGACATCCGGATCGCGCTGTCCGGGAACCTGTGCCGCTGCACCGGGTACGACGGGATCGTCAAGGCCGTCGCCCGCGTTGTCAGGCGCCAATGAGGATGTGGCTGCGCCCACAACCCCGACCCGAGGAGACACGATGGCAGTTCTGGACAGCTTCCGTCTCGACGGCAAGGTCGCCGTGGTCACCGGTGGCAACCGCGGGTTGGGCCGGGCGTTCGTGGAGGCGCTCGGCGACGCGGGGGCGAGCGTCGTCGTCCTGGCCCGGGACGGCGAGCGGAACGCCGCGACCGTCGCGCAGATGCGCGACAAGGGGATCACCGCGTCCGCGGTCGAGGGTGACGTCGCCGACCGGGCGTCCGTCGTGCGCGCAGCGGACGAGATCCTTGCCACTACCGGCCGGGTCGACGTCCTGGTCAACAACGCCGGCACCGGCATCCACCGCCCGGCACTGGAGGTCACCGAGCAGGAGTGGCACGAGGTGATGCGGGTCAATGTCGACGGGGTCTGGAACGGGTGCCAGGTGTTCGGCGCACACATGGCCGACGCCGGGGGCGGGGTGATCGTCAACATCGGGTCGATCTCGGCGCAGATCGTCAACCGCCCGCAGTGGCAGCCCGCCTACAACGCCTCCAAAGCCGCGGTGCACCAGCTGACCAAGTCGCTGGCCGCCGAGTGGGCGCCGCTCGGGATCCGGGTCAACGCCCTGGCGCCGGGCTACGTACGCACTGAGCTGGCCCCGGTCGATCGCCCGGAGTTCCAGCGCCACTGGATCGACGACACACCTCAGCAGCGCGCCGCCGACCCACCGGAGATCGCTCCCTCGGTCGTTTTCCTCGCCAGCCCCGCGTCGTCCTACATGACCGGGTCGGTGCTCGTCGTGGACGGCGGGTACACGGTCTTCTGACCGGATCGACCGGACGGCGCCGCCGCACGCCAGCTGTCCGGCCGAACTCAGCCCGCGGTCGGTCGTGCTGCCATCACGTGGCACAGCAGCGGGACCTCGAACGCCCCGGCGGCCGTGACGTAGTGGGCGAGCTCGACCGCGACATCCTCCTTGATCCGGGCGTACTCGGTCTGGTCGATCCGCTCGATCAGGGGGGAACCCTCGACCTCGGTCGCGACGAACGCATCCGAGGAGGCGAACCGCGCGGTGCCGGTCCGGGTGCGCCGCTCGATGACCTCGAGGCCGGCCGCGGCGGCCGTCTCACCGAGGGCGGCCAGGTCGCCGCAGTTCCAGTACGCGCCGACCAGGGACGCCGCCTCCGGGCCGGCGTGCCGGACGGCGATGTCCACGAACACACGGTAGGCGGGCTGGACGTCGAGGGCCGCCGGGACGACGACCGCGACGCGCCCCTCGGGTCGCACGGTCCGGCGCATCTCCGAGAACGCCCGGCGCCGGTCGGGGAAGAACATCATCGCCATCTGGCAGGTGACCGCGTCGAACTCGCCGTCCCCGACAGGTAGCGCGCCGGCGTCGCCTCGGCGCCAGTCGAGGTCCGGCCTGACTCGGCGGGCCACGGTCAGCATGGCCTCGTTGAGGTCGACGCCGACGACCGAGCCGCCGGGCCCGACGCGTTCGGCGCCGGTGCGCGCAACGACGCCGGTGCCGCAGGCCACGTCGAGCAGCCGAGTGCCCTCGGCCACCGCCGCGGCGTCGAGCACGTGGGGCGCCCATTCGGCGAAGATCGCCGGCACGAACATGGCCTCGTAGGTCTCGGCGGTCTCAGGCGGGATCTGGAAGGTCTCCTGAGCGGTCTCGTCGGTGGTCCGTCGAGTGGTGGTCGGTTGAGTCGTCATGCCTTGACCGTAGGAACAGGGCACGGGCGGCACATCGCCGGAAAGCGCCAATCGACTCCGCCGGCGGTGCCACGGATCCGCCATCGGCGTGGACGCCGGGTCAGCGCCGGCGGCTCAGCCAGCCCCGTTCGAAGGCCGTCGCGGTGGCCGCCGCGCGGGAGGCCACGCCGAGCTTGGTGCGAATGTTCGTCATGTGGCGCGCCACGGTGTGTGGGCTCAGGTGCAGCGCGGTCGCGACCTGGTGGTCGGTCTGCCCGTCGGCCACCCGGCGCAGCACCTCGAGCTCGCGGTCACTGAGCGGGCAGTCCACCGGGTCGCCGTGCGAGCCGGGGGTCGGCTCGTTGGCAGGGGCGTCGTCCAGCGCGGCCAGCAGCTCGCGCGCCAGGTGCAGGTCCGGCGCGGCACCGAGCCGGCCGAAGGTCGCCGCGGCGCTGGTCAGCTCCAGGCGGGCCGTGTCCACGTCGCCGAAGGCCCGGGCGGCGACCGCCGTCCGGACCCGCCGGCGCGCGGCCTCGTACGGGAACGACAGGTCGTGCAGGCGTGCCGCTGCTGTCCGCAGCCGCGCCAGCCCGGTCGCCGCGTCGCCGGCGGCGAGGGCCAGCTCGCCGCGCGCCGCGCTCGCCAGCGCGTCCAGCAGACTGCTGCCCGTGCCCGCCGCCACCGAGCCCAGCTCTCGTACCGTCTCCTCCAGGAGCCCCCGGTCACCCAGGGCCACCGCGACATCCACGATCGCGGCCAGCAGCTGCGCGCGGGGCAGCGGCCGCCCTGGCCCGGGCCGCAGCGCCGCGCGCAGGGCCGCCCGAGCCTCATCCGGTCGTCCCGTGGCCAGGCGCAGCAGCGCCAGCCCGGGTTGGGGCAGGACGCCGAGCTCGTGGGCCCGCGCGTAGGCGGCCTCGGCCGGTTCGGTCTCGCCGCGCATCCGGTGCAGGTCACCCACCAGACAGAACGCCTGCCCGGCGTACCGCGGGTCGAAGATGGTCAGCTCGGTGCAGGCGCGCTCGGCATCCGTCGTCGCGGAGTCCCAGTCACCACGCAGGTAGGCCAGCTCGACCGCGTAGACCCGGCACAGGCCCGGGTACATCAGGCCCTCACGCATCGAGGCGCACCACCGCAACGCCGCCTCGCTCCACTCCGAGGCCCGGCGTAGGTCGGCGATCGAGTAGCAGGCGGAGACCACGTTGCAGAACACCCAGCCCGTGTACAGCGGCTGCAGCTCGTCGTTGATGACGGCGATCATCACCTCGTCGAGCAGGTCCAGGGCGGGCTGGCGCTCGCCGAGGTCCAGCCGAGCGCGCGCCTCGGCCTGCAGGGCCATCGCGGTGAGGTCCCGGTCGCCCTTGCGGCGTCCGGCCTCGACGGCGCGCCGGGCCAGGTCGAGGGCGGCCGCGTGGTCGCCGGCCCGGGACGCCCGGTCGGAGTCGGCGACGGCGAGCCAGCCGGCGGCCACGTCGTCCCCGGACTGCGTTACGTGCCGGCGGCACCGCTCGACCCAGCCGCCGGCGACCGCGTCCTCACCGACGAGGTAGTGCTCGTAGAACAGCCGCCACGCGGCGAGCGCCGCGGCTGCGGCGTCGCCGTTCTCAACGTGCGCCTGGTAGGCGCTGCGGCGCACGTCCACCGACGCGTCGGGGTCGTCGAGCCAGAACCACGCGTCGGCCAGCAGGTCCAGCTCGGCGGCCGACAACGACGTGCGCTCCCGGGCAAGGAGGTCGTCCCGCACCCGGCGCCACCGGCCGTCCGGGCCGGGGTCGGTGGGCGGGTCGGCGGGCATGCACCGATGCTAGTGACGGACCGCGGAGCGCGGGCCGCCCCACTGACTGGGTCCGCGGCGGGGCACCGACCCAGCAGGCCGAGCGGGCCCGGCGCGCCGAGCCCGACAGCGGCTCGGCGCCGGTCAGGCCTCCGGTAGCCGGCGCAGCCGGGTGAGCTCGTCGACGTGCTCGCGCAGCGTCGCCGCCGTCTCGCCCGGGATCGGCACCGCCTCGAAGGCGTCGATCTGCTCGGACTCCTCCTGGTTGACCACCACGGTCAACGCGGCAACCAGGTCCAGCCAGGCGTCCTGACCCAGTGCTGCCGCGTCGGCGAACCGGTCGGCCTCGGTCAGCTGGTGGGCGACCAGGTCGGTGACCGCCTCCACCGCCTCCACGTCCACCCCCGAGGTCTCCGCGAGATCCACCGGGCCCGCCTCGAGGTGTCCTGGCCGGGGCAGCACACCGAGGGTGGCCACGGCCAGGGTCACCGGGTCCCGGTGCGCGGCGGCGACGTCCGCCTCTGGTCCATGCACCCGTCGGTGCACCCGGTTGAGCCAGACCTGGGTCGCGGCGTCCACTCGCTCCTCGACGTCCCGCGACCGCGACCACGAGCCGCTCGTCTCACCACCGGCACGTCGCCGCTCCATCGCCCGGAAGGTCGCCTGGTCGACCTGCTCGTACAGCAGGGCGGCCGGGGCCGCGCGCAGCGCCGTCCCGAGGACGGCCTCCCGGCCCACCGGGAACGACTGGCGCGACCGGCGGCGGAACAGCCCGGACCCTGCCGGCTCGGCGACCGCCGGGGCGGCGGCGTGCTGCCAGGCCTCGCTCAGTTCGGGCGTGATCAGCGAGCCGTCCGAGCACCGTTGCCGGATGGTCTCCCGGGCCGCGCTGAACACCCCCTCGATGTCCACCCGCAGCCGTCTGGCCGCAACGACCTGGTCGTCGATGGCGTCCGCCAGCCGTCTGACCGACGCCACGACCTCGTCCAGGGTCCCTTCCCGGGCCCTCGTCAGGTGACGGTGCCGTGTGCCCTGGTCGCGAGCCTGTTTCTCCAGCCAGGACTCCAGCTGAGCAAGCAGCTGCACGGGCAGGCGCTCGTCGATCAGCCGCGTCTCCGGCAGGATGAACATGTAGGCATGGGCGAGCCCGGCGTCGCGCAGCAGCGTGGCGAAGTGGGTCCGCACGGTGCGGGACTCGGACTGGCGCAGCCGGTTGAGCACCGCCGCCACGGAGATCTGGCGCCGCGCGGCGCGGTGCAGCGCCTCCCAGGACAGCGCGTCCGCGTAGTCGGTGCCCGTCGTCACGAACATCCACAGGTCCGCGATCTCCAGCAGGCGGTCGGCCAGGAGGCGGTTGCTGTCCAGGCGAGAGTCCAGGTCCGGTGAGTCGATGAGGACCAGGCCCGGTGCGACGTCGTCGTGCCGCACCGGCCGGGGGTGTATGACGTGGTCCGGGGACGAGGGGTCGCCGCCCGTCGCCAGCCCGTTGCCCTCGAGCAGTCCGATCCGGCCCAGCGCCGCCTCGTCCAGGGGGTGGTAGACCATCACCGGCTCGCGGGTCGTGGGTCGCATCACCCCGCTCAGACTGACCCCATCCCCGATCAGGGAGTTGACCAACGTGGACTTGCCGGCGCCGGTGGGTCCCCCGATCACCACGACGAGCGGAGCCTCGCGCTCGTCGAGCCGGGGCAGCGTGTAGGCCTCCAGCAGGCGCAGCGCGTGCTCACGCTCCTCGCGGACCAGGTCCAGCCCGGCGGCTCGCCGGGGCAGATGAAGAGTTTGCACCGCGGCATGCAGACGGGTCAGAGCCTCGGAGAGCTTGGGACCAGCAACGGGAGCGTCCACTGCGCGTTGCACTGCACCGTCACCCATCTGACCGTGTCCCTCCTCCCCGAGTGGTTTTCGACCCGCGGACGATCGTATCGACCGGGCAGGCGGCCCACCACGGCCGTCGGGAGTAGGCGTGCCCGACTATCCCATGTTCGACGATGAGTGGGCACTTCCGAGGCCCGATGCGCCGATCGGGTGACGGTCAGCCATATCCGGGCAATATCTCTCCGTTAACGATCGGCGGGGTTGACTCAGTGTGCTCAGACATGTTCGGTCACGGAGCCTTCTCGCACGACCCAGGGACGGGTCCTCATCGGGAGCTGCCAGTCATGGGTCATCACTCGGCGCCGTCGCTCGACGACGTCATCACCGCACCCACGCCGTCGTCGCGACGGGCGTTGCGGGAGTCCGTGCGCGGGCGCTCCGCGCGCCCCGGGGCCGTCCGACGGGCGACCGACAGGTCGCGCACGCCGAGCCGGTGGCGGCGCACCGCGGCCGTTGCGGCGGTGGTCCTGGTCGGCGCCGGGATGGTCCTGCTCAGCGGTCAGCGGGCCGGCGCGGGCAACGCCGTGGTCAACTCCCATCTGGACGACGGGATCACCGGGTGGAAGGTCAACCCGGGCGCGACCCTGGTCAGCGTGCCGGGCCGGACCGGGGCGGCGGCGCGCATCGGCCACCACCGCGACCGGCGGTGGACGATCGCGCTCAACGACGTGGTGAACACCGTCGCCAGCACGACCGCGGGCACCCAGTACCGGGCCCGGGTCTGGGTCCGGGCCACCCGGGCCGGACAGCGGGTGAGCCTGCGGGTGATGGAGTACCGCGGCCGCGCGTACAAGGGTCAACGCCTGACCACCCTGCGGGTGCGGGACACCGATTGGCACGAGCTGTCCCTGACCTACACCGCCGCCACCCACGGTGCGTCCCTGGACCTGAACGTCGTCGCGCACCGGCTGGCCGAGGGGACCTTCGTCGATGTCGACGACATCGAGCTGCGGGCTCCCAGTGGGCTGCCGTCCAGCACCGCGCCGGCCAACACCGCGCCGGCCAACACTGCGCCGGCCAACACCGCGCCGGCCAACACCGCGCCGGCCAACACCGCGCCGGCCAACACCGCGCCGGCCAACACCGCGCCGGCCAACACCGCGCCGGCCAACACCGCGCCGGCCAACACCGCGCCGGCCAACACCGCGCCGGCCAACACCGCGCCGGCCAACACCGCGCCGGCCAACACCGCGCCGGCCAACACCGCGCCAGCCAACACCGCGCCGGCCGGCTGGCGGCTGGTGTGGGCTGATGAGTTCACCGGCTCCGCGGTGGACCCCGAGCAGTGGCGGATCGAGCACCTGTCCACCTACGGCGACGGGAACTCCGAGCTGGCCTGCCTGATGAACCGGCCCGAGAACCTCCAGGTCTCTGGCGGCGTCCTGCGTCTCATCGCCCGGCGGGAGTCGACCCCGGTGCGGTGCGGCTCGGCGGACGCCCGGTTCCCGGACGGACGCCGGTACACCTCGGCCCACCTGAGCACCAAGGGCAAGGCCGACTGGACGCATGGCCGGTTCGAGGTCCGGGCCAAGCTGCCCACCCAGCAGGGCACCACCAAGGGTCTGTGGCCGGCGTTCTGGCTGCGCCCGACGGCCGGCGGCACCGGCGAGCTGGATGTCCTCGAGGCGATCGGCAGCGACGGCGGGGGCAGCGAGCACACCAAGGTGCACCAGACCATCTGGTACGACTACACCGGCACCCATCGGCACGAGCCGGCGACGGTCACGGTGCAGAACGGCCTGCCCTCGGCCGCCTACCACACCTATGCCGCCGAGTGGGAGCCGGGCGCGATCCGCTGGTACGTCGACGGCCAGCTCACCTACACCCGCACCAGCGCCACCACCGGCTGGCTGGACTCGGCGTTCAACAAGCCGTTCTACCTGCGGCTCAACCTCGCCGTGGGCGGCGGCTGGCCCGGGTCACCGACCGACGCCACGGTTCTGCCGGCCAGCTTCGACGTCGACTACGTGCGGGTCTACCAGCGCTGACCCCGGTTGACTCACCCGCCCACGGTGAACGTCTTGGTGTCCCACAGGAAGAGGGAGCCGTCCTCGCCGCTGTCGGTGTAGGCGCGCAGCTCGTAGGTGCCGCTGGGCAGCGCGATGGTGGTCTCGGCCTCGGCGAAGTTGCCCATCATCGTCGTCACGTAGGTGTCCGCCACCTTCGTCCCGTCCCGGTAGACCTGCAACGTGTTGTGACCCTCGAAGCCGGTCCCGTAGACGTGCACCCGCACCGGCGAGGAGGTCGTCGCCCCCTGGTCCGGGGCGAGGATCCACACCTGGGCGAACACATCGAGCGCCGGCGCGCGCCGCACCGGGTCGGTCCAGTCGGCGTGCCCGGACGGCGGCACAGCCCCGTCGATCCGCACCCGCACGGCCTTGATCCTCGGGTCGGCGGCGGTCACCGTGTGCACCAGCTGCTGCACGGCGGCATTCTCGTAGGCGGCGCCCAGGGCGACGAAGGCGGACAGGTTCACCGTGGCCGTCGTGCCGTCGACGCTGACGCCGAGCACCTGGTCGCCCTTCGGCCACGGGGAGGTGTAGTCCGGGTCGCGTGGAGCGCCGGCCAGCATCTCCTCGACCGCGGCACTCACCGCTGCACCCGGTCCGTCACCGACGGCCAGACGGTGGAACTCCCGGTACAGCCGCGGCTGGTTGTCCGCGTCGGCGACGTAGTACACCGCCATGGCGGTCCCCGAGCCCGACGGGACGGCGGCCGACGGCTCCGGCGACGGTGAGGGTGAGCTGGGCGCGGCGGAGGCCGAGGTGCTCGCGGACGTCGTGGTCGGCGACGAGGCGCCGGTCGTGCCGTCGCCTGCACCGTCACCCGCGCAGCCGCTGAGCAGCATCAGCCCCGCCACGAACAGCACGCCGGCCCTAC
The DNA here is from genome assembly GCA_963724535.1 of uncultured Actinomycetota bacterium. Classification (GTDB taxonomy): domain Bacteria; phylum Actinomycetota; class Actinomycetes; order Actinomycetales; family Kineosporiaceae; genus JADJPO01. Next base: position 458,235 of record CAVRVD010000014.1, read on the forward strand.
CGGGCCTGATGAGGCACATCGGGGTGAACATGACGCACCCTTTCTGCGGCCTGCTGGTCGGCAGAGCCGACGACTCCAGTGTCCCGCCGTGCGCGGGACATGGTGAAGACGTTCGTCGTCGCCTTCGGGTTGACGTCGACAAAGCGGACGCCGCGCGCCGGCGGCCCACGGTGACCATGTCCTGGCGGCCGGGGACGACGTACCCTCTGTGGATGGCAGGGACGGTCCAGACGCGGACCCCGGACGAGGCACCGTCCGGCGGTCGCAGCGGGTGGGCAGGTTCCCCGTTTCGGGTGCTCGGGGTCGTCCTGGTCCTGGTCATGCTCGCCCTGGCGGCCTGGACCGGTCTGCGTTCGGATGACCCCGAGTTGACCGGCGCCGATGTGGACGCCGTGGTCGAGCAGGGCATCGAACGGGCCCTGCAGGCCGAGCGCGACACACCGCCGGCCGCGGCGACGGCCTACCAGACGATCCTGCCGTCCCTGGTCAGGGTGACCACCCGCCGCGCTGCGGGCGCGGACGGCGTGCCCGGCCCGGCGGGTCTCGGTGCGGGTGTGGTGGTCAACGCCGACGGCGTCGTCCTGACCGCGCTGCACGTGGTCGACTCCGTGGCCGCGACGATTGTGGACGACGTCACCGGTCGCTCGGTAGGACCGATCGAGGTCACCTTCGCCGACGGCACCACGGCGGGCGCTCGGGTGGCCGGCCGTGAGCCCGAGAACGACATGGCGGTGCTGGCCGTGGACCGGCTGCCCGAGGTCGTGGTGCCTGCCGTCCTGGGCGGCGGCGTGCGGGTCGGCGACGAGGTGTTCGCGGTCGGCAACCCGCTCGGGTTGCGCAGCAGCCTCAGCGCCGGCGTGGTCTCGGCGACCGGGCGCACGGTCGGCACCGAGGACGGCGGGCGGCTGAGCGAGCTGATCCAGTTCGACGCCGCCGTCAACCCCGGCAACAGCGGCGGGCCGCTGCTGAACCGGGACGGACAGGTGGTCGGCATCATCACCGGGCTGGCCAACCCGACCGACCAGGCCTACTTCGTCGGCATCGGCTTCGCCGTCCCGATCGCCACGGCCGGCGGCGCCGCCGGCGGACCACAGAGATGACCCCGCCGAGCCGACAGGAGCGCCGATGGAACCGGAACCCGCCCCCGCGCCGCCGCCCCTGACCGGTGTGAGCCTCGGGTCTGGGGCGAGCGGCCCGGGCCGGTCCCAGCACCCCCTGGAACAGGCGCTGTACGAGGTGAAGAAGACCATCGTCGGCCAGGACCGCCTGCTGGAGCGGATGTTCGTGGCCCTGCTCGCCCGCGGCCACCTCCTCGTCGAGGGCGTCCCGGGCCTGGCCAAGACCATGGCGATCAAGACGTTGGCCCGCGCCATCGGGGGCCAGTTCCAGCGGGTCCAGTTCACCGCCGACCTGGTACCGGCCGACATCGTCGGCACCCGCATCTACAACCAGAAGGAAGGCGCTTTCGAGGTCTCCCTGGGCCCGGTGTTCACCAACCTGCTGCTCGCCGATGAGATCAACCGGGCCCCGGCGAAGGTGCAGAGCGCGCTGCTCGAGGTGATGCAGGAGCGGCAGGTGACCATCGGCCGGCAGACCTTCACCGCGCCGGACCCGTTTCTGGTCATGGCCACCCAGAACCCGATCGAGTCCGAGGGCACCTACCCGCTGCCCGAGGCCCAGGTCGACCGGTTCATGCTCAAGGTACTCGTGGAGTATCCCTCGCCCACCGAGGAGTTCGTCGTGGTCGAGCGGATGACCTCTGCCCTGGAGCAGGTCGGCCAGGTGCTCGACCCCGATCGGTTGATCGGCTACCAGCAGGCAGCGGACGCCGTCTACGTCGACCCCGGAATCATCGAGTACGCCGTCCGGCTGGCCACTGCCACCCGCCGCCCCGCCGAGGTCGGGCTGGACCAGCTGGCCAGGTACCTGTCCTTCGGTGCCAGCCCCCGGGCCCCGATCAACCTGGTGCTGGCGGCCAAGGCGCTGGCCTACCTGCGCGGGCGGGACTACGTGCTGGCGACCGATGCTCGCGACCTGGCCCGCGATGTCCTGCGGCACCGGATGGTGCTGTCCTACGAGGCGCTGGCCGACGGGGTCGGACCCGACGACCTGCTGACCTCGTTCCTGACGGTGGTCCCGCTCCCGAAGCTGCCCCTGGCCGAGGCGCGCTGAGACGTCCACCGCCGACGGCGCCGACGACCGCAGGGGAGGGAGACGATGCTCCGGTCCGTGCTCACCCCCGAGCGGGTGCTGCGCCGGCTCGAGTGGCGGGTGATCCGCCGCCTCGATGGTCGGTTGCAGGGTGATGCCCGGACCGTGCTGAGGGGTCACGGGATCGACGTCGCCGACCTGCGCGAGTACCTGCCCGGGGACGAGGCCCGGCACATCGACTGGAACGTCACCGCCCGGACCGACATCCCGTATGTGCGCGAGTACCTGGAGGACCGGGAGGTGACCGGCTGGCTGTTGCTGGACCGGTCGGCGTCGATGGGGTTCGGTCCGATCGAGCGGCGCAAGCACCTGGTGCTCACCGAGACCGCCGCGGTCCTGGCCCAGTTGCTGGCCCGAAGCGGGAACCGGGTCGGGGCGCTGCTGTTCGACTCGCGGGTGCGCGAGACCATCGCGCCCGGGCACGGACGCCGGCAGGTGCTGCGGATCCTGTCCCGGCTCCTCGCCGACCCCGGCGGTCCGGGCGGAGCGGACGAGGCGGACGCGCCGTCCGGCACCACCGACCTCGCCGTGCCGCTCCACGCGGCACTGGGAATGATCCGGCGTCGCAGCCTGGTCGTCCTGGTCAGTGACTTCATCAGCGAGGACGGCTGGCAGCGGCCGCTGCGCATGCTGGCCCAGCGCCACGACGTCGTCGCGCTGCGGGTGAGCGACCCGCGCGAGTTCGATCTGCCCGCCGTCGGCCTGCTGCATGTCGAGGACCCCGAGACCGGCGAGCAGATCCTCATCGACTCCGACGACCCCGAGTTCCGGGCCCGGCTGGCCGAGGCCGCCCAGCACCGCGACCGCGCCGTCCGGGACGCGGTGCGCTCGGCCGGCACCGAGCTGCACTCGATCTCCACCGACGACGACCTGGTCCGGGCGATGATCCGGATCGCCCGCCTCCGACGGCAGGCCGCTCGGCAGGTCAGGGGAGGCCGGCCATGAGCTTCGCCTGGCCCGGGATGCTGTCCACCCTGGTCGTCGTGCCGGTGGTGGTGTGGGTCTACCGGCGGCTCCTGGCCCGGCAGGCCGCCCGGCGCGAGCGGCTGGCCGCGCTCGGGCTGGTCGCGACGACGCTCGGGCCACGGCGTCGGCGGCACGTCGCCGCCTCGCTGCTGCTGGCGGCTCTGGTGCTGCTCCTGCTGGCCCTGGCCCGGCCGCAGGCGAGCGTCGCCGAACCGCGCCGGGAGGGCACCGTGGTCCTCGCGTTCGACGTCTCCTCGAGCATGGCTGCCCCCGACCTGGCGCCGAGCCGGATCGAGGCGGCCAAGGCGGCCGCGCGCGAACTCGTCGCCGAGCAGCCGTCGCCGGTGCGCCTCGGCGTGGTGGCCTTCGGGACCAGTGGTCTGGTGACCCAGCAACCGACGACCGACCGGGCCAAGGTACTGGCTGCCGTCGACCGGATCGGGGTTCAGGGCGGGACGGCGTTGGGCCGGGGCATCCAGACCTCGCTGAGCGCGGTGGTCGGCCGGCCGATCCAGATCGACGGCCCGGACGGTTCCGGCACGGCCGAGGGACAGGGCCAGGACCTCGGCTACCACCCGTCGGCGGCCGTGGTGCTCCTGTCGGACGGGGAGAACACCTCCGAGCCGGATCCTCTCGAGATCGCCCAGGTCGCCTCGACCGCTGGTGTGCGCATCTACACCATCGGGCTCGGCACCGCCCGTGGGGGGGTGCTGGAGATCGACGGCTTCCAGGTGGCCACCGCCCTGGACGAGCAGATGCTGCGCGAGATCGCCGAGATCACCGACGGCCGCTATGTTGCCGCCGCCGACCGGGCGACGCTGGCCGCGGTCTACGACGCGATCGACCTGCAGTGGACGGTGCGCAGCGAGCAGCAGGAGGTCACCGCCCTGTTCGCCGCGGCGGCAGCCGTGCTGCTGCTCCTCGGCGCGGGGCTGTCGTTGCTCTGGTTCGGGCGGGTGATCTGATGCGCTTCGCCTGGCCCTGGGCCCTGGCCGCCCTCGCACTGCTGCCGCTGCTGGCCGCCGGCTACCGGTTGGTGGGCCGGCGCCGACGGCGCGCCGTGCGCTACTCCAGCGTCGCGCTGATCCGCGCCGCTCGTCCCGCTGGTGCCTCGTGGCGCCGTCACCTGCCGTTCGCCCTGGTCGTCGCGGCGCTCGCGGCGCTGGCCCTGGCTGCCGCGCGACCGCAGACGCGCATCGACGTCCCGGTGTCCAGCTCGGCGGTGATCATCGCACTGGACGTGTCCGGGTCGATGTGTGCGACCGACGTCGACCCGAACCGGCTGTCCGCCGCGCAGGAGGCAGTCCGGGACTTCGTCAGCGGGCAGGACGGGCAGACCAGGATCGGCCTGGTGGTGTTCTCCGGGTTCTCCCAGCTGGCTGTGGCGCCCACCACCGAGCGCGATGACCTGCTGGCCGCGATCGACTCGCTGACCACGGGTCGGGGGACGACGATCGGCGCGGCGATCCTGAAGTCGGTCGAGGCGATCGCGCAGATCAACCCTGCGGTTGCGCCGCCCGACCCGGACGTGCCGGCGCTACCGCGCCCGCCCGGCAGCTACGCCCCGGAGATCGTGGTGCTGCTCACCGACGGGGCGAACACCAGCGGCATCTCGTCGCAGGCGGCGGCCGAGCTCGCGGCCCAACAGGGTGTGCGGGTCTACCCGATCGGGTTCGGCACCACCAATCCCACCACCCTGGTCTGCACCGCTGAACAGCTCGGCGGCAACCGGTTCGACCGGTTCGGGCCGCGCAGCGGCGGCCTCGGCGGCGGACTGGGCCTGCGCCGCAACTTTCTCATCGCCGACGAGGGGGCCCTGCAGGAGGTCGCCGAGACCACCGGTGGGCAGTACTTCGCCGCGCGGGACGCGCAAGGGCTGCAGCAGGTGCTCGCCGACCTGCCGCGCCAGGTCGAGGTGCAGCAGCGCGACGTCGAGATCGGCGTCGGGCTGGTCGCCCTGGCGGCCCTGCTGGTGCTCGGCGCCGCGGCGGCCGCCGCCCGCTGGTCGGCGTTCCCCGGCTGATTCGGCGCGCTGGACCGACACCACGTCAGGGTCGTCTCAGGGCCCGGTCGGGGATGTGCCCTGATGTCCAGTCTGTCGATCGGCGAGGATGCTGGAAGCAGGTGGTCGGCGCGCCGTGCCGACCCACGCCGACAAGGGAGTGCCCAGATGAACAGCGTGCAGGCCAGCTTCAGCCGTCAGGGTCTGGTCCGGCCTCGTCAGGGACGGGTGCTGGGCGGTGTCTGCGCCGGTCTGGGACGCCGGTTCGGGCTGGGCCCGTGGATGGCCCGGTTCCTCTTCGTGCTCCTGCTCATGGTGATCCCCGGCAGCCAGATCCTGGTCTATCCGATCCTGTGGGTGCTGATGCCCTCGGAGTGAGGTAGGAACTCGTGGCCACCACGATGACCGCCGCGGTCCGGACCATCGTCGGCGGGCTGGACACGGTCCACATCCCGTCGTCCGGCACGAGCAGAACGACGGGCGGTCCCCTTCCCGTCCCACAACCAGGCGATGATCCGTGACCTATCTGATCGCATCGTGTCCGGCTCCTTCACGCCGATGCCCGCTATGTCCAGACTGGTCAGAACACGCAACGTCGTGGTCACCGTCCGGTGACCACAGCACGTGCGCCGACCTGTGACGAACGGAGCATCCCGATGACCGACCGCACGGAGCAGGCGCCACGTCTCCCGCCGCGCTGGTTCATCCGCCTCGCCTGGAAGCTGCACCGCGGCCTGTACCGGGTGACCGGTGGACGGCGTGGGCTCTGGCCCGCGCGGCCGGGCAAGTGGGGGGCGATGCGGCTGACCACCACAGGACGTCGCAGCGGCCAGGAACGGTCGGTGATCCTCGGCTACCTGCAGGACGGCCCGAATCTCGTGACGCTCGCGATGAACGGTTGGGGGGACGGCGATCCGGCCTGGTGGCTGAACCTGCAGGCGAACCCGCAGGCTCGGGTGCGACTGGCTGACGAGGCCCGCCCGGTGACCGCCCACGCGGCCAGCGGTGCGGAACGGGCACGGTTGTGGCAGCTGTGGAGATCCCTCGACCAGAACCTGGACGGCTTCGCCCGCCGCCGATCCACCGAGACGGCTGTGGTCGTTCTGGAACCGCGCACCTGACTGGGGGTCGCGCCGACCGGTGCCGCGGCCGACTGAGCGGTCCGCAGCGCCGTTGTCAGGCAGCCTCGGGGTCCGGCTGGTGGATGCCGAAGGTGTTGCCCTCGGGGTCGACGTAGTAGCCCTGCCAGGCCATGCCGGGCAGCGCCATCTTGGCCAGCGCCACCTGCCCCCCGGCGTCCAGGATCTTCTTCTCGGTGACGTCGTAGTCCTCCACCCCGACCGTGCAGACGTAGCCGTTGGTGCCCTGGCCGGGACCGGGCGGCGCGGCCGGCCGCTGCTGTAGGCCACCGTTGATCCCCATCTGGTCGTCGGGTCCGGTGATGATCCCCCAGTAGGTCGTCCCCGTGTACTGGCTGTAGTCCTCGAAGGCCCAGCCGAACGCCGTGGCGTAGAAGGCCTTGGCCCGCTCCACGTCGTCTGCCTGGATCTCGAAGTGCACCACTCGGGACATGGGTGTTCCCCCTTCGGACGGATGAGCCCACGGCGTGAGCTGTGATGAGACTGCCACGCCCAGACCATAGGCTCGGGGTGTGACAGTCGGGGAGGCGCTGCTGATCGCGCGAAACCCGGACCCCGGATCGCGGCTGCCCTACCTGCTGCGCCTGCCGATCGGTGCCGGTCTGGTGTTCCGTACCTCGGGAACCTGGCCGCGCACCACGGCGCTGTACTGTCACCCGGTGTCGGTGCAGGAGTGGCCGGCCGAGCCTGAGCTGGTCGAGCAGGTGGCAGTGCGCTCCTGCCTCCGCCGGGGCGCGGCCATCGACCTCGTGCTCGACCGGAGCCGGGAGAACCGCTCCCAGATCGTCTTCACCACGGCCCGGGGCCGCGAGGTCTGCTTCTGGCAGTCGCCGCGCACCCGCAAGCAGGCCCGGCCGAAGGTGAGCACACCGAGCGCGAGGGCGGCCGGCGTCGCCGACCTCGAGATCGTCGTCGACGCCCACGAGCGCTACGCCTATCGGTTCGCCGGCCAGCAGGTCACCACCGCCAAGCAGGCCCTGCCGTGCGGGGACTACGGCCTCGTCGTCGACAGCCGGCTGGTCGCCGCGGTGGAGCGCAAGTCGCTGGACGACCTGATCTCCAGCCTCAGCAACAGCACGCTGCGGTTCGCCCTCATCGAGCTGGCCGCGCTGCCCCGGGCCGCCGTCGTCATCGAGGACCGGTACTCGCGGTTGTTCGCCCAGCGGAGGGTGCGGCCCGCCGTGGTCGCCGACGGCCTGGCCGAGCTACAGGTGCGCTGGCCGAACGTGCCGATCGTCTTCGCCGAGACCCGGGCGCTGGCCGAGGAGTGGACCTACCGGTTCCTGGCCGCGGCACGGCAGTGGGCGCTGACCGAGCTCGCCGCCGCAGCCCGGCTGGACGGCCTGTTCGGCGAGCCGGGCGGCGCGACGGTCGCCGTCGAGCTGGACGGCGCGCCGTCCGCCCCGCCCCCGAGCACCGCCCAGGTACGGGCCTGGGCTCGCCGTGCCGGGATCGCCGTCCCGGAACGTGGCCGGCTACGTCCGGAGGTCTGGCAGGCGTGGCGGTCGGCCCACCCGGCGTCCTGACGCCCGCGAGGGTTGGTCACGGTCATCCGGGGCGCGCCCGGTACCTGGTCGCGGTGGTGGTCAACTCCGCGCTGCTGCTCCTGGTCGATCCTGGCGGCGCTGGGCCGGCTGGTCTGCGAGCTGGCCACGTCGCGGCACTGACCCGTTCCGAGTGTCTTGGGCGCCCAGGGCTTCACCTTGCTCGAGCGCCTGCCGAGACATGGAGCCAGGAAGCGGCTTCTGCAGCTGTCGGGCTGCGGACAGCGCGAGGAGGCGGAGCCTGTGGCGACCATCGCCGTCATCGATGACGACCCTGGTCTGCGCGCGCTGGTGGGACTGCGGCTGCAGAACTGTGGGCACGTCGTGCTCAGCGAGCGAAACGGGCAGACCGGCCTGGCGACGATCCGCCTCACCCCGCCGGACCTGGTGATCCTGGACTGGATGATGCCGCGGATAAGTGGGCCGCAGGTCTGCTCGGCGATCCGGGCCGACGCCCGGCTGCGGCACATCCCGGTGCTCATGCTGACCGCTCGGGTGCTGAGCAGTGATGTGGAGGAGGCGTATCGGGTCGGGGTGAGCGAGTACATGGTCAAGCCGTTCGTGGCCCAGGACCTGATGGCGAGTGTGGACCGGCTCTTGGTGCCTCTGGCGGGCGCCTGAGCACCAGGGCGGGGCTGACAGCGCGGTGGCGTCTGCGAGGTGGACGAGCCGCTACGGCATCTTCTTGCTGGACCCGGTCACGGCGGATCGGTCAGGGAACGGGTCTGACCTCGTCCACCGAGCGGGCCCGCGACGCCGTCGAGCGTGGCCCGATGCCGAGCGACACCTCCGGGTTGCCTGGTGCGTTGTGGTGGCCAGGTCAGGGTGAGGTATGCGCCCGCAACCCCCGCGAAGATCCCTAGGGGTAGCGGTGAGCGCAGCCGTGCCACGGTCCCGCCGATCCTCGGGACGGTGAACCAGGTGCTGCCGATGATGTCGCCGCGGCCGACGTGCCACGGGTCGCTCTCGGTGTTGTGATCTCCACGGGCCAGGTAGTCCGCGCCGTCGGTTTCTCCCACCAGACGGTGGATGACCACGGCGTCGTGCGCGATGTCGCCGGCGGGTGGGTGGTAGGCGACCACGTCACCCACGTGATAGTCGAGATCCCCGCGGAGGAAGACGAGGTCACCCGGGCGCAGGGTCGGCAGCATGCTCTCGCCACTGACGACGACATAGCTCGTGGCGCCGCCGAGGGACCGCGGCCACAGCAGGAGCACGGCACCGACGACGAGGAGCACGGCCGCGGCCCGCCGCGCGCGGGGAGCCCGAGGGGCTCTTCGCAGGACAGTGCTGCCGCTGGAGTTCACTTGCTCTGCCCACAGACTCGGTTCCGATCGCTCAGTATTTGGATGTCTGGGCTCCCAGCGAGGTGGACGGCTCTGGGGTGGTGTACCTGCGGACCCGGAAGTTGGTGAAGCTGACCGAGGTCACGTTCGAGGTGTAGCTGAAGGCCGTGATCCCGATCCGGCTCAGCCCGATTGCCGTGGTGTAGGTGCCGACCTGGATGAAGCTGGCACCGCCGTTCGTCGAGTAGCCGCCGGTGTAGTCGTTCCCGAACTTGGTGAGGCGGACGTACATGGGGTTCGAGCTCACGGCCGTGATCGTGCTGGTCGGCGAGCCCCCGACCTCCCGGACGAGTTCCATTCCCCTGCAGTTGCAGCCCCCGGAGAGATACTCGTAGTAGTTTGCGACGTAGTTGTCGTCGTCTTGGTAGGCGAGGATCCCTGTGGTCTGGCCGCCGAGCGTGAGCGCACCGGCCTGCTTGACCTGGATCTCCAGATCTCCCGTCGGAGCGACGATCGAGAACAGCGGGGCGTTGTTCTGGCCACCCCAGAAGTCCCTGTTGGCCATCATCGTGATGTTCAGTGCACCGCCGCCGACCGACCAGGTCGTGGGCGGCCGCAGCACCGACCAGCCGGCCCCGAGCGCCGCGCCGGGGAAGTTGTGACCAGCCGCGGCCTGACCCTCGCTACCGTCGCCCCGCCGTGTCTGCCCTCTTGGTGGAACGCCTCCTACGGGTATCGGTCGCAGGTCACGGTGACGACGGGATCCAGTGCCGTAGCCACCGACTACTCCGTCTCGATCACCGTCAACCACGCCGCGCTGGTCTCAGCGATATCAGTCCCGCCGAGGCGGTCACGGTCGCCACGGCGACCAGCCCGACGACGAGAGCCGCGACCCAGACCGCCCTGATGCCACGGCCGGAGTTCATGGCCCACTGATGACCAGGCGAAGGTCGTTGAACGCCGCGTTGGGAACGGCAGGGCTCACCGGCACGGTCGCCAGCCCGCTCGAGATGATGACGGGCCCGCCGCCACCCTGGCTGGAGCCCGAGTTGGTGAGCGTGACGTGCAGCGACGCAGCGGTCACGGCGGTGGTGCCCGCACCCAGACGCTTGGTCGATGGGCTGATCGCCCTCGCGTGCGCGCCCGCCGCCGACCCGACGAAGATGACAGCGGTCGCCGCGACGGCCACGGTGCGCTTCACGGTCCGATCCCTTCGATCCGACACTCCCGGACGGTTATCCGGTTACGACGAGCTGTACGCCGGTAACCAACGACGCGGCGATGTTGCTCGCACTGAAGTCCGGGGATGCGTTGCCGGACGCGTCCAGGGTGCCGGTCACCTCGGCCACCGACGCGTTCGCTGCTCCGGTCAGATTCAGCTTGTACGCCATGGACGCGCAGGCGACGGCACTCGTGATCGGCGCCGTCGTGACCTTGTAGCCGGGCAGCGCCGATGCGTACGTGCTGTTGTACGAGACCGACGCGGACGCGTTGCATGCGGACACCGTCGAGCTCCCGGCTGCCAGCGTCTCCTGTGCTCTTCGGGCGCCCGACTACGGGCCTTGAGGTGAGGTGTCTCATCCGGCCGGTGGCTGCCGCCCTGCCGGGGCCAGACGCCGCGATCGTCAGGGCACGACGGACGACAAGAGCGCTCGGCCGCCTCGCCCGGGCAGGTAGCGTGGCGGACCCGGGCCGAGAGGATCGGGCGCCGTCACACCTCACCCCAGGAGGGGATCGCCATGACACGTCGGGTCAAAGTGGGCACGGTCTCGGACTTCGCCGACGGACAGCTGCATACGGTCGACGTCGACGGCACATCGCTGGTCGTGGCCCGCGACGGCGACACCTTCTGCGCAGCGCACAACCACTGCCCGCATCTGGGGTTCTCGTTGACCAAGGGGCCGGGTGGCATGCGCTTCGCGGACGGCGTGGTGCAGTGTCCGTGGCACAACTCCCGGTTCGAGGTGTGCACCGGGGAGAACCTGGACTGGGCGACCGGATTCGCCGGCCGCGACATCCCCCGCTGGTCGCGGCGCCTGGTCGCCCTGGGCAAGAAGCCGGCGCCGCTGACCACCTACCCCGTGGTCGTCGAGGGCGAGGACGTTCTCGTCGAGCTGTGAACCAAGGACGTGATCACAGCCGCGGGCCGAGGGGCCTTTAAGCTGAACAGGAGACTTGTGCGCCGTCAGGGACTCGAACCCCGAACCCGCTGATTCACCATCGGTGTTGCTCGACATCGCTCGTTGGTCACCGAAAGAGCCTCTGGTCAGCGGCGCTGCCATCCCGCTGTTGCTGGTCGAGCCGCTCTTTGCGGGTCGTCTGCGGTTGTTTCCGGTGGGTATTGTGTGGATCGATCTTGGTGGTCGCCCGTTCGGGCTCGGCCTCACCCCACGGGGCTCCGCCTCAGCCACGCCCAGCCCGACGAGCGCTGGGGTGGGCAGGCTCCGGTCGCGGGTCACTGCGGGGGAGCGTGCTCCCCGTTGTTTGATCGCTGCCGTGGCCCTGGGGTGGCCCCCAGGCCAAGAGGCCGCGGGCCGGGTCGAGGGTGCTGGTGTCCGGATCGGGGAATTCGCTCGGCACGCTGCGACGAATACGATGGTGGTGGCTGTGTTGAGTTCGGGGTCTTCGGTCGGTCCGCCTCGACGGCACGCGGCTGATCAGGGCCGCGAACCTGCATGCCTACGTGGACGCGCTGGGCGTGGCGGTGTGACCCTCAAGAACGCTTGTCCGTCGGTCCGCGCTCGGCGCCGTTCTCCATGGGGTGAGGCGGGGGAATCGATGCCGTGACCAGGGTGTGCGACTGGCGACTGACGAGACCTCAACCTGCCCGGGTCAGGATCGCCGGCCGTTCGTGCGCTTGGCGCACGCGAACCGACAGGACAGCCGCGGGTCGCTCATGCGGAGGTGCGGATCCGTCCGGACATGCCGATGAGCGGACGCTGGTACTCAATGGCAACTGCCCCCCTTGCCCCCACGACATGACACCGGCACTACCGGGTTGGGTTGGCAGACCTCACCGGCTGGGGTGCACCTCCTGCCGGACGCCCCCGTGCGCCGATGACCCGCGGTGCCCCTGGTGCCACAACTGCTGGGCCTACGGGAGGGGGCATCGCACGACCGCGACTGCTGGACCCCAGCCGCACTCGCCAGGCCCCTTCCGGAGCCGCGGCTGTGGCTCGTGGTGTGGCGATCCGTGTCAGGACGGCTGCGAGCTCCCTGCGCTGGTACCAGTCGGTCCACTCCTGCATTCCGGGGTGAGCCGCCCAGCCCGAACGATGCGGTGAGGCAGGCCCTTGCGGATCTTGGGCATTGCCGCTCCTGACGACGCGAGCGAGCCGGTCCGTGGACATAGAAAAGCTTACGGGGGTCCTCTACGATCGAATGATCCACCTCTTCGAGGGGGGACGGGGCTATGGTTGTCGAAGCTGTCCGCAGAGACCGGTCGTCACCTCAGGAGTTCCGCATCACTTTCAGTGCGGAGTCCGGGCAGGGTGCAACCTGGGGTGGGCAGTACCAGGTGGTCGCGATCGGCCCTGACGGCGAAATGCTGCGCAGTCCGTTCGTGAATCCCCTTGATCCCCGCGAGGTGGAATCCGCACTCGCAAGCATCGCCGGCGCCGGCAGAGGCTTGCAGCGCAGCATCCCCACGGAGAGCCTGGACCCGGTGCGAGATCTCGGTTCCCGGCTCTACGAAGCACTGTTCCGTGGCTCGATCGAGCGCGCCTGGGCCGCCGCCCTGTCTGCCGGGGGGGAAACCCAGCTGCGTCTGGTTCTCGACGGCGACGAGACGGCGGCGATCCCCTGGGAGTTCCTCTACGACCGTCGCCGAGGCGACTTCCTGGTGCTGTCGACGCGTACGCCTCTTGTGCGCGCATATCGTGACCGCCCCGTTGTCCAACCCTCCGATGTCGAACTGCTCGAGCTGCCGGAACCTGTGAAGGTACTCGCCGTTGCGTCGGACGTGACCGGCGCGTGGCAGGTCGACCGCGAATTGAACAGCCTCAGCCGCTTGCTGGTCAACAGGGGCGGGTCCACCCTGGTTGTCAAGACTCCCGCCACCTGGCTGGATTGCCTGGCGGCGCTGCACGAGGAGCAGCCACACGTTCTGCATCTGATCGTGCACGGCGTCGCCAGACCGTCGCAGGCGGGGCCGTTGCGGGAGCAGTCCGTCGCGTTTCTGGCAGAGGGTGGCTCCGGGCTTGGCGGCGGCTACCAGTTGCGTAGTGTCGACGAACTCGCTGACGAGTTCCGTTCTGCGCCGCGACTGAGTCTCGTCGTCTTCAACGGTTGCAGGACGGACGGCGTCGCGGCACGGCTCGCGGTCGACCTACCCGCGGTGGTCGGGCTTCGTGGCGACATCACGGACATGGGCGCCGTCACATTCGCCGAGGGTCTCTACGGCGCTCTGTGCAACGGCGTTCCGCTGGACGCGGCGATGTCGACGGCTCGGTTGAGAATCGACACTGACAATCCCGGCGGCCGCGAGTGGTGTTCTCCCGTGCTCTACCAGCGGCCCGCCCGCCTGGCCTTCCAGACGTCGCAGCGGCCGGGCTCGTACGAGGTGGCGAACGTGTTGCCCGCATCGGCGGCAGAGACCTCCGAACCCGTCGTGTCGGACGACAATACGCTCAACGCCCTTCACGCGATGGTGGCGATCCAGGAGACGAACCTCGGCGTGCTGAGCGAGCGCTCCCGCAGTCTCGGTGACGCGACGCCGCCCTACATCACGCAAGAGATCGAGGCCACCCGTCGACAGATCGAGCAACTCGTGGGCGAGATTGCCGCCGCCGAACGGAACGCGCGATGACGGCCCCCACGCGGGGAGGCCGTGGGGAGATCAAACCCCGACGGGGGTCATCCGAGGACGCCGTGCGCAAGATGGCGACGATCCTTCGCAGGCTCGAGCAGCGCAGGGACGAGAGGTCGCATTTCGCGGACAAACTGGCCACGCTCAGGGCGGCGGGTCTGCTCGCGGTCGCCGGAGAGGAGGCCCTGCTCGCGGCCGTCGACGACAAGATGCGGCAGACGGACGGGATCCTCGTCAACCTCGAGCGGAACGAGGTCACGGTCGAGCAGGCGCTGAAGAATCTCGACGCAGTCGCGCAGGGCTACGAGTGGAGGGTGATCGAGGGGGTTCAACCCGACCTGGACCGCAAGATCGCCGAACAGAACAACGTCCTACTGCACCTGCAGTCCCAGGTCGACGGTTGGAAGACACGCCTGGAACCGGTTCGCGCCAGCATCGACGAGGCGCTCACGGTGCGGGCGCCTGTTGCTCGGGAGCGGGCCGTGGTGGAGCGAATGGCGGGACTGGTGGCGGCGGCCGAGCGCGCCTTGTCCGACCGGCGGTACCTCGACGCGTACGAGCCTCTGCGTCGTCTGGAGCCGTCGAGCGCAACGCCGGCCTCCGAGGAAGAACCACCGCAACCCAGGGCGTCCGTCCCGACCCCGGACGAGTCGCCCGAAGGCGTTGCGCAGCGCGTGCGGGCCAAGGTGGCTGCGACGCAACGCTTCAGCGGCCGTGCCGAGGTGCTCCTGCTGCACTCGGCGGCCGAGGGGCTCCACACCTACACGGTCCTGCTCCGGACGCCCAGTGAGGTGGGCACGCAGGGGTTCAGCATCCAGGACTCGAGTTCCCTCGTCGACCAGGACCGGGCGTACATGCGTGATGCCATCTCCCGAATCACCAAGGCGGTCGACAGCGCTATCGCGCGCAGCTTCCGACCGGCAACTGAGAGCGTCGGGGCCCGGAGCGCCACGGTCGCGGCACCGGTGGTCCCCGCCGCGGCGGCGATCCGTGACCTGCGGCCGCAGTCGCCCTCGGGCGAGGACGCGACCCCGGACGACCTGTCGACGTTGGTGCGTGACATGGGCAAGGTGATGTTCCGCCTGATCGCACCGGACCGGATGCGCGAGTATCTGTCCAACAACCCGTGCTCGCTGACCATCACCACCGACGATCTCGAGCTCCCCTGGGAGCTGATGTACGACGAATCGCTTGAGGGCCCCGCATCAGAGGCAGGTCTCGGTTTCCTCTGCCTGCAGCGACCGATTGCGCGGATGCCGATGGGTCGGGCCTTTCCACGCCAGCGCCCCGTGGCACGCCGCACGGACAAGTTGCGCTTCCTGTTGATTCACTCCGACCCCGACCGCAATTTGATGGCGGCGGGATCAGAGGTCCAGAAGATCAAAGAGTCGCTGACCTCCGACCAGGTCGGCAGGGAAAATGTCGACGTGACGGTGCTGGGGCCGGACGACATCACTGGCGAGGCGCTCAACCGGGCGCTCCTCGGCGGCCGCTACGACGTCATCCATTTCGCTGGCCACGCCAGCTTCGACGAGGCGAATCCCGAGCTCAGCGGATTGATCCTCAAGAACCACGAGCGATTCCTCTCACAGAAGATCCAGCGCTTCCTCGAAGGGCAGCCGCTCGTCTTCCTGAATGCCTGCCAGACGGGCCGCACCGCGAACTCCGATGCACCCCAGAGCGTTGGTGAGTATTTTTGGAGACCCGCCGAGGGCCTTGCCTCGGCCTTCCTGTACGGCGGGGCGCTCGGTTGCGTCGGGTCGCTGTGGCCCGTGTACGACGACCCCGCGGCAGAGTTCGCTATTGAGTTCTACAAGCAGGCGCTGGAGGGACAGATGCTGGGCGAGGCCATGCGGACGGCGCGACGGGTGACCCGCGAGAGATACTCGGACTCCATCACGTGGGCCTCGTTCGTCCTCTACGGCGACCCGACCTATCGTCTGGTGCGGTGACCACATGACACGACGCGCGCTGCTCCTGGGCAGCCAGACCGGTGGGCTCTCCGGCGTTCACGCCGACGTCGAGCTCATGCGCACCACGATGGAGGCGCTGGATTTCCAGACCACGGTGCTGACCGACTCGGCGACACGTGACCGTGTCCTCGACGCCTACCGCGAGCTGGTGTCGGGGACGGCCGACGGCGACGCCGTCCTCGTGTACTACTCTGGACACGGGGCACGGTTGCGCAACCCGTTGGCGGGCCACGACGGCGACGAGGCAGCGTACGTGCAGTTCATCGTGCCGACGGACTTCGACGACGCTCCGGAGGGCGAGTTCCGCGGCATCTTCGCGGAGGAGCTGAGCCTGCTTCAGGCCGAGTTGACCCGTCGAACGCCCAACGTGACGACGGTGCTGGACTGCTGCCACTCCGCACGGATGTCCCGTGACGCCTCACGACTGCCGCGCGCTCGGGACGTCCGGGGCCTCATCTCCATGGACGCAGTCGCCGCCGCTCGGAAGACCGTTCGCAATCTCGTCGCGGCCCACTCGAACCTCGGAGGCGCCTTCCATGCCGACGCGAACCCGTTCGCGGTGCGTGTCGTCGCGTGCGCGCCGGACCAGAGCGCGTACGAGGTCGATCTCCCCGACGGCACGCGGCACGGGGCGCTGACGGCGGCGTTGGCTCGAATGCTGGCCGATCGGTCGAGGCGTCGGTTCACCTGGCGAGAACTTCTGGATCACCTCCGCCCAGCGGTGACGGACCTCTCCGAGTTTCAGCGGCCCGAGATCGAGGGCCCGGTGGATCGCTATGTCTTCACCAGCCACGAGCGCAAGGCCGACGGCGTCCTTCCCGTCGTCGTGGAGGCCGGTGAGGCCTACCTCGATGTGCCCTCGTTCTTCGGCCTCGGACCCGGCGACCTGTTCGACCTCGTGGCCGACGGCGATCGGGACGCCCGGCTGGCCTCCGCCGTGGTCGCCGACGTGGTCGCCGGTCGCCCGCATCTGGTGTTGCGCGACGGTGAGTTGGGTGGACGGACGACGGGTGTCGAGGCATGGCCGGTCCGAGTCGCCTTCGGACGGCGACCGGTCGCGGTGGTGCCATCGGACAACCCGGCCGGCCAGCAGGTGGTCGCAGCTCTTGCCGCGTCGACGCACACCGTGGTCGTGGGGTCCGATGCGCCGGGCATGTTGGCCCGCGTGGACGTGGGGGACGAGGGCTTTCGCCTGTGCGACGCGGCGGGTGAACCGTTGACCTCCCAGGCACGGTCGATCGACGCCGCTTCTCTGACGTCCCTACGGCGAGACGTCGGACAACTCGCCCGCGCGGCGCACCTGCGTGATCTGTCCTCCGGAGTGGACGCGGCAGCCTTGCCGGACGACGTGGTGGTCGAGTACTTCCGCCTCGCCATGGACGGGGAGACACCCGCCGAGTTGACCGTCGAGACGGGCGAGCACCTCTTCGACGGCGACCGGATCGTCGTCCGACTGCGCAACACCGGTAGCGAGCAGCGATTCGTCTCCGTGTTCGACATCGGTCTGCGAGGGGCGATCACTCACCTGTCGACATCAGAACCCTCGGGTCTCACGCTCGCCCCAGGCGACGTCTACGATCTGGGCCGCACGTCTGCTGGGGCGTTGACCGGGATCGAAGTCTTCTGGCCCGACAACCTTCCACGTTCCGGGCCGAGGCCGGAGAGCATCGTGGTGCTGATCATGGATCGGCGTCAGGATCTCAGAGTGCTGTCCCAGACGGGCGTGACCCGCAGCGCCGGGCAACCGCTCTCGGAGCTGGAACGACTCACCGATGCGCTCTCTTCGGGGCTGCGCGACGCGAGACCGCTGGTGGCCGGGCCGCAGCCGGTTCGATACCGCGTGACGCGGCTCGACATCCTCCTTCATCCACAACGACGCGGCGACGCGCGGGAGCCCGTCTTCGAGATCGACAACAGGCCGGATCCGTCCTTCCGGTGGATGACACCACGCTCCTCGGTCTCGGTGCCCGATCGCGTGGCCGTCCGGCTGTCAGAGGTCGTGGTGCACTCCAACAGGGCAATCCTGCGTTCGCGCGTGCGCGTCGATGCAATGGTGATCACCCGAACCTCGGGCCCGGCGGCCGTTGCTCCTCCCTACCAGGCGGCTACCGCACGCTTCGATCGCGTGCAGGACGGTGACCGATTGCCATTGGACAACCTCCTGCTCTACGAAGGACCCGTCTTCGACTTCCTCGACGTGGCGATCTGGGTCGCCCGTGACGAGCAGGCGGAGCTGGACCTCGCGGACCTCTTCAAGCGCGAGATCGGTAAGGAGGACGTCGGGACCGCCCTCGCGACGCTGGCCGGACTAGCCGTGGCGGCACCACAGGCGGCTGTCGCCGTCGCAGCCGTCGCAGCCGTCGCGACCCTGGTGCGCACCGGAGCCGCTCTGCTCGACAAAGCCGTCGGCAAGAGCATCGGTGTGTACCGCACCTCGCTGCTGCCGTGCGAGCGGTTCGGTGCAGGCGACCCGGTGGCGCGACACCCCGGCTCCGGTCTGCTGCGTGCTCAGGACATGTCGTTCGCATTCGAAGTCGTCGCATCGTGACGACGGCAGGGAACCGGCATGGACACGACCTCTGAGCAAGACAGACAGCGGGCCGGCGCACTCAATGCCACCGCCGAACGGCTGCGGGTCTCCGGTCGCTACGCCGAGGCGGAGCCGTTGTACCGGGCGGCGCTGGACATCTACGACCGCCGCTCTATGCGTTCCACCGTTCCGGCTGCCATCTGCCAGGACAATCTCGGCACACTCCTCGCCGAGACCCATCGCTTCGCGGAAGCCGTTCAGCAGCACCGGCAGGCGCTCTCGGTGTTCGCTCAGCACCCGGACAACCCCATCGACTACGCCATCTGCGCCAACAACCTCGGGATGGCGTACGCACTGTCGGGCGATCACCGAGCGGCGGAGCAGTACCTGTCACAGGCAGAAGCTGTGCACCGCGGGGCGGGCAGCGACGGGCTGGCATACGCGGGCGTACTGGTCAATCTTGCCCGAATCTCCGTCGAGAACCCGGAGGGTGGCGATCTGGCGGCCGCCGAGCGGCTCCTTCTCCGGGCGATGGACATCTGCCACCGGGTAGGTCCGGACGGCGAGCACCTCGTCGTCCAAGCCGCCGCGGCGTACGGATCCGTCCTGACGTTTCAGGGGCGGCTTGCCGAGGCGAAAGCGGTCCTGGAATCGGCGGTCGAGGGCGCTGTCCTCCTGCTGGGGTCCGCTCATCCGGACGCGCAGGTGGTTCGAGCGAACCTTGCTGACGTGTATGGGCGACTGGGCGAACAGGCACGAGCCGTCGAAGACCTCACGGGGCTCCTGACGGAGCTCACCGAAGCTGAGACCAGCTCTGGCCCCCTGCTCGAAGCCGTCCGCGTGAATCTGGCCCGTCTCCACGAGCAGGCGGGCCGCCCGGAAGCAGCGTTCCCGCTGCTGGCCGCCGGAGTGGAAAGCGAACTTCTACGGCTGCGGGATCTCACCCGCATCGCGACGCGACAGGAGGCAGCCGCAGCCCTACGGCACAACAACGAGTACTTCGTGACCTTCTTGGGTTTCGCGGTCCGCCAGCGCGACCGACTGACGCACGCTCCTGGGATCGCCTTGCAGTTCTGGATGGAGCGGCGTGCCCTGGCCGCGGACGTGCTTGCAACGCTGGTCCGGCCGTCCGACGACACCGTGCCGCCGGAGGCCAGAGCCGACGCAAGGCGGCTCGGCGAGCTGAAACGGCAGATCGACGCGGACGTTCGAATCTCCTCCGCCCGGTTCGTACGGTCGCTCGATGAATGGATCGCCCGCAACGAGCGGTTGAACGTGCTCCGGGCTGAGGCGGAGGATATCGAGCGCCGCTTGGTTCCGATGCTGCCGGGGCCGGTCGTCAGTTCGTCGGGCTCAGCTGTGGACCCCGCGCGCCTTGCCGCACTGTTGTCGGAGAGGGACGTTCTCCTGGAGTGCTGCGCCCTTGCTCCGGGCAGCAGACCGGAGACCGCCCACGCCGCTCAGGACTCCCGGCTGGTCGATCGCGCGTACGTCGTCTTTGTCGTCCGCGGGGACGAGGGAGGCCGGGTCCGCCTGATCGAGCTCGGAGCCGCGCCGATCCTGGAGAAGCTCGTCGCCGATTTCGGCGAAGCGCTGCGTTCGGGAGCGGACGGGCGCGACCTCGCGGCCCCCACCACCACCGGCGCGGCGCCGAGCGATGACGTGGAGCCCCAACTCCGAGAAAGACTCGCCTCCGGATTGACGGCGCCACTTCAGGTCGCGCTGGCGGGAGCTGACCATGTCGTCGTGTGCCCGGACGGCGCGCTGTGCGTGGTTCCCTTCCAAGCACTTCCGAGTCCTGGCGGTCAGGGCTACTGGGTCGACGACTATCAGGTCGACTACCTTCCTTCGGCTCTCGACCTGCTCGAGCGGACGCACCCGGCACCACGCCAGGGTCCCGTCCTCATCGGCGCTCCGCGCTACAGCCTCGCCCCGGGCGTCGACGGACCGTACCGGCCCCTCGAGGGCGCCCGGGCGGAGGTAGTGAAGATCGCATCACGGCTGGGCGTGGAACCGCTACTGGAGGAGAAGGCGACCAAGGCCGCCGTCACCGCTCTCCACGGTCCTGTCCTTTTGCACATCGCCAGCCACGGCTTCTTCGACGACAGATACGGCGGAGTCTCCTTCATCCAGCACGAGACAGGCGTCTTTGAGGACGACCCTTACGCGGATCCGGAGTTCACCAGGCTCGCCCGGCTCGTGGGTGCCGACACCCGACCACCCGTGAAGTCGGTGACGGTGACCGATGGCGGCCCGTACCGTGACGAGCCCGGTGCGCTGCTGCTCAGCGGTGGCCTCGCTCTCGCCGGGGCCAACGACCACTGGGAACAGCGCCGCTCGGCACGGTTCGCGAATCCGGAGTCCTTCGAATCCGGCGAATTGCTGGCCGCCGACATCGTGCAGCTCGACCTGCGCGGCACTGCCCTGGCCGTGCTGTCCGCCTGTGACACCGGCCGGGGGCAGATCATCCCGGGGGAGGCTGTGTGGGGACTGCAGTTGGCCGTTCGACTCGCTGGTGCCGCGTCGGTCGTCATGAGCCTGTGGCGGGTGGACGACGACGCGACCGCCGAGCTGATGGACGCGTTCTACGATCGGATCCTGCACGGCCTGTCGGTCGGAGCCGCGCTGCGCGCTGCGTCGAAGGCAGTCCGCTCTCACGCGCCTCACCCTCGCTACTGGGCTCCATTCATCTGCCTCGGCGATTCGCGACCGCTCGTGGCTCAGCTTCTCAATAGGGCGGGCCCGGCGACGATCGAGCCGAACTCAGTGAGCGGTCGCACCACCCCCTGCCGCAGCTGAAGGGGCGCCCGCTCATCGCGCTGAATGTCGGCGACGCGGACGGTCTGCCATTCCACCCCGGCCGTCCTTGCACCCTTGTCGTCGGGGGCCGGGCAGCTCAGCTTCGATCGGCGTCGCCGGTCATCAGGCGGTTGCGTGGGCAGCCGAACAGGATGACTGATGCCCAGGTGGGGTCGTTTTCCTCGAAGGCGTGAAGCTTCGCTCGGCGCAGGGACTCGCCGACCGAGTGGCCTTGGACCAGCAGTCCGTAGAACCTCTCCGCGAGCCGGCGGGAGCCGTCGTCGAGTATCGGCCACATGCTGCCTATGTAGTTGAGGGCGCCGGCGTCGATGAAACCGGCGGCGAGCCCGCTCCAGGCGCGGCCCAGTCGTTCGTCGTCGCCCACCCGGGCGGCACCGGACTCGCAGGCGTTGCCGAACACGATGGGAGCCGCGCTCGCGAAATGTGGAATGTCACGGGCACGCAGCAGGCCTTGCTGAAAGACGAGACCGGTATCGCCCGCCGTGCTGGCGGAGTAGCGGCCATGACCGCAGAAATGGATGATCGCTGCGCCCGGGACGGCGGACAGGAACTGGTCGCGGTCGTTGGATCCGGTCACCTCGGTGACGTCGACTCCGCCTGCGTGCGCCAAGAGGGCGCCCACGTGCCGGGCCTCTGCTGCTGCCTCCGGCAGGGGCCGGTCGGCCAGCGCGCCGGCCGCGTCCGTCACAACAGCGGACGCGCGAGGGTCACGCATCACCTCCTCACGCAGCGCCGCCGCCCTAATCAGGGACTCCAGGGCCGGGACATCCGGTGCCGTGAGCCGCCCGAGGGCATACCGTGTGGCCAACGGCGGCGAACCTGCCAGCTCGATCGGCGACGTCATCCGGTTCGACACGAACGCGAGGTAGGTCGGCGCAAGTGTCGCCAGTGACTGCTCGAGTTCGGCGAGGGCTGCGGTTGCCGGGACAATGTCGCCGGCAGGGGCCGCGTGAGCCGACAGTGGACGGGCGTCGCGGGTAAGCCTACGTTGGGAGGCGCCCGACAGAATGTCGGCGGCACGACTGCGCGTGTCCGCGGAAAAGATGCTGTCGTCGTCGATCAGCAGCAGCGGGGAGCCCAAGGTCGCGGCGTAGCTCGCGGCGAGAGCGGCGGCACCCCGCTCGGCCGGCGCCAGACTGGCAACGACGGCGTAGGCTGCGGGTTCCATCCGGCGCAGGAGTAGTTCGTCGGCCGCGCCGACAGCTTCGGCGGCCCGCACCGTGAGGACGCCCGCCTCGTGGTCGGTGCGGGCGCGGGCCGCGAAGTGCATGGCGATCTCGCGCGTGTCGCCCGGCAGTCGATCCACGGTGAGATCGGCAGGCGTGTGCCTGCAGCCGTCGACGGCGAGGGTTCGCGCACCGAGCACGCTGGCGACCTGCCAGGCAAGCGGTTGGTCGGGCAGCAGGAGGGCGCCGAGATGCCGGGCGTACGGCGTGCAAGCCAGCACCAGCCCGAGGTCCTCTGGGACGACGATGGCCGGACGGATCACCAAGGGGCGCCAGAGCGAATCCTTGATCCGGTCGGACAGCGAACTGGGCCCAGGGAGGTCGACGAACGTCTCAGTCTGTCCGTTCACCGTACGTGTGCCGGCCGACCCTGCCGAGTGGTAGTGGATGGGGAGATCTGCGGATAGTTCGCGATAGCGGGAGACGATGTCGCCAAGCGTGGCCGGGTTGGGCAGCCGAGTCAGCCCGCGCCGCATCCCCACCGGGTCGCCGAGCAGCTCGAACTCATATCCAAAGCTCGCCGTCGGGATGTCCTCGATGGGCAGGCGGCGGAACGCCACGAGATCGGCGACGAGCTGGAGCGCCGCCGGTGCCAGGTGCCGCGGCGCGACGACGACCTGGACGAGCGGCGAGTCGTCGAACGGCAGGTCGACGGATCCGGCGACCGCGAAGACCGGCGCGGCCTGCCGGTGTTCGATGCTGTCCCAGCGACGGTTGACGGCTTCGGCGGCCCGCCACGCCTCGTCCCCGTCGACAATCCACGTGACGTCACGGCGCGGGTCTGTGGCCGCGTCGAGCAGGTCGTCGGCGGCGTCGTCGGTAGCGGGAACGCCGACCAGCACCACGTGCCGGTGCGACGAGTCGCGGATCTCCGCGCGAAGCCGGGCGTCCACGACGTCCAGGTAGGGCAAGAGTTGGACGTGTGCCCGCATCATCGTGCTGGGAACGCCGAGCGCGGGCGCGACCACGGTGGAGAGGGCGGCGGCGCAGGCTCCTGCGAAGATGTCCCCGGAGTCAACCACGACGGTCAGGTCGGCGTCCACCACCGCGGGCGCCGTCCGTACGGCGACGCGCACCTCGGCCGTCAGCCGCAGCCGGGTTCCTTCTGTTGTGGCATTCACCTCGGCACCAGCCGCGCGGTCGCCGGAGTCGTCGTCACCCGCGGGGAGATCATCGGTGGAGATCTCGATGGTGAGCCCTGGCGCGTCGAGAACGGCGACGTCACCGCGAGCGAGAGCGCCGCCTTGCCTGCGCATTCCGCTCGACTCACCCGCCTCGCCCGGCGAGACGATGCCACGGAGGGTGAAGGGGAAGGTGAGGTCTGGTTGAACACCCCGGGCGGGGGCGATGTGCATGACCCAGACGTCCCACCCGGCCGCCGGTAACCGTGCCACCAAGAAGGTCGCATCGCCGCCGCTGAGCGTTCCGACCAGCACAGGTATCGCCGCCGGCGTCCCGGACCAGTCGAACTGAGGAAGGTGCCCGGCGACGGCGACGGTGCTGTTGCGCTTTACCCAGGACGCCTCGCGCAGCTGCACCGCAGCGACGGGGGAGTCCAGCCCGGCGATCGTGAACGAGCGGCCCTGCGATGGCAGCACTATCTCCAGTCCGGCCGGGTGCGGTGCCACCGCGAAACCGTTCACGGACAACCGATCACCGGACCGCGAGACGGAGTACCAATCGGCGTACGGGCGTGCGAACGCGCGAAGGATCGGGTCCGGTCCGCGCCGCAGGGTCTGGGCGTCTGTCGCCACGGCCGCAAAGTCGTCGGCATCCGGCCTGCGCCGCAGGCGCTCCACTCTCAGTAAGGTGCGCAGGAGCAGCGTCCAGCCGGCAAGCTCCGTGCGTACCTCGTCGTCCACGACCGGGCCGACGTCTGCCTGGATGAGCTGATCGAAAGTGTCGTGCAGTGCGACCAGCGTCGCCGCGCGCATATGGGACATGTTCCAGACGTTGTCGTCCATCAGAACGGAGGACCCGGAAACACCATGCCTCAGCTGCGCGAGTCCCAGCAGCTGGAAGGCGCCTTTCAGGGCGGCGCGGCAGCCGCCGCCGTCACCGACGACGACGGCTGAGATGAGCGCTGCCGTTACGTCGTCGAGCGCCGAGAGGGCGTATCGGCTGGCGAACTCCCACGTTGACTCCGGAACTGCCTCGATCACCGCCAGAAAGAGCTGGAAGTCGCGCCGGAAAGCGCCACGGTTGGCACGCGTGTGCTCCAGGCACGCCTCGGCAAGCTCGATCTTCACTTGCGCGATCCGCAGACCCGTTCGTGCGGCCACTAACCGCTCGCCCGCCTGGAGCGCCAAGTCGCGGCCCGCGGTCAGCGTCCACAAAGCGGCCCGCAGGTACAGCGGGCCGGGGTGTCGGCCGGCTTCCGAGATCTCCTCACCGGCGAGGAGCCGGCTCGCGATGTCCAGATAGGTATCTCCGAGGTTGAGCAGGTCGATGTGCGCCGGACGGTCACGCATGGTCAAAGCCAAGTCCGGACGCGCGCGCAATCGCCGATACAACACCGCGGCCTCGCGCATCAACGCGGCGGCGCGTTGCAGCATCTCCAGCGACTCGGGCGACTCGGGCGACTGAGGCGGCTCGGCCCCCCCGTCCCTGCTGGTGGTCGCGACGAGGGCCACGTAGGCCTGCGCCAAGTCGTGCATGGCGTCGGCGCGGGCGAGTTCGTCGTCGCCCTGCATGGCGAGCCCGGCCGCGCGCTTCAGCAGTTGAAGGGCGGAATCCGGTAACACGCCGTCGGGCACACGCCGGTGCAGTGCCACCACGGCCAGCCCCAGGTGCCCCGCGGTCAGCAGCCACAGGTCCCGGTCCATGCCGGCGCCGGAACGTGCCGGACGCCGTGCCATCCAGCGGGCCTTGCGATCCGAGATACGACCTGCAGCGCTCATAATTCGGTCGGTGTTGTCGTCGAGGAGGGCACGCACCTCTCGCGCCACGGCGACCACGACCGTCGGGTCGGTCGTGGTGTCGGCCATGCCGCGCAGACCGCGGGCCAGAAGCCCCACCAACACCACCCGCGTGCTGACGGTTCCTGTCGTCGGGGTCACGGCGAGGTCCGCGCGCGCGGCGTCCGCGAGACCCGGCCAATCCTCCATCGCGAGGGCATGCTGCGTCCGCTCGCTCACACCCGCCCTGTGGAGAGGCTCGATCCCCTGGAGAGGTACCGGTGGCGCAGCCGCGGCCACCAGCATCACGAGGTCCGCCAGCTCCTCGTACTCGCCAGCGTCGTCGGCCAGCCGGTTACCCGCCCTGGCGTCGTTTCCCAGTAGCACATCGCACCCTCGGAGTGCGACGCCCACGAGATCAGGGTCGCCAGCACCGTCGCGGTGGGCTTCGGCGAGCACTGTGCGCAGGTGGGCGATCGGTTCCGGCGATCGCCGCAGTCTCGCTGACCGCAGAAGCAATCTGATCAGGAGGGCGATCACTTCGTCCCGGTGGGCGGCGAACGTCGGATCGGTGAGCGCCCCGCTAAGGACGCGGGCGGTGAAGGCCGCGCCGGCCAGATCGTGCGACGCCGCGACGGCGCGGCTGTGGGCCAACAGCACGGCTGGCAGGAGCGAACGGTCCGCGCCCAGCGCCACCGCGCCGAGGTGTGCCGTCGAGTCGCGCTTGGGCGGCGAGAGGAACACGTCGAGGTAGGGCAGGGCGGCCCCGATGGCGCGTGCAAGATCTTCGGACCTGTCTGCGTCCGCGAGTTCGGTGAGGGTCCGCAGGACCGCCGCACAGGCGGCAGCCCCGATGTCGTCGGCCAAATTCCACACGTCGCAGGCGAGTTCGGCGGCGAGCCGAGCGTGGTTCGCCGTCGCTGACGCGCCCAGTCGGGCGGCGCGATCCCGCACGCGCGTCTGCACCTCGGCGGCGGCGCGCAGCGCCACGTCGCACAGCGCGAGGTTGATGCCGCTGGACGCCGCGTGTATGTGGACAGTGGACGCCTCAACCCTGAACCTCTCCGACGGGGCATAGGACACGCCGTGTTCGAGGTGGTCGAAGTCGCGGAGCACCGAGCGTAGCTCCGGTGACGCGCCGGCCTCGTACGCACCGAGGAAGTCGCTAACGTCCGCCTGGCTCGACGCGCGCAGTTGCGTCTCGATGTCGAAAGCCAGTCCCGCGGCGGAGAGCCGCACGTCGCCGAGGAGGGCTTGTTGTCGGCTGTGGGCCCGTGCGAGCTCCCACCCGATCTCGTCCTGGATCGGGTTGGGGTTGTGCAACATGAACGGTGCGTGGTCAGGTGGCGAGTGACCGGCCAGGGCGGCGAGGGCAACCTGATGGCGCCCCCGGTGCAGCAGCGCCTCGTCCCAACTCGCCAACTGAACGGCACCCACGAGTGCACCCAGCGACAGCGTCAGCAGCTCGGCCGCGGCCTCCTTCCGCCAGTGCTTCAGCCCGTGCAGGGTGGCGTGGACGTACAGCGCCCACCCCGCATCGCTGCTGGCGACGGCCGCCGCGAAGCCCGCCTCTGCGTCCGGCAGGCCGGCCCGGACATCGACGGTCCAGTCGAAGAGACCTCCCAGCCCGGATCCTTCTCCGCCCTCGTCGGCATCCGCCGGCAGCGTCACATGGACGACGCGGAGGACATCGCTGAGGAATGCCCGCACGCTAGCGGCGGTGGGGACATCGTCGGCCACCGCGACCGCGTCGAGCAGCGATCCCACGGCCGAACGCTCGTGGTGTCGCCGCCGCCATCGGCGCGCCGTTCTCGCGATGAGTGCCTCGAGCGACCCGTCGGGCTGCTGATTGTCCTCCGGTTGCCACGACTGCTCGTCGCCTACCGAGTCGTCCAGCAGGCGCCAGAGCAGGTTCAGGGGATCATCGCCGACACCACCGTTCATCCGCGGATCGTCGGCCGAGGGAATGTAGGTCAGCGCCGCCACCCCCTTCGCAGTCTGCGATCGAATTCTGCCAGGATGCCGGTTGACTGGTCAGACTACCGGCGGAGACGGTCGCAGACATGGACCGGCTTACGGCCCTCATCGGCAGCCAGACCGGAGGTCTGCGAGGTGTGCACACCGATATGCGGCTGATGGACGCGACCCTCGTCGGAGCCGGGTTCTCGACGCACGACCTGACTCGTGCCACTGCCGAGATCCGGACGACTTGATCAAGGTGTGAGCTGCGTGTTCTTCCGTGAAGACGCTCGGAAGCGGTCACTAATCTAAGGTTCGAGCGCAGCGCTCGGTCGTGGACTCGGTCCGCCAGGGCGGATCGTGGACCGTTACGAAGTCTGCGCGCAGCTCGGCGTACTCCGCCAGGTCGCTCAGGATCCGGCGCATGTGCGGGCGCAGCTCCTCCAGCAGTTCGGCTGCGCCAGACCGCAGGTCTGCTCGTACGCGCCACAGCCGCTGTCCCGCCATCATGGTAAGGAGGGCGGCGACGGGAACGGTCCAGGGGAAGCGTCGCCTCAGCTTCACGAGCCCACCGATGCCGGCACCGACCAGGCGCGTCCCGAAGATCGTCATCACGACTCGGTCGATCTGCTCCCCTTCGAGCGCCGCCGCCCGCCGCAGTGTCTTCGCCGCGACGGTCCAGTCGTGCGCCTTATTGGCGTAGCCGAGCTTGGCGAACACTCCATCCCGCGTGATGATCGCCGCAGGCCCGAGGAAGGCTGCTCCGTCAGGCTCGGCCAGTCGTCCGGGTCGCCATCCGGTTCCAGCTTGCGGATCCCGGCGATCTCCGGCCGTAGGTACTTCCCGATGGGCAGGTCGACGACCCTCACGAGCGGGGAGATCCGCTCTTGCCAGACAGCCGCTGCGGCGGCCACCTCGACGCCCATTCCCCGTGAGATGCGCTCCAGGTGCTCGTCCATCTCGCCGGGCACGTGCTCGGCGACAAAGCTCGGCACGCGGCCCGTGAGATCCAGACGGGTGGCCAGCGACTGATGCCCGGAGCGGGCCTCCATGCAGCAAGCCGTCGCCAGGGCGTTCGTATCGAACACTGCCACCAGTTGCGGCTTCCCGGTGACCTGCATGAGGTCAGGACGGAGCCGCCAGGACGGCGGCAAGTCCGGCCCGGCCTGCGCGGGGATGATCGTGCCCGGCAGCACTGGGTCGGAGCCGGTCGCTAGGCGATCTTCAAGGTCCACGATTTCAGCGTGGCAGACGCCACCGACAACCTTCCGCCTGGTTTCGGCGCCGCTCCAGATCAGGCGGAAGGTGAGGTCAACATACGGGTGAAAGACTCGGGCCTCACCGGAGCCACACGGCCAGCCATCAGCCTGTTGGTCGACAGCAAGGTTGCGGCTGAGGCGACGACACGCCCGAGTGGTTGTGTTAGCAACATCGACTACTGCTAGTGCGGTAGGTTGCCCGTCGTGAGCGAACAGCAGGATGTTATCGAGGACCTCGGCGGCGCGGGCGTGCTTGAGGCCGTCCGGTGGGCCCTACCGGTCCGCCGCCTCCCGGACGATGGAGGTCTTCTCGGAGCCTGACGGCCACGACGCCGCCCTGCTCGGGAACATCCGCTTCACCTACTTCCGCGACCGCCTCGACCGGGTCTTCTCGACCGGCCGGTACGAGGTGCGGGCCGACGGCTCGCCGACGGACCACCTCGACCTCGTGTATGCCGAACTCACTCAGGCCGAGATCGACACTATGCCCCAGCTTGCCCCGGGGACCGTGGTTCTGGACGACCTGAACGGCAGTCCCGGGTGGAGGTTCGAGGGTCGCCGCTTCCTGCTGGCGGCTTGCGTCTACGGGCAGATCGGCCAGCTGCCCTGGCCGCGCAAGAGCCCCACGAAGCAGCGGGTGGCCAAGCAGCGTTCCGTCGATCCGAACCAGGAGTCGCTCTTCATCGGGTTGGCGGACGAGGAGATGGCCGGGGTCGAACAGCTGGTGGCTGCCGCCTTCCGACTGGACGTCGAGACCTTCGTCGTCGCCCACTCGCTCGACATCGTCACCGAGGACGCCGAACTGGTCCTCGGCCGGCCGCGCCACAACTCCGACGGCGGCAATGCCTGGCACTGGTCGGAGGACCTGCTGGTCGCTCCGCCGGGCGACGGAGGCCGCCGCACCGACGTGACTCCCACGCCGACCGGGCCGGATGCCGAACCCGACGCGCCCGTCCGCCTGCGTCCGTCCGCGCAGCGGTCCAAGGAAGGTGGCGCGTGAGCGACACCCGTCGCTCATCGGACCGCACCGTCGAAGTCGCCGCCCTCTTCGACGGCTCGCGGCTGACGCTCGCTCGGCACTTAGCCGGGCTCCGCAAGAGCGACCTTGCCGTCCGTATCGACAAGAGTGCGACCGCGGTGTCGGCTTGGGAGGCGGGGACGAAGCGGCCAGCTCCCGCAACGGTGGCCGAGCTGGCCATTGCGCTGTCTGTCGACCCGGGCTTCTTCTCCGCGCGGCCAGGTGACATCGGGGCGCTCAGCTCCGTGCCCCACTTCCGCTCGCTGCGCTCCACCAGCCAACTGGCGCGCGACCAGGCGTTCGCCTATGGCCGCCTGGCCGTCGATATCGCGTCAAGCTTGGAGCGCCACGTCGAGCTGCCCGAGATTGACGTCCCACGACTACCCGTGTCACCACTCAACGCCGACGGCGACGGGCCAGAGCATGCGGCGAGGCTCGTACGACAGGCCTGGGGTATCGCCGACGGACCGGCACCGCACCTAGTTCGCCTCCTCGAGCGCCACGGTGTGCTGGTCGTCTTCAGCCCAACCGGTGCCGCCTCCGTCGACGCCTACTCCTTCGACACTAAGCTACGTCCCGTCGTCATCCTCAACCCCATCAAGCGCGACTACTACCGGCAGCGCTTCGACGTGGCGCACGAGCTCGGCCGCTTAGTGATGCATGCGGACGCCGAGCCCGGCAGCCGGCTTGTAGAAGAGCAAGCCAATCGCTTCGCCTCCGAGTTCCTACAGAGGTTTCGGTAATTGAGTGATCTATAGTCATAGCGATAGTCCGGTGTGGGCGAGGAACGCGTAGCAGAGGTCGTAGTCGGTGCCGGCGCGGTGTAGGCCGTTCTCAGCGGCCTGGCGGGCGTCGTCGATGGTGTCGGGGCAGAGGTTGGCCAGCTCGGTGTTCTTCAGGTTTCCCCAGAGCATCTCGACGGGGTTGAGGTCGGGGGCGTAGCCGGGGAGTCGTTCGACGCGCAGCCAGGAACGCTGCGTGGCGATCCAGGCCTGCATCTGCCGGGAACGGTGGGCGGGCAGGCCGTCCCAGATCACGGTGACGTTCTCGCCACGGAAGTGGCGACGCAGGTCGGTGAGGAACTCGATCAACGAGTCGGTGTTGTAGGCGCCGGGCCGGATCCCGAACACCAGCGCGGCCTGGGACCGGTCGGGTCGGTAGGCCAGCGCGGCGGCCATCGACAACCGCTTCCAGGAGAACCGGTGCCGCAGCACCGGAGTGTGTCCGCGGGGAGCCCAGGTCGCCCTGACCGAGGGGATCAGGGAGAATCCGGACTCGTCGGCGAAGACGATCCAGGCTCCCCGTCGGCGGGCCCCCTTTTTATCCGCGGCCAGTCCTTGGTCACCCAGGTCGCGATCGCGTCGTCGTCGCGTTCGACCGCCCGCCGGGCCGGGCGCTGCCGGGACCAGCCCAACCGCCCGCGCAGGATCGTCCAGGTCTGGGTCTGGGAGTACCGCACCCCGCTCACCTTCTCGATCACATCAGTGACCCGGGCCAAGGTCCACAGGTCGGTCGCGAACCCGTTCGCCTGCGGCCCTTTCGCCAACGCCTGGCCGATCTGCTGAACCTGCGCGTCGGTCAGCCTGGCCGGTCGCCCGACCCGGCCCGCACCGACCAGCCCCTGACGGCCACCGGCCAGCCACGCCGCATGCCAGCGCGAGGCGGTCTGCGCCGACACACCCAATGCCACCGCGACATCCACCTGACGCTTACCCCGGGCGAACATCTTCGCGGCCTCCGACCGACGTGCACGCAAGGCCTCGAAATCGCGCCGCTGCACCGGTTTGCGCCGACCACCGCCCGACCGTTGTGCTGGCATACCCAATCGTCCCAGGGCACAACCCGATACCACGTCAACGACTCACCCAATTACCGAAACCTCTGTAATGCTGGTGTTACGGCGTCGGCCTGGCCAGGCTGGTGTCGAGGTGTCCGGCAGGTCGCTCTCTTTCGCGGCTGTCCACCGTGGTGTTCCGGTGTCGCGGTGTGGCTCTCTCATGGTCTGTGCTCTGCCGGGCACCGCTGGCGGGGTGTGGCTCACGAGGGGACTGCCCGCGCTCGAAGTAGCGTTGCCCACCTTCGCCGACCTGTGGGAGTGGTTCGCGGAGAGAGGGAACGGCGATGGGCCGGATGATCATTGGAGTGGATCCGCATAAGGCGTCGGTGACGATCGAGGTCGTCGACGGCGAGGGGAAGGTCGCTGCGACGGGGACGTTCGGTACGGACGCCCGCCAGTACCAGGTGATGGTGACCTATGCGCGGCGCTGGCCGCACCGGGTGTGGGCGGTGGAGGGCGCCGAGGGCGCGGGCCGGCCGTTGACGCTGCGGCTGCTCGCCGATGGGGAAGCGGTGCGGGATGTGCCGGCGAAGCTGGCCGCCCGGGTCCGGGCGTTGGATACCGGGCAGGGCCGTAAGACCGACGCGGTGGACGCGCATTCAGTCGCGACGGTCGCGTTGCGCACGGCGGGCCTGCGCGAGCTGCACGCCGGCGATGGGGACGTGGGTGCGTTGCGGGTCCTCGCTGACCGGCGCGATGAGCTGTCGAGGACTCGGGCGGCCACGTTGAACCGGCTCCACCGTCTCCTGGCGGAGCTGATCAGTGGTGGCGCGCCGCGGCACCTGAGCCCGGCCCAGGCCAAGCGGATGCTGGCCACGGTCCGGCCCCGGGATCCGGCCGGGGCGATGCGGCGGCGGATCGCCGGCGACCTGCTCGCCGACCTGGCCGCGATCGACGCGAAGCTGAAATCCGTGGAGGCCGAGCTGCGGGCCCGGGTCCGGGCCCGGGGCTCACACCTGATGGACCTGTTCGGGATGGGCCCGGCCGGCGCGGCCCGGGTCCTGGCCGACGTCGGTGACGTGGACCGGTTCCCGACCAAGGCCCGCTTCGCGTCCTGGAACGGCACCGCCCCCCTGGATGCCTCCTCCGGGCAGCAGATCCGTCACCGCCTCTCCCGGGCGGGGAACCGGCGGATCAACCACGTGCTGTACATCATGGCGATCGTGCAGGTCCGCCACGACACGGCCGGTCGGGCCTACTACCGGCGTCTGCGCGCGGCGGGGAAGACCCCGAAAGAGGCGCTGCGGATCCTCAAACGCCGCCTGTCGGACGTGGTCTACCGGCAACTGACCGCCGACCAGCTGCTCGCCCGACCCGAGGCGCAGCTGGAGCAAGCGGGCCCGGGAGGACACCCGGGGGCGACTATGCAATCCGGCGCGGACGACTCGCTCACCCCGATGGTCGTCTCTTCGGATCAGTCACAACCCGGACCCGCCACCACCCACGATAGGCCCGAGCCGGTCGAGGTGGACCTGCTCGACCTCGACCAGATCGACCAGGACGGGACCTCCGCTGAGCGCCGCGCATCTGCGGGGGCAGGCCCCAGCCTGCCCCTGATCGCGCTGGCCAGGGCCCGTAGAGGCTCCGCAGTCCAGAGCGGCCCGCAGGGCCGTCGCACCGCGACGCGCAGCGCTCTGGACGGTGGAGGGACGGGCCCGTACGCGCGCGGCGCAGCCAGCCCACGCGCAGCGGCCCCGAACACCACGGGCGGCGCAGCCGCCACCGATCTCACCGCCCTGGACCAGAGCCAAGAAAAGGCTCAGCCGAACCCCTTGCAATAGAGGGGAGCCATGAGCGGTAGGGCCGCTCCGCGGCATGAGCGGTATGGCCGCTCCGCGGCATGAGCGGTACTGCCGCTTCGCGGCAGAAGCGGACGCTTCGTGGCGACCGAGCCCGCTCAGATATCTAACTGGCCCAAGTCATTCACTGGCTGGTAGGAGAGGAATTCATCGGTGACCGCTACCGGGAAGACCATGTCGGCGAAGTTCGATCCAAACACGGCACCGAAGATGTCTTCTGACCGCAGCTGCCATTCCAGCATTTCGGACGGCGTCCAACCACTGCGTAGACATCTGAACTGGGCGACCCGCAGAGAGGCGAGGAACTTGCCGCGGGCGCAGAGTGCCCTTCACCTCGACCGCGAGCAGGCGAGACCCCGAAAGGCTCAGAGTCAGCAGGTCGATGCCCTGAATGCCCCCACCGATCTGATGCCAGACGATGTCGTGACCAAGTTCGGCGAGGATTGGTTCGGTGACGGACTCGGCAACGTGTCCCAGGACAGGCAGCAGCCTGGCCTTGCGGCGACCGGCGGGGATCCTGCTGAGACCAGTCTTCCATGCCGCTTCGAAGTCGAGGTCGACATCCTTCTCGAGGCTCAGACAACTGCTGACGAGTTCGGCATCCAGCGGCAACGCTGAGCTTCCTCGCAATACGCTTGTTCCGGTCACATGCCAAGTCTGCCCGGCCCGGACAGATCCGACGCCAGTCCCGGCGGCCTTGAGGTCCGTGATCCAGTCGCCGCCGACGTGCCCTACGCGTTCGGCGCCAGTGAGCGTGCGTCCCGTCATGCCCGGCGGCGATAGCGGTCATCCGGGGATCTCAAGCCTGCGGGCGGCTGCCTCGAATGCGTCCCCCGGCGTGGCGTTGAATGCGATGGGTGCGGCTCTTCTGGAGTGACGGTCGCAGCTTGATCCAAAGCTGTAGGTGACCCGCCAGGCCGTGCCTGTGGGTGCTCCCTGGAGTGGACTCTGCTGCCCTTCTTCTCCTCTACCGGCGTGTCCTCCGCGCGTCCGGGCAGGTCCCGTGATGATCTCAGCCTGTTGGTACTTTGCTTACAGGTTGGAGGAGTCCATGTCGCCCGTACGTCGTTCCGGTTCCGCTGCCCGTCCGCAGCCCGAGGTGCTGCGCGGCAGTCTGTTCACGCTGCGGCGCCGGTGCGGGACGCCGACCTGTCGGTGCGCGGACGGTGACGGGCACGCCAGCCCCGCGTTGGCCTACCCGGCGGGTGGGCGGACCAAGACGTTGACGTTGACCGAGCAGGAGGCCGTCGAGGTGGCGGCGGCGTTGGCCCGCTACGCACAGGCCAAGGCCGACCTGGACGAGCAGGCCGCGGCCGGGTTGACCGTGCTGCTGGCCCGGGTCGCCGCACGGCGGGCCAGTCGGTCGTGACCGGGCCGGTCGAGCCGGCAGCGGTGGAGGCGTTCGCCGCTTCGCGGCAGCGGTTCGAGACGGTGCTGGCCTGGCTGGAAGGCGCCGAGGCGGGCGGGCTGGAGCACGCCGAGTTGGAGGCGCGGCTACAGGCGGACGCCCGTGAGGTGTTCCGTCAGCTGTTCCAAGACCACCTGGACCTGAGGGCACAACGGGAGCAGCGGATCGGGGACGTCGCCGACGCCGACCTGGTCGCCCACCCCAGCGCCGAACCGGGCCACACCCGGGGCCTGGCCACGGTGTTCGGTCCGGTCCGGGTGACCCGGATCGCCTACCGGGCCCGGGGCCGGACCAACCTGCACCCCGCCGACGGGGTACTCAACCTGCCCGAGGAGGAGTACTCCCACGGGCTACGTCACCTCGCCGCGGTCGAGACCTCACGCGGGTCGTTCGACGCCGCGGTCGAGGCGATCGAACGGGGCACCGGACACCGGGTCGGCAAACGGCAGGTCGAACAGCTCGCCCGCCGATCCGCCGTCGACGCCGACGGCTTCTACCGCGGGCGGCAACCACCGGCCGGCGCCGGCAGTGACCCGCTCGTACTGTCCTGCGACGGCAAAGGCGTCGTGATGCGCCACGACGCGCTCCGCCCGGCCACCGCCGCCGCGGCCGCCACGACCCGCCCGAAGCTGACGACCCGACTGTCCAAGGGAGAGAAGCGGAACCGGAAGCGGATCGCCGAAGTAGGAACGGTGTTCGACGCCAGCCCAGCCCGGCGCACCAGCGCGGACATCCTGCCCGCCAACGACACCGAACGCACCCAGATCCACCCTGGACCGGTGACGTCGAACAAGTCGCTGACTGCCAGCGTCGTGGCCGACGCCGCATCCGTGGTCGCCCAGATCTTCGCTGAGGCCGACCGCCGCGACCCCGACCACGCCCGCACCTGGGTCGCCCTCGTCGACGGCAACAACCACCAGATCGACCGGATCACCGCCGAGGCCCACACCCGCACCCTGCCCATCACCATCGTGATCGACTTCATTCACGTTCTCGAGTACATCTGGAAGGCGGCCTGGTGCTTCCACCGCGAGGGCGACCCCGCCGCCGAGGACTGGGTCCGCCACCACGCCCGCGCCGTCCTGGACGGCAAGGCCACCCGCGTCGCCGGGGCGATCCGGCGCGCCGCGACCATCGCCGGACTCCACGACGCCCAACGGACCGGCGCCGACGCCTGCGCCGTCTACCTGACCAACAAGGCCCGCTACCTGGACTACCCCACCGCGCTGGCCAACGGCTGGCCGATCGCCACCGGCGTCATCGAGGGCGCCTGCCGTCACCTGGTCAAGGACCGGATGGACCTCACCGGCGCCCGATGGGGGCTCCCCGGCGCAGAAGCCATCCTCAAACTCCGCGCCATCGCCAGCAACGGCGACTTCGACGACTACTGGCGCTACCACCTCGACCAAGAACGCCACCGCGTCCACAAGTCCCGCTAC
This sequence comes from uncultured Actinomycetota bacterium, assembly GCA_963724535.1. Classification (GTDB taxonomy): domain Bacteria; phylum Actinomycetota; class Actinomycetes; order Actinomycetales; family Kineosporiaceae; genus JADJPO01. The sequence goes on from CAVRVD010000014.1 coordinate 494,355, forward strand.
GCCCAACACGTCATCCCACAGGCAGCATGAGATCCCTCCAGAAGAGCCGCACCCGAATGCGATCGCTGCGTCGGGGCCGCGCCGACGCACCAGGTTGACCTCCCGAATGAGTCACCCGGCCAACGTGCGCCATAAACGAATCGAGCCCATGGGGCATGGGGCGACCACAGCTCCACGCTACCGTCTTCCTATCCCATCGCTATGGTGCCCTCATGTTCGGATGCAAACGACTTAGGCGGTATTGGTGCCCTGCCGGATCGATTGGGCAATTTCAACTCGTTAAGGGGCAACAGGCGGTCGCCTGCACGCAACGCGGCTCACTCTGCGAGGGCGGCGTCTTCCGGGCGCAGTGATAGCCGTCAACGACAGAAGATCTGCCCACTGTCTGCCCCACCACGACAGGGTGACAGGGCCTCGACATGAGCTACATGGGCAACGCATATGGACCAATTGTTCTTGCGGTGGGACCATCGGCTATGGGCGGTGAACCGACCGTGGCCGCAACGACGTCCTCGGCGTCACTTCAGTCCTTGGTAGTGGAGTCGGGTCGCTCCCCCGAGCCGCGTCTCAATGAGTTCGCGCGTTTGGCGTCAGCAGTTCAGCGACAGCGCTACACCGACTCGGTGAGTGACACCGACCTCGTCACGCGCAGCACCGCGCTATGGGTGCTGACACAGCTCGATCCAGATCTCGAGACGGTGCTGAGGAAGGCAGGCCTGGACCACGCGCGGCTCGGTCGCGTGCTCTCGATCTCAGGTGCGCTGCAGCAGAGCCAGAAGAACGACACCGAGCCGACCGACGCTAATCTGCACCTTGACTTCACGAGTGCCCTACGCACGTACTTGGCGACGCTGCAGAAGGAGCGCCGCGTGGTCTCGCTCGCCGATCTGGCGACTGCAATCCTCCGCTCTGGGAGCGGCGACTCCCGCGGCCTACTGCCATCGCGCCTGAACGAACACGGCTTCAACGTTGCGGACGCGCTGTCCGGGCTCTCGGGCCTGACTGCGGCCGACCCCGCGCCCGACCTGCCCTCGGCGCCTAGGTCTGGATCCACACCACCACCGGAACCTCGGCCTGCCCCCGCTCCTCCGCCAGAGGCGATCGCGCTGCAGCTGTCGGAGACGATGCGTGGGGTCGCGCGCGAGCTCTCCGCCACATCTGGGTCGCCCGCTGCCAGCGCCGACCTAACGGCATTCGACATCGCGACTGCCATCGCCCGCCGCCACCCGGAGTACGCCGGCGGCTCTCTCGGGGCGGCGACCCTGCTGGCGCCGCCCGACGCGCATCGCATGGATTGGGAGGGCTGGCGAGACTCCGTCGCTGGGCTGTACGACCGGGGGGTCCTTACCGCCTCCGGGCACAAGCGGCTCGACGGCCGACTGTTCCTGGCTGGTCTGGGAGGTCTCGACCCGGGCCTGCGGTCCGCCCTGGACACGGCCGGTGCCTGGGCGCTGCTGTTGGTGGAGGTGGACGACGAAGTCGTGCCGACCGGCTCGCCGCTGCGACCGTTCTTGCAGGACGTGCGGTTCCGGTACGGCTACAGCAGCGATCGCGCGGACGGTCTGGACCAGCTCGGCGTTCAGGGCGAGGTCAACGCCGTCTGCGAGGTGATCACTGATCCCAAGGTGTTGCCACCACTCGCCATCGGCCTGTTCGGCGACTGGGGCACTGGCAAGAGCTTTTTCATGGAGAGGATGCGCGAACGCGTCGCGCATCTGACCGCCCAACCCAGCGCCGGTGGGGTGGGTGGGGTTGGCAGCGGTACGCTGCCGTTGAAAGTCGTCCAGATCCGGTTCAACGCCTGGCACTATGCGGACACGAGCCTCTGGGCGAGTCTGGCCGTCGAGATCTTCGAGCGGCTGGCTGACCCCGAGCCGGTCGGTGAGATTGCGCGCGCGCTCTGGCTGCGTGACCGCGGCGACTCTGGGTGGCAGCAGCGACAAGAGCTACTGACTCAGCTGCAGACCTACCGCGACGCGAAAGCGGCACTGCAGAACGAGGGCGAGGCCCTGAAGCAGGAGCGGGCCGCAGTCGAGATCCGGCACGCTGAAGCCACCGCCAAGCGACAGCAAGCCGTCAAGAACATGTCGGTCACCGATGTCGCCGGCGAGCTGGCAAGAGACCCTGAGGTTGGCGAAGCCCTCAAGAACGTCGCCAGCGTCCTCGGGTTCGAACCGGCCGCCGAGGAGGTCGGCGCACTCGCCGCGGAACTTCGTACCACGGCCGGCTACCTGCAGGGGGTCTGGCGATTGGTGCAGCACAAGACCTGGGCGGTCGCGCTCGCCGCAGGCTTCGTGGTCCTCACCCTGATGACGCTGGCGCTGGTGATGCGCGGCGGCACGGCCTGGCTCGCGTCACTGGCTACCGCGGCCAGTTCGGTCGTGACGGCCATCGTCGCGGCCGCCAAGGTGTTGCGCCCCGCAGCCGAGAAGCTAAACCTGGCCGTCGACAAGCTGCAGTCGGCGCGCGGCGTCGTGTCGGAACGCGCGGCGCAACTGCGGTTACAGCGCACCAAGGAGGAGCGCTCGCTCGAGGTGCAGTTGGCAGAGCTGGACGACGTCATCACCGGCACAACCCGTCAGATGGCCGAGCTCGACGAGAAGATCGCCGCAACCCAGGCGGGGGCCGAGGCGCTCGCGGTGGGCCGGCGGCTCTACGACTTTCTTGCCGATCGAGCAGCGGGCTACCAGAAGCACCAGGGCGTGGTCGGCATGCTGCACCGTGACTTCCGCTTACTCGACGCGCAGTTGCGCGCCTACCACCCGGGGGCGTTGGGACAGCGAGCCGAGCCCAAGCCACTCGATTCGTCTCCGCGACCCACTCCAGCTGACGGCTCAAAGCTGCCACACATCGACCGAGTGATCCTCTACATCGATGACCTTGACCGGTGCCCGCCGGCGAAAGTACTCGAGGTGCTCGAGGCGGTGCACCTGCTGCTCGCCCTCGAGCTGTTCGTGGTCGTTGTCGGGGTCGACCCACGCTGGCTGCAACGCAGCCTGCGGCACCAATACCGCGACCTGGTGACGACCGGGGACCCGTCGACCGACGCCTATCTGCGAGTGATGCCGATCGAGTACCTGGAGAAGATCTTCCAGATCCCACTCACGCTGCCGGCGATGGAGCCACGCGCGTACGCGCAGCTGATCTCGAGCCTTGGGCCCGAGTCGGCAGCGCCCCCCAAGGCGCCACCCCCGTCAACGCAGCCCCCGTCGCCGGCAGACGGCGATAGGACGGCGCCACCGACCAGCGCGCAGATGACGCACCGGGCGACCACGAACGAGTCTCCCGGGGGTGACCGGGCACCGATCCGCGCACCACTAGGAGTCGAGGCCGGATCATCGGCGTCCGGAGACCCGGTCGGACCCCGGATCGACCTGACCCCGGCCGAGATACGGTTCGCCCAGACGCTCGGCGCCCTCGTCGCCACCCCGCGGGCAGCGAAGCGTCTGATGAACACGTACCGGCTGATCCGTGCGACGCAGCACGTCGGCTCACGGTCACGCTTCCTTGGCGCAGGTCTTGAGGCAAACGCCGAGCACCCGGACGGCCACCAGCCCGGTGACTACCAGGCCGTGCTGACCTTGCTCGCCGTCGCGGCAGGTTACCCGACCATGGCGGACCGGCTGATCGTCGCGCTTCAGGAGGATGCCGCCGTCCACAACATCGAAACCTGGCCCAGCTTCGTGGCCGAGCTCGCCCCGCATCCTGCGACAGGCCCGGGCAAGCTCGTTCCAAAGGACCTCGCGAAGCATATCCTTCACCCCGACGAACACCCGTACGGCGCGGCCCATGACGAACTCGCCACCTGGACCAACCTTCACGCCGCCCTCGCCGCCGCCGTCGAGTCCAACCAACTCCGAGCCCTCGAGCCATATCGTCGCTGGTGCAGCATCGCCGCCCGCTTCAGCTTCACCGTGTGACCAGTCCGGCTTGGGCAGCGCCTTGTTGAACAGGGCTGTCGCACCACCTTGGTGGCCAAGACCAACGTTTCCATCTGAGTGCGCGCACATTGGTCAGCGAGATGGTCACCCGGGCCTTACCCAGCCAGCGCCGCTCCCCCAAACGCCCCCGTGATCGGCCACAGCAGACCAACAACGGTCAACACCCGGACCTGTCGTCGATCCGGTTGCAGCGCGGTGCTACAAGAGCGTCGTGCAGAGCGCCCAACAGCCCCGAGCCGCACACGTCGGCCTCACGGCGTCAATAGTCGAAGCCCCGCTCGTCCTCAACGGACAATTTCACCGACCCCGGACCTCACCGCGGCGCAGCGCCTTCACCACAGCCGACCAGTCCCGACCCCCCCACGACGCGCCGCAGCCCACCACCGCCCACCTCTTCGGTGACGCCACCGGCCAGCGGCTCGACCGCCCACCGCACCAGCGTCGCGGTCTGATCCCCGACCACGCGGCGAGCGACCTCTGCCACGGACGTCTCGGCGAGATCCATACGCCAGGTTGCGTCCCGTGACTTTGACCACCCCCGAAGAACGGGCGCCTCGAATGGCGGCCAGAGCCCGTGGACGATGGAACAGCCACCCGCGGCAGGGTCCACGTCGACCCCCGGCCGACCAGGCACAGATGCTCGAACCCCAACACGAGACCACCGGCGCGCCCCTGCACCGCCTCCGTGACGCTCTCCACCGGGACCACCGCGCCTTGAGACCGGCGCGCACGTCGAGTGCGCTTGACCCGCTAGCGATCACCCAGGCGGTCAGCGCTTGCCACCGCAGGCCACCGCACATGATCAAGGCCGCCAGCGACGACTCACCCCTTGACCACCCAAAGCCGGCTGCGCCGCGATCGACGCACCCATGGCTACGGTAGCCACGTCAGGCCTCGATCGACGTCGGCCGCCAGGTCAGAAGGAGCATCGCCGGGTAGCGCCGGTGCATTGCTGCACCGGGGCCCCCTCAGATGGTCATGGCGCTGTCGCACCGCTTGCGGGTGGATGAAACTGGCGGTGCGTCACCCGCCGACGTCGCTGATTCTCGGTAGGGTTTCCTAAGTCCGACCCTCAGACCTCGGTCGGCGAAGCCGCGACCGCTCACAGCAACGCCAAGCCCAAAAAACAGACTCATCAACCCCGTTGACATAGAGGGGCGGCATGAGAGTAATGGCAGCGCGGATCGCGGCAGATCCGGATATTGGTCTCGGCATAGGAATTCGGTCTCGCGCCGATCGCATCGACGTGCGGCCGTCACGCCCATGACGGCTCTTCGAGGTTCCGCGTGATCACACGGCGGTAGAGGGCTCGTGGCCCTGCTCTGGCGCTATGGAACTGCGTCCGCGCGGGGTGGCCGAGATCGAGGTCCTGATCGTCACCGGCCTCACCAGCGCCCGCGCGGAGGCCGCGCGCACTTCGATCAAGCAGGTCAAGCGCGGCGGCCGAGGGTTCTGCAGTGAACCCCGCTACCGCGACCGCATCCTCGTGGCCGGGGCCGCTCGACGTGCAGCGTTACCTCCGATCTCAATGCACCGGATCGCGCGGACCTACGAGGCGTGGCACTCCTGCTACCGTCCGCACGACCGCTTGCAGGTCGCGTCATTCTGGAGGTTCGCGGTGCCGGACACCACCTGTCATATGTCGATCTCGTTGGACGGTTTCGTCGCCGGCCCGGATCAGAGCCGGGAGGACCCCCTGGGCAAGCGGGGGTTGGAGCTGCACGGCTGGCACATCGGTGACCCGCGGGCCACCGACGCTGACAAGATCGCGAGTGAGTGGCTCATGCGGTCCCGGGGTGCGTATGTGATGGGGCGGAACATGTTCGGCCCGATCCGTGGGGACTGGGATGAGGACTGGTCGGGCTGGTGGGGCACCGAACCGCCGTATCACGCGCCGGTGTTCGTGCTGACCCATCACCCCCGTGATCCGATCCAGATGGACGGGGGGACGACCTTCCACTTCATCACCGAGGGGTTCGACGCGGCCTACTCCGCAGCGTGTGAGGCCGCCGGGGACGACGGGGTGGACATCGCCGGTGGGGCCTCGACCGTCCGGCAAGCGTTGATCGCAGGGGTGATCGATGAGCTCACCCTCGACATCGCGCCCGTCCTGCTCGGTTCAGGCGAGCGCATCTTCGACGAGGTTGAGTCCTTCGATTTCCAGCCCGCCGAGGTGCTTCACTCGCCGCTGGCCACCCACATCCGCTACCGCCGCGTCAGCTGACGTCGCGGCCCGACGCCCCCGCTGCGCTTCGGTAGGGTCATTCACCCCCGGGACAGTAGGGGGCGAAGCCGAGGCAGAGTCGGCGAGCGCAGTCGCCCTCCCCGCGGCAAGAGAGTGAGTTGACCCGAGCGGGGTCGTGGCAGACGTGGTCGACTCGATAAGCGTTTGCCATCGTGGCTGCGACACCGGACCGTGACAGGCATGAACGAGGCGGCTCGGCTCCTGGAAGCCTATGACGAGCAGCTTCGCACCGACGCGGAGACCCCGAGCGCGGTCTCGGTCACCCGACACGGCCCGCTGCGCCTGGTGACCTTCGCCGGGGGGCGCGGTTTCGTCACCTACCGGGACCTGGGCGGAGCGGGCGTCGATGCGATCCGGTGCCTCGTCGGGCAAGCGCTGGCCCACTACCGGGCAGACCTCGAGATCAGCCGGGTCGAGTGGAAGTCCCGCGGACACGACCATGCGCCGGGGTTGCACGAGGCTTTGCTGGACAACGAGTTCATCCCGGGCGCGCCGGAGTCGATCATGCTGGGTGAGGCGCGGGTGCTCGCCGCCGACGCCTGCCTGCCCGAGGGGGTGATGCTGCGTCGGGTCACTGCGGAGGACGATGTCCGAGCGATGAGCGCGATGCAGGACGAGGTCTTCGGTGACCCCGTCTCCGAGGAGATGGCGGACGCCCTCCTGCGCGGGCTGTCCTTCGGCGACGGGATGGAGCTGTGGGTTGCCGAGGCGCAGGGGCGGATCGTGAGCGCCGGGCGACTGGAGCCGGTGCGTGGGACCGTCTTCGCCGGGATCTGGGGCGGCGCTACCCGGCAGGACTGGCGGGGTCGTGGGATCTACCGCGCGTTGACGGCTGCGCGGGCACGGTCAGCACTCGGCATGGGCAAGACGCTCATCCACAGCGACTCGACCGAGTACTCGCGCCCGATCCTCGAACGGTCCGGACTCGTCAGAGTGTCGACCACGACGCCCTACAGCTGGCGGCGCTGAAGGCTGCCCGATGTCTTGGGTCGGCGGCTGCCGCCACCGGCACCGACCCCGAAGCCACATCGCGTCACCGCCGCGAGCCGCTCACAGAGTCCGCTAGGACGCGCACCGCGCCATGATCGGGCGAGCGTAGCCGCCCTCAGCGCGGCATAGCGGAAGTTGGTGGGTGGCTGCTTGGTGATGGTCGTTAGACGAGCCAGCGGCCGTCGCGCATGAGTGTGCGGCCGGCTAACTCGTTGTCTTCACCCCAGGCCTGGATGCGAAGGGGACGGAGCACGAGCAGGACGTACCCGCCCCCCGCGGTGCGTGGGTCCCAGCCGGCCTGAGCGGCATAGCGCTCGACCAGCCCGTCATCGTCACCCGCAAGGACGCTGCGATCGAGCGTGGCGTCGATCATGACCACGTCGCGGGTGGGTCCCAGCGCCAGCCGTGCGACACCATGATCGGCGATGTTGCGGGCTGTGCGTGAGGTTCCCGGGAGCGTGACGACGATCCGGTCCTCGATCCAGGACAGTGACAGCGGAACCATGTACGGGCGGGTCACCCCCTGGTCGACCGATGCGGTCGCTACCCACACGTCCGCCTCCACGGCAGCGAGTTTGGTGAGCGCGTCGACCTTCCGCTGAACCAGACTGCGGGGAGGTGCAGGACTCATTCGGTCAGCGTAGTGATGGGCGTTTGGTACACCCAGGCCGCCGGGCGGGCGGGTCGGCCCGCGATGGGTGGTCGGCGGCTGACCAGAAGACGGTATTGGGCGCCCACCGCAGGCTACTGGTCGGACGAACGGCATGCGCGACTCGCAGTACGGTCGGGCGCCAGCCCGCACACGGCCAGCGCGGAACCCTCCAGGTTCTTCATCACGCCGCTTTGCGACGGCTACCCGGCCCTCCTGGTCAGGCTCACAGCGGGGGACCTCGACGAGGTGACCGAACTCGTCGTCGAGGCGTGGCGGATCTGCGCCCCGAAGCGACTCGTGTCCGCATACGACCAGGACCAGCCGCCGGGTAGCTCGCCCGCGGACCGCCGCCCAACGCTGCAGGAGCGCGGACCCAGGGCGGCAGGTGAGTGGATCGGCGTCGGCGGTTGCAGGGGCATCGGTGCGCCGCAGGGCGATGGCTCAGCAGGGGATGGCAGCTATCCGCGGTCGGTGAACCTGCTGGCCGGCCCGGGCGCCCGGTAGGAGGATCGTGTGTCGTGACGCTGTCTGTGGTGCTCGTACACAGCCCTTCGGTGGGACCGACCACGTGGAAGCCGTGCTGTCAACGTCTTCAGGTGTTGGGGGTGGACACGGTGGTCCCCGACCTACGCCATATTGGCGTGGGTGGGCCGCCGTACTGGCCACGGGTTGCCGACACCGTGGTCGCCGCGATGGGGCAGCTCGACGAGACCGGTTCGGTGGCGTTGGTGGCTCACAGCAATGCCGGACTGTTCCTACCGACGATCATGGACGCATCGCCCCGCCCCGTCGCGTCCGTCGTGCTCGTCGATGCGGGGATGCCGCTCGGGCCGGGACCAGTCCCGGTGGCACCGGGTGAGTTCCTGCCCTGGTTGCGCGGCCTGGCCGGGCCTGACGGGCGACTTCCTCGATGGACGGACTGGTGGTCCGCCGCCGACGTCGCAGCGATGCTGCCTGACCCGCAGGTGCGCGGTGAGGTCGTGGCGGACCAGCCGCGGCTTCCTGTCGACTACTACGAGCAGACCGTGCCCGTGCCCGCCCCGTGGCCTGCCGTGCCGGGGGCGTACCTGCAGTTCACGCCCGGTTACGACGACGACGCCGCTCGCGCCCGGGCAGCCGGCTGGCCCTGCGAGCGGATCACCGGAGAACACCTACACCACGTCGTCGACCCCGCCACCGTGACCAGCGCCATCCACAGGCTCATCGCGCACCCCCACCCCTAACAAACTCACGCCCTCCAGCCAAGGACCCAACGAAACTGCTAGGGAACGACGAGCCATTGACGCCCGTCGATGAGCTCACGCGCGGCGTCGAGGTGCCCGGCGTGGCAGGCGGTCTCGGTGATGAGGTGCAGCAGGACGTCCTGGAGGTCGTCCAGCCTCCACTCGCCGAAGAAGTCGGGCCACCAGGCGGGCGGGGTCGAGATCACCATCGCGTCCATGACGGTGTCCGAGCGGTCGATCTGCGCGCGGTACAGGTCGAGCACCGACTCGGCCGGGGTGTCCGGGGAGACGGCCCAGGCGTCGGGAGCGTTGTCAGCGGTCGAGGCGGCGATCGCCGACGGGTCGGCGGCCATGACGGCCGAGAACCAGAACAGTTCGTCGTCGAGGGCCAGGTGCTGGATCATCCCCAGGCACGACCAACCGGACGGCAGCACGGGGGAGCGCAGCTGGTCATCGTCGAGGCCATCGACGATGCCGAGGACATGGCGACGCTGTGATGTCAGGTAGCTCCGCAGCACCGAGAGCCTGTCGTCGGCTGGTGCGCTCATCCCAGGTCCCCTCCCCGGCGTCCGCCCCGCCCACTCCGGCGGCGGACCGGCAGCGGCTGCCCTCGGCACCCTAGCCGCGGCCGGGGTCGCCCGCTCAGGCTCCGGCCACCACCAACACCAATTGCGGTTCGGTCTTGGGTGCCAGGGCAGGTGATCGGTTCCGCGGACGGCGATGTGGCATGAGCAGACGGCCACGTCCCAGCGGTCAGCCTGGACGGCAGGAGGGACCTCACCGTCAAGGCGCCGACAGCGTACGTCCCCCCGCGCACACCGATATGAGCACGGGCGTTAGTCGTGGTCGGGGATGAGGCTGTAGACGTACATGTCTCGGTGTTCGTTGCCGATCTGTTCCCACCGGCGCAGGAGTCCTTCGCGTTGGTATCCGCACGTCTCGGCGGCCTTCCAGGATCCTTCGTTCCAGGGTTCGACGAACAGGTGGAGGCGCTTGACGTCCTCGATGCCGCAGGCCCATGTGGTGAGGGTCTGCAGGGGTGCTCGGGCGTAGCCTCGCCGCCGGTGCTGCGGGGCGATCCAGTACCCGGATGATGCGTGGCCCACGGAGACCTGGGACGTCCATAGGCCGATCTGGCCGACGGCCCGCGCGGTCTCGGCGTCCGCGATGGTGAATGAGTACCCGGCGCCGGTGGTCAGCCGGTCGTGCTGGCGCTGCAGGTAGGCGTGGGCGTCGTCCTGGCTGCCGCTGGTGGGGACTGTGGTGATCAAGGGGATCAGGGGGTCGTCGGCGACCGACACGACGAGGGGAACGTCACGGGGCTCGAAGGCCCTCAGCATTACGGGCGGGGCGTCCAGTCGCGGCATCGTCGAAGGCAACATGTGATCACTCTGGAGGCAATCTGGTGATTCGGGCCCCTGTACTGCGGTCCCTCACCGGCGGGATCGAACGCGCGGGTCGCGGCAGAAGCGTATGGCCGCGCTCGCGGCTATGAGTGCGCGTCACGCGCAGAGGAAACAGGCTGCTCGGCCCTTGATGCGGCCCGGTGCCCGGAGCAGAGTGATCGCATGTCAACGACGGTCCCGGTCAGTGATGAGCGACTGTTCGACGTCATGTACCAGTGCCGCGCCATTCGCAGGTTCACCGCGGAGCCGGTTCCCGAGGAGCTCCTGGTGCATCTTGTGGACGCTGCTCTTCATGGACCCAGCGCCGGCAACGCGCAGAACTGGGCGTTCGTCATCGTGCGCGACGCAGCGCAGAAGCGGCGGTTGAAGGCGGTGTGGAAGCGGGCGTGGGCCTTCTATCGCAGCACCATCGGGGCCAGCCCGTTGCGTCCGGGTGAGGACGCCGCCGATCGCGAGAGGGTGATGCGCAGCGCGGATGACCTCCTCGACCATCTCGAGGACGTCCCGGCCCTGATCTTTGTCGGTGTCATGGCCGATACCGATGCCGAGCGCAGGCTGCTGTCTCCGGGGATGCTGGTCGAGCACCTGGGTCTGCGCGGGACGGTGAAGTTCCTCGGCTCCGGGCAGAAGATCGGCGCGCTGGCCAAGGGGTCCACCGCCTACCCCGCCGTCCAGAACATGTTGCTCGCGGCGCGTGCGTTGGGGCTCGGGGCAGTGATGACGACGCAGCACTTCTTCGTCCCGGGCGAGTTCGAGAAGGTGCTCGGGTTGCCGAAGTCGTTCACCCTGGCGGCCATCGTCCCAGTGGGTTGGCCCGCCGTGAGGTTCGGGCCGACGCGACGACCGGACCCTCGGTCGATGATCTTTTGGGACCGCTGGGGGCCGCCTTCGTCCAGCGGTGCAAGAACTCCGCCGTGATCCACGGCAAGGGGCCATGTCTCGTGGCGCCACTCGCCGGACGGGGCAACCCGAGTGGTGTAACCCCTCCGCGACAGATGACGCCGCGTCGCACCGGATTTCACCCAGTGGGCAGTACATCACCAGGCAGTCACTCGCCTCGGCGTGCTCGGCGGCAAGAGCGTAACTGCCGCGCTCATCGCGGCAGATGAGGATGTTTCGACGCCGCCCGTCAGGGATCATCGCGGGGCTGCGGGCGGACCCCTGGGTCAGCGTGGCCGGCGGAGCGCCTGCAGGGTGTAGGTGTGCGGTAGACGCCAGGGGCGGTCGGCGAGGCGCCACTCGTCGAGGTCGGCCCGCTCCATCTTCCCGGGCAGCGCTTCCCACGGCACGGAGTCGTGCTCGACAAGCTGGGTGAGTTCCATGCCGGCGTCAAGGAGCGCAGTGACGATGTCCCCGAGTCCGTGGTTCCAGCTGTGCGTCCGGGTGTGCACGAAGGTGCTGGTGGTCTCCACGTACGTCGAGTCGTCCTCCCAGACCAGCGGCTCGGGTGTCTCGAAGTAGGCGAAGTCGATCACCAGGTCGTCGCGGCGCTCGTCGATGGACCAGAGCATTGGGTGCCCCTCGCGGAGGAACAGACGCCCGCCGGGCCGCAGCAGACCGGCCACAACCCCGGCCCAACGGCGCACGTCAGGTAGCCAGCACAACGCGCCGACCCCGGTGTAGACAAGGTCGAAGGCCCCCTGAGGCAGGTGGTCCGGTACCGAGTAGACGTCGCACTCCACGAACTCGATGTCCGCTCCGGTCGCGGATGCGATGCGCCGCGCCTGCGCCAGGGAGGCCGGTGAGAAGTCCACACCTGTCATCCGCGCGCCGAGGCGGGTCAGCGACACGGTGTCCGTGCCGATATGACACTGCAGGTGCACCCCACGCAGGCCGGCGACATCACCCAACCGCGGCAGGTCGAAACGCACCACGTGACTGAGGAACTCCCGGTCGGCGACGAACCGCTCAACGGCGTATCCAGGCGAGGCGGCGTGGGCGGCAGCGCGCTCGTCCCAGTTAGCGCGGTTGACCAGCAAGTAGTCGTCCATCGCTGCATGGTGGCACCACACGGCCACCCCGGCCGACGAGCTTCTCGCCCGACGCGGTCGATCCCGGCCAGGCAGCCCCCCGCTACTGCCGGACACCGCGTCGACGGCAGTTGCTGACGGCCGCGGAGCGGCGCGCCCGGGCGAGCGACGCAGCCGCCAACCCAACGCGGCAGGAGCGGGCGTTCGCCCGGGGGGTGTTGGTCAGGGGCCCCCTGAGCGGATGAGCGAAGCCGCCAAGCTCGCGGGGGCAACTGTCGGCGAGCCGCCGAATACGATCGTGGCGTGGAGTTCAGTCGGGAACTGCGACCACACGTGCTCTCGGGCGACATCACTGTCACGTTCCGGCTCTGGCGCAACCCCAAGGTCAAGGCCGGAGGCCGCTACCGGGTCGGCCCGGCACACATCGAAATCGACACGGTCGAGCTCGTCTCCTTCGCATCCATCGACGAGACGGATCTTCAACACACCGGCGAAGCCGACCGGGAATCCCTACGCCGCCGCCGCCGCCGCACAGCTCACGCTGGACCCGTCCAGGACGAAACGTTGGTCTACCGAATCGAGTTCCACGTCGTCGAATAGCCCACTCTGTACCGGGACCTGGCGCGGCAAGCGGACAGCGGCAAGAGCGTAACTGCCGCGCTCATCGCGGCTACTTCAGGCTGGTGCTACGGCGTCGGCCTGGCCAGGCTGGTGTCGAGGTGCCCGGCAGGTCGCTCTCTTTCGCGGCTGCCCACCGCGGTGTTTCGGTGTCGCGGTGTGGCTCACTCATGGTCTGTGCTCTGCCGGGCACCGCTGGCGGGCTGTGGCTCACGAGGGGACTGCCCACGCTCGAAGTAGCGATGCCCACCTTCGCCGACCAACCGGAAGAGTGGTTCGCGGAGAAAGGGAACGGCGATGGGCCGGATGATCATTGGAGTGGATCCGCATAAGGCGTCGGTGACGATCGAGGTCGTCGACGGCGAGGGGAAGGTCGCCGCGACGGGGGTGTTCGGGACCGACGCCCGCCAGTACGCGGTGATGCTGCGCTACGTGCGGCAGTGGCCGGAGCGGACCTGGGCGGTCGAGGGCGCCGACGGGGCAGGCCGACCGCTGTCCCAGCGGCTACTGGCCGACGGGGAAGCGGTCTGGGATGTGCCGGCGAAGCTGACCGCCCGGGTCCGGGTGCTGGATACCGGGCAGGGCCGCAAGACCGACCCGTTAACCGAACTACGCGGGGGGGTTGGCTGGTTCGGGGGACGGCTCGGGAGTGGGGTGGATACCGTCCCCGACCATGATCGGAGACAGGGACGTCCCGCGGGATCTGTTGCGTTTGGTGGTGCCGCGCCGCGGCGTGGCCGGCTGGAGGCGACCGGTGATCTGTTCGAGCCGTATCGGCTGGTGGATGCCGACGGGCTGGTGGTCGCTGCCGGGACGGCGTTCTTCCGGGAGCTGAGCGCGTCCGGGCAGTCCGCGGCGACGCAGCGGTCGTATGGGATGGACCTGTTGCGCTGGTTCCGGTTCTTGTGGGCGGTCGCGGTCCCGTGGGACCAGGCCACGCGCGCAGAGGCGCGGGACTTCTTCTGCTGGGTGCGGGTGGCTGACAAACCGGTGCGCCCGCACTGGCGTCATCGCGACGGGGGCGTCGCGGACACGGCCGGGCGGGCGGTGGCGGGGACGGTGAACGCCGTGACGGGCAAGCGGGCGCCGGGGCGCCGCTATTCGGCGGCGACGCTGGCGCACTGCGAGAGCGTGCTGCGCGGCTTCTACGACTTCCATCTGGAGGCTGGGACCGGGCCGATGCTCAACCCGTTCCCGCTGGCCCGGGGCCGGCGCGGGCGGGCGGGGGCGCACCGCGGTCCGATGGAGACGCCGGTCGGGGAGGTGACTGGCCGGTACCGGTCGAAGGTGGTGACGCGGACACCACGATGCATTCCCGATGACCGTTTCGAGGAGTTGTTCGCCGGGCTCGGCTCGCACCGGGACCGGGCGCTGGTGGCGTTCTGGGTCTCGACCGGGGCGCGGGCCTCAGAGCTGCTGGGCGCCACGGTGGCCGACGCCGATCCGGGGCAGCAACTGATCACTGTGGTGCGCAAGGGGACGCGCAGGCTGCAGCAGTTGCCGGCCTCCCCGGACGCGTTCGTGTGGCTGCGGCTGTATCAGGCGCAGGTGCACGGCTTGGTGCCTGTAGGAGCGGATCAGCCGCTGTGGTGGACGCTGCGTAAGCCGCTGCGGGCGTTGACCTATGACGCGGCCCGGGCCATGTTCAGCCGGGCTGCCGCAGCGCGGGGAGCGAACTGGACCATCCACGATCTTCGCCACTCGGCGGCGTATCGGATGGCCAGAGACCCCGGCATGCCGCTGGTCGACCTGCAGTGGGTGATGGGTCATGCACATCTGTCCACCACGCAGAAGTACCTCAACCCACTGACCGACGAGGTGATCGCCGGCGTCCTCGCCTTCCATGACCGCCAGCAAGGACGTGAACGCCGGCCAACCCCCGCACCGGAGTACCGCACCGAGAGCCTGAAGGTCTTGTTCGGCAAGGACGCGTCGTGACCGCGGGCACCGGTCACCGCCGGGTGGTCGCGACCGATACGGCGCCTGCTGATGCCCAGGTGCCCGACGGCGATGGCCGGCCGGGGCCGGAGGGCGAGACCGGGGCCGGGCGCGGCACCGGGGCGGCGCTGAGGGCCCGGTTCCCGCCACGGCCGTCGGAGGTGTCGTGGCCGGCCACGATCGCGACCCGGGAGCAGGTTCTACGGCGGGCTCTGACGGCCCCGTTCGCGTTGGACAACCCGAGCAGCCAGCAGCCCCGACGGATGGGGCTGCTGACCGTGATGAACTGGTTGCAGGACCAGCCCGGAGACACCTGGCAGCAGCGGTGGCGCGCCGCCGGCGCCCAGCAGCAGCCGGACTGGCGGGACCTGGTGGCCGAGTGGGCGGCCGGGCGCAGCGGGCGGGCCCGATCGGGTGGGGGCAAGCCTGTTCCTTATCTGGCGTCCGGCCTGTTGGTGCTGCTCTGCGCTGATGTGATCCGACCGGACCTGGCCTGGTTGATGACCTTCTCCCCGGCCCGGCGCAACCTGGCCACCGAGATGGCCCGCACCCGCGACGGGGCTGGCTTCGCGCAGCTGAGCAGACTGTGTCAGGACGCCGGAGTGGGGCTGCTGGCCGGACAACAGGCGCTGGCCCGGGTCGCGGCGATCCTGGCGGCCAAGGGCGGCCTGATCGACGACGTGACGGTCGGGGACTGCCTCGAACTGTTGGACGCCACCGCCAAGCAGGGCCCAGCGAACGACGCACACCCGCGCGCTGCGCTGTTCTACCAGCTGCTGCGCGCACGTGGCGGCCTCGACGAGCACGCCCCGACGCTGCGGGTGTTCGCCGGCCGCGGGCAGCCGACCTGTGAACAGCTGATCGACCGCTACCAGATCGCCTGCCACCCGATCCGGGACCTGCTGGTCGACTACCTGCGTGAACGCCAGCCGTCGATGGACTTCTCGTCCCTGCAGAACTTGGCCTACCTGCTGGGCAAGCTGTTCTGGGCCGACCTGCAGACCCACCATCCGGGCCTGGACTCCCTGATCCTTCCCCGCGACGTCGCCGCCGCTTGGAAGCAGCGCGCCATGACCAGAACGATCACGAGCATCACCCCGGACGGTCAGACGGTCACCACGACAACGACGCGGCTGAACGGGCGCGCGGTGCTGACCGCCGTCAGAGCGTTCTACCTCGACATCGCCGAATGGGCCGACGACGACCCGGCCCGGTGGGGACCCTGGGCGGTGCGCTGCCCGATCAGCGCCAGCGACGCCTCCCACAAGAAGGACCGCTCCCACCGCAAGTCCCGCATGGACCAACGCACCAGGGAACGCCTGCCGGTTCTGCCCACCCTGACGGCCTGGGTCGACGCCGAACGGCGTCGCACCAGCGAGGCCTTCCAGACCGCCCGAGCCACCACCCCGGGGGAGCTGTTCACCATTGCCGGGCAGCAACTTCGCCGATCGGTGATGAAGACCCCCACCACCGGGCGGGTCTGGGCCGAGGACCCCGACAGCGGCAAGCGTCGTAACCTGACCTTCGAAGAACACCGTGGGTTCTGGACGTGGGCGATGGTGGAAGTGTTGCGTCACACCGGGATCCGGATCGAGGAGTTGACCGAGCTCTCGCACCACAGCCTGATCCAGTACCGACTACCGGCCACCGCAGAGCTGATCCCCCTGCTGCAGATCACTCCGTCCAAGACCGACCAGGAGCGGCTGCTGGTCATCAGCCCGGAGCTGGCCGACGTCCTCAGCGCGATCATCACCAAGATCCGCGGGGAGGACCAGACCGTCCCGCTGGTGGTGTCCTACGACAAGAACGAGCGGATCTACAACCCACCAATGCCGCTGCTGTTCCAGCGCCGCCACCACCTCGAACACCGGCCCGTGGGCGAACGGGCCCTACGGGAGTACCTCGACCACGCCCTGGTCCAGATCGGGGTCGCCGACGCCGGCGGGCGCCCGATGCGCTACACCTTCCACGACTTCCGCAGACTGTTCATCACCGACGCGATCATGCACGGGATGCCCCCACACATCGCGCAACTGGTCGCCGGGCACCGCGATATCAACACCACGATGGGATACAAAACGGTCTACCCCGAGGAAGTCATCAACGGGCACCGCGCGTTCATCGCCCGCCGACGCCAGCTACGCCCATCCCAGGAATACCGGGTCCCCACCGACACGGAGTGGACCGAGTTCCTGGGCCACTTCGAACGCCGCAAAGTCGCCCTGGGCGACTGCGGCCGCTCCTACCAGACCGCCTGCATCCACGAACACTCCTGCCTACGGTGCCCTCTGCTGCGCCCCGACCCTGCCCAACGACAACGCCTCGTCGAGATCTGCCAGAACCTGACCGACCGCATCGCCGAAGCCGAGCAGCACCGTTGGATCGGTGAAGCCGAGGGCCTGAACGTCAGCCTGGCCGGCGCCCAGACCAAGCTCGCCCAGATGGACGAGATCACCACACGCCGCACCAGTCTCGTCCCGCTCGGCGTCCCAACCTTCACCGCCGTCGCAGCCCGGACCATCACCACCAGCGCGACCCGCCCTCAACCCGAGACGGACACCTGATGGCACCCGACCACCCACCCTCGCTGGCTGCGCCGTTGCGCGCTTGGGCCGACGGCCTACTCGCCACCCAAGCCGGCGTGGAGCTACTCATCGACCACGGCCAGTACCTGAACCGGGCAGACTTCCGCGAACGGTTCGTGGACGTCTTCACCGTCGGCGGCCTCGAACTCGCTGAGATCAACTGGATCCAGGTGATCGCGGCGATGGACCACCACGAGTTCGTCTGCTCCGCCAGCGAAGCGCAAGTCCTCCGCCTGGCAGCAAGCATCGCCGACGGAATCCCCGTCGACCTCCGCGACGCTCTCACCGGCCTGGACACCGCCAACCTCACCCGCCTCACCACCGCGATCCTGCACGCCAACGGGCGCCGGACACCGCCCCATCCACAGCACCGAAACCCGACGTCGTCGTAGTTCGGAGAAGACGCGGTGGACGCGCACTCGGTCGCGACGGTCGCGTTGCGCACGGCGGGCCTGCGCGAGCTGCACGCCGGCGATGGGGACGTGGGTGCGTTGCGGGTCCTCGCTGACCGGCGCGATGAGCTGTCGAGGACTCGGGCGGCCACGTTGAACCGGCTCCACCGTCTCCTGGCGGAGCTGATCGGTGGTGGGGCGCCGCGGCACCTGAGCCCGGCCCAGGCCGAGCGGATGCTGGCCACGGTCCGGCCCCGGGATGCGGCCGGGGCGATGCGGCGGCGGGTCGCCGGCGACCTGCTCGCCGACCTGGCCGCGATCGACGCGAAGCTGAAAGCCGTCACCGCCGAGCTCCGCGCCCGGGTCCGCGCCCGGGGCTCGCACCTGATGGACCTGTACGGGATGGGCCCGGCCGGCGCGGCCCGGGTCCTGGCCGACGTCGGTGACGTGGACCGGTTCCCGACCAAGGCCCGCTTCGCGTCCTGGAACGGCACCGCACCCCTGGACGCCTCCTCCGGGCAGCAGCTCCACCACCGGCTCTCGCGGGCGGGCAACCGGCGGATCAACCACGTCCTGTACATCATGGCGATCGTCCAGGTCCGCCACGACACGGCCGGGCGGGCCTACTACCGGCGGCTGCGCGCCGCCGGCAAGACCCCCAAAGACGCCCTGCGGATCCTCAAACGCCGCCTGTCGGACGTGGTCTACCGGCAACTGACCGCCGACCAGCGACAACGACAAGCGAGCCACGCCGAGCAAGCGGACCCGGGAGGACACCCGGGGGCGACACTCGAATCCAGCGCGGACGACTCGCTCACCCCGATGGTCGTCTCTTCGGATCAGTCACAGCCCGGGCCCGCCACCGTCCACGATAGGCCCGCCCCGGCCGATGCCGACCACGTCGACGCCGGCGGAACCGATGACGAGCGCCGCGCATCCGCGGGGGCAGGCCCCAGCCTGCCCCTGATCGCCCTGGCCAGGGCCCGTAGAGGCTCCACGGTCACCAGCGGCCCGCAGGGCCGTCGCACCGCGACGCGCAGCGGACCCTTGACCTGTTGACTGAACACCGGGGCAGCTGCCTCAGCTGCGGGCAGACACGGATGGTGATGGGTGGCTACGTTCTGCGCTTGTGAGTGGAGCAGATGTGGCTCAGCCTCGGAGGTTGTCCGGGCTGGTCGTGCCGCGGTGCGGGTCGCTCAAAGCGACGGGTGACCCCTTCGAGCCGTATCGGCTGGTGGATGAGGCGGGGGCGGCGGTCGAGCCGGTGACGGCGTTCCTGCGTGAGCTGGCTGCCTGCGGGAGGTCGGCGGCGACCCAGCGGTCGTATGGGATGGATCTATTGCGCTGGTTCCGGTTCTTGGATGCGGTGGGGATCAGCTGGGATGAGGCGACCCGGGCCGAGGCTCGGGACTTCTGCCAGTGGCTGCGGGAGGCGGCCAGGCCGGCGAGCCCCGGCGTCTGCTCGGGGCCGATGGGCGGGGCTGTGTCGGGTGAGCCGGGCGGGGTGACCGGCACGCCGGCGGCGGAGCGTGCCTATGCGGTATCGACGCGCGCGCATAGCGAGAGCGTGGTGCGCACGTTCTACGACTTCCACGTGGAGGCCGGCAGCGGGCCGATGGTGAATCCGTTCCCGCTGGCCCGCGACCGGAGTGGTGGCCGGGCGAACGCGCACCATAATCCGTTGGAGCCGTTCAGGGGTGAGCGCGCCGGCCGGTATCGGCCGAAAGCGGTCCGGTCGGCGCCGCGGTGCATCCCGGATGAGGTGTTCAGTCAGTTGTTCGCGCAGCTGCCCTCTCACCGGGACCGGGCGCTGGTCGCGTTCTGGGTCTCGACCGGGGCTCGGGCTTCGGAGCTTCTGGGCTGTCTGGAGGGCGACGTTGATCCGGGCCAACAGCTGATCACGGTGATCCGGAAGGGGACCCGGTCGCTGCAGCAGCTGCCGGCGTCCCCGGACGCGTTCGTCTGGCTGCGGCTGTATCAGACGCAGATGCAGCAGCTGGTGCCTGCGGGGCGGGATCAGCCGCTGTGGTGGACGTTGGTGCGGCCGTTCCATCGGCTGACGTATCACGGCGCCCGGGCGATGGTCGTGCGGGCTGGCGCCGCGCTGGGGGCGACCTGGTCCATCCATGATCTGCGGCATACGGCGGCGTATCGGATGGCCCGCGACCCGGGGGTGCCCTTGACCGACATTCAGTGGATCTTGGGGCATGCCCATCTGTCCACCACCCAGATCTATCTCCGCCCGCTGACCGAGGACGTGATCGCCAACGTGTTGGCGTTCCACGACCGCCGCCGACGGCAGGGCGAGGTCTGCGAACCGGGCCCGGCCGCGGGATACCGCCCGGACAGCCTGAAGATCCTCTTCGGAGGGGACCGGCCGTGACCACCACCGCAGTCATGACGCCCGGGATCGAGACCGTGCAGCGTCGGGACGTGCTTGGGTGGCCGCTGGCGGGTGAGGTGCGTGCGGATCTGCTGCGCCGGTTTCCGGCACGGCCGGTTCCGCTCTCGTGGCCGGCGACCGAGCAGGGACGGGAGGAGGTCCTGCACCGGTTGCTGCGGCCCCCGTTCGTGGTGTCCACGTCCAGCACCCAGCGGGATCGCCGGCTCGCGGTGGTCGCGGCGGTGAGCTGGCTGCAGGCCCAGGACGGGGCCACCTGGCAGCAACGCTGGCTCGCCAGCGGCGCCGAGCAGGATCCGCGGGGGTGGCTACTGCTGGCGAGCAGGTGGCGGAACGCGGTGAGCGGCAGGGCGAACCAGGACACGCTGATCCACAGCCTGGGCACCGGCCTGGGGTTCCTGATCGTCGGTGACGTGATCCGCCCGAGCATCGACTGGCTGCTGAGGACGCCGGCTCCCCGCCGGCTGGCCGAGGAGATGGCCCGCATCCGTGACGGCTCGTCGTTCGCGGCACTGGCCGCCCAGTGCGACGCCGCCGAACTGGGGTTGCATGCCCGCAGGACGGCGTTGCACCAGATCGCGGTCATCATGGCCGCCAAGGGCGCGATGGCGAGGGACATCACCGTCGGCGACTGCGTCGAGCTGCAGGACGCCGCCGCGCAGCTCCAGGTCTGTCCGGCCTTCACCAGCCCGGTCGTCTACCAGTTGCTGCACGCCTGGGGGTGCTTCCCGCCCGGCGCGCCGCCGCTGCACAGGACCCGGTCGCGAGGTCAGTTGAGGGTGGAGGAACTCGTCGACCGGTACGACATCGGCTGCCGGCCGATCCGGGATCTGCTGGTCGACTACCTCAAGGAGCGTCAGCCGTCGCTGGACTACACCTCACTCGACGGCCTGGCCCATCGCCTGGTCAAGCTGTTCTGGCACGACCTGGAAGCACACCACCCGGGCCTGGACACCCTCCGGCTCCCTGCCGACGTCGCGGCCGCCTGGAAGCAGCGCGTCCGGATCAAGACCACCCGCACGGTCACCGCCGACGGGCAGGCCCTCGACGTCACGTCACCGCGGCTGGAGGCCTCCCACGTCCTGATCTCGGTGCGCGCCTTCTACCTCGACATCGCCGAATGGGCGCTGGAGGACCCGTCCCGCTGGGGGCCATGGGCCACCAAGTGCCCGATCAGCCCGCAGGACGTCGGCAGCAAGAAACAGAAGACGCAACGGAAAGCACGCATGGACCAGCGGACCCGGGAACGGCTGCCCGTCCTGCCCCTGCTGATCGCTGCAGTCGACCAAGAACGCCGCGCCGCCGCGGAACGGCTCCACGCGTGTCGGGCCGCCACGGCCGGGGAAACGTTCACCGCCGGCGGGCAGACCCTGCGCCGCGTCGGCGGCCGCAGCACCGCACCGGCGCAGGACCCAGCCACCGGCCGGCGGCGCGACCTCGCCCAGGAAGAACACCGGGCGTTCTGGACCTGGGCCATCGAAGACGTCCTGCGGCTCACCGGAATCAGAATCGAAGAACTGACAGAACTATCGCATCACAGCCTCATCCAGTACCGGCTGCCCACCACCGGCGAACTGATTCCGCTGCTGCAGATCGTGCCGTCGAAGACCGACGAGGAACGGCTGCTCGTGGTCAGCCCGGAACTCGCCGACGTGCTCAGCGCCATCATCTGCAGAATCCGGGACGACACCGGCGCCGTCCCACTGGTGTCCTCCTACGACCGGCACGAGAGAGTCACGAACCCGCCCATGCCACTGCTGTTCCAGTGGCGCCGCAAGCTCGTGCCCAGGCCCTTATCCGAGAAGACCATCCGCACCTACCTGACCGAAGCGCTCACCTCCACCGGCGTCACCGACCCCTCCGGGCAGCCCCTGAGATTCGTCCCCCACGACCTACGACGACTCTTCATCACCGACGCGATCATGCACGGAATGCCGCCACACATCGCCCAACTCGTGGCCGGCCATCGCGACATCAACACCACCATGGGATACAAGGCGGTCTACCCCGAAGAAGTCATCAACGGCCACCGGGCATTCATCGCCCGACGGCGCGCCCTACGCCCCGGCGAGGAATACCGCACCCCCACCGACGAAGAATGGCAAGAATTCATCGGGAACTTCGAACGCCGCAAGGTCGAACTCGGCGACTGCGGCCGCTCCTACGCAACCGCGTGCATCCACGAGCACGCCTGCCTGCGATGCCCGCTGCTGCGACCCGACCCCGCCCAGCGTCCCCGGCTCATCCAGATCCACGCCAACCTGCAGGCCCGCATCGCCGAAGCGCAGTCACGAAGATGGCTGGGCGAGGCCGAGGGACTGACCGTCAGCCTCACCAGCGCCGAGCAGAAGATCGCCCAGCTGGAGGAACTGGCCGCCCGCCGCGCCACGGTCCACCTCGACCTACCCCGCTTCCCCGACATCGCCGCCCGCACCATCACCGCCCCCGGAACCCCGTCATGACACCAAGCCCCAGACACCCCAGGACACAGCCGATCCCACGCACCCCCTCACAACCCATGCCATTCCAAGATCACAACAGTTCAGAGAAGACGGCGGAGGGACGGGCCCGTACGCGCGCGGCGCAGCCAACCATCGCGCAGCGGCCCCGACAAAGACCGGCGGCGCAGCCGCCACCGCCGTCAACGCCCCCGACCGGAGCCAAGAAAAGGCACCCGCAAACCCCTTGCCATAGAGGGGAGCCACGAGCGTATGGCCGCGCGGATCGCGGCAGCAGCGAGCGGGCCTGCGCCAGGTCTGCGCCCCATGGCCTGCGAGCGGAACTACCGTTTCGCGGAGTGCGAGCGGAATTTCTGATGGGTGTGGCTCTTCTGCAGTGACGTGATGGGTCAGGCGGCAAGATCGAGTTGTTGGTAGTGGTCGAGGTGGTTGCGGCGTAGTTCTTGTTGCTGGTGCCAGTGCCAGTAGTCGTCGAAGTCGTCGTTGGCGATGACGGCGCGTAGACGTAGGACGGCTTCGGCGCCGGGGACGGTCCATCTCGCGCCGGTGATGTCCATCCGGTCCTTGATCAGAAATCTGGCTGCGCCCTCGATGATCCCGGTGGCGATCTGCCAGCCGTTGGCCAGGGCTGTGGCGTAGTCGAGGTAGGGGGCCTTGCGCCGCAGGTAGGCGACTGCTTCGTCGGCGCCGGTGCGTTCGGTGTCGCGGAAGCGGCCGGTGTCGGCCTGGTGGGCGATGGTGGCGGCGGCGTCCACGGCCCGGCCGGCCAGGACGGTCCGGGCGTGGTCGGCGACCCAGGTCTCGGCGTCGGGATCACCGGGGTAGAAGAACGTCCAGGCGGCCTTCCACAGGTACTCCAGCACGTGGACGAAGTCGATGAGGATGGTGACGGTGACGCTGCGGGCGGTGGCCTGGTCGGTGATGGCGTCGATCTGCTGGCGGTTGCCGTCGACGAGGGCGACCCAGGTGCGTTCGTGGTTCGGGTCGCGTCGCTCGGCCTCGTCGAACATCGTGGTGACCACGGCTGGGATGTCGTCGGTGACGTTGGCGTGCAACCACTTTCCGGTCACCACCGGGCCCGGCCGGTGCTTCGTCCTGCTCTGCTGGGCGGTCTGGCGGGCGGGGATGATGTCGTCGATGGTGCGCGGTTCGGGGGCCAGGTCGTAGACCGCCGCGATCTCGGCCATGCGCTTGCGTCCGTGTTTCTCGCCGGGCGAGAGCCTGGTGGACAACTTCGCCGAGGCCTTCGCCGCCGCTTTGGCCGTCCCGGGGCGCAGATGACCCGGCCGCATCACGATGCCCTTGCCGTCGCACTGCAGGCCGAGCACCAGATCCGGGCACGACTCGGGGCGGCGAGCTGCGTAGAACGCGTCCACGTCCACCGCGGCGTGGCGGGCCAGGCCCTCCACCTGCCGCTTGCCCAAGCGAACGCCGGTCGCCCGCTCGATCGCCTCACGGACGTCGTCGAACGATCCCCGGGTGGCCTCGATCGCGGCCAGCCGGGACAGCCCGGCGGACTGACGCACCACGGGCAGGTTGGCCACCGCATCGGCCGGATGCATGTTCCGCGCCGATACCGGCGATCGCGGTTGCGGGGACGGTGACGATGCGTGCGTCGTCGTGGCGGTGCCGGCGTCCGGCTCACCGGC
Source organism: uncultured Actinomycetota bacterium (assembly GCA_963724535.1). Lineage (GTDB taxonomy): Bacteria > Actinomycetota > Actinomycetes > Actinomycetales > Kineosporiaceae > JADJPO01. Next base: position 518,824 of record CAVRVD010000014.1, read on the forward strand.
AACCTGCGGTGGCGACGCGGCAGGTGCAGCCGAGTCGGGGACGGCCCGGTAGGCCTTGCGGGTCACCGTCACCGTCCCGAACACCGTCGTCAGCCCGCGCTGGTGGCCGTTCTCCACCCGTGGGCGTGGCACGCCATCGCTGCCGGTCACACCAGTACGGCGCTGCTCGCGCCGGGCCCGCTCGTCCAGATGACCCTGCAACAGCAACCGGTACTGCTCCCGCGAGTGGACCTGCAGTCGTTCCTCCAGTTCACCGTGCTGGGTACCCATCGCTTCGGGCCCGTCCAGCCACGCCACCATCGAGTCCAAGTGCTCCCGGGCGGGACCGGCCCACCCCGCTCGCGCATCGGCAGGCTCAGCACCGGGGCCGGTGTCCGGACGCGCCGGGACGTGGACAGGGCAGACACAGCACACGCAGGCAGGGGAAGATGCCATTCCGGGCTCCTGGTTCATGATCGGTCGGCTTCGCAACCTTGCGATCTACCAGGAGCCCGCCCACATCACGTCACCAACACGCCGATCACGCCGAAATCGGACACCGGACATGGCGCCCCAGCGCCAGGCTCCAGCGCGGACACCACCGACCTGGTCACTCCAGAAGAGCCACACCCATTTCTGATTGGCGGCATATCCCCGTAGCCCCCTTTCTTGCACAGCAGCGGGCTTATCGCCTCATTTGGTAGACCAGGCAACGCACGCGTATTCGAAGCCGCAGATCTCCTGTACAGTCCTTGTCGGTAACCTGGCTAGAGCGGGAGGAACAAGCGTGTTGTGTTTCCATTCGTCTTCGTATCGAATTCGTTCAGCTGCCAACGTGGCCGCGCCTTGGTATAACTCTCCCGCAAGAGCTCATATCCCTCGCGGGAGTCGTCGGAACGTGGGACGCGGTTTGGGGGCAGCCTTGGCGGCCGCCGCCCTGGTGGCGTCAGTGGCCCAGCCCGCAAGCGCGTCTACAGGCGGCTATGCGCTTCCATTCAAGGCAGGCCAAGCCTACGTGATCACCCAGAGCCCGGGCAACACATTCTCCCACGACGATAAGTACAATCGAACCGCTGTTGACTTTGGCCTCCCTTACGGAACTCCCGTGGTGGCATCCCAGTCCGGGGTGGTTTATTTCGAGAACTGGAATGGCCCTTCGGGTATTGAGGCGCGTATCAACCACGGCGGTGATTCATGCACCCAGTACGCACACCTTAGCCGTACGATTGTGAATAAGGGCCAGAAGGTCCTCCGCGGGCAGCTGATCGGATACTCAGGCGCCTCTGGCTATGGCTCCCTCCGCTACCACGCCCCTCATCTGCACTGGGCAGGCGTCTATTGCCCTTCCGGACTGTCAAGATTCATTGTCAAGACCGCGGAGCGGGGCACCACCTACCCAACCGGTGTTACCGCGACGAGCAAGAATGGTGGCTCCGATCTCAAGAACCCAGGTTCTGGTCGGTGTTCAGACGTTGCCGGCGGATCGCTCGCCGACGGTGCCAAGGTGCAGCTGTACACATGCAACCGCCTCGCTCGTCAGATCTGGCTCAACGAACCACAGAGCTATGGCCGGATCAGGGTTCTCAACGGCAAGAAGTGTCTGGATGTGCAAGGGGGACTGATCCGGTCCGGTACGAAAGTGCAGTCCTACAGGTGCAACAAGACTTCCGCCCAGAAGTGGTCGGTCCGCACTGATGGAACGATCAGGCCTTCAGCGAACACCGCCCTATGCCTAGATGTCCGTGGCGGCGGGAAGGTGAACGGAACCCAGATCCAGATCTACAAGTGCACGTCCAGTAATCCCGCTCAGAAGTGGTATTGATTTGGTATTGATTGACCCCACCGCCCACGGCTGGCCAACTCAGCTGGCGGATGCGGTCACTCGGTGCCCGCTACGGCGTCACGGTGCACCCAGACATCCGCTCATCGGCATGAGCGGAAGCATTCGACCCTCAAGCGTGTCCGGGCGGATCCGCGCCCCGGCACGACCGGACGGATCCGCGGCTGGGCTGTGCGGATGGGTCAGGCCCAGCAGGTCAGTGGTCGGCCGTTGTTGTAGTCGACCATGTCGGTGAGGGCGGCGATGACGTCGATGCGGCCGCCGCGGGGTAGGCCATCCAGTTCGGCGTAGGCGCGGTGGAGGTTGCCCACGATCCGTTCCGGGTCGAGCCAGTCCGCGAACGGTCCGAGGTCGGTGTCCCGGGCTGCCTGGAGCGGGGTGGCGCCCGCTGCCCTGCCACGGTGGGCGAGGTCGATCACGAACTCCAGGTATGTCAGTGTGGACGCGATGACCTGCGGGCCGCAGACCGGTCCGTGCCCGGGCACGATCGTGGCCGCGGCCAGGGGTTCGACGACCCGTTGTAGGGCGTCGATTGCTCCCTCGACCGATCCCATCAGCAGGAACGGGGTGCCGCCGTTGAAGACCAGGTCGCCGCTGAACAGGACGGACCGCTCGGGCAGCCAGATGATCGAGTCGTTGGTGGTGTGCGCCGGTGTCCCGACATGACGCACGTGGCAGGCCAGGTCGTCGGCGTGCACCGTGACGGCGTCGGTGTAGGTCAGGAACGGCGGGTCGAGGCGTAGGTCGCCCCAGTCGACGGGGTCCCAGAACGGCAGCCGGTGGGGCAGGCCGAAGGCCAGCATCTCCTCGCGGGTCCGCTCGTGGGCCACGATCGTGGCGGTGTCGAACAGGTAGTTGCCGAAGGTGTGATCCCCGTGGTGGTGGGTGTTCACCAGCAGGCGCACCGGTCGGTCGGTGACCCGGGCGATCGCTCGGCGGTAGGCGCGTGTTCTGGCTTCGGTCGAACAGGTGTCGATGCTGGTGGCGCCCTGCGAGCCGACGATCAGACCGGTGTTGTTGATCCACCAGCTCCCGTCCGGTTGGACGTAGGCGAACACGCCGTCGCTGACCTCGACCAGTTCCGGGGGCCCCAGATCGGCGCGGTCACGCACCCGGGCGCTCCTCACGGCCGGCCGTAGCGAGGTGCGTAGGGGGTGATCCGGCTGGTGAGCGTGCCGAGCTGGTCCACGGACACCGTGACGACGTCGCCGTCACCGAGTGGGGCGTGGGCGTCGCGGCCCCGCCGACCCCACAGCTCGGCGAGGCAGCCGCCGCCGCAGGTCCCCGACCCCAGCACGTCGCCGGGGCGCACCTGGGTGCCGCGGGAGGCGTGGGCGAGCATCTCGCCGAAGGAGTAGTGCATCGAGCTCAACCGGTCCTGGCCGATGACGACGCCGTTGACCGCCGCGGTCATCGCCAGATCGAACGACGTGCCGCTGCGGTAGGGCGCCAGCTCGTCCGCGGTGACCAGCACCGGTCCCAGGGTGGTGGCCGTGTCCTTCCCCTTCACCGGGCCCAGGCGTACCTGCATCTCCTCGAACTGGATGTCCCGCGCCGACCAGTCGTTCAGGATCGTGTACCCGGCGATGTGCGCCTCCGCCGCCTCGGCCGTCAGATCACGGCCGGCGCGTCCGATGACCGCGGCGACCTCCAACTCGAAATCGAACACCTCACAGCCCGGTGGGATCGGGACCGGGTCGTCGGGTCCGATCACCGCGTACGGGTTGGTGAAGTAGAACACCGGGGCGTCGTACCACTGCCGCGGGACGGTCGCGTCCGGCGAGATCATCAGCAGGACCCCCGCGTAGTGCCTCTCGAAGGTCATGAAGTCCCGCACGGTCGGCGGCGTGGGAATCGGTGCCAGCAACCGGACCCCGTCATACCCGCGGACCCGATCCGGGTCCGTCAACGCTCGCGCACCTGCGTCCACGAGACGTTCACCGTCGTCACCGAGCAGGTCGATCAGCGAGACACCCGCAGGCATCGCATGCACGTCGGCCCCGTCCAGGACACCCACCCGCGGACCGTCGTCCTCGACGTAGGTCACGAAACGCATCCGGCACCCACCTTCGCCGTCCGGTGTCCTGCGTGCCGTCCGTGACGCTATCAAGGTCAGGTCGCGGTCGGTGCGGTACACCGCCGGCGATCTACCGCCCCAGCCCCGGGCTATGCGATGGCCCTCGGAGAAGACCGCACGATCGTCACGACACGACGCCGCGGGCATGCTCGCCTGCAGCGCTGCCCGGTCGGCTCGCGGACCACCATCCACGTCGCATTCCCGACCCGCTCACCACCGGCCACGCGGCGCCAGATGCACCGTCCTCGATTGAGATTCCACCGTCCCTCTCGCCCCGAGCGGTGACGGAGCCCGCGACCCATGCTGAACGGCGCGGACCTGACCGGCCCCCCACCGAGCACCCGACGTCAGGAGGCTGCACCCCGATGGAACGCACCTCCTGACCGACGAGGACGACGACACCCTGGTGGTCGGGATGGCATCGCCTGCCCGCTCGCTCAGAGCTTGGGAACCGGTGCGTTGCCTGGGCGCGGGCCGGGCGGGGGGAATGGGCTGAGTGTCACGGGTGAACGAGCGGCGAAAGCCGACACGAGGATGGGCGCCTGACGGTGGGGGAGGAGCGGCAGGGTCGGCGTGTCGAACGCACCCGGAACGCGTGCGACGCACCCCGGACGCGTGCGACCGCGCCGGCGATATCGCTCATGCTCGCCCTTCCTCGGGTACCGCGGCGCCCCACCTCGTGCCCCCGTGGCGGAACGCCCCGACGGCCTGCCACCGACACCGTGGCGGGTAGGGACCGGGCGAAGGACACGGTCTTGGGGGTCTGGCTGGCTCCCGGCTGGGTGACCGTCCGGGGTTCGTCCTGACGCGACCGCCTGCCCGGTCCTGCGTGGTCGCACATGGACGTGGGGGGCCGTCGCTGCCGGCGCCGCGCGGTCGGCCTGGGCGACGACGCCACGTGCCTCTCCTTGTCCGCCGGTCCCCCCGGGGGCTTCTTGCTCGCGGTGCGCTGTCGCGGCCCACCTCGACGGCAAGAAGAGGGGGAACGGTGCGTTGACCTGGGCACACGGGGCGTTCCCCTTCGTGTTCCCCCGCGGGGGAACGGTGGTTGGGGGACGGATCGGGTGATGTGAGCGGGCGACCGTGCGCCGTGTGGGACACGGCGAAGGGAGCACGTGATGGGTGTGGCCGAGCAGTTGGGGTTGGGCTCGACCTCGGACGAGGTGTTGGGGACGGCGGCGGCGCGGTGGCCGCAGTGGGCCATCGGGCATGAGGTGCTCGCCGGTGTCGATGGGGTGGGCGGTCTGCGGGAGTGGTCGCGGACGGCGCCGCCGGCGGACGTCGACGACGTGCTGGTCGCGTTGACCGAGATCGCAGCGGTCGACGGCGACGACGACGTGGCGGCGGCGGCGGTGCTGGCGTGGGTGCTGCTGCCGGGGGCGTGCACGGTGGCTGCCCGGTTGCGGTCGCTGTCGCCGCGGATCGATGAGCTGGTCGCGGCGCAGCTGTGGATCCAGGTCCGGACGTTCCCGTGGCGGCGGCTGCGGAAGGTCGCCGCGAACATCCTGTGGAACACCCGGGTCGGCGTGTTGCGGGACTGCGGGGTGGCCTCGCAGACCGGGCGGGTCGATCCGACGTGGGCCCGGACCTGGCCGGTGGACCCGGTCGAGTTGGGCGCGGTCCCCGCCGCCCCGCCCGCCGAGAGCGAGCATGACCCGGCCGGCGAGCTGGGGGCGGTGTTGGAGTGGGCGTGCACCCGCGACGTGATCACGGTCGAGGACCGGGCGTTGCTGTGGAGTCTGGTCGCGGCCGCCGAGGGGGCCGGGACCCGGCGTATCGGCCGCGGGCATGGCGGGTTCATGGCCAACGACGTGTCGGCGCGGGTGGCCCGGCAGTGGGGGATCGCCCCGGTGACGGTGCGGCGGCGGGCCCGCCGCTGCCTGGCCGCTTTGGCGGCGGCCTGCGCGGGAACGGTCGAGCCGTGGTCGGCGTGACCGCCCGCCGCCTGCGCCATGCCCTGGGGCGCGGGAAGGGGGTGGTCGCGGTGGCCGACACACGAGGGACCTGGACTGGATCGCGTACGTGGTCGACGTGGCGGGCACCGAGGAGGAGGCCGTCGCGGCCCTGGAGGGCTGCCTGGTGCGGCTGCGCGCCGTCCGCGACGCCCAGCAGCAGGCGCTGCAGGCCCTCAGCCCGGCCGAGGTCCGCGCCGCTGTGACGGTCCGGCGCCAAGCGCTGATCGGGGACACACGATGAGCCCGGCGCAGGCCCGCGCCGCGGTATCGGTCGCCGAGCTCCAGCGGGCCTGGGCCGCCGTCCAGACCGGCGCCTTCCGGCCCGCCGGGACACCCGGTGCGTCCCGGCTGGCTCCCGCGCCGAATGTGGTCGGGACCACCGACACGGCCGACGCCGACAGCCCCGCCGTCGCATCCGGCGGTGTCGGCACCTCGGTGGGGTGGGTCCCCGGTCCCGGGCGAGGAGGTGATCGCGGTGGTGGGTGCGGTGGGTTCGTGTGGGGCCTCGACCCTGGCGGTGGCGTTGGCCACCGCGGACGGCCGCCCGGGCCGGGTGGTGGAGTGCGCGTCGGCGTCGGCGTCGGGCCTGGTCACGGCGGTCACGGCCGAGGTCGGCGAGCAGGCCGGGTGGCTGCGCGGACGGCGCGACCAGATCGTCGTCGAGCGGTGCGCCGAGATCCTCGCCGGTCCCGAGGGTTTGGCCATGCCGTTGCCCGTAGCGGAGGGGACGGTCCGGACCGTCGTGGACGTCTCGTGGGAGATCGGCCAGCTCGTCGGCGCCGGCGCGACGTGCTGGCTGGGTGACTACCTCACGGGGGCATCGACGGTGGTTGTCGCGACGGTGGCGACGGTCACCGGGATCCGCCGCCTCGACACCGTCCTGGACCTGCTCGGCACCGACCGTGTCGTGGCCGCCGTGCTGGGGCCGCCGATGAAGCGCTGGGACACCGCCCTCTCTGCCGCGCCACGCCGCGACTGGACGCGTTGCGGGAGGCGGGCCGCGTCGTCCCGGTCCCGCCGTGCCGGCGTCTGGCCCGCTCTGGTCTGGACGGGACGCCGCTGCCGCCGGAGCTGGTGCGCGCGGCCGCCGCCGTGCTCGAGGTGGCCGAGCCGATCGGCCGGACCCTGATCACGGAGGGAGGGCGTCGATGATCGGCGTGTGGGGTGCCGAGGCGGTGGTGGCGGCGCGGATCTGTCCGGTCGCTCCGGGGAACGCCGCGACGTACATCAACCAGATCTCGGGGTACGTGTTGTTCGGGGTGCTGTCGTTGTTCGCGGTGTCGGTGGTCACCGGGTTGGGGGCGATCGTCGCCGGGCGGATGTTCGGAATGGCGCACGCGTCCAAGATCGGCGTGGTCAGCCTCGCGGTGATCTTCATGTGTGCGATCGGGTATGTCGTGCTGCCGGCGATGGTGGCCGCGATCGTCGGGACGGGCTGCATCGGATGACCACGACCACGTCCACGCCGGTGGGGGGCTGGGACCGGCGCCGGCTGCTGGCGTTCCTCGCCGTCATCGTCGTGGTGGGGGTGCTGCTGCTGGCCGGCCTCGGGTACGCCGTCCACCTGGCCTGGACCGCCGCCGCGACGCCGACAGTCGCGTCTGTCACGGATCGGCCCGGTGGCGAAGGCGGCGCTACGCAGTCGTCGGGGCCGGTGTGGCCGGTATCGGGGCCGGCTCGCCGGGACGCGATCGCAGCGGCACCGATGCTGGCCGTCGACCCGGCCGCGGCCCGCCCGACGGGCCCGGCCCCCCGGCCCGCGCCGGCGATCACCGTCCCGGCCGCGACCCGTCCCGGGGCGGCGGGCGTGGCGTCCGGGTTCCCGCACACCCCCGGGGGTGCGGTCGGGCAGCTGGCCGCGATCACGGTCACCGTCCTCGGCGAGATGAGCATCGCCCGGGCCGGTGAGGTGTACCAGGCGTGGGCACTGCCCGGCGGGGTGGGCGCCCCGGCGTGGGAGCTCACGCGCAGCGTGCAGGTCTTCTTGACCGCGGCGGGGCAGGGCCCGGTCAAGGACCTGACCACGGTGGTGAGGGTCCGCCCGGTCGCCGCCCAGGTCAAAGGGGTCGACGGGCCGGACTGGACGCTGGCGTGTGTGCTGCTGGACGTCGAGGCCACTATCGCCGCCCGGGCCCGGATCGGGTACGGGCACTGCGAGCGGATGCAGTGGACCGGCGAGGCGTGGCGGATCGCCGGCGGTGCGGCGCCGGCCCGGGCCCCGTCGACGTGGCCCGGCAGCCCGGCCGCACTCCGGGCGGGGTGGCGGACCTGGGTCCCCGCGGGTGGGGAGGGCTGAGCCGTGCCGGCCGACGCGTGGTATGACACGGTGAACCCGTTTGGCTACCTGGCCGGGACGGCCGCCAAGGTCGTCGCCGATGGGTGGACCGCGGCGATGCTGGGGTTGTGGCACGCCGGCCTGTTCGCGTTGCGGATGGTGCTGGGGATCATGGACGCGTTCCTGACCCCCGACCTGGGTGAGGGCGGGCCCGGGGCGGGCCTGTACGCGACGACGTTCTGGATCGCCGGGACCCTCGCGACGATCATGGGGATGGTCCAGCTCGGCACCGCGCTGCTCCGCCGGGACGGACGGGCGCTGGGGGAGCTGTTCCTCGGCCTGGCCCAGTTCGCGGTGGTGTGGGCGGCGTGGGTCGTCTACGCCGTCGCGGTGGTGGCGGCCTGCTCGGGCCTGACCGAGGCGTTGATGGCCTCGCTCCTGAAGGTGACCTCGTGGTCGGCGTGGCAGCCCTGGGCCGCCTTCTCGGTCTCCGACATCACCGACGCGACCGTGGCCACCGTCCTGGGTCTGCTCGGGTTGGTGTTGTGGTTGGCCGCGATCGGGCATCTGCTGGTCCTGCTGACCCGGGCCGGGTCGCTGATGGTGCTGGCGGCCACCACCCCGATCTGCGCGGCCGGGCTGCTGTCCCAGGTCGGGCGGGGCTGGTTCTTCACCTCGCTGCGCTGGTTCCACTGCGCCGCGCTGACCCCCCCACTGATGGTGCTGGTCCTCGGGGTCGGGGTGCAGATGACCACCGGCGTCGCCACCGGCCAGGCCGCCGGGGCGCAGGCCGCGGTCGGTACCGCCCTGCCCGGCGTCGTCCTGATCGTGATCAGCGTGGCGTCCCCGCTGGCCCTGTTCAAACTGCTCGCGTTCATCGACCCGCACACCGGCTCCGGCGCCGCGCTGCGGGTCGGCCTCGCCGCCGCCGGCGGCGTCCAAGGCCTCCTCGCCGGGACC